>NZ_AWZT01000031.1 GCF_000472525.1 Paraburkholderia dilworthii
GTCATTCTTCCGGCGGCGCTGCGCGCGCCGCAGCGGTCGCCGATGGCTCCCCCGCCGAACGCAGGAGGGCGGTGTTAAGCGGGCCATTCCGACGAGCACGTAGGTGCGAGGCGGGAAGTATGACTCCCTTGTCACAGGCGCCGAATGTGCGAGAGCACGGATTCCAGATGTACCACTACCCGTTCCAAGCCGTGGGATCCACCTATGAGCTAGCGGTGTGAGCCGCTTTCTTTGCTTATCTTTCTTTGCGGCGGCAAAGAAAGTAAGTGCCGCCCCGCACAGGGGCAACACCAATAGACCACCAGGAATTCAAGGAAAGGCCAAAGACCAAAAGACCAAAAAAAACCAAAACCCAGCCAAAGGCAAAAACCGCCATCAGGCAAAAGTATCAACCAACCCCACACTCCGCCGCACACCAACATCCTCGACACCGATCACAGCGCCAGAGCCGCCCCCACCACCAAAAACCTCTCCCTCAGCCGCGGAGCGGCCCCCAGACCTCCCCGAACCGGCATTCTGCTGCTGCCCGCCCTGGCGCCCGAATCCATCGCTCACGCTCGCACTGCCGAGCCCGATGCCGTTCGCTTCCATCGCCTCGCGCAGTTTGGGCAGAGCCGCCTCGACGGCCTCCCGCACCTGCTGGTGCTGCGAAACAAACAACGCATGTGCATGGTTATCCGCAACCTGAAGCACAACCTGGAGCGGCCCGAGATCCTTCGGATTCAATGTCAGCTCGGCGCTTTGCGAATGCGCATTCGACAGGAACACCACCTTCTGGCTCAGCGCTTCCTCCCAGTCGGTCGTGCCCACTTGCGGCCCCAGCGCATTGGCTGCTGCCGCCGCGCTCGCGTTGCCCGTCGTCTGCGCCGCGGCCGTCGTGCTGGCGGCGCTCGCCGCCGCTGCCTGGGTCGCGGCCAGCGCAGCGGTCGCCGCGTCGGCTGCGTTCTTGAACGACGCCGGGTCGTCCGCCTGCGCGCCCACTGCGCCCGCCGATGTCAAGGCGCCCGCCGCAGCCGCCGAAGCAGCCGCCGTCGGATCGGCTACTGCCGCCGTCGCCGTCGATGCGCCGCGTGCCGCTGTCGAGCCCTTGCCGCCGCCGGAGAGACCGGCTTCCAGCGCCTTGCTATTGGTATCGTTCAACGACGCGTTCGCGCTCGCCAGACCGTTTGCCGCCGCGGCCGCGGCCGCGCCGCTCGCCAACGCCTGCGATGGGATCACGGCCTGGCCGTTCGCCAGCGCTGCCAGCGCCGCCTGTAGCGAGTCTTGCAGCGATTTCGGATCGGTCGGCGCTTTCCTGCCGGGTACGACGACCGTGGTGCCGTCGGTGGCCGCGCCGGCCGCGGTTGCGTCGGCATCCGTCGATGCGGCGAGGTTCGCGCCAGCCGGATCGGCGGCAGCGTTCGCATCGGCTTGCGCTTGCGCCTGTGCGGCTGCGGCGGCTGCCGCAGCGCTGGCGTCGCTGCTGCTCGCCGAGTTGGCCGCGTTGCCCGACTTTGGCGGCGTGGCCTTGGTCTTGTCTGTCGATGCCTGTTGCGACTTGTCCGCCTGCGCAGCCGACGACGCTGCATCGGTCGCGGTGCTGTCCTTGTCGCTGCTCTTGTCGTCGGCGCTCTGCGTTGTGGAATCATCCGGCGGGGGCGCGTCGTGCACGCTCGACGACGACGCCTGCGACGCATCCGCGGGCGACGGCGTCGGCGCCGCGGCCGCCTGGTTTGCGCTCGCGTTGAAGCTCGCCGCTGCACCTGCAGCCGCACTGTTCTGCAGGCTGATGCTCTGCTGCAAGGTTTGCGAGAACGGCTTCGCGCTTGCGGCGGCGAGAGCCGCCGCGCTGCTGGAACCGTTGTTGGAGGCGCTGCCGGCAGAACCCAGCAGCGAGCCGATCTGTGAAAGAAGCGACATAAGTGTCCTGTCAATCCGTCAAAGGGTGCGGTGTTCAGTCAGTCGAGGGCGGCGCAGGCGTCAGGCGCCTTCGGCGCGCATCCTCAGAATTCGTGCAGCGTGTTCGTCGGCGTCGCGCTGATCGCGCCGCGCCACGGTTTTGGCTTCGGCCGCTTCGCCGCGCGCTTGCAGCACTTCATACGAGCCGAGCTTCTGCTTCTGACGCTGCCAGTCGGGCTTGGCCGCCTCGACTCGCGCATTGGCCGTCACAAGCAGGTTGCGCTGCTGTTCGATGGCGGCGTCGAGCGTATCGATAAACGCCTGAAAATTGCGCATATTGCCGGCGGGCATGCCCGCCTGGGCGGTCGCCGTGAAACGCGCGTGGTATTCGTCGCGGTACTGCACGAGCGACTGGAGTTGCGCTTCCACGTCATTGCGCTCCCGTTGCGCGCGGCCAAGACGTTGCGCGGCGGCATCGACATCGTCCTGCGCGAGTCCAATCAACGTCTTGATCGGAAAGTGTTTCGCCATCGTCAGGCTCCTTGGGCAAACAGCGCGTCCAGCATCTCGATACTCGGTTCAAAGTTCGCGCATTCGCGAAAGCCTTGCTGCAGGAAGGCTTCCATCCGTGGATACAGCGCGATGGCGCGGTCGAGCAACGCGTCGCGCCCGCTCGAATAAGCGCCCACGTTGATCAGATCGCGGTTGCGCTGATAGCGCGACAGCATCTGCTTGAACATACGCGTTTTGTCCAGATGGTTATCGTCGATCAGCGCGGTCATTGCCCGGCTAATCGACGCTTCGATGTCGATGGCCGGATAGTGGCCGGCCTCGGCAAGCGAGCGCGACAGCACGATATGACCGTCGAGAATCGCGCGCGCGGAGTCGGCAATCGGGTCCTGCTGGTCGTCGCCTTCGGTCAGCACCGTATAGAACGCGGTGATCGAGCCGCCGCCCGCCGGGCCGTTGCCGGTACGTTCGACGAGCGCCGGCAGCTTCGCGAACACCGAAGGCGGATAACCTTTGGTGGCGGGCGGCTCGCCGACGGCCAGCGCGATTTCGCGCTGGGCCATCGCGTAACGGGTCAGCGAATCCATCAGCAGCAACACGTGCTTGCCTTGATCGCGGAAATATTCGGCGAGTGAGGTCGAATACGAGGCCGCCTGCATCCGCAAAAGCGGCGAGACGTCGGCGGGCGCGGCGATCACGACCGAGCGCGCGAGTCCTTCCTCGCCAAGAATCTGTTCGATGAATTCCTTCACTTCGCGGCCACGTTCGCCGATCAGCCCGATCACGATCACTTCGGCGCTGGTATAGCGCGCCATCGTGCCGAGCAGCACCGACTTACCGACGCCCGAACCGGCGAAGAGGCCCATGCGCTGGCCGCGTCCCACCGTCAGCAGCGCGTTGATCGCGCGCACGCCGACGTCGAGCACCTTGTGAATCGGCTCGCGATTCAGCGGATTGATGACCGGCGCGGACAGCGGCGCATCTGCGTGCGCGCCGAGCGGGCCGAGTCCGTCGAGCGGACGGCCCGACGCGTCGAGCACGCGACCGAGCAGTTCCCAGCCCACCGGCAGACGCTTCGCGCCCGCCATCGGATCGGCGATCGGCGCGCTTTCGAGCGGATAGACGCGCGCGCCGGGCAGCAGGCCGATCACTTCCGTAGTCGGCATCAGAAATAGTTTGTCACCGGAGAAGCCGACAACCTCGGCTTCGGCCATCGGCAGCGAACTGCCAGGCGGCAGCTCGATCATCACTTCCGCGCCCACCGAAAGGCGCAATCCAACCGCTTCGAGCACGAGACCGGCGGCGCGCGTCAGACGTCCGCAGGCACGCATCGGCTTGGCGATCGCGTTACGCGCGCGCAGTGCGTCGAGCCGGCCGCGCCAGGCTTGCATGTGCGGATTGCTGTCAAGCGCGGGATCGTACGCAGGGGCTGCGGCGCTTGCTGCCTTCGCGGCGGCGCGCGAACCGGCAGCCGTACCAGCGCCCGAGGAGCCGGCGCCCGCAGCCGGTGCCGATTCGCGGCTCGCGGCCGCGCCCGTCACCGGATGAGCGTGAGTTGCGTCAGCCGCGGTCGCGTCGATTGAAATCGCATCCGCGAACGGCGCGTCCGCGAGCGCCTCGGCGCCGAACGACGCCAGCGCCAGCTCGCGTTCGAGCGGCGTCAGATCGCTTGCGCGGATTTCCTCGAGCGTCGGCTTCACCATGTACTCACTTTGCCGAGTGCCGCGGCAACGCGTTCCCAGCGGGTATCGATGCCGGCGTCCACTTCGCCGCTGCCGGCTTGCGCGCGGCAGCCGCCGCGCTCCACTGCCGGATCGGTGCGCACGGTCCAGCCGCGCGTTTGCAGTTCTTCCATCAGATAGGCTTCGACCACCGGCAGATCGGCGGGGCTCACGATCAGCGCGGGCGCGCCTGTGAGCGCGGGCTCGACAGCGAGCACTTCGCGCGCGGCGGCGATCAGCGCGGTCGGGTCGTGCTGCACGTGCTGGCGCACGACCTGTTGCGCGATGTCGAGTGCGAGCGCAACCAGCGTCTCCGAAATGGCGCCTTGCGCGCCGTCGAGCGCGGCCTTGAAGGTTTCGGCGAGCGCGGCGAGTCGCGCGGCTTCCTCGCGCGCTTCGCTCTTGCCCTGTTCGAAGCCTTGCGCGTGACCTTGCTCGTAACCCGCCTGATAGCCGAGTGCCTGACCGGCCACGTGGCCGGACGCGATGCCCTGCGCGTGCGCGGCTTCGCGCAGACGTTCGAGTTCGGCTTCGAGTGCCCCTTCGTCGATTTCGGACGTGGGCGGCGCGGGCGGCACCGGATCGAACGAGGCCATCTCCCAGCGCTGGTAGGCCGAGAGGCTTTCCTTTGCCGTGGAGTTGCGATTAGACATATGCATCTTCCGCCTTGCCGCCAATCACGATCTGGCCGCTTTCCGCCAGGTTGCGCACGATCTGCAGGATGCGGCGCTGTTGCGTTTCCACTTCGGAGACACGAACCGGGCCGCGCGCGTCGAGGTCTTCGGCGAGCAATTCGGCGGCACGCTGCGACATGTTCGACAGGAACTTCTGACGCAGTGCGGGCGCCGCGCCCTTCAGCGAAATGATCAGTGCCTCGGATTCGACTTCCTTCAGCAGCAACTGGATCGCGCGGTCTTCGAGGTCGAGCAGGTTCTCGAACACGAACATCTGATCGACGATCTTTTGCGCGAGCTCCGCGTCGTACTGGCGAACGTTCTCGATGACGCCTTCCTCGTGGTTGCTCGACATGAAGTTGAGAATTTCCGCCGCCGTGCGAATACCGCCCATCGGGCTGCGCTTCAGGTTGTCGCTGCCCGACAGGAGGCCGGTCAGCACATCGTCGAGTTCGCGCAGCGCGGCCGGCTGAATGCCGTCGAGCGTCGCAATCCGCAACAGCACGTCGTTACGCAGACGGTCGGAGAAGCACGCAACGATTTCCGACGCCTGATCGCGGTCGAGGTGAACCAGAATCGTCGCGATGATCTGCGGGTGCTCGTTCTTGATCAGTTCCGCGACAGCCGGCGAATCCATCCACTTGAGACCCTCGATACCGCTGGTATCGCTGCCTTGCAGAATCCGGTCGATGATCGCGCCGGCCTTGTCGTCGCCGAGTGCCTTGGTCAGCACGGAACGGATGTACTCGTTGGAGTCCAGCGACATGCCGGTGTGCTTTTCCGCCTCGCGCACGAACTCGTGCAGCACGACGTCGATCTCCTCGCGCGTCACGGCCTTCATGGCGGCCATTGCGACGCCGATCTTCTGGACTTCGCGCGGTCCGAGAAACTTGAACACCTGCGCGGCTTCTTCCTCGCCGATCGACATCAGCAGAAGCGCGCTCTTCATTACGCCTTCAGCGCTCATCGGTCACCCAATTTTTGACGACAGTTGCAACGATCTTCGGATCCTGGCGCGCGATGCTGCGCGCGAACTCCAGGTTCCGCTCATATTTGTGTTTCGCGTTTTCAAGCGCCAGCATCTCGCTGTCGCCTGCGTCCATTTCGACGTTGCCGTTGGCGCGTTCCGCAACCGGGATGCCGTCGAGCAGGATCGGCTCGTCCGGCGACGGCAACGCTGCGGCGGCGACCGGTTCCGGCGGCGGGAAGGCGCGGCGCAGCGCCGGTTTCACCATCACGAAGTACAGGAACAGAGCCACCGCGCCGATGCCGAGATACGTCGCGATCTGCTTGTAGAGCGCCAGCATGTCCGGCGTACGCCACCACGGCAGATCCGCGCTCGGATCGAGTTCGCTGGTGAACGGACTGTTGACCACGTTGACCGAGTCGCCGCGCTGCGAGTCGAAGCCCATCGCGTCCTTCACGAGCTGGTTGACCTGCGCGAGCTTGTCGGCGGTGACCGGCTGCATCGTGGCGTGTCCCTTGCCGTCGACCACGCGCAGATAGTTGACGACCACCGCCACCGACAGACGCTTGATGCCGCCCATCGGTCGCTCGAGGTGACGCACGGTCTTGTCGAGCTCGTAGTTCGTCGTCATGTCCTTACGGTCGCTGACCGGCGTTGTCGTCACGCCGCCGCTCGCGCCATTGGGCGCGTTGATCGGCGCGGACGCCGGCTGCGGCGGCTGGTTCGACAGCGCGCCCGGCACGCCCGAGGCGCCGCCTTGCGACATTTCGGTCGCGGTGCTCGATTGCTGGCTGCGGATCGCCGCCTGCTGCGGGTTGCCGTTCGGGCCGTAGTTTTCCGAAGTCTGTTCGCTGTGCGAGAAGTCGATGTCGGCGCTCACCTGCGAATGCGCGTTGCCGGCGCCGAAAAGCGGCGCGAGGATCGCGTCGATGCGCTGCTGCGTGCTGCGCTCGATCTGCTGGCGATATTTCAGTTGCGACGCGTCAAGCCCGCCGCCAACCGACGGTTGCGTCAACAGGTTGCCGTCCTGGTCGAGAATGGTCACGCCCTTGACCGGCATTTCCGGCACCGCCGACGACACCATATGCGTGATCGCCAGCACCTGGCCTTCGTCGAGCGCGCGGCCCGGATAGAGATTGACGAGCACTGAAGCCGACGGCGCTTCCTTGTCGCGCACGAACACGGACGGCTTCGGAATCGCCAGATGCACGCGAGCTGACTTGACCGAGGAAATCGACTCGATCGTGCGCTCCAGTTCGCCTTCCAGCGCGCGCTGATAGTTGATCTGCTCGGCGAACTGGCTGATGCCGAACTTCTGGTTGTCCATCAACTCGAAGCCGACCGAGCCGCTCTTCGGCAGCCCTTGGGACGCGAGGCGCAGCCGCATTTCATGCACCTGCTCGGCCGGCACGAGGATCGCACCGCCCGTCTCCGAAAACTTGTAGGGAATATTGGCCTGCTGGAGCGCGGTGATGATGGCGCCGCCGTCGCGGTCGGACAGATTGCTGTAGAGCACCTTGTAGTCCGGCGCGCGCGACCACAGGAACAGACCTGCCACCACGGCGACCAGCAACGCCACTGCGAAGATCAGCGGGGCGCGCGGGTTGCCGCGCATTTGCGCGAGCCCCGACAGGCGCTGGCCGAAATTGCCGCCGAGGCCGCCACCGAGGCCGCCCAGGTCCGCGCTTGCGCCGGGCTGGCCGGTGCCCGCCGCCGCCGCGCCGGGCTGCGCGCCGGCGAGGCCCATGCGGGCGTCGGGGTTGATCAAAGAGTTGGCTGACGAATCCATGCGTCGGGTTTCTCCGGGATGCCTTTTGCGTTCTGCCGCTCAACCGCACCGAGGGTCGGCGGGAGTATGGACAGAGACTTTCACGACTGAAATTATCCGCACGGCAGCCCCGCCCGATTGCTTGAATAGAGCCGGGTTTCCCCCCTAGTTTCGGGGCTTTCCCGTCATGCTCACTGCTATGCTTTCGTTCAGATCGGTACGGTTTGGTCGTGCCGCTCGTCATTACTGGAGAGAACAATGACTTTGCCCGTGAACGCGATTTCGTCGGCGCTGCAACAGTTGCAGTCGATGGCGGCGCAGGCGGCCGGCGGCAGCACCGCCGCGACCGGCGCAACGGCTGCAGGTGCGTCCGGCGCGGCTACGGCCGGCGGTTTTGCGTCGGCACTGAAGGCTTCGTTGGACAAGATCAGCGGCGATCAGACCAAGGCGATCGGCGAATCGCAGGCATTCGAGCTTGGCGCGTCGAATGTGTCGCTGAACGACGTGATGGTCGACATGCAGAAGGCGAACGTGGGCTTCCAGTTCGGCCTGCAAGTGCGTAACAAGCTGGTGTCCGCCTACAACGACATCATGCAGATGCAGGTCTGAACGAGTCTGCGGCCGCGGCGGCAAGAATGTTCCGCCCGCCCGGCTGCAACTGCCCGCATGACGCACGCCGCGCTGCCCCGACGGGCTTGCGCAGCCTGGCCCCTTAATCCTCCTTACACTGGCCTAAAGCTTTTTCGCTGCGTATCCGATAACCAGATACAGGCATGAATCGGGGTGCGCAAACGCATCGCGATGGGCTGCCACGACCAACCGCAGTTGCAATCGAGGAGGAGCGCCGATGTTTTCCCCAGGACACTCTGGAGCCAATGCGTACGCACGCGTGGGCGTCGAGACAGGGGTGATGGGCGCGAGTCCGCATCGTCTGATCGTGATGTTGTATCAGGGGGCCCGACAGGCAATCGCGCAAGCGCGGATGCATGTGCAGCAGGGCAATGTGTCCGGTCGTGGAGAGGCGATCGGCAAGGCGATTCAGATCGTCGAAAGCGGGCTGCAACAGTCGCTCAACCTTGAGGTGGGCGGCGAGATTGCGGAGCGGCTGAACGCGCTATATAGCTACATGTCGCGCCGGCTGCTCGAAGCCAACATAAAAGAGAGCGAGGCGATGCTGGTCGAAGTCGACGGTCTGCTGGCGACGCTCGAAGAGGCATGGATCGGGATTGCCCCGGAGATAACGCGGGTGGCTGCCCAGCCGGTCGCGGAAAGCATGAGATGACATCGAACGCAGAATACTTTGCCCGCTACGAGGCCATTGCAGCGTTGTCCTGCCGCATGCTGATGGCTGCCCGACGCGCCTTGTGGAACGATCTGGTCCACTTGCAGGATGAGTACCGGCTGCTCGTGGACGCGTTGAAAGACGCGGAAACCGGCGTCAAGCTCGATGAGACGGAACGCTTGCGCAAGTACGCGCTGATCCGGCAAATCCTCGCCGACGACGCCGCGATTCGCGACCTGGCCAATCCGAGCCTCGCCAAGCTGTCGGCGTTGTTCGGCGGCCGGCCGTCGCGGCTGCTGAAGGAACTGTACGGGGCGCGCTAACGGTGGCCGCAAGCCGTCTGACCGCATGAACTGAGCGCGCTGCCGCCAATGTGACCAAGGAATCGGCATGAACGGAATCGACACGGCCCTCGCATCGCTGCTCGCGACCCGCGTCGACAGCCTGCTCAACATTGCCCCTGGCAGCGCCGCCACCACCCAGACGGGCGCGGCGGATGTAGAGACCGCGCCGGCCACTGCCGCACCGGTCGCGCCGTCTGTGCCGCAGCCTTCGGCGCAGACCGCTCTGTCCGCGGTCGCGCTCGCGCTCAACGCGATCGTGCGCTCGGGCGGCGAGGCGACGCCCGCGATCGTCGGCCAGACGCCGATCTGGCCCGCCGCTCCCGCGCTCGACGTCGAGGTGGGCGCTTTGCCGCTCTTCGACGCGCCCGCTGCTCCCAATCCCGCTTCCAGTGCCGCAGCTTCTGCGGCCACCGCGAATGTCGCGGCGGCCCAGGTGCCCGTCGCGGCGCTCGCGGCTGCGCTCGCGCGGACGGTCGGCGACAGCGGTCTCTTCTACGAAGCGCATCTCGCGCAATGGCTGAGCGGCCAGCGCGCGCCCGAGACGCTCGCCGGCGAAGCGCAGAACAAGCTCGTGGCCGCCGCCGCGCAATTGCCGCTGAACTGGGCTGGCGATGGCAGCGAGGCGTCGCCTGCGCAGGCCGCCGGGAAGCAAGGCGTGGGCGCGGCGCCGCAGGGCGCGTCGGGATCGTCCGGCGCGGCCGATGCCGGCAACGCGAATGCGGCGAATCCGGGCGCGGCCAATACCGCCGGCCGCGCGATGCCGTCGATCGACACGGTGCAGGCCGCGCGCTTCGTCGCCGGTGAAGTGCTCGCGAGTTCCCTCTCCGACCTGAACGGTCAGCCTTCCCATACAGGTTTGCATAACGCGGCCTCGCCGTCGGTTGACGGCGGGTCGTCGCAGAATGCGCAGGCGGCCGCGGTTCATCCCGCGACCGTGCCGCTCGTGCGTCAGCAGCTCGATCTGCTCGCGACCGGTCAGTTTCGCTGGACCGGCGAAGCGTGGCCCGGCGCGAAGCTCGACTGGACCATCGAGCAGGAAGGCGACGAGTGGGAACGCAGCGGCGGCGGCACGGCAAGCGAGGACGATCAGCCGTGGCGCACGCGCCTCACGTTGTCGCTGCCGACGCTTGGCACCGTCGACGCCGAATTGACGTTGACCGGCATGCGCCTCGTCGCGCGTGTGCAGGCGAGCCCCGGCGGCGCGGCGCGTCTTGCGACGCAGGGCGAAAGTTTTCGCCAGCGGCTCGCGGCGGCGGGTATCCAGCTGAACGGTTTGACGATTCGCGAGATTGGCGGCGGCGCGCCAGCCACGGGTGCAGCCGCGGCAGGCGCCTCGGCTGCGGCTCAGGCCGCGGCGTCGGCGTATGCGCGGTCGGCTTCGGCGGCGAGTCGGGCGGATGCCGCAGCGTCGGCGGCCTCGGCGCCGCCGGCAAGCGCTGCGGCCGGAAAAAGCCGTCGCACGTCGAATGCGGCCCGTCCCGTCACTGCGCCGCTCGACGACTTCGACTGGGATATGTGATGAGCCGCAAACATCGCCGCAGCGCGGCTGCGCTCGTCTACGACGCCCAGGGCGGCGAGGCGGCGCCGCGCATAATCGCCAAAGGCTACGGCATGCTCGCCGAGATGATCGTGCAGCGTGCCAAGGAAGCCGGTCTCTATGTGCATGAAGCGCCCGAAATGGTCTCGCTGCTGATGCAGGTGGATCTCGACGCGCGCATTCCACCGCAGCTTTATCAGGCGGTGGCCGAATTGCTCGCGTGGCTGCATCGGCTGGAAAGCGGGGCGGAGCACGAGCCGGCGCCGGCAGCACCGGGCGGCGCCCTGCGCGGCACGGACGACGTCACGGACGTGGTCGCAGTCGACCTTGATAACGGCGCCGCCGGACGATAACGGTGTGAGTCGAGCGACCAGCGGTAAGGAGTGAGGTATCGCAGCGGGGTTGGATAGCGAGCTTGGGTAGCGGATCGGGCAACTGAGCCGGCAGGCCCGCTCGCTGCGCAGTCGGCCGGTTGACGCGTTTCCCAGGCCTGACAGCGATCCGATCCGTTACCCGACGAGCGACTGCACCAGCCGCCCACGCAGCTACGCAAGCCGTTCTCGCTCAAAACCGCATCATCAGTTTCAGCAACGCGTTGACGCGCTTGCCATACGGCGGCGAAATCCATGCACGCGCGTTCAGACGCGCCTGCGTCAGAACGGGCTTCATCTTCGAAAACGTCACGAAGCCTTCGTAGCCGTGATACGCGCCCATTCCGCTTGCCCCGACTCCACCGAATGGCAGGCTTTCGCACGCCAGATGCATCAGCGTTTCGTTGATCGCCATGCCGCCCGCAATGGTTTCGTGCGTGACCCGTTCGATGCTGGCTGCGTCGTCCGCATACAGGTAAAGCGCAAGCGGGCGCGGCCGGGCGTTGATCCACGCGATGGCGTCGTCGAGTGTGTCGTACGGCACGATAGGCAGCAGCGGCCCGAAGATTTCTTCCTGCATCAGTTCGCAATCGTCGGGCGCGTTGGTGACGGCGATTAGCGGGTAGCGGCGGCTCGCCGGATCGGGCGCGCTGTCGGTCAGCGGATGCAGTTGCGCGCCGGCGGCCTGTGCTTCGTCGGCGAGACGTTCCAGCCGCTCGAAGTGGCGCGGCGAAATGATCGACGTGTAATCCGGGTTATGCGCGAAGCCGGGATACATCTTCGTCATCCGCGCGCGCGCCCGCTCGACAAACGCCTGTTCCTTGCCGCGCGGCACCAGCACATAGTCCGGCGCGATGCAGGTTTGCCCGGCATTGAGCGTCTTGCCGGCGACGAGGTTATCGACGGCATTGTCGAAACGCGCATGGGTGCCGATGATCGCTGGCGACTTGCCGCCGAGCTCCAGCGTGACCGGCGTCAGATGCTCGGCGGCGGCGCGCATCACTTCATGGCCGATCTTCGTCGAGCCGGTGAAGAGCAGATGATCGAAGGGCTGCGCGCTGAACGCAGCGGCGAGGCCTGCGTCGCCGTTCACGACAGCGACGTGATCGCGTGCAAAGGTTTCGCCGATCAACTGCTCGAACAACGCCGAGGTGCACGGCGTCAGTTCGGACATCTTGACGATCGCCCGATTGCCGGCGGTCAGCGCGCTGATGAGCGGCCCGGCGGCGAGCAGCACCGGATAATTCCACGGCACGATGACGCCGATCACGCCGAGCGGCTGCGGCACCACCTTCGCGCGAGCCGGCAGCAGCCATTTGTTGGTGCTGCGGCGCTGCGCTTTCATCCACCGTTTGCCGTGCCGCAGCGCGGCGTCGATTTCTTCCTTCACGAGCAGGAATTCCGCGAGCAGCACTTCCTGCTTCGCGCGATTGCCGAAGTCGGCACTCATTGCATCGGCGAGCGCGTCGCGGTTGTCGAGCAGGACTTTGCGCAGTGCCTTCAGATGCGCCGCGCGCGTTTCCCATGACGGATACGGCGCGCGCAAATACGCGTGACGTTGATCGCGAAGCAGCGCCTCCAGCGCGGCGACGTCGGGCAGATCGTTCTTCATTGTTCACCACTCCCTGATGAAAGATGCGCGGTCGCGCCGCGCTTATAGGTGTCGTTCCGGCGCATTTGCCGTTGCTTACCGCGCCAGGTGCATCGCAAAAAATCTCAGAAGCTCCGGCAGACGTTGCGTCCTGCTGCGGTTTGCGACTTCAGCCTGGAAAAGCCCGCTCGACAATCGCCGCATGATCGAACGTGGCAGCCAACGTCCCGTAGACGCGGCCGCTTTCGCCGCAGCCGCTGGTGAGACGTGTGGCAATGAATGCCTCGGCGACAACGGCAGGCGCATGCTTGATGAGCAGCGTGGCCTGCGCAATCAGTACGATCTGTTGCGCGATACGCCGCGCCGAGCCTTCGCGATGTTCGGCGGGACCATTGAGCGCCACGGCCAGCTTGCCAAGCGCAGCGCTCAATGCCGGATGCGCGGCCGCATCCGCTTGCCATTGGGCGAAGAGCGCTTGCGCCGCTTCCGGTTCGCGCTCCATCGCGCGCAGCACGTCGAGACACATCACGTTGCCCGAACCTTCCCAAATCGAGTTGACGGGAGCTTCGCGATAGAAGCGCGCCATCGGACCGGTCTCGACATAACCGTTGCCGCCCCAGACTTCCATCGCCTCGCCGGTGAATTCGAGCGTGCGCTTGCAGACCCAGTATTTCGCCGCTGGCGTGACGATGCGCCGCCATGCACGCTCGGCGGATGCAACCGGCGAGTTCGCGGCGGATGTCGTCGGCTGTGCATCGGCGGATTGCTCGAACGCGTGCGCGAGCCGCATGAACAGCACGGTGGCCGCTTCCGACTCCAGCGCGAGGTCGGCGAGCACATTGCGCATCAACGGTTGATCGGCCAGATGCCGGCCGAACGCGCTGCGATGGCGCGCATGATGGATGGCCTGCACGAGCGCCGCTCGCATCAGCGCCGCGCTGCCGATCACGCAATCGAGCCGCGTGTAATTCGCCATTTCGATGATCGTCGGCACGCCGCGTCCTTCGTCGCCGATCATGATGCCGAACGCGTCGAGAAATTCGACTTCGCTGCTGGCGTTCGAGCGGTTGCCGAGCTTGTCTTTCAGACGCTGGATCTGCACTGCGTTCTTGCTGCCGTCGGGCGCAAAGCGCGGCACGAAGAAGCAGGAGAGGCCGGCGTGATCGTGAGTGCGTGCGAGTACGAGATGTGCGTCGCATTGCGGCGCCGAGAAAAACCATTTATGGCCAACCAGTTCGTAGGCGCCGCCGCGGCCGCCGGCGGCGATCGCACGCGCTTGGGTCTGATTGCTGCGCACATCCGAGCCGCCTTGCTTTTCGGTCATGCCCATGCCGATCATCGCGGAAATTTTTTGCGTGAGCGGCACGTCGCGTGGATCGTGCTCGCGTGCATAGAGTTTGTCGCGCAGCGTCCCGAACAATTGAGGTTCGCGCTGCAATACCGGAATGCTGGCGAAGGTCATCGTCAGCGGGCACAGCGAGCCGGATTCGATCTGCGCATGCAGAAAATAACCGGCGCAGCGCGCGGCCATCGCGCCGGGCTGCGGATTCGAAAACGGCAACGCGTGCAGCCCCTCGCGACGCAGCAGCGATAGCAACTCGTGCCACGCGGGATGAAACTCCAGCGCGTCGATCCGCTCGCCGCGCGGGCTGTGCGTGACGAGTTCGGGCGCGTGGCGGTTGGCGAGCTCGGCGAGCGCGAGCGTATCGGGCGTGGTGAGCGCCGCGCCGTGCCGCAGCAATGCATCGCGATGCCATGCGGCGCCGTCGCGGTCGAGCGCGGCTGAGAGCGCGAGGTCGCTGGAAAAAAGGTTGTAGTCCGCGAGCGGCGGCGCCTGATTGGTGACTTCGTGAGTCTGACCGAAGCTATGGCGTTGCATCTGCTGTCTCCGTTTGCCGCGGGTTCAACCGGCGGTTCGCCGGCATGTTTCATCGCGCGGTGGGTGCCCTGCGTGTGGCGCGTTCGTGGACCGTCTGCGGTCTCTTCTAGCCTCTTGCCGTCTCTTGTAGCCTGCTCAGCGCTCGAGCTTTGCGGCCGGCTCTGCGGCGCGAATCGCGCTGCGCCGTTTGATCGCTGTCTGTCTGCCGCGTATCGAGAGCGCATCGCGCGCTGGCGGTGTTTGAATGCCGCTCACGGCCGTCCGGCGGGCGCGCGCGGGTCTTTCATCATAGGGTCGCGAGGGCGCTTGCGTTTAGAGTAATCGCTCTGACGCGAAGCCGCCGCAGCATCCGAACGCTCCCTACAATGCCGGGGAAACACACGTAGACAAGTGTGCACGAGACAAGGTCCGCGAGCAACGCGGCCTATCAGGAGGAGCGATGGAATACGACTACATCATCGTAGGCGCGGGCTCGGGCGGTTGCGCGCTCGCGAGCCGTCTCGCGGACAACTGTCCCGACGCGACGATTGCTCTCATCGAAGCCGGGCCGCACACGAACCGCAACCTGTTCGTCAATATGCCGGTGGGCGTCGCGGCAGTGGTGCCGAACAAGCTCAAAACCAATTACGGCTATCTGACCACGCCGCAACCCGGCCTGGCCGGCCGCCGGGGCTATCAGCCGCGCGGGCGCGGTTTCGGCGGATCTAGCGCGATCAACGCAATGATCTACACGCGCGGCCATCCGCTCGATTACGACGAATGGGCGCAACTGGGCTGCGACGGCTGGTCCTGGCGCGACGTGCTGCCGTATTTCCGCCGCGCAGAGAGCAATGAGCGCGGCGCCGGCGCTTGGCACGGCGACTGGGGTCCGCTCACCGTGTCGGATCTGCGCTACCGCAATCCGTTTTCCAGGCGTTTCGTGCAGGCGGCGCTCGAAGCGGGCTACAAGCCGAACGACGACTTCAACGGCGCCGACCAGGAAGGCATCGGCTTCTACCAGGTCACACAGCGCGATGGACGGCGTTGCAGCGTCGCGCGCGCTTATATCTACGACCGCGAGCGCGCCAATCTCCATACGATCGCGGATGCCACCGTACTGCGCGTCGTCTTTGAGCAAAAGCGCGCGAGCGGCGTCGAGATCGTGCGCGGCGGCCGTCGCGAGACGCTGATAGCGCGCGCCGAAGTCGTACTGGCAGCGGGCGCCTTCAACTCGCCGCAACTGCTGATGTGCTCCGGAATCGGGCCGGCCGCGCATCTGCAAGCGCACGGCATCGACGTATTGCACGACGCGCCACAAGTCGGACAGAACCTGATCGACCACGTCGATTTCACGATCAACAAGCGCGTGTCGTCGATCGAGCCGACGGGCTTTTCGGTGCGCGGCATCGCGCGAATGGTGCCGCAGTTCGTGACCTTCATGCGCCACGGACGCGGCATGTTGTCGAGCAATGTGGCGGAGGCGGGCGGCTTTCTGAAAAGCAGGCCGACGCTCGAGCGGCCCGACCTGCAATTGCATTTCTGCGCGGCGCTCGTCGACGACCACAACCGTCATATGCATTGGGGTCACGGCTATTCGCTGCATGTGTGCGTGCTGCGGCCCTTTAGCCGCGGCAGCGTAACGCTCGCCAGCGCCGATGCGCGTGCCGCGCCGGTGATAGATCCGCGTTTTTTCAGCGATTCGCGCGACCTCGACCTGCTAGTGGAAGGCGTGCGCATGGCGCGGCGCATTCTCGACGCGCCATCGCTCGCGCTGCACGGAGGTCGTGAGCTATATACGCGGCCGGGCCAGACGGATGCGCAATTGCGCGAGACCATCGCCCGGCATGCCGACACGATTTATCACCCGGTCGCGACCTGCCGGATGGGCGGCGACCCAGATTCCGTTGTCGATCCGCAATTGCGCGTGCGAGGCGTCACGGGACTACGGATCGTCGATGCATCGGTGATGCCGACGCTGATCGGCGGCAATACGAATTCGCCGACGGTGATGATCGGCGAACGCGCGGCTGAACTGATCGCGGCGGCCCGTCGCGAGCCGCATGGCGTGGCGTCGGCAGAGGCGGCGATAACCGTGGCGCCCGCGGCCAATGCCGCTTGAAAGCACGGCTGGGCGTTGCCTTGGCCGAAGGCAAAGCGACGGCTTTTCGACCTCAAATAGAGATAAGTTGGCCGAACGTCGTCTAAATCGTCATAAATTGTGCCATTCGGTTTATGAGATCTCCCGCTGCCTATAATCGCCGCGCAAAGTGCGGGCGCGTCAGGTGGCGAATCCGGGAACTCAAGGAAGCGAAGGCATGAGCATCGATTTGATTCACGCAATTCAATCCGCGTTGACGGACGAAGTGGTCGGGCAGTTGGGAGCGCGCATCGGCTTGCCGCCCGAGGCGGCGCGCTCGGTGATGAGCGCGGCAGCGCCCGCGCTGCTCGCCGGTTTGATGCAAAAGGCTGCCACGCTCGAAGGCGCACGCTCGCTGTTCGCCACCGTCACCTCGCCCGATGTCAACGCGAGAATCGCTGAGCAGTTGCCGTATCTGACAGCGAGTACCGGCGGCGTCAGCGAACTGGAAGGCGCAGGGCGCGGTTTGCTCGAACGTTCGCTGGACCGTCGCGCCGAATCGCTCAGCGACGAACTCGCCGCGCAAACCGGCGTGCCGGCGCACGCTACGCATGCGATCACGGGCATTGTCGGCGCAACCATGGTGGGCGTGCTGAAACAGCAACTGCTCGGGAGCCAGGGCAGCGTCGCTCAATTGCCGGCGCTGTTGAGCCACCAGATGCCGCTCATCGCACCGTATCTGAACGACCGCCTGCTTGCGGCGCTCGGCTTGGGCGGCGTTGGTGCTTTCGCCGGCAGCGTGCTCGCGCAGCTGAAGGCCGTGTCGGCACATATCGAGCAACCCACGCCAACGGCAACGCCCACACCCGAAGTCACTGCCGCGGTCCAGGTACCGGCTGACGCGGTGGTCCGCGAAAAACGCCGCTCGCACGCGTGGCTGTGGTGGCCGCTGCTGGCGATCATCGCGGCCGCGATGCTGCTCGTGTATCTGTTTCCGGGCGGCTTCCCGCGCGGGCTATGGGGCGGAGACCGGGCGGCCAGCCAAGGTGCTGAACATGGTGTCGCCGCGCAGGCGGCATCGGCGCCGGTCGAGGCGTCAAGTGAACTCACCGCAGTTGCTGCGGCGAGCAATGCCGCAGCATCCACTGCAGCGCGAGTGGTGGCCGGCCTTGATGCGGCGAGTTCGGCGCTGGCGGCTGGGGCGTCGGCTCCGGTTCCTTCTTCGGCTTCGTTAGCTTCTTCTGCTCCTGCTCCGGTTCCTTCTTCGGCGAGCGGTGTGAGCGCCGCAAGCGCCGTAAGCGCCGCAAGTGCCGGAAATGCCGCAAGCACCCCAAGCGCTAATAGCGCTACCAGCACCACTAGTCTCGCACGTCAGCCAGGCGTGGCCGCCGCCCCGACGAAAGACAGTCAGCTTGCTTTTATCGTCGGTGAAAGCGGCAAGCCGACACTCACCGCGACGGTCGGCAGCGAAGCCGAAAAAACTCGGCTGATCGATGAACTGACGAAGCGCCTCGGCCAGTACCACTACGCCGCGAATATTGCCGTCGATCCAGCTACGAAGCCGGCCGGCTGGCTCGCCAGCCTCGACGGCCTGGTCCCGCTGATGAGCGTGCCGGGCGCGGAACTCAGATTGGACGGCGCACATGTCGACCTGAGCGGCGCCGCCGCCAATGCAAAGCTCGGCTGGCTGAACACGCTGAAATCGCTGTTCGGTCCGTCCTACGAGATCGGCACATTCGACGTGCAGAGCGCACTCCAGCAGGCAACCGCAAATTTTCGCAGTGCGATCCAGGGGCTACTCGCGCCCAACGCTACTTGCGCCGCAGCCGATGTCGCCAAGGTGCTGAACCTGCAGGTGATCAATTTCACGAGCGCGAGCGCGCATGTGCCGACATCGGCAGTGGAAGACCTGAACCAGTCGGCGCGCGTGCTGAACGCGTGTGCGCGCAACGGGCGCACGGTGAAGCTCGAAGTGGCGGGATACTCGGATAACGTGGGCGGCGAGCAGGCTAACCTGCAACTGTCGAAGCAGCGCGCCCAGGCGGTTCGTTCGTACCTTGTCGGAATGGGTGTTCCAGCGGACTCGCTGAGCGCCCAGGGCTATGGCCAGGCACATCCTGTTGCAAGCAACGACACGATGAGCGGCCGCTTCGCCAATCGCCGGATCGAGTTCATCACGCAGCAGTAGGGCCGTTGTTCCTGCGCGTGGGAAAAACATGCCGTCCGGGTCGCCGGGCGGCATGTTGTCATTCCGGCCGCGGTATGTTGAGCGGCGCTGCGATGCCCGTCAGGCCGAGCATCAGGTCGTCGCCAGCCCGGCCGGGCAGCGTCTCGCGGGCCACGTCGAGCCACGCGCGCGCGGCATGCGACAGGTAGCCGTCGCGGCGCCAGCCAATCGCCATTTCCCAGGGAATCTCCGGCTCGACCACCGGCCGGCAGGTGAACTGCGCGGCATCGAGCCGCCGGCAATAGGGCGCGGGCAGCAGCGCGATGCCGACGCCGGCAAGCACGAGCGCCGCCATGAAATCCCAATGCCCGCTGCGCCCGACGATAGTCGGCGCGAATCCCGCCGCGCGGCAGGCGCTGAGCACGACGTCATTGAGCGCGAGGCTTTCGCCGTAGAACACGAACGGCTCGTTGGCGAGCTGGGCGAGCGGCACTTCGCGAAGCTCGTCCCAGCGCGAGCCGGTGCGCGCGACGAGCCAGAGCAACTGGCGAGTGATCGGCAGCACGTCGATATTTTCGGGATCCACCGGCTGGAGCACGCCCCCGAGTTCCAGTTCACCGTTGATCAGCGCGGTCTCGATCGCGCGCGAGCCCTGCTCGAACAGCTTGAGTTCGATCTTCGGATAGCGCTGGCGGAACGTCGCGATGGCGGGCGTAAAGAGCGAGCCGCCCATCGGCGGAATACCGATGGTGAGCTCGCCCTGACCAAGCGTGCCGAGGTCGTTCAGTTCGGCTTGCAACTGCGCGTGCGCGGCGAGCACCTCTTGCCCGCGTTGATAGACGATGCGGCCCGCGTCGGTCAGCACCATCTGGCGGCCGTCGCGCAGCAGCAGTGGCGAGCCGATCTCGTCTTCGAGCGACTTCACCATCTTGCTGATGGTCGGTTGGGTGACGAACATCTGCTCGGCGGCGACAGTGAAGCTCTGCTGACGAACGACTTCGACGAAATAGCGCAGCGCACGCAGTTCCACGATCGGCTCCAGATTCCATATTGGAATGAATCGGCCGATTGTAAGTCATGCTATTTATGGCGACGAGGCGACGAGGGCGACGAGGGCGACGAGGGCGACGAGGGCGACGAGGGCGACGAGGCGGCTTTTGGACTCCGCGCAAACCGCGCCCTATATATTGAGATCAGTGTTCTGTCTCGCGCGCTACCATCGTCAGTTTTTGCCGCGCCTGCCGCCGCCTACCCTCATGACGCCAACTTCTGCCATCTGCATTGTTGTTCCCTGCTACAACGGCGCCTCGACACTCGCTCGCGCGCTCGAAAGCTGCCGACTTCAGCCGGAGGCGGCGCAGATCATCGTCGTGGATGATGGTTCGACCGATACCTCCGCCGATCTCGTCTTTCAATACGCGCGCTCGGACTCCCGCATCGGTCTGCTGCGCATGCCCTGCAATGGCGGCGCAGCGCAGGCGCGCAATTGGGGCGCGCTGCACGCGTCGCACGATCTGCTCGCCTTCCTCGACGCCGACGATGAATACCAGCCAGGCGCGTTGGCAGCGACAAGCGCATTCCTCGCGCAAAACCCGAAGCAGGTGTCGGTGCGGCTCGACGTCGAATACGTCGATTTCCCGATCGAGATCACCAGCCACCCGGACTTCGCGCACCATGCCGAGACGCTCAGCAATACGGTGCCGAGCAGTCTCGTCGTGCGGCGGGCGGTGTACGGGGCGCTCGGCGGCTTTCCGATGGACGAAACCTTTCGCCGTATCGGCGGCGAAGACGGCGCGTTCTCGTGGGCGCTGCGCGAGCTTTTCGGCAATCCGCGGCTGGCGGACGCGAAGCGCGTGCGCATGCATTACCACCCGGGCATTCATGCGGAACGCTATTTCCGCATTGCATTCGGCTGGCTGACGCCGGATCCCGCCGACGTCGACGATGCTTTCCGCTTTTCCCGGCAGTTCCTCGATAGGGCGATTGCGGGCGTCATCCAGTTGCACAACGCGCAGATGACCGCGGAAGCTCCCGCGCAAGCGGTGGGCGGCGCGGCTGCGGCATGAGTCATCCGGAAGGCCCGACAGAAGCCTCCGACAAGCAAGTCCAACAAGCCGCGCCGTACGCCGCCGCAAACCCATCGCGCGCCCGGAAGCCATCTCGATTTGCTACAATCGCCGTTCGTCTTCGAGGAGCGTTGCGACGGGTACCGCGAATCAGCATATTCGCCGGCCGCCCGCCAGGCTCGGAGGCTTCAATCGGAGGGCCAGGATGCGCATAGCGCTTTCCCATCCACCGCATCGAACCGCGCTCACGTCAAATTTCTAGTCACTACTTAGAAAGGAGGGCGTGATGAACGCCGCAGTTATCGATTCCCAAGCTTCCCAGGACTACATCGTTGCCGACATGTCGCTTGCCGACTGGGGCCGCAAGGAACTCACCATTGCAGAGACGGAAATGCCCGGTCTCATGCAAACGCGTGACGAGTACAAGGCGCAGCAGCCGCTGAAGGGCGCGCGCATCGCAGGTTCGCTGCACATGACGATCCAGACCGGCGTGCTGATCGAAACGCTGACCGCGCTCGGCGCGGACGTGCGCTGGGCTTCGTGCAACATCTTCTCGACGCAGGATCACGCGGCCGCCGCTATCGCCAAGGCCGGCACGCCGGTGTTCGCGTTCAAGGGCGAGTCGCTCGACGAATACTGGGAGTTCTCGCACCGCATTTTCGAATGGCCGAACGGCGAGTTCGCCAACATGATTCTCGACGACGGCGGCGACGCGACGTTGCTGCTGATCCTCGGCTCGAAAGCTGAGAAAGACCGCTCGGTGATCGCCAAGCCGACCAACGAGGAAGAAGTCGCGCTGTACAAGTCGATCGAGCGTCACCTCGATGCCGACCCGACGTGGTACTCCACGCGTCTCGCGCATATCAAGGGCGTGACGGAAGAAACTACGACCGGCGTGCATCGTCTGTATCAGATGGAAAAGGAAGGCCGCCTGCCGTTCCCGGCCATCAACGTCAACGACTCGGTCACCAAGTCGAAGTTCGACAACCTGTATGGCTGCCGCGAGTCGCTCGTCGACGGCATCAAGCGCGCGACCGACGTGATGATCGCGGGCAAGATCGCGGTGATTGCAGGTTACGGCGACGTGGGCAAAGGCTGCGCGCAATCGCTGCGCGGTCTGGGCGCGACAGTGTGGGTCACGGAAATCGATCCCATCTGCGCATTGCAGGCTGCGATGGAAGGCTACCGCGTCGTGACGATGGAATACGCGGCTGACAAGGCCGACATCTTCGTGACGGCAACCGGCAATTACCACGTGATCAACCACGATCACATGAAGGCGATGCGCCACAACGCGATCGTCTGCAACATCGGTCACTTCGATTCGGAAATCGACGTGGCGTCGACGCGCCAATACCAGTGGGACAACATCAAGCCGCAAGTCGACCACATCATTTTCCCGGACGGCAAGCGCGTGATTCTGCTGGCCGAAGGCCGTCTCGTGAACCTGGGCTGCGCGACGGGTCACCCGTCGTTCGTGATGTCGAACTCGTTCACGAACCAGACGCTTGCGCAGATCGAACTGTTCACGCAAGGCGCGAAGTACGAGAACCGCGTGTACGTGCTGCCAAAGCATCTGGACGAGAAGGTTGCGCGTCTGCATCTGGCGCGTATCGGCGCGAACCTGACCGTGCTGTCGGACGCGCAAGCGGGCTACATCGGCGTCGACAAGAACGGTCCGTTCAAGCCGAACCACTACCGCTACTAAGCGCATGCGTGGCAGGACGCCCTTTGCGCGCCAAGCGCGAGGGTGTCCTCGAAGCATGGTGGTGTGACGACGGGGCGGCGCGCAAGCGCCGCTTTGCTCGCCATGCCCGCCTCCTTTCGTTCAACGGACATCCTGCCTGCAAGGAGCTTTACATGACCGTGCTGCTGACCTGGCTGATCAATGCGCTCGCGCTCCTGATCATCACCTACCTCGTTCCGTCGATTCATATCCGCAGCTTCGGCACGGCATTGATCGTCGCGGTCGTGCTCGGACTGATCAACACGGTGCTGCGACCCGTGCTGATCCTGTTGACGCTGCCTGTCACGATTGTCACGCTCGGGCTCTTCATTCTGGTGGTTAATGCGCTCTGCTTCTGGCTGTGCGCGTCGCTGCTGAAGGGTTTCGAAGTGTCGGGGTTCTGGTCGGCGTTCTTCGGCTCGATTCTGTACAGCATCGTTTCGTGGCTGCTGTCCGCGCTTATTTTCGGCAACCGCAGTCTCGGTTGACATACTGAACCATGAACCCGATCGAACTTTCATTCGAATTCTTCCCGCCGAAAACGCAGGAAGGCGTCGACAAGCTGCGCGCCACGCGTGCGCAACTCGCTTTGCTCAAGCCCAAATTCGTGTCTGTCACGTTTGGCGCGGGAGGCTCGACGCAACAGGGCACGCTCGATACCGTCGTCGATATGGCGAAGGAGGGGCTCGAGGCGGCGCCGCATCTGTCGTGCATCGGCTCGTCAAAAGAGAGCCTTCGCGCGATTCTCAACGAGTACCGCGCGCATGGCATTCGCCATATCGTCGCGCTGCGTGGCGATCTGCCGTCCGGTATGGGCGAAGTCGGCGAGTTGCGTTATGCGTCGGAACTGGTGAGCTTTATCCGTGCCGAGTTCGGCGACTGGTTCTGGATCGAGGTGGCGGGCTATCCGGAGTATCACCCGCAGTCGCGCTCGCCGCGTCACGATCTGGAAAACTTTGCCCGCAAGGTAAAGGCCGGCGCCAATTCCGCGATCACGCAGTACTTCTTCAATGCGGACGCGTACTTCCGTTTCGTCGACGATGCCAGGAAGCTCGGCGTGGACGTGCCGATCGTGCCGGGCATCATGCCGATCACGAACTTCTCGCAACTGATGCGCTTTTCGGAGATGTGCGGCGCGGAAGTGCCGCGCTGGATCGCGCGCCGGCTGGAGAGTTTCGGCGACGACCGCGAGTCGATCCGCGCGTTCGGGCTCGACGTGGTGACGGACCTATGCAAGCGTCTGGTCGACGCGAAGGTGCCTGGTTTGCACTTCTATACGCTTAACGGCGCTGCGGCGACCCGGGCGATTTGCGAGCGGTTGGGCGGCTGAACTACGTTGTTGCTGGCTGAAGATCCAGCTTCCGCTCGTGCTTGCCAGGACGCCGCGCGAAGCAGGCGCGGCGGGCCTGGTGAGCCGTTTCTTCTTTGTTGCCCTAGGCCCCCCACCAAAGCTGGTTCCGTCAATTCAAAGCGAATCGCCTGAATGCCCCGCTCTGAAAGACTTTCGAAAGAACCCGCCTGATATCCGCTGCGCTTGCGTCGTGCAGCTTATGCGCGCCGGGTTTGATTTCGCGCCGGACCGATCGGCAGGCCGAACGCCGAACTGCCCGTGCAGGCGCGCCGGCGGCGGCGTCGCCGATAATTTCCTCCGCTTGTGACACCGGGGAAAGCTCAGTAATATCGCGCTACGCTGGCGTCAGCCAGCCCCGAACCTGGAGGAAACATGAAGCAAAACAACCTGTTGCGCGCCGCGCGTGTTACGACGCTCGTCGCAGCTGCAGCGGCATCGCTGGTGGGCGCGAACAGCGCGCGCGCCGAGATACCGAACAAGACACTCGTTTACTGCTCAGAAGGCAGCCCCGCGGGTTTCGATCCGGCCCAATACACCACGGGCACCGATTTCACGGCCAATACGTTCACCGTCTATAACCGCCTCGTCGAGTTCGAGCGCGGCGGCACCAAGGTCGAGCCGGGCCTCGCGGAAAAGTGGGATGTCTCCGCTGACGGCAAGACGTACACGTTCCATCTGCGTCATGGCGTGAAGTTCCAGACCACGTCGTTCTTCAAGCCGACGCGCGAATTCAATGCGGACGACGTCGTCTTCACGTTCGAGCGCATGCTCGACACGAATCAGCCGTTCCGCAAGGCCTACCCGGTGCAGTTCCCGTACTTCACGGACATGGGTCTCGACAAGCTGATCACGAAGGTCGAAAAGGTCGACCCGTACACGGTCAAGTTCACGCTGAAGGAAGTCAACGCGCCGTTCATCCAAAACATGGCAATGGAGTACGCGTCGATCCTGTCGGCTGAATATGGCGATCAGTTGCTGAAGGCGGGCAAGGCCGCCGACATCAACCAGTTCCCGGTCGGCACGGGTCCGTTCATCTTCCGCAGCTATACGAAAGACGCGACCATCCGTTTCGACGGCAATCCCGATTACTGGAAGCCGAACGCGGTCAAGGTTTCGAAGCTGATCTTCTCGATTACTCCGGACGCCGGCGTACGCGTACAGAAGTTAAAGCGTGACGAATGCCAGGTGATGAGCTATCCGCGTCCGGCCGACATCGCGCCGCTGAAGGCCGAATCGAATCTCGCCATGCCGTCGCAGCCCGGCTTCAACCTGGGTTATCTCGCGTACAACGTGACGCATAAGCCGGTGGACAAGGTCGAAGTGCGTCAGGCGCTCGACATGGCGATCAACAAGAAGGCGATCATCGACTCGGTGTACCAGGGCGCGGGCCAGGCCGCCACGAACCCGATGCCGCCGACGCAATGGTCGTATGACAAGAACCTGAAGAGCGCGTCGTACAGCACCGATAAAGCCAAGGCGCTGCTCGCCAAGGCCGGCTATCCGAACGGCTTCGACATCACGCTGTGGGCAATGCCAGTGCAACGCGCATACAACCCGAACGCGCGCCTCATGGCGGAAATGATCCAGGCCGACTGGGCCAAGATCGGCGTGAAGGCGAAGATCGTCACGTACGAATGGGGTGAGTACATCAAGCGCGCCCACGCAGGCGAGGACGACACGATGCTGATCGGCTGGACCGGCGACAATGGCGATCCGGACAACTGGCTCGGCACGCTGCTCGGCTGCGAGGCGGTGAATGGCAACAACTTCTCGAAGTGGTGCTACAAGCCGTTTGACGATCTGATCCAGAAAGGCCGCTCGACGTCCGACCAGGGCGCGCGCACCACGGCATACATGCAGGCGCAACAGATCTTCGCGCAGCAACTGCCGTTCTCGCCGATCGCTCATTCGACGGTCTACCAGCCTGTCAGCAAGAAGGTGGTCGACATGCGTATCGAGCCGCTCGGCTATGCTCGCTTCGACGGCGTCAGCGTCAAGTAAGGCGCCCGATATTGCGTCAGGCAAGTCGTAAATTCGCGCAGTACGCTTTTCGCACGGTTAGAAAACTGGTCGAAATGGTCCGGCGACCGGGGTCACGAGCCCTCGTCGCCGGTTGCGTTTTTTCTTCATCAAGACCATAGGGACGAACCATGTTCCGCTTTGTTTTGCGCCGCATAGGCATGGTGATACCGACGTTCATCGGCATCACGATCCTTGCATTCGCGCTGATTCACCTGATACCGGGCGACCCCATCGAAGTGATGATGGGCGAGCGCGGCGTCGATCCGGCGATGCATGCCGCAGCTATGCACCGGCTAGGACTCGACGAACCTTTGCCGATGCAGTACGTCCATTACATTGGCCGCGCGGTGCATGGCGACCTCGGCACCTCCATCATCACCAACACCAGCGTCATGGGCGAATTTCTCGCCCGCTTCCCCGCCACCGTGGAACTGTCGATTTGCGCGATGCTATTTGCGTTGATCGTCGGCCTGCCGGCGGGCGTGTTCGCGGCGCTCAGGCGCGGCACGGCGGTCGATCACGGTGTGATGGGCACGGCGCTGACCGGCTATTCGATGCCGATCTTCTGGTGGGGCTTGATCCTCATCATGGTGTTCTCGGTCAAGCTCGGCTGGACGCCGGTGTCGGGCCGCATTGCGGTGGAATACGACATTCCGCACGTGACCGGCTTCATGCTGATCGACGCAATGATGTCCACCGACGAAGGCGCGTTCAAGTCTGCACTGAGCCATCTCATTCTGCCGGCGATTGTGCTCGGCACGATTCCGCTCGCGGTCGTCGCGCGCATGACGCGTTCGTCGATGCTCGAAGTGCTGCGTGAGGACTACATTCGCACGGCGCGCGCCAAGGGTCTGTCGCCGGGGCGTGTGATCGTCGTGCATGCATTGCGCAATGCGCTGATTCCGGTCGTGACGGTGATCGGTTTGCAGATCGGCACGTTGCTCGCGGGCGCGGTGCTGACGGAGACGCTTTTTTCGTGGCCGGGTATCGGCAAGTGGCTGATCGACGCGATCGGACGACGCGATTATCCGGTGGTGCAGGGCGGTATTCTGATGATCGCCACGTTGGTGATTATCGTGAACCTCGTCGTCGATCTGTTATACGGCGTGCTCAACCCGCGCATTCGCCATACGAGGTAAGGACATGAACCCCCACGCTCACTTACGTTCGCTGCCCCCCGAAGGGGCGCGTGCCTCCCTTGAGGCGGCTCGGCCGGAGGCATGACGATGGCAGACATACAAAACACAGTCCCCACAGCAGTCACGCCGCCCAGCGGCCGCGCTATCGCCGCCCGCGAATTCTGGGCGAACTTTTCGCGTAACCGTGGCGCGGTCGGCGCCGGCATCGTCGTATTGCTGCTGATCGTCGTGGCGATTTTCGCGCCGCTCATCGCGCCGCATAGTCCGATCGAGCAGTACCGCGACTTCGTGAAGATTCCGCCCGCGTGGCTCGAAGGCGGCAACTGGCGCTTCGTTCTCGGCACCGATGAAGCCGGCCGCGACATCCTCTCGCGTCTGATGTACGGCGCGCGCCTATCGTTCTGGATCGGCTTCGTCTCGGTGGTGCTCGCGCTGATTCCGGGCATCGTGCTCGGGCTCATCGCGGCATTCTTCGAGAAGTGGGCCGACACGCCGATCATGCGCATCATGGACGTGCTGCTCGCGCTGCCGTCGCTGCTGCTCGCGGTGGCGGTCGTCGCGATCATCGGTCCGGGTCTCGTCAATACGATGCTGGCAATCGCAATCGTCGCGCTGCCGGGTTACGTGCGTTTGACGCGCGCGTCGGCCCAAGGCGAGTTGCAGAAGGAATACGTGACGGCTTCGCGGGTCGCGGGCGCCGGCACGTTGCGCCTGATGTTCTCGCAAGTGCTGCCAAACTGCACCGCGCCGCTGATCGTGCAAGCCACGCTCGGTTTCTCGTCGGCGATTCTCGATGCGGCCGCGCTCGGTTTCCTCGGCCTCGGCGTCCAACCGCCGTCGGCTGAGTGGGGCGCGATGCTGGCCTCGGCGCGCGATTACATCGACAGCGCATGGTGGATCGTCACCATGCCCGGTTTGTCCATCCTGGTCTCGGTGCTTGCCATCAATCTGCTCGGCGACGGGCTGCGCGACGCACTCGATCCGAAACTCAAACGGATGGCATAAATGAGCAATAACCTACTGACCATCCGCAATCTGGCGGTGAACTTCAACGGACTGCCCGCTGTCGACCGGATCAACCTCGATGTTGCGCCGGGCGAAGTGCTCGGCGTCGTCGGCGAATCGGGCTCGGGCAAGAGCGTGACGATGATGGCGCTGATGGGCCTCATCGACGCGCCCGGCAAGGTCACGGCCGACGAAATCACGTTCAGCGGCCACGATCTGCTGAAAGCATCGGCGAAGGAACGCCGCAAGATCATCGGCAAAGACATCGCGATGGTGTTTCAGGACGCGCTGACCAGTCTGAATCCGAGCTACACGGTCGGCTATCAGATCAAGGAAGTGCTGAAGCTGCACGAAGGCCTGCGCGGCAGCGCGCTCGACAAACGCGCGCTCGAACTGCTCGACCAGGTCGGCATTCCCGATCCGAAAGGCCGCATCGGCTCGTTTCCGCATCAGATGTCGGGCGGCATGAACCAGCGCGTGATGATCGCAATGGCCATTGCCTGCAACCCGAAACTGCTGATCGCCGACGAACCGACCACCGCGCTCGACGTGACGATCCAGGCGCAGATCATGGAACTGCTGATGCGCTTGCAGAAAGAGCGCGGCATGGCGCTCGTGTTGATCTCGCACGATCTCGCGGTGGTGTCTGAGGTCGCGCAGCGCGTCGCGGTCATGTACGCTGGAGAAGTGATCGAAACGAACAAGGTGCCGGACATCTTCGCCGCGCCGCATCATCCGTACACGGAAGCGTTGCTGGCCGCGATTCCCGAGCATAACGTGGGCGCCGTGCGGCTCGCTGCATTGCCGGGCATGGTGCCGGGGCGTGACGATCGTCCGAAAGGATGTCTTTTCGCGCCGCGCTGCAAGTACATGGTGGACGACTGCAACAAGGGACGGCCCGCGCTCGCGCCCATGCAAGGCCACGCCGACGTGGCGCGCGTGCGCTGCATCAAACCGCTGAACCTCGCCGGCGACGCGAACGTTCACACTCATGGAGGCGCACGATGAACGCAGTACTCGAAACGCGGCGCCAGTCGGACCATGCGGGCGATCACGTGTTGGTCGCCGACAAGCTCGCGCGTTACTACACGGTGAAACGCGGCATGTTCGCCACGGGCACGGTGAAGGCGCTCAACGGTGTGTCCTTTGCACTCGAACGCGGCAAGACGCTCGCCGTGGTCGGCGAATCCGGCTGCGGCAAGTCGACGCTCGCACGTCAGCTCACCATGATCGAGTCGCCCAGCGCGGGCCGCTTGCTGATCGACGGTGAAGATGTGGCCGGTGCCGATCACGCGAAAATCGCGGCGCTGCGGCGGCGCGTGCAGATGGTGTTTCAGAACCCGTTTGCGTCGCTCAATCCGCGCAAGACCGTCGAGCAGACGCTCGGCGAACCGCTCGCGATCAACTCGCAACTGACTGCGACGCAGCGCGCCGAACGCATCGCGCAGATGATGCGCACGGTCGGCCTGCGTCCCGAGCACGCAAAGCGCTATCCGCATATGTTCTCGGGCGGTCAGCGTCAGCGCGTGGCGATTGCGCGCGCGATGATTCTCGATCCGCAGATTGTCGTTGCGGATGAACCTGTGTCCGCGCTGGACGTGTCGATCCAGGCGCAGATCCTGAACCTGTTCATGGATCTGCAGGAGCAGTTCAAGACGAGCTACGTGTTCATCTCGCACAACCTCTCGGTCGTCGAGCATATCGCCGACGATGTGATGGTGATGTACTTCGGCGGCATCGCGGAACTCGGCGACAAGCAGCGGATTTTCTCGAAGCCGCGGCATCCGTATACGCGCGCGTTGATGTCGGCGACGCCGTCCATCTTCGAGGCGGATCGCACCATCAAGATCAAGCTGCAAGGTGAAATGCCGTCGCCGCTGAATCCGCCGTCGGGCTGCACGTTCCATCTGCGCTGCCCGTACGTGATCGACCGTTGCCGCAGCGAGGAGCCGAAGCTGCGTGAAGTGGATGGCCGTCAGGTGTCGTGTCACCGCGCCGAGGAGGTGGGGGACGTGGATGCCTGATGCGCTGGCGGCGCGTCGTCTTGCGCGCCGCTCGCGTGATGGCGGCCGCCGCGCTGCCTTCACGCGACGCTTGCGGGCGCGCGCACTGACCGGTGCCGCGCTCGTCGGCGTTTGTTCCGTTTTGTATTTGTCCGCGGGACTAGTCGGCATCGCGCATGCCGCCGGCGCCGCGGCCAATACACCTGCTGCTGGCGTCAATTCAACCGCGCAAGGTGCGCGTCCGGCATTGCCGGTGCCGCACGCGCCGGCTCAGCCACGCGCCGCGCTGCCGGGCTTCAATCCGCCGCCCGCCACGCCTGGCACGACAGCGAGCGGCCCGGTGCGTCTGCAACCGGCGCGTATGCCGTTCTATGTCGCGACGCGCGGCACGACCACCATCTACGTGCTGGGCACGCTGCACGTCGGCGATCCCGCCGATTACCCGCCGGCTCAGCCATTTCGTCCGCCGATCATGGGGGCGTTGGCGGCGTCGCCGACTCTCGCGCTGGAACTCTCGCCGGACGAGCTACTGGTCTCGCAAGACGATGTCTCGAAGTACGGCGTATGCCGCCGCGACTGTCTGCCTGGCCTCTTGCCCGAGCCGCTGTGGCGCAAGCTCGCGTTTCGTCTGCGCGGCAATCCCGCAGCGCTGGATGAGATCAAGAAGATGCGGCCGTGGCTCGCCTCGCTGCTGGTCGAAACGTACGATTCGCTCAGCGCCGGCTTGCAGACCGAGTACGGCACCGAAGCGCAATTGCAAAACGTTTATTTGCGCACGCGGGGCAAAATTGTCGGGCTTGAAACGCTTGCCCAGCAGATGCGCGCCTTCACAGGGCTCTCGCTTGCGCAGCAACGCGAAATGCTCGCGCAGGATCTGATGCAGACGCCCGCGCAAAACGTCGAGGATGTGCGGACCTTGCACCGCCTGTGGCGCGTGGGCGATGCCGATGCGATCGCCGCGTGGGAGGCCGCGAAAACCGAAAAGCTGGCGCGCGACAAGCGCGTGTCCAACTCGATCGACAACCGGATCGTCTACGAGCGGAACCGGCGCTTCGTCTCGCGGATGCTGCTGATCGCCGGGCCGAATAAGCCGGTGTTCGTGGCGATTGGCGCGTTGCATCTCGGTGGCCGCAAAGGCGTTTTGCAGCTTTTGCGGCAGCATGGGTTTGTGGTGGAGGCGGGGTGAGGCTCGGCGCGGTCGCGCAGCCTTTTGATCCGGCGTGCCTGCGCGCGCGAAAGTTCGTCAAAGGCCGCACAACGCGGTGCTTAGTCAGAGTTTTCTCTGTTGCAAAGCTTGCATCACTTCCGTCACCACTCCTGCCCAGTCGCCCAGCACCTTCTGCCGGAACAGCCGCATGCCCGGATACCACGGCGAATCGCTGCGCGCTTCGAGCCAGCGCCAATCCGAATTAGCGGGCAGCAGCAGCCACACCGGCTTGCCGAGCGCGCCGGCCAGATGCGCGACGCCCGTATCGACAGCGATCACCAGATCGAGGTTCATGATCAGTGCGGCGGTGTCCTCGAAGTCGTTCAGCTCGCCGCTGAAATCGTGTGCACGAAATGCGTGCGGTGCATCTGCGAGTTGCGCATGCGCCGGGCCCTTCTGCAACGGATACCAGCTCACTTTCGCAACGCCTGCGAGCGCGTGCAGTTCGGATAGCACCATCGACCGATAGCGGTCGTTGCCGAACGTCGGACTGCCCGCCCATGCGAGGCCGGCTTTGCGGTTCGCAGCGCCGGTTTTTATCAGTCTCTTGTGCCAGGCTTTGACTTTCGCTTCGTCCGCGAACAGATACGGCACGTCGGCCGGAATGGTGGACAGCTCCGTGCCGACACATGAGGGCACGCTCATCATCGGTACCCAGAAGTCGTATTCGCCTTCCGGCTTGCCGCTGAACGCGCGATGCACGCCCGGCACGCGTCCGGCCAACGGCAGCAACGGCTCGCGCACGCAGATATCCACTGTGGCGCCGCGTTCGTGCAGCATCTGCGCATAGCGCAGGAACTGGAAGTGATCGCCGAAACCCTGCTCGCCGACGATCAGCAAACGACGCCCATCGAGCGGTTCGCCGCGCCATTCGGCCACGCCGGGAAGCGCGAGCGCTTCGTAATCGCTCTTGCGCCAGCGCAGCGCAAACTCGGCCCAACCCTGTTTGAAGTCGCCGCGCTTGAGCAGCAGCCACGCAAGATTCTGATGCGCGTCGGCGTAGTGCGGATCGCGCGTCAATGCCTCGCGATAGAACGTCTCCTCTTCGTCGAGCCGTCCTTGCGCGCCGAGCGAACCGCCGAGGCACACGAGGTTGGTCGGATTCGGCGTGATCGCAACCGCGCGCCGGTAATGCGACTCGGCGCCCGCATAGTCGCCGCGCTTGCCGATCGCGCTGCCCAGATTGATGTGCGCCTCTGCGTAGTCGTGACGCAGCGCGAGCGCGCGCTCGAAACTGGCGATGGCCGCCTCGTGCTCGCCGTGTGCGTTGTGCGCATTGCCCGAGTTGAAGTGCGCTTCCGCTGAGCCCGGATCGACCTGCAAGGCGTCGCGATAGCACGCGAGCGCTTCCGCGAAACGGCCCAGCTTGCCGAGTACCGTGCCAAGATTCAGATGGGCGCCGACCAGTGCGGGGTTGGCCGCGATCGCCAGCCGATATTGCTCGACGGCCTCGTTCAATGCGCCTTGCGCCTGCAAAGCGACGCCGAAGTTATTGCGCGCGTCGGCGAAATCCGGTTGTAGCTGTAGCGCCTGGTCATAACAGATGGTGGCTTCGTCGAGATGGCCGAGCGCGGCGGCGGCGAGGCCCCGGTTGCTCCAGCAGGCGGCGTCGTGACGATCGTATTTGAGCGCGTGGCTCATCAGTGCGGCGGCGTCCGCGTGTTGCCCGCGCTGATAGTGCAGTACCCCGAAGTAATGCAGAGCCTGCGAATTCGCCGGATCGAGCGCCAGGATTTCGCGGTAGATCGAATCAGCCGTGTCGAGCCGGCCGGCCTGATGCGCGTCGAGCGCGGCCTCGACGAGCGCGACGACGTTGGATGAGGACGGCGGCGCGGTACGCGCGCCGGTGCGCGGGGATTGACGTTCCATGAAAACCTGCGGAAAGGGCCCGGCGGCGCACGCTGCACGCGCCGGCGCGCGTGAAAGGGAGATCGCCAGCATCTTATGGTCGGTGCCATGGACCGGCGATCGGACGCATCCTATTTCCCTTGCAGGCTTTTCATGTTTGAGGTGCTTCGCCGATGTGCCGTGGAAACGTCGCGCGGCACATCGGAAATTGCTGCTTTTTCTGCGTGAACCGTTCTACATGAACATCAGGAAATTCAACAGGAAGATGTTCACCACCAGCAAGGTCAGCGCGGTCGGTATCTGCACCTTGATCACCGCGTTCTTATCCGGCAGTTCGAGCAATGCCGCCGGCACCATATTGAAGTTCGCGGCCATCGGCGTCATCAGCGTGCCGCAGTAGCCGGAGAACATGCCGATTGCCACCATCACGGCCGGATTGCCGTGGAACACGCCGACCAGGATCGGCACGCCGACGCCGCCCGTCATCACCGGAAACGCGGCGAAGCCGTTGCCCATCACCATCGTGAACAGCGCCATGCCGATGCAGTACACGGCCACCGCGATAAAGCGGTAGTCGAGGCTGATATACGCCGTCGTCACGTGAGCCACGGCTTTGCCGACGCCCGCATCGGAAAACACGAGACCGAGCATGCCGAGCATCTGTGGCAGCACGGCGGCCCACGAGAGCGCGTCGACGAGACGGCGCGTTTCCTTCATCGACTGGCCTACGGTGTCGCGAGTCAGCACGCAGGCAATGGCGAGCGCGATTACGCAGCCGATGCCGAAGCCGATCAACGTGACGTTGGCCTTTTCGATCAGCGGCAGGCCGCCGAATACCAGGTGGCTCGCTGACAACGTGACGATCACGGTGATCACGGGAATCGTCAAGGCGGGCACGAACAGCTTGTTGCGAAGGCGTGCGGCGCTCGCCTTGCGCGCTTCGAGCGACAGCACGTTCGGCTTGCCTGCGGTGACGCCGCCGAAACCGGCAATCAGCGCCATCACGATCACGGCGACTCCGACCACGGCGGGCGGCAGCTTGTCGCCGATCAGAAAGATCAGCGCGTAGATAATCCAGAAGCCGCCGGCCGTCAAACGGCGCGGGTGTTTCTTATCGGTGACGATCATGCCGCCGACGATCAGCAGCACCACGCCCAGCAACCAGAACAGATAGGTAATCGTGAGCGTCATGCTTTGTCTCCTGCGGCGGATGGCGTCGGGGTTACGGCGGCGTTGCCCGCTTTCGCGTTGCCGCGCAATTCGCGGTCGAGCTTGCGGTCGAGCAGATACAGGCGGAAGCCGTGAATGAGGAACGCGCAGATCGCAGTGGGAATGCCCCAGACGGCGACGTGAATCGGCTCGACGACAATGCCCGCTTCCTTCAGGAAAGTGGTCATCAGCACGATCGCACCGAATGCAACGAAAATGTCTTCGCCGAAAAAGAGGCCCACGTTATCCGTTGCCGCCGAGAATGCGCGCAGCTTGAAGCGCACCGCGTCGCTGATCTTGCCGAAGCGCGTTTCGGTCGCGCCTTCGGCCATCGGCGCGATGAGCGGACGCACCATCTGCGGATGCCCGCCGAGCCCGGTCAGGCCGACGGCCGCGGTGAGTTCGCGCACGAGCAGATAGACGATCAACAGGCGCCCGGCCGTAGCGGCCCTGATGCCGCTGATCCACGTCTGCGCGCGCTCGCGCAGGCCATGCCGTTCAAGCAGGCCGATTACCGCGAGCGGCAGAAGAATGATCAACGGGATGTTGCGCGTCTTGATGAAGCCGGTGCCGATCTCGGCGAGGATTTTTTCGGGCGGGAAGTGCGCGGCGAAGCCGGTGATGATCGCGGCCACCGCCACGATCAGCATCGGATTGAACCGTAATAAAAAGCCAACGATGATGACGGCCACGCCGATGAGCGGCCATAGACTGACTGTTGTCTGCATCTGGATCTCCAAACAGGTTTCAACGTCGCCGCTTGTGACGGCTAACATGGGCCGGCGCGTGGCGATCCGCGCGCCGTCTTGTTGCCGCGGCTCTTGATGGCCGCGTTGCTACGCACTGCAACTGCGAACTGCAAACTGCAACGGCATTCACTGCGATGAATCGACTGCGGATACTGCAAAGTACGGTGAAGCGCCTCGCACCTGGCGAACGCCCCGCGTCGAGCGGGGCGTTCAGGGCGTTCAGGGCATAACGGGGGATGCGGCGGCGCGTGCCTTCAGACGCTTGCGGCGCCGGCCGCATGCACGTCGATGCCGGCCTGCTCCAGCGCGCTGCGGATACGCCGCGCGAACGCGAGTGCATGCGGGCCGTCGCCGTGCAGGCAAATGGTCTGCGCATGGAGCGGCACCCATTGACCGTCGACGGCGCGCACCCGCTGCTCGCGCACCATCGCAAGCGTGCGTTCGAGTACTTCGTTTTCATCGTCGAGCAGCGCGCCGGGTTCCTTGCGCGGCACGAGCGAGCCGTCGGCGCGATAGCCGCGATCGGCGAATACTTCTTCGATGGCGGTCAGCCCCGCGTTGCGCGCGGCCGTCACGAGCCCGCTATTGGCGAGCGCGAACACCGCCACCGACGGATCGAAATCGTGCACGGCCGACACGATCGCGTCCGCGATCTTCGGATCGCGCGCGGCCTGGTTGTACAGCGCGCCATGCGGTTTGACATGCGCGATGCGTCCGCCCTCGGCCTGCGCGATTGCCGACAGCGCGCCGAGCTGATACAGCACGCCCGCGTAAATCTCGTTCGCCGGTAGGTCCATCTCCTTGCGGCCGAAATTCTCCGGATCGTTGAAGCTCGGATGCGCCCCAATCGACACGCCTTTCTGCACCGCCCAACGCACGCAGTCACGCATCGCGTTGGCGCCGCCCGCGTGCCAGCCGCACGCGATATTCGCGGAGCTGACGAGGTCGAGCAGCGCCTCGTCGAAGCCGCAGCCTTCGCCCAGATCGGCGTTCAAATCGATTTCCATGATGTTCCTCTACGCTCAACAAAACGCTGGGCCGCCCCAATTTTCTGCCCGCTCGCGGCCTGGCGCGACGCGCTAGGTGGGGGCGGCCATTGTCACAACGCTGTGGCGACCATCTGCCGCGCGCAGCGTTCTTCATGCATTGCAATGGCGGCGTCGATTTGCCGCAAATAGGTGCGCTCTTCCAGCAAAGCCTGGCGCGCCTCGTAAGGTGTCGTCGGGATGAAGCGCACGGCCGCGTTCAGGCGTACCTGCGCGAGCTTCCACAAGTCCGCCTGAATCACCGCGCCGATCTTCGGGTAGCCGCCGGTGGTCTGCGCATCGCTCATTAGCACGATAGGCTGGCCGTTCGGCGGCACCTGAATCGTGCCGGGCAGCACCGCGTGCGACAGCAGATCGGCTTTCTCCTTGCGTTTCAGTTCGCTGCCGGCGAGCCGGTAACCCATGCGGTTGCTGTTCGGCGTGACGAGCCACTCGTCGGACCAGAACGACTCGTGTGCTTCTTCCGTGAAACTGTCGTACTCGGGGCCGCGCAGCACGCGAATCGGCACCGCCCAAGGCACGCCGCTCGGATGACGGCCGCGCCGCAGTGGTTCGTCGACGAGCACGAACTTGCACCACGCGGGCGCCTTCACGCCGAATTCCGGCGCCTCGGCCGAGAAGCCGGCGTGGCCGCGCTGCGGCGGCGCGCCGACCGGCAGACGGTCGCCGTCGCGCAGCGCCCGGCCGCCGAGTCCGCCGAAGCGGCCGGCGAGGTCGGTGCTGCGCGAGCCGAGCATCGGCAACACGTCGATGCCTCCCGCGATGCACACGTAGCCGCGCATGCCGCGCTTCGCTGCATTCAGCACGAGCTCCTGGCCGGCCTTCACCGGCAGGCTCCACCATGAGTAGACCGGCTTGCCGTCGAGCGTCGCGCCGAACTCGGTGCCGGTGATGGCCACCCGCGTCGCGCGCAAAAAGCGCAGCACAGTGGGGCCGAAGGTGACTTCGAGACCCGCGGCATCCGGCCGGTTGCCCACCAGCCGGTTGCCGACTTCGAGCGACAGACGGTCGAGCGCCCCGCCCATCGCGACGCCGAGGTGCCGGTGGCCGTGACGGCCGAGATCCTGAATCGTGGTCAAAAGACCTGCGCGAATCACGTCGATCATGCGTGTATCCCCGCGATGGTGAAACGCACGCGGTCGCCCGGCTGCAACAAGGAGGGCGGGCGGCGCGTCGGATCGAACAGCGGCAGTTCCGTGCGGCCGATCAGCTGCCAGCCGCCGGGCGACGTAGCCGGGTAGATGCCCGTCTGTTCTCCGCCGATGCCGACCGAACCCGCCGGCACTTCGAGCCTCGGCGACGCGCGGCGCGGTGTATGGAGCGCCTCTTGAAGCCCTCCCATATACGCGAAGCCAGGCTGAAAGCCGAGGAAAAAGACCACGTACTCGCCGCCCGAATGACGCTCGATCACCTCACGCGCGCTCAAGCCTGTGTGGTTCGCCACTGCACCCAGGTCGGGGCCGAACTCACCGCCGTACTGAACCGGGATTTCGACTTCGCGGCCCGCCGCAGGCGCTTCGCTGGCCGCGTGCCAGGCTTCTTGCAAGCGGCTTGTCAGTTCGTCGCGGTCGGCTTCGACGGGGTCGAACACGAGCGTCAGATTGTTCATGCCCGGCACAACCTCCAGCACATGCGGCCAGTCACGCGCGAGTGCGGCCGCCGCCCACACGCGGCGCTGGCAGTCCAGCGTTGCGGGCGGGGGCGCCTCGCAGACCAGCGCGGCGTCGCCGAGCGGAAAAATTTTGGGTTGGCTCATGGCTTGAAGGCCCGAAGAAGTCGAAGAGTTCCGCACTGCGTGCCGCCCGGAACAACGGTGGACGGCTTACGCGATGTGTGAAGCGTACATTGTCAATAAAATATCGACAAATTATCAATAAGAGTTTTCGCCAGGCTCGTCGGCAAGGGGCCGCTCGTCGTACACTCCCGACACCTTCCTTCCTGTTTGCTGAGAAATTCACATGTCGCGGCATCCCACCAAGATCGTCTCGTCGGAACATCTCGTATCCGACACGAGCGCGGAACTATCAGAGCTCGAGTACGCGCTCATCATGGCCGGCAACGCATTCAACCGATGGATGGTGCGCTGCATGTCGGCTGCCGGGGAAAAGGACATGACCGCCATCGAAGTCTCTTTGCTTCATCACGTGAGTCATCGCGAGCGCCGCAAGAAGCTGGCCGACATCTGCTTCGTGCTCAATATCGAAGACACGCACGTCGCGACCTATGCGTTGAAGAAGCTCGTAGCTAGAGGGTATGTAAAAAGCGAAAAGACCGGCAAGGAAGTGTTCTTTTCGGCGACCGAGGCGGGCCGCGCGCTGTGCCTGAAGTATCGCGAGGTGCGCGAGAGTTGCCTCATCTCGACGTTGAAGGAAAGTGGTCTCACCAACGAGCAGATCGGCGACGCTGCCCAATTGATGCGCAATGCGTCCGGGATGTACGACACGGCCGCGCGAGCAGCGGCGTCGCTATGAATGTGAGGCGCTGAGTTGCGGGTCCGCACGTGGATCCAACGAGCTTAATGGGCGCATGCAAGCCCTCGCTCGCCGGCGGCGCACGCCGCGCTAAGCGGCGCCGCGCTGATCGCGCATTAGACGCATCTAGCCCACAGCTCGCGCATGAAGGCCCGTCTCGGTGACGATCATGTCGAGCGGAATGTCGTGGGGTTCACGCTCCAATGCCGGCGTGCGGCAGGCTTCATACGCGATACCCACCGTGACCGGTTTGCTCGCGCCCGGCCAGCCGGCGAGCGTACGGTCGTAGTAGCCGCCACCGTAACCGAGCCGGTAGCCATCGGCATCGAAACCCACGCAGGGCACAAGCAGTAGCTCGGGAATCACCACGCGTTCCGTTGTAGGCTCCGCGATCCTGTGATGGCCCGTCTTCATCGGCGTATCCGGCGACCATGCGTGAAACTCGAGCGGCAGCCCGCGCTCCTTGATGATGGGCAAACTTGCTTCGCGCTGCGAACTGCCGGTGAGCCAGATCGAGATCGCTGCGCGTGCATCGAATTCGCCCGCCAGCGGCCAGTAGAACCCCACGCTTTTCGCGTCGAAATGCTTGAGCGCATCGAGAATGCGGCGCCCGAGCGCGGCATTGTTCGTGGGCTCGGAAGCCGCTTGTAGCCTCGCTTCCAATAGCATTCGACGCAGCGCCTTTTTCGATTCCGCCTGAGGGTTGCATGCTATGCTTGGGTTCAATTCGCGCTCCAGAAACAACGATGTCAAAAAGTCTTTATCGAGTATATCGCGCGGCCGGTCTGGCGCTTGCCGCAGCAGCGCTTGTCGCATGCAGCACGGCGTCAGCCGTCAAGCCCCTTCCCATTTCGCAGCTTACGAACGACGATCAGATCTTCGTCCAGTTGCGCGAGGCCGCCCGCAATAACGACGCTGCGCGTGCAGCGCAGCTGGCGAGCATGATCCCGAGTTATCCGGCGCCTTCGTATCTGGAGTACTTCCAGATCAAGCCGCAACTCTTCGATTCGAGCGGCCATGCGCGCGTCGACGCGCCTGATGCGCCGGTGCTCGCGTTCCTGCAGAAGTACGACGGCCAGGCGATTGCCGACCGCATGCGCAACGACTACCTCACGGTGCTCGGCACGCGTCACGACTGGCGCAACTTCGACGAGCAATATGCGCGCTTCGTGTTGAACGACGATACGCAGGTCAAGTGCTATGCGCTCGAATCGCGTGCATCGCGCGGCGAGAATGTCGCGGACGCGGCGCGCGCGCTGCTCGTCGATCCGAAATGGTACGGCGACGGTTGCGTCGATCTGATTACCGTGCTCGGCGTCAACAAGCAGTTCAGCACCGACGACATCTGGCAACAGATCCGTCTCGCGTACGAACAGAACTACACGAATACCGGCAGCAAGCTCGTCGACGCGCTCGGCAGCCAGGCGCCCGATCCGGTGCTGTTCGGGCAGGCCACGAGTACGCCGCCGCTGTTGCTCGCGCGCGGCGTCGGTCCCGATCTGCAATCGCATCAACTCGCGTTGCTCGCAATCACACGCATGGCCCGCAACGATCCGGCTATGGCCGCGGCCACTTTCGCGTCCGTCGCGCCTTCGCTGAATTCGCCGGAGCGCGCGATCGGCTGGGGCACGATTGCGTATCAAGCGGCCGCGAAGCAGATGCCGAGCGCCGCCGACTGGTACAGGTTGTCGGCGAATGCGCCGCTCTCGAACCCCGCCTACGAATGGCGCACGCGCACCGCGCTGCTGGCGGGAGACTGGAACATGGTGCGCTGGTCGATCGAGCAGATGCCGGTGGCGCTGCGCAATCAGCCGTCGTGGGTCTATTGGCATGCGCGCGCGCTCAAGCAGGCGGGCGACACGACCACGGCCAACCAGGAATTCGAGTCCATCTCGCAGGGCTATAACTTCTATGGCCAACTGGCGGCTGAAGAACTCGGGCAGAAGATCGTCGTGCCGCCGAAAACCGCGGTCACCGATTCCGAAGTGCAGCAGGCCGGCAATACGCCGGGCTTCGACCTGGCGCAGCGCTTCTACGCGCTGAATCTGCGGCTCGAGGGCAATCGCGAATGGAACTGGCCGCTGCGCACCATGAGCGACCGTCAGTTGCTCGCGGCCGCAGAATACGCGCGCCGTATCGAGTTGTACGACCGAGCCGTCAACACGGCTGACCGCACGAAAACGGAACACGATTTTTCGCTGCGTTATCTGTCGCCGTTCCGTGACATCGTCGAGCGCGATGCGCAGTCGAACGGGCTGGATGTCGAATGGGCCTACGGGCTGATTCGCCAGGAATCGCGCTTCATCATGAATGCACGCTCGGAAGTGGGCGCGAGCGGCCTGATGCAGTTGATGCCGGGCACTGCGCAACTGGTCGCCAAAAAGATTGGCCTCGGCCCGATTTCGCGTGCGCAAATGAACGACATCAACACCAACATCCTGCTCGGCACGAACTACTTGTCGATGATCTACAATCAGTTCGACGGGTCCGCCGTGCTGGCCACCGCGGGTTACAACGCCGGGCCAGGCCGTCCGCGCAACTGGCGGCAGACGTTGCAGCATCCGGTCGAAGGCGCGATCTTCGCCGAGGCGATTCCTTTCCAGGAAACGCGCGACTACGTGAAGAATGTGCTGTCCAACACGGTCTACTACGCGGCATTGTTCGAAGGCCGTCCGCAATCGCTGAAGGCGCGTCTGGGTTACATCGCACCGTAAGCGCCGTGCCGCCGCTGTCTCACTTCGAGGCAGCGGTGCGCCACGCCAGCCGTTGCCGCGGCTTCCACCAGGGAGTCGAAAATGCGACACAAAGCCATTGCGATCATCGGCGGTTCCGGTTTTATCGGTAGCCATCTCGTCAACGCCCTCGTTGAGATGGGCAAAGACGTGCGCATTGCCACGCGGCGCCGCTACAACGCGCGCCATCTCACACTGCTTCCTATCGACGTGATCGAAACCGATGTGTTCGATCCGGTTCAACTCGCGCGCTTTGTCGAAGGTACAGACTGCGTGATCAATCTCGTCGGCACGCTGCACGGCAAACGCCGGACGCCGTACGGTCCGGAATTCGCACGCGCGCACGTCGAACTGCCAACGCGGATCGTCGCTGCTTGCGAGGGCAAGGGCGTGCATCGGCTGATTCATCTGAGCGCCCTTGGCGCCGACTCGAATGGCCCGAGCATGTACGCGCGCTCGAAGGGCGACGGCGAGAAAGCGGTGCACGCGGCGAATCTCGCGTGGACAGTTTTTCGGCCATCCGTCGTATTCGGTCCGGAAGACGAATTCCTTAACAAGTTCGCATTCTTGCAGCGCATTTTTCCGATGATCCCGCTTGCGATGCCGGACGCGAAATTCCAGCCGGTCTACGTCGGCGATGTCGCGAAGGCGATCGTCAACGTGCTCGATCTCGATGCGGCCAGCGGCAAGACCTACGAGCTTGGCGGGCCGAGCATCTACACGCTCGAAGACCTCGTCAAATATTGCGGCGATGTGATCGGCCGGCACGCGAGCATCATTCGTCTGCCCGAAGCGTTCGCGCGCTTGCAGGCAATGACCTTCGAGATGGCGCCCGGCGAACCGGTCATCACGCGCGACAATCTGGATTCGATGAAAGTCGACAACGTGTTGAGCCGGCCGCTTGCGCCCGAGCTTGGCATCGAGCCGGCCAGCATCGAAACGATCGCGCCTGTCTATCTAACCGGGGCGTCGGCACGTTCGCGTTTCGATACGTTCCGCGCGAGCGCGGGGCGCTGAACCCTTCCCTTCCTCTTCCTCATACGAACCCGCATGAAGCTGCTTATTGGTGACAAGAACTATTCGTCCTGGTCGATGCGTCCGTGGCTGCTGCTCAAGCATTTCGGCATTGCGTTCGACGAAGTCCTGATCCATCTCAACCAGCCCGGCACCAACGCTGCCGTGCTCGCTCACGCGCCGAACGGCCCGGGCAAGGTGCCCTGTCTGATCGACGACACGGGCGTCGCCATCTGGGATTCGCTGGCAATCGCCGAGACGCTGGCCGAGCGCTTCCCTCAGCACGCGCTGTGGCCGCGCGACGCGGCGGCGCGTGCTCATGCGCGCAGCGTGAGCGCGGAAATGCATTCGGGCTTCGGCGACTTGCGCTCGAATATGTGGATGAACATTCGCGCGTCGTTCCCCGGCAAGAACGCAACGCCCGGCGTGCTGACCGACATCGCGCGTATCGAGGCGATCTGGCGCAACTGTCTGGACACATACGGCGGTCCTTTCCTGTTCGGCGAGTTCAGCATTGCAGACGCCATGTACGCGCCAGTGGCCATGCGTTTCAACACGTGGCAACCGGCGCTTGCAGAGACGTCGTCGGCGTATGTTCGCCGGGTCATGGGCGTGCCCGCCGTGAAAGCCTGGATCGACGCCGCGCTCGGCGAGACGCACGCCATTGCGTATCTAGACCAATGCCCATGAATATCTACGCGGTAGGCGGCGCGATTCGCGACGAATTGCTGGGCGTGCCGGTGCAGGATCGCGATTATGTGGTGGTCGGCGCGACACCCGAGCAGATGGTTGCGCAGGGCTATCGTCCGGTGGGCAAGGACTTCCCCGTGTTCCTGCATCCGCAGACGCATGAGGAGTACGCGCTCGCGCGCACCGAGCGGAAAACGGCGGCGGGGTATCACGGTTTCCAGTTTTTCTACGCGCCGGACGTGACGCTGGAGGAAGACCTCGCGCGCCGCGATCTCACGATCAATGCAATGGCGCGTGAGGTGCGACCCGACGGTGAACTGACCGGCCCGGTTATCGATCCGTTCGGCGGTCAGCGCGATTTGCAGGCGAAGCTGTTCTGCCATGTCAGCGACGCGTTTCTCGAAGATCCGGTGCGCATCTTGCGCATCGCACGCTTCGCCGCGCGTTTCGCCGATTTCACGGTCGCGCCTGAGACGCTCGCGTTGATGCGCAAGATGGTGGCCGAAGGCGAAGTGGATGCGCTGGTTGCCGAGCGCGTGTGGCAGGAGGTATCGCGCGGGCTGATGGAGAAGAAGCCGTCGCGCATGTTCGAGGTACTGCGCGATTGCGGCGCATTGGCGCGGATTCTGCCGGAAATCGACGCGTTGTTCGGCGTGCCACAACGCGCCGATTATCACCCCGAGGTCGATACCGGCGTGCACGTAATGATGGTGCTCGACCACGCGGCGCAGCAGGGCTACGCACTACCGGTGCGCTTCGCCGCGCTGACGCACGACCTCGGCAAAGCCACCACGCCCGAACACATTCTGCCGCGGCATATCGGCCACGAAGGACGTAGCGTGGACTTGCTCAAGCCCTTGTGCGAGAGGCTGCGCGTGCCGAACGAGTGTCGCGACCTCGCGGTGCTGGTGGCGCGCGAGCACGGCAACATTCATCGCGTGATGGAAATGGGTGCGGCTGCGCTCGTGAGGCTGCTGGAGCGCAGCGACGCGATTCGCAAGCCGTCGCGTTTTGCGGAAGCGTTGCAGGCGTGCGAAGCGGACGCGCGCGGCCGGCTCGGCTTTGAAGCGCGAGAGTATCGGCAGGCGGAGCGCTTGAGAGTCGCGCTCGTCGCGGCGCGAGGCGTGGATGCGGGCGCCGTCGCGAAGCGGCTCGCCGATGCGCCGGCCGGCATCAAGGAAGCCGTGCATGAAGAGCGCGTGCGGGCCGTGGCCGCAGCGCTCGAATCGGTGAAGCAGGGGTAGGGCGGCGGTGCGCGCGTAGCCTTTCTGAAACTGCCACCGTCGCCGTGAACCGCAAGGCGGCCTCTACAGAAGCCTTGCGATAAACGACAGCAGCATCGACAGCAACAACGTCGACATGAACGGAAAGTGGTATTCGCGTCCGAACAGACGCACGCTGACGTCGCCGGGCATTCGTCCGATGCCGAGCTTTCGAAGCCACGGCCAGCAAGCCGACAGCACCGCCAGCGCAACGAAAGTAGTCAACAGCCATCGGATCATCGCGAATACTCCGGCATTACAGCGTGTGCGACCGGTCGCCGCTGGAAAACGCCTGGAGCGTGTCTTCCAGGCCGCGCGAGAACGCGATCACCTTGAATAGCTCGCCCATCTCGGCTTCCGACAGTAACTTCTGCACCGCATTTGCCGCAGGCAGAAAGCGCGCCGTGTCGGCGGGATCGATTTCGGATAGCGCGTCGGTAATGCCCGCGTTCAGCAGGAAGCGGGCTTGCGACGTGAAGCCCAGCAGATCCGCGCCCGTCTCGACGCCCGCTTCAGCGATGCCGGTGAATTCCACGTGCGCGGTGATGTCCTGCAAGCCCGGATAGGCAAACGGATCGCCATGCGCGCGATGCCGGTAATGGCACATCAGCGTGCCTTGCGCGCGCTGCGCATGGTAGTACTCGTGACGCGGGAAACCATAGTCGATGAAAAACGCCGCGCCGCGTGCGAGCATCGTGCAGATGGTGCGCGTGAAGGCGCGCGCGGCGTCGTGCGTTTCGGCGAGGTAATCGCCGCCGGTCGTATCGATTTCGGACAGCAATGCCATATCGGCCAGTGCGGATGCGGATGCCGATGCGGACAGCGGACGGTCTTCGAATGCGAACCATGCGTCGCGCCATGTAACGCCGCGTTCCCGCCAGGCGCCGTCGACGGAAGCAAAAAGGCGCACGGGCATTGCGTCCAGCACTTCATTGCCGATCACCACGCCTTCGAAGCGCTCCGGCAATGCGTCGAGCCAGCGCACTTTGCCGGCGAGCGTAGGCGCCGCCGCTTCGACAGTTTCGCGCTGACGCTCGCGCAATTCGCCCGACAGATCGACGATCGAATAGCTGTCGAACTCGGCGCCGAGTGCGGCCAGCGCGTTGAGCAAACCGGCCGCCAGTTTGCCAGTGCCGGCGCCGAACTCCATCACGTCGCGCGTGCCGCTCGCCTTCAACGCTTCGGCGATGGGCCGCGCGAGCGTCGCCGCGAATAGCGGCGATAGTTCGGGCGCCGTGACGAAGTCGCTGCCGTCGTCGCCGCGCAGCCCGAATTTGCGTGCGCCGCCGCTGTAATAGCCGAGTCCGGGCGCGTACAGCGCGCGCTCCATGTAGCGGTCGAACGGCAGCCAGCCGCCGGCGTCTTCGAGCTCCGCGCGAATCAGCGCCACAAGCGCTTCGGACTGCGCGAGCGCGCTCGGGCCGGGAGCAGGTAAACTATCGGGTTGGTGAGCTTTCGGATTCATCCCCGCATTGTAAATGACCGCTTCTCTGGACACCGCCGCGGCCCGCGCGCCTGAAACGCCACGTGTGGTGCTGATTACCGGCGCCGCGCTCCGCATCGGACGCTCGCTCGCGCTTGGCTTTGCCGCGCGTGGCTGGGACGTGGCCGTTCACTACGGCGCATCGCGCGAAGAAGCGGACGAAGTGGTCAGGGAAATCGCCGGCATGGGCCGCCGGGCGGTGGCCTTGCACGCCGAGCTGGGCGACGAGGCCCAAGTCGCGGCCTTATTGCCGGCGTGTACGGCGGCGCTCGGCCGGCCGGCGTGCATCGTCAACAATGCGTCGCGCTTCGAGGAAGACACGGCACGCAACGTGGGCTACGACCTTCTGCTCAAGCTGACCGCGGTGAACCTCGGCGCGCCGCTCGTGCTCGCACGCATGCTGTACGAGGCGACGCCACAAGCCGCGCTAGTCGACGAGACGCAGCGCAGCGTGGTGATCAATGTGCTGGACCAGAAGCTGTACAACATGAACCCGGATTACCTGTCGTATACGCTGTCGAAAGCCGCGTTGCAGACAGCCACGGTTGCGCTCGCGCAGGCGTTGGCGCCGAAAGTGCGCGTGGTCGGGCTCGCGCCAGGGCTTACGATGCAATCCGCCGATCAGACCGCGGAGAGTTTCGCGGCCGCTCATCGGGTTACGCCTTTGGGCCGCGCGTCGCGGCCGGAGGATATCGTCGCCGCCGCGCTGTATCTCGCGGACGCAACCGGCGTCACCGGAACGACGCTGGTGGTCGACGGCGGACAGCACCTCGTGCCGCTGCCGCGCGACGTAATGTTTTTAACCGGTTTTTGACGGGTTTTTGACGGACGCTTGAAGCACAACTTGCGCCCCTTTGCGTGCCCCGCACGCTTTTTTCGACTGGAACGAACATGTTTGCCGCTCTTTCGCATCCCCGGCTCGCCGATTGCCGCCGGCTTTTTCTGCGCAATTACGAAGTGCACATCAACATCGGCGTGCACGACTTCGAAAAGCGCGGCGAACAGCGCGTGGTGATCAACGTCGAACTGTTCGTGCCGCTCGCGCTTTCCACTCCGGTGCAGGACAGGTTGAATGAAGTGGTCGACTACGACTTCATGCGTTCGACCATTTCGCGTCGCGTCGAGCAAGGCCATATTCACTTGCAGGAAACGCTGTGCGACGATCTCGTGAAGACGATGCTCGAGCACCCGCACGTGCGGGCCGCACGCGTGTCGACCGAAAAGCCGGATGTTTATCCCGACTGCGACGCGGTGGGCGTCGAAGTTTTCCGTATCAAAGAGGATTGAGCCATGAACGCTCCGGAAATCCTGAACGACAGCACAACCGCCGCCCGCCAGAAGTCGCCGCTCACGCGCCGCGAGCAGAAGGAAGCGTACGAGAACAACAAGCTGTTCAAGCGGCTTGCGCGCCAGGTTGGCGAGGCGATCGGCGACTTCAACATGATCGAGGACGGCGACAAGGTGATGGTGTGCCTGTCGGGCGGCAAAGATAGTTACGCAATGCTCGACGTGTTGATGCGGCTGCGCGAGCGCGCGCCGATCAACTTCGACATCGTGGCAGTGAATCTCGATCAGAAGCAGCCCGGTTTCCCCGAGCACGTGCTGCCCGAGTATCTGAAGCAACTGGACATTCCGTTTCACATCGAGAATCAGGATACGTACAGCATCGTCAAGCGGCTGGTGCCGGAGGGCAAGACGACCTGCTCGCTGTGCTCACGGTTGCGGCGCGGCATTCTGTACCGCGTGGCGGGCGAACTCGGCGCGACCAAGATTGCGCTCGGCCATCATCGCGACGACATTCTGCAAACGCTGCTGCTCAACATGTTCTACGGCGGCAAGCTGAAGGGCATGCCGCCCAAGCTGCAATCGGACGATGGCAAGAACATCGTGATCCGCCCGCTCGCCTACGTGAAGGAAACCGATCTGGAAAAGTACGCGGAGTTGCGTGAATTCCCGATCATTCCGTGCAATCTGTGCGGCAGCCAACCGAATCTGAAGCGTGCCGAAATGAAGGCGTTGATTCGCGACTGGGAGAAGCGCTTCCCGGGTCGCATCGAGAATATGTTCAACGCGTTGTCGAACGTGGTCCCGTCGCACCTGATGGATCACAAGCTGTTTCCGTTCGCCGGTCTGCGCGCCACCGGCGAGGCCGACCCGCAAGGCGACATCGCATTTGACGAAGAACCGTGTTCGACCGATGCCGATGTCGGCGCGCCGCTTGGCGCAGCGCGGCCGATCTCAATCGTCCAGTTCGACGACCTGTGACGGGAAAGTCTGCGAAAAAGGCGCCTCACGTCTTACTTTCCCTTGCAATGTGGCCGCTTTCGCGGCCATTTTCGCAAGAGGGTGCGTGATAGAATCGTCGGCTCCAAACTCGTCTATTTGCCGACGCCATGAACATTGTGATTTTGGCGGCAGGCACCGGTAAGCGCATGCGGTCCGCGCTTCCCAAGGTGCTCCATCCCCTGGCTGGCCGGCCGCTTCTCGCTCATGTCATCGACACTGCCCGCACGTTGAAGCCAACGCGGCTCGTCGTGGTGATCGGTCACGGCGCGGAAGCGGTCCGCGAAGCCGTCGCCGCGCCCGACGTGCAGTTCGCTGTCCAGCAACAACAGCTCGGCACGGGCCACGCGGTGCAGCAGGCTCTGCCGCTTCTCGATCCGTCTGCGCCCACGCTCGTGCTTTATGGCGACGTGCCGCTCACGCGCGCAAGCACATTGCAGGCGCTCGTCGAGCGCGCCGGTCAAGGCGGTTATGGCGTGCTGACCGTGACGCTTGCGGACCCGAGCGGCTATGGGCGCATCGTGCGCGATCCGCAAGGCAAGGTGTCGCGCATCGTCGAACAGAAGGACGCCAACGCCGAGCAGCTCAAGATTGCCGAGATCAACACCGGCATTATCGTTGCGCCCACCGAGCGGCTTTCGGGCTGGCTCGCCGCGCTGAAGAACGACAATGCGCAAGGTGAGTTCTATCTGACCGACGCAGTCGAAATGGCGATCGAAGCGGGCCTCGAAGTCGTCACCACGCAGCCGCAAGATGAATGGGAAACGCTCGGCGTCAACAGCAAGCAACAGCTTGCCGAGCTCGAGCGGATTCATCAGCGCAATGTGGCTGACGTGCTGCTGGTTTCCGGCGTGACGCTTGCCGATCCGGCGCGCGTGGACGTGCGCGGCACGCTCGAATGCGGCCGCGACGTGTCGATCGACGTGAATTGTGTGTTCGAGGGCCGCGTCACACTGGCCGATAACGTGACGATCGGTCCGAACTGCGTGATCCGCAACGCGACCATCGGCGCGGGTACGCGGGTCGATGCGTTCACGCATATCGAAGGCGCGGAAGTCGGCGCGAATGTCGTGCTCGGGCCTTATGCGCGGTTGCGTACGGGCGCGTCGTTGCACGACGAATCGCATGTCGGCAACTTCGTCGAGGTGAAGAATGCGGTGCTGGGCCGCGGCTCGAAAGCGAACCACCTCACGTATATCGGCGACTCGGATATCGGCGCACGCGTGAACATCGGCGCAGGCACCATCACGTGCAATTACGACGGCGCGAACAAATTCCGCACCATCATTGAAGACGATGTGTTCGTCGGTTCCGACACGCAACTGGTTGCGCCCGTGCGCGTTAAGCGGGGCGCGACGATCGCGGCGGGCACGACCGTCTGGAAGGACGTCGAAGCAGACGCGCTGGTCCTGAACGACAAAACGCAAACGAGCAAGACGGGCTACGTACGCCCGGCCAAAAAGAAGAGTTGATGGAAAGCTGCGGGCGCCCCAATGCGCCCGCAATACTCCAGAACTGACAAAGGAACAGACCATGTGCGGCATTGTTGGCGCGGCAGCGCAACGTAATATCGTCCCCGTCCTGATCGAAGGACTGCGGCGCCTCGAATATCGCGGCTACGACTCGTGCGGCGTCGCCGTGCTAGGCGAGGGCGGTCCGGCGCGTGCGCGGAGCGTGGCGCGCGTCGCCGATCTCGACGATCAGGTGCGCGACAGCCACCTCGGCGGCATCACCGGTATTGCGCATACACGCTGGGCCACGCATGGCGCGCCAGTCACCGACAACGCTCACCCGATCTTTTCGAAAGATGCGCTCGCGTTGGTACACAACGGAATCATCGAAAACTACGAAACGCTGCGCGAGATGTTGCGTGGCAAGGGATACACGTTCGTCTCGCAGACCGACACGGAGGTTATCGCTCATTTGATCCACAGCCTGTATCGCGGCGATCTGTTTGCGACTGTGCGCGAGGCGGTCGCGCAACTGCACGGCGCCTATGCGATCGCTGTGCTCCATAAAGACCAGCCGCATACGGTCGTCGGCGCGCGGCAGGGTTCGCCGCTCGTCGTGGGGCTTGGCGACGGCGAGAACTTCCTTGCGTCCGACGCGCTTGCGCTCGCGGGCAGTACCGAGCGCTTCATCTTTCTGGAAGAAGGCGACGTGTGCGAGCTCACGCTCGAGGGCGTGCGTATTGCCGACCGCGACGGCGAGGAAGCGAAGCGCGAAGTGCGTCAGGTGGCGGCATACGGTGGCGCGGTGGAGCTCGGTCCGTATCGCCATTTCATGCAGAAGGAAATTTTCGAGCAGCCGCGCGCGATCTCCGACACGATTCCTCAAGCGGATTCGTTCGATGCCTCGCTGTTCGGCGAGGGCGCCGACGGCGTATTCGCGGATATCGACAATCTGCTGATCCTCGCGTGCGGCACGAGCTACTACTCGGGGCTCACCGCGAAGTACTGGCTCGAGTCCATTGCAAAGATTCCGACGCAGGTGGAAATTGCTAGCGAGTATCGCTATCGCGAGTCGGTGCCGAATCCCAGGTCGCTCGTCGTGGTGATTTCGCAGTCGGGTGAAACGGCGGACACGCTTGCGGCGCTCAAACATGCGCAGGCGCTTGGGCATCGGCATACGCTCGCTGTGTGCAACGTCGGCACGAGCGCGATGGTGCGGCAGACAGAATTGGCGTTCCTCACGCACGCGGGCCGCGAGATCGGCGTTGCGTCGACGAAGGCGTTCACGACGCAGCTCGTTGCGCTGTTCGTACTGGCCGTGACGCTCGCGAAACTGCGCGGGCGTGTGAGCGCGGAGCAGGAAGCCGAATACCTGCGGCAACTCCGCCATCTGCCCGCCGCGTTGAACAGCGTGCTGGCGCTGGAGCCGCAGATCATCGCGTGGTCGGAAGAGTTCTCGCGAAAGGAACATGCGTTGTTCCTGGGCCGCGGCATGCATTATCCGATTGCGCTTGAAGGTGCGTTGAAGCTGAAGGAAATTTCCTACATTCACGCCGAGGCCTACCCTGCTGGCGAACTGAAGCACGGGCCGCTTGCGCTGGTCACCGAGGCAATGCCGGTCGTGACGGTTGCGCCGAACGACGCATTGCTGGAGAAGCTCAAGTCGAACATCCAGGAGGTGCGTGCGCGCGGCGGCCAGTTGTATGTTTTCGCCGATGCGGACACGAAGATTGTCAACGACGAAGGTCTGCACGTGATCCGGATGCCGGAGCACTACGGTCTGTTGTCGCCGATTCTGCACGTGGTGCCGCTGCAGTTGCTGGCGTATCACACGGCGTGCGCGCGGGGTACGGACGTGGATAAGCCGCGCAATCTGGCGAAGTCGGTGACGGTGGAGTGAGGAGGGCGTTGTTGGGCTTTGCTGCTGCTGTTGCCGATTCACCTAGTGCATCAAACGAAAGCGCCGGTTCTCTAGCCGGCGCTTTTTTGTTTATGCCGACTCAGCCGTTGATGGTCGCCTGCCAGACTCCTCACTCATACCGCTCGCGCTCACAACTCCGGTCGGGCTAGGTCGCACGTCGCGATGTGCTCGCCATAGACCTGCGCCGCTGCGACCGCCTCCAGTTTCGTGGGATACGGACCAAGCTCAGGGGCGCCATCGAACGGGAACAGCACACGGCCGTCGGTGGTTCGGACCACCTTCAATACGCCGAAGAATCGTCGATAGCCGGCGAGCCTGGACGTCGTCGAGATTTCGAAATCGTCCTCTGACGCTGCGGGGACGCTGGGAATGAATGCGGTCTTGCTCATGCTGAGGACATCTCGTGTTCGATAAACCTGCGATTGTCGCGGACGGATGTTCGCCGGTGACCGTCATTGTCTCAAATCCCCGGAAGCTGGGTGGTCGCGCGCGACACCGATTGCGGCGAGCGGCGCATAGCCGCGTGTTCGCGACTAACGGATCAATGCCTGCGCAACGAAAATCGGCGTTCAACTAGCTCGGCATGGCTGCGGCCCCCGCAGGTTAAGGCTCCGCCAAGGCTTCCACTCCCTGATCCATGCTAGACCGATTCAAATGCCTGTTTTTAAGGCAGCGTTATAATGCGCAGACTTTTTCCTCAGACTTATGCCATGAGCCGGTTACTTTGCTTGATCCTGCTTTCCCTCGGCCTCGCCCAATCGGCGATGGCTGAGGAAAACGGTGACCGCATGTCGGTGTATCTGACGAAGAAATTCGGCCTCGCGAAAGAGAAGGCGGAAAAAATATCGGACGCAGTTCAATCCGCCGCATCTAAATATTCGCTGCCGCCAGCGCTGCTCCTGGCCATTATCTCGATCGAATCGCGCTTCAAGGAAAAAGCCAAGGGTGCCAATGGCGCGACGGGCCTGATGCAAGTGGTGCCGAGCGCCCATCGCGGGCTGTTGAGAAACGTGAAGGATCTCACCGAACCGACCGCCAATATCGAGGTTGGCTCCGCAATTCTGTATGGCTACATGCGCTCGGCCAACGGCGATATGAATGCGGCGCTCAAAAGCTACGGCGGCTCGCAAGCATACGCGCAGAAGGTCAGCTTGCGCGCGGGCGATTTTGCCGACGTGGCCACACCGCAAGACTCGGCCCAAGATGTCAACGCGCAAACCGGTTCGTGCAGTGCTGGCGCGGCCGTCCGATGCGCGCCGTCCGGCAACTGGAGCAACGCGTTCACTGTGCCTTCGACGAATACCGTCGGCGCGGCCCAAACCGCGCGATAGCGTCGGCAGGGCTTCCTGCGACGTCGAACTGAACGCCGGCTCTCTCTGCCTTTCCGTGCCGCAGCCCCGTCGAGCGAGGCACGGCCTGCAATTTCCCTAAGTCCATCGTGAAAGACGGTGAAAGTCGCGCGCGTGCGCTTCGCTGCACCTTTTTTACGCACTTGCGACAACCGCTCTACAATGCATTTCCTTCGCGGTTTCATTCGCATTTACGCAGCGTTCCAGATTGACCATGTCCACCTCGTTTTTCAAGACCACCGCGGCCTCGCTGTGCGGCCTGATCATGCTCGCCGCTTGCAGCAGCGCGCCGAAGCCCAAATTCCAGCAGGAGTTGTTCGAAACGGGCGCGAGCCCTTATGCACGCAATTTCAACTCGAGCGTGACCGACAGTTGCGAGGCCGCGCGTCGCGCCTTGCTGAGTCAAGGCTATCTGACGACGATGACCCGCAACGATACGGTCGACGGAACCAAGAATTTCCAGCCCACCGGCGATACCCATGTGGTTGTCGAATTTCATGTGGTGTGTACGCCGGGCGAAGAGGCAAGCAGTAGCAGCATCGTCTATGTGAACGCCGTGCAGAACGGCTTCGCGTTGAAGAAGAGCGATACGTCGGCGAGTGTCGGACTGAGCGTGCTCGGTTCGCTGTCGCTGCCGATCCGCTCGAACAGCGACGCAATGGTGAAGATTTCCAGTGAGACAATTCCGTCGGGCAAGTTCTACGACCGCTTCTTTGGTCTCGTCGATCACTACTTGCAAACCGTTGTGCGCACTCAGCCGGTCGTCAACGACCGCATCGAGACGCGCTTGCTGCCGGTGCCCGTCGAGACCACAGCGCCTGTTCCTGCACCCGAAATGCCGGACTTGATCGGCAAGGCCGCTTCCGTGCAACCCGCGAGCGAAGGCGGCACCTTGCGCTGAGCGTTGGCGACGCTTTGAGGCGTGTAGCTAATCGACGCGCGCCGAGCCCGCAAAATCAGCGTGCAGGCGGACCTGTCCTATGTTGTTTACTTCACACGTATACATACGTAGTAGTAGTTAACAAGGGTAAGCCCGGTCTGTGGATAACCACCGATTCTTCCGTTACTTCAAGGTAGTGGGAATCCGATAACCGTGCGGGACAGGGCTGCAGAGAAACGACGAGCTTGGGATAACTTTCCCCAACTACGACGCTCGCCTCGTCTTATCAAGTTTTGGCGCACAGGCTGTTCCATGCGCTATCCCAACGTTATGCAAAGGCCAGTGTGGATAACTGGCATTGAACCGGCGCGCCCCTTGCCCGCCCCGCGTGGCAGCGTTTTTCGGTCGGTCATGGCTCGCAAGCGTACAGACCGTGTAGGGCGTCGGGCGCAAGTTAAGGGGGCGGACGGTACGAAGATTGCGTGTCTCTTTTTGCAAGCGCAACCGTTGCTATTTAGTCAAAACAGGTTCGGCGATGCCCGATCCAGGCATAGAGTTAAAGGGTTTTCTGAAGTTATTGGTGCAGTGCGGGGGTATGGAATGAAACGCAGAACAGCACGACAGTTGGTTCGTCTTCTCTCCGATATCAGGCATGCTGCCCATTGCAGCACGTTGCGAGCGTCAGCCACCAATCGGGAAATGGCGCTTGCGTCGGCCGAGCGCGGCGCAGGCCCGGACGAAAGTCACGAAAACGACCAGGACACTGATACGACGCGCGAAGTGCGCGACAACAAGCCGGTGCGGAGTGGATCATGAGGGCCGCAAGCGAACAGTCGTTGCGTTTCCTCGTCGAGAAGTGGCTGGCGCCGGCGTCTTCGGCGGCTGTCCACGTGACCGAATTCAGCCGTACGCGGATCGGCGGCCGGCGTTACGTGCGCGTAGAGACATCGGCTGAATCCGGTTCGCGCGCGCTTTTCTTCTTCCGTCACGACGACGGCTGCTGGTGTGTGTTCCCGCCCACTGCGGACGCGCGGCACTTGTATGTGCATCCACGAGCCGCTTGACGGCGGCCGCTCCGCGCATCGACAGCACCTTACCGAGCGCGTTTCCGGGCGAAGAAGTTAGCCGATTTTCAGCGACTGCCAACCGAACCCGCGCCTGAAACGCTGCCTCCACGCGCGCCAATCGCGCCAATCGCGCCAATCGCGCCAATCGCGCGAAACCCGGGCCGCTTCGTGCACAATCGCGCATGGCCCGCTAGCAGCTTCGGCAGCTTCGGCAGAGCCGGCAGAGCCGGCGCTAGGGTGCGCAACAGCGCCTGCATTCGCCGGCCCAATCCCAGGCAACCCGATGGACGACAAAGACTGGATCGCCGGCGCCGCGAAGGCGTTGGCGATCATCGAGGCATTCGACGAAGAGCACGCGCGCATGACGCCGACCGCAGTGGCCGGACGCGCCGGTCTGTCGCGCACGGCGGCGCGCCGCTATCTGCTGACGCTGCGTGAGCTCGGCTACGTGGATACAGATGGCAAGCTCTTCTGGCTCGCGCCGCGCGTGTTGCGGCTAGGGCAGTCCTATCTCGACTCGGCGCGCTTGCCGCGCACGGTGCAGCCGTTCCTGCAACGCATTACGGCGACGCTTCAGGAAACGGCGCTCGTCGCGATTCTCGACGAACACGATGTGGTCTACGTGGCCCGCAACGGTGTGAACCGCGCTATGGCGGTTGGCTTCGTGCTCGGTTCGCGCGCGCCGGCGCCTTTATCGTCGGCGGGATTGGTTTTGCTGGCGTTCCAGGCTCCGGACAATATCGAGCAATGGCTCGCGTCGTATCCGATCAAAGTGTTCACACCGCACACCTACTCCACAGTCGAACGGCTGCGCGAAGTGCTCGGTGAAATTCGACGCAACGGTTATGTCGTCACTGACCAGCAACTCGAACTCGGTGTGCGCGGCGTCGCGGTGCCATTGCGCGACCGGCATGGAACAGTTGTCGCGGCGATTAGCGTGAGCATGCCGATCGGCCAGGAGTCTGCGAACGCCGCGCTGCACCGCGTTCTGCCGACGCTGCTCGAAACCGCGAGCCTGCTGCGCAACCTGATTTGACGCGGGCCAGGCCATGTCCCCGGCATCAGGCGTTTATGAGTGAAAGCGTCTCGAAAGCAAGCTGTCTCCCGGAAAATACATATCCTGTTTTGCGCATGACAAACCGCTGACGCCAGGTAATACTCTTCGGCGGGCGCGGTAAGGCTCCTGCGACCGTGCCTGCTTCACCGTGCAGCTATTTCATTCACACTGACTCAGTCGTTGAGGTTTGGGGAACAACACATGAAAAAAGTTATCGTCTCGCTCGCAGCTGCATCCATCGCGCTGGTCTCGGTTCAAGCTTTCGCACAAGCATCGGACGCAGCCGCTCCGGCCGCTGCAGCTAGCGCGCCGAAGAAGCATCACGTGAAGAAGCTGAAGTCGCACGGCAAGCGCGCTCCGGTTGCTGCGGCAGCGTCGGCATCCGGCACGAACGACAAGGGCGCTCAGAACTAAGCAGGTGCTTGTCAGGCGAGTCGCTTCGCCGTTGCATGCGCTTGCCGGTACGGCGCATGTGATGCGGATTCGATGCAGGCGTCGCAAGCAAAAAGGCCAGAGCGCGTGCTCTGGCCTTTTTGTATTCCGGCCGCGTTCCTCACCGCGTTTCAGCGACATTTGAGGCGACGTCCCGGCACCACTTCAGCAACATTGCCTGGCGCGCCGGCTGCGCTCAGCCCGCCAGTCCGCGTTTGATCACTTCGTTCAGCAGCCCCGTCATGCCTTCCGGATGCGTGGCGGCGCGCTCCTTGAGCTCGGCAACCAGTTCGCCGTTCAGCTTGCATGCAAACGCGACAAGACCTTGCGCCTGATCCAGCTTGCGCTGCTCCCGGCGATCCAGTTTCGGCTCGGCCGCCGAAGCCTTGCCGAAACGCTCGGCGGTGGACTGCTTCATTGCATTGTTCAGCTTGAGTGCCTTGTTCTTCTCAAGGTCGGTCTTTTTCATCGCCATACGTCAGGCCTCTGCCAGATAAGTAATCCCGCATTGTACGCACCGCGCGTTGCGCCGCGCGAGCGAACGGCTTCGCGTATCAGCGCAAGCCGCCGGACGCGCCGGCATCGCGAGCCTCGCACTCGACCGGCGCCGCCACGCTGTCGATCAGCGCGCGCATTCTTTGCCAGTGCGTACCTTCCCAGAAGACGCGGCGGCATACGTCGCAGGTGACGAACTGCTTATGCCGCTCCAGCACGCCGTCGGGCGCGCGGTCGCCGACTTCGTCTCGCGGGATACGCCTGAGCGGCGCGTTGCACATCAGACATAGACGGAACGGTTGCGCGCTGCCCGCGAGATCCAGCCGCTCGAACACTTCGCGCAATTGTTCTCGCGGCCTGAGCGCGCGCACGTAGCAACCGTGCGTGATGGCGCGGCGTTTCAATAGCTCGCGGTCGCGAGTGAGCACGATGCGGTCTTCGGCGGCGGCAAGTGCTTCGATGTCGGCGTCGGGATAGTGGTTGTCGTACAGCGTATCGAAGCCCGCCAGCCGCAGGAGCGGCGCAAGGCCGCCAAGATGCGCGTCGGCGATGAAGCGCACCACGCGCAGCGGCCGTTCACGCACGCGCAGCAGCGGCCGGATGTCGATTGCCTCGAACTTCGGATAGACGGCGACACGGTCACCATCGGCGAGCGGATGATTGAAACCGACCGACTCGCCATTCACCAGGATCAGCTCGACTTCGGTGTGCGGCACGCCGAGCGCTTCAATCGCGTGTTTGGTGGTGGCGTCGCGCGCGCATGGATAAGCGAACGCCCGCCGGCGCAGCGGCCGGGCGAGGAAATCGTTCAGCTCCTCATAGAAGCGGAAAGTCGCGGTGACCATCGCAGCAGTATCGCACCGCGCCGCATTGCTTGCCGTCGTTGGGTGCAGCAGTTGCGTCCTATCGTTGCGTCCGGCGATTGTGTCCGTAGTCGTGCCCCATAGTCGAGTCCCGCAGTTGCGTCGTTTTCCTGCATATGTCCACTGGGTGTGCTTTACTTCCAGTTCCTTAGAAGACGGAGCCACAGATGGACATCGGTTTTATCGGTCTCGGCGAGATGGGCGCCGCGATGGTTGCAAACATCCTGAAAGCAGGGCATCAGGTGCGCGTATGGAACCGCTCGCCGGAACGTGCGCAATCGCTCGCCGATGCAGGCGCGCGAATCGTCGCCACTCCGGCCGAAGCATTCGCCGGCGACGCCGTGTTTTCAATGCTCGCCGACGATGCCGCTTTGCGCGAGGTCGTGACGGCGTCGTTGCTGGAGCATGCGCCGCGGGGGCTGATCCACGTAAACATGGCGACGATCTCGGTTGCGCTGGCCGAGGAACTCGCCACCGCGCATGCGTCGCGCGGCGTCAATTACGTTGCCGCTCCGGTGCTCGGCCGGCCTGATGTGGCAGCGGCAGGAAAGCTGACAATCGTGGCAGGCGGCCCCGCCGAGTCGATCGATCGCGTGCAGCCTGTTTTCGACGCGATAGGACAGAAGACCTGGCGCATCGGTTCGCTGCCGCAACAGGCGAACGTCATCAAGCTTGCCGCCAACTTCATGCTCGGTGCGGCGGTCGAGACGCTGGGCGAAGCCGCTGCGCTGGTGTCGGGACATGGCCTTGCAATCCAGGATTTTCTCGATGTCATCACGAGCGGGATTTTTCCTGGACCGGTCTACGCCGGCTACGGCAAGATGATCGCGGAGCAGCGCTACGAGCCGGCGCTCTTCAAGGCGCGCCTGGGACTGAAAGACCTGCGCCTTGCACTGGCCGCAGCCGACGCGGTTACGACGCCGCTGCCGATTGCGAGCGTCGTTCGGGACAGCCTGATCGAGGCGGTCGCGCACGGCGACGGCGAGAAAGACTTCGCGGTTCTGGGCCAGGTGGCGGCGCGCCGGGCGGGTCGTTGAAGGGCGCCGCGCGCGCGGACAGCCGCGCTTCGCGGGCATAATAGCCGTCCAATCCTTTTCGCAGTGATGCCATGAGTTTGCATACCTGGTGGCTGTTTGCCGCCACTGTCTTTGTCGTGTGCGCCATTCCTGGCCCGAATATGCTGCTCGTCATGACGCACGGCGCCCGGCACGGCCTGCGCCGCACGGGCGCCACGATGGCGGGCTGTTTGTCGGCGCTCGTGCTGATGCTGGCCGTATCGGCGGCGGGGCTCGGCGTATTTCTCGAAGCCTGGCCGGCGCTGTTTAACGCGCTGCGTTTGATCGGCGCGGCGTATCTGGTGTACCTCGGCATCAAGGCGTGGCGCGCGCCTGCTGACGAAACCGCCGCGGCCGAGGTCGACGAACTGGCCGCGAAACCGGCTCGCTCGCGTTTCGCGTTGTTTCGCAACGGTTTTCTGGTGGCGGGCAGCAATCCGAAGGCGATTCTGTTTGCCGCTGCGCTGCTGCCGCAATTTATCGACGCCTCGCTGCCCATGTTGCCGCAGTTCGGCATTCTGGTGGCCACGTTCGCCGTTATCGAGGTCAGCTGGTATCTGGTGTACGCCGGTTTCGGCACCCGTATCGGCAACCGGCTGAAGAGTCGCACCGTCGCCCGTATGTTCAACCGGCTGACGGGCGGCGTTTTTGTTGGCTTTGGCGCGATGATGGCGCTGGTCCGGCACTAACGGCAGCCCGCGGCGAAGCATCGTTCAAGCACATGTGGCGAATCCGCAACAAGAGGGGACAACCCTGATTTTGATGTTGCGTCGCACCAAACCGTTTGCTATAGTTTGTCTTGTCTCCTCCATGTCTCCTCTGATATGGATTCAGCCCGCCCACTTAGGCGGGCTTTTTTTTGCCTCGAATTTGCCCAGTGCTCGCGAACAAAAAAGCCGGTAGCCCATACGGAGTTAGCCGGCTTTTTCGCGCGTCGCTCGGCTCAGAACTTATATGAGATCGCGAGGAAGGAGATGATCGGGTCGGCCTTCAGTTCCGCCTTCGAGACGCCCAGTTCCGTGCCGTCCGCCGCTTTGATAATGACCGACGACGTCGTTTTCAGCGGAATGTAGGTCACCGACGCCACCAGACCCCAATGGTCCGTGATGTTGTAGGCAAGCCCCGCATTGAACACAGGCGCCCACGACGACGATGCCTTCGCCGAGACCTGCGTTTTGCCCGGCTTGCCCGCGCCCGCAGCGAGGATGGCGCCGAGGTTGTCCTGCGTCGATTGGACGAAGTTCGGGCTCAGTTGAATGTCCGAGAACCAGTTGTACGACACCCCGACGCCCACGAACGGCCTGAATTTGGCCGTCGGCGCATTGAAGTAGTACTGGAAAAGCAGCGCCGGACTCCACTGCCGCACGCTTTTGACGATCGGGTTCGATTGCGCATCGCCGATATCCTGCTGGCCGAGCGCGCCGGCAGGCCCCGGCGGCTTGATCGTGCCGTGCCCGTAAATCTTGAAAACGGGCGGCACGCCCGCGACGGTCGTCACGGCGATGTGATCCGTCAAGTAATGGCTGAACACGAGACCGACGGTGTCGGCACTGTTGGTCGACAGACTCGTGCCTGCGGAGGTGAACGAACTCGGCAAGCGCAGCGGCGTGTTGATCGGCGTGGGCGCGACGTTAGTGGTTAGCGGCGTGCTGGAATCCTGCGGCATGGCGTGGAACCAGCCGAGCACGGCGACGTTGTCGCCCGCATGCTGTGCGTGGGCATTGGCCGACAGGCACGCGGCCAGCATCGCGAAACAGATTTTTTTCATGGTGTTGCTCCTCCTTGGGCGCTCATCAGGCGCAGGGCGCGCGGCGAGCGTTGGCGGGCAAGCCGCGAGGCCGGGCGCGCGGGACAGGCGATACGCCGGTCGCGGCGCTGCAAGCGCGCGCCGCGACCAGGGCGCGAACCCTCATTGCGTGCTGACGGCGCGCGGCGCGCCCGTTACTGAACGAAGGCGCCGATCGTGAAGTACGGCGAGGCCGCGTTGGTCAGGTCGAGGTAGCCGAATACGCCGCCCGTGAAAATCATCTTTCCGGTCGGCGTATTGCCGGTGGATGCGCCCACATGCGTCGTCGTGACCACGCCCGGAACCGTTTGCGCAAAGTCGAGGTTCAGCGCGGTGGCAAGCGACGCCTGCGAGGGATTGAACGGATCGAGCAGCGTCGCCTGAGTGCCTTCCAGCGCGGTGGTGCGATAGTCGAACTGGCTATCCACGCCGATGTACTCGCCATTCTGCGAATTGACCGCTATCGGGCTTTGCGGCGCGAGAATCGAGATGCCCGATTCGTCGTCCGCGTACGGTCCGAGCGCGCCGTTTTGCGGCACCGTGACGGACGAGTTTGCCGCGCCGGTGCGCACCAGAATCGGCACCAACTGATTACGCAGCTTGCCGACGATCATGTAGCCGCGCGCTTCGGGCGTGGTGGCGAGCGTGGGCTTCGCCTGTCCCTGGAAGTTGTTGGTCTGGAATGCGCCGCTGCCGTCCGCCGCCTGCGCGAAGTTGCTGCCTGGCTGCTGGCATTTCCCTGCGTTGACGCCTGAGTTGTCGCACTCCGTCCACGTGCCGTCCGCGTTGATCGTGATCTTCGTATCGACGGCGACCGGGGCGAAGTTTTGCGATGGCACCTGGTGATAGCCGAGCTGGTTGTACGTGCCGGCCACCTTCGCAAGGTCCGTCTCAATCGACGAAAAACCGATGAACGGGTAGTACGGGAACTTGGTGTCCGGCACGGCGCCTACGCCGAGAATCCCGCCGAACGAAATTTCCGCGCCCGGGATTGTGCCGCCCGCAACCCCCACGCCGACAAAAATCCGTGCCGGCCGGTTGGGATCGAGGCTCGCGCCGTTCAGGCGGAACGCACATTGGTTCAGCTTGTTGGTCGGCAGCAGCGTTTCCTGAGTCAGTGTGCCGCTCGCCGTCTGGCCTGCACGCGTCGGCACGACGGTGCCGGTGGTCGCGGGTATCGGCGATTCGACGTAGGTTACTTGCCACGTCATCTTCGTTGTGTCGAGCTGCAGCTTGACTAGTTCACCGTCACCGCCGCCGCCCGTATACACCGTGCTGTAATCGAGTGATGCAGGGCACAGCCGAACTTCCGTCACGGGGCCGTCGCCGCCACCACCACCGCCGCATGCCGCCAGTAACGGTGCTGCAATTGCGAGCACCGACAGGAATCTCCATTTCATACCGCCTCCGGAATTTTTTTCGTTGTAGGTGGCCGGCTCCCAGTCCAGCCACCGCTTGCTCTTTTATGTCTCGTGGTGCGACTACGTTTGCTTCACCGGCTACTTGCTTATCTGCGCTCCGATACCGAAGTACGGCGTGCTCGGCGTGTCCGAATTGGCCGACGTCGGCGCGAGCCCCTCGTTTTCCGTGCCTTGGATCTCGATCGCGTACAGGCCGCCCGATGCGATCGCAAGACCGGTGTTGCCGCCGGTGTCCTTGACGCCGACGAGTCCGGGGCTAGCCAGGCCGTAGCCCAGGCCGAAGCCGCTCTCGGCCGCCGAGGTGGTCGGGTTGATGAATGTGCCGACGTTGCCCTGAATCAGCGTCGCGGTGTACTTGAAGTTCGAATCCGCGCCGACGTAGCCGCCGTCGAAGCCGCCGGATGCAAGCGGCGTCGCCGCGGCGAGCATCGCGATGCCGGATTCGTCGTCGACCTTGGCGTCGAGATGAAGCGGCGCCGTGCCGAGGTTGATGTAGCCGGTGCGTACCACGAGCGGTACGGTCGCGCCGTTGAGCTGGCCGAGGATCATGTGCGCGGCCCCCGACTTGCCGGTTGCGCCGACCACCGGAAGCTGGAACTGCTGCACGATCTGCGGCGCTTGCTGGCTGTCGAAGTAGCCATTGCTGTTGAGCGTCAACGGGTTGCCGGTCGTCAGGCAGCCGCCGGCGTTCGGCGAGTAGTTGGGATTCGCCGTGTTGCTGCTCGTGCAGGCGCCGCTGGCATCGAACGTTTCGACGGTGTTAGTGGCAACTGTCGAGTAATTGCCGGACGGCGCCAGATGGTACAGCAGGCCGTTGTAGGTGCCGGGCAGCTTCGTGATGTCGGTGGTTGTGCTGGCGAAACCTAGGAACGGGTAAAAGTCGAAGTGGCGGTTGGGCACTTTGCCGATGCCCGAGCCGATGAGCGGAATCGACAGCCCGTCGAACTGGATCGTCGCGCCCGGAATGCCGCCGCCCGCCACGCCCTGGCCGACGAAGATCATCGGCGGATTCGGGTTGTTGATGAAGTCGGGCGTCGTGTAGGGCTGGCCGTCGCCAGCCGCCGTGCCGGTGCCCGCGCCAAGAATGAACGCGCAGCGCGTTTGCTCGGCGGTCGGCAGCGTGCCGGCCGGCGGATGGATCACCGCGCCAGCGATCTGTGTGCCGGCGCGCGTCGGCGTGACCGTGCCGGTGCGCAGCGGAATCGGCGACTCAAGCCACTTCAGCGTGTAAGTCATCGCCGTGGCGTCGATATTCAGCTGAACCACCTCGCCGCTGCCGGCACCGCCGAGGAACGTGCTTTTGACGATGTCGGCGGTGGCCGGACACAGCGCCGCCGCCGTGCCGTTCGAAGCAGGCGGACCCTGCACGCCGCAACTGGAACCCGAGCATTGCGGCGTGTTGATCGGGCCGGGATTATCGGCTTTGCCACCGCCGCAAGCGATAAGAAAAGGAGTCGTGGCAATAGCCATTGCCAAGCCTCGAATAATGGCGTCTGCCATGCTGCTGTCTCCCTTCACGTATTTGTGCGAGCTAATTTCGCCGCGCGATTAATGCCTGTCAATTGAATGAGCCGTCTAAAAAGGCTGATTCAAACGGCGGCATTTTGGCCGTGCGCGGAGTGCATGGGCGCAAGCGGCCCTTTTAAACAAAAACGCGAATTCGATCAGAAGGGGCGCGTCGTTGTTTCGGCGCACACCCATACCAGATAAGGCTTACGGCAAAATGCGTCTATCATCATCGAACGACCGTTCGATAAAAAATCGGGAGTTTCCCTATGTGGAAAAGTATGCTGCGCGGGTCGTCGACGGGGAAGACTTACCTGAAAAGATGCGGTACTGGCTGATTTTGCTTTTTTAAGTAATGCGGGTTACTACCCAATATCTTCAAGGAATGTTTAAACGGCAGGTTTAAAACAAAAAGCCGGTCTTTGCAGACCGGCTTTCGCTATGCTGACAAACGACAAATCGTCGCTGGTATTTTAACTTCCGTTATCGTTTCAAACCGCTTTCCTCGGCCGCGCCGATTGCGAGATTCATGCACTGGATCGCCGCGCCCGACGCGCCTTTGCCCAGATTGTCGAGCCGGGCCACGGTCACGAAGCGCTCCGCCGTGCCGAAGACGAACAGATCGACGCGATTCGTGTCGTTGTTCGCCTGCACGTCGAAAAAGCCGCTGTCGAGATTCGCTTCGGCGTCGAACGGCGCGACCCGCACGAACGCTTCGCCTGCGTAATGCTCGGCGAGCAGCGCCTGCACCTCTTGCGGCGTGATTTTCTTCGTCAACTGGCGCGGCGAGAAGTACGTGGTGACCGCCAGACCCTTGTAGAAACCGCCGACGATCGGCGTGAAAACCGGCGCCGACTTCAGGCCCGTGTGCGCCGCCATTTCCGGCAGATGCTTGTGCGTGAGGCCAAGCGCGTACGGACGCGGGCTCTTCAGCTTGTCATTACCGCCGGCTTCGTAGTCGGCAATCATTTTCTTGCCGCCGCCGCTGTAGCCAGTGATCGAATAAGCGTGGGCGTCGAACTCGGGCGAGACCACGCCTCCTTCGACGAGTGGGCGCATGGCCAGCACGAAAGCCGATGCGTGACAGCCCGGCACGGCAATGCGTTTGGCCGTGCGCAGACGTTCGCGCTGCGAGCGGGCGAGTTCAGGCAGGCCGTATGCCCAGTCTGCCGACGTGCGGAACGCGGTGCTGGCATCGATCAGGACCGTGCGGTCGTTTTCGACGAGCGAAGCCGATTCGCGGGACGCCACGTCGGGCAGGCACAGAAACGTGACGTCCGACGCATTGATGAGACGGCGGCGCTCCTCGATGTCTTTGCGCTTCGCTTCCTCGATACGCAGCATTTCCACGTCGGCGCGCTGCGACAGGTATTCAAAGATCTTCAGGCCGGTCGTGCCTTCCTGTCCGTCGACAAAAACTTTCGTGCTCATCTCGATCTCACTGGCTTCTCTGAAAACGGCGCGCGACGCCGCGCGAAAACGCCATTTTAAGACCTCATCGCCATGCGTGTGCGCGAGTGCTGAAAAACGGCGAAAAAACAGCGGAAAAACGACGATGCTCGTGCAAAGTGACAGCGGTATGACCTTGTCTGCGCGCGTCGAAGCCGCTGTCGCCGGACGAACGGCTCGACGCTCCATATCAGCGGGCTTCGGATATCCATCGGGCCGTCACCTGCGCCACGCGCGCACCGAACAGGCGTGCTGTCTCGAGGTCGCCCGCAGGCGGCGCCTCTTCCGGCGACGCATCCGCCGGAGACTGCGTGAGCAGGCCAGTTGAACCGCCTACGTAGTTCAGGTCGTTGCGGGTCGCCGCCTTCGTGTTGGACGGCATCAGACCCGTACCGGCCCAGATCATGCCGTGCTGCATCGCCAGCGTGACGAAGTACTGGATGGTGAGGAACTTGTCGCCGTTCATCGTCGCCGAGTTGGTGAAGCCGGCGGCGATCTTGTCCTTCCAGCTTTGGCCGAACCACGGCTTCGAGCTTGCGTCGGCGAACTTCTTGAAGTCGGCGGACGGCCCGCCCATGTAAGTCGGCGCGCCGAAGATGATCGCGTCCGCGGCGGCGAGCTCAGCCCAGGCGGCTTCGTCGATGTCGCCGACCGGCAGGAGCTTCGCATCCGCGCCCGCCTCAAGTGTGCCGGCGAGCACTGAATCGGCAACTTTCTTCGTGTGGCCGTAGCCGCTGTGATAAACGATGACGATCTTCGACATGAGACGCTCCGGGCAAAAAGGAGAGGGTTGAACGACGCGCGCCGATGGTGCGTTCTCGGCGCGGCGAGACATCGGCAAGCGTGCCGCACCCAATGCGGCAGCGCATTGGCGTTCGCGGATGACCGAATTTCCGCGCGATGAGCAGATGAGCAATGCAATGCAAGCCGTGCGCCAATCGACTTCTCGCCTTCGCAATGAGGTGTTCGGCGTGGGCGCTATCGGCCGTAGTTCACCACTATCCGGGCGCTGCCAAGCGTCGCCGTGCCGATCTCGTGATCGAACATCAGCGCCGGGCGGCCTTGCCTGAGGCCAACGTCGGCGGTGTTCAATGCATACACCGTAATCACGTAACGGTGTGGTTTGCCGGGCGGCGGGCAGGGGCCGCCATAGCCGTCGGTGTCGAAGTCGTTACGGGCTTCCACCGCGCCGAGTTTTCTGAGGAAGCCGGAAGCGCTTGCGTTCTCGGGCAGGCTCATGACGCTCGCCGGAATGCCCGCGACCGCCCAATGCCACCAACCGCGGCCGGGCGCATCCGGATCGAACATGGTGACGGCGAAACTGCGTGTTCCTGGTGGCGCGTCGCGCCACGTCAATTGCGGCGAGCGGTTGCCGCCCTTGCAATCGTTCTGATCGAAAACCTGCGGAGTGCTGACTGTGCCACCGGCCCTGAAGCTGGCGCTCGTGAGCGAGAATGCGCCTTGCGCGAGCGCGCGTGGCCCATACGCTAGCCAGAGCGCGAGGCTCAGCGTAGCGCAGACAAAAAACGGCGTGCGGTGGAACGGCGAAGCGTACGAAACAACCAGGCAACGCAAGCGCATGTGCCGGTTCTCCTGTGTCGACCAGAGTTGGCGCTTTAGCTGTCGGTGGGAGTTGGTGCTTCAGCACCTACGCCCACCCCATGCAAAGCTCCTACTCTGGTCCCATGCAAAGCGGTCGACCAGAGTTGGCGCTTTAGCGCTACCCAGATCCTATGCAGCATCAATTGCTGCGAGCGCGCGAGGCGGTTGTCTCGCGTGTTTATTGTCCCTGCTTTGCGCCCCAAGTTGGAATCAAGTCTAACATTAGCTCTACGATGCATCATTGTTGTGCGTAAGCGGATTGCGAGCCTAAAATGGGCTATAGTCGGGAGAATTTTCGCGTGTAGTAGCCCGTGTTCCTATTAGACCTAGTAAAACATTAAGAATTAAAAAGGCATGTCTGAGGTTTTAGAGAGGGGTTTTCCTGTCGAGGTACGGGCAATGCAAGACGTAGTTAAGGTGGTCATCGCCGATGACCACCCAGTAATCCTATTCGGCGCCGAACAGGCTTTGCTCAAGTTTCCCGGAATGCAGGTGGTCGCGCGTGCGCGGCAGTCGACGGAACTGATCAAAGTGCTGCAAACCGTTGCGTGCGACGTGCTCGTGACGGACCTCGCAATGCCGGGCGGCCAGTTTGGCGACGGCTTGCCGTTGATCGGCTATCTGCGCCGCAATTTCGCCGACGTTCCCATCGTCGTCCTGACGATGCTGGAGAACGCCGCGTTGCTGCAACGCTTGCGGGAGCTAGGCGTGACGTCGGTTGTGAACAAGTCCGACGACTTGAGCCACATCGGGCTCGCCGTGCAACACGTGAGCCGCAACCTCGAATACATGAGCCCGTCGGTTAAGGCTTCGCTCGACGCGTTGCGCATGAACGCCGGTGGCAAGAGCGACGAAGTGATGTTGTCGAGGCGCGAGTTGGAAGTCGTCCGGCTGTTTGTGTCGGGAATGACTATCAAGGAAATTTCGGAGCAACTGAATCGCAGCATCAAGACGATCAGCACGCAGAAAAATACGGCAATGCGCAAGCTCGGCATAGACCGCGATTCTCAGTTATTCCAGTATGCGCAAAGCAACGGGTTATCGAACCTGTCGTCGCATTCGGCGGAAGATACCGGCAACCTGCCATAACTGTTCGCAGCTATTTTTTCGCCGTAAAAAGACAAAAAGGCCGCCTGTCGTAAAACAGGCGGCCTTTTTATTTATGCGGTATTGCGCAGTGGCGCTTACTGCGGCGCCGAGGTTGCGCCGCCGTGCGCTGCCGACCATTCAGCCGGCGCGTGCAGGAATTTTTCGACTTCGTCGAGCGTCTTGCTGTCGAAGTACTTGTTTTCCTTCGCCACGCGCAACACGTCCCACCACGTCGCGAGCGCATGCAGGTCGACGTCGATGTCTTTCAGCACCGACACGCTTTCCTTGAAGATGTTGTAGTGGAACAGCACGAAACAGTGATTCACCGTCGCGCCAGCGGTGCGCAGCGCGTTGATGAAGTTGATTTTGCTGCGGCTGTCGGTGGTCAGGTCTTCGACCAGCAGCACACGCTGACCTTCGGTCAAAAGACCCTCGATCTGCGCATTGCGGCCGAAGCCCTTCGGCTTCTTGCGCACATATTGCATCGGCACCATCAGGCGGTCGGACAACCATGCCGCGAACGGAATGCCGGCGGTTTCGCCGCCCGCCACCGCGTCGATCTGCTCGTACCCCACGTCGCGCAAAATGGTGGATTCGGCCATTTCCATCAGACCCCGGCGAACGCGCGGGTAGGAAATCAGCTTGCGGCAATCGATATAAACCGGGCTCGCCCAGCCGGACGTGAAAATGTACGGTTTCTCCGCGTTGAAGTGCACTGCCTGTACTTCAAGCAGCATCTTGGCGGTCGTGTCGGAGATCGTCTGGCGATCGAAGCCTGTCATGGGCGGATCCTTGGGTATGAGCGGGAGAAGCGGGCGCTAAGCCCGGTGGCGCAGCAAGCGGGATATGCCGCGCCGTACTGGGCGGAATATGAAGCCGGCCAGTGGATGCTGGCCGGTTTTTGCTGCACGCGTAGGCCGACATTTTACCCGAAACGGACCCTTCCGAGGAGGCTGTCGTGCGCGGCCGCCTTGAACGGCGGTGGCTACGGCCGTGCCTGGAGCGTCAGGCCGGCGTTGACCGGCAAAGCTTGTCGCGACGTTGGGCCAGGCTTTGCAGCGTCGTCTCGTGTCCCGGAATTGGCTTTTTGGCTAGCTTGTGAGCAACTTGGCGCGCCTTTACACTCACGCGAATTTCCCGGGCGCCGGCTGCTGCCGCCGCCCAATCGAATTACGGATTGCTTCCAATGACGCCCGCTTCCTCCGCCGCCGACACTCCCGCCAACGCCCGGAACGGCTACGCCGCCCGCGCGTTGATTGCATCCGTGCTCGGCTATGCGATGGACGGCTTCGATCTGCTGATCCTCGGTTTCATGCTGCCGGCGATCGCTGCGGATTTGCATCTCAGTTCCGCGCAGGCCGGCTCGCTCGTCACATGGACGCTGATCGGCGCGGTGGCCGGCGGTTTGATCTTCGGCGTGCTGAGCGACTATTTCGGCCGCGTGCGCATGCTGACGTGGACTATTCTGGTGTTCGCGGTTTTCACTGGTTTATGCGCGCTCGCGCAAGGTTATACCGACCTGCTCGCATACCGCACCATCGCAGGTATCGGGCTTGGCGGCGAGTTTGGCATCGGCATGACACTCGTGGCCGAAGCGTGGCCGGCCTCGCAGCGCGCGCGAGTGTCGTCGTATGTGGGCCTCGGGTGGCAACTCGGCGTACTGGCCGCCGCGTTGCTGACGCCGCTTCTGTTGCCGCTCATCGGCTGGCGCGGCATGTTTGCGCTGGGCCTGCTGCCCGCCGTCGTGTCGTTCTTCGTGAGGCGACGCGTCGAGGAGCCGGCGCTCTTCACGGAGCGCGTCGCGCGCGGTATGAGCAAGCTGCCGCTGAAACTTCTGATAGCCGACGCACGCACCACGCGAGCGAGCCTCGGTGTGGCGATCCTGTGCTCGGTCCAGAACTTCGGCTACTACGGGCTGATGATCTGGCTGCCGAGCTATCTGTCGAAAACGTTCGGCTATTCGTTGACAAAATCGGGAGTCTGGACGGCAGCCACGGTCGTCGGGATGGCGTGCGGCATCTGGCTGTTCGGCATGGCCGCTGACCGTTTCGGCCGCAAACCGGCGTTTCTGTTCTATCAGGTCGGCGCGGTCGTGATGGTTTTCGTCTACTCGCACCTTATGACGCCAATGGCGCTGCTGATCGGCGGCGCGGCGATGGGCGTGTTTGTCAACGGAATGATTGGCGGTTACGGCGCGCTAATCTCCGAGCTTTATCCCACCGAAGCGCGCGCCACTGCGCAGAACGTGCTCTTCAATGTCGGCCGGGCGGTAGGCGGCTTCGGGCCGGTCGCGGTGGGCGCACTGGCTGCGCGCTATTCGTTTGGCGCGGCGCTCGCTTTGCTCGCCTCGATCTATCTGCTCGATGTGCTGGCAACACTTTTCCTGATCCCCGAGCGGCGCGGCGCCGAGCTTGAATGAGCTTGCCGCCGTGTCGGCTGATGCGGCGCCGCAGCATGACTGGCGGGGTGTTTCGCCAATGGCGAGCCGCGTTAACCAGTCAGTGCATCGGCTCCCGCGGGGTGTACACTAACCGACCCGCGTAGCACTCCGCACCGTCCCGCCCTCCGCCGAGGACCGACGCCGCGCCGAACCGGCGCACGCGAAAACCGCCTCGGTCGATTATCCGTTCGATAGAAGGAAGCGCTGCCACGGTGCGGTGTGCCGGCCCAATTTCTTACGTCTCGCAGGCAAAAAATGGACGAACAACTGAAGCAAAGCGCACTCGCATATCACCAGAACCCGAAGCCGGGCAAGATTTCGGTCACGCCGACTAAGCCGCTGTCGAACCAGCTCGACCTGTCGCTCGCGTACTCGCCGGGCGTGGCCGCGGCCTGCATGGCGATCTACGAAGAACCGCTCGACGCGCAGAAGTACACCTCGCGCGGCAACCTGGTCGGCGTGATCACGAACGGCACGGCCGTGCTCGGTCTCGGCAACATCGGTCCGCTCGCCGCCAAGCCGGTGATGGAAGGCAAAGGTTGTCTGTTCAAGAAGTTTGCCGGCATCGACGTGTTCGATATCGAACTCTCGGAGTCCGATCCCGACAAGCTGGTCGAAGCCATCGCGATGCTCGAGCCCACGCTCGGCGGCATCAACCTGGAAGACATCAAGGCGCCGGAGTGCTTCTACATCGAGAAGAAGCTGCGCGAACGCATGAAGATTCCCGTCTTCCACGACGATCAGCACGGCACGGCAATCATCGCGTCAGCGGCGATACTGAACGGCCTGAAGGTGGTCGGCAAGAAGCTCGACGGAGTGAAGCTGGTGTGCTCGGGCGCGGGCGCTGCGGCGATCGCGTGTCTGGATCTGCTGGTGAACCTCGGTTTGTCGAAGCAGAACATTCTTGTTGTCGACTCGAAGGGCGTGATCTACGAAGGCCGCGGCAATCTGGATCCGTCGAAGGAACGTTATGCGGCGAATACGGAGGCGCGCACGCTGGCCGACGCGATCCGCGGCGCCGACGTGTTCCTCGGCTGCTCGAGCGCGGGCGTGCTGAAGCCGGAAATGGTCGTGGAAATGGGCACCCAGCCGCTGATTCTCGCGCTCGCTAATCCGGAGCCGGAAATCCGCCCGGAAGAGGCGAAGAAGGTGCGCCCGGACTGCATCATCGCGACTGGCCGTTCGGACTACCCGAATCAGGTCAATAACGTGCTGTGCTTCCCATTCATTTTCCGCGGCGCGCTCGATGTCGGCGCGACCACGATCACGGAAGAAATGAAGCTCGCGTGCGTGCGCGCGATCGCCGAACTCGCCGAAGAAACGGATCAGGGCGACGAAGTCGCGAAGGCCTACGAAGGCCACTCGCTGGAATTCGGTCCCGAATATCTGATTCCGAAGCCATTCGATCCGCGCCTCATCATCAAGATCGCGCCGGCCGTCGCGCAAGCAGCAATGGATTCGGGTGTCGCGACCCGTCCGATCAAGGACATGGACGCCTACCGCGAGGAACTCGGCACGACGGTTTACCGCACGGGCATGGTGATGCGTCCGGTGTTCGCGGCGGCCAAGTCGGAGCCGGCGCGCATCGTGTTCGCCGAAGGTGAAGACGAGCGCGTGCTGCGCGCCGCGCAATTCGTGCTGCTGGAAAAGATCGCCAAGCCGATTCTGGTCGGCCGTCCGTCGGTGATCGAGATGCGTCTGAAGAAGATGGGCTCGAAGCTCAAGTGCGGCGAAGACGTCGAAATCGTCGATCCGGAAGACGATCCGCGCTATCAGCAATGCTGGCAGGCGTATCACGAACTGGGCGCGCGCGAAGGCGTGACGCCGGACGTCGCCAAGGCCGCGATGCGCAAGTTCAATACGCTGATCGGTGCGATTCTCGTGCGCCTCGGCGAAGCCGACGGCATGATTTGCGGGATGATCGGCCAGTACCACACGCATCTGAAATTCATCGAGCAGGTGCTGGGCAAGGCGGACAACGTGCAGAACTTCGCCGCCATGAATCTGCTGATGCTGCCGGGCCGCAATCTGTTCATCTGCGATACGTACGTGAACGAAACGCCGACCGCCGAGCAACTCGCCGACATGACCATGCTGGCGTCGCGCGAAATCGAAAAGTTCGGCATCACGCCGAAGGTGGCGCTGCTGTCGAATTCGAACTTCGGCAGCGCACCGTCTTCGTCGTCGCAACGCATGGCCGCGGCGCGCAAGCTGATCGCGGAACGTGCGCCGACGCTCGAAATCGACGGCGAAATGCACGGCGACGCGGCGCTGTCCGAAGTGGTTCGCAAGGCCGCGTTCCCTGGCACGACGCTGTCGGGCGAAGCCAACCTGCTGATCATGCCGAACGTGGAAGCGGCGAACATCGCGTACAACCTGCTCAAGATGGTCGGCGGCGAAGGCGTGACGGTCGGCCCGTTCCTGTTGGGCGCGGAAAAGCCGGTGCATGTGCTGACGCCGGCTGCGACCGTGCGTCGGATCATCAACATGACGGCGGTCGCCTCGGCGAATGCGCGCAAGCCGGTGAACGGCAAGTAATTGAAGCGGCGCCCGGTGGGACGCTAGCTTCTCGCGGTAGGCCCGCGAAATAGAAACGCCACGGAATCCGCTTCCGTGGCGTTTTTATGCGCGGAGCGCGACGGCGAGAAGGCCCGGCATGCGGGGTCCGAAGCGGCATACCCCAAAGGCCATGACTGCTTCGCAAGGCCCCGCGGCGTTAGCTGCTGCGCGCAGCTAACGCGCACCGAATCAAGCCGCGTGCTGCGTCGTCCCGGCCTGCGGCGAGCGCCAACGCGCGAGCAACTCATTCCACTTCACGCGCACACCCTTCAGGTTGTTTTCCTTGACGTGCCCAAAGCCGCGGATGCCGTCCGGCAGATTCGCGAGTTCCACCGCCAACTCGCGATTCTGCACGGTCAGCCCGTCGATCAGTTCGCGCACGAGCGCTTCGTACTCGCCGATCAGCGCACGCTCGGTGCGACGCTCTTCCGTTTTGCCGAAGATGTCGAACGCGGTGCCGCGCAGGAACTTGAACTTCGCCAGCGCGTGCATCGCGCTGAACACCCACGGACCGTACTTCTTCTTGATGAGATGACCTTGGGCATCCTTCTTCGAGAACATGGGCGGCGCGAGGTGAATATGCAGCTTCCAGTCGCCTTCGAAAGTCGCCTTCAATTTTTCGATGAACGCCGGATCGCTGTACAGACGCGCGACTTCGTACTCGTCCTTGTAGGCCATCAGCTTGTGAAGATTCTTCGCGACTGTTTCGGTGAGCGGCAACTGGCCGTCGACCGAATCGAGCGCAGACTCGGCCGCTCGCACTTGCGATATCAGAGCGCGGTAGCGGTCGGCATACGCGTCGTTTTGCCATCCGGCGAGGTAGGCCGCGCGTTTGTCGATCAGCGTGTCGAGTGCTTTCGGTGTGTGCAGCGAGATGATCTTGCCGCTCGGTGCGTCGGCTGCGGCAGCTTGCCCCTGCGATTGCGCGAACTTGCGCACGGCCGCCGGATCGTGCGCGGCGCGACGGCCCCATTCAAAGGCCGTGCGGTTTTTCTCGACTTGCACGTTGTTCAACTCGATGGCGCGCATCAGCGATTGATAGGTCAACGGCACCCAGCCGCGTTGCCATGCGTAGCCGAGCACGAACGGGTTCGTGTAGATCGCGTCGCCGAGCAACGCCACCGCGAAGTGGTTGGCGTCCACGGTATCGACGCATTCGTCGCCCGCGCCCGCGCGCACGTCAGCTTCCGTGCTGCTGCCAGGGAAGCGCCAGTTCGGGTTCTTGATGAGCTCGGCGGTCGGCGTGTGTGCGCTGTTGAGCACGACGCGCGTTTGTCCGGCTTGCATTCGCGACACGCATTCGTCGCTGGCGGTCACGATTGCATCGCAGCCGATCACGAGACTCGCTTCGCCCATTGCAATGCGCGTCGCGTGAATGTCGCCCGGGTTGTTTGCGATCTGCACGTGGCTCATCACGGCGCCGCCTTTCTGCGCGAGGCCGGTGACGTCGAGTACCGTGACGCCCTTGTTTTCCAGATGCGCGGCCATGCCGAGCAGTGCGCCGATCGTCACGACACCCGTGCCGCCCACGCCTGTCACGAGCACGCCGTAAGGGCGCTGGATGGACGGAAGCGAGGGCTCCGGCACTGGCGGCATAGCGTCAGCGACAATGCCCGACGCGGCTTTCGGCTTACGCAACTGACCGCCTTCGACCGACACGAAGCTCGGGCAAAAGCCGTTTACACAGGAGAAGTCCTTGTTGCACGTCGACTGATTGATCTGGCGCTTGGTACCGTATTCGGTGTCGAGCGGTTCGACCGACAGGCAGTTCGACTTGACCGAGCAGTCGCCGCACCCTTCGCACACGGCTTCGTTGATCACGACGCGGCGTGCCGGGTCCGGATACGCGCCGCGTTTCCTGCGGCGGCGCTTTTCGGTCGCGCAAGTCTGGTCGTAGATCAGGATCGTGGTGCCGGGAATCTCGCGCAGCTGGCGTTGCACTTCGTCGAGTTGGTCCCGATGGTGGATGTCGATGCCCGGCGCGAGGCCGACGTTAGCTGAGTACTTTTCCGGCTCGTCGGTGACGATCACGATTTTTGTCGCGCCTTCGGCGGCGAGCTGATGCGTGATCTGCGGCACGGTCAGCACGCCGTCGACCGGTTGGCCACCCGTCATCGCGACGGCGTCGTTATAGAGCAGCTTGTAAGTGATGTTGGCTTTCGACGCGATTGCCGCGCGAATCGCCAGCAGGCCCGAGTGGAAGTAGGTGCCGTCGCCGAGATTGGCGAATACGTGCTTGTCGTTCGTGAACGGCGCCTGGCCGATCCACGCGACGCCTTCGCCGCCCATCTGGCTGAACGTGCTCGTGCTGCGATCCATCCACACCGTCATGTAATGGCAGCCGATGCCTGCCATCGCGCGCGAGCCTTCCGGCACATTGGTCGACGTGTTATGCGGGCAGCCTGAGCAGAACCACGGCTTGCGCTCGGCTTCGACGCGCGGACGCGCGAGCGCTTTTTCCTTTGCTTCGATCACGGCGATGCGCGCGGCAATCCGGGCGCGCACGTCGGACGGAAGATCGAACTTCGCGAGCCGCGCGGCGATAGCCTTTGCGATGATCGCGGGCGACAGCTCGTAGTGCGCCGGCAGCAGCCAGTTGCCCATCGGCACCGACCATTCACCGCCCGCGCCGTCTTTCTCGTCGAACTTGCCGAACACACGCGGACGCTGCGCGTCCGGCCAGTTGTACAGTTCTTCCTTGATCGCGTATTCGAGAATCTGGCGCTTTTCCTCGACCACTAGAATCTCATCGAGGCCGCGCGCAAAGGCTTGCGCGCCTTGTGCTTCGAGCGGCCACACGCAACCGACTTTGTATAGCCGGATGCCGATGCGCGAGCACGTTTCGTCGTCGAGACCGAGGTCGGTCAGCGCTTGACGCACGTCCAGATACGCCTTGCCTCCGGTCATGATGCCGAAGCGCGCTTGCGGCGAATCGATTTCGACGCGATCCAGTTTGTTCGCGCGCACGTAGGCAAGCGCGGCATACCACTTGTAGTCGAGCAGACGCGCTTCCTGAACGAGCGGCGGATCGGGCCAGCGGATGTTCAGACCGCCGTCGGGCATCGCGAAGTCGTCCGGCAGAATGATCTTGGTGCGATGCGGGTCGATATCGACCGAAGCGGACGACTCGACGACGTCGGTCACGCACTTCATCGCAACCCAAAGACCGGAGTAGCGGCTCATCGCCCAGCCGTGCAGCCCGAAGTCCAGATATTCCTGAACGTTCGACGGGAATAGCACCGGCAGGCCGCACGCCTTGAAAATGTGTTCCGACTGATGCGCGAGCGTCGAAGATTTGGCCGCGTGATCGTCGCCGGCCAGTACAAGCACACCGCCGTGGCGTGACGATCCCGCCGAGTTGCCGTGCTTGAAGACGTCACCCGAGCGATCGACACCCGGACCCTTGCCGTACCACATCGAAAAGACGCCGTCGTATTTGGCGCTGGGATACAGATTGACTTGCTGCGAGCCCCAGACGGCGGTTGCCGCGAGGTCTTCGTTGACGCCGGGCTGAAACACGACCTGATGCGCGGCGAGATGCTGTTTCGCTTTCCACAGAGACTGGTCGAGTCCGCCAAGCGGCGATCCACGGTAGCCGGAAATGAAACCGGCTGTATTGATCCCGGCGGCCCGGTCGCGTTCCTGTTGCAGCATCGGCAGACGCACCAGCGCCTGGATGCCGCTCATGTACGCGCGGCCGCGTTCGAGAGTGTATTTGTCGTCGAGCGTGACGGAAGATAGAGCGGCTTCGAGCGAAGCTCGCTGACCTGCGTCTAGCGGGGCATTCATTATGTGTACTCCTCCACCCAGTTTGGGATCGCCAAAACTTTTGGGCCGCGGCATCTTGTGAATGCGTATGGCCGGGGTCGCCATATTGACGTGTTTTAAGTGATGGTAGCACTGGTAAAAACCCGCCGCACAGGCCGGAGATGGGCGAGCTAGTGATTGCCATGCGGGTTATGCGCGCTCGCGCACTGTTGTGCAAACTTCGTCCGACGCCCGAGGTCGCCCGGGTGTAACAAGCTGTAAAAGCTACAATTTCGCGGAACCGAAGCCGGGTTGTTTGTCTAACACGGCACCTGTGAGCAATGTCTGTGTAACGCGCTGCATGTTGCGGCGCTTCAGGACAACAGGGCAGTTAGAAAAGGAGTACGCATGAACAGTAGAAATATCCAGACCTTCCTGATGGTTTCGGCCGCATTTTTCGCAATGAGTGCGCCGGTGCGCTCGAATGCGGGCACGGGGACGCCGTCGAGCGTAATTAGCCGGACGGCGCTCGTCGCGCCTGCGCGCGTCGCGATCAATCGGATCGCCCGTGAAAGTGCGTCCGACAAGGAAGACCAGAATTCGTGATGCGCTGCTGATGCGGCGTATCGCTGGCTAACCCGCCGTCGCTCCCAGTCGGACGGCGGCGCAAACGACAAGGGCGAGGATCGTACGATCCTCGCCCTTGTCGTTTTGTCAATGACTATTGTTCAATGCCTGTTCGGCTCACGGTTGCCGCCGGCCAGGAATTCACCCTTTGTCCTGCACCACGCCGCGGCGGATCTGATCAAGTTCGATGGATTCGAACAGCGCCTTAAAGTTGCCCTCGCCGAAGCCCTGGTTGCCTTTGCGCTGGATGATCTCGAAGAAGATCGGCCCGATCTGATTCTCCGTGAAGATTTGCAGCAGCAGGTCATCCGGCGCGCCGTCGATCAGGATCTTGCGCTTGCGCAGTTCTTCGAGCGGCTCACCGTGATTAGGCACGCGGCGGTCGACCAGTTCATAGTACGTATCGATGGTATCGAGCAGCGAGATGTTCGACGCGCGCAGACCGTCGACGGTGCGGTAAATGTCGTTGGTGCCAAGCGCAATGTGCTGGATGCCTTCGCCGTGATACGCGTCCAGATATTCCTGAATCTGGCCCGCGGTCTCCGAGCCTTCCTCATTGATCGGAATGCGGATCTTGCCGCATGGCGAGGTCATCGCTTTGGACTTCACGCCCGTCACCTTGCCTTCGATGTCGAAGTAGCGCACTTCGCGGAAGTTGAACAGGCGTTCGTAGAACTCGGCCCATTCCTGCATGCGGCCACGGTGCACGTTGTGCGTGAGGTGGTCGATGTACGTGAGGCCGTGACCGACGGGTTGCGGATTCGCGCCGGGAATCGGCTCGAAGTCGACGTCGTAAATATCGATGTTGCCGACGCTGCCGGGCGCCGCGCCGTTCTTGCCGCGCCAACGGTCGACAAAATAGATCAGCGAATCGCCGATGCCTTTGATCGCCGGAATGTTCAATTCCATCGGCCCGGTTTTGTTGTCGAAGCCCCACGCGCCTTTTTCCAGCGCCTGCTTGTAGGCCTTTGCCGCGTCCTGAACACGGAACGCGATCGCGCAGATCGACGGGCCGTGCAAGCGCGCGAAGCGTTGCGCGAACGAATCCGGCTCGCCGTTGACGATGAAGTTGATTTCGCCCTGCCGATAAAGCGTCACGTCCTTATGACGATGCCGGGCGACCGCGGTAAAGCCCATTTGCTCGAACAGCTTGCCGAGCGCCTTCGGATCGGGCGCGGTGTATTCGATGAACTCGAAGCCGTCTGTGCCGACCGGGTTTTCCCAAGTTGAAACCTGCATTGTCTGTCTCCATGTCGAGGCGCTTTGCGCCGGCGAGTCGCGTGCACGAAATGTGATTGAGCGCGACTGAATGACGCAAGTGTAAATGCCGAAGTGCGGCGAAAACTTGCGAAATTAATCGCGTGAGACTAGGATCGCGCTATTTTCTAGCTCGCATTCGAGGCGGAGGCGCAGAAAATGACCAATATAGAGATAGACGCAATCGACCGGCGCATCCTGACGATCCTTCAGGAGAATGGCCGGCTATCGAATCAGGAGATTGCCGAGCGGATCAATCTTTCACCGAGCCCCTGTTTGCGGCGCATACGGCGGCTCGAAGAGAGCGGAGTGATTCGCGGCTATGTCGCGTTGCTGGACGCGCAGCGCCTCGGGCTCGATTTGCTCGCGTACGTCAATGTGCGGCTGGAAAAGCGCGGCGGGCCGGCGCTCAGCCCGCGCGGCGACGCGACACACGCGGATCTGTTTCGTGCGGCCGTTCAGGCGTGGCCGGAGGTGGTGGCTTGTCACGCAATGACCGGTGACATGGACTATTTGCTGCGGGTTCACGTGGAAGACATGGCGCATTTTTCGCGCTTCGTCCAGGATCAACTGCTGCATCATCCGTCGGTGATCGACGTCAAGACGAGCTTTTCGCTCGAAAAGATCAAGGAGACGACCGCGTTGCCGATCTTATGAGACGCGCGAATCGACATTCGCGGCAAAGAAAAAGGGCAGCCATGAAGCTGCCCTTTGTCGTTGTTCGCTCGATGCGGCGGATGTTCAGGCCGCAGCGACTGCCGGCATAAAGCTCTCCAGCAATTTCGAAGCACGGCGCGCTTGACGCTTGAGCGCGTAGTCGAACACCGCGGCCTGTTCCTGCAGCATCTCGCTGATGATGCTCGTCTGGTCGGCCGGGGGCAGCGTCAGATAAGCGTCGGCTTCGCCGTACGCGTACTCGATCTTCATGCCAGCTTTTTTCGCGATGTGCATCATGGTCGAATTGCGAGACAGGCAGTGCATGTATAGCGTGGTGACGTGGGTGTTGCGGCTGCGGATCGCCGCGCGTTCGAACAGTTTTGAACCGATGCCCTGACCGCGCACGCTTTCGAGCACCGAAACGCCAAACTCCGCTGTGCGCTTGTCGCCCTCAGTGGGCAGATAGGCGAGGTGGCCGACGCCTGTCAGTTGCAACTGATTGTCGAACACGCCGAACACGGTGTCGCGCGTGAAATCGATGGCGCGGACATAGTTTTCGATGACGTGGTCCGGCACGATTTGGCCGAAGCGCAACAGGCGGTCGTCTTCGTCCAGTGCGAGGAAGTGCGCCAATAGCCGTTCGCGGTCGATCGCAGTGAGTTCACGGACCAGAGCAGGTGCACGGCCGGCTGGCAGAGACATGCGATCGTGCGCGACGATCGGCTCGGCGGCGCGGGGTGTAATCAGGTTCATGGTCAGGTTCTCCTTGTGATCGTGCGGCATTGGTGCACCGCAAAACGATTCTAGCGGAAACACGAGGCCATAACTAGGGAAAACCCGTATCTAATGTCGAGATGGTTGCCTAATCGGACAGAGCCGAACCTGTAACCTTATGAATTTAAAGGGACTATGGAAATGAACGGGCGTTCGTGACAAGTTGTCGCGCCCGAGCAACTGCCCGTTTATCTTGTTCGCATATTGCTGTGCTGCGCAATTACGCCTGTGTAGATCCCAATCCGTGGTCCACCATACTTACCACCTGCTCGGCGAATTCGCGGTAGCCCATGCGGCCGCCCGGCTTCAGCCAGGTGAATGTCCAGTTGATCATGCCGAACACCATCATCGTTAGCGCGGTCTGGTTTTCGCGCGTGGCGCGCTCCGGATAAGCACGCGCAAGTTGCCGCGCGAACGCGGCCACGACATCGCGCTGGCGGTTCAGAACCACTTCGCGTTGGGCGTCGACAAGATATTTCACGTCGTTCAGAAGCGCGACGTGCCGGCTATGTGAGGTTTCATACTCGGACAGGAACGCACGGATCAGTTCTGCGAAAGTCTCGCGCTCGGTCAGGCCGCGGCGCTGGCTCGCACCCTCCACCTCGGCGATGATCAGCATCAGCCGCTTGGTGTAGCGGTCCAGCAGATCGAACAGAATCGCTTCCTTGCTCTCGTAATAGTGATAGAGGCGCGCTTTCGATGTGCCGCTTGCTGCGGCGAGATCTGACATCGACGTGCTCGGATAGCTCGTCTGCGCGAATTTCGCCGCAGCTAGCTCGAGAATCTGTTCGCGCTGGCTTTCGTGGTCGGGCGCTCGGGTGCGGGCCATAGTCGCTTTTTAATTAGTGTGACAGGGCGCGAGTGCCGCGCATAACTCCAGCGTGCGCCATGCACAGGGGTCGCCGCGGAGTTTGATGCGGCGTGTTGCAGCTAGCTCCCGCAAGCGCCACAGCACAATGCTGTCGCTGACGAGGAAGTACAACTCCGCAGTCATCACCTCGGCGGCGACGCGGGCGGCGGGCTGCCAGTCGGCGCTGACGTGCTCGAGTATCAGCGCGTCGAGATCGGCGAAGCTGCCGCTCGTGAACGTGTTGTCGCGCCAGCGCCGGGTTTCGCCGTTCGCATGTTTGGCCTCCTGCCATTCCAGCGCGAGCCGGCTGATGCGCAACACGGAGATGGGTGCGGCGTCGGGCAAGCGTGCCTGCAAGACGGTCGGCGCAAACATGCCGACGGATGTCGCGCGATCCTTGCGGCTGTGCGCCCAGGCGCCGGTGTCGGTGAGATCGCGAATCGACAGACGCACTTCGTTCAGCCGCTGCGGGTTATTGCGCAGGTAATAGCTCACGCGGCGCAGCATCAACTGGTCGGATGCGCTTTCGCCATGCCAGACCACCAGATTGGAGTCGCCGCGCGCGATGGCTTCCAGCGTCGCGCCCTGCTCGCGAAACTCGCGAAGGAAATCGCGCTTCGAGTCTGCGCTCACGCGGTCCCAGAACGCGGCGCGCACTTCCGGACCGTCGTCGATTCCGCGCAATGGGCCGACGGCCAGATCGTCGCGCAGTGCGTGCACGCGATCGTTGCGGCCCGTTTCGCGCAATGCGGTGCGCAATGATTCCGCGGCGACGTCGCCGTTGGTGAGATGGATCGTGCTCATCGGCCGTGATTGGATTCTTGTTGGGCGATTGACTAAAAGGCCGCTCGCGAGCCGGACTCAACGGTCCGATTGCGAGCGGCCCCTAGTGTAAGCGGATCGCGGAACGGCTCAAAGCATCGCGGCATCAAGCTATAGCACGCTCAACGTTCGTCGTAGCTCACCACCACGCGGTCGCTGATTGGATGGCATTGGCACGTCAGCACGAAACCGTCGCGGATTTCATGCTCTTCGAGCGTGTAGTTCTTTTCCATCTTCACCTCGCCTTCCACCACTTTTGCTCGGCAAGTGCAGCAAACGCCCCCTTTGCATGCATACGGCAACGCAAGGCCAGCGCGCAGGCCGACGTCGAGCACGCTTACGCCCTGGTACGGCAGGCGCAGCTTGCGGCGTTTTCCATCGAGCACGATTTCCAGGTCGGCCGCAGGCGTATCTTCGGTGATTTCGACGGGCGGCACGCCGGCTTGCGGCAGCGGCGAGCCAAAGCGTTCCACGTGCACCTTTTCGGGCGGCACGCCGGCGGCTTTCAGCGCGGCCTCGGCGGCGTCCATCATCGGCGCGGGGCCGCAAATGAAGGCTTCGTCGATGGAATCGGCCGGCATGAGGTTGTCCAGAAACGCCGCGCACTTCTGCTGGTCGAGCACGCCGTTGAACAGTTCGACGTCCTGCAAATCGTCGGACAGCACGTGATAGAGCACGAAGCGGTTCATGAAGCGGTTCTTCAAGTCTTCGAGCTCTTCGGCGAACATGATCTGATCGACGCTGCGATTGCCGTAGATCAATGTGAAAGTGCTGCGCGGTTCGACCTCCAGCGTCGTCTTGATGATGGCGAGCACCGGCGTGATGCCCGAGCCGCCCGCGAACGCAACGTACTGCTGGCCGTGGTCTACGTTCAGATGCGTGAAGAAGCGACCGTCCGGTGTCATTACGTCGATCGTGTGGCCCGGCTGCAGCGTGTCGAAAGCGAAGTTCGAGAAGCGTCCGCCGCGCACGCGCTTGATGCCGATGCGAAGTTCGCCGTCGCGGTCATAGTCGGTCACGCCCACGCAGATCGAGTACGAGCGGCGCGTTTCCTCTCCGTCGATGTGCGTTTTCAGCGTAACGAACTGGCCTTGCGTGAAGCGATAAAGCTCGCGAAGTTCCACGGGGACTTCGAACGCGACCGAGACCGCGTCGGCGGTTTCCGGCCGCACTTCGCGGATACGCAGCGGATGAAATTGCGGGGTGGCCATATCAGTATGGTTTGAAATAGTCGAAGGGTTCGCGGCAGTCGAGGCAGCGGTATAGGGCTTTGCAAGCGGTCGAGCCGAATTGCGCGAGACGTTCGGTATGTGCCGAACCGCATCTCGGGCAGGACGGCGCGGGCAGCGCGCGCGGCACGAAGCGCAGCACTTTTTCCTGCGGCGTGCCGCTATCCGGAGCCGCCGAACCGCAATCACCGGTGGGCGGTGCGATGCCGTAGGCGCGCAGCTTTTCGCGGGCGTCGGCGGTCATCCAATCGGTGGTCCATGCTGGCGCGAGCACGGTGGCGATGCGGTAGGGCCTGAGTTCCGCGACGTCGAGTGCATGAGCGACGTCTTCCGCGATCTGCGACATGGCAGGGCAACCTGAATACGTCGGCGTGATCACGACTTCGAGCGCGCCATCGTCGGTGCGCCGGACATCGCGCAAAATGCCGAGCTCGCGAATCGACACCACCGGAATCTCCGGATCGGGCACCGTTTCGAGCACTGCCCACGCGCGTTGGAGCGTGGCGTCCGCTTTGTGAGTCGCAGTCGAGGTCGTCATGGTCGAATTACCGGAGTTAGCAGGGTCACCACGTCGCGCCGGGGTGCTGGCGCGCAAGGCTCTGCATTTCAGCGAGCACGAAGCCCATGTGCTCGGAATGCTCGCCGTGCTTGCCGGTCGTGACGTGCTTGACGGGTTCGGGCAGCGTGAGCGTGGCTTGCTGGAGTGTCGCGCGTACGTCGTCGAGCCAGGCGGTTTCGAGCTCGGCGGTCAGCGGTCCGATGCCTGAGGCGGTGATCGTTTGTTCGACGGCATCCGTGCTGAAAAACTCGCGCGTGTACGGCAGCAGGTAATCCAGCGCGGCCTGCGCGCGACGATGCGATTCCTCGGTGCCGTCGCCGAAGCGGATCAGCCATTCGCTCGCGTGATGCACGTGGTAGCTCGTCTCCTTGATCGATTTCGACGCGATCGCAGCAAGCTGCGCGTCCGTCGATTGCTTGAGCGCGGTCCACAAATGCGCCATCAACGTCGAGTAAAGGAAGTTGCGCACGATCGTGACCGCATAGTCTTTCTCAGTCTTGGCGGTAGCGGACAGCGGACCGTAGTGCGGCAATTCGACCAATGTGTAGTTCGCGAACTCACGCTCGGCGCGAAAGTAAGCGTAATCGTCTTCCGTGCGCGTCTTGCCGGTGAGTTGCTGTTCGAGCGAGGCTGCGTGCGTGTACAGCAGCCGCGCCTGGCCGACCAGATCGAGGCTCATATTCGATAGCGCGATGTCTTCTTCGAGAATCGGGCCGTGGCCGCACCACTCGCTATTGCGCTGACCGAGGATCAGCGCGGTATCCGCGAGGCGCAGCACGTATTGCAAATGTTCAGGCGTGATGTTCATGGCCGCGCTTACATGTGGTTGACTTCGTCGGGAAGCGTGTAGAACGTCGGGTGGCGGTAGATCTTGTCGCCGGCCGGGTCGAACAGTTCCGGCTTGTCTCGCGGCGCGGACGCCGTGATCGACGAAGACGGCACGACCCAGATGCTCACGCCTTCCTGGCGGCGCGTGTAGACGTCGCGCGCCATGCGCAGCGCCATTTGCGCGTCGGCGGCATGCAAGCTGCCGCAGTGTTTATGGTCGAGTCCCTGCTTGCTGCGCACGAAGACTTCCCAAATCGGCCATTCCTTGTTCATTCCTGATCTCCTGATTCTTTGCCTGGCGTGCCGCGCTTGTCAGGCGGCTTGCTGTTGTGCGCGCTGGCGCTGCTTTTCGGCGTGGGCGAGGGCGGCTTCGCGAACCCACGCGCCGTCGTTATGGGCTTTGACGCGCGTGCCGAGGCGCTCACGATTGCACGGACCGTCGCCGTTCACCACACGCCAGAACTCTTCCCAGTCGATGTCGCCGTAGTCGTAATGGCCGCGCGCCTCGTTCCATTTGAGGTCCGGGTCGGGCAGCGTGACGCCGAGCACCTTCGCCTGATCGACGGTGGCGTCGACGAATTTCTGACGCAAGTCGTCGTTCGAAATACGCTTGATGCCCCATTTCGACGACTGATTGCTATGGATCGAATCCTTGTCGCTCGGCCCGAACATCATCAGCACTGGCCACCACCAGCGGTTCACCGCCTGCTGGACGAGCTCGCGCTGGGCTTCGGTGCCGGACATCATCGCCATCAGCGCGTCGAAACCCTGGCGCTGGTGAAACGATTCTTCCTTGCAGATGCGGATCATCGCGCGGGCGTACGGGCCGTAGGTGCAACGGCACAACGGAATCTGGTTCATGATCGCCGCGCCGTCGACCAGCCAGCCGATCACGCCGACATCGGCCCAGGTGGGCGTCGGGTAATTGAAGATGCTCGAATACTTCGCTTTGCCGGAATGCAGAGCCGCAACCAACTGGTCGCGAGAGACGCCTAGCGTTTCTGCCGCGCTATATAGATAGAGACCGTGACCGGCTTCGTCCTGCACTTTGGCAAGCAGAATAGCTTTGCGCTTCAGGCTCGGCGCGCGGGTGATCCAGTTGCCTTCCGGCAGCATGCCGACAATCTCAGAATGCGCGTGCTGCGAAATCTGGCGGACCAGCGTCTTGCGGTAAGCCTCGGGCATCCAGTCTTGCGGCTCGATTTTGCCGTCGGCGGCCATCACGGCGTCGAACTGCACCTGCTCCGGCGATGCTGCGCCAGAGTCCAGCGGAGCCACGTTGCCGGGAATATCCAGAGATTGCGTGTACATAGGGCGCTCTTCTGCGGAAGTTATCGGGTCTGCACAGTATAAGCCAACCGACCGGTCGGTTAATAAATTTTTTGAGATGGCGCGAGCATAACCATAGCGGCGGCGCAATCGCCGCAGGACGTTTCGCGGGTGCTGTGTCCCCGGGTCGACGCTTAACCTATAAAATTGCGAATTGGCCGCGACTCGTGGTCCTCCTGCATCCCCGGTACTCATGTTACGTCTCAGCGAAATCAAACTCCCGCTCGATCATCCCGAGAGTGCTCTCGAAGCCGCCGTCCGCGCGCGCCTCGCGGAACTCGGCGTGCCTGACGACGGGCTCATCCGATATACGGTGTTCCGGCGCGCCCACGATGCCCGCAAGCGCGCCGACATCAAGCTCACCTATATCGTCGATGTCGAGGTGGTGGACGAAGCGGCCGCGCTGAAGCGAATCGCCGACGTGCCGCATTGCGGGCTGACGCCCGACATGACGTACCGGTTTGTCGCGAAGGCGCCAGCGCAACTCACTACGATGCGCCCGGTGGTGATCGGCATGGGGCCGTGCGGGCTCTTCGCCGGGTTGATCCTCGCGCAGATGGGCTTCCGGCCGATCATCCTCGAGCGCGGCAAGGCCGTGCGCGAGCGCACCAAGGATACTTTCGGGCTGTGGCGCAAGTCGGTGCTAAACCCCGAATCTAACGTGCAGTTCGGTGAGGGCGGCGCGGGCACCTTTTCGGACGGCAAGCTGTACAGCCAGATCAAGGATCCGAAGCACTACGGTCGCAAAGTGCTAGACGAGTTCGTGCGCGCGGGTGCGCCGGAAGACATCCTGTACCTGAGCCGGCCTCATATCGGCACATTTCGTCTTGTGAGCATGGTCGAGAAAATGCGCGCGACCATTCACGAACTGGGCGGCGAGGTGCGTTTCGAGACGCGTGTGGACGATATCGACATCGACCAGGGGAAAGTGCGCGGGCTCAAGCTGTCGACCGGCGAGACGCTGCGCTGCGAGCATGTGGTGCTGGCCGTCGGTCACAGTGCGCGCGATACGTTCGAGATGCTGCACGACCGCGGCGTCTATATAGAAGCGAAGCCGTTTTCGCTGGGGTTCCGGATCGAACACCCGCAGGGTTTGATCGACCGCAGCCGGTTCGGCAAGTTTGCGGGCCATAAGCAACTGGGCGCCGCGGACTACAAGGTGGTGCATCACTGCAGCAACGGACGGGCGGTGTACAGCTTCTGCATGTGCCCGGGCGGGACCGTGGTGGCGGCGACGTCCGAGCCCGGGCGCGTGGTCACCAACGGCATGAGCCAGTACTCGCGCGCGGAGCGCAATGCGAACGCGGGCATCGTGGTTGGCATTACGCCTGACGATTATCCCGGGGGGCCGCTTGCCGGGATTGCGTTTCAGCGAAAATGGGAAGAGCGGGCGTTCGAGCTCGGCGGCGGCAACTATATGGCGCCGGGGCAACTGGTTGGCGACTTCATTGCTGGCCGGCCGTCCACATCGCTCGGTTCCGTGGTGCCGTCGTACAAGCCGGGTGTGCATCCGACGGATCTGAGCACAGCGCTGCCGGACTACGTGATCGAGGCAATCCGCGAAGCGCTGCCGCAAATGGACAAGAAGATCGCCGGCTTTGCGATGCATGACGCTGTGTTGACGGGGGTCGAGACGCGGACGTCGTCGCCGATCCGGGTGCGCCGCCGCGACGACTACCAGAGCATGAACATCGAGGGTCTGTATCCAGCCGGGGAGGGCGCGGGTTACGCCGGCGGGATTTATTCGGCAGCGATCGACGGGATCGAGGTCGCCGAGGCGCTCGCTTTGAAGATGACCGGGGCGCACGCGGCCGGTTAAGTCTGCCTGGCTCCAGTCGGCCGCACGCTTCGCGCTGCTGGCTTGTCGTGGCGACGCTGCTCGCCGCGTCGGCCGGTGCGATCGTGCACAATGCCCGTTTTGCTTCGAGCCAGATACTGGAATGACCATTCGTTCCTTAGTCGCCGCATGCGGCGCTGCGCTGCTTTGCCAGTTTGCCGTTTCACCAACCGTCGCTGCGGCCGATGCCCCGGCGCGTTGGGTCACCGCGTGGGCGACGGCGTTGCAGCCCATCCCGCAGCGGGCCGACTTGCCGCCGTTGTATCGCGCGCCCGAAGTGGCTGGGCGCACCGTCCGTCAGATTGTTTATCCGACGCTGTCCGGAAAGTCTGCGCGCATCCACCTCAGTAACCAGTACGGCAAGACGCCGCTGGTGATCGAGGACCTGCGCATCGCGCGGTCCGCGGGCGGCGCGGCGACGGCCGTTAGCGGTGGCGCGCGCGTGACGTTCAGCGGGAATAGCGCCGTGAGCGTCCCGCCGGGCCGCGAGTTGGATAGCGACCCGGTTGCGATGGACATTACCGGGGGCGCCGCTTACGCACTCAGCGCGTTCATGGGACCCGAGCAACGGATCGCGGCATGGCATCGCGTTGCTAACCAGGTCAATTACGTCTCGGGACCGGGTGATCACGCGGCCGACGCGGCAGATGAGGCGTTTCGCGGACGCTTCACTCAATATGTATGGGCGACGGGATTGTCGGTGGAGGCGGTGCCGGGATCGACGGCGATCGCGGGAATCGGCGATTCGATCACGGATGGCATGCGCTCCAGCCTGAATCAGAATCGCCGGTGGACCGACGTCCTCGCGAGACGGTTGGCAACGGCAGGGAGCCGGCCGACTGCGGTGGTCAATTTAGGTATCAGCGGTAACCGGCTGCTAAACGATTCCCCGTGCTATGGCGAAGCGCTCACGACGCGGTTTGGCCGTGATGTATTGGAGCGGCCTGGCGTCAAGGCAGTCGTTTTGCTGATCGGCATCAACGATATCAATTTTGCGGCGATGCCGGCCCGCAGCGGTCTCGATTGCGACTTCCCACATGCTTCGGTGACGGCGGCCGACCTGATCGCGGGTTATCAGCGGGTGATCGCAGCGGCCCGGCACGCGGGCGTGAAGGTATTCGGCGGAACGTTGACGCCCGCGTCGCTCCCGCCGCAGCGTGAAAGCATTCGCCTCGTCGTCAACCAATGGATTCGGTCGAGCCACGCTTTCGACGGCGTAGTGGATTTCGACGCGGCACTTCGCAATCCAGCGCAGCCGGATCATTTGCAACGCAGATTCGATAGCGGCGATCACATCCATCCTGGAGATGCCGGTTACGCGGCTATGGGCGAGGCGGTTCCCGTCGACGCGCTACTGAATTCGGCGCGGAAGTGAGTGGTCGAAAAGTTTTCGTCAAACCCTTGTCATGAGGCCGACGGTGACCTACTATTCGCCTCCTCGTTTGCGAACGAGGGCCGCGGCAGAAACCAGCGGCCGGGGCGTCAACAAGGTTTTAAGCGAAAGCAAAAAATGTAGTTGACGAGACGGAAGAGAGTCTTCATAATCTCGTTTCTCTGCTGCTGATGCAGCGACGCGGAACGAAGCGGTGCCGGGTGGGTGATGGTNGGCAGCGCGACGTGAGGCGGACCGATCTTTAAAAACTAACAGCCGATAAGTGTGGGCGCTTGATGCGCGATGCGCGCCGGGCCTTGCGGGTTATTCCGTGGGGTCTGGCGATAAAGCGGAAGTATCAAGTCTCACACAGTAATGAAAGGAAGGTTTGACTGTCGCAAGATGGTTGGATCATTCGTCAGT
>NZ_KI421431.1:0-8909 GCF_000472525.1 Paraburkholderia dilworthii
GCCTCTGGCAGCTGAACGTCGGGCATGCCGAAATCGCCGGCAAGATAATGACGACGCCATTTGAACAGCAGATTGGCGTTGATGCCGTGCTCGCGAGCGATCAGCGCAGCCGACGCACCCGGCTTGAGCGTTGCTTCGACGATCTGCCGCTTGAACTCGACAGAGAAATTCGGTCGCTTGGACCGTTTGGATTGATGAGGGCTGTCCACTGTAGCGTCCACCATTCGTTTGGTGGGCACCAAAGTAGCCAAACTCAACAAGTAAATCTACACGGTAATGAAGACGCGCTTACGGTTGTTGCGGGGCCAGCCAGTGAACGGAATCCCAGCTCGGCCCGGGAAAACGCGAGATTGGCGCATCCCATTGCGCATCAAGTCAAGGCAGAGTGAATCCTGCCTCGTTTGCATTTACGAATCTCCATCCACTCAAAAGCCTTTTGACAGGAAGACCAGTGAGCAGCGACTCTGTGGCAGTCACCGGTGACCGTAGGTCGCTCATCCCGAGTCGAACAGTCGACTAAACCGGCGAACGCAAACGCCGCGTCGGCGGACGAATCCGCCGAATGGATGGATTGATGCTGGACTGCTGGAGCGACCGCGAAAAGCTGGGGGCACGGCAGGACGTTCTAAGCAACTCCGGTATCGGCCAGGTGCCGACCCTTAGCAGCAAGGACATCGCGCAAAGCGAACGCTCGCGGGAGGTTTCGTAGGGAGGGGCTGGGTTGGTTGCAAATTTCGAGGGTCCGTATAAGAACTCACGGAAGGATCACTCCTTCGCCGGTTTTCAAGACCGGTGCCTTAAACCACTCGGCCACACCTCCAGGCCGCAAATTGTAACCTGGAAAAACCTCGGTGCGGCGCTCCGTCGGTCCGCATTCATCGCGGATCTTTCAGAAACAACGCCTGTAGATCGTTGAGGAACGCTTGTCCAAGCGGCGTCGGAGCAATCTTTTCGTGGTCGCGCGTAATCAGCTTGCGGCGTTCCGCTTCCTGCAACGCCGACTCGATAGAGGTCATCGACAAACCCGTGCGTTCGATGAACCGATGCACCGGAAACCCTTCCACCAGTCGCAGCGCGTTCAGCATGAACTCGAACGGCAGATCGCGCGGTCCGACTTCATGTTCTTCCTGCACCGCCGCGCCGGCTTTTGCCTGTTCGATGAACGTGGCCGGATGCTTATAGCGCGCCTGACGCAACACGCGGTTCGGGAACGACAGTTTCGTATGCGCGCCCGCGCCAATGCCGAGATAGTCGCCAAAACGCCAGTAGTTCAGATTGTGCTTGCTCTGCCGATGCGGCTTGGCATACGCCGACACTTCATAGCGCTCATATCCAGCGGCCGCCGTGCGCTCATGAATCCAGTCATGCATGTCGGCGGAGGCATCGTCGTCAGGTAGCGCGGGCGGAAACTTCGCGAACAGCGTGTTGGGTTCGAGCGTCAGGTGATACAGCGAAAGATGCGGCGGCGCGAACGACAACGCCGTCTCGACATCCGCCTGGCATTCGGCGAGCGTCTGCTGCGGCAGCGCGAACATCAGGTCGAGATTGAAATTGTCGAACGTGGTGGCGGCCACTTCGACCGCATGGCGCGCTTGCGTCGAATCGTGAATCCGGCCGAGCGCCTTCAGATGCGCTTCATTGAAACTCTGTATGCCCACCGACAACCGGTTCACGCCGCTCGCGCGAAACTGCGCGAACTTCGCGGCCTCGAACGTACCCGGATTTGCTTCGAGCGTGATTTCCGCGTCGGCGTCGAGCGGCAGCAGCGTGCGCACGTCGGACAGCATGCGGTCGAGCCCAGCTGCCGACAGCAAGCTCGGCGTACCGCCGCCGATGAACACCGTATGCACCTGCCGTCCCCACACGAGTGGCAAAGCCATTTCGAGGTCGGCGCGCAATGCGTCGAGATACTCGTTCTCGGGGAACGTGTCGCCTTTCCATTCATGCGAGTTGAAATCGCAGTACGGACACTTGCGCACGCACCACGGAAAATGCACGTACAACGAGAGCGGCGGCAGCGACGTCAAACGGATGCTGCCCGGCGACGTGAATGCCTTGATCACGCCGTTGCCGACATCGGCGGGCGCCGGCCTGATCGGAATCACGCTTCCTCCGTCAGACGCGCGAGCAGTTGGCGCAACGCAATCGCGCGATGGCTGCTGGCGTTCTTCACCGCGGGTTCCAGTTCGGCGGCGCTTGCGTTCAGGGACGGCAGGAAGAAGTACGGGTCGTAACCAAAACCATGCGAGCCGCGCGGCGCGTCGAGAATCTCGCCATGCCAGCGACCTTCGGCGATCAGAGGCTCGGGGTCGTCCGCGTGACGCACCAGTGCCAGCACGCAGTAGTAGTACGCGCGGCGATCGCTTTCGCCTCGTAACGCGGAAACCAGCCGCGCATTGTTCGCAGCGTCGCTCTTTTCGCCGCCGGCGAGTTGCGCGTAGCGCGCCGAATAGACGCCCGGCGCGCCGCGCAGCGCGCGCACGCACAGTCCCGAGTCGTCGGCGAGGGCGGGCAGGCCGGTGAGCCTGGCCGCATGCCGCGCCTTGGTCAGCGCGTTTTCGACGAACGTGGGATGCGGCTCTTCCGCTTCGGTCACTCCAAGTTCGCCTTGCGCAATCAATTCGATGCCGGCTGCGCCGACGAGCGCCGCGAACTCGCGCAGCTTGCCCGCGTTGTTCGACGCCAGCACGACCTTGTTCAACGGCGATCCGGATGGAGGCGCGCCGTTGCCTTCACGAACTTCACTCACCTCGAAACTCCAATGCTTCTTTCTGCTTCGCGATCAACGTGGCGATGCCGTCGCTCGCGAGATCCATCAGCGCGTTCATTTCATTGCGCGAAAAAGGCACGCCCTCGGCAGTGCCCTGAATTTCGACGAAGCCGCCCGCGCCCGTCATCACCACGTTCATGTCGGTGTCGCATTGCGAGTCTTCGTCGTAATCGAGATCGAGCACCGGCACGCCGTTGTACACGCCCACCGAAATGGCCGCGACGTAGTCCATGATCGGCGAGCTTTCGATGCGGCCTGCGGCCAGCAGCTTGCTGATTGCGTCATGCGCGGCGACGAACGCGCCGGTAATGCTCGCCGTGCGCGTGCCGCCGTCGGCCTGGATCACGTCGCAATCGATATGCAGTGTGCGCGCGCCAAGCTTCTCGAGGTCGAACACCGAGCGCAGCGCGCGGCCGATCAACCGCTGGATTTCCTGCGTGCGCCCGGTCTGTTTGCCGCGCGCGGCTTCACGGTCGCTGCGCGTGTGCGTGGCGCGCGGCAACATGCCGTATTCGGCCGTGAGCCAGCCCTGGCCGCGATCGCGCAGGAATGACGGCACGGTTTCGGCAATGCTTGCCGTGCAGATCACCTTGGTGTCGCCGAATGCGACCAGCACCGAGCCCTCCGCGTGCTTCGTATAGTGGCGCGTGATGCGTACGTCACGCAGCTGATTGGCGAGGCGGCCGCTGGGGCGTTGAGTGGTGTCGGTCATGTCGGCTTAGGTCGGCTTAGGTCGGATTAGATCGGATTAGATCGGATTAGATCGGGAGAAAGCAGGAGGCGAATGCACGATTTTACAGCCGATCCGGGCAGGTATGCGCCCCGACGGCTGGCCGCGTCCGCCGTGGCTCTCCAAGGGGCCCCATCGCCAAAAATGGGATAATGCCGTTTCACCGCTCCGCGTCTCGTACACGCCGGGCGATTCGATTCTTCGGCCAGCGTCTCACGCACGGCCACAATCGCGAGAACTACGATGATCTACAGCATGACTGGCTATGCGAGCGCGACCCGCGAACTCGTCGCGGCCTCGGCCTCGGGCACGGGCGGCGTAAGCGTGTCGGTCGAACTGCGCACGGTGAACTCGCGCTTTCTCGATCTGAACTTCCGTATGCCGGAAGACGTGCGCGTCTGCGAACCCACGCTGCGCGAAATGCTGATGAACAAGCTGTCGCGCGGCAAGGTGGATATCCGCATCAATCTGCAGCGCAGCGAACAGACGGCGAACGCCGGTTCGATCAATCATGACGCGCTCACGCAACTCGCGTTGCTGGAGCGCACAGTGCTTGCGACGTTCCCCGAAGCGGGCCGTCTACGCTCGGGCGAAATCCTGCGCTGGCCCGGTGTGCTCGCGGAGACGGGCGTGGCGCAGGACGTGTTGCGCGACGCGGTGCTCGCGTGCGGCAAGCAGGCCATCGCGGATCTGATCGACGTGCGTGCCCGCGAAGGCGCGCAACTCGCGACGATGCTGCTCGCCAACGTCACCGAGATGGAAGCGATCGTCACGAAGATCACGCCGCTCGTGCCGGAGCTGATCACGAAGCACCAGCAGAAAATCGTCGAGCGCCTGCAGGAAGCGCTCGGCATTGCCGCACCGGATACGGCCGCGACCATCGTGTCGCGCGAAGAGATCAACGAACGGATCCGCCAGGAAGTCACGATGTACGGCATCCGCATCGACATCGCCGAAGAACTGTCGCGCCTCACGGCTCACCTGAACGAAACGCGCCACGTGATCGAGAAGGGCGGCAAAGTCGGGAAGCGGCTCGACTTCATGATGCAGGAGCTCAATCGCGAAGCGAATACGCTCGGCTCGAAGGCGGCCGCGAAGGAACTCGCGGATTCGTCGATGACCCTCAAGCTGCTCATCGAACAGATGCGCGAGCAGGTACAGAATCTGGAATAAGGCTGGAGCATCACAACATGACCGATCACCACACACGCGAAAGCGGCGCACCGCGCAACCCGTATGCCGGAGCGTATCCCGGCAACCTGTTCATGGTCGTGGCACCCTCGGGCGCGGGCAAGTCGACGCTCGTGAATGCGCTCCTCGCCGGCGACGACGCGATCCGTCTGTCAATCTCGTATACGACGCGTCCGCCGCGTCCGCAAGAACAGGACGGCGAGCACTATCACTTCACGACCGTCGACGATTTCATGAAGCGTCACGATGCGGGTGAGTTTCTTGAAAGCGCGGAGGTGCATGGCAACTACTACGGCACGTCGCGCGTGTGGATCGAGGAGCAGATGAAAAGCGGCCATGACGTGCTGCTCGAAATCGACTGGCAGGGCGCGCAGCAGGTGAAGAAGCAGTTTCATAACGCGGTCGAAATTTTCATCTTGCCGCCGTCGCTCGAAGCGCTTGAAGAGCGCCTGAAAAAGCGTGGCCAGGACGAGCCGAACGTGATCACGCGACGGCTGCTCGCCGCCGGCAGCGAGATGGCGCACGCGGCCGAGGCGGAGTATGTGGTGATCAACGAGAACTTCGATCGCGCACTCAGCGAACTGCAGTGTCTCGTGGCCGCGACGCGTTCGCGCTTCGCCTCGCAATACGCGCGTCATACGCAGCTTTTCGTGCAACTCGGCATTCACCTTCCGCACCCCTGAGCGCGGCGGCGATTCGAGCACATAAGGTAGAATAAGCAACATACTGAGAAGGAACTCAACATGGCCCGCATTACCGTCGAAGACTGTCTCAAACAGATCCCGAACCGTTTCGAACTCGCGCTTGCCGCAACGTATCGCGCGCGTCAGCTCGCTCAAGGTCACACGCCGAAGATCGAAAGCCGTGACAAGCCCACGGTCGTCGCGCTGCGCGAAATCGCAGCCGGTCAGGTCGGCGTCGAAATGCTGAAGAAGGTGCCCGTTTAACGCGCACCGTTTGTGTTTTCGATTGGCCGCATTTGCCACGGCTTTTTTGCCACGGTTTTCTGCCACAGCGCTTTGCCATAGCTTTTTGCCTCATCTGATTGCGTCAACGTGCAGACCGGCGTCAACTCTCAACCGCTACGGAGGCGAACATGAGTACCACCCCGCCCACCGCCACGGAAGCGGAGCATGACGCCGACTCGCCTTCGTCTGCACGCAAGTACATCGACGCGGTTCTCGAACAGTCGTTTCGCCATCTGTTCGGGCCAACCGCAACGCCGGAGCAACCGCGCCGGCATGACGTCGTCTCCATTGCCAAGCTGACATCCGCGTTGTCCGGCTATTTGCAGCCGGAAGAGATCAAGGACGTCAAGGCAGCCTTCCATTTCAGCGACGAAGCTCACCTCGGCCAGTATCGCCAGAGCGGCGAGCCCTACATCACGCACCCGGTTGCCGTCGCAGAAATTTGCGCTGGCTGGAATCTCGACGGCCAGGCGATCATGGCTGCGCTGCTCCATGACGTGATGGAAGACCAGGGCGTGACCAAGGCGGAGCTCGCCGAGCGTTTCGGCGCGAAGGTCGCGGAACTGGTCGACGGTTTGTCGAAGCTCGACAAGATGGAGTTTCGCAATCGCGAGGAAGCGCAAGCGGAAAACTTCCGCAAGATGCTGCTCGCGATGGCGCGCGACGTCCGCGTGATTCTGGTGAAGCTCGCCGACCGGCTGCACAACATGCGCACGCTCGGCGCAGTGCCGCCCGAAAAGCGCCGCCGCGTAGCGCGCGAAACGCTGGATATTTACGCGCCGATTGCGCACCGGCTCGGGCTGAACAACACGTATCGCGAGTTGCAGGACCTAAGCTTCGCGAACTTCAATCCGCATCGGTATGCGACGCTCGAAAAAGCCGTCAAGGCCGCGCGCGGCAACCGGCGCGAGGTGGTCGGCAAGATTCTCGAGGCAGTGCAGCGCGCAATCGCCGATGCGAAGATTGACGCCGAAGTCACCGGCCGCGAGAAAACCATCTTCAGCATCTACAAGAAGATGCGCGACAAGCAGTTGTCGTTCTCGCAGGTGCTCGACGTGTACGGCTTCCGTGTGGTAGTCGAGAGCGCCTTGGAGTGCTACACCTGCATCGGCGCATTGCATGCTCTCTACAAGCCGGTGCCGGGCAAGTTCAAGGACTACATCGCGATCCCGAAGGTGAACGGCTATCAGTCGCTGCACACCACGCTCGTCGGTCCGTTTGGCGCGCCGATCGAGTTTCAGGTGCGCACGCGCAAGATGCACGAAATCGCCGAAGCCGGCGTGGCCGCGCACTGGCTGTACAAGAACGGCAGCGCGGATCTGAACGATGTGCAAAAGCGCGCACATCAGTGGCTCAAGTCGCTGCTCGACATTCAGAGCGAAGCAGGCGATTCGAGCGAATTCCTCGAACACGTGAAGATCGACTTGTTTCCAGATGCGGTCTACGTGTTCACGCCGAAGTCGAAGATCATGGCGTTGCCGCGCGGCGCCACGGCGCTCGACTTTGCGTATTCTATCCACAGCGACCTGGGCAACCAGTGTGTCGCGGTGAAGATCAACAACGAACTGCTGCCGCTGCGCACCGAGTTGAAGAGCGGCGATATCGTCGAAGTCATTACCGCGCCGTATTCGAAACCGAATCCGGCGTGGCTCGGTTTCGTGCGCACCGGCAAGGCCCGTTCAGCGATTCGCCATTATCTGAAGACGATGCGGCTGAACGAGTCGGTTCAGCTTGGCGAGCGTCTTGTCGATCAGGCGTTGAAGGGCTACGGCCTCGCGCTGTCGGACGTGACGCCGGAAGCGTGGGAAAAGCTCGTGCAATGGACGGGCAACAAGAACGGCCAGGAAATTTTCGCTGACATCGGTCTCGGCCGGCGTGTCGCGGCGGTCATGGCCAAGCGCATCGAAGTACTGATGAGCGGCCGCGATGCTGACGACGACGGCTCACGTTCCGATTCCGGCTCGGCGCCCCATGCTCCGCCGGTCGTGATTACCGGCACCGAGGGCATGTCGGTGCAATTGTCCGCATGCTGCCGTCCGATTCCGGGCGACGACATCATGGGCTATATCGGCATTGGCCTCGGCATGGCCATCCATACTACTGATTGCCGTGTCGCTCAGCGCATCCACCGACGCGATCCGGGCCGCTGGATCGACGTGGCGTGGGCGCCGCAACCGGGGCGTCTGTTCGACGTCGCCGTCAAGGTTCTGGTCAAGAACACGAAGGGCGTGTTTGCCCGCGTGGCCGCGGACATTACCTCGGCAGACGCCAACATCGTGCACATCGCGATGGACGAGGACTTATCGCAGGAATCCACGATTTTGCGCTTCGTGATCCAGGTCAGCGACCGCGTTCATCTGGCCAACGTCATGCGCCGCGTGCGCACGAATCCGGACGTGATGCGCATCGCGCGCGAGCGGCCGAGCGACGACGGCCATCACCGGCATGACGGCGGCATGCGAATCGACCGCGAGCGGGCCGATTACTGAGCTCGGCGCTCGCTTGTTGAAGAAGCGCCGTTTCTTTTAATCGGAACGCAAAGGGCACGAGCGAGTCTCACCTGAAAACTCAGGGAGAGCGCTGATGAAAGTAGCTGACCTCGAGGGCCTCGCACTGGATTATTGGGTGGCCCGCAGCCTGCACGACTTCGTGCGGGAAATCCGCTTCACTGACAGCGGCGAGACCGTCGCGATTCGCGGTAACGACCGTGGTCGTCCGTGGGACGGCCGTTTCAAGCCTACTACCTCATGGGACGCCGCTGCCGCGGTGATGGAGCGCGCGCGTCGGCTGGAAATGCGGGAGCGCAGCGAAGAGGGCGCTGCGCACTGCGTCGCGGAGTTCGAAGGCGGCCGTGGCGCGGTTGAGGGGCGTGGGGACTCGGTGCGCGTGGCACTGCTGCGGGCGTTCGTCGAAAGCCGGTTTGGCGATAGTGTCGGCGAGATGCTGCACGAGTCGCAGATGTTGGTCGGCCAAACGGCGCGCCGCATCGCCAAAGCCACCGCTGGCGATACTTTTGAAGAAGTTCCGAGCCCGGACGGGCATATTGGGGACATTCAGTCCCCGCCGCGGCCGTGAGGGTGGCGCGCCGATCACTGCACTGCCATGAGCGGTTGAACAAAAACGCGCTTGAAAAAGCAAAGGGCCTTCCGATTGGAAGGCCCTTTAAAGGTGGTGCGGCTGGCAGGATTCGAACCCACGACCCCTTGGTTCGTAGCCAAGTACTCTATCCAACTGAGCTACAGCCGCACGC
>NZ_KI421431.1:8986-270541 GCF_000472525.1 Paraburkholderia dilworthii
GTGGTGCGGCTGGCAGGATTCGAACCCACGACCCCTTGGTTCGTAGCCAAGTACTCTATCCAACTGAGCTACAGCCGCACGCAGAAACGAGATTATAGCAAAGGTTTCAAAAAAGGGAAGCGTGTAACTGCGATTTGTCCCGTTGGCATGATCGTGTACCCTAGTGAGGCAGTCTTTTGCTGCAGCTTATGGATCATCATGAACAAGGCCTTTGTCAAAGAGTCGAGTGAAGAGAACGATGACGATCTCGACGTCGCCCAGCCGGACATTCCCGCGGGTACAAAAAACTACATTACGCCTGCCGGCTACCGCCGCATGCGCGACGAACTATTGCATCTCATCGATGTGGAGCGGCCTGAGGTCGTCAAGCTCGTGTCGTGGGCCGCGTCTAATGGCGACCGCTCCGAGAATGGCGATTACATCTACGGCAAACGCCGCCTGCGCGAGATAGACCGGCGCATCCGCTTTCTGACTAAGCGTCTGGATCTCGCGGAGATTGTCGACAGCAGCAAGCAGGAGAACGTCGATCAGGTCTTTTTCGGAGCGACCGTCGAATATGCGACCGAAGACGGCGAGGAACACAGCGTGACGATTGTCGGTATCGACGAGGTCGATCTGGATATCGGACGCGTGAGTTGGATCTCGCCGATCGCGCGGGCGCTGCTGAAGGCGAAGGTCGGCGACACGGTGACGTTGTACACGCCGGCCGGTCCGCAGCCGATCGACATACTCGACGTCAAATATCCGCCGCCCGATAGCGGCGGCTAGTCTCCTGTCACATCGAAGCTGACCTGCATAAACTGTTGTCGACGGACAATAAAAAAGGCGCCGCGAACGGCGCCTTCGATGTTGCGAGTACTGCCCGCCGCTTTAGAAGCGGTGACGCAGACCTGCCGTCACAGCAACCTGCTTGTTGTTGCTCGAAGCAGCCAGACCGTTGATGTCTGCACCAACGATAGCGCCCTCGTTGACTTGCTGGTATTCGCCTTGCAGATAGACGTCCGTGCGCTTGGACAATGCGTACGCCGTTTGCAGATTGAACTGGTTCCAGTGCGGACGTGTGCCGGCCAGGCTTGCACGCGTGTACGTGTACGAACCGGCGATGCTCACAGCCGGCGTCAGAGCGTAGCGAGCGTTTGCTTCGAAGTTCTGGAAGTGCGCGCTGTTGCTCGGGAAGCCGATGCCGCCGGTTTGACCCGATGCACCTGCGCCGATGCCGGCGAGGCCCGACAGGTTGGTCTGCGAATAGACGAGGCCGACGGTTGCCGGACCGAACGCATAGTTGGCGCCTGCGCCCCACGTCTGCTGACGGCCAGCGAAGAACGTATTGTCGCTCGACACGGCACCACCCGAGTTGAACGCCGCAGCCGCGCCGGTCGCGCCGTTGCTGTTCAGTTGCAGGTACGCTGCGCCGACGTTCAGGCCGCCCCAGTTGTACGACGCGCCCGCGCTATAGGCGCGGTTGTTGGCGAAGCCATCAGCCTGGTTCGAGAAGCCGTACATGCCGCCGAACTTGAAGCCGCCATAGTTTGCGCTCGTGTATTTCACCGAGTTGTTGACGCGGAACGAGTTGTTCAGGTTGTCGTTGTCAAACGGGTGGGCGAACTGCGTGCCGCCGTATTGCGTGCCGGTCAGCGCCAGCGGGCCGACGAAATCGACCATGCTGTCATATTGGCGACCGAGCGTCACCGCGCCGAACTGGGTGCTCGACAGGCCGACGAATGCCTGGCGGCCAAATTCGCGACCGCCTTGCTTCAGCGAGCCGTCATTGATGCCAAAGCCGTTTTCCAACGTGAAGATAGCCTTCAGGCCGCCGCCCAGGTCCTCAGCCCCGCGCAAACCCCAGCGGCTGCCGTTCACCGAGCCGCTCGTTTGTTGCCAGTTGCTGTGGCCGTGCTGATTGTTGGTGTAGGTGATGCCGGCGTCAATCAAGCCGTACAGCGTGACGCTGCTTTGCGCGTGCGCCGCAGTTGCAAAAACGCCCGTGAGGGCCGCGACCATGAGAGTCTTTTTCATCTTGTTACTCCGAGAGCAAGAGTGGGCAGTGAATCGTGCTTCGGGAACCTTCGAACGGGCGCTGCGAGAGGCGTATCCGTGCAAAGTGCGCCTTAACGGCGGGGCGCTGGTTTCCGGTTACGCAAAGTGTAGAGAGAGCCTCTGACGAATGGACGTTTCGATTCCTGCAATAAAGTATTACGCGATCGGAAACGATATGCGAATCCGCTAGAAGCCCCGCTAGACGGGGCTCTACAGTGTGCGAGGAAGTTATCCGAGAAACGCGCGCACAATTGCGTTGCTAAAGTGCGACGCTAATTCGATGCAGAAAAACAACAGCCGCCAATTGCCCAATCATTGTTGTGATTCGAGCAACAGACGATTGCTATTTGTGTGAATAATCGAATGAGGGATTAAACGCTATACTGAAAGTTCTGCTTTCCGAAGCGGACTTTTTCGTTGACGAAAAAGATCTCCAAACCTTTGTCGGCGCGACTTCCCAGTCGCGCTTTTTTTTCGTCTCATCGGCGCGTCGATGTGGCGGCGTGTGATTGGTAATCAGTGCGCAGATGCGGCGTGATCGGCGTTCCACCACTCGGTGGCCGTCGTGGCGCTCCAGTCTTCCATTACGTAGCGGCGCGCGTCCATTGGCGAGGACAGTAAATTCTGCCAGTGGTCACCGTGCCACATGGGGTCCACTTCCAAGGCTGACGGCGTGCCCCGGTCCGATTCGCCGCGCGACGCGTCCTGCGCTTGCGCCTGCGACAGCAAGCCACGGGGAATGAGCTTCGAAAGGAGGCGGCGGATTTCAAATAGCTGCATGGCAATCTCCTTATGCATTACTGCAGGTACTGACTTTATGATGAGGTTCGGCACCTTCCGCGAATACCCGGAGAAACACTTACCAAAGTCACAAATTGTTACTTTCCGCCTTATGCCGGCAAATATTTCCTTTCGGGTAGTTTGAAGTAGTCTTGGACCGTGTGCATGTATCTAATGATCTACGTGTACGTCATCGAATCATTGCTGCCCTCGGACGCAGTGCTTAAGCGACTAATAACCTCGGCAATAGCTTTCAGTTCCGATCACGGCAAAGCCGAATTCGGAACCGCCTCTAAATGTGCAATGCATCTAGAATATTCTCGATAAGTGAACGGCAATCCATTGAGGCGTTAGGGCATTGCCCAATTGATGATTCGTAAAGAAACACGAACTGAAACTAGGTATTACCAGATAGTTTAACGACGGAAGGGGTTGGCTTCACTACATAGGATACGGGTAGTGACCGTCTCTTTGGATACTTCTTGGACATCTGCATTGAAGCGTTCAGATCGCTGAACGAGAATTACCACGTATGCTCGACGTCAAGGCGGGTCCGGAAAGGCAAGCCGTAGCGAATGTCCGGCCGTTCTGCCCCACAACGCCGCGGCTTGGCGTCATGCCGACATGAATTCGTAACAAGCCCTCGCCTGAAATCCGTAGGTTTTTTCCCCGGAATGGTTCGATCTGAAGAAGTATTGAATTCGGTGTCAAGGCTGTAAATGGAAGAATCTGGAATCGATGTCGCTAGCCAAAGGCTGCGACCCAAGAAAAGAGCTGTCGAAGGGTAGGGCGGATACGATCGGCGCCGTACTCCCAAAGTCAACGGCCGCTAACTAGTGCATACTTGCCGCAAAGTCACGCGTCCAAGCATCCCTTTCATGTCTGAACAGTTTTTGGCAGAACCGGCCCTTAAAGAGCCAATCGTCTTCGTCGATCTCGAAACCACTGGCGGCTCGACGAACGAGCATCGCATCACCGAGGTGGGCGTCGTCGAAGTGGGGCCGACGGGCGTCACGCGCTGGAGCAGCCTCGTCGACCCACAGCAGCCGATCCCGTCGTTCATCCAGCAACTTACCGGCATCACCAACGCGATGGTGCGAGGGGCACCGACATTCGACGCCATTGCGCCCGAACTGTTCGCGCGGCTCAAGGGCAAACTGTTCGTCGCGCATAACGCCAGCTTCGACCGGGGTTTTCTGCGCGGCGAATTCCGCCGCGCCGGTCTTTCATTCGACCCGGACGTACTGTGTACGGTGCGCCTATCGCGCGCGCTGTTCCCGGCTGAAAAGCGCCACGGGCTCGATGCACTGGTTGAGCGTCACTCGCTCGTGCCATCCGATCGCCATCGCGCGCTTGCCGACGCCGATCTGATCTGGCAGTTCTGGCAGCGTCTGCATGGTCTCGTGCCGCTGGACATGTTGCGCACGCAGATCGAGCGCACCACGCGGCGCTATCGGCTTGCCGGCGATATTACCGAAGACCTGCTCGAGACCGCGCCTGCGGGATGCGGCGTCTACGCATTCTATGGAGACGACGATTTGCCGCTGTACGTCGGGCGGAGCGTGCGTGTCCGTCAGCGGCTTCGCGCGCATCTGACAGGCGAGCGGCGTTCGTCAAAGGATATACGGCTCGCGCAGCAGGTGAGGCGCGTCGAGTGGCGCGCGACCGGCGGCGAACTGGGCGCGATGCTGGCGGAGGCGCAGTGGATTGCGACGCTGCGGCCTGGGCACAACCGCGTGCCGCGCGTCGCGAAAAGCGATCCTGCCGGCGCGCCCTGGCCGTTTCAGGGGCCGGTCGTTTTCGAGGAGCGTGAAGAGGCGTCGCAGGCGCGCGCTTTTCATGTCGTCGACCAGTGGTGCTACATCGGCCATGCGCCGTCGCTCGCGCAGGCAACGGAGCTACACGCTTCGCGTGTGACCGGCGGATTTGAGCCGTCGACGTACAAAATTCTGCAAAGCCACCTCGCACGCGGTTTGCAGATGATGCCGCTGAGCGTGTCGGCGTGCACCGTGCCTGTCGCAGTAGGCCTCGTTTGATTGCGTTTGCTTGATCGCGCAGTCAGCGTTGCGCAGTCACGCAAATTTGCGTCGTTCCGTCGGCGCAAATGTCGTCTTCGTCACGGTGCCTTCGGTCTTATGCGCTGTCAGCCGGTTGCGCCGACACCGCCGCTTGCACACACGTGTCCAAGCGCGCGAGTCAATGCGTTTGACCGCGACGAGTCGTAGCGAGTCAGGGATTTCCAGTTGGCCAGCGACTGTGCGACGCGCGTCGGACAATCCGGCGCCGCGCGCAGCGGTTGCACGCGAGCAAGGCCGGCGACGAGCGATTGCGTCAGGCGATCCAGTTGGGGCCGCGTGCTGGCCGCGAGGTCGGGCGCCGGCTCCCGCGGCGGCTGCGTTGCACGCCAGCTTGCGAATAGCGCGTTCTGCACGTCTTTGCTGGCGTCGATCTGATCCTGGAAGAAGGCGCGCGCGAACGCCGGATCGACGTTGGCTGCTGCCGCGCGTCTCTCCACGTCGGCGAGCAGCGCCTGTTCGCGTGGCGTGTCGGTGATCACTTGATGATTGGCCCACTTCCAGCGCGCCACCGGCTCCGCGAGCGCAAGTCGCTGTGATGCGAGCGCGATCAGATTAGTGAGCGCCGTATCGTCGCCGTCTGCTAGGGCGGAGACGGGCGTAAAGGCGAGGCAGGCGAAGAGCGCAAGCGCGCAGGGCGCGGCAAAGCGAAACAAACGATTCATGGGTGAACGACGGCCGGACGGCCGCGGAAGAAAACCAGAGAATAGACGATGTGTCGTCGCGGACGATTTCTCGCCCGCAGGCAATCGATGTTGCAAGTGGCAGCAGACGGGCAGTTCACGAGCAACGGCGCGCTCGAACCTGAATCTGGAGCGAGAGCAGCGACACTAGGCGGCGCTAATCCGCCTGACTGACGCAAGCGGCCAAAAGCACTTCAGAAACGGGCGAGCAGCCGCGCCTCGTGCGGTAAACACGAGGGCCGCTACCACGTCGCGCCAGTGTCTATTACTTCGCGTCGCACGACTTACGTTGTTCGTCGAAAAAGGCGCGCACGTGCTCCGGCAGTTCGGCCCCCAGAAATTCGACGCCGACAGGTTCCGGATCCGGGCTAAAGACTTTATCCGGGGTCGGAATCTTCGGTGGTTTCGCATCCATGGTCTATCTCCTTTACAAACCGATTATCGGCCTCGGGCCCCGTTTTGCACCAGCGTCCGATCAGCATCCCGCCTTCTTTGTTGCTTTAACGGCACAGCGCACCATTTCAGGCACGTGTTCTGATTAAATTTATAGATTCAATGCTTTCATTCTTCTGCGGTCTCGCGCACGGTTCACGTAGCGATTCTTCGGTTTATTCGCCTCGGGCCTTGCGTGGCGGGCGTTTCCCGTAAGAGTCGCACCGTTTCAAGCACTCACTCCCCTAGTCCATTCCGGGTATTCCCCGATTCAGTGGAAGTTTGTGCAATGCCGCATCGGAACCATTTTCCGATTAAAGGCGAACGTTCGTTTATTACCGAGGGACGTTTATCGGGCACAAGTCCTTTACTCAGTAAACGAACGATTCACCACCTCGTTGACGACTTACAAAACTTTAAAACGCGACCAAGAAATGTAGTGACGTCCGCAAATTTCGTGGGCCACTTCATGCTGCCGGTATTCACATCGCGCACTTTGCGCCAAAACATCGTCTGATTCGATGAGAAGGTCGGCCGCGCCAACATCGGCTCCTATGATCGGAACTGGTATCGGCGGTCCACGGTGCGTGAGCAACGGGCGCCGGCCGCCGACGCGCAAGATGGTTCTCACCGCCTTCAGAGAGTCGGTCATGGAAAACGCTGTTTACTGGAATGGACGCCAGGTCGGGATCGAAATATGACGGCCGCATTTCGTGGTTTCCGTCAGCGCCCCAGGAGGCAATCGCCGCCTATGGTGCCTATAGCGGCACGCAGCGCGCGGGACAGAAGCAGGCTGATGGGACACGAGCGATGCAGTCGTCGCGCGCAACCTCAGCACGATTGCGCACTTCGATAGACCACCTAACTTGCGCGGCTAGGAAGCGAGCCGAAGAGGTCGACGAAAAGCAAAAAGCCCAGTCGCAAGGACTGGGCTTTTTGCTTGAATCTTGATGGTGCCGGAAAGAGGAATCGAACCCCCGACCTTCGCATTACGAATGCGCTGCTCTACCGTCTGAGCTATTCCGGCATCAGGAGAAACGAGATTATAGGGACTTCTTTATTGGCTTGGCAAGTCCTCGAATCACTTTTTTGTTTCGAGATGGTAGCGGGTTACGCGGTCCACTTCGTTCTTCGAGCCGAGGAACACTGCGACGCGCTCATGCAGGCTCTTCGGCTGAATGTCCAGAATCCGTTTCTCGCCGTTCGTTGCAGCGCCGCCCGCCTGTTCGACGATAAACGCCATAGGATTCGCTTCGTACATTAGCCGCAGCTTGCCAGGTTTGTCCGGCGTACGCTTGTCGGCCGGATACATGAAGATGCCGCCGCGATTCAGAATACGGTGCACGTCCGCGACCATCGAGGCGATCCAGCGCATATTGAAGTCGCTCTGGCGCGGACCGTCTTTACCCTGCTTGAGTTCGCCGATGTACTGCTCGACCGGCGGATACCAGTGGCGCTCGTTCGACGCATTGATCGCATACTCGCGCGTTTCGACAGGAATGCGCATATCGCTTTGCGTAAGCACCCACGAACCGAGTTCACGGTCGAGCGTGAAGCAGTTAACGCCATTGCCGGTAGTGAGCACCAGCACGGTTTGCGGCCCATACACCGCATAACCCGCGGCGACCTGTTGCGTGCCCGGTTGCAGGAACGACTGCTCGGTGGGTTGTTGGCCGTCCGGGCAGCGCAGCACCGAAAAGATCGTGCCGATGGAAACGTTCACGTCGATGTTCGATGAACCGTCGAGCGGATCGAACACGAGCAGATACTCACCCTTCGGATAATTGGCGGGGATAGGGAAGAACTGCTCCATTTCCTCCGATGCCATGCCTGCCAGGTTGCCGCCCCATTCGTTGGCTTCGAGCAGAATCTCATTTGACAGAATGTCGAGCTTCTTCTGCACCTCGCCTTGGACGTTCTCGCTGCCCGCCGTGCCTAGCGCGTCGCCCAACGCACCCTTGCTGACGTGATAGCTGATCGCCTTGCATGCGCGCGCGACAACTTCGATCAAAAGCCGCAGGTCGGCCGGCAGGTTATTGGTTTCCCGCTGCTGCTCGATCAGGTACTTCGTAAGAGTGGTACGACGTTGCAAGGACATTGCTGTACTCCAGAGGCTTGAGGAATATCCCGATTTTAACCGCTCGGTGTGTCCGCTCCGTGCTTTTGACATCGAAGCGCACATGCAACGGCGCTCTGTCGGGCCGAGCGGCAGCGGATGACCGACACGATCAGCCTTTGCGCCGCGCCTTACCGGTCGTGGCAATGCCGCTCACGCTCGCTGCGAGTGCCGCGGCCCGAGCGTGCTCCGCCGATATCTTCGGCAGCTTCGGGCGGTCCGCCTTGGGCATGGGTTCGATTTCGCGTTCGATCTGTTCGCCCGCCGCCGCCGTGGCGACGCGCAGGTCGTATGCGATTTGCAGATTGAGCCAGAACTGTGCGCTCGCGCCGAAATAGCGCTCGAGCCGCAGCGCGGTGTCGGCCGAGATCGCGCGCTTGCCGCGGACTACGTCGTTGATGCGCGGCGCGGGTACGCGCAACGCAAGCGCGAGCGCATTGACGGACATACCGAGCGGTTCGAGGAATTCGCTACGCAGAATCTCGCCCGGATGAATCTCTTCGATGCTGTTTCCCGCGTCGATGTCTGAGAAATCGATACTGTCCAGATCGGAGCGTTTGATGACCATGCCGGTCTCCCAATAATCAGTGATAGTCGACAATCTCAACATTCAGCGCCTCGCCTTCGATAAAGTGAAAACAGATGCGCCACTGCGCATTGATCCGAATGCTCCATTGCCCGCTGCGCTCGCCTTGCAACGCTTCGAGCCGATTGCCGGGCGGCGTGTGCAAGCTGTGAATGGAGTTCGCCGCGTCGATCATGAGCAACTTGCGGTACGCGAGCGCCTGGATATGACGCGGCAGCGCATGCACAAACTTGCCCTGAAAGATTCTCGCCGTAGCTTTGTCGCCAAAATGTCGTAATCATGGGATGATATAACGTCATTCGTTAAACGTAAACCGTTAAATGAATGTGTTTACTTTCACCCCTCGCGGCGCGAACGAACAGTCAGCCAGATGGCTAACGTCGACGCGAGCCTGCGCCGCCCGAGTCGTCTGAAAACAAAAGGCGAAAAAAAGCCGGCAGGCGTGCCGGCTTTTCAAGAGCGATAACCGCGCTCAGACGTGCGTCACGCGAGCGCCTTTTCAACGATTTCGCGTACGTCGCGGGATTTGACCTGCGATGCCACTTTCTCCAGCGCCGCGCGCATGCCCTCACGCAGCGTGGGCGTGAAGCGGCGCCACAATTCGAGCGAGCGTGCGAGGCGAGCGGCCACTTGCGGATTGATCGCGTCGAGCGCGATTACCTGGTCTGCCCAGAATGCGTAGCCCGAGCCGTCTTCGGCGTGGAATTGCGCGGGGTTAGCCGCGCAGAAGCTGAAAATCAGCGAGCGTGCGCGATTCGGATTTTTCAGATTGAAGGCCGGATGCGTCATCAGCTTGCGTACGACGTCGATCACCGGACGCTGCGCGCTGCCCCGCTGCGTGGCCTGCAAAGCGAACCACTTGTCGATCACGAGCGGTTCCTTCTCGAAGCGCCGATAGAAGTCGTCGAGCGCATGCTGCGCTTTCGGGCTGCCGCCATGTGCCGCCGATGCATTGAGCAGCGCGGACAGCGCCGCCGCGCGGTCCGTCATGTTATTCGCCGCATCGTATTGCGCCGACGCGAGCCGTACAGCTTCGGCCGGATCGTCGAGCTCGGTGAGATAGGACAGCGCCAGATTCTTCAGCGCGCGGTGGCCTGCCGCCGCCGGCGTGGCTTCGTACGGGCCGGGCGTGCGGTGCTCTTCGTAGATTTTCAGCCACTCGTCCTTGAGCGCGTTGGCAAGGCGCTTGCGCACGAACTGCCGCGCGGAATGCACGGCAGCCGGATTCGATTCGGCCATCTGCTCGGCGAGATACGCCTCGGACGGCAGCATCAACGCGAGTTCACGGAACGCCGGCGACAGCGATTCGTCCGTGAGTACGCGTGCGAACGCGGCGGTTACCGAGTCGTCGAGTTGCAGTTCTGCGCCGCTTGCAGCCCGCCCGGCGAGCGTCAGCAGCTCGCGCGTGGCGAGCCGTTGACCGGCTTCCCAGCGGTTGAACGGATCGCTGTCGTGCGCGAGCAGGAACGCCAACTGGTCCGCCGGGTAATCGTATTCGACGATCACCGGCGCCGAGAAATTGCGTAGCAGCGACGGCAACGGTTCCTGCACGACATTGACGAACGTGAAGGACTGTTCGGTCTGTGTGAATTCGAGCACACGCGTGGTCGAATCCGAAGCTTGCGCCTCGCCTTCCAGTTGCAGCGGCAGATCATTGCCGTCTTTGCCGATCAGCCCGATCGCGAACGGAATCAGCAGCGGGCCTTTTTGCGTTTCGCGCGCGGCCGGCGCGGCGTCGCCGTAACCTTGTACGAGCGTCACGCTATAGCGCCGCTGCGCGGCGTCGTAACGCGTGCGCACGGAGACGCGCGGCGTGCCCGCCTGGCTGTACCAGCGCTCGAACTGCGCGAGATCGCGGCCGTTCGCATCGGCGAGCGCGTGGCGGAAATCGTCGCAAGTCACGGCCTGGCCGTCGTGCCGCTTGAAGTACAGATCCATGCCTTTGCGAAAACCGTCGCGGCCGAACAGCGTCTGATACATCCGCACGACTTCGGCGCCTTTTTCGTAGACCGTCATCGTGTAGAAGTTGTTGATCTCGACATAGCTTTCCGGGCGCACTGGATGAGCCATTGGGCCGGCGTCTTCGGCGAACTGCATCTGGCGCAGCACGCGCACGTCTTCGATGCGCTTGGTGGCGCGCGCGGCTTCGTCGCTGCCGTCGGTCTGGCCGCCTGCCATGTCGGCCGAGAATTCCTGATCGCGAAATACCGTCAGGCCTTCTTTGAGGCTTAACTGGAACCAGTCGCGACAGGTCACGCGGTTGCCGGTCCAGTTGTGAAAATACTCGTGGCCAACCACGGCCTCGATGTTCGCGAAGTCGGTGTCGGTCGCCGTCTCGGGATTCGCCAGCACATACTTCGTGTTGAAGATGTTGAGCCCCTTGTTCTCCATCGCGCCCATATTGAAGTCGCTCACCGCGACGATCATGAAGCGGTCAAGATCGAGTTCGAGCCCGAAACGCTCTTCGTCCCAGCGAATTGAATTGATCAGCGAATCCATCGCGTGACGGGTCTTGTCGAGATCGTGCGGCTCGACCCACACCTGCAACAGCTTTTCCTTGCCCGAGCCCGTCTTCACACGCTCTTCCAGCGCAACCAGCTTGCCGGCCACGAGCGCGAACAGATAGCTGGGCTTCCTGAATGGATCTTCCCAGCGCGCGAAATGGCGGCCGTCCGGCAGATCGCCTTCTTCGAGCAGATTGCCGTTCGACAGCAGCACCGGATAATCGGCCTTGCTGGCTCGCAGTGTGATCGTGTAGGTGGCCATCACGTCCGGCCGGTCGAGGAAATAGGTGATGCGGCGAAAGCCCTCCGCCTCGCACTGCGTAAAGAAGTTTCCGCTCGACACATAAAGGCCGGAGAGCGTCGTGTTCGCAGCCGGATTGCAGATGCTCGTGAGTGTAAGCTCGAAGTTCTCCGGCACGTTGTCGAGCAGCAAGCCGTGCTCGTGTGCATGGGCGTTCGGAAACGGCTGGCCGTCGAGCGTGGCGCTGACGAACTCCAGTTGCTCGCCCATCAGCTCCAGATGCGCGGCGCGCGACGCGTCCGGGTTGCGGCGCACGCGCATGCTGTTCTTCACGACCGTGCGTTCGGGCAGCAGATCGAACTCGAGCTCGACGGTGTCGATCAGAAAGGCAGGCGGCGCATAATCGGCGCGGCGAATGACATTGGGCGTTGCGGTATCGGCCATAGCGTTCTGTAGTGATGGGACTCGAGCGGCCGGCGCACGGAGGCACGCGAGCCGGGCTTGTCGAGCCATTGTACAAAGCCTCGGCGAATCGTGCGGAGCGAACTTTTTGCGCTATCGGGAGGCACGCGTATGACCGCCAGCGCGGGCAAAAGACGCTTGCGCGGCACTGGATCGGAACGGCGGGCATGGCCTGCGGTCTACGTACAATACGAACAGAACACGAGCCGACGAAAACGCTTCACGAGGTAGACCATGAAAACAAATCCGTGGGCGCGCCGCGCCATGCTGCTGCTGGCGGCGCTGGTAGTGCTGCTGTCCGGTTGCACGACTTACGTGACCACGCAGGTCACCGCGTTCTCCGACTGGAGCGGCAGCGACGCGACCCGCACGTATGCATTCACGCGCGAGCCGGAACAGCGGAACAACCTCGAACTGACCACCTACGAACGCATCGTCGCAAACGAACTGGCCACGCATGCATTCCGCCAGGTCGGCAGTGCAGAGGCGCGCTATCTGGTCGGAGTCTCCTATGGAATTCGCTCGGACCTGGTAACAGTCGCCGAGCCGGTGTACTACAACCCGTGGCCCGCGCCGTACTGGGGCTGGGGCCGGCCGTTCGATCCGTGGGGACCGTGGGGGCCGTTTCCCGCCGGATATGTGAACCAGAGCTACCCGGTCTTCACGCATCTGCTCGGCGTGCGGATCACCGAACGGGCGACGGGCAAGGAGGTCTACAACGTGACCGCGCGCAACTCGGGCGGCGAGTCGTCGCTCGTGAGGGCCATGCCGTATCTGGCGCGCAGCGCGCTTGCTGACTTCCCGCTCGGCAATGGTGTCGTGCGTACGGTCAAGATTCCACTCGACAAGAAGGCGGGCGCATCCAACGAAACGGCGGTGCCCGCCGCAGCGGCATCCGCGCCGGTGGCTGCGTCCGGTGCGAAAGCCGTGCAGTGACAGAACGGTGAGGGCGGCGCCGCGCGATCCGGCAAGGGGCTCAAATCTCGGCGTCCTGTTCAGGCTGCGGCGCCGAACAGCGCCATCGTACCGAGAACCACGAACAGCACCGCGGCGATGCCGTGCACGAGGCTGGTTGGCAGCCGATGCGCGAAACGGTCGCCGAGCAGGATCGCCGGGACGTTCGCGATCATCATGCCGAGCGTGGTGCCGGTCACCACGCCGAAGAAGTCGTGAAAGCGCGCGGCCAGAGCAATGGTCGCGATTTGCGTCTTGTCGCCCATTTCGGCGAGGAAAAAAGCCACGACGGTTGCGCCGAACACGCCGAGGTGCGTGCGGTTCGTGTTGGCTTCTTCGTCGGCGAGTTTGTCGGGCACGAGAATCCACAAACCCATGCCGACGAACGAGATGGCCAGCGCCCAGCGCATCACCGTGGGCGTAAGCAGCGAGCCGAGCCACGCGCCCAGCGCGCCCGCGCCAGCATGATTGACGAGCGTCGCGACCAGCACGCCGAGAATGATCGGCGCCGGCTTGCGATAGCGCGCGGCAAGAACGAGCGACAGCAATTGCGTCTTGTCGCCGATTTCCGCGAGCGCGACCGCTCCGGTCGAAATGAGAAAAGCGTGGATCACGTTGTTTGAATCCCCGGGCCGAGAAATGAACGAGCGACGACCCACGACACGCCGGGCCCAATTGCGACGGGGTGTGGGTCATCGGTCTCGCCAGGCCGGAGGCTGCGGCTGCCACGGCCGTGATGGCCGAGTTTGTTGACAGGCGCCCCCGCGAGTCGACGTTCTACGGGCCCGGCCTGACTGCCGGACGAACGTGCCGCGGGGCGGCTACTCCCCAATGAGGGGCGGATTATATCAGGCGTGACGGTGAGATATTTTTGCCGCTGACACGAGCGGCGGAAAGATGAATGTATTGAACTGCAACATCGTTCGCAGAAAGTTAATTGAAAGTATTGCAATGATTTCGCGTAAGTGCCGCGATTGGAGTGACGCCGAATCCGGTGCGGAAAGCCACGGCTATAGGTGTATTCCCAAGGCGTTGCCCGAAACGTCCGCAAATTGGAATACCGCCTGAAGCGCACCGTGGCAAAGGTGAGACGGATACAGATGGATACGTCTTTTCCGGCTGATTTAATCCAGAATATTCAGTATGATTTCGGCCACCACGGGAGCCCGAGCCAAACCACAAGGCGAATTGTCAGAGGGACCTAAATAATCTGGCCAATGTGCCGTTAATTCGCTGAACCCTACAAAAGAAGACTGGATTGCCTCCCGGCTGAAAATTGCCGGTCCGCGCGGCCCATACACTGTGACGCTGTGTATTTCGTCAGGCGCTTCAGCCTCTCCTTGCTTCTACGCGCGAACACCGATATGCCCGATCCTCACTGGACCATTCCGGTCGCTCGCTGGTCTAGCTGGCCTGCCGACGCATCTGCCGCACCCGACATCGGCTTTATCGAGCCGATCGTGCGGCGGCGTCTCAGCACGCTATCCAGAACCGCGCTGAAGGTTGCGCACGATTGTGTCGGCGCCGAAGAGGCCCGCGTCGTGTTCGCGTCGCGGCATGGGGAATTGCGCCGCACCACCGACATCCTTCGCGCGATCAGCTCGGGCGAGCCAGTCTCGCCGACCGCGTTCAGCCTGTCGGTGCTCAATGCAATGACAGGCGTGTTCGGCATTGCGCGCGGCGACCGCTCGGCAGCGAGCGCGATCTCGGCCGGTCCCGAAACGCTCGGCTATGCGCTTCTGGAGGCGTATGCGCAATACGCCATGCAGCCCGCGTCGCCGGTGTTGCTCGTCTACGCTGACGAACCCGCCGATCCCGCATACGGCACGATCGAGGACGAAGTGCAGGGCGGCGCCGTTGCGATTCTGCTGAGAAGCGAAGGCGCGTTGGGCGATCTGGTGTGTGAGCGCTCGGCGGCCGGCGGCCCGGACCCAGCGCAGGCAGTCGGGCAGGGCGACGCCAGCCCGACGGCTGCAACGGCTGCAAGCACCGAAGCTGGCGCAACGGCAAAAAACCTGGCGCTGAGTCAAAGCCCGGCAACCGACGCAGCCGGCGCAGCACAATCGCACAACGCCGGCCAACCCGAAGCCCGCTTCGCCACGCAGAGCCAGGCGCTGCTGCATTGTCTGGAAACCGGCACCCCCGCTGCCTGGCAAGGCGCCGGAGCAGTCTGGCATTGGAGATGGCATGACCGCGCGGCTTGACTACGCCTGGCGATTGTTCGCCACGGGCATGGCTTTCGTGGTGTTCGGCATCTGCGGCGTGCTGTTTTCGGTGCTTGTGTTTCCGCTCGCGTGGCTGTGGCCGCACCGCGCGTCCCGGCAGTTCGCGGTGACGGGCGTGATTCACTGGTTCTTCCGCGCGCTCGTCGCCGTATTGCAGCGAGTCGGCGTGATGGAACTCGAAGTATCCGGCGTGCACGCGTTGCGCACGCGCAAGCCGTCGATCGTGGTGGCGAATCACCCCACGTATCTCGATGTGATGGTGTTGCTCTCACTCACGCCGCATGCGTGCTGCGTCGTCAAGAACGCGCACTGGAGCAATCCCTGTTTCTGGGGCATCGTGCGCTCGGCGGAATACGTGAGCAATGCCGATCCGTCGGAACTGGTCGAAGCCGGCGCGAGGCAGCTTGCGGCAGGCTATACGATGATTATTTTCCCGGAAGGCACGCGCAGTCCCGCGCCGAACCGCCTGCATGCGTTTTCGCGCGGTTTCGCGCATATGGCGTTGAAGGCCGGCGCGCCGATCGTGCCGGTGCTGATGGATTGCGATCCACCCGCATTCACGAAGCAGATGCGCTGGTACGACGTGCCCGCACGAGCGTTCCGCATGCGCGTGAACGTGCTCGCGCCGCTTGGCGCGGACCGCCTCGCGGCAGACGACACTACACCGGCTCTCGCTGCGCGCAGCGTGACGAGCGCCGTCGAAGCACACATTACTCAGCACCTGTTCGACTATGGATTCTTTAAAACTGGAAATTAAGCAGCTCCTGATCGAAGCTCTCGATCTGGAAGACCTGAGCCCTGCCGATATCGATGACGACGCACCGTTGTTCGATACCGACGGCATCGGTCTCGATTCGATCGACGCACTCGAAATCGGCATCGTGCTGCGCAAACAATATCAATTGACCATTGCGGCGAATGACGAACGCACCCGCGAACACTTCCGCTCGATTAGCACGCTGGCCGCGCTGGTTGCGAGTCAGCGCGAAGCGGCGCACGCTGCGAACGAAACCAACAGAAAAGGGGAATAAACCGTGTCCGAGGCAGAGATTCTTGAGCGCATCCGCGCCATCTTCAAAGAGAACTTCGCAATCGAGCCCGAGCGCGTGACGCCCGACGCGCATCTGTTCGAAGACCTCGACCTGGATAGCATCGACGCGGTCGATCTCGCGATCAAACTCCAGGAGATGACCGGCCGCCGCATCAAGCCGGAAGAGTTCAAGTCGGTGCGCACGGTCGGCGACGTGATCGGTGCGGTCGAATCGCTGCTGGCGGCCCAAGGCTGATGCCGGCAGCGCGCTCGCGAACGCCGGCGGCGGGGCCGTGTACTGACCCGCGCGTTGCCGCGCCTTCGCTCGCCGGTGAACGTCATTGGGTCAAGGCAGTCGTGCAAGTGCTGGTGAAGCTCGCGTATCCGGCGCTGATCCTCTGCGCATGGCGTTGGGACACTCCGCGTTATGTCGGCTGCATGCTGTTCGCGATCCTGTGGTTGCAGCGCTGGGCCGGCAGCGGTCCTGTCGCGACTTCGCTGCGCCGCCTGTCGGCAATCGACTGGACGGTGGTCGGTTTGCTGAGCTGCGCATCGGCGGCCATCGTGTTGACCAACAGCGAACTACTGTTGCGCCTCTACCCATCGCTCGTCAATCTCGGTCTTTTGATCGCGTTCGGCGCGACGCTCGTGCGCGGGCCGTCGATGATCGAAAAATTCGCGCGCCTCGGCAAGCCCGACCTGCCGCCGGGCGCAGTGCGCCACACGCGGCGCGTTACTCAGGTGTGGTGTGTGTTCTTTCTGCTGAACGGTGCTTTCTCCGCCTATACCGCGCTCTACTGGAGCCGCGCAAGCTGGTCGCTTTATAACGGTGCGATTGCCTATGTGCTGATCGGTGTTTTGCTGATCGCCGAGGTCATTTGGCGCTACCTCGTGGTGCTGCCGCGCGCCGCGCGTTCGGAGGCCGCATGATCGCGTTGCACGATCTGTTGTCGACTCCGCTCGATGCAGACGCTGCCGAGGCTCCGGTATGCCGCGATCGCGGTTTGCTACTCGATCGCGCCGCATTTCGCGCACGCGTTGCGACGCTGCTGGCGGTCATTCAATCGGAAGCGGCACAGCGCTACGCATTGTGTATCGACGATCCCTTCGATTTCGCCTGCGCGTTGTTCGCGCTGTTCGCATGCGGCAAGGAGCCGGTGATTCCCGCGAACGCGACGCCCGGTTATCTCGCCGATCTCGCCGACGCCTACGATGTCGTGCTCACCGACGCTACGCTGCCTTCCCATACACAAGAAGATAACGCTCATACGCTGAACGCACGCATCGACCCGCAAGCACCGCTCACGCTCTACACGTCGGGCAGCAGCGGCCGCCCCAAGCCGATCCGCAAAACGCTCGCGCAGTTCAACGCGGAAGTGCATACGCTCGAGAAGCAGTGGGGCGCTCTGATTGGCGACGCGACCATGCTTGCGAGCGTGCCGCATCATCACATCTACGGTCTGCTGTTCCGCGTGATGTGGCCGCTGGCCGCCGGCCGCGCATTCGACCGTGAGATCAGCATCGAACCGCTGCATCTGCAAACGCAGCTTGCTCAGTGCGGCGCGGCCGCGATCGTGTCGACGCCCGCGCAGTTATCGCGCTGGCCCGCGTTGCCTGGCTTCGCCGCATTGACGCCCGCGCCGCGCGCTTTTTTTTCGTCGGGCGGTCCGCTTGCACTCGAAGCCGCGCACGAATATGCCGCGGCTTACGGCGCCGCGCCGCTCGAAATTTATGGCAGCACGGAGACGGGCGGCATTGCATGGCGCCGCCAGGATCAGACCGATGCGTGGCAACCGGTGACCGGCATCGAAGTGCGTCGCGACGAGGAGGGCGCGCTGAACGTGCGCTCGCCGCATCTGGACCACAGCGGCTGGCATCGCACCGACGACAAAATCGCTTTCGACGCGCAAGGCCGCTTCCGTTTGCAAGGCCGCCTCGATCGCGTGATGAAGCTCGATGGCAAGCGCGTGTCGCTGCCGGAACTCGAAGCGCGCCTCGCGCTGCATCCGTATGTCGTGCAAGCGGCAATCGTGCCGCTCGAAGGCGGCGCGCGTGAACGCGTCGGTGCAGTAGTGGCGTTGACCGAAGCCGGCAACGAGGCATTGCGCGACGCAGGCCGCGTGCTGCTCGCGAAAACTTTGCGGCGCCACCTCGCCGATTATTTCGATGTCGTCGTTTTGCCGCGTCATTGGCGCTTTCGCCTCGCGTTGCCGTTCGACGAACGCGGCAAGCTGCCGGTGTCCGCTGTTGCCGCCGCGTTCGAGCCACGTGCGGAAGGTGTCGAAGTGCTCGCCGAAGCCCGCTGTGGCCGCAGTGGCGGCAGTGAAGACACACTGCACTACGAGTTGCGCGTGCCGCCCACACTCAAGCATTTCACCGGCCACTTCCCCGGCTTGCCGATTCTGCCGGGGGTGGTCCAGGTCGATTGGGCGATGCGCCTTGCCGCAGAGCAACTGCCATGCGTGCGCGGGTTTGCGTCGATCGATCGATTGAAGTTCATGGCGCCGGTGCCGCCTGGCGCCGTGCTCACGCTCACGCTCGCGCACGATGCCGCGCGTCGGCGAGTGCAATTCGCATACCGGTTGAACGAGCGCGAATGCGCGTCCGGCGTGATCGTCTATCGTGAGGGTGCGTGATGAGCTTCGCTCCCTGCATCGTGATCCCGATCTACAACCATAAGGACGCCATCGGCGCGACCGTCGCGCATCTCGCGGTACACGGCTTGCCGATTTTCATCGTCGACGACGGCAGCGACGAAGCAACTCAGCAGGTGCTCGCACAACTCGCGAGCGACTACGCGGCGCAGCTCACGTTGCTGCGCCTGCCGGTCAACGGCGGCAAAGGCGCGGCCGTGATGGCGGGCCTGCGCGCCGCGCGCGAAGCCAACTACACGCACGCGTTGCAGATCGACGCCGACGGCCAGCACGACGCCAGCGACGTGCCGCGCTTCATCGAAGCGGCGCGCGCAGAGCCTGGTGCGGTGATTCTAGGCCGCCCCGTCTACGACGAGAGCGTGCCGAAAGCGCGTCTCTACGGCCGTTATCTGACGCATGTGTGGGTGTGGATCGAAACGCTCTCGCTGACCATTCGCGATTCGATGTGCGGCTTCCGTTCGTATCCGCTTACGCTCGCTTGCGATCTGATCGACAGCGTGCAACTGCCCACGCGCATGGACTTCGACATCGAGATACTGGTGCGCCTTTATTGGCGGCGCGCCGCATTCCGCTCGATCCCGACGCGCGTCACCTATGCGAACGACGGCGTTTCGCATTTCGACGTGCTGTGGGACAACGTGCGCATCAGCCGCAGTCATACGCGGCTCGTGTGCGGCATGCTCGTGCGTCTGCCGATGCTGCTCGCGCATAAGTTCATGCCCCGGCGCGCCACGCTCGCGAATACACGAAGCGAGCCGAACGCGCAGGACTGGTGGCGTATCGCCGAACGTGGCAGTCATCTCGGCATGTCGTTGCTCGCGCTCAGTTGCAAGCTGTTCGGCCGCCGTTTCACCGCGCTGTGGCTGCATCCGATCGTCGCTTATTTTCTGCTGACGGGACGCGCCGCGCGCGAGGCGTCGGCCAATTATTTCAGGCGTTTGTGCGAGGCCGCACCGCACGGCGATACGCCTCGTCCGGGCTGGTTCTCCGCGTATCGTCACATGCTGGCATTTGCGCAATCGGGCTTCGACAAGCTCGCTGCGTGGTCGGGGCGCGTCAACAATGCAGACGTCCAATTCGAAGATCCCTCGGCGTTCGAAGCATTGGTCGCGAGTGGCAAGGGCGCGCTCGTGATCGGCGCGCATCTCGGCAATCTGGAGATGACGCGTGCGCTCGCCGCACAGGGCGCGTATGCGAAAGTCACGGCGGTCGTCTATACGGAACATGCGCGCCGCTTCAACAGCGTGCTGGCGTCCGCGAATCGCGAGTTCACGCGGCATCTGCTCGAAGTGGCGGACTTTGGCCCCGAAACCGCGATGATGATGCAGGAGCGCGTCGACGCCGGCGAGTTACTGGTGATCGTCGGCGACCGCGTGCCCGCGCACGAAGCCGGGCGCACCACCGAGGCGCGTTTTCTCGGCGCGACTGCACCGTTCGCTCAAGGTCCGTATGTGCTCGCGCATGCACTCGGCTGTCCCGTCTATCTGTTTTTCTGTCTGAAAGAGCGCGACGGTTATCGCCTTTATTTCGAGCCGTTCGCGGAGCGCATCGAATTGCCGCGCCGCGAACGCGCCCAGCATCTCGCGGCCTGGGCGCAGCGTTATGCGGCGCGTCTCGAACACTACTGTCGCAAGGCACCTTACCAATGGTTCAATTTCTTCGATTTCTGGGCTCGCCCCAAGCGAGGCGCGAATGGCCGAACATGATCTGATCGACACGCCGGATGCCGGCGTGCATGCGGCTTCCCATCGCGGCAGCAATGCGGCTCAAGTGGTGATTGGCGGGCGCAAGCTGAGCATCGAGGAGGTGGTTGCGATTGCCCAGCATCGCGCGCCGGTTGCGTTGAACGCGGACCCCGCATGGCGCGCCCGTATTCAACGCGGCGCGGATTTTCTGCGCCGGCACCTGGCCGCCGGTGCGACGGTCTACGGCGTCAACACGGGTTACGGCGATGCCTGCGTGGTCGACGTACCGATGGAGCTCGTCGAAGCCTTGCCGCTGCAACTCACGCGTTATCACGGCTGCGGCATGGGCCAGTATCTCGACGACGCGCAGACGCTCGCCGTCATCGCCGCGCGTCTGAACTCGCTCGCGTATGGTTTTTCCGGCGTGCGCCCGGTGCTGCTCGAACGCCTCGCGGACCTCGTCAATCATCGTGTGTTGCCGCGTATTCCCGCCGAGGGTTCGGTCGGCGCGAGCGGCGATCTGACGCCGCTCTCGTATGTTGCCGCAGCACTCGCGGGCGAACGCGAAGTCATGTTCGAAGGACATCTGCGTGACGTGCGCGACGTATGGAGCGAACTCGGGCAAACGCCGCTTACGCTCGCACCGAAAGAAGGCCTTGCGTTGATGAACGGCACGGCGGTGATGACGGGCCTCGCATGTCTCGCGTTCGCTCGCGCGGATCATCTGACGCGGCTCACCGCGCGCCTGACCGCGCTTTGCACCGTCGCCCTCGACGGCCGCGCCGCGCATTTCGACGCGACGCTCTCCGAGGTGAAGCCGCACGCCGGCCAGGCGCAAGCCGCCGCATGGATTCGCGAGGATCTGCAAGGCCGCGACGATACGCCGGGCCACCGCTTGCAGGATCGCTATTCGATTCGCTGTGCACCGCATGTGATCGGCGTGGCGCGCGATGCGCTGAGCTGGGTGCGCCGCGACATCGAAAACGAATTGAACAGCGCGAACGACAACCCGCTGATCGACCCGGATAACGAGCGTGTACTGCACGGCGGCAACTTCTACGGCGGTCATATTGCGTTCGCGATGGACTCGCTGAAGGTCGCCGTCGCCAATCTCGCCGACCTGATGGACCGGCAACTTGCGCTTCTGGTCGACGTGAACTTCAACAATGGCTTGCCGCGCAATCTGACGGGCGCTGCATCCGCGCGTGCCGCGATCAATCATGGCTTCAAGGCCGTGCAGATTTCGTCGTCCGCGTGGACGGCTGAAGCGCTGAAGAACACCATGCCCGCCAGCGTGTTCTCGCGCTCCACCGAGGCGCACAATCAGGACAAGGTCAGCATGGGCACCATCGCTGCGCGCGACTGTTTGCGCGTGCTGGAGTTGACCGAGCAGGTGGCCGCCGCGCATACGCTTGCCACGGTGCAGGCTGCGCGGTTGCGCTTGAGAATCGACACCGCGACGCCGGTTCCCGCGCCGTTGCAAACGTTCATGGAAAGCGTGGGCGCGCAATCGCCTTTCGTCGACGAAGACCGCGCGCTCGAACACGATCTGCGTGCACTGACCGCGCGCATCGCCGCATGCGAGTTGCTGCAAGACTATCGCGGAGGACCGCAAGCATGAACATGAGCGGAAGCCGCAATGTGTTGAACGCGAGTGCAATGGTCGAAGTGCCGTTCCACGACGTCGATGCGATGAACGTGTGCTGGCACGGCCATTATCTGAAGTACTTCGAGATTGGCCGCGCGGCGCTATTGCGCGCGTTCGACTACGACTACCGCGAGATGCAGGCGTCGGGTTATCTCTGGCCGATCGTCGAAGCGCATCTCAAGTACGTTCGTCCGGCTACATACGGTCAGGAGCTCGACGTGCGCACGCAACTGCTCGAACACGAAAACCGCTTGAAAATAGGCTATGAAATCGTCGATTGCGCATCGGGCACGCGGCTCACCAAGGGCTATACGATCCAGGTGGCCGTCGATGCCGCCACGCGGGAGTTGCAGTTCGTGTCGCCGCCGGTCGTCTTCGAGAAACTGGAGCGGGTATGGGGACGATGAATCCTCGCGCGCGTCTGTCGAACGTGCTGCGTGCATTTGCGGTCGCGACTGCGCTGAACGTCGCGATAGGGCCGGCGTACGCGGCGTCAACGACGGCAACGGCAACCGCAACCGCAACTGGTTCGGCGGCGCAAGCACCACAGTCGGCAACAAAAAAAGCAGTAGAAGCGGGGTCAACAGACGGCAACCCCGCGCTCGTTTCGCAGATCGCCTCGCACCTGGCTCAGGCCAAAGGCGTGCGCGCGCAATTCACGCAAACGCAGACGCTCGCCGCGATGAAGCAGCCGCTCGTCAGTACCGGTTCCTTGCTGTTCCTGCGTGAGCGCGGCGTGATCTGGCACATCGACACGCCGTACAAAGCCACTTACGTGATCACCGATGCTGGCGTCGCCGAGCTGAACGCCAACGGTCAGCGCGTCACGGCGCACAGTGCGCAAGGCACGCGCGGCGTCGCGCAGGTCTCGAAGATGATGCGTGCGATGCTCGGCGGCGATCTGTCCGCCCTCTATTCGCAGTTCGACGTGCAGGCCGAGGGCAGCGCCGCGCACTGGCGCATGCAACTCACGCCGAACCAGCCGCAGATCGCGCAGTCGATCAAAGGTTTGCAGATGACCGGCGGCGATTATCTGCAGAGCTTGCGCATTGCCCTCGCCAACGGCGATACGACGCAGCTCGAGTTCAGCAAAAGCGAGGCGGTGAGTGAACCGGCCGCGACCGAACGCAGCTTGCTCGGGGCGCCCTGATGGAGTTGCTGCAACACACGTCCGAGAAAAAAGCATGGGGCATACGCGCCGCGTGGCTGCTGCTCGCGCTCGTCGCGGCGCTGTATTGCGGCTGGCGTTTTGCCGGACCGTCGCCGTTGCAAACCAATCTGCTCGCGCTGCTGCCCGCGACCGAAGCGGACCCCGTCGCCGAAAAAGCTGTTGATACGCTTGCTAGCGCGCTGGGGGACCGCACGGTTTTCCTGGTGACCAGTCGCGACGACGCACACGCGAAAGCGGCGGCGAAGCAACTCGGCGCGTCGCTGCAAAAGAGCGGTGCGTTCACTTCGGTGACGGCGGAATTGCCGCCGTTCGATCTATCGCAGATCGCGTCGCTGTATATGCCATATCGCTTCGGTTTGCTGACGGCTGCCGACCGCGCTGTCATTGCCGGCAATAAGGCGTCGGATTCCGCGTCAAACTCCGCGTTACATGACGCGCTTGCCCAGCACATCTACAGCCCATTGCGCGGCGGGCTCACCACGTCGCTCGCCGACGATCCCTTCGGCTGGCTCGAACATTGGCTCGGCAATCTGCCGCTTGCGACATCGAAGCTTGAACTCGAAGATGGGCTGTTGGTATCGCATCAGGACGCGCATCGAGGCAACGCAACGAGCGTACTGATCGCCGCGACTCTACCGGGCTCGGCCTACGAAACAAAGACACAGCAAGCAGTACTCGCGGCGCTCACGCAAGGCGAAAGCGCGTTGAAGCAGGCATTCCCCGACGTATCCGTCGCGCGAACCGGCGCCGTGTTCTACGCAGAATCGGCGCGCAGCGCATCGGAACGCGAAGTGCATCTGATCGGCGTCGCATCGCTCGTCGGCATCGCGTTGTTGATGATGTGGGTGTTCCGTTCGCCGCGTCTGCTATTGCTTGGTTTCGTCTCAACAGCCCTCGGCATTGTCTGCGCACTCGCCGTGACGTTGCTTGTATTCGGCAAGCTGCATTTGCTGACGCTCGTGTTCGGCGCGAGCCTGATCGGCGAAGCGGTCGATTATTCGATCCAGTATTTCGTCGTCTATCTCGGCGCCGGGCGCGATTGGGATGCACGGCGAGGCGCGCGTGCCGTGCGTCCCGCGTTGAGTGTTGCGCTTGCCACGAGCCTGCTCGGCTACGCGATTCTCACATGGGTACCTTTCCCCGCGCTCAAGCAGATCGCGTGCTTTGCGATGGCGGGCATCGTGACGGCTTTCGCCTCGGTGATGTGGCTATTGCCCGCGTTGCTGCCCCACGCGCCGAAGCACAGCCCGCGGCGACTTTTCGAGCGCGCGGCGCGTTTGCTCAGTGCATGGCATCGCGCGATCGGCGGCAGGCGTGCATGGTTCGTCGCGGCGCTGCTGCTGGTCGTCGCAATTCCCGGCTGGTTGCGTCTCACGAGCGACGACGATATTCATCTGCTGATCCAGCGCGACCCTTCGCTCGTCGCGCAAGAGGATAAGGTGCGCGAGGCCGTGGGCGTCGATAACAGCGCGCAGTTTTTTGTCGTGCGCGGCGAAACGCCCGAGGTCGTATTGCAGCGGGCCGAAGCGCTCGGCGCAAAACTCGACGCACTGAACGGCACGCCGGACAAGGTGGGCGGTTATCAGTCGGTCGCGCAATTCGTGCCGTCGGCGCAGCAGCAGAATGAAGACCGCGCGTTGCTCGCACAGCATGTGTTCGACGATAAGGCTGCATTGCGCAGCACGCTGCTGCAAGCCGGCTTCAAGGACGAAGTCGCCGACGCGTGGATCGCCGCGCAAGCGAAACCGCAAGCGCTTCTTACCGTCGATCAATGGCTCGCCGTGCCGTGGTCGCAACCGTACCGGCATCTGTGGCTCGGCCAGGTCGATGCAGCGACGAAACCTTATGCCGCCGTCGTGATTCCGCAAGGCGTGACGCCGCGCAACGAGCCTGCATTGATCGCGACCGCACGCGCATTGCCCGGCGTCGCTTTCGTCGACAAGGCTGCGAGCGTGTCGAAGCTGTTCGGCGCGTATCGCGTGGATAGCGGCCGGTGGCTCGGCGGCGCGCTGACACTGGTGCTGATTCTGCTTGTCGTGCGATACGCCGCGCAGCGACTGCCCTCGGGCGATGCGGCGAAGGACCAGCCGTTGCAACACCGCGTGCGCGGCGGCATCGCCGTGACGCTGCCCGTGCTGCTCGCCGTGGGCGTCACGCTCGCGGTATTCGGCTACGCGCGCGTGCCGCTCAATCTGTTCAACTGGCTCGCGCTGATGCTGGTGCTCGGCGTCGGCGCAAATTACGCGGTGTTTCTGCGCGAAGGTTGTCTGCGCGCCGACGCGGATCTCGGCGCGGTGTGGACAGGTGTACTGCTGTCGGCGGCCACTACGCTGCTGTCGTTCGGCATGCTCGGCATGAGCGCAATGCCCGCGCTGAAGAGTTTTGGCGTGACGCTCGCGCTCGGCATCGCCGTGTCTGTGCTGCTCGCGCCGATCGGCATGCCATCGGAATCCAGGAGGGTCGCATGAAAGCGCCACCAGTTTATTTGCACGCGCTCGGCATGATCAACGCGCTCGGCGGCGACCTCGAAAGCATCGTGCCGGCGCTCGCCGCAAACCACGCGCGCGGCATGGCGGCGGTGCATACGGGCATCGGCGACGCGTTTGTCGGCAGCGTATTGACGCCGCTCGATCTTGCGCCGCCCGCCGATCTCGCGCGTTACGACTGCCGCAACAACCGCTTGCTGCTCGCCGCGCTCACGCAGATTGCGCCTGCTGTCGAAGCGGCGCGCGAGCGCTATGGTGCGCACCGGATCGGCGTGGTGCTCGGCACCAGCACATCCGGTATCGAAGCGGCCGAGGCCGCGTTCGTCTATCAGGCGCAAGCGGGCGACTTGCCCGCGAGCTTCAACTACCGGCAGATGGAGATCGGCACGGCCGCGCCGTTCGCGGCGGCCGCACTCGGCTTGCAGGGCCCCGCGTTCACGATCTCGACGGCGTGCACGTCGAGCGCGAAAGCGTTCGCGTCGGCGCGCCGTCTGCTGCAATTGCAGATGTGCGATGCGGTGGTCGTAGGCGGTGTCGATTCATTGTGCGAGCTGACGGTGCAAGGCTTTGCGTCGCTCGAATCGACGAGCAGCGTGCGCACCAACCCGATGAGCCGCAATCGTTGCGGGATCAACGTGGGCGAAGGCTCGGCGGTGTTTCTGATGAGCCGCGACGAAGCCGCGGTGCGCCTCGCGGGTGTCGGCGAATCGAGCGACGCGCATCATATTTCAGCGCCCGATCCGCAAGGTGTGGGCGGAGAAATGGCGCTGCGCGAAGCAATCGCGGATGCGGGTATTTCAGCGTCATCGATTGCTTATGTAAATCTGCACGCCACCGCCACGCGCAAGAACGACGAGATGGAAGCGAGCCTGATGTCACGCGTTTTCCCTGACGGCGTCGCGACGAGCGGCACGAAGCCGCTGACGGGTCATCAACTCGGTGCGGCGGGCGCGACCGAACTCGGCTTCGCCTGGCTCACGCTCGCGCGCGACGACGTTGCATTGCCACGTCATGCGTGGGACGGCGAAGCCGATCCCGCGCTGCCCTCGCTCGACCTCGTCGAGAGCGAACGATTCGTGCCGCGCGACGAGGGCTCGCAATACGTGATGAGCAACTCGTTTGCGTTCGGCGGCAGCAACGTCAGCCTGATTCTTGCACGGTGAGGCGCGCGATGAACTCAACACCAGGCATCGACGAACTGTTGCAGCAACCTATCGAGGCGATCATCCCGCATCGCGGCACCATGTTGCTGATCGACGCCGTCAACACGTTCGACGAACAGACGCTGATTGCGCGCGCAACCGTGCATGCCGATGCCTGGTATGCGGATGCGCAAGGCGCGATGCCCGCGTGGATCGGCATCGAACTGATGGCGCAGGCAATCGCGGCGCACGTTGCATTGCTGGCGATGCGTGGCGGCGGCCGCGCGCGGCCCGGTGTGCTGCTCGGTTCGCGCAGCTACAAGGCGTTGCAGCCGTCGTTCGCGGGCGGTGCGCAATTGCTGATTCGCACAACGGAGCTGCTGCGCAGCGACGAAGGCCACGGCGCATACGAATGCACGATTCATCATGGCGACGTGTGTTGCGCCGAGGCCGTGATCAAGGTATTCCAGCCGTCCGATTTTCAGTCATTCATTGAAGGGAGTTTCAGTTCATGAGCCGGCGTGTTCTCGTTACCGGCGCAAGCCGCGGCATCGGCCGCGCGATTGCGTACCAGTTGGCCGCCGACGGCTTTGCGGTATCCGTGCACTGCCGCACGGGGCGTGCCGAGGCCGAAGCGGTCGCGACGGGCATTGCCGCGCAGGGCGGCACCGCGCGCGTGCTGCAATTCGACGTGCGCGAGCGCGCGGTGTGCCGCGAAGTGCTCGAAGCGGACGTCGCTGCGTACGGTCCGTACTACGGCATCGTATGCAGCGCCGGCGTGACGCGCGACGCCGCTTTCCCTGCGCTCACCGACGAAGACTGGGACGTTGTAATCGAAACCGGTCTCGACTCTTTCTATAACGTCGTTCATCCGCTGACCATGCCGATGGTGCGCGCGCGCAAGGGCGGGCGCATCGTCACGATCGCGTCGGTATCCGGCGTGATGGGCAATCGCGGCCAGGTCAACTACAGCGCGGCAAAAGCTGGCCTGATCGGCGCGACCAAGGCGCTCGCGGTGGAACTCGCGACGCGCAACATCACCGTGAACTGCGTGGCTCCCGGTTTGATCGAAACCGGCATGCTGGAAGAGATGCCGCTCGAACACGCATTGAAGACGGTGCCGATGAACCGCGTCGGTCAACCTGCCGAGGTGGCGTCCGTGGTCAGCTTCCTGATGTCGGATGCGGCCTCGTATGTCACGCGCCAGGTGATCGGCGTCAATGGCGGGATGGTGTGATGAAGCGAGTCGTCATTACCGGCATGGGCGGTGTCACCGCGCTCGGCGATAGCTGGGACGCGATCGAAGCGCGCCTGAAAAGCGGCGTGAACGCAGTGCGGCGCATGCCCGAGTGGGACTACTTCGAATCGTTGCACACGCGGCTCGCATGTCCGTTGCCGGAGTTCGTCGCGCCCGCTCACTATCCGCGCAAGAAGACGCGTTCGATGGGCCCCGTGTCGATGTATTCGGTGCGCGCAAGCGAACTCGCGCTCGCCGACGCGGGCCTCGCCGACGACCCTGGCATCAAGGACGGCCGCATGGGTGTCGCATACGGTTCGTCGTCGGGTTCCGTGCAGCCGATCCGCGCGTTCGGCACGATGCTCGAAACGGGCTCCATGAGCGACGTCACATCGAACAGCTACGTGCAGATGATGCCGCACACGGCGGCAGTGAACGTCAGCCTGTTCTGGGACTTGAAAGGGCGAATCATTCCGACGTCGTGTGCATGTGCATCGGGCAGCCAGGCGATCGGCTACGCGTATGAAGCGATTCAGACGGGCAAGCAGACACTGATGCTCGCGGGCGGCGCGGAAGAACTGTCTGGCCCGGCGGTCGCCGTATTCGATACGTTGTACGCAACGAGCACTCGCAACGACGAGCCGCATCTGACGCCGCGTCCTTTCGATGCCGCGCGCGACGGCCTCGTGGTCGGCGAAGGCGCGGCCACGCTGGTGCTCGAGGAATACGAACATGCAGTCGCGCGCGGCGCGCGGATTCACGCGGAGATCGTCGGCTTCGGGTGCAACTCGGACGGCGCGCATATGACACAGCCTACCGCGGAAACGATGGCGCTCGCGATGCAACTCGCGCTCAACGACGCACAACTCCGGCCCGAAGCGATCGAGTACGTCAACGCGCATGGCACGTCGACTGATCGTGGCGATATCGCGGAAAGCCACGCGACCGCGCAGACGTTCGGCGAGCGCATGCCGATCAGTTCGCTCAAGAGCTACGTCGGCCATACGCTCGGCGCGTGCGGCGCGCTCGAAGCCTGGTGGACGATCGAGATGATGAAGCGCAACTGGTACGCGCCCACGCTGAATCTGCATGACGTGGACCCGGCTTGCGCGCCGCTCGATTACATCGTCGGCGCGGGGCGCGAGATCGACGCCGAACTGGTGATGAGCAACAACTTCGCGTTCGGCGGGATCAATACGTCGCTCATTTTCAGGCGCGTTCGATGAGCGTGAAGCTGCAACGCGTAGTTGTCACCGGCATGGGCATCGTGTCGTGCCTCGGCAATTCGCTCGACGAAGTGTCCGCGGCATTGCGTGCGGGGACATCGCGCATCGAGCGGATCGACGCGTGGCGCGAGCGCGGCTTTGCGTCGCAAGTCGCGGGCGTCGCTTCCGTCGCTAACGAGGCGCCGTTCGAGCGCAAACTGGAGCGCTTCATGGGCGATACAGCACGTTTCGCTTGCCATGCCGCGCGCAAGGCAATCGACGATGCCGGGCTTAATGCCGCCATGTTGCGCTCGCCGCTTGCCGGCACGGTGATGGGCTCGGGCGTCGGTACGATGTCGAGCTACGACGAGGCGATGGCCATTGCGAATACGCGCGGCGTCGAAAAAGTGCCGCCTTATACGGTGCCGCATGCAATGAGCAGCACCGCTTCGGCGAACGTCGCGCAGGTGTTCGGGCTCGAAGGCGTCAGCTATTCGCCGTCGTCGGCATGTACGACTTCCGCGCTGGCGATCGGCCAGGCGATGCAACTGATTCAGACCGGCCGCCAGCAGATCGTGCTCGCGGGCGGCAGCGAATCGCTGCACGACAACATGACGCTGATGTTCGACGCGATGGGCGCGTTGTCGCGCCGCTTCAACGACACGCCCGAGCGCGCCTCGCGTCCTTACGATACGGCGCGCGACGGTTTCGTGATTGCGTCGGGCGGCGGCGTGCTCGTGCTCGAAGCACTGGATCACGCATTGGCGCGCGGCGCACGCATCTACGCGGAACTCACCGGATTCGGCGATTGCACCGACGCCGGCATGGTCACACCGCGCGCGGCCGGCATCGCACGCGCCATGCGCGGCGCGCTGAACGAAGCGGGCAAGCGTCCGGATTACATCAACACGCATGCGCCTTCCACGCCGCCTGGCGACGTCGAGGAACTGCATGCGTTAAGGCAAGTGTTCGGCGCGGCATCGGACCACGGCGTGCCCGCGTTTTCGTCGACCAAGAGCATGACCGGGCATCCGCTTGGCGCATGCGGCGCGCACGAAGCGGTCTACACGTTGCTGATGATGCGCGACGGGTTTATAGCGGGCACAACGGGAATAGATTCAGCGGAGCCGGAAATCGACGGCATGCCGCTCGTGCGCGAAACACGCGATGCGCGCATCGGCACGGCGATGTCGGTGTCGTTCGGATTCGGCGGAAGTTGCGCGAGTTTGATGTTCGAGGCGTGGCAGGGCGGCTGAACGGTCGCAACTTTAAAAAACGAGGGTGACGAAAATGAAAAGAGCTTGGGTGCTAGGCGCATTGACGATTGCAGCGGCGACGCTGACGGGTTGTGCGACGCAGGTGAAGTCGCTGCCGCTGGCGGCCGCGGGCGGCGAATCGCGCGGTGGCGTGCCCGTGTATTTCGGCGAGCAGAGCCATCCGGCCGTGAAGAGCGAACTCGGCAACGTGTCGTACTCCGTGCGCATCGCGCGCAAGGTCGCAGGTCCGGACGACGCGTGCCGCGAGGCGCTTGGTGAAGCGATCGGCAAACTGCGCGCGGCGGCACGCGAGCGCAATGCGAATGCAGTGATCGACGTGACGACGCGCTTTCACAGCAGCGAAAGCAATTCGTCGAGCGAGTTCACCTGCGGCGTGAGCCCGAGTGCTGCCGCGATTGCGATCAGCGGCCGGCTTGCCGTGCTCGAGGCGAACTGAGTTGCAACGCAGTGGATAAGAAAAACGTAAAACCCATAACAACCACGAAGGAGTATCAATGAAACGTCATCTGATATTGGTCACACTCGCTACTTCGTTTGCGATGCTGAGCGCCGCGCCGGCCTTTGCGCGCGACTCGGTGAGCAACTATCCGATCAGCGAAGCGTTGCAAAGCGAACCGGGCAAGGTCGGCGACGACGTTGCGCTGTATTTCGCAGGCCAGCGGCATCCGGCCGTCGCGAAGACGATCGGCGAATTCGCGACGAACAAGAAGACGAACGCGTTCGGCAAGAGCGATGAGGCGGCATGTCAGCATGTGTTCCTGTCGGCGGTGATCGAGTTGCAAGACCGCGCGCGCAAGGAAGGCGGCAACGCGGTGATCAACATCAAGAGCAACTACAAGAACGAAGTGCGCGAGAGCGCGACCGAGTTCACCTGTGGCGCGGGCGCGGTGATCGCCGGCGTCGCGCTGAAGGGCGATGTGGTCACGCTGCGCAAGTAACGCGACTTAAGCCAGTTCAGGTGGCCTTCACCGCCGCGACATTGACGAGCGTTTCGCGGCGCTTGCCGGGTTGCGGACGGTAAAGGCCGAGTCGCTCCAGCAGGCCGAAGTCTTTCGCACGGCTCCACCACAGGTACGGCAGCGAGACGTTGCGTTCGGTGAAGCTGAAGCCGCTGCGGCGAATCATGTCGAGATAGCCATCCGCGCTTTTTTGCACATGCATCGGATGGCGAAACAGCAGCCGGATCACCCACGATCTGATGTACGCGTCGGTGGATTCGGCGAACAGCAGGACGCCGCCAGGCTTTAACACGCGGCGGAACTCGGCGAGCGCGCGGTCCTGCTCGACGAGATGATGGAAGGTCTGATGGCAGAACACGATGTCGGCGCTTGCATCGGGCAGCGGCAGTGCCGCGCAGTCGCCGTGCAGCAGTTCGATGTCGGCGAGCTGATTGCGGCAAGCAGCGGCGGCGTTGACGGCGAGCTTTAGCGACGCCTCGTGATAGTCGATACCGACGATGCGGCACGGCTTGAATGCATCGGCGAGCAGGCGAAACGAAATACCTTGTCCGCAGCCCACGTCGACGATAACGGGCGCTGCGGGCAACGGCGTATCAATCAAACGTTTGAGATCGTTGATCGCGACGCGCAACACATGATGTTCCCATGTGTGAGTACGCAGGAACCAGATTCCAAATGCCGTTTCCGGCACGAAAGGCACGCTGGATGTTGGAGACGGCGACACGCTGGGGCTCCCCGGTGAATGGTGGTTATTGCTGTTAGAGATGCAATGTAACAGGACGTAAGGATGCAGCGTAATGCTGCGTCGGGCAAGCAAACGATTGAGGCAAACTTGAGTACACATGACATGAAGCACACGGCCGGGCACATCGCCGTTGACGTAGCGATCATCGGCGCCGGTCCGGCCGGCGCGGTGGCGGCCGCGTTGCTGCGCAAAGCGGGCCGCTCGGTGCTCGTGCTGGAGCGCCAGCACTTCCCGCGTTTTTCGATTGGCGAGAGCCTGTTGCCGCAAAGCATGGCTTACCTCGAGGAAGCGGGCATGCTGCAAGCGGTGGTCGAGGCGGGCTTCCAGTACAAGAACGGCGCGCAGTTCGTGTATCGCGGCCAGTCGTCGTCATTCGACTTCCGCGACAAGCATTCGGCGGGATGGGGCACGACCTACCAGGTCGAGCGCGCTGTGTTCGACGACATCCTGATTCGCTGCGCGGCCGAGCAGGGCGCGGACGTGCGCTTCGGGCATACGGTGCAGGCTGTTCATACGGACGAGGGCACGGGCGCTGCGCCGCGCGTCGACGTGACGGACGAAGCCGGTCATGCGTATCAGGTTCAAGCGCGCTTCATATTCGATGCAAGCGGGTTCGGCCGCGTGCTGCCGCGTCTGCTGAGTCTGGAGGCGCCCACGCGCTTGCCGACCCGCGCGGCGCTTTTCTCGCATGTCTATGATGGCCTGCCGGCCGGCGCCCACGATCGCAACAAGATTTGCGTGGCAACGCATCCTGAGCGCCGCGATGTGTGGTTCTGGATGATTCCGCTTGCGGGCGGGCGGTCGTCGGTGGGTTGCGTCGCCGAGTCGAGTTATCTCGACGTGCCCGAAGCCGAGCGCGAGGCGAAGCTGCGTGCGCTGATCCAGAAAGAGCCGACGTTTAACCGGCTGATCGGCGACGCGCCGTTCCTGATGCCGGTGCGTCATATCGGCGGTTATTCGGCGAACGTCGAGCGTCTGCACGGACCCGGTTACGCACTGCTCGGTAATGCCGGTGAGTTTCTCGATCCGGTGTTCTCCTCGGGCGTGACGATCGCGCTACGCTCGGCGTATCTGGCAGTGCAGACCTTGAACCGCCAACTGGATGGCGAGCAGGTCGACTGGTCCGCGAACTACGATGTGCCCTTGCGCAAGGGCATCGACACATTCCGCGCGTTTGTCGAGCGCTGGTACACGGGCGAATTGCAGGACATCATTTTCTATCCCGACCAAACGCCGTCGATCCGCCGCATGATCAGCGCCGTGCTGGCGGGCTACGCGTGGGACGAATCGAACCCGTATGTCGCCGATCCGGTGCGCAGGCTCAATGCATTGCATGAGGTGTGCACGCACGGCTGAGTCCTCGCACGCAACGTATGCACTGCATGCGGAAACTGAAACGGCGCTCCCTTGTCATGCTTGGGAGCGCCGTTTTCGTTCGATATCAGCAAAGCACATCAGGCCACATTCGAACGTCGATCAGGCCGCAAACCGTGCGACGCGCGGCACATGCTGCCGTACATCGTCGCGGCGGTGCACGCGCTTGCCGGCCGCATACGTTTCATAGACAGCGCGATCGTCGCCAAGCAGCGCGAAAGCGAACAGCAGTTCTTCGAGCGATTCTGTGCGCGCCGTGCGGCGCGCGAGAAGCGGCGTTGCTTGCGGATCGAGCACGACGAAGTCCGCTTCCGACTTCGGCTTGAGCGCGCCCACCTTGTCGGCGAGATCGAGCGCTTCGGCCGCACCCGCTGTCGCGAGATAGAACATGCGCGTGGCCGTCAGATGATGGCCCGTCAAACGCGCGACTTTGTGCGCCTCGTTCATCGTTTGCAGCATCGAGAACGACGTGCCGCCGCCGACGTCGGTAGCGAGCGCGATCGGCATGCCGGCTTCATCGGCCTTGTCGAAATCGAATAGGCCGCTGCCGAGAAACAGGTTCGAAGTCGGGCAATGCGACGCGACGGTGCCGGTTTGAGCCATGCGTTGCCGGTCTTGCGCGTCGAGATGAATGCAGTGGCCGTACACGGCGCGGCGGCGCAGCAGACCGTAGTGGTCGTAGATGTCCAGATAGCTGCGATGACCGGGGAAGAGACTGTTCACCCACTTCACTTCATCGGTGTTTTCCGCGACGTGGCTCTGGATGAACACATCCGCATGCTTGCCCGCCAGCACGCCGCATGCTTCCAGTTGCGCTTCGGTCGACGTCGGCGCAAAGCGCGGCGTGAGCGCGTACATTTGACGGCCGCGATTGTGCCAGCGGCCGATCAGCTCGGCGCTGTCGTCGTAGCCGGACTGCGCGGTGTCGCGCAGAAACTCGGGACAGTTGCGGTCCATCAGCACCTTGCCCGCCACCATGCGCAGATTGCGCGCCTCGCTTTCGGCGAAGAGCGCGTCGGCCGATTCCTTATGCACCGTGCAATACACGAGCGCCGTGGTCGTGCCGCAAGACAGCAGTTCTTCGAGGAAGAAGCTCGCCGTATCGCGCGCATAGGCTTGATCGGCGAAACGGCGTTCGGTCGGAAACGTGTACGTGTCGAGCCAGGGCAACAGGCCGGGCGCAGGCGACGCGATCATGTCCGTCTGCGGATAATGAATATGCGTGTCGATGAAACCCGGCACGATCAGCTTGTCGCGCATGTCCTGCACCGGCGCGCCCGCCGCTAGCTGCGGCGAGAGCACCGCATACTCGCCCGCTGCGACGACATGGCCGTCTTCGACGATCAGCAGGCCGTCCTCATTGAAGACCGCTGCATTGGGCGAGCGCGACGGATCGCCGTTGAAAGTCAGCAATTGCGCGCGGAATGCCGATTGGGCTGGATTAGCCGTTTGCGCCGGGTGAGTCATGAGAAAGCCGTCTCCGAATGTGAAAAGCCAGGCAGCGTGGAAGGCGGCGTTGCGATGCCGGATTCGTCGAGGAGTCCACGCCGTCCACGCTGCGATACATCGGCCCGTCAGTGCGGGCCGTTTTGATTCCAATGTGCGTCGAGCTTCGCGATCAGCTCCGCGCGTTGCCCGGGCGTAACGAACGACGCTTCGAAACCGTTGCGGATGATCGTGTAGACCTCGGCATCGTCGAGCTTCAATGCGTCGATGGTCGCCGCATAGTTCGCGTTCACATAGCCGCCGAAATACGCGGGATCGTCGGAATTCACCGTGACGGCGACGCCGCGATCGAGCAAGTCTTTCAGCGTGTGTTTCGTCATGTCGTCGAATACGCAGAGCTTGAGGTTCGACAGCGGACACACCGTCAACGCAACGCGCGTGTCGGCAAGACGCGCGACGAGCGCCGGATCTTCGATGCTGCGCACGCCGTGATCGACGCGGTCCACCTTGAGCAGATCGAGCGCTTCATAGATATACGACGGCGGTCCTTCCTCGCCCGCATGCGCGACGAGCTTCAGGCCGACCGCACGCGCTTTCGCGAAGACGCGCTCGAACTTCGAGGGCGGATGGCCGCGCTCCGACGAATCGAGCCCGACGCCGATCAGACGATGCCTGTACTGCTCGAATAAAGGCCGCGCTTCCTCGAATGTGGCGAGCGCATCTTCTTCCGACAGGTGACGCAGGAAGCACAAAATCAGCTTGCTCGACATGCCGCGCTTTTCAGCGTCGGCGAGCGCGCGCTCGATGCCGGCTACGACCGTCGCAATAGGCACGCCGCGCTCGGTGTGTGTCTGCGGATCGAAGAAAATTTCGCTGTGAATCACGTTGTCGGCGAGGCAGCGCTCGACATACGCCATCGTCATGTCGTAGAAATCCTGCTCGTGCAGCAGCACGCTTGCGCCGGCGTAATAGATGTCGAGAAACGATTGCAGATCGGTGAACGCGTAGGCGTCGCGCAACGCTTCGATCGAGTCGTAAGCGAGCTTCACGCCGTTGCGCTCGGCAAGCGCGAAAATCAGTTCGGGTTCAAGCGAGCCCTCGATGTGAATATGCAACTCGGCCTTCGGTGCGAGCATGGCCTTTTCGATGAGGGACGTAGCGGTTGTTGTATTCATGGTCGGTCAGGAGTTCATTGGTGTCGTTGTGCGCCGGATGCGTGAGCGTGATGTCGACCTGCCGTTCGTCAAACGGTCTGCGCTGCGCGATGCACGCTCGCATTCGCTTCGACAGCTTGCAGCAGTTGCGCGGCGGCGGAAATCGCAATGATTTCCGGCGACTTGTCGACAATGCCGTCCACGCCGAGCGGACACTTCATCCGCGCAATCCGCGACGGATCGATGCCGCGCGCGGCGAGCCGGTGTTCGAACTGCTTGCGCTTGCTGTGCGAGCCGATCATGCCGAAGAATGCGAAGTCGCCGCGCCTCAGAATGCGCTCGGCCAGTTCGAGGTCGCGCGTATGGTTGTGCGTCATCACGATGAAGTACGTGTTGGGCGCGGCGGTGTCGACGGCTTCGTCGGGCGCGTCGTTCGCGTCGATCTTCACGTTGTGCGCGTGCAGCGATTCGACGGGTGGAAACTGCGCGTCGCGTTCATCGACCCAGCGTACCGTGCAAGGCAGCGTGGCCAGCACGCGAACCAGCGCGGCGCCCACATGGCCCGCGCCGAACAGCACGACCGGGAAGTCGCCTGGCGCAATGGTTTCGGTGAGCAGCGCGCCGCTGTCGTCGAAACCGGCGCCGTCCCACAGCAGGCAGTCGGCGGCATCGACGCCCGGCTCGGGGTCGGACAGCATCACCGCATCCGGTGCGGGGCCGAATGATACGCTACGCACCGTCGATTGACCGGCGGCCACGCGCTTCGCAAGCGACGTAATCCAGCCGAGATCGCCGATGTCGAGCCGTTCGAACGCGAGTATCACCGCGCCGCCGCAGCATTGGCCGAGGCTCGGGCCGAGCGCGAAACGTTCGAGCCGGCGCATATGCGGCGAGCGCATGCCGTCGCGCAGCACCTGGCGCGCGGTCTCGATTGCTTTCCATTCGAGGTGTCCGCCGCCAATGGTATGTTTCGCCGAATCGCGGGTGACGATCATCTTGGTGCCGGCCTCGCGAGGCGCCGAACCTTCGACGCGCGCGACCGTCACCAGCACGGCGGCGTCGCCGTGCGCGAGCAGTTGTTGCAGGTCAGGTAGCCAGGCTTGCATCCGGCGATTCTCCGTACAGTGCCGCTCGGGGTTTCCGTGCGGGTAGTTGAGCGTGGCGCGAGGCGTTTGTATCGCATCGGGCGTTGAGGTTCGTCACTTTTCTATTCGCTTGAGTTCTGCGTTTCGGTTCTGTCTTTCGGTTCTTTGCTTCGGCCCCTGCTTTGCGCACGTCTCAGGCAGTCGTGTTCGTGGCCGTCGCTTCCTTTGCCGTTCCTTGCGCCAATGACGAATCGCTCGCGCTTTGTGCGTGCAATGCATCCAGTGCATCGAGAATCGCTTCGGGCGTGGCGGGCGCGCGCAACATCGGCGCATGTCGAGCGGATGGCACCGCGGCTGCAATTGCGTCGCGAATCGCAAGAAACACCGAGAACGGTAGCAGCAGCGGCGGCTCGCCGACAGCCTTCGAGCGGAACACCGTCGGCTCGGCGTTCGGGTTCTCATAGAGCCGCACGTGGAACGCAGCGGGCGTGTCGTTCACAGCCGGGATCTTGTACGTGGACGGCGCGTGCGTCATCAGACGGCCATCGCGATTCCACCACAATTCTTCGGTGGTGAGCCAGCCCATGCCCTGAATGAAGCCGCCTTCGACCTGGCCGAGATCGATTGCCGGATTGATCGACTGGCCGGCATCGTGCAGCACGTCGGCGCGCAGCAGCTTCCATTCGCCGGTCAGCGTGTCGATCACCACTTCGGACACCGCCGCGCCGTACGCGAAGTAATAAAACGGATGACCGGTCAGCGTTTTCGCATCCCAATGCACTTTCGGCGTTGCGTAGAAACCGTCCGACCACAACTGCACGCGCGCGAGATACGCCGCGCCGATAAGTTGATCGAAGGGCATCGCGCCGCCGTTCACCGATACTTCGCCGTTGATGAACCGCACATCGTCTGCATTGCCGCCGAGTTGTTTCGCTGCCAGTTCCGCGAGCCTCGCGCGGATCGTTCGCGCGGCGGCTTCCGCAGCCTTGCCGTTCAGATCGCTGCCGGTCGAAGCGGCGGTCGCCGACGTGTTGGCGATTTTCGACGTGTCGGTTGCGCTCACACGCACGCGCGAAAGCGGCAAGCCGAACTCGTTCGCGACGACTTGCGCGACCTTCGTGTTGAGTCCCTGGCCCATCTCGGTGCCGCCGTGATTGATGAGCACCGAGCCGTCCTTGTACACATGCACCAGCGCTCCGGCCTGATTCAGAAACGGCACGTTGAACGAGATGCCGAACTTGACCGGCGAAAACGCGAGGCCGCGCTTGAGCACCGGGCTCTTGGCGTTGAACGCGGCGATCGCTGCGCGGCGCGCGCGATAGTCGCTCGAGTCGAGCAGATCGTCGGTCAACGGCGCGATGATGTTGTCTTCGACGCGCTGTCCATAAGGTGTCGTATCGCGTTCGCCTATGCCGTAGTAATTGGCGATACGTACATCGAGCGGATCGCGGTTCAACTGACGCGCGATGCTGTCGAGCATCACCTCCATCACGAGCGCACCTTGCGGTCCGCCGAAGCCGCGAAACGCGGTGTTCGACTGCGTGTTGGTCTTGCAGCAGAGCGCGACGATGTCGACGTCGGACAGGTAGTACGCGTTATCGAAATGGCACACGGCGCGCGTCGCGACCGCGCCCGACAGATCGGCGGAATAGCCGGCGCGCAACGCGATTTCCACGCGTGCGCCGAGAATGCGGCCGCTGTCGTCGAAGCCCGCTTCGTATTCGTAGATCGCGTCGTGCCGCTTGCCGGTGATCATGAAGTCGTCGTCGCGATCGGCGCGCAGTTTGACCGGACGACGCAGCAGCTTCGCCGCAAGCGACGCCACGCACGCAAAGAGCGCCGATTGCGATTCCTTGCCGCCGAAGCCGCCGCCCATCCGGCGGCATTCGCACACCACGTTATGCGCGGACCAGCCGAGCATATGCGCGACGACCTGTTGCATTTCACTCGGATGCTGCGTCGAGCTATAGACGAGCATGCCGTCCATCTCTTTCGGCACCGCGTACGCGACCTGGCCTTCGAGATAGAACTGCTCCTGACCGCCGACCTCGAACGTGCCGCGAATTTTGTTCGGTGCGGCGGCGATCTTCGCGTCGGGATCACCGCGCTTCAGATGCAGCGGCGGCAACACGAACTGTCTCGCGGCCTTCGCGTCCGCCGGCGTGAGGATCGCTTCGAGCGGTTCGTAGCGGATCACGTCGTCGCTTTTCGCGAGGGCCGCCGCGCGGCGCGCGAGTTCGTGGCTCTCGGCGATCACGGCGAACACGGGCTGGCCAAGGTACAGCACTTCATCGACGGCGAGAATCGGATCGTCGTGCAGCACCGGGCCGCAGTTGTTTTCTCCGGGGATGTCTTCTGCGGTCAGCACCGCGATCACGCCCGGCGCTTTTTTTACCGCGTCGAGATCCATCGACACGATGCGCGCGTGCGCATGGCGCGACAAGCCGAGCGCCGCGTGCAGCGTGCCGTGTAGTTCGGCGATGTCGTCGGTGTACGTGGCTTCGCCGCTCACATGCAGCGCGGCCGATTCATGCGGCAGCGCGACGCCGATTGCGGCTTCGGGTTGCTGCCGGGCGGCGTGCTTTTCAGCAGGGTTTTCCGCCTGCCGTGCAGCGCGTTGGACAAAAGCATCGGTGCGGTTCATCACGACGGCTCCTTCGCAATTGCGTCCGGCACGCCGGCTTCGAACGCGAACGCATTGACGTCGAAGAGCGCGAGCGGCGCGTCGTCGCGCGTTTCCAGATGAAAGCGCCACAGCAGGTTGCGCGCCACCTTCAGCCGATAGGCGCTCGATGCGCGCATGTCGGTGAGCGGCTGGTAGTCGGCGACGAGTGCGTTCATGGCCTGCCGCGCGGTGCTCTCGTTCCACGTCGCGCCGGTCATTACAGCCTCGGTTTGCGCGGCCCGCTTCGGCGTCGCCGCCATGCCGCCGAATGCGACGCGAGCGTCGACGATCTTGCCGCCATCGCCGATATGCAAAGCGAAGGCCGCACAGACCGCGGAAATGTCCTGATCGTAGCGCTTCGATACTTTGTATGTGCGAAAGCGCAGATTGCCCGCCGGCCGCGGCACGCGCAGCGCGGCAACGAATTCGCCCGCCCCGAGCGCGGTTTTCTGATAGCCGAGATAGAACGCGTCGAGTGGCAGCGTGCGCGTTTTTGCACCGTGGCGCAGCACGACTTCGGCGCCGAGCGCGAGTAGCGGGGGCATCGAATCGCCGATCGGCGAGCCGTTTGCAACATTGCCGCCGAGCGTGCCGGCATTGCGGATGGGCAGCGACGCAAAGCGCGTCCACAACTCGGCGAGTTCGGGATAGTCGGCGGCGAGGGCCGCATATGCGTCTTCGAGCGTGACGGCCGCGCCGACAGTCAGCGTCTGCGCATCGCGCTCGATCGTCTTCAGTTCGCGGACGTTGCCAATGTACAGAACCTCGCCGAGATCGCGGAACTGTTTGGTGACCCACAAGCCGACGTCGGTACTGCCGGCGACGATCCGGGCTTGCGGATATTCGGCGCGAAGGCGCGCGAATGCGTCGAGCGTAAGCGGCGCATAGAACGCGGGCGCACCGAACGCGGCGCCGCGCGTGTCGGGCGCGCGGTACTCGAAGGTGTCGTCGCGTCGCAGTGTGCGCAGGGCCGCTTCGACTGCCTTGCGGTCAAGCGTGACGCGCGGGTATTGCGCGTAGTCGAACATTTTCTGCGATGCGTCCACAATCGGCCGGTAGCCGGTGCAGCGGCACAGGTTGCCGGAGAGGGCGGTGTTGATTTCGTCGCGAGTTGGCAGGCCGGCGGCGGCCGGCTGGTTTTCGTACAGCGCCCACATCGACATGACGAAACCGGGCGTGCAGAAGCCGCATTGCGAGCCGTGACAGTCGACCATCGCCTGCTGCACGGAATGCAGCGTGCCGCCGGCGGTGCGCAGGTCTTCGACGGTGAAGAGCGCTTTGCCGTCGAGCGTGGGAAGAAACTGGATGCAGGCGTTGACCGCTTTCAGCGCGAGCGCGCCTTGCGCGTCGAGTTCGCCGATTACCACCATGCACGCGCCGCAGTCGCCTTCAGCGCAGCCTTCCTTGGTCCCGGTGCAATGCAGGTCTTCGCGCAGATGCTGGAGCACGGTGCGCGACGCAGGGGCGCCCGCGACCTCGTGGACGGACCCTTGGCGATAAAAGCGGATGGTTTGCGTTGTCATGGCGAATCCAGAAGACAGTGCGGACCGGGCGCGCGTTACGCATGGGGTCGCGCCGAAGCCGGCCTCGCGCACGTAGATCGCCATCCATATCCGAAGATAGCATTACGGCGCCTCAAAAATATTTCCGATGTCGCATGAAGCTTATTCGGAACATGCAATGAGATAAGTCTGATTTGAGTCGGATTCGTCTGGAGCGGGGAAGTTGCGTCGGGCGGGGCAGAGATGGACCGGGGAGTGTGGCCGATAGCGAAGTGCGGGCCGCGGCGGGTGTGGCGAAGCGGCGGGGTCGATGGCGAGGGGGCGAGGGGCGGGAGACGGGTCTACGCGATCGACGGGCGGGCCGAAAGTGCGGCAGGACAGGAAAGGCTGGAAAGGCTGGAAAGGCTGGATAAGCAGCACACCAGCGCCAGGCGAGCGCGAACCATGCGGGCGCAGTACCTGCGGTTTGAAGCGGGGCCAACCCAGAGCGCCGACCGGCGGCAGTACCAGCACAGCACCAGCACCAGCCAGCACAGCACGAACGCGGGCAAAAAAGCCGGCGTGGGGCAATAGCGCGGACCGCGGTGCTAATTCACGCAGGCAACATTATTGCGGCTACCCTCGACTTCCGTTGCCGCGCCGCGAAGCGCCCAACGCACTCGAGCATCGCCTGAACCGGCAAAACCGTTCACGCAATCCGTCTGCGATTGCGCACGAGGCTAATCGTCAGCGGCAAAAACGCCAGCACGAACCCGACCAGCGCCCACATCGGCAGTGTCAACCCCAGCATCGGCGGATAGGCCGTTTCGCATAGTCCTGCGACCTTGAACACGCCCGGCAGCCAGTGCGCAGGCGGTAGGCTGTCGACCACCGGCTGCAACGCGTCGAAGCCGCAGCTGAAGCCCGGATTGGCCTGCACGTACACGTGCCGCACCGCGGTCACGATGCCCGCCAGCGCCGACAACGCCGCCATCGCTTCGAGCAGACGCACGCCGCGCCAGCTGTTGAACCGCGCGCCGAGGAACGCGAAGATCGCGATCAGCAGGAAGAAATAGCGCTGGATGATGCACAACGGGCACGGATCTTCGTGCTTGAAGTACTGCAGATACAGCGCGCCGGCCACGAGGCCGACGCAGATCAGGCCAAGCAGGACCAGCAGGGAGCGCTCGCGGCGCAGCATCGCATTGTCGTTGTTCATGGATCGTTGTGGCGGTTCCGTTGCTGTTGTGTGGCTGCCAATAAGCGAAAAAGGCGGGTGCTCGCGATTCTAGCGCGAACCTCCGCCCCCACGACGCCGCGTCCGCATGCAAACCGTGACGCCGCTCAGCGAATCGCGTTGAGCACTGCTTCGGCGCCCCGCCCGATTGCGAGAAGCGCTTCGTCGGCGTGCGGCGCGCCGGCCAGCATCAGGCCGACCGGTGCATCTCCGCGCAGATGGCAGGGCAGCGACAGCGCGCAGGCGTCGAGGAAGTTGAATACGCCCGGGTTGCGCAGCATCAGCGCGTTGGTGCGGCCGAACAGATCGTCGTCGGAAACGAGTTCGGCGACGCGCGGCGGCACCATCGGCACGGTCGGCGCGACTACCGCGTCGAAGCGCTGCCACAGCGTGCGGGCGGCTTCGGCGAGCATCGCGTCGCGCTCGGCGAGCAGATCGAGATAATCGGCGGCGCTCGCGGGCTGCCCCTTGAGAATGCGCACCAGCACGCGCGGATCGTATAGCTCGCGGTGTTTTTCCAGCAACGGACGATGCCACGCATACGCCTCGATCGGCGAAAAGCCGAAGCGGTTGATGTCCGGCAGACGGTCGAGCGGAGCGAAGCGCACTTCGCTGACAATCGCGCCGGCCGCTTCGAGATGCTTGAGCGCGGTGTCGATCGCCGCCGCAACCGCGGGCTCGACGCCGTCGGTAACGTAGTGGGTCAACACGCCGAGGCGCACGCCTTCGAGCGGACGCGCGGCCGGCACGCGCGGCTCGAGGCCGGCGAGCATCCGGTCCACCAGCGCGCAGCACGCCACCGAGACGCCGATTGGGCCGAACGAATCGAGCGTCGACGAAAGCGGCACGCCGCCTTGCTTCGGAATACGCGCGGCGGTCGGCTTGAAGCCGGTCAGGCCGCACAGCGCGGACGGAATGCGAATCGAGCCGCCGGTGTCGGTGCCGAGCGCGACGGCGGCCATGCCGTCGGCGACGGAAGCCGCTGCACCCGACGACGAGCCGCCCGAGATGCGCTCGTCGCCCTTCACGCCGCGCCGATACGGCGACAGCGGGTTGCCGTAGTGCGGATTGAGCCCGAGCCCGGAAAACGCGAACTCGCTCATATTGGTTCGCCCCACGATCACCGCGCCCGCCCGCTTCAGACGTGCGACCGCGACGGCGTCCTCGTTCGCGGCGGGGGCGTCGGCGAGCACGGTCGAGCCTGCGCGGGTCGGCTGGCCTTCGATGTCGAACAGGTCCTTCACCGACACGGGGATGCCGGCGAGCGGCGACAGAACCGTGCCGGCGGCGCGCAAACGGTCGTGCGCGTCGGCGGCCTGGCGTGCGCCTTCGGCGTCGACGTGCATGAAGGCGACCGCGCCCTGGCCGGCCGGATCCGCGATCCGTTCGAGCGCGATTTCGACGAGCGCGCGGCTCGTCGTGCGTCCCGCAGCAAGATCGGAGGCGAGCTGTGCAAGTGGCGGGAAGGGCGTGTATTCAGTGGCCATGATGTCGTTCGATCCGGTTGTGCTGTGTGAAGACGCTTGCGAACCGCTCAGGTATCGCTTAGGCGTTGCTTAGGCATTGCTTGGGCATTGCCTAAGTCTTGCCTGGGTGTCGCTATTCGCAAACGGGTTAGTCAGATGCGTTTTTTCTCACATACGGTTGAAAAGCGTCGCGCGGAACGCCTCGATATGTTTCTGCACCGAACGGCGCGCGCCTTCGGCGTCGCGCTCGCGCAGCAGGCGGAACAGTTCCAGATGTTCTTCGTGTACGTCCTCCAGATGATGCGGCTCGGACAGCGAAATAAACCAGAAACGCAACGAGCGCTCATGCAATCCACGCAGGATGTCGGCGAGAACTGCGTTGCGCGAGGCGGCCGAAATGGCCAGATGGAACTCGCGGTCGATGTCCATCATGCCTTCGATGTCGTGCGCCGCGACGCACACGGCCGAGCGCTCCAGCAGCGCCTGCATTGCGTCGTAGTCGTGCTGCTGCGCGTGGCGCGCGGCGAGCTCTACGCAGTAGCTTTCGTTGACGAGGCGCACGTCGATGATCGCGAGGACGTCGTCGAGCGAAACCGGGCGGACCATGATGCCCTTACGCGGCATGATGGTCAGCATCCCTTCGTGCACGAGCCGGTGCAGCGCCTGATGCACGGGCGTCCGGCCGATGCCGGTCAGTGCCATCAACTCCGCTTCGTTGAGCACCTCGCTCGGCCGCAAGCGCATCGTGATGATCTCGCGCTTGACGAACGCATAAGCCTGTTCGGCGAGGCTCGCGTTGGCTGTCGCTCGGGTGGGCCTCGGAGGGCGGGCGGTCTGCAAAAGCGTCATGTGAAGAAGAGGCGGACGATGTCGTCCGCGCATTGTAGAGCAAGGTCAAGCGAGGTTTTTGCGGGCGGGAGAGGCGGTGGCTTTGGCGCGGTGTGCGGCGCGTGGGTCATGCGGTTGTAGGCGCGTAAGTCATTGAGGTCACTGAGGCTGTCTAGCTCACTGCAGCCACTGAACCCACCCAACGCACGGAACCCACCGGAGCCGCTCAGGTCAGCCAGATCAAGCGAGCCAATCGAGCCTCCAACCCACTCAAACTACCCACCCGTCACGCGCTGCCCGCGACCGCTGCCGCTGCGTGCTGCACCTTCACGCGCGGCATCAGCAGCGTGACGAGGCCGCCCACGATCAGCGCGCCCGCGATCAGCACGAGCCCAAACGTCACGCTATGTGTTGCGTCCTTCACGATGCCGAGCACATACGGGCTGACGTAACCGGCGAGGTTGGCGATCGAATTGATCACCGCAATGCCCGCAACCGCAGCGGTGCCTTGCAGGAAACTCGTCGACATCGACCAGAAGATGCCGAAGCCGGCCAGAATGCCGACATACGCAATCGACAAACCGGTGACCGCAAGCGGAATCGAGTTCGTAACCGACGCACTGCCCAGCAGCCCGGCCGCGCCGATAAAGCAGCACACGGCGTAGTGCCACCGGCGCTCGCCGGTCACATCCGACGAGCGGCCGATCAGGATCATGCCGATGCCCGCTGCCAGATACGGAATCGCAGTGACGAAGCCATTGCTCACGAGATTCGTCACGCCGAGATCCTTGACGATCTGCGGCAGCCAGAACGAGAAGCCCGCATTGCCGGTGACGAGGCAGAAGTAGATCAGCGTGAGCAGCCAGAAACGGCCCGAACGCAACGCGACCGCAAGACTATGTTCGGCGCCTTCTTCGGCAGCCGCAGCGTTTTCGCGCGAGAGGCGGGCGAGGATTGCGCGCTTTTCGTCGTCGGTGAGCCACGCGGCTTCCGCGGGCGTGTTGCGCAACACGGCGAGCGCCCAGAAGCCGGCGAGAATCGACGGAATGCCTTCGATCAGGAACATCCACTGCCAGCCACGTAAGCCGTGCGCTTCATGCAGCGCCGACATCAGGAAACCGGACAACGGCGCGCCGATAATGCCCGCCACTGGAATCGCCGCCATGAACACGGCGACCATGCGCGCGCGCCGGTCGGACGGAAACCAGAAAGTCAGATACAACACGACGCCCGGCACGAGTCCCGCTTCGGCGACGCCGAGAAAAAAGCGCAGCACATAGAACATGGTCTCGCTGCGCACGAACATCATCAGACACGACAGCAGGCCCCACAGCATCGTGATGCGCGCAATCGTGGCGCGCGCGCCGAACTTCTTCAGTAGGAGGTTGCTCGGCACTTCGAACACGAAGTAGCCGAAGAAGAAAATCCCCGCGCCCAGTCCGTACGCCGCGTTCGAGAGACCGAGGTCGCCGGTGAACTGCAGCTTCGCATAACCGATGTTGACGCGATCCAGGTACGACAGCACATAGACGAGAAACAGGAACGGCATGATGCGCCACGTGATCTTGCGGATAGCGGCGGCTTCGAGCCAGACGTCGGAGGACGCGTCGGCGGCGGATGGCGAAGGGATGCTCATGAATGCCTCATTCGACGATAGTTCATTCAACAACAGGTAAGGCGCGCACGCGATAGGCGTGGCGCACCGTGCGGTTCAGAACCGGGTCGTGCAATTCGAGTTCGAGCGCGTCGCCGTCGCCCATGCCGACAATGCCGCCTTGTACCGCGAGCGTGCCGCAAAACATGGCCGCACCTTGTGCGAGCGGCGCGCGCGCCAGCAGTTCGGCGGCGGGCAACAGCGAGGCAACGCTTCCTTGCTGATACATGCGCCGCTCGCCGTTCGTCACCGCATAGGCGCGCAGTTCCAGTTGATCCCAATGGCCGACGACATCGTCGAAACGCCAGGCGTCACGCGCGACCGGTTTCGGACACACCTGCTTCGAGACGGTCACACCATAGGCCTCGACCTCGCGGTCGGTATGGTCGGAGCCCACGGTGACGAACAGCCCCGCATCCGATTGCACCAGCACGCATTCCGCTTCGCCGCTCGACTTCGTGCCGACCACGTCGATCTGTTCGGCTTGCGTCAGCAGTTCCGAGCCGAGGCGGTAGAAACACGGCGTGGTCGACGGGCGCTTCACGCCGAGTTCCGCGAGCTCGGCAATGTGGTGCTCGATCGCGGCCTGATCGCGGCCGGCCCAGCCGGCGATGGTCAGGTGATCCACTTCTATGGAAACGGCGCGCGCCGTGCCGGAACGTTCTACAACTTGAAAAGACACGTGCTGCATTAATCGACTCCGAGGAAATATGCAGCAAATATTATTGTGATATTTCACAGGTGTCCAGCGTATCAAAAACATTTCGCCCGGCTCGCCGAGTCCCGCCGGGCCGCAGCGCGGGCGACCGTTTGTTACACTGCGCATCCCGGGATATTACTTTTTGTAAGGAACAGCGCATGCACGAGGGCATCGGCTTCATTCAGGATCTGGCGGTCGTGATGGCGCTCGCCGGCGTCGTCACCGTGCTGTTCCATCGCCTGAAGCAGCCGGTGGTGCTCGGCTACATCGCTGCGGGCGTGATCATCGGGCCGTACACGCCGCCATTCCAGTTGATCCGCGACGAGCAGACCATCAAGACGCTGGGCGAACTCGGCGTCGTGTTCCTGATGTTTTCGCTCGGACTCGAATTCAGTTTGCGCAAGCTTTTCAAGGTGGGCGCGACGGCGATCGTCGCGGCGCTCTCGGAGATCGTGCTGATGTTGTGGCTCGGCTATGAGATCGGCAGCGCGTTCGGCTGGAGCCCGATGGATTCGCTGTTCCTCGGCGCGATACTCGCCATTTCGTCGACGACGATCATCGTCAAGGCGTTGTCAGAGCTTGGCTTGAAGCGCGAGAGTTTCGCGCAACTCGTGTTCGGCATCCTGATCGTCGAAGACATTCTCGCCATTGCGATGCTCGTGCTGCTGTCCGGCATTGCGCAGACGGGGCAACTGAGCGCGGGCGTCGCGGTCGTCACGCTCGGCAAGCTCTTGCTGTTCATGACGGTGTCGCTGGTGGTCGGCATTCTCGTCGTGCCGCGTGCGTTGAACTACGTGGCGCGTGCGCGTAGCGACGAGATGCTGCTAGTCGCCGTGCTCGGCTTCTGTTTCGGCTTCTGTCTGCTGGTGGTCAAGCTCGACTACAGCATCGCGCTCGGCGCGTTCCTGATCGGGGCGATCATGGCGGAGTCGCGCCATCTGCATCGAATCGAGCATCTGATCGCGCCGCTGCGCGACGCGTTTTCAGCGATCTTTTTCGTGACCATCGGCCTGATGTTGAACCCTGCGGTGCTGGTCGATTACGCGTGGCCGATTGCGGTGATCACAGTTGCGGTAATCGTCGGCAAGATCGTCTCGTGCGGGCTCGGCAGCTTTCTCGCTGGACGGGATGGCCGCACGGCGATGCGCGTCGGTATGACCGTTTCGCAGATCGGCGAGTTCTCGTTCATCATCGCGTCACTCGGTCTCACGCTGAAGGTGACGAGCGCGTTTCTCTATCCGATCGCGGTCGCGGTGTCGGCGCTGACGACGCTCTTTACGCCCTATCTGATCCGCGCCGCCGATCCGCTCACGCGACGTCTCGCCGATGCGATGCCGCGCACGCTCGTCAATGTGTTCGGCATGTATAGCCAGTGGTTGAGCAGCCTCAGCACAGGAAGCGGCGAGCCGACGCTTTTCAGCATGACCCGGCGAATCGTCGTGCAGATCGCGGTGAATCTTGCGCTGGTCGTCGCGATCTTTCTGATCGTGTCCTACGGCGCGCCTTACATCAGTACTGTGTTGACACGCTGGGTGAGCGCCGAGCCGATGCAGCGCGCGATGCTCTGGGGCGCCGCGTTGCTGGTGTCGATGCCGTTTCTGGTGGCGGTCTATCGCAAGACCAAATCACTCGCGCTGCTGCTCGCCGAGGTCAGCGTGCAGCCGGCGACGGCCGGGCGCTTCACGAGCGCGCTGCGTTATGCGATCTCCGATCTCGTGCCGGTGGCGTGCATGGTCGGCGTGTTTCTGCTGGTCGCGGCGCTTTCGGGCGGTATCCTGCCGCCGACCGGTTTGCTCGCCGCGGTGCTCGTCTGCGCGGCGCTGCTGCTTGCACTCGTGTGGCGCTGGTGCGTGAAAATTCACGCGGCAATGCAGATCGCGCTGCGTGAAACTTTCGACGAACAGCCGGATCCCTAAATCAGACGGGACTGCGTGGGGCAGCCCGACAATGTGAGCAATTGTGTGCGCGTTTGCCGGGTCCGGCACGCTGGCGGATAATCAGGGCATATTCATTCGTTCGCGTGGAAGGCGCCTGTCCGACAGTCATGAGCGAAAACAAACCTGAAAACGCCGGTCAACCCGGCAGTCCTACGCCGCCTTCGGCATCGCCGGCAACGTCCGGCAAAGCCCCGGCCGAACCGGCGGCATCGTTACCCATCTCCCATGAAGATGCCGTCCAGTCGCCGGTCAAGGATTCGTTGACGTCGAAGGCGGCGCCCTCGTCTGGCTCGCCAGCGGTGCCTGGCGCGTATCTTCCTTCCGAGGCGTCAGTGCCGGTTACGGCGTCGATTTCAGCGCCGGCCGGTGCGTCCGAGGCGGCAGCGAGGTCGTCGACCGACGAGCCTGAAAGCGCGTCCACCGTCACGCCCGTCGTCAAGCGCACGACCCAGCAACGCGACGCGGCAGAGGCGCGTAGTTCCGCCGCGGCCTCCACCGCTAAGCAGGAGGCGGCGGTCCACGAACGCGACGCGCGCACGGCCCGTGGGCGCGAGGTGCCGTCAGCGTCGTCCATGTCGTCCTCACAGACGCGCAGCGCGGCGCCACTGACGAGCGAACCGATTCAGGGCGAACTGATCACCTCGACCGACGACGCCCTCGCCGCCGAGGAAGCCGCTGCATCCACAGCGCGTCCGGCAAGTTCGCCGCCGCCGGGCTTTGGCGCCGCGCCGGACTTCAGCGCGACCAACCCGCCGCCGCCGAATGCGTTGCCTCCGTCGCCGCCGCGCTATCTGAAGCAGACGGACTCCGCGTGGTCGGTGTTCGGGCGCATCATCGCGGCGCGCGCGCGTCAACTGTTCGATCGTGCCGGTCAGCGGATCACGCAGCGCACGCTGCGCATCGGCGTATCCGCGCGAATCTTTCACCCGGAGCCGGGCGCGAAGGGGCTGCGCGGCAAGACACTGCAATATCTCGAGGAATCGATTGCGCACTGGGTGATGTCGCGCGACGTGCTGGTGTTCATGATTCCGACGGTCGGTCATCAGGGCATGCTGCATCCGAGCAATATCCGTTTGCGCGACTACGCGAAGCACCTCGACGGCCTGCTGCTGCAAGGCGGCGCGGACGTCTCGCCGCAGTCGTATGCGGAAGCGGCGACACGTCCCGAATGGCCGGGCGACCGCGTGCGCGACATGTACGAGCTCGAACTGCTGCATGAGTTCATCGAATCGGGCAAGCCGGTGCTCGGCGTGTGCCGCGGCTGCCAGCTCATCAACGTGGCGTTCGGCGGGACCTTATACCAGGACATCGCGACCGATGTACCCACCGCCGGTGCGCACGTTAACGAAGATTACGATCAGCATCGCCACGCAATCCATTTCCCGGATGGCTCGACGCTCGCCAACATGTTCCCCGCCCGGCGCGATGCGATCGTCAACTCGATTCACCATCAGGCGGTCAAGACGCTCGGTCGCGATCTGAACATCGAGGCCGTGTCGGCGTCGGATGGGATCATCGAAGCCGTGCGCTACCGGCGCGCGCCGTTCGTGATGGGCGTGCAATGGCATCCGGAGTTCCATCGCGCGGGCGGTCCCGAGTTGCTCGATTGCACGCCGCTGCTCGACACCTTCCTGCGAGTGGCGCGCGAAACGCGCTTCTAGGGCGGTTGCGACAACTCGGGTCGCGCGTTGACGGCGCGGCTTGGGTCGGGAGAAATGAATAGTGCGAGGCGCCACCGTGTAGGTGGCGCCTCTTTTTTTGCTCGTGGCCCGTGACGCGTGACCCATGCGCCGTGGCCCGTTGTTCGTTGTCTCTTGCGTATTCTCCTGCTGCCGGATGCCGCGTGATTCGCCGCGTGCCGGCCTTATCCAGGTATGTTTTTATTTCGCGATAGGCGGGTGTGTCGTGTAATTCGTACAACGTAGTTTTATCTCGATTTAAAGTCTGTTTTTGCGACGCTTCAATGCTTCGCTTAAGCGCTAATCCGCGCGATAATCCAAGGCTGTTTTTCTGGATTCGCATGGAGCATGCACGTATGAAGTACCCCTTATTTCTACGGCGCGCCATGCTGCTCGCGACTTCGTGTGCGCTATTGCAGCATGGCGGGTTCGTGCTGGCTGCGCAAGGCGACGAGGCCGCGCCAATAGTCGGCACGCGGCCGGCCATGAACACGCTGACGCCGCAGCCTGTTGCCGCTGCGTTGCGCGATACGGCGTCGGCTTCGTCGCCGGTGGCTGGCGAAGCGCAAGGCAATGTCGCTGAGTTGATGCAAATGATTCAGGACACGAAGCTGAGCGAACTGCGCACTACCTACAACGGCAGTTATGGTGCGAGCCTGTTCTTCTATCCGCGCGAAATGACGTACTACGTCGCGTTGTTTCAGGACAAGCATTTCTGGCGGGTGATCAAGTCCGCAGACGTGAGCCGGGCAGAAGCGATCTATGCAGGCTTCGCGCAGCAAACTGCGCAACTGGCCGACGTGGAGATTCACCGAACGCAGTTACAGGCGCAGAAAGCGTATATCGAGGACATTATCGCGTTGTCGGAGGATCGTGCGAAGCGCCTGCAAGCCGACCTGGAAGTCGCCCGCACGCAGCAGGCGAAGGTCAACGACTACCAGCGGCAAACCCAGAACGAAGCCGCCGCGCTGCGCGAGGAGAAGGAAAGGGCGCAGGCGCAGTTGCGACAGGTGCAGGGTCAGGTCATGCAGTTGCAACGGCAGACCGAAATGGGCTTGCCCGGCCAGAAGTAAAAGCGTTTGAAGTGCGAACAAAGCCCGGCCTCGGTAGCCCGGGCTTTTTTATACCGTCGCTCGCGCGGCTATCTGGCGAATTGATCCGGGACTTCGGTCACGCGGCGATGCGTGACCCGATCGATCCACTGCTGTCCGCTGCCTGCGGACAAATGCGCGGATGATGCTGGCGGCGTCTGCTGGATCGTGCTGCCGTGGTGGGTGTGCGCGATCGTGTCGACGGACGCGTAGTCGTCGGTGCCGAGCAGCGCTGGGGCAAGCGGCGAGTATGGACCGGCAGCCGACGGTTTGATGAGCGTCTGCGTTATGGGCGGCGGCGCTGCGATAGTGGCCGCGTAGTTGGACGCGTAGTTGGCCCTGTAATCGGCTGAGTATTGCCGGTGGTTCGCGGCGGCGGTTCTGGCGAGATGCCGCTCGCGGGTCCGGTGCCGGTGCTTGTTTACGGCAAGCGGGCTGCGTGTGTGGGCGATGCTTGTCGGCACGTGCGGTTCGATGGATGCCGTTGGACGTGCGCGCGACGCAAGGTCGCTCACAACGACGTTGCGGGCCAAACCAGACACCGGCGCGGCTTGTGCAAGCTGCGGCAAGGACGCTGCGCCCGCGTTTTTCCGACTTGCCGCTTCGACGACCTTTTGCGAAGCGTCAACGGTATCGCTCAATCGATTCTGGGCGGTCGGCGCTGCGCGCCCGGCAATGGCTGTGTCGGCGGATTTCGCCTCATGGCGATTGCGCGGATCATGGACGCCGACATGACCGTACATCGCCCATGCAAGCAGTGCGGTGCCGCTCAGCGCGCAGACGCCGCCCGCCAGCACCCACCGCGGCGCGAAAGACGAGCGAGGCGTGGACCGGGCGACATGCCCTTCGACTGGCGCAAAGACGTCGGGAAAAGCCGAGTCATTTGCAAAAGCTGAAACTCCGGCTAAGCCCGGATCGTGGGCCGGAACACGATCCAACCAAGCGATGCTGTCCGAAATGTTCGACGTTTTTGCCTCGCGGCCGCCGACGATCCCAGGCATTCCCATGCCGATCGCCGCGCCCACATTCGTTGCCGCCGCCGTTGCGTCGGCACGCCGATTCTCCGGAACCACCCATCGGCAGAACGAGCGAATAGGCTGGTCGCTGAAGCTGAACGTTTCGAGTACCGCACCGTAAAGCACGTGCAGCCTGGCGTCGAGGCGGTGATCTTGCGCGAGCAATGTCCAACTGCGGCCGAAGGGTGCCGGCACATCATCGAACGGACGCGAGCGCGGCAACGCCATTGCGCCGTCGACTATGGTTAAAGGTGTGGTGGACATCGGTCTCTTCCAGCGCCTCGCGAAGGGACGCTGGCTGGCGTCCCGTTGATCGGTGGGACGAAGGCCTCGGAGCAATACGCAAAAAGCGCCTCGCGCGCGTGCGGGCGCAAGAGCGTGTATTGACGCCTATGGATGCATCAGCGCCTCAGCGGGAAAGCCATCGTCGGGAAGCGAGCATGATGCGCCCGAACGGAACGATGTAACGCTCAGACGCTTCCCAACCTGGGTGCAGATAGGTCTTCGATCGCCTGCATCAGGACGCAGATAAAACGCTCGACGTATCCAATCGATAAACATAGCGCAGCGCCGTGATATCCACGCCGCCCATGCGATCCGGCTCCGCGCCGACGAACTGCCAGCCTTGCCGCTCGTAGAAACCGATGGCCGGCACGTTGCCTTTCAACACATACAGATACAACTGCGCCTCGCCCTGCGCGCGCGCCCAGTCTTCGGCGGCGCGCATCAGCAGCTTGCCGGCGCCGATGCCCTGATACCCCGGCAGTGCATGAAGGTTATCCAGCAATACGCCCCACGCGGATTCCGGCTGACGCTCAGCGCATACAAAGCCAATCGGCTCGCCGCCCAGTTCGGCGATTACCACCATGCGCCGCTCGCCACCCGGTGCGCTCATGCGCGCCCGCCAATAGGCGGCCCGTTCGTGCGTGACTTCGCTGTCCAGAAAAGCGTCGGGCAACAGACCGCGATAAGTGGCGCGCCAACTCGTGCTGTGAATGGATGCGATAAGCGCGGCATCGGCGACGGTTGCGGGGCGCAGCGAAAGGGCGGAGGCGGTTTGCATCGAGAGAGTGATCAACTGGAATTGCCGAGCCGCAATTCTAGCGGTCGCGCGCCGCGCCAGTGCCTGTAATGAAAATGTATGGAATACGCAACAGCGCCATCGACGGTAACATTGTGTGGCGCGGCTTCCAGCGGACCCGAACGTTTACCCTGATACCGCTCGGATGCATTCGGTCGCAAAATACAGCGCCTCCGGCGCGGCTCTTCCCGCGGCCAATCATTTGCCTGTGGCATCCGCGTTCTCAACGAGGGCGGATCGTTTCAACTGCCAGATCGCCGTCCGCTTGCGCGGCGTGGGCTCATCAGAGAATCTAATGTCAACAGCGTCACACGCTATCTCCTCGTCGCAAGAATCCAAGGTCAAGACAGTGTTCCGCGTGGTCAGCGGCAACTTTCTTGAGATGTACGACTTCATGGTCTATGGCTACTACGCGTCCGCGATCGCCAAGACCTATTTTCCGAGCGGCAGCGAATTTGCGTCGCTGATGCTTTCGCTGTCCGTGTTCGGCGCGGGCTTTCTGATGCGGCCGCTCGGCGCGATCATCCTCGGTGCTTACATCGACCACTACGGCCGGCGCAAGGGGCTTATCCTCACGCTGGGACTGATGGCGCTCGGCACGCTCACGGTGGCGTCCATTCCCGGATACGCGACGATCGGGCTGCTTGCGCCGGTGCTCGTGCTCCTGGGCCGCCTGCTGCAAGGCTTTTCCGCGGGCGTGGAGTTGGGCGGCGTGTCGGTATATCTGTCGGAGATCGCCACGAAGGGACACAAGGGCTTCTATTGCGCGTGGCAGTCCGGCAGCCAGCAGGTCGCCGTGGTGTTCGCCGCGCTGCTCGGCGTGATGCTCAACAAGATGCTGCCCGCCGACCAGATGAGCGCATGGGGTTGGCGCGTGCCGTTCCTGATCGGCTGCCTGATCGTGCCTTTCCTGTTCCTGATTCGCCGCTCATTGAAGGAAACCGAGGAATTCACCGCGCGCAAGCACCGTCCCGGAATGGGCGAGATCATGAAGAGCATGGCCGCGAACTGGGTCACCGTGCTGGGCGGCATGGGCATGGTCATCATGACCACCGTGTCGTTCTACATGATCACGGCTTACACGCCGACCTTCGGCAAGGAAGTGCTGAGGCTGTCGTCGATCGATACACTTGTCGTGACGGTCTGTATCGGTCTGTCGAACCTGGTCTGGCTGCCGCTCGCAGGTGCGCTGTCGGACCGCATCGGCCGTCGTCCGGTATTGCTGGCTTTCACGGCGCTCACCATCGTCACCGCTTACCCGGCGCTGCAATGGCTCGTCGCCGAGCCCTCGTTCGCGCGCCTGCTAGCGGTCGAGTTGTGGCTGTCGTTCCTGTACGGCAGCTATAACGGCGCAATGGTCGTGGCGCTGACCGAAGTGATGCCGGTCGAAGTGCGCACCGCGGGCTTCTCGCTTGCGTACAGCCTTGCGACGACGATCGGCGGTTTCACGCCGGCCATCTCGACGCTGCTGATTCATTCCACGGGCAACAAGGCGGCGCCAGGTCTCTTCCTGGGTGTAGCCGCGATCTGCGGGCTGATTGCGACGCTCGTCCTGTACCGCACGCCTGAATCGCGCGATCAATACAAAGCCGCGTGATTCGCAACGCATGCTGACGCCGCTCGCGCGGCCAGTGCAATAAAAAACCCCGCGTTCACAAAACCGCGGGGTTTTTTATTGCCGTAATACCGACGTGAGCGAACCGCTACCCTCGGCGCAATTCGCTTGCCACCGTCTCGACGATCTCGCGCCACGCACCGGGCCGCGGCTGACGTACCAATGTGGCGCTGGCGTACCACGCGCTGCGCGTGTCGCCGGGACACCAGCGCCAATCCGGCGCGAATGGCAGCATCAGCCACAGCGGCTTGCGCAGCGCGCCGGCGAGGTGGGCAATCGACGTATCGATCGACACGACCGCGTCGAGGCGCTCGATGATCGCTGCCGTATCCGCGAAGTCGCCGATCCGCTTGTCGAACCGGTGAATCGACCCGGCTCGCGGATGCGCGTCCAGCGCGGCGTGTTCGTCCGCATTGAGATCGGGCTGCAACACGATCCAGTCGATGCCTTCAATGGCGAAGAGCGGATCGAGCTCCGCGAGCGGCATCGAGCGCGTTTCGTTCCGATGGATGCGCCCCGACCATGCGAGCCCGATCTTGCGCCTCGCCTGGCCACCCAGCGAGCCGCGCCATTTGCGGCGGTACGCGGGCGGCACGCTCAGGTAGGGCGTGCGCTCGGGGATACTGTCGAGCGTCGTGCCGAGCGCGAGCGGCAAGCTCAGCAGCGGACAGTGCAGGTCGGCAGCGGGACGCGGTGCGCCTCTCGCAACGAGCGTGACGCGCCAGGCCTGCGCGACCGGTTCGAGCAGAGGCAGCAGTTGCGGCTGCACTTCGAGCACCACGCGCGCCGCGCGCTGCGCGGCCAGCGGAACGAAGCGCACGAATTGCAAGGTATCGCCGAAACCCTGTTCCGCGTGGATCAGAAGCGTGCGGTGTGCGGCCGGCTCGCCATGCCAGCGCGGCAAGGTTTCGATGGCGGGCTCGGCGATGGTTTGCAGCCGCCATTCGTATTCCGGCAGTCCGCGCGCGAAATCGCACAGCGCTAGCCACGCAAGCGCGCGGTTCATATGGGCGGACGCGAGATCGGGCTGCACGCGCAACGCCTGATCGAATGCGCGCACGGCGGTGGCGTGCGCGCCGAGCGCCTGATGCGCGGTGCCGAGGCTCAGCCACGCGAGCGCGAATTGCGGATCGAGCCCGACGGAGCGTTCGAGGTACGGTATCGCCTCGGTATGACGCCCGATCGCGGCGAGCGCGTTGCCCATCCCGAAGATGGCCGGCGGCAGGTTCGGCTGCAGTGCGAGCGCCGCTTCGAACGACGCGACCGCTTCCGCGTGACGGCCGGTGGCGTCGAACGTATTGGCGAGGTTGAAGTGCGCAGCGACGAAGCGCGGCTCGGTGGCCAATGCGGCCTGGAAGCACGGGATCGCTTCGGCGGCGCGGCCGAGCGCATTCAGCGACATGCCCATGTTGTTGAGCGCGCCGGCGTGGCCTGGGCGCAGCTCCAACGTGCGCCGGAACGAGGCGATGGCTTCCTCGTGACGCCCGAGCGCGTGCAACGCATTGCCGAGATTGTTGTGCGACGAGGCGTCATCAGGTTGCAGATGCAACGAGCGGCGGAATGCGTCCGCGGCGTCTTCGTGACGGCCTGCCGACGCATAGGCGTTGCCGAGGTTGTAGTGCGCCATCGGAAACGACGGCGCGAGCGAGAGCGCGTTGCGGAACTGGTCGATGGCCTCGTCGATCTGGCCGAGCGCCTTCAGCGCGTTGCCGAGGTTCAGTTGCAGCGCGGCGTCTTGCGGGCGCAGGTTGACCGCGCGCCGCACCAGTTCGGCGGCTTCGGCGTGCTGGCCCTGCTGATGGCGCAGCACGCCCAGGAGGTGCAGCGCGTCGACGTGCGCGGGATTGCCGTCGAGCGTCGCGCGGTAGCCGCGTTCGGCGTCGTCGAGCCGGCCGTCACGATGCGCCGCGAAAGCGCGGTCAAATACAGGTTGCATGACGGGGATGGTAGTCGGGTGAGGCAAAGGCCGCATTTTCCCACACTCGCCGGGCAGCACGCCGGTTTGACCCGCCGCGCGGGTTTCGCCTAACATGTGAATACCTGTTCATATATATCGCCGCCATGATTCCCGCTACCGCTTCGTCGCCATTGCCGGCGAGTTCCGGACCGCGCTCGACGGACACGGTCGCGCCGCTTGCCGACCTGTTCCGCCTGCTAGGCGATCCGACGCGCTTGCGCATCGTGCTCGCTTGTGTCGACGGACGCCGTGCGGTGGGCGCGATTGCCGGGGAGCTGAATTTGTCGCCGTCGCTCGTGAGCCATCATTTGCGGCTGCTGCGCGCGGCGCGAATCGTGCGGGCGCAGCGGCAGGGCAAGCAGGTGTTCTATCTCGCTGCCGATAGCCACATCAGCGCGATGCTGGCCGGCATGCTCGAACACGTGGCCGAGCCCGCCCGTGACGACGCATTGGATCTGCCATGAAGAAAATCGAAGAAAGGGAAGACGAACACGCGCCGGTGTGGCTCGATGCGTCGGATAGCAACGATCTCGCGGATGAGCGGAATCGCTTTGCGGGCGCGGGCGTTCATAAGGAAGAGGGGGCGCGGCCCGCGCAGGAGAGCGAAGTGGAAATCCGCCACGGCCAGCACCAGGGCCACGGCCATGAGCACAGCTATGAGCAGGGCCATGAGCACGGTCATGACCACAGTCACGACCACGACCACGGCGACAGCCACACCCACGCGGGCCATCACCACCATCATCACCACGCGCCCGTTGCAGGCCACGGCTTCGCGTTTGCGCTGGCTGTCGCGCTGAACGTTGCGATTGTCGTGATTCAGGCGCTGTACGGCGTGCTCGCGCACTCGACCGCGCTGCTAGCCGACGCCGGCCACAACCTCTCCGACGTGCTCGGTCTGCTGCTCGCGTGGGGCGCCGCCTGGCTCACGACGCGCCGTCCTTCCGCACGCTACACGTTCGGCTACGGCAGCTCGTCGATCCTTGCTTCGCTGGCGAATGCGGCGCTGCTGCTGTTCGCGTGCGGCGTGATCGTCGCGGAGGCAATCGGCCGCCTGATGGATCCGGCGCCGGTCGCGGGGCTTGCGGTGTTCGTCGTCGCGACCGTGGGCGTGGTTGTCAACGGGATTTCCGCGTGGCTCTTCATGCGCGGCCAGAAGGAAGACCTCAATATTCGCGGCGCCTTTCTGCATATGGCAGCCGATGCCGGCGTGTCCGCCGCCGTGGCGATAAGCGGCCTCGTGATTCTCTACACCAACTGGACATGGCTCGACCCGCTGATGAGCTTGCTCGTGGTCGCGGTCGTCGTCTACGGCACCTGGGGTTTGTTGCGCGATTCGGTGCGCCTCGCGCTGAATGCGGTGCCGTCAGGCGTCGATCTGCAACGCATCCGCGACTATCTGGCCGGTCAGCCCGGCGTCGAGGGCGTGCACGATCTGCACGTGTGGGCGCTGTCGACGACCGGCAACGCGCTCAGCGTGCATCTCGTGATGCCGGCAGGGCATCCTGGCGACGAGCGGCTCGACGGCATCGTGCTCGCATTGCGCGAACGCTTTTCGATGCAGCACGCGACGCTGCAAGTCGACCTCGGCACGACCGATCATCGTTGCGCGATGGATCATCCGTCAGAAGCGCACTGAGGCGAATGCAGGCACACCAAGGCGCACCAACGTTCCCGCGGGACGCCGCAGTGCCGCTGCCCCGCAAGCCCCGACTCTGTGTGCGATACACCTCGCAATTGATGCACCGCGCCGTTCAGCGCCGGCGGCTCGGGGCGTACACTAGAGCGCACTGTGCTCTGCGGAGTTTCGCATGGACGCTGCTGCAAATGATGCGTCGCCGGTTCTGATCGTCGGAGCGGGCCCGACCGGGCTTGCCGCCGCAATGAGTCTCGCGCGCGCTCACATTCCTGTGCGGATCATCGACCGCGCGATGCAGCCGAACCCCTATTCGCGGGCGATCGGCATTCAGGCGCGCACGCTCGAACTGCTGGAGCAGCATCGGCTGGTCGAGCCGTTTCTCGAACTGGGCCACCGCGCACGCGTCGCCAATCTTTTTTCGAACGGCATGCGCCTCGCGCAACTCGACTTCGATCCGCTGCACACTCGTTATCCGTATCTGCTGTTTCTCGATCAGTCGGTGACCGAGCGTTTGCTGACCGAGCATCTGGCGACGCTCGGCGTGACGATCGAGCGCGGCGTCGAACTCACGATGTTTACGCAAGGCTCGGCCGGCATTCAGGCGACGTTGCGACGCGCCGACGGCCACACGCAAACGCTGCGGCCGTCGTACATGATCGCCGCGGACGGCGCGCACAGCATGATTCGCCACGGCCTCGGCCTCAGCTTCGCGGGCAAGACACTCGAGCAAACTTTCCTGCTAGCTGACCTGCACGCCGAAACGGATTGGCCCGAGGACGAGTTTCATATCTTCGCTTCCGGCGAAGGTCTGGTCGCGCTGTTTCCAATGGGCCACCGCCGGCATCGGCTCATCGCGGATCATGCAGTCGAGCCGGCAGCTGAAGCGGCGCCGCTGTCGCCGGTGGTGCTCGGGGAACCGCCGCTCGGTCGCGTCCCGGCGCCGTCGCTCGAGGAATGCAAGGCGCTGCTCGCCAAGCGCGTGCATGAACGCGTCGATGTGTCGGAGCTCGCGTGGTCCTCGTATTTCCACCTGAACAGCCGGATGGTCGAGCGGCTGCGCGTGGGGCGCGTGTTCCTTGCCGGCGACGCCGCACATGTGCACAGCCCAGCCGGCGCCCAAGGGATGAACACAGGCATCCAGGAGGCGTTCAATCTGGGCTGGAAGCTCGCGCGGGTGTTGAACGGCGCGGCGCCGGATCGCCTGCTCGACACCTACCATCTTGAGCGGCATCCGATCGAGCGCGACGTGCTGCGGCAGACCGGCTTCATCACGCAGATGGCCGAGGCGGATCACGGACCGCTCAAACTGCTGCGCGAGCGCCTGATGCCAGTTCTTGCCGCGCTCGGTCCACTGCGCGACGCCGCACGGCTCACCATCAGCGAGTTGTCGGTCCAGTACCGGCGCAGTCCGCTCACGCTCGAACGCGTGCTGGACGGCGGCCCGCGTGCGGGCGAACGCGCGCCGGATGCGGTGGTGCACGTGGTCGACGGTCCGCTCGGACGCGCGCCCGGCATCGGCTGCATCTTCGATCTGCACGACCCCGCGTTCTTCTCGCTGTTTCTGCTGGTGCCGCCATTGCCCGTCGATGGAGAACCGCTCGATCCCGATGCAAAGCACGAGCCGCCACCGGACGCCGAATTCGAGAGTCTCGTTGCCGACATGGAGAGATTGTTGCCAGGCGCGGTGCGTATCTGGCGCGTGACGGATACGAGCGGCGACGGCGGTCCGTCGCTGGCCGAATCGTACGGACGAACGCGGCCATCGTTCTATCTGCTGCGGCCCGATGGCTACATCAGCGCCCGCGGGCGCACCGGCTCGGACCTGAACGCACTCTTGCGGCACTGCGAAGCGTGGTTCACCGTTGGCGGACAGATACCGGAGCAGACGGCCGTGTGACGCGAGAGGCGAGGCGGGAGATGAGGCGCCGTGTCATCGACCGTAAGCGCGCCCTATCGCACGACACTAAGACGCCGCATTAAGACGCCGCATTAAGACGCGACGCGATGACAGGACGCGATGACGCGTCATGACAACCCGAGGGCCGGCGGCAACCCGAGGGCTACCCACTGCCGATGCGCGAAGCAATCAGGCGATAGAAGCCTCAGCCGGCGTCAGGCGCTCGCGGTTTTTGACGAGCGCTTCCCTGACGATATCCGACATCGCGATGCCGCCCGCGTCGGGCGCGTCGAGCGACGCAAGCAATGCACGCCGCATGCGCGGCTCCCAGAAGCGGCGGATATGATCGGCGACGCCGGTAACAGCTTCCTCGCGATCCGGCATCGAATCGAAAAAGTCGCCGATGCGGTTCGCCATGTCGATCAGATTCTGCGTGTCCATGTGTCGCCTCACTTGCCCGCGGTCGAGTTGGCCAGCTCGCGCTGCTTCAGCAGTTCGAGTTGCTCCGCGTTGAAGCGCGAGTACTCCTTCTGCCATTGCGAGGGCTGTTCGACCGGCATCACCTGCACCGCGGTCACCTTATATTCCGGACAGTTGGTCGCCCAGTCCGAGCTATCGGTGGTGATTACGTTCGCGCCCGATTCGGGGAAGTGGAACGTCGTATAAACGACACCCGGCTGCATCCGCTCCGTGACCTTCGCACGCAGCACGGTCTGTCCCGCGCGCGATTCGATGCCGACCCAGTCGTCCGTCTTGATGCCGCGTTCTTCCGCGTCGTGCGGATGCAGTTCGAGACGGTCCTCGTCGTGCCAGCGCGAGTTCTCCGTGCGGCGCGTTTGCGCGCCGACGTTGTACTGCGACAGGATGCGCCCGGTGGTGAGCAGCAGCGGAAATTTGCGCGTGACTTTTTCCGGCGACGCGATGAACTTCGTAATTACGAACTTGCCCTTGCCGCGCACGAACGTGTCGATGTGCATGGTCGGCGTGCCGTTTGGCGCCTCTTCGTTGCAAGGCCACTGGATGCTGCCGAGCTCGTCGATCTTCTTGTACGACACACCGTGGAAGGTCGGCGTGAGACGCGCGATTTCATCCATGATCTCGGACGGATGGGCGTAGTCCATTTCATAGCCGAGTGCGCGCGAGAGCAGCAGCGTGACTTCCCAGTCGGCGTAACCCGGCACCGGCGGCATGACCTTGCGCACGCGCGAGATGCGCCGCTCCGCGTTCGTGAAGGTGCCGTCCTTTTCGAGGAACGTGGAGCCCGGCAGCAGCACGTGCGCGTACTTCGCGGTCTCGTTCAGGAAAATGTCCTGTACGACGATACATTCCATCGACGACAAAGCAGCGGCCACATGGTGCGTGTTCGGGTCCGACTGCACGATGTCCTCGCCCTGGCAATACAGGCCCATGAAGCTGCCGTCGAGTGCGGCGTCGAACATGTTGGGAATGCGCAGGCCCGGCTCGGTTTGCAGTGTGACGTTCCACGCGTCCTCGAACTGCGAGCGCACGGTGGTGTCGCTAATGTGCCGGTAGCCCGGCAACTCGTGCGGGAACGAGCCCATGTCGCACGAGCCCTGCACGTTGTTCTGGCCGCGCAACGGATTGACGCCGACGCCTTCACGGCCGATGTTGCCGGTGGCCATCGCGAGGTTCGCAATGCCCATCACCATCGTCGAGCCTTGCGCGTGTTCGGTGACGCCGAGGCCATAGTAGATCGCGGCATTGCCGCCCGTCGCATAGATGCGCGCGGCTTCGCGCACGTCTTTCGCCGGCACGCCGGTCATGGCTTCAGTGGCTTCCGGCGCATTCTCCGGCAGCGCGACGAAATCGCGCCATTGCTCGAACGCGCGTCCCTCGCAGCGCTCGGCGATGAACGCTTCGTTCAGCAGCCCTTCGGTCACGATCACATGAGCAAGCGCGTTGACGATCGCCACGTTCGTGCCCGGGCGCAATTGCAGATGATGCGACGCCTTCACGTGCGGCGTATCGACGATGTCGATGCGGCGCGGATCGACGACGATCAGCTTCGCACCTTCGCGCACGCGGCGCTTCAGGCGCGAGCCGAATACCGGATGGCCGTCGGTCGGATTGGCGCCGATCACCATGATCACGTCGGCTTTATCGACGGACGCGAACGTCTGCGTGCCAGCCGATTCGCCGATGGTGGTCTTCAGGCCGTAGCCGGTCGGCGAATGGCAGACGCGCGCGCAAGTGTCGACGTTGTTGTTGCCGAACGCGGCGCGCACGAGCTTCTGCACGAGATACGTTTCTTCGTTCGTGCAACGCGACGACGTAATGCCGCCGATCGAATCGCGCCCATGCTTCGCCTGAATGCGGCGGAATTCCGAGGCGGCGTAATTGATCGCTTCTTCCCAGCTTACTTCGCGCCACGGATCGGTGATCTTCGCGCGGATCATCGGCTTGGTGATGCGATCCTTGTGCGTGGCGTAGCCCCATGCGAAGCGGCCCTTCACGCATGCGTGGCCTTCGTTGGCCTGACCGTTCTTGAACGGCACCATGCGCACGACCTCGTTGCCCTTCATCTCAGCCTTGAACGAGCAGCCGACGCCACAATACGCACAGGTGGTGACGACCGAATGTTCCGCCTGACCGAGCATGACCACGGTCTTTTCCTGGAGCGTGGCGGTCGGGCACGCGGAGACGCACGCGCCGCACGACACGCACTCAGATTCCATGAACGGCTGGTTTTCGCTGGCCGCCACGCGCGATTCGAAACCGCGCCCCGCGATGGTCAGCGCGAACGTACCCTGGGTTTCTTCGCATGCGCGCACGCAGCGATTGCACACGATGCATTTCGCCGGATCGTACGTGAAGTACGGATTCGATTCGTCCTTCTTGTCTTGCAGGTGATTGGCGCCGTCGAAACCGTAGCGCACTTCGCGCAGTCCGGTGACGCCCGCCATGTCCTGCAACTCGCAGTCGCCGTTCGCGGGACAGGTCAGGCAATCGAGCGGGTGATCGGAGATGTACAGCTCCATCACGTTGCGGCGCAGCGATTGCAAACGATCGCTTTGCGTGCGCACCTTCATGCCGGCTTCGACCGGCGTCGTGCACGAGGCCGGATAACCGCGCTTGCCTTCGATCTCGACGAGACACAGGCGGCATGAGCCGAACGGTTCGAGCGAATCGGTTGCGCAGAGCTTCGGCACGTTCACGCCTGCTTCAATCGCGGCGCGCATCACCGAAGTGCCGGCCGGCACGGTGATGGCCTGGCCGTCGATTTCCAGCGTCACGTCGACATCGGCGTGGCGCTCTGGCGTGCCGTAATCGGTGTCGTCGAAGTACGAACGGGGCGCGCGCGATTGCGCTTGCGCTTGCGATTTGCACGCGCAGTTGCCGGAGCCGCAGCCGCCGGCAGGAGTATTGAGCATGTCTGACATGGTTGGGCTCCTCGTTCAGGCCGCGGCTTTCGGTGCGTCGGCGGAAGCGTCGGCGAGGCCGAAGTCTTCAGGGAAATGGTCGAGTGCGGACAGCACGGGGTACGGCGTCATGCCGCCCATCGCGCACAGTGAACCGGACACCATCGTGTCGCAAAGATCGCGCAGCAACTGCACTTGCCGCGTGGAGGTATCGCCGTTGCGAATTCTGGCGATCACTTCGACGCCGCGCGTCGAGCCGATGCGGCACGGTGTGCACTTGCCGCACGATTCGATCGCGCAGAAGTGCATCGCATATTGCGCTAGCTCGGCCAGATTCGACGTGTCGTCGTGCACGACGAGACCGCCGTGACCGACCACCGCGCCGACCGCCGCATACGCTTCATAGTCCATCGGGATGTCCCACTGGCTTTCCGGCAGATAGGTGCCAAGCGGACCACCCACTTGCACTGCGCGCGCCGGCCGGCCGCTTGCGGTGCCGCCGCCGTAGTCGTAAATCAGTTCACGCAGAGTCACGCCGAACGCAAGCTCGACGAGACCGCCTTGCTTGACGTTGCCTGCCAACTGGAACGGCAGGGTGCCGCGCGAACGGCCCATGCCGAAGTCTTTATAGAACGCCGCACCGCGCGCGAAGATGATCGGCACGGTGGCGAGCGTGATGACGTTGTTGATCACCGTCGGCTGGCCGTAGAGACCGACCAGTGCCGGGACCGGCGGCTTCGCACGGACGATGCCACGCTTGCCTTCGAGCGATTCGAGCAGCGCGGTTTCCTCACCGCACACATACGAGCCGGCGCCCTTTGCGACGAACAGCTCGAAGCGATGCGCCGAGCCGAGCACGCTGTCGCCGAGCCAGCCGGCGGCGCGCGCCTTCGCGATTGCCGCTTCGAGCGTCGCGATGGAATGCGGATACTCGCTGCGCACGTAGATGTAGCCGGCCGTCGCGCCGGTCACGACGCCCGCGATGATCATCCCTTCGATCAGCACGTACGGGTCGCTTTCCATCACGAGGCGATCGGAGAATGTGCCCGAGTCGCCTTCGTCTGCATTGCAGACGATGTATTTTTGCGCGGCCTTCGCGGCGCGCACCGTGCGCCATTTGATGCCGGCGGGGAACGCGGCGCCGCCGCGTCCGCGCAGGCCCGATTCGATCAGCGCTTCGCAGGCGGCGTCGCCGTCGGTTTGCAAAGCCTGGCGCAGACCTTCGAGGCCGCCGTGCGCGACGTAGTCGTCAGTGGAAAGCGGATCGGTGATGCCGATGCGCGCGAACGTCAGGCGCTGCTGCTTCTTCAGATACGGAATCTCGTCGACCACGCCAACGCGCCGAGCATGCTCGCCACCTTCGATGAAGCCCGCGTCGAACAGGGCGGCGACATCGCTTACCTCAACGTTCGCGTAGCCGACGCGGCCTTCGGCCGTTTGCACTTCGACGAGCGGTTCAAGCCAGAGCAAGCCGCGCGAACCGTTGCGGACGAGCTCGATTGCGATGCCGCGGCGTGCCGCTTCCGCTTTGATCGCGTCGGTCAGCGCATCCGCGCCTAGCGCAAGCGCCGATGAATCGCGAGGAACATAGATGCGGGTCATGCCGTCACCTCCACGCATTTGTTGGCGGCCGCGAAAATCGCGTCGAATTTTTGCGGCGTGACCTTGGCGTGCAGCGTGCCGTTCACCATCATCGCCGGCGACAGCGCGCATTGACCGAGGCAATAGACCGACTCCAGTTCCACCGCGTCGCCGGGTTCATGCGCGGCGTCGAAGCGGCAACCCGTGTGCGACTCGATGTGCTGTGCAAGCGCCTCGGTGCCCATGCTGCGACAGGCTTCCGCGCGGCACAGTTGCACTGTGACGGGCGCGGCCGGCTGCGTGCGGAAATGATGGTAGTAGGTGATGACGCCGTGCACTTCCGCACGCGACAGGTTCATCACGCGAGCCAGCGGCGCGACAGCAGCGGGCGGCACGTAGCCAAGTTCGTCCTGAATCGCGTGCAGAACCGCTAGCAGCGACATGCCGGGCTGCGCGTGACGCTCTACGAGTTGATCCGGCGCGAAGGCGATGAGATCGTCCAAGTGGGGGCTCCTCCAAAGTCATATATGCACTTGTTATTCATAATGTGTGCACTTATGCTTCGTTTATTCGATATGGGATAGCCGAACGATAGGCGGGCGAAACGGCCGATGCAATAGGAAAGACTTGTACATATATGATCAGAATCGAGTGCCATGCGCAACTGGTGTTGAAGGGTCCGGACGGCCGGGAGGCAAGCCTGTCGGACGTCGTGCCGTTGCTCGCTCTTGTGAACGAGTCGGGCAGCATTGCGCAGGCGGCAACGCTTAAGGGTTTGTCCTACCGTCATGCATGGGGTTTGTTGCGTGGAATCGAGGAGCGCCTGGGCGGTCCGCTGATTGCGAAGGAGCGCGGCCGCGGTTCGGTGCTCTCGGAACTCGGGCAGGCGGTGCTGCGCGCACAGCGTTTATGTGGCGAGCGGCTCGACGGCAACATGCAGGCGCTCGCAAGCGAGGTGGCGAGCGACCTGAACCGCTGGCTCGCGCCGCCCGTCGATCAGGTGCGCATTCACGCATCGCATGGTTATGCGGTGGCGGCGCTCGTGACCGCGCTGGTCGCGAAGGAGTTGCCGGTCGACATCAAATACCGTGACGGTGCGGACGCCGTGAGTGCGCTTGCGCGGGGTGAGTGCGAGCTAGCCGGCTTTCATTTGCCGCTCGGCGAGTTTCGCGAGGCCTGCGCCGATACATACCGGCGCTGGCTCGATCCGCAACGCCATGTGCTTGTGCATCTGACGCGGCGCAAGCAGGGGCTTTTTCTCGGCAAGGGCAATCCGAAGAGCATCGGCGGCTTGAGCGATCTCGCGCGCGACGACATCCGCTTCGTCAATCGCCAGCATGGCTCCGGCACCCGCATGCTGCTGGACTTGGCGCTTACGAAGCTCGGCATCGACCCCGACTGCGTGAACGGCTATGCGTCGGCCGAGTTGACGCATTCGGCGATTGCGGCGTTCGTCGCGAGCGGTATGGCGGACGTGGGCTTCGGCGTGGAACCCGCGGCGCATCATTTCGGGCTCGACTTCATTCCGGTCGTCGACGAAGACTATTACTTCGCGTGCGACCGCGCGCGGCTCGAGCGTGCGCCGCTGTCGGCGGTGATCGAATTGCTGCGCGGCAGCGCGTTTCACGAGAGCGTCGATCAATTGCAAGGTTATGATCCAGGCGAGTGCGGCAAGCTCGTGGACCTCGAGTCAGGGTTGAGCCGAACGGGCGCGTAAGCAGCTGTAAACGTAGTGCGGCCTGCGCCGCTGCGTATGGCGTTCGTTTCGGATACTCTCTAAGCTTCCGCTTTTGCCCAACCGCGCGCCAGGCCGCGCCCGAATCGATATGAAAGTTCTTCTACATGCATGTGCCGCTGCAGCGTCGGCAGGCTTGCTCCTCGTGACCGCCCCGGTCGCTTTCGCGCAGAATTCGCCGGGCGTGCCGGGCGGTATTCTCCAGGAGCAGTTTCGTCTTGCCGAACATCCGCAGATGCCGTTCGCCGCGTCCGCGCCGTCGGACAAGTATCAGTCCGGCAAAAAATCGGCCATGCGCAAACGCGGTGACCTGGGCGATCCGAATGGCTGCAACCTGCAATGTCCGAAGGACCAGTAGGCTGCTGCCTCGTAAGTTTTTGATTGAGACGCCGGCGCTTCGCCGGCGTTTTTTTTGCTGGTCTGCCTGTTGCGCGCCGTTCAGGGCTTTGCCGCGTGCCACACGTCCTTGAAGCCGTCTCCTTTCGTGTCTCCCGCCTGCTTGTCCGCCGAGTAGCGATAGAGCGGATGACCTTTGTACGCCCATTGCTGCTTGCCGTCCGCCGACGGGATCAGTGTCCAGTCGCCGGACGGTTTATCTGAGGGGCTCGCGACGGCAGCCGGCCAATAGCTCGTGCAACCGCCCGTGCAGGCGCTTGTGCCCGGTGTCGTGTCCTTGTCGAAGGTGTAGAGAGTCATGCCGTCCGCCGTAACGAAGCGGCCGTCGACGACTTTCGGCGGTTCGGCAAACGCAGTCTGTTGCACTACGAGCAGGGCGAGGCAGAAGAGGGTCTTGCGCATGATGTTGGCTCCTGTTTTTCGTGTGAATCGACGTGCGACGCACATGCGTGCACGCGTCAGGCATCAACGAACGAGCCGGCGGGTTTATTCCATCTTGTTACTCGCACGATGTTTTCGTGTTTGCGCTTACTTGCGGCCGAGCGGATCGAGGCCGGTCCGGGCGATGTCGTCTGCTGCTTGCGGCGACGCGATGTACTGCAGCAATTGCCGCGCTTCCGGTTGATGCTGCGAAGTGGCCGGAATGCCAGCGGCGTAACGAGTCACCGATTGCAGTGACTCGGGAATCTTGCCGACAAATTCAATGCCCGGAATGGCAGCAACTCGCTCACCTGTTGAAAGCCCAGTTGATAGTCGCCTTTGGCCACGACTGAGCCGACCGGGGTCTTCTCGATCATCGCGGTTTTCGGCTTCATTTGCGGCTCGATGCCCATGCGCTTGAACAACTCGTTCTGGATGTACACACCGCTTGCGCTGTCGGAGTACGCGACCGATTTCGCGCGCAGCAGCGTCGTTCTGAACGATTCGACGCTGCTTATGTCCGGCTTCGGCTGCCCCGCGCGCACGGCCATGCCGATGCGCGAATCCGCAAGTTCGACCCGTGAGTCCGGTAGAACCTTGCCTTCGGCGATCAGCTTGTCGAGTGCATAGCCGACCATGATGACGACGTCGGCGGGTTCATTGCGACTGAGCCGGTTAGGGATGGATTCCGGCGAGACCCCCATCGATGGACCGTATGCGATCGCGAGCTTGTTGCCCGACTGCGCTTCGTACTTCGGCGCAAGCAGCTTGTACGCGGCGGTGAAGCCGCCGGAGTTCATCACATGCAGATGCCTGCGCAGCGGTTGCCGCTAGCGCGCAGACGGACACGAGGGCGGTGGCAGTGAACCGGGCGGAGGAGGATCGGGTCATTGGCTATTTGCGGCGACGCGGTTGACGGGGTGCGGTCATGTTGAAATAGTTGCCGCGGTTTGTGAACCACGTAGATACCCCGTTCTGGGGAGAGGCGCGAAGCATGCAGCGAGCGGCAATAAAAAACCCGCATGCAGCAAGGCCGCTTGCGGGTTTTAGCGAGGCTACAGCGTGCAGCTTCGGATGGTATGTGGTGGAGGCGGCGGGAATCGAACCCGCGTCCAGAAGCACTCTACGACCAGTTCTACATGTTTAGTTCTGTCTTTTAATTTAACCGTAGTGACGCGGACGAACACGCTGCACTACGGCGATTCACTAGGTTTTCGACCCGGACGTCGTGACTCCGTCTAGGCTTAACTGACGTATATGACCTCTGTCGGTATTGCTACCGGTCTTGCGACACTAGCCCGTCAGTGAACTAGGCAGAGGACGGCGGCCCTTAGGCTGCCAGTGCGAACGTATCGTCGTTTGCAGTTACGTTTTTCCCATTGATTAACGAGGTGACGGGTCCTCGACATGCCCTAGCCGCTTCGCAACCCCTGTCGAAACCAGGTCGCCCCCACGGTTCGTTGCTCGGAACGTCGAGCCAGCGTAGATTTTACAATAGATTGACGGCCGTGTCTCAGCCGCTTCCAGTTTCCTGGCCCAGATGAGCCGCCCGTTACGGCGCGCTATCTTTCTGACAGAATTAACCGATGTCGCGCAGCAGCTTCTGCAGTTGCGCCGGCGATTCGACCACGTGCTGCGCATGCCATTGCGTGGGGGGAATATCGTCGCCGCAATAGCCGTACGCCGCAGCCACCGTTTTCATGCCAGCAGCGAATCCCGCTTGTACGTCGCGCAAATCGTCGCCCACATAAACGATGCGTTCCGGCGTCACGTCGAGTTCGCGCGCCGCGTGCAGCAAGGGCGCCGGGTGCGGCTTCGAATGAGGAGTCGTATCGCCGCTGACCACGCAGCCCGCCCGGTCTTCGAGGCCTAGCTGCGCGACCAGCGGTTCGGTGAGCCGCGCGACCTTGTTCGTGACGATGCCCCAGCGCACGCCGCGCGCGTCGAGCTCATCCAGCAATTCGGGGATGCCGGGAAACAGCGTGGTCTCGATGCAAAGATCAGCTTCGTAGTTGGCGAGGAACTCCTCGCGCATCGACGCGAATTGGTGGTCGTCCGGACCGATGCCGAACGCTCCGCAGATCAGTCCCCGCGCGCCAGCCGACGCGAGCGGCCGCAGTTTTTCGAGCGGGACCATGTCCAGTCCCCGATCGTGACGCATCTTGTTGACCGCGGCGGCAAGGTCGGGCGCCGTGTCGGCCAGCGTGCCGTCCAAGTCGAACAGCACGGCTTGGCAAAGACCGAGTGCATCTTCTCTGTCTTCGCGTTGGGGCAGGGGCGTAGGATCGCTCATTGATTCATTTTGTCGGCGTTCGGGCGGTTCAGGCGTCGCGGCGGCACGCGAGCATGTAATTCACACTCGTGTCGGCGGAAAGCGCGAAATGCTTGCTGAGCGGGTTATAGACAATACCCTTGATGTCCGCCGTGCGTAGGCCGGCGGCCCGTACGAAGCCCGCAAGTTCCGACGGACGGATGAAACGCGCGTAGTCGTGCGTGCCCTTGGGCAGCATCCGCGCAATGTATTCCGCGCCGATCACAGCGAACAGGTACGACTTCACATTGCGGTTGAGCGTGGAAAAGAACACCCAGCCGCCAGGCTTGACCAAGGTCTTGCACGCCTCGACGATCGCCGCGGGCTGCGGTACGTGTTCCAGCATTTCCATGCAGGTAACGACGTCGTATGCGCCCGGTTCACGAGCGGCAAGGGCCTCGGCGGCGATTTCTTCGTAATTAACGGTTACACCGCTTTCAAGGCTGTGAAGATCGGCGACGCCGAGCGCTTCGCTCGACAGGTCGATGCCCTTGACGTGCGCACCCAGGCCTGCCATTGACTCAGACAGAATGCCGCCGCCGCAGCCGATATCCAGCACCTGCTTGCTGGCTAGATGTGCGTGGGCGTCTATCCAGTTCAGGCGGACGGGATTGAGTTCGTGCAGCGGTTTGAACTCGGCGTTCGGGTCCCACCAACGATGCGCAAGGTCGCTGAATTTCTGCAGTTCGTGGGGATCGGCGTTGGTCATTGCGAAGCTGCCTCGATGAGAGCGGTGAGCGGGCGCTCGAGGATAAACCCGGAGTATATAGGCGAGCGGCCGGACCGGCAAAATGCCGCCTGCTCCCGCAAGCGGTTTGACGGCGCTCGCGTGGCTGCGACCGGCATGCGGCTGGTCCGCGCATAAAAAAGCCCCGCCGAAGCGGGGCTTTGATACCGCGGTAGTTCTGTAGCTTACTGCTTCGAAGTACCGACAACTTCGACTTCCACGCGACGATCCGGTGCGAGGCAGGCGATGAGTTGCTTGCGGTTCTTCTGGTTGCAGCCGGTCGTGACCGGGTTCCGCTTGCCCTTGCCTTCCGTGTAGATACGGTTGGATTCGATGCCCTTGCTGACGAGGTATGCCTTCACAGCTTGAGCGCGACGCAGCGACAGACGGTCGTTGTACTTGTCCGAACCGATGCGGTCCGTGTAACCCGTTGCCACGACGACTTCGAGGTTCAAGCCTTGGATCTTCGATGCCAGATCGTCCAGCTTTTCCTTGCCAGCCGGCTTCAGGATAGCCTTGTCGAAGTCGAACAGTGCGTCAGCCTGGTACGTGATCTTCTGGCTGGTGATAGCCGGTGCCGGTGCGACCGGTGCCGGCGGCGTCGGAGCCTGGGCGACCAGTGCGCCGTCGCACTTGGCGTTGGCCGTTGCCGGCGTCCAGAATGCATCGCGCCAGCAAAGCTCGTTCGTGCCGTTCATCCACACGTATTCGCCAGTACCATTCACCCAGTTGTCATTGGTAGCTTGTCGCGACGCCGGCACCGACTGTGCCATTGCGGATGCAGCCATAACTGCGGTAGCTGCAATGAACGCGAGCTTTGAAAGTTTATTCATATTTCTCCTCTCGAATTTGAGATTACCGCAGGTTTACTGCGAGCCTGTTGACGAAGACAAGTCATACATTGCTCGAAGTATAACATTGGTGCTGAACAAAAAACGTTGTGTGTAGACTTCGAGCAGTGTCTGACTCTTTGTGCGTTGGCATTTTGCCATATCGTTCCCTTCCGACGATAAAAAAATCCGCCCCCGATCAAATCGCCTTCTAATTGTGGTGCATGCGCAACAGAAGCGATCGCCCGGAGCGTCCCGCCAGTCATGGCTGAGCGGCGGATTGCCCCACGCATGAATCGAGCCTGGCGAGCCCGCGTCTGGGGCATTCACGGGGCGCTGCGGCGCCGCTCTCAAGTCACCGCTAATAGGTATACGCAGCCCGGTCGGGCCGGTTTCGCGGCATGTTAGAATCGCGTGATGCGTTGCGTCTGCAATGCTTACGCGAAGGCGCCGTTTTCCGGCCGTCTTCGCACGTAAAAGATACGGATAATGGATCAATTCGCCAAAGAGACTTTGCCAATCTCCCTAGAGGAGGAAATGCGCCGTTCGTATCTCGATTACGCGATGAGCGTGATCGTAGGGCGTGCGCTTCCCGATGTCCGCGATGGCCTGAAGCCGGTGCACCGGCGCGTGCTGTACGCGATGCACGAGTTGAACAACGACTGGAACCGCGCATACAAGAAGTCGGCGCGTATCGTCGGCGACGTCATCGGTAAGTACCACCCGCACGGCGACACGGCTGTTTACGACACCATCGTCCGCATGGCGCAGGATTTCTCGCTGCGCTACATGCTGGTGGACGGCCAGGGCAATTTCGGTTCGGTCGACGGCGACAATGCCGCGGCCATGCGATACACCGAAATCCGCATGGCGAAGATCGGCCATGAACTGCTTGCCGACATCGACAAGGAAACCGTCGACTTCACGCCGAACTACGACGGCAGCGAAAACGAGCCGGCTATCCTGCCGGCGCGCATTCCCAACCTGTTGATCAATGGCTCGTCCGGTATCGCGGTCGGCATGGCGACGAACATCCCGCCGCACAACCTGAACGAGGTTGTCGACGCGTGCCAGCACCTGCTCAAGAACCCGGAAGCCACGATCGACGAGTTGATCGAAATCGTTCCGGCGCCGGATTTCCCGACGGCCGGCATCATCTACGGCGTGGCCGGCGTGCGCGATGGTTATCGCACCGGCCGCGGCCGCGTGGTGATGCGCGCGCTCACGCACTTCGAGGAAATCGACCGCGGCCAGCGCATGTCGATCATCGTCGACGAATTGCCCTATCAGGTGAACAAGCGCTCGCTTCTCGAGCGTATTGCTGAACTGGTCAACGAGAAGAAGCTCGAAGGCATTTCCGACATTCGCGACGAGTCCGACAAGAGCGGCATGCGTGTCGTGATCGAGCTGAAGCGCGGCGAAGTGCCGGAAGTCGTCCTCAACAATCTGTATAAGGCGACCCAGCTTCAGGACACCTTCGGCATGAACATGGTCGCGCTGGTCGACGGCCAGCCGAAGCTGTTGAACCTGAAGGAGATGCTGTCGTGCTTCCTGTCGCATCGCCGGGAAGTGCTGACGCGGCGCACTGTATACGAACTGCGCAAGGCCCGCGAACGCGGGCATGTGCTCGAAGGTCTGGCGGTTGCGCTCGCCAACATCGACGAGTTCATCGCCATCATCAAAGCAGCGCCGACTCCGCCGATCGCCAAGCAGGAATTGATGGCGCGTCCGTGGGATTCGTCGCTCGTGCGCGAAATGTTGTCGCGCGCCGAGACGGAAAACGCGTCGGCGGGTGGTCGCGAAGCCTATCGTCCTGACGGATTGAACCCGTCCTTCGGTATGCAGTCCGACGGGCTCTACCGCTTGTCCGACACCCAGGCTCAGGAAATTCTGCAGATGCGTCTGCAACGCCTGACTGGCCTCGAGCAAGACAAGATCATTGGCGAGTATCGCGACGTCATGGCGCAGATCGCCGACCTGCTGGACATTCTGGCTCGCCCGGAGCGCATCACGGCGATCATCGTCGACGAACTCACGTCGATCAAGTCGGAGTTCGGCGACGCGCGCCGCTCGAAGATCGAGCTGAACGCCACCGAACTGAACACCGAAGACCTGATCACTCCGCAAGAGATGGTGGTGACCATGTCGCACGCGGGCTACGTGAAATCGCAGCCGTTGTCCGAATATCGCGCCCAGAAGCGCGGCGGTCGCGGCAAACAGGCGACTTCCATGAAGGAAGACGACTGGATCGATACGCTCTTCATTGCGAACACGCACGACCATATTCTGTGCTTCTCCAACCGCGGCCGCGTGTATTGGGTCAAGGTCTACGAAGTGCCGCAGGGCTCGCGGAACTCGCGCGGCCGTCCGATCGTCAACATGTTCCCACTGCTGGACGGAGAGAAGATCACGGTTGTGCTGCCGGTCAAGGAATTTTCCGCAGACAAGTTCGTGTTCATGGCAACCGCATTAGGAACGGTAAAGAAGACGCCGCTCGAAGCCTTCAGCCGGCCTTTGCGCAAGGGTATTATTGCAGTCGGCCTGGATGACGGCGATTACCTGATCGGCGCCGCCATCACAGACGGTCAGCACGACGTGATGCTGTTCTCGGATTCGGGCAAGGCGGTTCGCTTCGACGAGAATGACGTGCGTCCGATGGGCCGTGAGGCGCGCGGCGTGCGCGGCATGCAGCTCGAAGACGGCCAGAACGTGATCGCGTTGCTGGTGGCGGGCGACGAGCAGCAGTCAGTGCTCACCGCCACCGAAAACGGCTTCGGCAAACGCACGCCGATTACCGAGTACACGCGTCACGGCCGCGGCACGAAGGGCATGATCGCGATCCAGACGTCGGAGCGTAACGGCAAGGTCGTCGCCGCCACGCTCGTCGATCCGGAAGCGCAGATCATGCTGATCACCAATACGGGTGTTCTGATTCGCACGCGCGTGTCGGAAATTCGAGAAATGGGCCGTGCAACTCAAGGTGTTACACTCATCAGCCTTGACGAAGGGACCAAGCTTTCAGGTCTGCAACAGGTTGCCGAGGCGGAAGCGGACGGCGATGTGGAAGGTGACGCCGAAGGCCCTGCTGACAGTAGCAACGGCGGCGAAGACGGTGGTGCGGCCTGACCCGCATTGCGGCTTCCACGTTCGGTAACCGGTTGAAAGCCGCGCAGAAAATAATGGTGTGTCGGGCCGACACACTTTTCGCGCAGCTAGCAGTTCAAGTTAATTTCTATTAGGGAGTAATGATGCAGAAACGATTTAAACAACTGGCGTTGCTGGCTGCCCTCGTGCCGACCTTTGCCTTTGCTCAAGCGCTGCAGAGCCAGGCTCCGTCGGCTCCGGCTGCTGCCGCGGCACCGGTTGATCCGGCCAAGCAGGCTGCAATCAAGGACCTGCTGGACGCAATCGACGCACAGAAGCTGGTCGGCGCAATCGGCAACAGCGCGCAAATGCAAGCAAAGCAACTGGTTCCGGCTATCCTGTCGGACGCGCTGAGCGAAAACAAGACGATGACGGACAAGCAGAAGCAGGCTTCCGTCCCGACGCTGCAAAAGAACGCGGTGCCGAAGCTGGTTGACGGCGCAGGCCAGGTCTTCGCGACGGACAGCTTCCGCCAGGACGCAATGCAAGCTCAGTACGATGCGTACGCAAAGTACTACAGCACGTCGGAAATCAAGGATCTGACCACGTTCTACAAGAGCCCGACCGGCCGCAAATTCATCCAGGTCCAAGACCAGGTTGGCCGCGACGTCGTCAACGGCTTGATGCAAAAGTACATGCCGCAATCGATCAAGGCAACGCGTGACCAGGCCGACAAGGAAGTCGCCTCGGTCAAGCCGGCTAAGTAAGCCTGAGGCGAATCCCGCGTTAAGCGCCACCCGGCGGTCCGATTCCAGGGCCGCTGTGTTTGGCGGGTTGGCGGGGACAATGCGATAATGGCCGTTTGCGCGTGTGCGCAAACGGCCATTATTTTTTCGGCGCGAAATGTCGGATTGTTGCCGTCTGATCGAGCCGTAGCCGGCCAACACCCCGATTTCGTCGTCCGATAGATGTAGCTAGTTTCCAGCAGCTTGTTTTCGCGGCGGTCACTTCGCCGACTCGTGCGCGATTTCGTTCTCGCGCCGCTTTCAGGATCTCACGATGCGCGTCTTTAATTTCTCCGCCGGCCCAGCGGCCATGCCTGAAGAAGTGCTGCGTCAGGCAGCCGACGAGATGCTCAATTGGCAAGGCAGTGGCATGAGCGTGATGGAAATGAGTCATCGCGGGAAAGAGTTCATGTCGATCCACGAGGAGGCGCTCGTCGATCTGCGCGAGTTGCTGGCCGTGCCGGCGAGCCACCGGATCCTGTTTCTGCAAGGCGGTGGTCTCGGCGAAAACGCAATTGTGCCGATGAACCTGCTCGGCGCTAAACCGCGTGCCGATTTTGTCGTCACCGGCTCGTGGTCGCAAAAGTCGCTGAAAGAAGCGCAGAAATACGGCACCGTCCATCTTGCGGCAAGCGGCCAGACGGCTGAAGGTTTCACGCGCGCGCCCGCATTTTCCGAATGGCAATTGTCGGACGACCCCGCTTACGTGCATCTGTGCACGAACGAGACCATTCACGGCGTCGAGACGTTCGAGATTCCCGACTTGGGCGATATACCGCTAGTAGCGGACGCTTCGTCGCACATCCTGTCGCGCCCAATGGACATCGCCAAATACGGTGTGCTGTTCGGCGGCGCGCAGAAGAATATCGGCATGGCCGGTGTGACGGTGGTGATCGTGCGCGAGGACATGCTGGATCGCGCGCAGTCCATTTGCCCGTCGGCATTCGAATGGAAGACCGTCGCCGAGAACAATTCCATGTACAACACGCCGCCCACGTACGCGATCTACATCGCCGGGCTGGTGTTCAAGTGGTTGAAAAAGCAGGGCGGCCTGGCTGCGATAGAAGCGCGTAATCTCGAGAAGTCGAAGCTGTTGTACGACACGATCGACTCGAGCAGCTTCTATCTGAACAAGGTCGAGCGTGGGTCCCGTTCGCGGATGAACGTACCGTTCTTTCTCGCCGACGAGTCCCGCAACGAAGATTTCCTCGCCGGCGCGAAAGCGCGGGGAATGGTGCAGCTGACGGGCCACAAGTCCGTCGGCGGCATGCGGGCGTCGATTTATAACGCCGTCCCGCTCGAAGGCGTCAAAGCGCTTGTCGAATACATGAAGGAATTCGAACAGCGCAGCGCCTGAGCGCTTCAGGTATTTGGCGCGCGCATCCTTTCCAGCACGCATTTTTCCAGCAGCTACCGGCAGGACCGTTTTCACGCATGGACGACGAACTCAATAACCGACTCAAACCTCTTCGCGAACGCATCGACGCGCTCGACGCGCAGCTGATCGCGCTTCTCAATCAGCGCGCGGCGGTGGCGCTCGAAGTCGGCGAGGTCAAGAAGCATTTCAACGCGCCGGTGTTTCGCCCGGAGCGCGAGCAGCAGGTGATCGCGCGTCTGCAGGACATGAGCGAAGGGCCGCTTGCTAGCGAGCATATCAGCGCGATCTGGCGCGAGATCATGGCGGCGAGCCGTGCCCTCGAGAAGACGATCAAGGCCGCGTATCTTGGGCCGGTCGGCACTTATAGCGAGCAGGCGATGCACGAGTACTTCGGTCAGTCGATCGAAGGTTTGCCGTGTCCGTCGATCGACGAAGTGTTCCGCTCCGTCGAAGCAGGCGCCGCCGAATTTGGCGTGGTGCCGGTCGAGAATTCAACCGAAGGCGCGGTATCGCGCACGCTCGATCTGCTGCTGCAAACGCAATTGGCCATCGGCGGCGAACTCGCTTTGCCAATTCATCACAATCTGTTGACGCTGAACGGCGGCCTTGCCGGCGTCACGCGCGTTTGCGCGCACGCTCAGGCGCTCGCGCAATGTCAGCGGTGGCTCGCCACGAACGCGCCGCATCTGGAGCGCCAGGCAGTGTCGAGCAACGCCGAAGCGGCGCGCATGGCGGCGGACGATCCGACCGTCGCGGCTATCGCCGGCGATCGCGCTGCGACTCACTACGGTTTGCAAGTCGCGTATGCGCTGATTCAAGACGACCCGCACAACCGCACACGCTTCGTGATGATAGGCAAGGACCGCACCGGCGCAAGCGGTCATGACCAGACGTCGCTGATCGTGTCGGTGGCCAATGAGCCGGGCGCCGTGTTCAAGCTGCTGGAACCGCTTGCGCGTCACAGCGTTTCGATGACCCGCTTCGAATCGCGTCCCGCGCGCGTGGGCACGTGGGAGTACTACTTCTATATCGACGTCGAAGGACACCGCGACGATCCCGCAGTGGCCGCCGCGCTTACCGAACTCGGCGAGAAGGCTGCATTCCTGAAGATTCTGGGCTCGTATCCGCGTGCGCAATAACGGCCATCGGGCGGCGGATAAGCGTCGATTAACCAGTACGCCGGCGCGCCGGCCGCGAATTTTCTAATAATCGTTCGGAGATTCCATGACAACGTCCTTCGGTCCTTCTTATGTGCGCGCTATTGCGCCTTACATCGCCGGTAAGCCGATTTCGGAAGTGGCGCGCGAGTTCGGGCTGGACGAAGCGAACATCGTGAAACTAGCGTCGAACGAGAATCCGCTCGGTATGCCGGAGTCGGCTAAACGTGCGATGGCGCAGGCTGCAAGCGAGCTGGGCCGCTATCCCGACGCCAACGCATTCGAACTGAAAGCCGCGTTGAGCGAGCGCTACGGCGTGCCGTCCGACTGGATCACGCTCGGCAACGGCAGCAACGACATTCTCGAAATTGCCGCGCACGCGTTCGTCGAGAAAGGGCAGTCGATCATTTACGCGCAGTATTCGTTCGCCGTTTATGCGCTCGCCACGCAGGGCCTCGGTGCGCGCGCAATCGTGGTGCCGGCTGTGAAGTACGGGCACGATCTGGACGCAATGCTGGCCGCGGTCACCGACGACACCCGGCTAATTTTTGTCGCCAATCCGAACAATCCGACCGGCACGTTCATCGAAGGTCCGAAGCTCGAAGCGTTTCTCGACAAGGTGCCGCGCACCGTAGCCGTGGTGCTCGACGAGGCGTACACCGAATACCTGCCGGCGGAAAAGCGCTATGACTCCATCGAGTGGGTGCGCCGTTACCCGAATCTGCTCGTGTCGCGCACGTTTTCAAAGGCGTTCGGTCTTGCGGGCTTGCGTGTCGGCTTTGCAATCGCACAGCCGGAGCTGACTGATCTGCTGAACCGTCTGCGTCAGCCGTTCAATGTGAACACGCTCGCGCAAGCCGCGGCGATTGCCGCGCTCAACGACAAGGCGTTTCTCGATAAGAGCGCGGCGTTGAACGCGCAGGGCTATCGCCGCCTGACTGAAGCGTTCGACAAGCTCGGCCTCGAATACGTGCCGTCAGACGGCAACTTCGTGCTGGTGCGCGTGGGCAACGACGACGCGGCGGGCAATCGTGTGAATATCGAATTGCTGAAGCAGGGCGTGATCGTGCGTCCGGTCGGCAACTACGGGTTGCCGCAGTGGCTGCGCGTCACGATTGGGCTCCCGGAAGAAAACGAAGCGTTTATCGCCGCGCTCGAAAAAACCCTCGCCACCGCCTAGGCGGCGAATCTTAACCCGCGCGCCTCTTGATTTGAAAGGCGCGCTTTTTGTGTGACCGACGTGGCCGCGTTCTCTTTTAACAAGCTAGTGATTTTTGGTGTCGGCCTGATCGGCGGATCGCTTGCGCGCGCGCTGCGCGAGCATGGGGAAGCCGATGGGGCGCGCACGGTGATCGGCGTGGGCCGCTCGGCTGCGTCGAGCGCGCGCGCGGTCGAGCTGGGCGTGATCGACCGCGCGGCGGCGTTGAACGACGACGCTGCCCTGCGCGAAGCGCTTGCCGGCGCGGATGTCGTGCTGCTGGCCGCGCCCGTCGCTCAGACTCAACCGTTGCTCGAATGCATCGCGCCATTTCTCGACGCGAACACGATTATCACCGATGCCGGGAGCACCAAGTCCGACGTCGTGGCCGCCGCCCGTGCCGCACTCGGCGCGCGCATCGGCCAGTTCGTGCCGGGGCATCCGATTGCTGGCCGCGAGGCGAGCGGCGTCGAGGCCGCGTTGCCCGACCTCTACGTCGGCCGCAATGTCGTGCTGTGTCCATTGCCGGAGAATGCTGAGTCTACCGTCGAGCGGATCGCGGCGATGTGGCGCGCGACCGGCGCTCTGGTGCGCGACATGGCTCCGGAGCAGCACGACCGCGTGTTCGCGTCGGTCAGTCATTTGCCGCACGTATTGTCGTTTGCGCTCGTCGAGCAGATTCTCAATTCACCCGATGCCGCGCTGAAATTTTCCTTTGCCGCGGGCGGCTTTCGCGACTTCACGCGCATTGCCGCGTCGAGCCCGGAAATGTGGCGCGACGTGTGCGTGGCGAACCGCGCCGCGCTGCTCGACGAACTCGACGCCTACACGGCGGTTCTCGCGCGCCTGCGCACGGCCATTGAGGCCGCCGACGGCGCCGCGCTCGAAGCCGTGTTTGCCCGCTCACGTGTGGCGCGCACCGAATGGCAGGAACAGCGCGCCGGCGGCGTTGCGCCGAGCGACGCGTCCCAATAACCGGAAACTGGACTCAATCATGGAATTCCTCGATCTCGGACCATTTTCCCGTGCGTCCGGCACGGTTCGTCTGCCTGGCTCGAAGAGCATTTCGAACCGCGTGCTGCTGCTGGCGGCGCTCGCCGAAGGCGAGACGACGATCACGAACCTGCTCGACTCCGACGACACCCGTGTGATGCTGGACGCGCTCGAAAAGCTCGGTGTGCGTCTGAAGCGCGACGGCGACACCTGCGTCGTGACTGGCACGCGCGGCGCTTTCACGGCGCGCACGGCTGATCTGTTCCTCGGCAATGCGGGTACGGCTGTCCGTCCGCTGACCGCGGCGCTCGCGGTGAATGGCGGCGACTATCGCATCCACGGTGTGCCGCGCATGCACGAGCGGCCGATCGGCGATCTCGTGGACGGATTGCGGCAGATCGGCGCGAAGATCGACTACGAGGAGAACGAGGGTTATCCGCCGCTGCGAATCCGTCCGGCGCAGATTTCGGCCGAGGCGCCCATCCGCGTGCGCGGCGACGTCTCGAGCCAGTTCCTCACTTCGCTTCTGATGACGTTGCCGCTTTTGCGTACCGAGAGCGGCGTGAGCACGGTTCAGGTTGACGGCGAACTGATCTCGAAGCCCTACATCGAGATCACGATCAAGCTGATGGCGCGCTTTGGCATCAACGTCGAACGCAACGGCTGGCATCAGTTCATTGTGCCGGCGGGGCAGCGCTATCAGTCGCCGGGTACGATCATGGTGGAAGGTGACGCGTCGTCGGCGTCCTATTTCCTCGCGGCGGGCGCGCTCGGCGGCGGGCCGCTGAAAGTGGAGGGTGTCGGCCGGGCAAGCATTCAGGGCGACGTCGGCTTCGCGGATGCGCTCATCAGGATGGGCGCGAATCTGCAAATGGGCGAGGACTGGATCGAAGTGCGCGGCGTCGGTCATGACAGCGGCAAGCTCGAGCCGATCGACATGGACTTCAATCTGATCCCCGACGCCGCGATGACCATTGCGGTTGCCGCGCTGTTCGCCGACGGCACGACGACGCTGCGCAACATCGCGAGCTGGCGAGTGAAGGAGACGGACCGGATCGCGGCGATGGCAACCGAACTCCGCAAGGTCGGCGCGAAGGTGCAGGAGGGCGAAGACTTCCTCGTGGTCACGCCGCCTGAAAAGCTGATCCCCAACGCGTCGATCGACACCTACGACGACCATCGCATGGCGATGTGTTTTTCACTCGTGAGTCTCGGCGGCGTGCCGGTCCGGATCAACGACCCCAAATGCGTCGGCAAGACATTTCCCGATTATTTCGAGCGCTTCACCGCGCTTGCCCAACCCTGATTCGTGTACGAATCGCCTGACGTGCGACTTTTTCGATGAAACCGATCCGTCCCTTTCACCAGACGCCCGTCATTACGATCGACGGTCCGAGTGCCTCCGGCAAAGGCACCGTGGCCGCGCTGGTTGCCGCGAGCCTTGGCTTCCATTTGCTCGACAGCGGTGCGCTGTACCGACTCGCTGCGCTCGCCAGCATTCGCTACGACGTAGCAGCGGACGACGTGGAAGCGCTTGTAAAACTGATCGACGATCTGCACATCACGTTTCGCGAGAGTCTGGCGCAACTGGACGGCGTCGACGTTTCGGCGGAAATTCGCGCGGAGGAGGTCGGCAGCCGCGCTTCGGCGATCGCCGTGCACGCGCCTGTGCGGGCCGCGCTGGTGGCGCGTCAGCGGGCGTTCCGCAAGGAGCCGGGGCTCGTGGCGGACGGCCGCGATATGGGCACGGTTATCTTCCAGGACGCCGTGCTGAAAGTGTTCATGACGGCCAGCGTGGAAGCCCGCGCGGCGCGGCGGCATAAGCAATTGATACAAAAAGGGTTTTCTGCTAATATAGATGACTTGCTCCGGGATTTGCGTGAGCGCGATGAGCGTGACAGTCAGCGCGCAGCCGCGCCGCTTAAGCCCGCAGCGGATGCAAAGCTGCTCGATACGTCCGCCTTGTCGGTCGATCAGGCGGTCGAGCAGGTGGTGCAATGGTACGAGGCCCTGGTTCCACAAGCGTGACCGAAATGCGCATCAAGCATAGGTCGCGCATAAATGGCGGCCGCGGTCGTAGTTCCATTGTCTGTTGGTGCTTCGCGATGGTCGCGAAGCGTTGTATTAACCCTTTAACCCCGCGTGGCATTCGCATTCTTGCCGTAGTTGCTGACCGTCCGGCCAGCCGGGCAGCGCGAGAACCATGCAAATTTCGATTTTTATGTCCGACCTGCAAACCTCTACCCCGAATACCGAATCTTTTGCGGCTCTGTTCGAAGAGTCGCTGACCAAGCAAGACATGCGCGCCGGCGAAGTGATCTCCGCCGAAGTCGTGCGTGTCGACCACAACTTCGTGGTCGTCAACGCTGGTCTCAAGTCCGAAGCCTACATCCCGCTCGAAGAGTTCCTGAACGACGCGGGCGAGGTAGAAGTGCAGGCGGGCGACTTTGTTTCCGTCGCGATCGACGCGCTGGAAAACGGCTATGGCGACACGATCCTGTCGCGCGACAAGGCGAAGCGTCTGGCTTCGTGGCTGTCGCTGGAAAAAGCGCTCGACAATAACGAACTCGTGACCGGCACGATCACGGGCAAGGTCAAGGGCGGCATGACCGTGATGGTCAACGGCATCCGCGCGTTCCTGCCTGGTTCGCTGGTCGACACGCGTCCGGTCAAGGACACGACCCCGTACGAAGGCAAGACGCTCGAATTCCGCGTCATCAAGCTCGACCGCAAGCGTAACAACGTCGTGCTGTCGCGCCGTGCCGTGATCGAAGCAACGCAAGGCGAAGAGCGCGCCAAGCTGCTCGAAACGCTGAAGGAAGGCGCGATCGTGGAAGGCGTGGTGAAGAACATCACCGACTACGGCGCGTTCGTGGACCTCGGCGGTATCGACGGCCTGCTGCACATCACCGACATCGCATGGCGTCGCGTGCGTCACCCGAGCGAAGTGCTGTCGGTCGGCCAGGAAGTCACCGCGAAGATTCTCAAGTTCGATCAAGAGAAGAACCGCGTTTCGCTGGGCATTAAGCAACTCGGCGACGATCCGTGGGAAGGCATTTCCCGCCGTTACCCGTCGGGCACGCGCCTGTTCGGTAAGGTCACCAACATCACCGACTACGGCGCATTCGTCGAAGTGGAATCGGGCATCGAAGGCCTCGTCCACGTATCTGAAATGGACTGGACGAACAAGAACGTTGCACCGTCGAAGGTTGTGCAGCTGGGCGACGAAGTCGAAGTCATGGTTCTCGAAATCGACGAAGACCGCCGCCGTATCAGCCTCGGCATGAAGCAGTGCAAGCCGAATCCGTGGGACGACTTCAGCCGCAACTTCAAGAAGGGCGACAAGCTGCAAGGCGCAATCAAGTCGATCACCGACTTCGGCGTCTTCATCGGTCTGCCGGGCGGCATCGACGGTCTGGTTCACCTATCGGACCTGTCGTGGTCGGAAACGGGCGAAGAAGCCGTTCGCAAGTACAAGAAGGGCGACGAAGTGGAAGCGATCGTTCTCGGCATCGACGTCGAGAAGGAACGCATTTCGCTGGGCATCAAGCAGCTCGAAGGCGACCCGTTCAGCAACTTCGTTGCAATGAACGACAAGGGTTCGATCGTCGACGGCGTGGTCAAGACGGTGGACGCGAAGGGTGCAGTGGTTCAGCTGTCGACTGAAGTCGAAGGCTACCTGCGCGCTTCGGAAATCGCACAAGACCGCGTGGAAGATGCTCGCAACGTGCTGAAGGAAGGCGACAAGGTCAACGCGATGATCATTAACATCGATCGCAAGTCGCGTGGCATCAACCTGTCGATCAAGGCGAAGGACTCGGCTGAGCAACAGGAAGCGATCCGCGGCCTGGCTTCGTCGGACTCCAGCGCGGCTGCTACGGGCACGACCAACCTCGGCGCACTGCTGAAGGCCAAGCTCGACGGTCAGAACCAGTAATTGAGGAACGCCCCCAAGCTTGCCGCTTTGCGCGGCAGGCACCCCTTCGCGGGGAAACATGGGGGCGGCTCGGCGTTTTCTTGAGAGGTCTGCTGCAGTATGACCAAATCGGAACTGGTCGCCCAACTGGCTACGCGGTTTCCGCAGCTTGTATTAAAAGACGCGGATTTCGCGGTGAAGACGATGCTTGATGCGATGTCAGAGGCGCTTGCCAAAGGTCATCGCATCGAAATTCGAGGTTTCGGCAGCTTTGGCCTGAACCGCCGTCCTTCCCGCGTCGGGCGCAATCCGAAGTCGGGCGAAAAGGTGCTGGTACCTGAGAAGTACGTGCCGCACTTCAAGCCGGGCAAGGAATTGCGCGAGCGGGTCGATCGTCGCGCGGGCGAGCCGTTGAAGGCCGAAGAGCCGGACGACGATCTGTAAATGCTCTGCTGTGCGCTGTGCACTTCACAGCGTGGCTTTGGTAGCATCAGCGGCCAATGCCAGTCGGCAAAAAGAAGAAAATGCGCCTCCGGGCGCTTTTTTTTCGCCTGCGCATTCTGGGTTCCATCGGCAGCCGCCTCAGTGACCACGCCGACGGGCACTTCGCTAGCGCATCGTCAGCCGTGCATTCGATCCGTTCGCTTGTCCTTCAGTCAAATCCCCGTCGGAGCTTTCGCCAGTACCTTTCAGTAAGCCCGCGATCCGCCAGTTCCTGCCCAGCCGCGAGGGCTTCAATTACAATACGGGTCACTTCGGCGCGGGCAACACCGTGGCGCGACGCGTCATCAGGCCGGCGTCACCCCGCAACTGCCGTCAAGAGATCTATTCATGAAATTTATCGTCTGGCTGATCCGTGTACTGGTGTTCGTGCTGCTGCTCGTGCTCGCACTCTCCAATACACAACCCGCTACGCTGAATTTCCTCGCTGGCTACGCATGGTCGGCGCCGCTCATCCTGATTGGCCTCGCATTCTTTGTCGTGGGGCTGCTTGCCGGGCTGGTTTCGGCGATGCCGGCGGTGGTCCGCCTGCGCATGGAGAATGGCCGGCTCAAGCGTGAGTTGCGCGTGGCGCGCGAGGCGCCGGTCGTCGTTGAACAGCCGCCCATGCCGCCGCTGATCTGATTTTGTCGTTCGCCGCGTACATGGTGCGCGGCATTCCATTCCCGCCTTCAGGCTCATTTGCATTCATCGCATGGATCTAGACTTCTGGTGGCTGCTCGTCATACCCGTCGCTTTTGCGTTCGGCTGGATGGCTGCGCGCTACGACCTCAAGACGCTGCTGTCAGAAAGCGCCAATCTCCCGCGCTCGTATTTCCGCGGCCTGAACTTTCTGCTCAACGAACAGCCGGACCAGGCCATTGACGCGTTCATTGAAGTGGTCAAGCTCGACCCTGAAACGGTCGAACTTCACTTCGCGCTGGGCAACCTGTTCCGGCGCCGCGGCGAAACGGACCGCGCGATTCGGGTGCATCAGAATCTTCTCAGTCGCGCGGACCTGCCGGTCAGTGAGCGCGATCACGCGCTCTTTGAACTGGGGCAGGATTTCCTTAAAGCCGGCCTGCTGGACCGCGCGGAAGAAACCTTCCGTTCGCTCGAAACCGGCGACTACGCGTTGGGCGCGCAGCGCGCGCTGCTGACCATCTACGAAATCGAGAAGGACTGGATCAAGTCGATCGACACCGCGCGTCATCTGGAAACGATGGGCGCCGAATCGCTCGAAAAGGAAATTGCACAGTTCCATTGCGAGCTCGCGCAGGAAGCGCTGCAACAGAAAGACGCTGACGAAGCGCGCCGGCAACTCGGATTCGCGCTGAAGGCGAACCCGACCAACGTGCGCGCCACGATCCTGTTCGGCGACGTGGACGCGGCGGCCGGCGCTCAGGAAGCGGCAATCGTGCAGTGGCGGCGCGTCGAAGAACAGAACCCGGCCTATCTGCCGCTCGTCGCCGAGAAGCTGATGAAGGCTTACGAAGCGCTCGGCCGCGCGCAGGAAGGCGCCGATTTGCTCACCACCTGGGTCGATCGCTATCCGACCAACGACCTGCTCGACGTCGCGTATCAGCACGTCGCATCGCTGCGCGGCGCCGACGCGGCGCATGCGCTGGCGCGCTCGCAGATGCAGAAGTCGCCGAACCTCGCGGGTATGACGCGGCTGCTCGAGGCGCAGCAAGCCGTCGCGGAAGAACCGCGGCGCAGCGAACTCGAACTGATGCGCACGCTGATCCGTCAGCGCACCAAAAATCTGCCGCGTTACACGTGCCAGAATTGCGGCTTCAGGGCGCGGCTTTTCTACTGGCAGTGCCCCGGGTGCAGTGGTTGGGAAACCTACGCGCCGCGCCGGGTAGAGCCGATTACCGCGTCGAACTGAGTTCGCGGACGGATTGCACATCGTGTTCATGACCGGCTTCATCGCCGGGAGTCATCACCGGAACCTTCAACCGGAAAGCGTATGAAAATCACCATTATCGGCACTGGCTATGTGGGCCTCGTCACTGGCGCATGCCTCGCTGAAATCGGCAACGACGTATTCTGTCTCGACGTCGATCCGCGCAAGATCGAAATTCTGAACAACGGCGGCGTGCCCATTCACGAGCCGGGCTTGCAGGAAATGATCGCCCGCACGCGCGCGGCTGGCCGCATCACCTTTTCTACTGATATCGAAGCGAGCGTGGCTCACGGCGACGTGCAATTCATCGCCGTCGGCACGCCGCCTGACGAAGACGGCTCGGCCGACCTGCAATACGTGCTGGAAGCCGCGCGCAACATTGGCCGCACGATGAACGGCTTCAAGGTGATCGTCGACAAGTCGACGGTGCCGGTCGGCACGGCACAACGCGTGCGCGCGGTGATCGAAGAAGAACTGGCGAAGCGCGGGCTCGCCGGTAGCGAACAGCACCGCTTCTCGGTCGTGTCGAATCCCGAATTCCTGAAGGAAGGCGCGGCGGTGGACGACTTCATGCGGCCCGACCGCATCGTGCTCGGCAGCGACGAGGACGAAGCCGGCCTGCGCGCGCGCGACCTGATGAAGCGCTTGTACGCGCCGTTTAACCGCAATCACGAACGCACGTTGTACATGGACGTGCGCTCGGCCGAATTCACGAAGTACGCAGCCAATGCGATGCTCGCCACGCGCATCTCGTTCATGAACGAGATGTCGAATCTCGCGGATCGTGTCGGAGCGGACATCGAGGCGGTGCGCCGCGGCATCGGCTCCGACCCGCGTATCGGCTATGACTTCCTCTATGCCGGTTGCGGATACGGCGGCTCGTGTTTCCCGAAGGACGTTCAGGCGCTGATTCGCACTGCGAGCGAAAGCGGCCACAACCTGCGCATTCTCGAGGCCGTCGAGGAAGTGAACTACATGCAGAAAGACCTGCTCGTGCGCAAGATCGCGCATAAGTGGGGCAACGACCTGACCGGCCGCACGTTCGCCGTATGGGGCCTCGCGTTCAAGCCGAATACCGACGACATGCGCGAAGCGCCGAGCCGCCGCGTGATCGCGGAACTGCTCGCGCGCGGCGCTAGCGTGCGCGCGTACGATCCGGTCGCCGTCGCCGAAGCGCGGCGCGTCTTCGCGATGGATTTACACGACTTGCCGGAACAACTTGCGCGTCTGACTTTCACGAGCACGCAGGACGAAACGCTGACAGGCGCCGACGCGTTGGTAATCGTCACCGAATGGAAGGAGTTCAAGAGCCCGGATTTCGCCCATCTGAAATCCGTTCTCAAGTCGCCAGTCATCTTCGACGGTCGCAATCTGTACGAGCCTGATGCCATGAATGAACTTGGCATCGACTACCACTCGATTGGACGTCCTTATGCCCAGCCTTCTGAACTTGCGGCCGATGCCTGAAATCATGCCCGAATCCGCCACCTCCACGCCGTCGCCCGCACTGACTGTGGTGCCGCGCGAGCAACTTGCAGCCGCGCGCGTCCTCGTGGTTGGCGACGTGATGCTCGACCGCTACTGGTTCGGCGACGTCAATCGTATTTCGCCGGAAGCGCCGGTCCCGGTCGTACACGTGCAGCGTCAGGAAGACCGGCTTGGCGGCGCGGCGAACGTCGCGCGCAATGCGGTGGCGCTCGGCGCGCAGGCGGGCCTGCTGTGTGTCGTCGGTCATGACGAACCGGGCGAGCGCATCGTGCAGTTGCTCGGCGAGAGCGGCGTGAATCCGCATCTCGAACGCGATCCGGCGCTTCTCACGACCATCAAGCTGCGCGTGCTGTCGCGTCAGCAACAGTTGCTGCGCGTCGATTTCGAGAACTCGCCGGCGCATGAGGTGCTGCTCGCCGGCCTCGCGCGCTTCGACGAATTGCTGCCTTCGCACGACGTGATCCTCATGTCCGACTATGCGAAGGGCGGCCTGACCCACGTCACGCAGATGATCGCGAGGGCGCATGCCGCCGGTAAGCCCGTGCTGGTCGATCCGAAGGGCGACGACTGGGAGCGTTATCGCGGCGCCACGTTGATCACGCCGAATCGCGCGGAATTGCGCGAGGTGGTTGGTCAGTGGAAATCGGAAGAAGACCTGACCGAGCGCGTGCGCAAACTGCGCACCGATCTCCAGTTCAAGGCATTGCTGCTCACACGTTCAGAAGAAGGCATGACGCTCTTCTCCGACGACGGCATCCTGCACACGTCGGCTGTTGCGCGCGAAGTGTATGATGTTTCAGGTGCGGGCGACACTGTGATCGCCACGCTCGCGGCCATGCTGGGCGCGGGTCTCACGCTGGTCGAAGCGGTCGGTCTCGCCAATCGCGCGGCGGGCATCGTGGTCGGCAAACTCGGCACGGCCACTGTCGACTACGACGAACTCTTTCATTGATGCGGCCCGCCTGATCCTTTGCAGGCCTGCGGGCCGGCGCAAAAGGATCGGCGGGGCGTCGACTGAACCTGTCGATCGGGCGTCGGCGCCTGAGCGCCCAGTCCGATCTCATGCAAGGCTCATAACCGCGGGACCATCATGACTCTCATCGTCACCGGCGCGGCCGGCTTTATCGGCAGCAACCTCGTGAAAGCGCTGAACGAGCGCGGCGAACAACGCATCATCGCCGTAGACAATCTGACGCGCGCAGACAAGTTCAAGAACCTCGTCGACTGTGAAATCGACGACTATCTCGACAAGACCGAATTCATCGAACGTTTCAAGCGCGGCGATTTCGGTCGCGTGCGGGCCGTTTTCCACGAAGGCGCCTGTTCGGACACGATGGAAACGGACGGCCGCTACATGATGGACAACAATTTCCGCTATAGCCGCGACGTGCTCGATATCTGCCTCGCGCAGAACATCCAGTTCCTGTATGCGTCTTCGGCAGCGACGTATGGCGGCTCGAGCCGTTTCGTCGAAGAGCGCGAAGTCGAGCAGCCGTTGAACGTGTACGGTTATTCGAAGTTCCTGTTCGATCAGGTGATTCGCCGCGTGCTGCCCGCCGCGAAAAGCCAGATTGCCGGCTTTCGCTACTTCAACGTCTATGGGCCTCGCGAAACGCATAAGGCGCGCATGGCGTCGGTCGCGTTTCACAACTTCAACCAGTTCCGCGCCGAGGGCAAGGTCAAGCTGTTCGGCGAATACAACGGCTACGCCGCGGGCGAGCAAACGCGCGATTTCGTTTCCGTCGAAGACGTGGTGAAGGTCAACCTGTTCTTCTTCGACCATCCTCACAAGTCGGGCATCTTCAATCTGGGCAGCGGCCGCGCGCAACCGTTCAACGACATTGCGAGCACGGTGGTCAACACGCTGCGCTCGCTGAGCAACGAGCCGCCGCTTTCGCTTGCCGATCAGGTGCAACGCGGGCTGATCGAATACATCCCGTTCCCCGATGCGTTGCGCGGCAAGTATCAGTGCTTCACGCAAGCGGATTTGTCGAAGCTGCGCGCGGCCGGCTACGACGCGCCGTTCCTGAGCGTGCAGGAAGGTGTCGATCGTTACGTACGTTGGCTATTCGGCCAGGTGTAAATAATTCGGATACCTCTTTAAACTGGAATCTCCCGGTTGGTGATGTCGCCAACCGGTTGTACGAGGGAGATTCCATATGTTTCAAAAAATTCTGGTTACCGCGGCCATGCTCGCCGCTTTCGGCCACGCGTATGCGTCGGTCGACGTCAACACGGCTAACGAGGACGCGCTGCGCGGCATCAAAGGCATCGGTCCTGCCAAGGCGAAGGCCATTCTCGAAGAGCGTTCAGCGCATGGTCCATTCAAGGACCCGACCGATCTCGGCAAACGCGTCAAGGGCATGGGCGGGCATACCGTCGAGCGCCTGCAAACGGAGGGTCTCGCTGTCGGTCCGGCTGGCGCGGCTGCTGGCCCGCAGGTTGCGGCGTCTTCACAGACCAAAGGCGCGGCCGTTGCGGCCAATACGTCAAAAGGCGCCACCACAGTGGCGGTGAAGAAATAGTCTGACGCGCGTCGGCCGCGCGGTGCCGGTTGCACCGCGCGCGATTCGCCATCGTATTCCCTTCATGGTCGGAGCCGGCAACAGCGCTCCTTAAGCTGTCATTCGCATGACTGGCTCCCGCGGTACTCAGCCGCGGGCTTTTTGCGTGACGAGGCGGACTGCATCCATGTCGGCAGAAGGGCCGCACGGCAGCCGTAGGCCCGGTGGTTTAGAATCGATGAATTCAGACTCCGCGCATCGACAGCAATAGAACCGATATGGCTTACAAAACGATTGAAGACACGATCGGCAATACGCCGCTCGTGCAACTCGTCCGGCTAACCGACGACGAGATCCGCGGCCGCAATAATGTGATCCTCGCCAAGCTCGAGGGCAACAATCCAGCGGGTTCGGTGAAGGATCGCCCGGCGTTGTCTATGATCAAGAAAGCGGAAGCGCGCGGCCGTATCAAACCGGGTGATACGCTGATCGAATCGACGAGCGGCAATACCGGCATTGCGCTCGCTATGGCGGCTGCGATCCGCGGCTACAAGATGGTTCTGATCATGCCGGAAGACCTGTCGGTGGAGCGACGTCAGAGCATGGCGGCGTATGGCGCACAAATTATCCTCACGCCTGTCACCGGCGGCATGGAATACGCGCGCGATCTGGCCGAACAGATGCAGCGCGACGGCAAGGGCATCATCCTCGATCAATTTGCGAACCCGGACAATCCGGCGGCGCATATCGAAGGCACCGGCCCGGAAATCTGGCGCGATACCGAAGGGCGCATCACGCACTTCGTGTCGTCCATGGGCACGACGGGCACGATCATGGGCGTGTCCACTTTTCTGAAGCAACAGAACGAGGCGATTGAAATCGTCGGCGCGCAACCGGAGGAAGGCTCGCGTATTCCCGGCATCCGCAAATGGCCGGAGGCGTATATGCCGAAGATTTTCGACCGTAGCCGGGTCGACCGCGTCGAGAACGTGGGCCAGGCCGCGGCCGAAGCGATGGCACGCCGCCTTGCGTCCGTCGAAGGCATCTTCGCGGGCATCTCGTCAGGCGGGGCGTGTGAGGTGGCGTTGCGGGTTGCGCGTCAGGTTGAGAACGCGACCATCGTGTTCATTGTTTGTGATCGCGGCGACCGTTATTTGTCTACGGGCGTGTTTCCGGCTTAAGCGGACAACCGGGCCTCGGCTCTCGCTTAACAGCCACAGCCACAGCCACAGCCACAGCCACAGCCGAAAAAGCGCCTACTGAACTGCGCCCCAAAGGTTGGATCGGTGTCCAACTCCTGGAGCGCAAATCAACCGGCGCTTTTTTTATCACCACACCCAAACGAGCCAACGGCTCACTTCACGAATTACTGAGAAGCTGCGCTCGGCGGTGCCGCGTTGTTCAAGGCATTGGCCGGATTAGCGGCGTCGCTCGCTTGCATCTGCGACTTGATGCGCTCCCCCAGCTGATAAACCGCGAGCGCATAAAAGAAGCTGCGGTTATAGCGCGTAAGCACGTAGAAGTTTTTGAGGCCCAGCATAAATTCGGTGCCGCGTCCCGGCGACGGCAAGTCGACCACCGTCACAGGCGTTCCCGCCTCCGACGCGACATTCAAGTCCGGCTCATTGAGCAGCAGCCCCGCGCGCAACAACTGGGCGAGCGGCCAATGCGGCTCCGGCGCGCCGTCGGCAGCGGCTTGTGCGACGCCGAGGCTGCCGGCGTCCGTTCCGATCTTCCATACGACGGGCCGGCCGTTTTCCCAGCCGTTCTGCCGCAGATAGTTGGCCACACTGCCGATTGCATCTGCCTGGCTCGTGCGCAGATCGATTTCCTTGTTGCCGTCGTAGCTCACCGCATACTGCACGATGCTGCTCGGCAGGAATTGCGGAATGCCGATCGCGCCGGTATACGAGCCGAGCACCGTGGTCGGATCGATCTGCGAATCGCGCGTCCACACCAGGTAGTCTTCGAGATTTTTGCGGAAGGTCGCCTGACGGTCCGCGCGATTAACCGTGTTCGGGTAGTCGAAACTGAGCGTGGTCAGCGCATCGAGCACGCGGAAGTTGCCCATGAAGCGCCCATAAATCGTTTCCACGCCGAGAATGCCGACGATCACCTCCGGCGGCACGCCAAATTCCTCGTACGCGCGTTGCAGCGTGGCCTGATTCGCGCGCCAGAAGCGGATGCCCGCGTTGATGCGGATCTGATCGAGAAAGCGCGACTGGTACACACGCCAGTTCTTTACCGCGGGCGAGGGCGACGGCGTCACGAGCTTCACCGCGGTCGCCGAGTAACTCACGCCGGAAAAAAGCGAGTGCAGCGACGATGCGTCGAAGTCGTAGCGCGCCACCATGTCGTTGATGAACGCATCGACATTCGCGTTGTTCGCGTAGCGCTGGGGGATGATCTCTTCTTCAAACGTTTGCCCTTGCGGGACCGCGCTTTGCGGCTGTGCCTGAGCGAGCAGCGCCGGCGGTTTCTTGCCGGCGCTCTGCGCGAGAGCCGGAGTGGTTGCCATGAACATGCACGATGCGATGGAGAGTGCGGCGGCGATGGTTCGGGTGCTGAGCCGGATTCGTGCAGACAGGGCAAGCTTGACGGTCATAGTGAGCTGGGGGCGCAGTGCGAAAGGACGAAGACAGGAGGAAAACGGATCGGGGCAGTATACCCGAGGCCTTCTGCGAAACTGTGCCGGGCGCGTCACAGCCACGTCGTGTGGTAACTTGACGAGTGTTGGCGCGCCGTGGGCGCGCGCCCCTGGATGGAGACACGCCGCGCACGCTTCTAAGGCGACGCGCCGCAGAAGAAAATCATGGCAACAGGCTTCTATTCCCACGCCGACTGTCTGCTGCACGACATGGGGCAATGGCATCCCGAATGCCCGGCACGGCTGCAGGCCATCGAAGATCAGTTGATCGCGAGCCGCATCGACGCATTGATCGAACGCGAGTCGCCGCCGCTCGCCGACGAAGCGGCGCTGCTGCGCGTGCACACGCAGGCGCACGTCGATTACGTACGCAGCCTGTCGCCCGCGGAAGGCATGGCTGAGATCGACCCCGACACGTCGATGAATCCGCATACGTTGCAGGCGGCGCTACGCGCTGCCGGCGCCGCGGTGGCGGCCACCGACGCGGTCATCGAAGGGCGCTTCGACAACGCCTTCTGCAGTGTGCGCCCGCCCGGTCATCACGCCGAGCCCGCGCGTGCGATGGGCTTCTGCTTCTTCAACAATGTCGCGATCGCCGCGCGTCATGCGCTCGAGGTGCACGGCTTGCAGCGCGTCGCGATCATCGACTTCGACGTGCACCACGGCAACGGCACCGAGGCAGCCTTTTCCGGCGACTCGCGCGTGCTGATGTGCAGCATCTTCCAGCATCCGTTCTATCCGTTCACCGGCGCCGACAATCAGGCGCCCAACATGTGCAATGTGCCGATGCCGGCGCGCTCGAAAGGCATGGCCGTGCGCGAGGCGGTGGACATGCTGTGGCTGCCGCGTCTGAATGAATTCAAGCCTGAAATGCTGTTCATTTCCGCGGGCTTCGATGCGCATCGCGAGGACGATCTGGGAAACATGGGCCTCGTCGAAGACGACTACGTGTGGATCACCGAGCAGATGCGCGACATCGCGAAACGCTATGCGGGCGGGCGGATCGTGAGTTGCCTCGAAGGAGGCTACAACCTGTCCGCGCTTGGACGCAGCGTCGTCGCACACGTGCGCGCCCTAGCCGAAATCTGACGAGTCGCCGCACCGCATGCTGCGGCCGCCGGTCACTGAAATGGAGCGAGCCATGAATGCCGATGCGCTGAGCGCTTCGCTGATCCAAACGGAATCGGACGCGTACGGCGTGCCCGGCGTCGTCCGTCTGACGATGAACCGGCCCGACGCCTTCAATGCACTCTCGGAGTCTTTGCTCGACGCATTGCAGCAAGCGTTGAACGCACTCGCTGGATCGCCAGCGCGCGTGGTCGTGATCGCCGGCGCCGGACGCGCGTTCTGCGCGGGACACGATCTGAAGGAGATGCGTGCGTCGCCGTCGCTTGAGTATTACCAGGCACTGTTCGCCCGCTGCACGAAACTCATGATGACGATCCAGCGCCTGCCGCAGCCGGTGATCGCGCGTGTCCACGGCGTTGCGACGGCGGCCGGCTGCCAGCTGGTCGCCATGTGCGATCTCGCCGTGGCTTCCGATACTGCGCGCTTTGCGGTCTCGGGCGTGAATCTCGGGCTGTTCTGCGCGACGCCGTCGGTCCCGCTGTCGCGCAATCTGTCGCGTAAGGCCGCGCTTGAAATGCTGTTGACCGGCGATTTCATCGATGCGGCCGAGGCCAGGCAACAGGGCCTCGTCAATCGCGTGGTGCCCACGGACTCGCTCGATGCCGAAGTGGCAAGGCTCGCCACTAGCATTTGCGCGAAGCCCGTCGAAGCCGTGAGTGCCGGCAAGGGACTCTTCTACCGGCAGCTCGAAATGGGTATTGAAGCCGCGTACCAGCTCGCCGGCCAGACTATGGCCTGCAACATGATGGACGACTCGGCGCTAGAAGGTGTGCAGGCATTCATCGACAAGCGCCCGCCCGACTGGAATCGCTAACGCACGTGCTCCACTCGCTGATCGATCCACTCGATCAGTTCGCCGATAACCCGGTCGCGGTCCATGTCGTTCATCGTCTCGTGAAAGCTGCCTTCGTAGAGCCGCAGCGTCTTGTCGGCCGAGCCGGCGTGCTGACCGAAGTCGCGGCTGCCTTCAGGTTCGGTGAGCTTGTCGGCGGTGCCGTGAAAGACGAGGAGCGGCATGCGCAGCGCCGCTCGGCGAGATTCGATGCGCGTCATTGCCAGCAGCAATTCCGCTCCCGTGCGTGCCGGAATCGCACCGTGATGCACGAGCGGGTCGTTGCGGTTCGCGTCTACCACGGCTGGCAGGCGCGAGAGCAGGGCGGCGTCGATTTTCATCGCCGGGAAGCCCGGCCAGACGCTGCTGATGACCTGGCTCAGCTTGAGCATCCAGCGAGGCACGTCGCGGCCAGGCGCGAGCGCAGGGCTCGACAGGATCAGGCCGCTCACGAAGCCGCCGCGCTCATCGCGAGCGGGGCCGAGACGCTCGATCGCGTACAGCGCGGCCACCGCGCCGCCCATGCTATGGCCCATCAGAAATAGCGGTACATGCGGATGGGCTTGCGCAGCGGCGCCGAACAAAGCCTGCGCATCGAGCAGGTAATCGTCGAACCTTTCGACGTATGCGCGCCTGCCGGGTGCCCGGCCGTGGCCGCGTAAGTCGATTGCCAGCAGTTCGACGCCGACCGCATTGAGGCGGGCAGCCAGCGCCGAATAGCGGCCCGCATGCTCGGCCAATCCGTGGATCAGCGCAACCGTTGCGCGGGGCGTTCCGGTGGCAGGCCAGCGGAATAGCGGCAATTCCACGTTATCTGCCGTGGCGACCGAGGAGCGCAGAGGCCCGACGCTGTCCGCGCCGTTCTGGTCGACCGTGGCGATTCTGTTTTGGGAAGTTCCCATAACGGCACGTCCGTTGAACTTGACTCCGCGAGATCATAGACCGACGCCATGCTGCGCGGGCAGCGTGCCGCACACGCGCTCCTCTAATGTCTATTAGTTATGAAAAAATCGAAATTGATTATTAAAGCGAATGTCAGGGCTACGGTAGAATCGCGGGCTCAAATCCCAATAAAAGTAACGGCGGCCGCTTGATCGGGGGAGCGCACCACGCTCGTCGGCAACTCCGCCGTTTCGTTTTTCCATGATCGAAATACGCAATATCTCTCAGCGGTTCGCCGGACCCCGGGGCTGGGTCGAGGCGCTGCACAACGTCAACCTGTCGATTCCCGCGGGCGAGGTGTTCGGCATCATCGGCCGCAGCGGCGCCGGCAAGAGCACGCTCGTGCGTACGATCAACCTGCTGACGCGTCCCACGGAAGGCAATATCGTCGTCGACGGCCGCGATCTGACCACGCTGCCCGCCGCGCAATTGCGCGAAGCGCGCCGCGAAATCGGCATGATCTTCCAGCATTTCAACCTGCTGTCGTCGCGCACGGTGTACGAGAACGTCGCGTTGCCGCTCGAACTCGCCGGCATGAAGCGCGACGAAATCGAGGCGAATGTGGTGCCGCTGCTCGACCTGGTGGGATTGTCCGCGCAGAAGGATCGTTACCCCGCGCAAATCAGCGGCGGGCAGAAGCAGCGCGTAGGCATCGCGCGGGCTCTGGCAAGCAAGCCGAAGGTGCTGCTCTCGGATGAAGCGACTTCCGCGCTTGATCCCGAAACCACCCGGGCCATTCTCGAACTGCTCAAGCGCATCAATCGCGAACTGAACCTGACCATTGTGCTGATCACGCATCAGATGGATGTGATCAAGCAGGTTTGCGACCGCGTCGCCGTGCTCGACGCGGGCCGCGTTGTCGAAGAGGGCAAGGTGATCGACGTGTTCCTTCAGCCGCACCACGAAGTCACGCGCGCGCTGATCGGCGACGTGATCGCACAGGAACTGCCGCCCGCGATGAAGGCGCGCGTCGCCGAGCGTCTGAAGACCGGCAGCGGTCACTTGCTGCGCCTCGCGTTCACCGGTTCGGGCGTCGACCAGCCGATTCTCTCTGAGACGATCCGCCGCTATGAACTCGACTTCAACATCCTGCACGGCCAGATCGACGAGATCCAGGGGCAGGCGTTTGGCTCACTCGCGGTGCTCGCGGGCGGCGAACCGGCGAAAGTGGCGCAGGCGCTCGCGTATCTGCGCGAACAGGGTGTGGTGGTGGAGGAGCTCTCGTATGTTGAGTGAAATGTTCGATATGTTCGTCCAGTCGTTCTGGGAAACGCTCGTCATGGTAGGTATTTCCGGGCTGGTCGGCGCGGCGGTCGGTTTGCCCCTCGGCGTGCTGCTGTATCTGACGGACCGTCAAGGTGTATTGCAGAACGTCGCGGTGAATCGAGCAATGGGCGTGGTCGTGAATGCGGTGCGCTCGACGCCGTTCATCATCCTGCTCGTGGCGGTGATTCCGTTCACGCGGCTCGTCGTCGGATCGTCGATCGGTACGGCCGCGGCCGTCGTACCGCTGACGATTGCTGCGGCGCCGTTCATCGCGCGTCTCGTCGAAACGGCGCTGCGGGAAGTCGATCGCGGTCTGATCGAGGCTGCGCAGGCGATGGGCGCGACCACCAGCCAGATCGTATTCAAGGTGTTGTTGCCAGAATCGCTGCCGGGCGTGGTCGCCGGCTTGACGATCACGTTCGTCTCACTGGTCGGCTATTCGGCGATGGCGGGCGCAATCGGCGGCGGCGGTCTCGGCGACCTGGGCATTCGCTACGGGTATCAGCGTTTTCTGCCGGAAGTGATGTTGACGGTCGTCGTGATTCTGATCGTCTTCGTGCAGTTGGTGCAGTCGTTCGGGGATTGGCTCGTGCGTCGTCTGAGCCATAAATAAATCAAAAGGTCCATCATGCAACGTCGTTTCATTCTCAAGCTGGTCGCGGCACTCGGGGCCGCGTCGCTGTTCGCCGCCAATGCGGCTCACGCTGAAGACACGATCAAGGTCGGTGTCACCGGCGGTCCGCACGCGCAGATCATGGAAGTCGTGAAAACCGTCGCGGCGAAGAACGGCCTGAACATCAAGATCATCGAATTCTCCGATTACGTGCAGCCGAACGCGGCGCTCGCGGGCGGCGATCTGGACGCGAACAGCTATCAGCATGACCCGTACTTGCAGGCGCAGGTCAAAGACCGTGGCTACAAGCTGATTCGCGTCGCCGATACGGTCACCTATCCGATGGGTATCTATTCGAAGAAAGTGAAGACGCTGGCGGAACTGAAGCCGGGCGCGAAAATCGCGGTGCCGAACGATCCGACCAACGGCGGCCGGGCGCTCCTGCTACTGCAAAAGCAGGGGCTCCTGAAGCTGCGCGCCGAGGCGGGCCTGAAGGCTACGCCGCTCGACATCGTCGACAATCCGAGGAAGCTGAAAATCGTCGAACTCGACGCCGCGCAGATTCCGCGCTCGCTCAACGATGTGGACGCTGCGGCGATCAACACCAACTTCGCGATGGAAGCGGGTCTGAAGCCGAAGCAGGACGCGATTGCAATCGAAGATCCGAAGGGTCCGTACGTGAACGTGATCGCGATCCGCGAGGCCGATAAAAACAAGCCTTGGGTGGCGAAGCTGGTGGCGGCCTACCATTCGCCGGAAGTGAAGCAGTTTGTCGAGGGCAAGTTCGGCGGCTCGGTAGTCACGGCGTGGTGATCTGACAGGTTCAGACACCCAAAGACACGCCGGCGATATGAGAATTAGAGTCGTTAAGTGGGAACCCGGGGTTGCCGCCGGGGTTTTTTTGCGATTAAAATAGAACGATCGTTCGATACTGCCGTCACGCCGCTGGGGAGCGATATCCTCGTGCTGAAGCGCCCGCGACAAGGCTGCCATGAGGGCAGTCGTTATAATGTCCGTTGGGTTGACGTATTCGTAACTTTGGAGCGTGTGCATGAAAATCCTGGTGCCAGTCAAGAGAGTGGTCGATTACAACGTGAAGGTTCGAGTCAAGTCGGACGGCACGGGCGTCGACATTGCGAACGTGAAGATGTCGATGAATCCGTTCGACGAAATCGCGGTTGAGGAAGCGGTGCGTCTGAGGGAAGCGGGCGTCGCGACCGAAGTGATCGCCGTGTCGGCGGGCGTGACGCAATCGCAGGAAACGCTGCGCACGGCGCTGGCCATCGGCGCGGATCGCGCGATCCTGATCGAGTCGGCGGAAGAATTGCAGCCGCTCGCTGTCGCAAAGCTGCTGAAGGCGCTGGTCGACAAGGAGCAGCCGCAACTGGTCATTCTCGGCAAGCAGGCCATCGACGACGATTCGAACCAGACCGGCCAGATGCTTGCCGCGCTGGCTGGCCTGCCGCAAGCGACGTTTGCGTCAAAGGTTGTCGTCGCGGACGGCAAGGCGACCGTGTCCCGCGAAGTGGATGGCGGTGCTGAAACGCTGTCGCTGAAACTGCCCGCGGTGGTGACGACCGATCTGCGCCTGAACGAACCGCGCTACGTCACGCTGCCGAACATCATGAAGGCGAAGAAGAAGCCGCTGGAAACGATCAAGCCCGAAGACCTCGGCGTGGATGTCACGCCGCGTCTGAAGACGCTCAAGGTTGTCGAGCCGCCCAAGCGCGCCGCCGGTGTCAAGGTGCCGGATGTGAAGACGCTGGTCGAGAAGCTGAAGACCGAAGCCAAGGTGCTGTGAGGGAGACAGGGCAAATGACGAATCTGGTAATAGCAGAACACGACAACGCATCGATCAAGGCCGCCACGCTGCACACCATTGCAGCCGCGCAGAAGATCGGTGGTGACATTCACGTGCTGGTCGCGGGTCAAAACGCGCAGGCCGCAGCGGACGCAGCCGCAAAGATCGCAAGTGTTTCGAAGGTGCTGCTGGCCGACGCGCCGCAACTGGCCGAAGGGCTCGCGGAAAACGTCGAGGCAACGGTGCTGAACATTGCGAAGGACTACTCGCATATCCTTGCGCCCGCAACCGCTTACGGTAAGAACATCGCGCCGCGCATCGCTGCCAAGCTCGACGTCGCACAGATCAGCGACATTACGGCAGTGGATTCCGCCGACACTTTCGAGCGTCCGATCTACGCGGGTAACGCAATCGCGACGGTGCAATCGGCCGATCCGATCAAGGTCATCACTGTGCGTACGACCGGTTTCGACGCGGTTGCCGCCGAGGGTGGCAGCGCATCCGTGGAGAAAATCGAAGCCGCAGCCGACGCAGGCATCTCGCAGTTCGTCAGCCGCGAAGTGACGAAGCTCGATCGTCCGGAACTGACGTCGGCGAAGATCATCGTCTCGGGCGGGCGCGGTCTGGGCAATGGCGAGAACTACACCAAGGTTCTCGAGCCGCTGGCGGACAAGCTCAATGCGGCGCTCGGCGCATCGCGTGCGGCCGTCGACGCGGGCTTCGTGCCTAACGACTACCAAGTCGGCCAGACCGGCAAGATCGTCGCGCCGCAACTGTACGTAGCGGTCGGCATCTCCGGCGCGATCCAGCATCTGGCGGGCATGAAGGACAGCAAGGTGATCGTCGCGATCAACAAGGATCCGGAAGCGCCGATTTTCAGCGTCGCCGATTACGGCCTCGTGGGCGATCTGTTCACGCTTGTGCCGGAACTCGTGAGCGAACTCGGCTAAGCAAGCGTCTGAGCGCCACATAAAAGCCATCTAAAGGCGTTTGGCGGTATACGAAGGGCGCGGGACCGCACAAGTCCGGCGCCCTTTTTCCATCAAGGCAGGAGGAGAATAGAAATGAGCTATACGGCGCCCATCAAGGACATGCTGTTCGTGATGAAGGAACTGGCGAACCTCGAACAGATCGCGACGCTGCCGGGCTTCGAAGACGCGAACCTGGACACCGCTCAAGCCGTGCTGGAAGAGTCGGCGAAACTAAGCGGCGAAGTGCTGGCTCCGCTGAATGTCGAAGGCGATCGCAATCCGAGCAGTTGGAAAGACGGCGTAGTCACGGCGACACCGGGCTTCAAGGAAGCGTTCCGCCAATTTGCCGAAGGCGGCTGGCAAGGCGTGCAGCATCCCGTCGACTATGAAGGTCAGGGGCTGCCCAAGCTGATCGCGACCGGATGCATCGAAATGCTGAACGCGTCGAATCTGTCGTTCGCGCTGTGCCCGTTGCTCACCGACGGCGCAATCGAAGCGCTGCTGACCGCCGGCACCGACGCGCAGAAACAGACCTATGTGCCCAAGCTCGTTTCCGGCGAATGGACCGGCACGATGAATCTCACCGAGCCGCAGGCCGGCTCCGACCTCGCGCTCGTGCGCACGCGCGCCGAGCCGCAAGGCGACGGTTCGTTCAAGCTTTTCGGCACGAAGATTTTCATCACGTGGGGCGAGCACGACATGGCGAAGAACATCGCGCATCTCGTGCTGGCGCGCACGCCGAACGCGCCCGAAGGCGTGAAGGGCATCTCGCTTTTCATCGTGCCGAAGTTTCTGATCAATGAAGACGGTTCGCTCGGCGAGCGTAACGATGTGCATTGCGTGTCGATCGAACACAAGCTCGGCATCAAGGCGAGCCCGACCGCGGTGCTGCAATTCGGCGATCATGGCGGCGCAATCGGGCATCTGATCGGCGAGGAAAATCGCGGCCTCGAGTACATGTTCATCATGATGAACGCGGCTCGCTTTGCCGTGGGTATGCAGGGCGTCGGCGTATCGGATCGCGCCTATCAGAAGGCGGTGGCCTATGCGAAGGATCGCGTGCAAAGCCGTCCCGTCGATGGCTCCGCGAAACAGCCGGTCGCGATCATTCAGCATCCGGACGTGCGCCGCATGCTGTCGACGATGCGCTCGCTCACTGAAGCGTCGCGGGCGCTCGCTTATGTGGCGGCCGGGCATTGCGACGTCGCGCATCGTCATCCGGACGCAGTGACGCGTGCCGAACATCAGGCGATTTACGAATTCCTCGTGCCGATCGTGAAGGGTTGGAGCACGGAGTTATCGATCGACGTGACGAGTCTTGGCGTGCAGGTTCACGGCGGCATGGGTTTCATCGAAGAAACGGGCGCCGCGCAGTACTATCGCGATGCCCGCATTCTGCCGATCTACGAAGGCACGACCGCCATTCAGGCCAACGATCTGATCGGCCGCAAGACGGTGCGCGACGGTGGCAAGGTCGCGAAGTCGCTGCTTGCGGGCGTCGCTGAGACAGTGGAATCGCTCGGTGCGCAGCAAGGCCCGGCGTTCGAGTCAATGAAAAAGTATCTCTTGCAGGGGCAGCACTCGTTGAGCGCTGTAGTCGATTTCGTCGTCGCCAACACGAAGGACGATCCGAACGCCGTGTTTGCGGGCAGCGTGCCGTATCTGAAGCTTGCCGGCATTGTGCTCGGCGGCTGGCAAATGGCGCGCGCACTGCTGGTGGCCGCTCAGAAGCGCGACGAAGACCCGGCGTTCTACGGCGCTAAGATCGCGACTGCGCAGTTCTATGCGGAGCATGTGTTGCCGCTCGCGACCGCGCTCGAGGCGTCGATCGTCACTGCGAAGGGCGACGAGGGCGTGCTGGGTTTGTCGGCGGATCAGTTCTGATGCGGCTTAAGGTCTGACAGCGACCGCTGTCCGAATGCAAACGGCGCCTTGTAGCAAGGCGCCGTTTGTTTTTGCCGAACCGCTTCGTGCGATCACGAACCGGGTGGCGACGCGTTATGCGTCACGCTTCACTTGAGAGGCTTCATGCATAAGCCGGACGATGCGCCCCGCCGGTCTCGCCGAGATAGCGATGCACCGACAGATCGTCCGCCTTGATGGCGGGCTGCTTGCCCGACATGACGTCGGCCAGCAGTTGACCCGAACCGCACGACATCGTCCAGCCGAGTGTGCCGTGGCCTGTGTTCAGGAACAGATTCGCCACTGGCGTGCGGCCGACGATTGGCGTGCCGTCCGGTGTCATGGGCCGCAGGCCGGTCCAGAAGCTCGCCTTCGACGTATCGCCGCCGCCTGGGAACAGGTCGTTCACGCAGAGCTCCAGCGTTTCGCGGCGCGCTTGCCGCAACGACTTGTCGAAACCGACGATCTCAGCCATGCCGCCGACGCGAATCCGGTTGTCGAAACGGGTAATCGCGATCTTGTACGTTTCGTCGAGCACGGTGGAAACTGGCGCCGCGGCTTCGTTCACGATAGGCGCCGTGATCGAGTAGCCCTTCAGCGGATACACGGGAATCTTCACGAGACCGGACAGGAATTTCGTCGAATAGGAACCGAGCGCGACGACGAACGAATCGGCGCGCACCAGTTCACCGCCGCACTGCACGCCGGCAATGCGGTCGCCCGTCATGGCGAGTGCGTCGATTGGCGTGTTGTAGCGGAATTTAACGCCCAACTGCTCGGCCAGCGCGGCAAGGCGGGTGGTGAACATCTGGCAGTCGCCGGTTTCGTCGCCCGGCAGGCGCAGGCCGCCCGTCAGCTTGTGGGAGACGGCGGCGAGCGCCGGCTCCGCCTGAGCCAGTTCTGCTGCCGACAGCAGTTCGTATGGCACCTTGGCTTCACGCAGCACGGCGATGTCTTTCGCCGCGCCGTCGAATTGCTGTTGCGTGCGGAACACCTGCAGCGTGCCGCCCGTGCGTCCTTCATAGCCGATGCCGGTTTCGGCGCGCAGCGCTTGCAGGCAATCGCGGCTGTACTCGGCAAGGCGCACCATGCGGCCTTTGTTGACCGCGTAACGCGATTCGGTGCAGTTCTGCAGCATCTGCCACATCCATTGGAGCTGGAACTGCGTGCCGTCGAGGCGGATTGCGAGGGGCGCGTGTTTCTGGAACATCCATTTGACGGCTTTGAGCGGCACGCCAGGCGCTGCCCACGGCGACGCGTAGCCCGGCGAGATCTGGCCGGCGTTGGCGAAACTGGTTTCAAGCGCCGGGCCCGCCTCACGATCGATAACCGTTACTTCATGACCCGCACGCGCCAGGTAATACGCGCTCGTCACGCCGACGACGCCACTGCCCAAAACGACGACTCGCATAGCTGCTCCAGAAATTCGCAAGATTCGCGGGCGATGCGCTCGTCAGTTCGTTTTGAATTCATTCGATTAACGAGGTGAAACGCGGTACGCCCAGTGGTAACCGCTATACTATTGGCGACACAACAGGTTTTGTTATTGTATTTTTGCGATTTTCAGAAGAAACACTATGCGTACGCAACGCCAGCCGGTCCGGTCGCTGGACAAGCTCGACCACAAGATTCTTCGCCTGCTGCAGCAGGACGGCCGCATGGCCATGAAAGACCTCGCCGAGCAAGTCGGGCTCTCGGTTACGCCATGTATCGAGCGCGTCAAACGGATGGAGCGCGACGGCGTCATCACCGGTTACTACGCCCGCGTTAATCCGGCCGAGTTGGGCGCCGCGCTGCTAGTTTTCGTGGAAATTACCCTTGATCACAAAAGCGGCAACATGTTCGACCAGTTTCGCCGCGAAGTGCAGAAAATTCCGGAAGTGCTCGAGTGTCATCTCGTATCCGGCGACTTCGATTACCTGATCAAGGCGCGCATCGGCGAAATGGCCGACTACCGCAAGCTGCTGGGCGACATCCTGCTCCAACTGCCCGGCGCGGTGCAGTCGAAAAGCTATGTGGTGATGGAGGAGATCAAGGAAACGCTGACGATTCCGGTAGGCGACTAAGCCGCGCGCTACGTGCCACCCGGGGGCTCGACAAGCGGCGTAAACACTGTATATTTATACAGGTTTAGCGCGCCGTTTCAATTTTCCGTTGCTTGCCCTCGCTTGCCATTGTTTGCCGTGACTGAACCCGACTCCCATTCCGCCGCCGAGTTTCCCATTGCGCCACCGGCCCCTCGCAAGGGTCGCGGCGCAGTGACGAACTTGCAGGGCCGCTACGAAGTCGACCAGCGTGAGGCGGTGGACGACGGCTGGCTCGCCGCACTGGACGAAGACGAAGAGCCGAAGGTTCTGCGCACACAGGTGTTCGAGGAAAGGGCGAAGAGCATTCTCACGCGTAATTCGTCGCCGGACATTCCATTCGGCGTGTCGCTCAATCCGTACCGCGGCTGCGAGCACGGTTGTATCTATTGTTTCGCGCGGCCCACGCATAGCTATCTGGGACTTTCGCCAGGGCTCGACTTCGAAAGCCGGATCTATGCAAAGGTCAACGCGCCCGAGTTGCTGGAGCGAGAACTCTCCAAGAAGTCGTACGAGCCGGAGCCGATCGCGCTTGGTGTGAATACCGACGCCTGGCAGCCCGCCGAACGCGACTGGCGACTCACGCGGCGCGTCGTCGAGGTGCTCAGCGAGCGCAATCATCCGTTTGCGGCGATTACAAAGTCGTCGCTGATCGAGCGCGATCTCGATCTGCTTGCGCCGATGGCGGCTCGCGGCCAGTTCATGGCGGCCATTACCATCACCACGCTAGACGCCGAGATTGCGCGTACGCTCGAACCACGCGCGGCAACGCCGTCGCGTAGGCTTCGCACTATCCGCACATTGAGCGAGGCCGGCATTCCGGTCGGCGTGAGCATTGCGCCCGTCATTCCGTTTGTCACCGAGCCCGACATGGAGCGCGTGCTCGAGGCCTGCGCGGAAGCCGGCGCAAGCAATGCGAGCTATATCGTGCTGCGTCTGCCGTGGGAAGTCGCGCCGCTCTTCAAAGACTGGCTCGCCGCGCACTTTCCGGAGCGCGCTGAGCGGGTGATGGCGCGCGTGCGCGACATGCGGGGCGGCAAAGACTACGACTCGTCTTTTTCCACCCGAATGAAGGGCGAAGGCTTATGGGCCGATCTGCTCAAGCAGCGATTCCACAAAGCCGTGCGCCGTTTAGGACTGAACCAGCGCGACCGCGGCATTCTGGACATGTCGCATTTTCGGCGTAGTGAGCCGCCGCGGATTCCGGCGGCAACTCGGGATAATCCGCAACTCGATCTTTTCTAGTGAATCGACGCAGAGTGCGTGACTATTGCGAAAGCGCTTTCGCCGCCTGCACCTGACCTTCGAAGTAGGTCTGGAAGGAAATGGCGAGACCGCTCATCAACAGGAAGGCGCCGATCAGCAGCGAAAATATCACCACGAAGATAACGGTCCATCCCGAGCGGCTTGTGCGCTGCGTGCGTGCGTTGAATTGTCTGTCCCATTTTTCGTCGGGGCGCAAACCGTAGACGATCGCGGCGAGGAATGCGGCCAGAAGCGAAACGGCGCCGGGAAACGCCAGCGCCCAGCCGAGCATAGAGGAGCGTTCGCTGGCCACGAGCAGCATCGCGCCTGGAATGCCGATCAATGTGCCGATCAGATGGGCCCAGCCATAAATGTCGCGCTGTCCGTATAAATAGAAGCGGTGCGCGCCGAGGGTGCCCAGAAAAAAAGCGAGTGCGGCAGTGATCGTTTTGGATCGGAAGTAAGTCGAGGTCGAAGCAGGCGTGGGCATGTGGGCGAGGGCAGAGTAACGGGCGGCCGGCAACAGGCCGTCGAAAGGAACGGCGCGCCGTTGGCCGCGGACCGTCGCGCATTCTACGCCGCTCGCGTGCGAGCGGTCACGCGGCGTACAACGTCACCGTAGCGGTGCGGCCGGGTGCGGAGCGTGCCGCGTTCTTTGGCCGATCCTAGGTAATAGCGCCGTCGGATCGATCTGGCGGCAGGTCGCCGAAATGTGCGGCAGCGGGAAAGGCGCTCAAGGCGCAGAGTAAGTGACGCGGTAAATCGCGCCGGCGTAGTCGTCGCTGATGAGCAGTGACCCGTCGGGCAGCGGCAGCACATCGGCTGGCCGGCCCCAGGCGGTTTCTCCCGACTGGAGCCATCCCTCGGCAAACACTTCCTGCCGGGTATGACTGCCGTCCGGTTCGGTAATGACCCGTACAACGCGGTAGCCGGACTTTTTACTGCGGTTCCAGGAACCGTGCTCGGCGATGAAAACGTTGCCGCGGTAGTCGGGCGGGAACATCGAGCCGCTATAGAAACGCATACCGAGCGCGGCGACGTGTGCGCCAAGTCTAGCGACCGGTGGCGTAAATGCGCTGCACGGGTGGCCCGGGCCAAATTCCGGATCGGGTATGACGCCGGCGTGGCAATACGGAAAGCCGAAATCCATGCCGGCGCGCGGGGCGCGGTTCAACTCGTCGTCCGGTACATCGTCGCCTAGCAGATCGCGGCCGTTGTCGGTGAACCAGAGCTCGTGCGTCGCCGGATGCCATGCAAATCCGACCGTGTTGCGCACACCGCGCGCCACGACTTCGTAATGACTGCCGTCCGCGTCCATGCGGCCGATCATCGCATAGCGGTCACGGTCTTTCAGGCAGACGTTGCAGGGCGCGCCTTGGGGCACGTAGAGCTTGCCGTCCGGTCCGAAGGCAATAAATTTGGCGCCGTGATGGGTCTCGCCGGGCAACTTGTCCGTGACTACGACTGGCTTGGGGGGCGCATTCAGGCGCGTGTCGATCGAATCGAAGCGGAGAATTCTCGACACCGCTGAGGCGTACAGCGCGCCGTTGTGCCAGGCCACGCCCACCGGGGCTTCCAGACCCGAGGCCACGATATGGCGTGCGGTGGCGTGTCCGCCTTGCAGTTCGAGCGCGTAGACGTGACCGTCAAGGCTCCCTATATAGAGAATGCCGTTCGGGGATAATGCCATGCCCCGCGCGCTCGGCACCGCGTCCGACAAGACTTCGATGCGAAAGCCGGCCGGCAGTTTGATTTGCTCGATGGGCGGCGTGGCCAGCGCGCTGCACGCGCTGACGGCCAGCAGCGCCGCCGCTGCGGTGCGAAGTCCGCGCGCGAGTCTGGCGTTCGCTATCCGACCGGCGAAAACGAGGAGCAGAAGGGCGGTTCGCGGCAGTGATTTCACAGGCATTCCGTCAGGTTCTTCAGGCGTTTGCGCGAGGTGACACGCCCGCCTTGTGCCGGCGGCGCAACCTCGCTGCTCAGTTTATCCCGGTAAGTGTTTGTTATGGCGTCAGTTTCCCGCTATAATCGCGTGTTTCAGTCGTTCCGAACCCCGGTTTTCAAGGATTCTAGTATGGTCATCATCCGCTTGGCTCGTGGCGGCTCCAAGAAGCGCCCGTTCTACAACATCGTCGCAACCGACTCGCGTAACCGTCGTGACGGCCGCTTCATCGAGCGCGTTGGCTTTTACAACCCGGTCGCTACGAAAGGCGAAGCTCTGCGTATCGCTCAAGACCGCCTGACGTATTGGCAAGGCGTTGGCGCACAACTGTCGCCGACCGTCGAGCGTCTCGTGAAAGAAGCGCAAAAGGCGCAGCCGGCTGCTTAATGGTGGCTCGCATGCGTATCGTCGTCGGTTTGACCGGCGGCTCGCGCAGCCTGCGCGAGCAGTCCGATGCGCAAGATGTTTTGCCGAAGCAGGCGTCAAAGTTCGTAGCGAGGTTCAATTATGTCCGAGCGTGATTCCGGCAGTTCAGGTCGCGTCGAGGCAAAAGAGCCGGTAAAAGAGCTGCCTAAAGACGGGAGCTCGCGCGCGAAGACGTCTGATCAGGCGCCATTCGGTGCATTCGTCCGCAAGCCGGTCGAGCGAGCCGAAGGCAAGGCGAAAGCCAATGTTGCAAACGCCGGTTCCCAGGCAGCAGCAATGCGCGTGGAAACGGCGGAGAGCTGGCCGGCCGATGCGGTCGAGGTTGGCGCAATCGTCGACGCTTACGGCCTCAAAGGCTGGGTCAAGGTAGCCGCTCATGCGGATGCCGGCCACGGCGGCGACGCCTTGCTGAGTGCAAAGCGCTGGTGGCTGATGAAAGGCAGCGAGCGCAAGTCGGCGCCGTCATTGCAGGCGAAAACGCATAGCGACAGTGTGGTGGCCCATCTGGGCGGCGTCATTGACCGCGATGCGGCGTTAGCATTGCGCGGCTCTCGCGTCTATATCAGCCGCAGCGAATTTCCGGCGCTCGCAGCCGACGAATTCTACTGGGTCGACCTGCTCGGCCTAGACGTGGTGAACCTTGCCGGCGTGAATCTCGGCAAGGTGGCAGACATGATCGACAACGGTGCGCACTCGGTGTTGCGCATCGAATATCCGGAAGCCGACAAAACCGGCAAGCCGGTCACCGCGGAGCGTTTGATCCCGTTCGTCGGTGTATTCGTCAAAACGGTGGACCAGGCGGCGAAGCAGATCATCGTCGACTGGGAAGCCGATTACTGATAGTCCAGCAAATCGAGTTCGCTAAAACGGAGAGAGCGATGCAGTTCGATGTCGTCACGCTCTTTCCCGAAATGTTTCGCGCGCTGACCGACTGGGGCATTACCAGCCGGGCGGCAAAGCAGGAGCGCTATGGGTTGCGCACGTGGAATCCGCGTGATTTCACAACCGACAACTACCGCACAATCGACGATCGCCCATACGGCGGCGGCCCCGGCATGGTGATGCTGGCCAAGCCGCTGGAAGATGCAATCGGCGCGGCGAAAGCGGCGCAGGCGGAGCAGGGCATCGGCGCGTCGCGCGTCGTGATGATGTCGCCGCAAGGCGCCACGTTGAATCACGAGCGTGTCATGAAGTTCGCCGCGCAGCCCGGCCTGATTCTGTTGTGCGGTCGCTATGAGGCAATCGACCAGCGTTTGCTAGATCGTGTTGTCGACGAAGAAGTGAGTCTTGGCGACTTCGTGCTGTCGGGCGGCGAGTTGCCGGCAATGGCCTTGATGGATGCAGTTGTGCGCCAGTTGCCGGGCGTGCTCAACGATTCGCAGTCGGCGGTACAGGACAGTTTTGTGGACGTGCTGCTCGACTGTCCGCACTACACGCGGCCCGAGGAATATCACGGCGTACGCGTGCCGGATGTGCTGCTCGGCGGCCATCATGCGGAGATTGAAGCGTGGCGTCGGCGCGAGGCCTTGCGGAATACGTTGCACAAGCGGCCAGACCTGATCGTGAAGGCCAGAAAGAACAAGATGTTGAGCCGTGCCGACGAGGCATGGCTTGCAAGTCTCGCGAAGGAAGAGCCGAAGGCGTAAAGCCCCGGTCTTTCGAGCGGACAAGAGGCGGCGCCGCACATGCGTGTACGGCGCCTGATGTGAACCCATCCTCTATCGGGGCCGTAGCCGGGCATTTTTATGCGAGGCAGGTACGAACGCCGACAAGATGGACTTAGGAGTCAGTGATGAATCTGATTGCAAAACTCGAGCAGGAAGAAATTGCGCGCGCCCTCGGCGAAAAGACCATCCCCGATTTCGCTCCGGGCGATACGGTGGTTGTCAGCGTGAACGTGGTTGAAGGTACGCGTAAGCGTGTTCAGGCTTACGAAGGCGTGGTTATCGCCAAGCGTAACCGTGGTTTGAATTCGTCGTTCATCGTCCGCAAGATTTCGTCGGGCGAAGGCGTCGAGCGTACGTTCCAGACGTACTCGCCGCTGCTGGCAAGCATCGTCGTTAAGCGTCGTGGCGATGTGCGTCGTGCGAAGCTGTACTATCTGCGCGACCGTTCGGGCAAGTCGGCTCGAATCAAGGAAAAGCTGGTCACGAAAGACCGCGCTGCTTCCCAGGCGTAAAAGCTGTAAGGAAAAGCACCCCTCGCGGGTGCTTTTTTGTTTGCCAGGTCAAAATAGCGGCATCGCGTCTGCGCGCTTATTCGAGACATCCGTTGATCCGCCCCGTCTTTGAACCTGAAGCTCTGCCCGTCGAAGCGACGGGCGCCCACTTGCCGCCCGTGGCCCCGGAGCGTCTTACGCCCGATGGTCTGCGCCGCCGTTTCAAGCAGCATCTTTGCTGGACACCTGAGCCGATCGTCGAGGCACCGTGGCGCGATACTCACGCCGACCCGCGTGTCGCCTCCGTATTGGTGCCGCTCGTGATCCGCGCGAATGGCCTGACGGTGTTGCTGACGCAGCGTGCCGATCATCTCAACGACCATGCGGGCCAAGTCAGTTTCCCCGGTGGCCGGCAGGAACCCTTCGATGCCGACGCCACAGCCACCGCCTTGCGCGAAGCGCAAGAGGAGGTCGGCCTTGCACCGTCGCGCGTCGAAGTGCTGGGCGCGCTGCCCGATTATCTGACGGGCACCGGCTTTCGCGTGACGCCCGTAATCGGCCTCGTGCATCCGCCGTTCGCGTTGAAAGCGGACGCGCTTGAAGTCGCGGAAGTCTTCGAAGTGCCGCTCGCTTTTCTGATGAACCCGGCGCATCACGAAGAGCGAGTATTCCGCTATGAGGGCGGCGAGCGCCGCTTCTTCGCGATGCCGTATCCGCGCGGCGCGTCGCTCGAAGCCGCCGAAAAAGGCGTCAGCGGCACGGGCAATCACTATTTCATCTGGGGCGCGACGGCCGCGATGCTGCGCAATTTCTATCGCTTTCTGGCAGCTTGAGGCGAGGTTCCGCGTGCGGTCGTTGAGTGTTTGGCAACGTGCCCGCTCAGCGGCATCCGACCCTGTGCTATCGTTACGAAACAATCGTAAAACTCGAAAAGCACGGCGCATCGCATGACTTTTTTTTCCGTATTGCTGGCTCTGATCATTGAACAGGTGCGCGCGCTGTCGCCGAATAATCCGGTATCCGCGCTGCTTCAATACCATGCGAAGTCGGCGGCGCACGGATTCGATGCGGGCAAGCCCAGGCACGGCCTGCTTGCATGGCTCGTCGTAGTGGTGCCGTGGACGCTGGCCGTCGCGCTCGTCTACTACGTTCTGTACAACATTCACTTTGCACTCGCGTTCCTGTGGAACGTCGCGGTGCTGTACTTCACGCTAGGCTTTCGCCAGTTCAGCCATTACTTTACGGACATTCATCTCGCACTCAATAATGACGATGTGCCGCGCGCCCGCGAAATCCTCAATGAGTGGACCGGGCTCGAGACCATCGACATGCCGGTGAGCGAGATCGTGCGCCATACGCTGATTCACGCGGTCGTCGCGTCGCATCGACACGTTTTTGGCGTGTTCTTCTGGTTTCTGATTCCGGTGGGGCCGGCGGGCGCCGTGCTGTATCGGATAGCAGAATATCTGTCGCGCACGTGGGCGCGGCCGGTCGACGACCGTACCATTGCGTTTTCGAGTTTCGCGCAGCGCGCGTTCTTCGTGATCGACTGGGTGCCGGCGCGGCTTACGTCGCTCGGCTTTGCGATCGTCGGCAATTTCGAAGACGCGATTTATGCATGGCGTAACCATGCGCGGCAGTGGCCGGACGCGAATGACGGCGTATTGCTGGCGGCCGGCAGCGGCGCGCTCGGCGCGCGTCTGAGTGGGCCGCTTGCGGAGCCGTCGAGTCTCGACGCACTCGCCACCGGCGACGGCGGTCCGATGCAAGTGGGTGACGACTGCACGCCGCGCACGCTGCAATCGGCGGTCGGGCTGGTTTGGCGCGCGGTCGTGCTGTGGATGATTCTGTTACTCATGCTGACGATCGCCGTGTGGCTAGCATAAGCTCACGCGCATGCAGGACGCAAAAAGCCGGGATTGCCCCGGCTTTTTTGCTCTATGCGGCTTGCTGGCGCTTTCTGATCTCGTGCCTGCCCGGCAGCGCGTTGTGACCATATGGCGTCAGTCTGGACGGCATCACTCGAAGCGCGTCAGTTCATATTCACAACGCTCGGGCCGCCTTCATCCATCCATAGGATCGCGCACAGTGCCGCACTGCCAGCACACGGTGAATTGCGCCTCCAGCCTCTCGCCGCACTGACGGCATTGCCAGCCAGGCGAACCGGCTGCCGGACCTTGCGACGCGGCATCGATCAAGCGCCGCGCCACCGCCTCGTCGCGGTCATCCACGAGCCAGAGTTCAGGCGCGCATTGATCGGCGGGAATATCGCCGAGCGCGCCGTTCAGATAGCGGTTATGCAGCTCGCACGGGATGCCCGCCGCCGCCAGCACATTGACCCAGTGCTGTCCGATGATGAGGTTCGGCGCGCGCATCAGTTTCATGTCAGCGCACGATCTGGCTGGCTTCGTGCACGAGTTGCGCGTACAGCGCATGCCGTTCGCGGCGAATGCGGCCATCGGCGACGGCTTCAAGGATTGCGCAGCCCGGCTCGTGCAGGTGATGGCAATTGTAGAAGCGGCAGTTCGCCAGCAGCGGACGGAATTCGGGAAACGCGCGTTCCAGCCGCCCTTCGGTCAAATGATGCAGGCCGAACTCCTGGAAGCCCGGTGAGTCGATCAGCGCGCCCGCTTCGCCATCCGCGCCGTGCTGCACGTCGCTGCCGGTGTCATTGCGGGCGAAATCCGGCAGCGGATAAAGACGCGTGAACGTCGTAGTATGGCGGCCGCTGTTCAACGCAGTTGAAATCTCCCGAGTGGCGACCTCCGCATTGGGAATCAGCAGATTCACAAGCGTGGATTTGCCCATGCCGGATTGGCCGAGCAAGAGCGTCGAGTGACCGCGCAAGTGCTCGATCAACGCCGTGCGGGCCGCCTCGGGCTGCGCCTTGATCGACACCTCCACGACCGTATAGCCGAGCGCGCGATAGGGCTCCAGCCGTTTGCGCGCGCCTTGGAGCTCATCGGTCACGTCGATCTTGTTCAGCACGATCAACGGTTTCAGCTCGTTGGCTTCGGCGGCGACGAGCGCACGCCCAAGCAGGTCCTCGCTGAAATGCGGTTCGGTCGCGAGCACGATCAGCAACTGGTCGAGATTCGCGGCGAACAGCTTCGACTTGTACTGGTCGGAGCGATAGAGCAGATTGCGCCGCTCGCCGATCTCGACGATCACGCCTTGGTCCGCGGAAGTCGGCTCATAAATCACGCGATCGCCGACCGCTACTTCGCTGCGCTTGCCGCGCGGAAAGCATTGCAGCATCGGTCCGCCGTCTTCGGGCGCGACCAGATAATGGCGGCCATGCGCGGCCACGACGAGGCCGCCTACGCGCGTGCTGGAGGTGGCGCGCGGTGCTTTCGGGGAGCGGCCGCTCATGCGTGCCGCAACAGTCGGTCGATCCGCTGCGACGCCGGCGGATGCGAGTAGTAGAACGCGGTGTAGAGCGGATCAGGCGTCAGCGTGGACGCATTGTCTTCGTACAGCTTGACGAGCGCGTTGACGAGGTCTTGCGCGTCGGTTTGCGTGGCGGCGAATGCATCGGCCTCGAACTCGTGTTTGCGCGAAGTCAGGCTGCCAAGGGGCGTCACGAAGAACACAAACACCGGCAACGCGAGGAAGAACAGCACGAGCGCAAGCCCGCTATTGCCGCCGACGAGCGACGGGCGCACGCCGAGCCCTTCATAGAACCAGACACATTGCGAGAGCCAGCCGAGCAGCGCGAGCATCGCGAGGCTGATCGCGAAGGTCACGAGCATCCGCTTGATCACGTGACGGCGCTTGAAGTGGCCGAGCTCATGCGCGAGCACGGCTTCGATCTCGCTGCCCGACAGACGCGCGAGCAGTGTATCGAAAAACACGATCCGCTTGGCCGCGCCGAAGCCGGTGAAGTACGCATTGCCGTGTGCGGAGCGGCGGCTGCCGTCCATCACGAAGAGGCCCTTGGCCGCGAAGCCGCAGCGTTTCATCAGCGCCTCGATGCGGCTTTTCAGCGCTTCGTCCTTGAGCGGTTCGAACTTGTTGAAAAGCGGTGCGATAAACGACGGATAGAGGACCAACACGAGCATCTGAAAGACGACCCAGACAATCCACGTCCACAGCCACCAGAAGTTGCCGGCCTGGTTCATCAGCCACAGCACGACGAAGAGCAGCGGCAGGCCAAACGCGGCGCCGAGCAACACGCCCTTCAACCGGTCGACGATGAAAATGCGCTTGCTCATCCGGTTAAAGCCGAAGCGTTGCTCGATCACGAATTGCCGGTAGTAATCGAACGGCAGATCGATTGCACTCGTAATCGCGATCACGGCGGCGACGAGTGCGATCTGCCCGACGTAGCCGCGGCCCAGCCAGTCCGTGATTGCGAGGTCGAGCGCCTGCACGCCGCCGAGCAGCGTGAGGCCGATCAGCACCGCGGCGCCGACGACGATCTCGATCATCGTGAGACGCGTACGCTCGACGGTGTAGTCGGCGGCGCGCTGGTGCGCAGTCAGCGCGATGGTGCCGGCAAACTGGCTCGGCACCTGCTCGCGATGACGAGCGACGAAGCGGATCTGCCGCGACGCGAGCCACAGCTTGGTGCCGACCATCGCCACGACGGCGACGACGAACAGGACGGTGAAGTACAGGGTAGGCATCCGTGGATTCCGTGGTATCTATGCGAGAATTATATGTTTCTTCCCGCCTCGCAGCGGGACATGCTCAAACCATCTCAAACGAACAACCGCCGCAGCAACGGGGCTTCCCGCAAGCTTCCTGCCCGGCCATCAGGGCTGCCTTCATGACTGACATCCTCGAATCCGCCAAACAGCTGCCGCTCGTGCGCAGCGACATGAATCTCATCTGGCTGGACATGGAAATGACCGGGCTCGACCCCGACTCGGACCGCATCATCGAAATCGCGGTAGTGGTGACGAATTCGACGCTCGACAGAATGGTCGAAGGCCCGGTTCTCGCGATTCATCAGAGCGACGAGACGCTCGCGAAAATGGACCAGTGGAATCAGAACACTCACGGCCGGTCAGGACTGATCGACCGGGTGAAAGCTTCCACGGTGAGCGAAGCCGATGCCACCGAGCAGATCCGCGAATTCCTCAGCGCTTATGTGCCGCCCGGCAAATCGCCGATGTGCGGCAACTCGATCTGCCAGGACCGCCGCTTCATGGCGCGCTGGATGCCGAAACTGGAGAGCTTCTTCCATTACCGCAACCTCGACGTCAGCACGCTCAAGGAGTTGTGCCGCCGCTGGCAGCCGGTCATCTACAAGGGTTTTCAGAAGCGCGCGCTGCACACGGCGCTGGCCGACATCCACGAGTCGATTGACGAACTCAAGTACTACCGCGAGCATTTTTTGATTCCGCCCACGCCCGACGCTTCCATGAACGCGGAATAAGCAGACAATAAGCACGTAATAGGCGCGTAACAAGCCCGCAACAAGCGCGCAATAACTCAGTCCGTCCGGGGCGCGCGCACCGCGCTCTTTGGGCGGAACGCCTTCACCACTTCGGCGTTGGTCTCCACATACGGCCCGCCGATCAGATCGATGCAGTACGGCACCGCCGCGAAAATGCCCGGCACCTTCACCGCGCCGCCGGCTTCGGCATCGCGCAAGCCCTCCAGTGTTTCCTTGATCGACTTCGGCTGACCGGGCAGATTGATGATCAGCGCCGCGTGATCCGCCGTTTCGCGGATCACCGCGACCTGGCGTGACAGAATCGCGGTCGGCACGAAATGGAGGCTGATCTGCCGCATCTGTTCGCCGAAGCCCGGCATTTCCTTCGTGGCGACTGCGAGCGTAGCCTCCGGCGTCACGTCGCGGCGCGACGGGCCGGTGCCGCCCGTGGTCAGCACAAGATCGCAGCCGACTTCATCGACGAGTTCCGTGAGCGTTGCGGAGATGGTTGGCGCGTCGTCCTGAATGAGGCGCGTGACCACTTGCCACGGCGAACTCAGGGCCGCGCCGAGCCACTCCTGCAAGGCCGGAATGCCTTTGTCCTCGTAGACGCCGGTGGATGCGCGGTCGCTGATCGACACGAGGCCGATCAGAATCTCGTCCGGGTGATTGCGCTTGAGCTTGAGCGTGGAGTCAGGCGTCGCGGTCGTCATCGTCGTCTTCCAGGGCGTCGTCGGCATCGGAATCGGTCGCGGCTGCGGGTCCGTCCGCGTTCTTGATCCACTGGAACAACTCCCGGAAATAGCGCGGCGGCTTGTTCTGCTCCGCTTCCTTGCGGGCGTTGCGGATTAGCGTGCGGCCTTGCTGCGGATCGGCGTTCGGATGCTGGCGGATGAAATCCGTCAGCGCGGCGTCGTCGGCGAGCAGTTTTTCGCGAGTGCGCTCGATCCAGTGCAGCTTGGCCGTTTCTGCCTTATTGACACCGTTATACGTGTCGAGCGCGGTGCGCAGCGCGGCGGTTTCTTCGTCTAGCAGCGAGCGCATCACGCGGCCAACGTATTGCACCTGACGGCGCTTGCCTTCGTGGTCAGTGATGCGGCGTGCCTCGCGCACGGCGTCGTCGAGTTTTTCCGGCATCGGCATACGCTTGAGCGCGTCTTTCGGCAGTGCGATCAGCGCCGAGCCCAGCTCCTGCAACTCGTGCATTTCGCGCTTGAGCTGGGACTTGCTGGGACGGTCGTAGCCGTTTTCGTCGACTTCCGGCTCGGCGGATTCGATGGGTTGAATGCGGGTTTTGCGTGTCATGCCGATATTGTAGCGTGCCGGGCCCGGCGAACCGGTTGCGCCGCCGTGCACGGCAGCGGACCGCGCGCAAAGCGGGCAGCGAATGCCAGGTACGCCAGCGCTTAGCTTGCTATGATCGCGGGATGCGTGAGTGCACTCGAACGCACAACAAATGCAGACTGACACTGGCACTGACGCGCGTACGAGCAGCTCACGAGGCGCACGCAAGTCGCGCGGCATGTGCGAACACCCAAGGGCCGCTCGGCCCCGAACAGGACGGCAACGACAATGGCAGCAGACATGGACGTCAAGCAGCGCTTTTTTCCGCATACCCAGGATGAACTGAAGGAAATCGCCTCGGACATCCTTCGTCACGCGAAGTCGCTCGGGGGCACCGACGCGGCAACCGAAATTTCCGAAGGCGATGGCCTGTCCGTCTCCGTGCGGCGCGGCGAAGTCGAGACGATCGAGCACAACCGCGACAAGATGGTCGGCGTGACGGTTTTCATCGGTAACAAGCGCGGCAACGCGAGCACGTCGGACTTTTCGTCGCAAGCGCTGAAGGACACGGTCGCGGCGGCGTACAACATTGCCCGCTTCACGGCGGAAGACGATTGCGCGGGCCTCGCCGAATCGGAGCTACTCGAAACCGAGCCGCGCGATCTCGATCTCTATCACCCGTGGAATCTGTCCGCCGACGAAGCCGTGGAAATTGCCCGTCGCGCGGAAGACGCCGCGTTCGCAACCGATCCGCAGATCAAGAACTCGGAAGGCGCGAGCGTGTCGGCGCAGCACTCGCAGTTCGTGCTCGCCACGTCGCGAGGTTTCCTCGCGGGCTATCCGTACTCGCGTCATTACATCGCGTGCGCGCCGATTGCCGGCAGCGGCCGCAACATGCAGCGCGACGACTGGTACACATCCACCCGCAGCGCCGAGCAACTGGCCGATCCGGAAGCGGTCGGCCGTTACGCGGCGCAACGCGCGCTCGCGCGCATCGGCGCACGCGGCCTCGATACGCGCAAGGTGCCGGTGCTGTTCGAGGCGCCGCTCGCCGCGGGTCTGCTCGGTGCGTTCGTGCAGGCCACCAGCGGCGGCGCGCTGTACCGCAAGACGTCGTTCCTCGTCGACAGTCTCGGCAAGCCGGTGTTCGCGCCGCATGTGCAGATCGTCGAAGATCCGCATGTGCCGCGCGCAATGGGCAGTGCGCCGTTCGACGAAGAAGGCGTGCGCACGCGGCAGCGCTCGGTCGTGAAAGACGGCGTCGTGGAAGGCTATTTCCTGTCCACCTATTCGGCGCGCAAGCTCGGCATGCAGACCACCGGCAATGCGGGCGGGTCGCACAACCTGTCGCTGCGGAGTTCGGACACGCGCGCGGAAGACGACTTCGAGGAGATGCTGAGGAAGCTCGGCACAGGCCTGTTGCTGACCGAACTGATGGGGCAGGGCGTGAACTACGTGACGGGCGACTATTCGCGCGGCGCGTCCGGCTTCTGGGTCGAGAACGGCAAGATCCAGTATCCGGTCGAGGAGATCACCGTCGCGAGCACCTTGCAGGAGATGTTCCGCCATATTGTGGCGATCGGCGCCGATACGATCACGCGAGGCACCAAGCAGACGGGCTCGGTGTTGATCGAACGTATGACGATCGCGGGGCAGTGAGCGGTTTTTTGCGGCGCTTTAGCGGTACAAACGAAAACGCCACGCAAGTTTGCGTGGCGTTTTGCATCTGGCGACGTGCCTGACCGCGCTGATGCGGCTCGCCTCAGCGGCTTTTGCGCTTATATGTGACGAACGCGTAGTCGAAATCGTTCGGTGCATCTGCGCGATGCGTTTCGTGCGCGACTTCTTCCCATTCGTTCGAATCGACTGCCGGGAACGTCGCATCGCCTTCGAAATCGGCGGAAATCTCGGTCACGATCAGTTTGTCCGCGAGACGCAGCCCTTCCACATACAGCTGCGCGCCGCCGATCAGGAACGCTTCCGGCGCCTGGTCCTGCGCGGCGAGCTCGAGCGCTTCGGCGAGCGTGGTGGCTGCGTCGCAACCTTGAAAGCGCCGCGCAGCATCCCGTGTCACGACGATGTTGCGGCGTCCCGGCAACGGCCTGCCGATCGACTCATGCGTCTTGCGGCCCATGATGATGGGCGCGCCCATCGTCGTCCGCTTAAAGAAGGCGAGGTCTTCGGGGAGTCGCCAGGGCAACTGGTTGTCGCGGCCGATCACGCCATTGTTGGCGCGAGCGACGATCAGGGTGAGCGTCGTCATTGAATGGAAGGGGGAACGTAACCGGACCGATTCTACCTGACGGGCGTGCTCGGGCTGCCGCTCAGACATGCTCGGTTCAGCCGCAACGCTCGGCTATTCGCGGCGATAGTTAGCCGCGCTGCCTTCCCCAGCATGCGCGGCGGCGGCAGGAATCGGCAGTGGCAATGGCGGAGCAATTTCATCCCATAACGTGACGGTTGCGCCATTCGCGCGCGGGCGTCGCGGTGGCGCGGCCGCCGCGCCGACCATGCCACATGGGCGCGCCGCGCCTACCATCACCAAGCCGAACGAACTGCGGCCATGCCGCGTGAGTGTGTGGCCGGCGAGTGAGAAATCCGTGACGGGGACAATGCGCGACGCGCTGTCGAGCGAATGGCTCGCGGAAGAGCCGGTAGTCCGTGAGCGCAGCTCGAGCGCGGCGCTGCCGATGACCAGACGTGCGGCCGGTCCGCTGGACATCAACGCAAAGCTTTCCCGGGCGTCCAGTCTGCCGGGTGCGGCGAGCACGACGGATGCGCAGGAAAATGCCGCGTACAACGCCACGCGGACCGAATCGGCAAGCAATAAAGCTGATCGCATGATGAGTCTCCCGTCATGCGTAGCAATTAGCGAAACATGTGCCACCGCTCGCAATCCATTGGTGCATAGGGTTGCAACTCGCCCATCGCGCAATCGGATTAAACAAAGGCGTTGGAAACGTTTCAGCTCTGAAGCGGCGAGAAGAAAATACCTATTAAGCGTTAATTGCAGCGGTACGAACTACCTGCGCCGCTATGTATGAGAAAAGCGCTTCCACAATTCGTTATTCGTAAGTTGATTACTTATCTATCGACGCGCGCGCCTTGCTGGACAAGGGCAGGCGGATTAAATTCGCATAATTGTTTTCCAAGCCGCGCGCGTATAGTAAGCTCTCGGAAAGAGCCTCAATTTTAAAAAAAGCCCGCTAACGGGCCGTCTCAAACACACACGCCGCTTTCTGGGGATCAGCTGTCCGCACGGAATGGAATGGCCGTTCGGTTTTTGCTATTTGCGAATCCCGAATGGGTCAGCGTGTCTGAATTGCGGTTCAGGTGCGTGCATCATCCTTAACGTTCGTTGACGAGAGGATCTGAATAATGGAACCCGCAACGCGGCAACTGATTTACGTTTCGCGAGAGCCAAGCGCGGAACTGAACACCCGCTTCCACCAGCGCGGCTGGCATGTGGAAGTGGTGGGATCGGCGCGCGACGCGCGCCGGGCCGTACGCGCCGGTTCGGCAGCGGGTGGCCTGCTCGATCTTTCCAGCCATTTCCAGCCGCATGAAATCGCTGCCTTCGAATCCTGCCTGACCATGCCGAACGTCGGCTGGGTCGCTGCGACCATGCCCGGGCAACTTCAGGACGCGGCGCTGCGCCGTCTCGTGCGCGACTATTGTTTCGACTATGTGACCGTGCCTTATTCCGGTGACCGGATCGTCGATTCCGTTGGTCACGCATACGGCATGATTTCGCTCGGCGAACCCGCTTCGAACGACGCCTCGCAAGGTGCCGAAGGCGAAATGGTCGGCTCGTGCGACGCGATGCTCGCGCTATTCCGCTCGATCCGCAAAGTGGCGATGACGGACGCGCCGGTCTTTATCTCGGGCGAATCGGGCACCGGCAAGGAATTGACGGCGGTCGCGATTCACGAACGCTCGGCGCGGCGCAACGCGCCGTTCGTACCGATCAACTGCGGCGCGATCCCGCCGCATTTGCTGCAGTCCGAACTATTCGGCTATGAGCGCGGCGCCTTCACCGGCGCGAACCAGCGCAAGATCGGCCGGGTGGAAGCGGCCAACGGCGGCACGCTTTTCCTCGACGAAATCGGCGACCTGCCGCTCGAAAGCCAGGCGAGCCTGCTGCGCTTCCTTCAGGAGCGTAAGGTCGAACGGCTGGGCGGTCATAGCGCGATCGATGTCGACGTGCGGATCATTTCCGCAACGCACGTCGATATGACGGCCGCCATGATCGAAGGCCGTTTCCGCTCGGACCTGTATCACCGCCTGTGCGTGCTGCAAATCGACGAACCGCCGCTGCGCGCGCGCGGCAAGGACATCGAACTGCTCGCCCGCCACATGCTGGAACGTTTCAAGAAAGACGCGAGCCGCCGTTTGCGCGGCTTTGCGCCGGACGCCATCGCGGCGCTGCACAACTACGGCTGGCCGGGCAACGTGCGCGAGCTTATCAATCGCGTGCGCCGCGCGATCGTCATGTCGGAGGGGCGCGCGATCACCGCGCGCGATCTCGAACTCGCCGAGTATGTCGAGATCGTACCGGTTTCGCTCGCGCAGGCGCGTGAAGCGGCCGAGCGTCAGGCGATCGAACTTGCGCTGTTGCGTCACCGCGGGCGTCTCGGCGACGCGGCGCAGGAACTCGGTATTTCCCGCGTCACGCTGTACCGGCTGCTGTGCTCGCACGGCATGCGTCACATGGAAAGCGAACCGCTTGCGTCGCCGCACGGTACGTTGCCGGCATCGGTGCCGCATCTTTGATCCGGCGGCGCGCGCCGCGATTCTGAACGCCCACGCGCTGGCCGGCGGAGCGGCTCCGACGCGTAGGCGTTGGGCGCGCGGTTTTGCGTTGTGCGCGTTCCCGCGGTGCATGTCGTTGCTGTGAGTCGCTGCTATCGATGTCGCTCGTGTGCCGGTCACGGCTGCGCATGTCACATAACCGCGCTTTCCCTCGATAGATCTCTCGCTCGCGGCGTCGGCGTCGGCGTCAGCCGGCCGCGCTTGGTAAAATCGGGTTTTCCGCTCAATCTCGCGGCGCACCGCTTTCGGCTCGCGCCGCGTCGAAGGAACCCGCATGAAACAATATCTGGACCTTGTCCGCACGATTCTCGACACTGGCACGTGGCAGGAGAACCGCACGGGCATCCGTACCATCAGCATGCCGGGCGCCATGTTGCGCTTCGATCTCCAGCAGGGTTTCCCAGCGGTCACGACGAAAAAGCTGGCATTCAAGTCGGCCGTGGGCGAACTGGTCGGTTTCCTGCGCGCGTCGCGCAGCGCGGCGGATTTCCGCGACCTCGGCTGCAAGGTGTGGGACGCGAACGCCAACCAGAGTCCGCAATGGCTTGCGAATCCATACCGTGAGGGTCCGGACGATCTGGGCGACGTGTACGGCGTGCAGTGGCGCCAGTGGCCGGCCTACAAGGTGCTCGATGCCAGCGCGAGCGCGCAGCTTGCCGATGCGGCCGCGCGCGGCTTCCGGGCGGTCACCGAATTCGACGAAAACGGCAGCCGCAAAGTGCTGCTGTATAAGGCAATCGACCAGTTGCGCCAGTGCCTCGACACCATAATGCAGAACCCGTCGGACCGGCGAATTCTGTTTCATGCATGGAACCCTGCGGTGCTGGATCAGATCGCGTTGCCGGCGTGCCATCTGCTTTATCAGTTCCTGCCGAATGTCGCGCGGCGCGAAATCTCGCTCTGTCTGTATATCCGCAGCAACGATGTCGGGCTCGGCACGCCGTTCAATCTGACCGAAGGCGCGGCCTTACTGCACCTGGTCGGACGCTTGACGGGCTACACGCCGCGCTGGTTTACCTATTTCATCGGCGATGCGCACATCTACGAGAACCAGCTTGACATGCTGAAGCAGCAACTCACGCGCGAACCGTACGACAGCCCGACGCTCACGATTTCCGACCGGGTGCCGGACTACGCGAAGACCGGTGTGTACGAACCGGAATGGCTCGAGAAGATCGAGCCGACGGATTTCTCGCTCGTCGGCTATCGGCATCACGAACCGCTGACCGCGCCGATGGCTGTTTGAGGCATCTGAAGGAAAAGCCCCCGCGTGGAAATCGCGGGGGCTTTTTTTATGCCGATACGGAGCTGTGGCAATGAAGAAGGGCGCTCAACCCCTGTGATGCTCGTCGTGGCCACCGGAATGCTGCTCACCGTGTTGCGGCTGAGGTTGCGGACGGGGCTGTTGGGCCTGCGGTTGCTGGCGTGGCTCTGGGCGCGGCTGGGCTGGCTGCGGATGAAACTCGGGACGAGGCACCTGTTGGGCCTGCGGTTGCGTATCTGACTTCTGACGCGGCTCCGACTGCGGTCGCTCAACCGCCCCACGGCCGCGTGCCTGCTTCATCTGATCTTGCGCCGCGCGTGGCTGCTGCACACTCGCCGCATTTTGCGCAGGACGTGGCAGGTCGCCTTGGTGCGTCGCTGCGTTCGGCTGAGCGCCAGCCTGCTGCGCGAGGTTTCCCCTAGGCGCCCGCGGATCTTCGCCGCCTCGCTGCCGGCTTTGCTGTGCTTGACCTGCCATTGGCTCATGCGGTTGTGTCCAGATGGGCTCATGGCGTCCAGTCAGGGCAGCTGCCTGGCTTTGCTGCCGGCCAGGTTGCCGGGCAGCTATTCCGCGTTGTTGCGCAAAGCCAGTGTTGCCGCCGGTCGCCTGCGGCGGACGCGGCACACCGTTCGACGACACGCCCGCTGCGCCCGGCTGCTGTCCGTTTGCCTGCCCAGGCATCCCGGGCCGCTCCTGCTGCCCGCCTGCGTGCTCCGGTTGACCTCTGACAGGCGCTTCGCCCGGCCGGTGCCCAGGCTGTTGCCCGCCATTCAGAGCACCGCCGTTCAGAGCACTCCCCGAAAAAGTACCGCCCGAAGCGCCCGGCCCGGGTCGCCCGCCGTGCTCCGGCTGGGGGGCCGGTGCTCCCGCGGCCGCTCCAAGCACTCGTCCCGGAAGGTGCGACTGCACGACCCGCACGTTCTGCATCGGCAATGTACCGGGCCGGCCAGCCATGCGCGCCGGGACTGATGCCCGCACGATCGGCTGTCCCGCGCCAGGCACACGTCCGCCGTTTTGCGCGAACCGCTGTGCGAGGCCATCCCGGTAAGCGGGCGGCATCGACGGACTGCGCGTCGCGACTACCGGACGGGTGATCACGCCCGCTGGCGGCCGGTAATTGGCGTTGCGCTGACCCGGTCCGAAACTCTCGCGCACCGGTGCGATGCCCGGAGCGCCCGGATTGATCCGCGCGTTGCGCCACTGCGCGGGATCCACCTTCTGCGCAAAGCGTCCCGCGGGCTGTCCATGCACGAAAGCCGTCGCCGGCACTGCCGTCACGGCGCGCGGAGCCCGATAGTTGACGTACGTATTGCGGACGTTGGTGACGTTGCGGTTGTAGTTGTTGATGACCGTCGTCTGGTTCACGCGCTCGTAGTAACGTGGGCTCCAGTGATCATGACCGCCCCAATGCGGCTGCCACCGTTCGCCCGGTCCGAGCGGGAACCACGCGACACCAGCCGCCACCGCGCCGCCGATCGCCAGGTTCACGCCCCAGTCGACTCCTCCCGCGCCCCTGCCGCCGACGAAAGCCACCAGCGCAGGCGCATAGACGGGCGGCGCGCTGGCCACGACCGGGCCCGGCACCCATGCCCAGGAATCGTCGACGTAAGCCCAGCGGCCGTAGTGGTAGGGCGCAAAGCCCCACGGCGCGTCGTCGACCCAGGTCCAGCCCCACGGCGCCTGCCATACCCAATGGCCGTCGTGATACGGCGCCCAGCCGACAGGCGTCGAGCGCGGCACCCATACTTCGCCGTATTGCGGACTGCTGCGCCACGTGCCGTTGGCGTCGAGGTCCTGATAACCCGGGATTTCGCGCGATACATACCGCGCCGACACTGAGCGGTCTTCCGCGGCGTCACGGCTCGCGGCCCATTGATCGAAGCTGTCACGGCCCGGCGCGCCATTGCCGGCGAGCGTTTGCAGATTGGTGCCGGCAAAACGGATCTGCTGGCCGGCCGCGACCGGCACCTGTCCGCCGTCGCCATACGCGGTCGCGCTGCCGTCGCGAACCGTGACGGTGGTGCTGCTGCCGTCCGGCGCGACGTCGACGCGGTAATCGCCAGGACCGTTCAGGCCGAGAGCCAGATTCGGCGTGTCGATTTCGTACGATGAGCCCGGCGGCAATTCCCGGACGTGCGCTGACAGCGTGCCTTGCGCGACCTTCAACTGCGCGCCGTTGTCGTCGAGATTGAGCAGATCGAGGCTGGTGGATTGCCCGAGGCGCACGGCCGTCGAACCGATATGCAGTTCGGAGCGGGCGTTCTGATCGTTCCACAACTGATCGCCGGTCGTGAGAGGGCGGTTGATCTGTGCGTACGACCAGTCGGCGGCGCCCGCAGGCTCCGCGGTCACGGTTCCGGCCATATAGTTCAGGCGCGCGACGCGCCCCGGCGGATCGGTGTTCGCCGTCGCGACGCCTTGCGGCGCGGGAGCGGGTTCTTGCGCGAGCGCGACTTGCGTCGCCAGCACAAAAGCTGCCGTGGCGATGAACGCGTAGCCGATGCGACGTCTTGACGGTAGCTGTGGGGTCCTGATTCTCATGATTCGTTCTCCGACGGACGATGCACGCGCAGCATCCGTGAACCACTGTACCCGCAGCGCTTGTTTCAAGGCCCCCACTTTTGTAAGCCCGGCTCACCACCGGTAACAAAAGGTCTCGATCCGGTGAGCGCCGGGTTTAGGGGCTTCATGCGAGCTTCAGGGGACGGCAAGAGGAACCACTCCCAAGCCTTCCGGCCCCCGTCGGCTACTCAGCGAGAAACGCGTCGAAATGTGTATGCCCGGTCGGCGTGATGCGTAAAATCCGCGGCCGTTCGGTGCGTTCCACCCAGCCATGAGCCGCCCAGGAGTCGAGCAATGCCGCGCCGAGCGCGCCGCCAAGATGCGGGCGGCGCTCGCTCCAGTCGGGACAGGTGCATGCGAAGCGGCGCCGGCGACTGCGCTGCGCCGACAGGTCGATGCCCCAGTCGGCGAAGCGGGCGGTGCCCTCGGACGTGGCTTCGAGCGACGCCCCGTTCAAGGCCAGCAGTCCCCGTCCGATGAGCCGCTCGAACACACGTACCGACAGCTCGCCGGCCATATGGTCGTAGCAGGTGCGCGCGTAGCGCATTTCGGTCGGGACGGTGCGCACCGGGCGCGGCACCGGACGCTGTGGCGCGCTGACTTGCGCGACATTGGCGAGCGCTTCGATAGACGCCGCAATGTCGGCCGACGCAATCCGGAAATAGCGATGCCGGCCGCGCACTTCGAGGGCGAGCAGGCCGCCGTCGGTGAGACGCGCGAGATGCGCGCTGGCCGCCGACGGCGACAGTCCCGCAATCATCGTCAGTTCGCCGGCGGGCCGGGCGCTGCCGTCCATCAGCGCCCACAACATGGCCGCGCGGCCGGGATCGGCGAGCAGCGCGCCGATCCGGCTCAGGCCGGGAAAATGATTGTGTTCGTCTACGAGGATGGCGGGCATTGGGCGTCTCCGGTGTGCTGGACGGTTTTCGATGCGCGGGCGGCGCAACGTTGTCATGCAGCCACTGTACGCGGCCAGTGCATTCGATGTTTCAGCTTAGCGTGAACAGTGGATTGCAGCAGCTACGAGAATGCGGTTGCGAGCCGGCCGCACTTTTGCCTGTGCGCCCGAACGCCCGGACGCCCGGACGCTAAGCCTTGCCCGTGCAGGCGCTTGCCGCGCCAGGCTAGAATCGACGCCTGTCTTTGCGGGAACGCAGTTATGAAAACAGTTTTGGCCGTGGTCGCGTCGATTGTGATGCTGAGCGCCTGCGCGCAGGGCGGTTCCGGCTCGGCGTCGGGCACCGGTAGCGTCACCATGTACGGCACGATCGACGAAGGCATCACCTTCCACAAGTAGGGGCGTCGCAGCGTCAGCGCCTGGGTTGGGGGAACGGACGTGGCTGGCAGAAAGTGATGCATCATTGTCATTGCTGCCACGCGCAGTCATGTGACGATGACGCTTTTGCCACCTGGGCCTATCCAGGCCACTGGAGTCACTAGTGCCGCTCAGGCTAGTGAGGCCATCCAGGGCCATCCAGGGCCACCTAGGGCCACCAAGTCCACCAAGTCCACCAAGGCACCAAGCTCCATCGGCCACTTTCGCCCCCGGACCCATCCATGCCGCCTGCCGTTACCGTTTCTTCTTCCACTGCCGCTTCCGATTTTCCCGACGATTCCGCAGACCTGCGCGGCTCCGACCCGCATGGCCGTCGCGCTGCCCGTGTGCTGGCCATATGCCAGGCGTTGTACACATCGTCGGTGTCGATCGATCTCACACTGACGGGCCTCGTCGGCTACACGCTCGCGGACGATAAGGCGCTCGCCACGCTGCCTTTCTCCCTGATCACCGTGGCGGCGGCGCTCACGACCATCTTCGCGTCGTTTCTGATGGCGCGCATCGGACGCCGGGCGGGCTTCGTGCTCGGCGCGGGCGTCGGCGCGCTGGGCGGGGCCGTTTCCGTGTGGGCGATCTTTCATCACGACTTCTGGGCCTTTTGCGCAGGCACCGCGACGGTCGGCGTGTTTCAGGCGTTCGCGCAGTACTACCGGCTCGCCGCCGCCGACGCCGTCGGGGTCGAAGGCAAGAGCCGCGCTATCTCGACGGTGCTCACGGGCGGCGTGGTCGCGGCCGTGTGCGGCCCGCTGCTCGCCGCGTGGAGCAAGGACTGGCTGGAGCCGGTGGCTTTCGCCGGTTCGTATGCGCTCGTCACCGGACTCGGCCTCGCGTCGATCGTGCTGCTGATGCTGCTTTATCGCGACATTGCACCTGCGCCGGCGGTGGCCGGCACGCATGACGCCGCGCGGCCGCTCGGCGAGATCGTGCGACAGCCGATCTTCGCGGCGGCGCTCGCCAACAACGCGCTCGGCTATGCCGTGATGATGTTTGTGATGACCGCCACGCCGATCGCGGCGGTCGCGTGCGGGCACACCATCGGCGAAGGCGCGGCGATCATCCAGTGGCATCTGGTCGGCATGTTTGCGCCGTCGCTGTTTTCGGCGCGGCTCATCAAACGTTTCGGCGTGCTGCCGGTGATCGGCGCGGGGATCGGGCTATCGGCATTGTGCGGCGTGTTCGCGTTGCGTTCGACGGATCTGCCGCATTTCTACGCGGCGCTCGCGTGTCTCGGCGTCGGCTGGAACTTCATGTTCGTAGGAGGCTCGACGCTGCTCGCGCAATCGTACCGGCCGTCGGAAAGGGCCAAGACGCAGGCCACCAGCGAATTCACGACGTTTGCGTGCTCCGCGCTCGGTTCGCTGTTCGCCGGGCAACTGCTCGCGCGCTTCGGCTGGGCGACGATCAACGCGGCGATCTTTCCGCTGCTTGGTGCGGCAGCGCTCGCCACGCTGGCCTATGCACGGTCGTCCAAGCGCCGCGCGGCGGAAGGGGTTGCGCGATGAGCGTGCGTCATATCGTGTTTGCTGTCGCGCCGGATCTCGTGTTGCTCGACGCATGCGGACCGCTGGAAGCGTTCTGGCGCGCCGAACTGACGATGGCCGCGGGCGACGGCGGTTCGCCCGCACCGCCGCGCACGCGACCAGCCGCCTACCGCATGACCGTCGCCTCGATCGACGGCGGCGTTCTGCAGACCTTTCCGGGCCTGCCGGTCGTGACAGAACGACTCGATTCGCTCGACGCCGAGCCGATCGACACACTTATCGTCCCCGGCGTTCCGGTCGATCAGCACTGCACGCTGCAACCGGAACTCGTCGCGTGGATCAGGCGCAACGCGCCGCGCGCCCGACGGGTGTGCTCCGTGTGCACGGGCGCGTTCTATCTGGCGGCGGCCGAGCTGCTCGACGGCCGCCGCGCGACCACGCACTGGCGCGAGGCGCCGCATCTCGCGCGCCGCTTTCCGAATGTTCGTGTCGATGCCGATCCGATCTTTATCCGCGACGCAGACCCTGACGGAGCCGGAGGTGAAGGGCAACGCGCGGTCTGGACGTCGGCGGGCGTGACGGCGGGCATCGATCTCGCACTCGCACTGATCGAAGAAGACTTGGGCCACGCCGTCGCGATGCAGGCCGCGCGGCGCCTCGTCGTTTTCATGAAGCGGCCCGGCGGGCAGTCGCAGTTCAGCGCGGCACTGGCGGCGCAGGCGTCGGCGCAAGGGCCGTTCGAGGCCTTGCATAGCTGGATGGCCGCCCATTTGCGCGAAGATCTGACGGTCGAGCGGCTCGCCGAGCGCGCCCGCATGACGCCGCGGACCTTCGCGCGCCGCTACGTCGACGAGGTCGGGCGTACTCCGGCGAAAACCGTCTCCGCGTTGCGTCTTGAAGCGGCCTCACGGGCACTGGCCGAATCGCGCCGGCCGCTCAAACGCATCGCGCTCGATTGCGGTTTCGGCAGCGAGCAGAACTTGCGGCGCGCGTTCGTGCGGCGCTTCGGCGTGCTGCCGCTCGAGTATCGCGAACGGTTCATGTCGGCGGCTGCGCGCTCGTCCGCGGACTATGCCGTGGCGGCCGTCCAAGCGGCCGAGGAGTCTCGCTGAACGGCAGCGGTGAACGCATCGCTGCGGTCGAGCGAACCGGGCGGCGTCGCCGTACTGGATAAACCAAGCAGCAGCCAAAGCGGCGACTGACCTCGCTGAGCGGCAGCGCGTCGCGAGGCTCGGCGCGTCGGACGAAATAATTCCGCATCCCCATGCCCGATAAGTGGCGACGCCGTCAATATTGCGCTCGTATAATCGCCTCCTTTCAATGCATCCGATTGACCGGAGTCAAGATGAGCACCCATCTCTCAGCGCCGCTGGAACGTTCCGAAACTACCTTCCGTTTTCTCGCCGAACCGAGCTCGGTCAACTTCGGCGGCAAGGTGCACGGCGGCGCGCTGATGAAGTGGATCGACGAAACCGCGTATGCATGCGCGGCGGTGTGGTCGGGGCGTTATTGCGTGACGGTGAGCGTCGGCAATATCCGTTTCCGTCGACCGATTCTGGTGGGCAACCTCGTCGAATTGCGCGCTCGCGTGGTGGCGACGGGGCGCACCAGCATGCACATCCATGTGTCGGTGCAGGCTGGCGACCCGAAGGGTGGCGAGTTGCTGCAAACCACCGATTGCCTCGTGGTAATGGTGGCGGTGAATGAGAACGGGCATCCGGTGCAGGTGCCGTCGTTTGTGCCCGAGACCGGCGAGCAGAAGCGCCTCGCGAAGTACGCGATGGACGTGAAGGAAGCGCTTGACGCGATCGTCGAACTGAAGCCGGAAGAAGTGGCGCAGGGTAAGGTTTGAACGACGCCTGGCGGGCGCTGGGCCAGGCGCTCGGAAGCAGCGGGCGGCGAGCCACCGGCGGAGAACCACTAGCCTGGCCACTAGCCGCGACCCCCTGCCCACAAGCGCCCATTTAAGCGACCCGCCGATATCGAATCAACCCGGGCGACTCACGGCGAGTCGCCCAACCCTGCAAAGCGCGGAAGCGACCACGCGCCGATCAACGCGCCGAATGGCCGACCATATCGCCCGGCCGCACCCATTCGTCGAACTGCTGTGCGGTGACATGGCCGAGCGCAAGCGCCGCCGCTTTCAGCGTGGTGCCTTCCTTGTGCGCCTTCTTCGCGATCTGCGCGGCCTTGTCGTAACCGATGTGCGGATTGAGCGCCGTCACCAGCATCAGCGATTCGTTGAGCAGCGTGTCGATCCGCTCGCGATTCGGCTCGATGCCGACCGCGCAGTTCTCGTTGAAACTGAGCGCGCCGTCGGTGAGCAGACGGATCGATTGCAGCACGTTATGCGCGATCATCGGCCGGAATACGTTCAACTCGAAGTTGCCGCTCGCGCCGCCGATATTCACCGCGACGTCGTTGCCGAATACCTGCGCGCACAGCATCGTCAACGCTTCGGACTGCGTGGGATTGACCTTGCCCGGCATGATCGAGCTGCCCGGTTCGTTCTCCGGGATCGACAGCTCGCCGAGGCCGCAGCGCGGGCCGCTCGCGAGCCAGCGGATGTCGTTGGCAATCTTGTTCACGCTCGCGGCCACCGTCTTGAGCGCGCCGTGGGCGAACACGAGCGCATCGGCCGCGGCCATCACTTCGAATTTGTTCGATGCCGAAACGAACGGCACGCCGGTGAGCTGAGCGATCGCGGCCGCGACCTTCTCCGCGAATTGCGGATGCGCGTTTAAACCGGTGCCGACGGCCGTGCCGCCTTGCGCCAATTCGTACAGATGCGGCAACGTCGATTCGACATGGCGAATGCCCTGATCAAGTTGCGCGACATAGCCCGAAAACTCCTGGCCGAGCGTGAGCGGCGTCGCGTCCTGCAAGTGTGTGCGGCCAATCTTGACGATATCGACGAACGCCTTCGCCTTGTCGTCGAGCGTGTCGCGCAGCGTCTTAAGCGCGGGCAGCAGATGCTTGACGATGCCGTATGCAGCGGCCACGTGCATGGCCGTCGGAAACACGTCGTTCGACGACTGGCCGCGATTCACGTCGTCGTTCGGATGCACTTTGCGCGCTTCGCCGCGCTCGCCGCCGAGCAGCTCGCTAGCGCGATTCGCGATGACTTCGTTCAGGTTCATGTTGGTCTGCGTGCCGGAGCCGGTTTGCCAGACCGCGAGCGGAAATTCTTCCGGATGCTTGCCGTCGATGATTTCGTCGGCTGCCTGCATGATCGCATGCGCCTTCGTCTCGTCCAGCACGCCGAGACCCAGGTTTACCTCCGCGGCGGCGCGCTTGATGACGGCCAGCGCGGTGATCAATTCGGGCGATTGCTTCTCCGTGGAAATGCGGAAGTTCTGCAGCGAGCGCTGCGTTTGCGCGCCCCATAGACGGGCATTCGGCACGGCGATTTCACCGAACGTGTCGCGCTCCATTCGTACGTCTTCAGTCATGGTTCAGCTCCGCTTTAAAGTTCTGCGTTGACCGGCAATAGTGAGAATAGCCCCGTTAGCGCGTTCCGGTATAACCCTGCCTGCGGGTCGAAAATGTAGGTGCGGCGCTTGCCGTCTTCCACATCGATCCACACGAGCGGGGACAGCGGCGCGCCGATCGAACGAAGATAGGCGAGTTGCGCGTCGTCCGCGAGCGTCACGCGATAGCTTTGCTCGGGTGCCGTAGCGCGATCGAAAATGTCGGCGACCTGCGCCGCGAGCTGCGGGCTGTGGATCACGAGCGCGAGTTCGGTATTCAGATGCGCCGAGCGCGGATCGAGGTTCATCGAGCCGATCACCAGGATCCGGCGGTCGATCACATAGGTCTTCGCATGCAGACTGGCGCGCGAACGCGAGCCGGCGAAGCCCGCCACGGGCGTTTCCTGGCGCGGCTTGAACTCGTACAACTCGACGCCTTGTTGCAGGAGCGGCACGCGAAACGGACTGTAGCCGGCCTGCACGGCCACGGCGTCTGTGGCGGCAAGCGAATTTGTCAGGATCGCTACGCGTACGCCGCGGTGCGTGAGCGCGCCAAGCGCCTTGACACCTGTTTCGTGCGGAACGAAGTAGGGCGATACGACCAGAAAATCCTTGCGCGCATCTTTTATCAGGTCACCAAGGCGCTTCATCGGCGGGCTGACGTAGTCCGGCGACGGGCTTTCGATTTTCTCCGGCCGATCCACTTTGAACTCCGCGTGCGCCCAGGTGAGGCCGAGTTGTTTGCCGGAAATCTGCGCGGCGAGCGGCGTCGCGTTCAGTGGCTTCGCGTTGTACGGATCGGCGTTCGTACGCCAATGCTGTCGAAGATCGTCGCGCGTCTGGTCGAGTTCCTTCGGAGCGAATTTCTGCTTGTTGAGCACGCGCAGCGGGTAGGCGACGCTGCTGTTCCAGTAATCGTCGAAGCTCGCGGAAACTTCGGCGGTGATCGGGCCGGCGGCGAGCACGTCGATGTCGCGGAACTGCAGCACTTCGCTCGCGCTGAAGTATTCGTCGCCGAGATTGCGGCCGCCGACAATCGCCAACTGGTTGTCTGCGATCATCGCCTTGTTATGCATGCGGCGCGTGAAGTGGCCAATCTGCGTGAAGAGATTCGTGGTGCGCTCGAACATGCCTTCATGCGCGCTGCCGAATGGATTGAAGACACGAATCTCGATGTTCTCGTGCGAATTCAGCCCCGCCATGATGCGGTCGATGTCCTTGAAGTTCAGGTCGTCGACCAGCATGCGTACGCGCACGCCGTGATCGGCCGCGTACAGCGCTGCCCCGAGCAGCAGCTTGCCGGTGGTGTCCTCGTTCGCGATGTAATACTGCATGTCGAGCGTTTTCGTCGCCGCGCGGGCGAGCGCGATGCGCATCTGCAATGCGTCGGTGCCGCTCGACAGCACGCGAAAGCCCGACTCCTCCGGATGAGCGGCTTCGAGCGGTGCAAGTGCCGCGCGAAGCGGCGTGTTCGCGGTTGCGGGCAGCGCGCGAGTGACTGTGCGGTCGAACGCGGTGGCGGGAGGCTTGGTTGCGCACGCAGTCAGAATTGCCGACGTGCAGCACAGCAGGAAGAAATGTCTCGCGAAGCCGCTTGCGCGCTTGCGGTGCGTCGCGGTCTGCTTTTGTTCTGTATGCCACTGCACGCTTTTTCCCCTTGTTGTTCAGGCTTTTCGTAGCGGCAGCGTGGATGCTTCACCCTGCGCCGCCGAGAAATCCATTCTAAGGGGAATCGCGCCGCCGGGATGCGCATCGCGGCATTCGGGCGGCGGCGGTGGGCTGCTTTACCGCGCGCGGCGTTGCTGTGGCGATGGCGAACATCACGGCCATAGCCACAGCGCGATCGTTGTTGAAAGTCGCTCCGAGCCGTCAGACGTGTTCGGTGTTCAGCACGCGTTCGCCGTCGGCATGAGTCGAGCCTTTCGCCGGACGCCCTGCCCAGAAGCCCGCGAGAAGCGAGCCCGACAGGTTATGCCAGACTGAAAACAACGCGCCGGGCAACGCGGCGATCGGCGTGAAATACAGCTTGCCGAGCGTTGCGGCGAGGCCCGAATTCTGCATGCCGACTTCAATGGCGAGCGTGCGGCAGACGGCTTCGTCGAAACCGAGCAGACGGCCACCCCAATAACCGCCGAGCAGACCGATCCCGTTATGCAGCACCACGCCCAGCATCACTACGAGGCCGACCGACGCAATGCTCTTTTGCGTGCCGCCCACCACTGCGCCGATGATCAGCACAATCGCGACCATCGAAACTAGTGGCAGCGCCGGCTCGATTTTGCGAACTGCCTTGCCGAACAGATGATTGACCACGAGGCCGACGACGATCGGCAGTGCGACGATTTGCAGAATGCTCATCAGCATGCCGTGGACGTCGACGGCAATCGACGCATCCACGTAGAGACGCGTGAGGAGCGGCGTCGCGAAGACGCCGACGAGCGTGGACAACGCGCTGATCGTCACCGACAACGCGACGTCGCCGCGCGCCAGATAGATCATCACGTTCGACGCCGTGCCGCTCGCCACGCTGCCGACCAGCACCATGCCGGCGGTCAGATCGGGCGGCATGCGCAAGGCCTTCGCGATCACCCAGGCGGCGAGCGGCATCACGAGGTAATGCAGCACGATGCCCGCGATCACTGGCGCCGGCCGTGTGAAGACGCGCTGAAAGTCCGCGACGGACAGCGTGACGCCCATCGCCAGCATGATGATGGTGAGGAGCGTGGTGACGTGCGGAGCGACGCCGGAAAACGAGGCCGGCGAGAAGTACGCGGCGACCGAAACGAGCACGGCCCAAAGGGGAAAGAGACGGGTGATGCGGGCAAGCATGAGGCAAGGTCCTTGGTTATGTTTTATGGCGAGAAGAGAAGCATGGGTCGGCGCCGCGTATGCGGCGCGGGGTTGCTGCGGCTACGTCGCAAGAGAAGGGCAGGTTCTCAGCGGATGGCGGACCTGCCGGCGGCGCGGTCCTTTGTGAGGCGCGCAAGCGGAGCTTCGGCGGATGGGCGCAGGTTCGCGCGTCGCGTCGAAAAAGCCCTACATTTTAGCGTTGCGGCGAAGAGCTTGCTGTGGGCTCGTTGCGGACGCAAGCGGTTTCGAAGGGCGTGTTGTTGTGCCGGTGTGCCGCAGCGCGGCGACCCGGCAGCGTGGCAACACGGCAAACACCGACCTCTCGCACAGCGGCGCTGCCACGCAGGCGCGTGCGTGCTTCAAGCGACGAGTCCGTCCGCCGCATTCAAACCGATGCGGCAGGCGGCGCCTCCGCCGCCGGCACGCGCCGCAAGCTCAGCTTGTGAAAGCGCAGCGTCATCAGCAATGCGACGCTCGCGAGGCCGGCCGCGAGTCCCCACCACAGACCGCGAGCGCCGAGCCCGAAATGAAACGCAAGCGTATAGCCGGTCGGAAAACCGATCACCCAGTAGCCGAACGCGGCGGCGATCATCGGTATGCGCGTGTCTTTCAAACCTCGCAGGCAACCGGATCCGACGGTCTGCATGCCGTCGACGATCTGGAAAATTGCCGCCACGCCAAGCAGTGAACTGGCAAGCGCCACGGTCGCGGCATTGGCAGGGTCGTCCAGATGCAGATACAGGCCGACGATCCAGTGCGGCGCGGCGATCAGCACGATCCCCGACAGCGTCATGAAGCCGACGCCGAGCGCGAGCGCGACGAAGCCCGCATGGCGCGCGGCGAGCGGCTGCCCGGCGCCTGACCAGAAGCCGACTCTCACATTGGCCGCCTGGCCGATCGCGAGCGGCACCATGAATGCCACCGACGCGACGTTCAGCGCGATCTGGTGGGCGGCCAGTTGCGACTCGCCGAGCAGACCGACCATCAGGCCGGTCGCCAGAAAGAGCGTCGACTCGACGCCGTATGTGATTGCAACGGGCCAGCCGATGCCGAACAGCTCGCCCATCAGCGGGACGTTGGGGCGCGTCGCGACGACGAAATGGCGATAGCGCGGCCGCAGGTGCAACAGCGCCATCAGCACGAGTGCGGTCAGCCAGACGGTGATAGAAGTCGCCGCGGCAGAGCCGAGGAAACCGAGCCGCGGCAGGCCGTAAGCGCCGTGGATCAGTCCGTAGTTCAGAAAGCCGTTCACGCCGACGCTCACGAGCGACACCCACAGGAGCCGCCGCGCGGCGCCGATCGCCGGCAAAAACGAGCGCATCAGACCGACGCCGATCAGACTGCCCAGCGCGCCCCAGCGCAGCACCGCCGCATATTCGCCGACGTTGTGCGCGAGTAGCGCCGGCTCGCCGAACGCGAGCATGATCGGCGTCGCGAACGACAGCAGCGCGAACGCCGGCACCGACAGCAGCACCGAGAGCACGAAACCGGTCCAGTAGATATGCGGCACGCGGCTTTCGTCCTGCGCGCCGCGCGCATGCGAGACGCTCACGCTGACGGACGTCAGCACGCCCTGCAGCAGCGTCACGACGACGAAGAACAGATTGGCGCCCAAACCGCCGGCCGCGAGCGCGTCGGGGCCGAGCGAGCCGAGCAGGATCGTGTCGGTGACGGCCATCGCCATTTGCGACAGTTGCGCGATGGCGAGTGGCGCGGCGAGCCGGGCGGTGTCGGCGGCGTGGCGGGAGAAAGTCGGCGGACGGGTGGCCACCCGGGTGAAGCCGGATTGAGTCATGGAGCGCGCAAAGTTGACGGAATGACGACACGGCCGGCGCAAGATGCACCGGAGGGATCAGAGGCACCGAAGCCACCGAAGCCACCGCGACGCGGGCGATGCCGCCGCAACGGCACCCCGCCCTCGCGACGGCGCAACGCAGCGACGTTGGCGCTGGTCCTGGACCAGCGCCAACCGGCGATGTCAGCCAATAGGTTTGTCAGGCGAAACTGACAGCTTATTGCGTGGCTGCGGCAATGTCGATGGCAGAAGCACCTTTTTGGTGCCCGCTCCTGCTCCCGGTTTTCGTGGTTCGACGCGGGCGGCGCGCGTCACGCTTCGTGAACCGCGATTCGCGTGTCACCGAGCAGCACCACCTGACCCGCGCGGATCTTGCATGTTTTACGTGTTTCGACGCGACCGTCCACGGTCACAGCACCGCCCGCCACCATCATTTTTGCCGAGCCGCCACTGTCCGCGAGTCCCGTTAACTTCAGCAGATTATGTAATTCGACGTAGTCGCCGGTGAGCGTGAAAACGAGGTTGGGCATGGGCTTTGCACCTGCAGGCAAGGGGTTCGCATGATAAGCCACAAGCTTGCCCTCAAGAAGGCGTGCTGTCTCGTTGCAATGCGGTGCTAGGGCATCGCAAGCAAATGCAAGCAGATGTTATGCGGTCGTCAGAAAGTGAAACGTGGCGTAACACCAGTCGCCACGAAATGACTTGACTCGTAAAGTGCGTCTCAGCAGGAAAGCTTGCCGGATTTTGTTCGGCTCTGAGCAGACACGATAGACCTTCGGCAAGCGCCGCGGCGCGACGCTAGATAGCTCGATCGCGTCACAACAACTTTAGAGAGGAATTTGCCATGACCCAGATTCGTACGCTCCTGATCGGTACCGCTATCACCGCATTCGCCGCCACGGCAGCTGTGGCGCAGACTACGCAGGCCGTTCAGCCAGCCGCGGGCGTGAACACCCAGGTGCAAGTCCAGACACCCGGCGCCGACGTCGCCCCGGCAGCGCCCGCGGCACAGGGCGTGCAGCCGGTAACGCCCGCGCCGACCCGCCTGACGGCTTCTGGCTCCACCGATCCACTGGTGCAAAAGCGCGATGCCAACGCGAAGGCTAATGCGGAGTACCGCGCGTCGAAGAAGGCATCAAAGGCGGAGTTGAAGGAACAGCAGAAGGCTGCCAAGTCCGAATACAAGGAACAGGTGCGCGACGCGAAGATCAACAAGAAAGCGGACAAGCAAGCCGCCAACAACGAAATGAAGATGAACATGCAAAGCCAGGCCGGCGAACAGACTGACGGCGGCGAGGTGAAGCATTAACCGCGATTCGAGCAGGGGTGCCGCACGCTCACAGCGTCCGACGCCCGATGTCGCTCGACCCGCTGTGGTTGACCTGATGAGCTTGGGTAAGGAGGTATCGCATGAATAACATTCTCTCTACGAAGACCGCGAAATCCGCGGCCGGACGGTTTTGCGCGCTGCTGATCGCGGGCTGCCTGTCGTCGGTTGCGTTCGCGCAGGCTAGCGATCCGGCCGCCGCGCCGGTCACGCACGCCGATAAAAAGGCGGCGAAGCAGCAGGCCAAGGCGGACAAGAAGGCGGCTGTGGCGCAAGCCAAGGCCGACAAGGAAAAGACCGAAGCCCAGGCCGACGCGGATAAGGCCAGCGCCGAGGCCAATCTGAAGGATGCGAAGAAGCAGTAGGCTTCCCGCTTCCGAATGAGCAGGCGAGTCTTGCTCGACAAAACGGCCCGTTTGCGTGGAGCGAACGGGCCGTTGGTTTTTGGGCCAGTTCGCAGCCGTGCGTGCGGCGCGCGGCGGTACGCATAACGCGGCGACGCAGCGCTGATAAAAGAGTCGCTTGTGCGTGCAGGTTGTATGGATATACAGTATGCGTCGTCGTTCTCTATCCATTCAACGCTCAGATAAAGACCTTGCTTTCCGTCGCAGAAACTCCGCCGCCGTCCGATACCACCGCCTGGCTCGCAAAGCTCAACGACGCCCAGCGCGAGGCCGTCGAATTCGGCACGGATACGCCTCATGCGCCGCCGGGCGCGTTGCTGGTGATCGCGGGCGCCGGTTCGGGCAAGACCAGTACGCTCGCGCACCGCGTGGCCAATCTGATGGTGAAGGGCGCCGATCCGCGCAGAATCCTGCTGTTGACGTTTTCGCGCCGCGCGGCGCTGGAAATGACCCGCCGCGTCACGCGCATCGCCACGGCGGCGCTCGGCACGCGCGCCGCGCTCGCGCAGGGGCTGACGTGGGCGGGCACCTTCCATAGCGTCGGCGCCCGGCTGCTGCGCGAATACGCGGAGCCGATCGGCCTCGCGCCGGCCTTCACGATCAACGACCGTGAGGATTCCGCGGACCTGATGAATCTGGTGCGCCATGAACTGGGCTTATCCGCGAAGGAACGGCGTTTCCCCGCCAAGGGAACCTGTTTCGCGATTTACTCGCGCGTCGTGAACACCGGCGCGTCGCTCGGGCAGGTGCTCGAGAGCGCGTTCCCATGGTGCCGCGAGTGGGAAGCCGATCTGCGCATGCTGTTTGCCGCCTACGTCGACGCGAAGCAGAAGCAGAGCGTGCTCGATTACGACGACCTGCTGCTCTACTGGTCGCATATGGCCGCCGAGCCGGCGATTGCTGCGGATCTGTCGGCGCGCTTCGATCACGTGCTGGTCGACGAGTACCAGGACACCAACCGGCTGCAGGCGTCGATTCTCCTCGCGCTGAAGCCGGACGGGCGCGGCCTGACCGTGGTCGGCGACGACGCCCAGTCGATCTATTCGTTTCGCGGCGCAACCGTGCGCAACATTCTCGATTTCCCGGCGCAATTCGATCCGCCCGCGGCGCAGGTCACGCTCGAACGCAATTACCGTTCGACCGAGCCCATTCTCGCCGCGTCGAATGCGGTGATCGAACTGGCCAGCGAGCGTTATACGAAGAACCTGTGGACCGACAAGGCTTCGGCGCAGCGCCCTCGGCTCGTCACAGTTGCCGACGAGGCGGACCAGGCGCGCTATGTCGTCGAGCAGGTGCTCGAGGCGCGCGAGCAGGGCATGAAGCTGAAGTCGCAGGCCGTGCTGTTTCGCGCCGCTCACCACAGCGCCGCGCTCGAGATTGAACTCACACGGCGCAACATTCCGTTCGTGAAGTTCGGCGGCCTGAAGTTTCTCGATTCCGTGCACGTGAAGGATGTGCTCGCGGTGCTGCGTTGGGCCGAGAATCCGCGCGACCGCGTGGCCGGCTTTCGCGTCGTACAGTTGCTGCCCGGCGTGGGGCCGGCCACGGCCGCCAAGGTGCTCGACGAAATCGTCGCGCGCGTCGGCCCCGGCAACCCCGCCGACACCGCGGGCGGCGCGCTCGCCGCGTTCGCGCCGCCGCCTCGCGCGCAGGAAGACTGGCATCCGTTCGTCAAGCTGATGTCGAGCGTGTATGGGCGGCAGACGCCGTGGCCCGCCGAGTTCGAGATGGTGCGGCGCTGGTACGAGCCGCATCTCGAGCGCAATCATGAAGACGCCGCGATCCGTCACGCCGACGTGCTGCAGATGGAAAGCATTGCGGGCACGTATGCGTCGCGCGAACGCTTTCTTACCGAGTTGACGCTTGATCCGCCCGATGCCACGAGCGACGAATCCGGCGTGCCGCTCATCGACGAAGACTATCTGATCCTGTCCACCATCCATTCGGCAAAGGGGCAGGAGTGGCGCAACGTGTTCGTGCTAAACGGGGTTGACGGCTGCATTCCGTCCGACCTCGGCACGGGCAGCGAAGAGGAAATCGACGAGGAGCGCCGCCTGCTCTACGTAGCGATGACGCGCGCAAAAGAAGACCTGCATATCGTCGTGCCGCAGCGCTTTTACGTGCACAACCAGACGCATATGGGAGACCGTCATGTGTGGGCGTCGCGCACGCGTTTTATTCCCGCGCATCTGATGCCTTTGTTCGACGCCTATGCGTGGCCGCGCGTACCGGTGCCGAGTGCACCGACGGCCACGGGACTGGCCGCGGCGGCGCAGGCGAAGATAGAAATCGGAGCGCGGCTCAGGAAGATGTGGGACTGAGCGGGCCGCTCGCCTGGCGGCCAGAAGGGTGGTTGCCGGACCGGCTGCTGTAGCTGCGTGGTGGTTTTCAGGTCGCTGCCCGCTGGCTCCGCGCCATTCCACGCGGGCTGCTGACCAGGGCTAGCGCGACTGCCGTTGCTGCTGCTGCTGGGCGGTCGGACGCGGCGGCACGAAGAAGTTGCGCAGCCAGGCCGCCATCCGCGAAAACAAGTCGTACGGTTCCTCGACGAAAATTTCGGGCTTCAGCAGGCGCAGATATTCCATGATCTGTTGCGCTTCCTGCTTCTGGAACGAGCCGTGCGAAATGCCGAGGCGCAGCAGCCCACGCAGTTCGCCGAGCTTTTCGCGCGCGGTGCTGCCCACGCTCGTTTCGCACGCCACCTTCGACTCATACACCCGCTGACGCAGCGATTCCACGAGCCGCCATGCCGGCGTCTGCATGATTTCCTCGAGCGCCTGAATGTCTTGCACCGCGCCCTTGATCTGCGCCGAGAGCGGGTCGACCAGCACAGCGTCGCCTTCGGCTTCCTTGACGATCGCCGCCGCCCAGTCGCGGCACTGCTTGGCCAACTCTTCCGGCGTCCACTCCGAGCGGGCAGCGAAGCCGAAGCCGAATTCGCCGGCCTGCCGCATCAGAATTGCGACTACGTCCGGGAATTCCTTGTCGAGCGTGCGTTTTGCCCATGCGTACTGGCCGCCCTGCAACATCCGCTGAACCGCGTGTTCCGTCAGCGGCACCATGTTGTCGAGCAGCTTGGCGCGCAAAAAGTCCTCGAACGACGGCGTCGCGAACTGCGGATCGAGCTTCAGCGATACGCGCAGAAAGGCATCGAAATCCTTGCGCAGCGTCGCAATGGTCTCGTCTTTGAGCGTGAGGGTGAGTTGACCCATGTGTCTATCCCGTTTGGTCCTGCCGCGCGGCCTGGTCGTGTTCGCCTGGTCGCAAGCGGACCCGGAGACTCGACGCGTGACGGCCGCGCGTTCGATTCCTGCCTGTTGCCGCGTCGTTGGCGGGACGTATCCCGACGAGCGGACCTCGACTGCATATCGGCGGATTGACGGGAAACTTAAGGGTTTTGTCGGGTATGAGGCGGCGTGCGCAGCGATGCTCTGGTGCCTTCGCGGGGCGAAGCGGACGCCAGCGACCAATGCGCAAGCGACTGCCGCTGGCGGTTTGCGCGTGAGTGAGCCCTTACGTGGCGGCCCACGTGCGCTATCGAAGCACCACTCCTTGCCAGACAAAGAACACGGTCAGGCCAACCGCGATAGTGACCAGCGGCCGCCGCGTCGATGCGCTCACGAGGACGGCAGCCAGGGCGCCGACCAGTTGCGGATTGCGCCACGTCAACTCGGCGCCGGCGTCGGCGCCGTGCGGCGAGACGGCCATCGGCACGATGATTGCCGTCAGCACGGTGACCGGCACGAAGCCGAGGGCCGTGCGCACCAGAGGCGGAAACACCAGCCGGTCGCCGAGCACGAAGACGGCGGCGCGGATCACCCACGTAATGACCGCCATGCCGAGTATGAGAACAACGTAGTTCATCGCGATCCCTCCGCCGATCGGCGCTCGCGCCGCAAGCCGAAGCCCGAAGCGGAAAGCAGGACGCCGACCGCGACGCCCGCGAACACTGCGGCGAGCAGACCGAGCTTGTACGGCCACGCCTGCCAGAAAAACGCCAGCGTGCCCGCGGTCGCCGCGGCTGCGATATAGCGCAACGCCACCAGTTGCGGCACGACGATAGCGATAAAGGTGGCGACCATCGCGAAATCGAGCCCGAGCGATTGCAGGCCGGGGAAGGCCGCGCCGAACAGCAGGCCGGCGACCGTCCAGAGTTGCCAGTTCATGTACATCGCGAGGCCGGCGCCGAAGAAATAGTGCGGGCCGACGGTGCCCGGCTCGCGGTTCCGATAGTGCTCCCAGGCAACCGCGAAGACTTCGTCCGTGAGCAGCGCGCCGAGCGCCCAGCGCCAGCGCGCCGGCAGATGTGCCACGTGCGGCGCGAGCGTCGCGCTGTACAGAACATGACGCAGATTGACGACCAGCGTGGTGGCCCAAATCACCGCAAAGCTTGCGTGGCCCGCGATCAGCCCAAGCGCGATGAACTGTGCGGAGCCCGCGAATACGACGAGCGACATGAATTGGCCGTGCCACAAGTGCAGCGGTCCGGACGCGACAAGCGTGCCGAAAATGACGCCGAAAGGCGCCGAGCCGACCATCATCGGGATGATGTCGCGCGCGCCCGCGGTGAATTCCTTTAAATGGCCTGAGTGGGTCAAAACTTGCCTCCTTGAGTCGGGAAGCATAGCCGGCGAGGCGGCGCCGGGCTTGTACGTTCTTGCGACGATCAGAGTCCCTGCCAGCGTCCGGGCGGCACGCCGAACATGCGCCGGAAATGCCGCGTGAAGTGACTCTGATCGGTGAAGCCGCTGGCCGCCGCGACGTCCGTTACCGGGACGCCTGCACGCAACGGCGCAAGCGCGCGTTGCAGACGTACCTGATTGCGCCACGCATGGGGCGGAAGCCCGGTCGCGCGGTTGAAAAGGCGCGCTGCGTGAAACGGCGAAAGTCCCGCGGCCTGGGCCACGTCGGCGAGCGTGACCGGTTCGAGCAGATCGCCCGTCAGGCGTTCCTTCATGACGGCGACGCGGGTGTCGTCGGCGGCCACGCACGAAGCTTCGGGCTGTGTCTGCGAATAGCGCACGAGCAGCGTGGACAGCGCGTCGAACATCGCGGCTTCGGCGGCGAGCGCGTCGTTGCCCGCTTCGAGCATATGGTGTGCGTTCGCGAGCCGCGCGGCCAGGTCGGGATCGCGAATCACGCCGGGGGCGAACCACGGTAAAGACTGCGGCTTGCCGGCGATTTCCTCGGCGAGTGCGTGGATGAACTGCACCGGCGCGTACATCACGCGATACCGCCAGCCTGCTTCGACCGCCTTCGAGCCGGTGTGGAGTTCGCCCGGATTGATGATCGGCACGCCGCCAGCTTCGGCGACATAGTTCGAACCGCGATACCGATAACCTTCGGCGCCGGCGACGATCACCGGGATCGTGTACGCGTCGTGCCAGTGCGGCGCGAACTCGTGGTCGTGATATTCAGCGGTGAGCAGGTCCGCGCCGGGCAAAAGCGGCGTGCGCCAGTAACGGGCTGAATTCTGGAAACGATGGGCAGCGGTCATGACATGGCTCTCGCACAGCCAGTCAGTTTAGCGCGGAGCGGCGGCTGCGGGCGCCGCTGCGTGCGTCGTCCGGCAGCGCGCACGGTGCGCTTTTTCGTAGGACGCCGCTTGTGTTGCCACGGTTGCTCACTTGACTGGGATCGTCGTTCCGGCCGGCATGGGCACGGCGCTCACGCTGTTTTTCGCGCTGCCGCTGACAACCCGGTCGCTGTAGGTCAGGTACACGAGTGCGTTGCGCTTGGTGTCGACCACGCGCACCACGTGCAGCGCCTTGAAGATTAACGACATGCTCACCGAAAACACATCGGCTTGCTGCTTCACCGGGCCAATGAAATGAATCGCGCCGACCTGACGGCAGGCAATCGACGCCTCCGTGGGATCTTCCGCGATGCCGAGCGTCCCCTTCACGCCGCCCGTCCGCGCGCGTGACACGTAACAGGTCACGCCTTGCACGAGAGGATCGTCATAGGCTTCGACGACAACCCGGTCCGAGCCCGTGATGTGAAAGTTGGTATTGACGCTGCCGACTTCTTCGCCGTGCGCGAAAGGCACGATGACGGCGGCGGCGACTGCAAGCGAGATGCGCGATGAGGTGAGTTTCATAAGATTGCCGGATTGAGCAGGGTGCGTTTCGGGACGCGGCGCGTGCCGCAAAGCCGTCATCGTATACCGGCGAGGGATTGGCGAGACGATCGGCAAAGCGGCCGGCAACTAAGGCGTTCAAACCGCCGCGAAGGAGCGATAGAGCGCCAGACGCGAATGAAGCGCCAAAGCCAAGCGTGAATGAAGCCCCAAAACAAAAAGGCCCGCACGAATGCGGGCCTTTCAAATTCTGGCTCCTCGACCTGGGCTCGAACCAGGGACCTACGGATTAACAGTCCGGCGCTCTACCGACTGAGCTATCGAGGAACAGAAATACAACAGCAGAGAAACGAAATTGTAGGAGCAGCGTCGGCGCCTGTCAATACCTTGCGTTCATCTCGATTGATTCGAACCAGCAGGATGGTGACGGGCCGCAAACGTTCAACGCGCGAGCAGGGCGAGCTTTTCCTTGACGTCCTTGAACTCGTCGGCTTCCGGCAACGGAGCCTTGGTCTTGGTGATGCTCGGCCAGTTCTTGGCGAGATCGGCATTCAGCTCGATGAAGTTCTGCTGGTCGCCCGGCACGTCTTCTTCGGCATAAATGGCGTTCACCGGGCATTCGGCCACGCACACTGCGCAGTCAATGCATTCGTCGGGGTCGATCGCGAGGAAGTTGGGACCTTCGCGAAAGCAGTCCACCGGGCACACATCGACGCAGTCGGTATAGCGGCACTTGATGCAGCTTTCGGTCACAACGTGAGTCATTCAGGCAGCTCCTGCATGCGGAATCAGGGAAGGCGCAAACGCCAAAAACGCTATTGTAACGTAACGTCAAGAGGCGCATGCAGCATCCCGCAACGCCTTTTTATACGTTTTCGTGATTAGTTTATTGCTTGCGCAAAGAGTGATGGGTTCGCGGCCAGCGACGCGAACGCGGGCCGCGCGCTCGAGCCTGAAGGTCGGCGCATTCGGGTAACATGCGTCAAGCCGGTGCGCAGATGGCGCGCCGTATGCATGGGTTGAGTCAGGCCTTCCGTACTTCCTGCGGTCCAGTTCGCACCATCATGATTATTACTTCGCTGCTCGACACCGATCTGTACAAGTTCACGATGATGCAGGTGGTTTTGCATCATTTCCCCGCGGCCAACGTCGAGTACCGCTTCCGTTGCCGCACGCCGAACGTCGACCTCGTGCCTTACATCGGCGAGATACGCGACGAAGTGCGCAAGCTTTGCCAGTTGCGCTTCACCGACGAGGAGCTCGACTACCTTCGGCGCATGCGCTTCATCAAGGGCGACTTCATCGAGTTCCTCGCGCTCTTTCATCTGAGCGAGAAGTACATTTCGATCGAGCCGTCGCCGAAGAACAACGGCGAGATCGACATCGAGATTAAAGGACCGTGGCTGCATACGATCCTGTTCGAGATTCCGATGCTCGCGATCGTCAATGAGGTCTACTTCCGCAATACCCAGCAGGAACCGGACTACAGCGAAGGTCGCGGGCGCCTCGTCGACAAGATGAAACTTTTGGGCGCGCGGCCCGAATTCGCCGACTGCAAGATCGCCGACTACGGCACGCGGCGCCGCTTCTCGAAGCAATGGCACGAAGAAGTGATCCTCACGCTGAAAGATGGCCTCGGCGAGCAGTTCGCCGGTACGAGCAACGTCTTTTACGCGATGAAGCACAGCCTCACGCCGCTCGGCACGATGGCGCACGAGTATCTGCAGGCGTGCCAGGCGCTCGGTCCGCGGCTGCGCGATTCGCAGATTTTCGGCTTCGAAATGTGGGCGAAGGAATATCGCGGCGACCTGGGTATCGCGCTTTCGGATGTCTACGGCATGCAGGCGTTTTTGCGCGACTTCGACATGTACTTCTGCAAGCTGTTCGACGGCGCGCGTCACGACTCCGGTGATCCGTTCGACTGGGGCGAGCGCCTGCTCAAGCACTACGACGCGAACCGTTGCGATCCGCGCACGAAAATACTCGTGTTCTCCGACGCGCTCGACATTCCAAAGGTGCTGCAACTCTACGAGCGCTTCCGTGGCCGCTGCAAGCTCGCGTTCGGCGTGGGCACAAATCTGACCAACGACCTCGGCTATAACCCGTTGCAGATCGTGATCAAGATGGTCCGCTGCAATGGGCAGCCGGTGGCGAAGCTCTCCGATTCGCCAGGCAAGAACATGTGCGAGGACAAAGCCTATCTCGCGTATCTGCGCCAGGTGTTCGGCATCGCGCAGCCCGAGGAAGAGGCGGCGAAGTAACGGCATTTGCGTGGGTGTTTTCGCGCGTCTGATGTGTTCCTATGCCATTCGGCCAGGGTGTTCGCGCGGAGGGTGGCCGGTATAATTCCTCGCATACATTCCGGCATGCTTCCTGACACACCGCACGGCTGTCGACACGAGGACTTTCGCATATGGACACATCGATTGGCCGCCGCAACATCCTTGCGCGCATCCGAGCGGCGCAAGGCCGCGAGCCTGAACCGTCCGCGTCCGAGCACGAGGCCGCGGCGGACTATCTTGCGCGCCATCCACAAGGGCCGCGCCCGGACATGCCTGCGGATCTGACTGTGCGTTTCATTGAAGAAGCGCAGAAAATGGCGACCACTGTCGATACGGTCACGTCGCTCGCCGACGTGCCGGCTGCGGCGCATCGCTATCTCGCAGAACACGCGTTGCCGTTGGAGGCCATCGCTTGGCGCACGCTGGAGGATCTGCGCTGGAACGACGCGGGTCTCGCCGTCGAATTTCGCAAACCGAAAGATGGCGACGTCGTAGGTCTGACCGGCTGTTTCTGTGCGACTGCCGAGACGGGCTCGCTCGTCCTGCTCTCCGGGCCGGACACTTATGCGTCAGCCGGCCTGCTGCCGGAAACGCACATTGCAATCGTGCCGGCTTCGCGCATCGTGGCGGGACATGAGGAAGCGTTCGCGCTGATCCGCAGCGAGCGGGGCGAGTTGCCGCGTGCGGTGAACTTCGTTTCGGGGCCTTCGCGCACCGGCGATATCGAACAGACTATCGTTCTTGGCGCGCATGGGCCGTATCGGGTCCATGTGATCGTCGTTCTCGGTGCCTGAGCGAAAGGGCCGCTGTTTCTCAACGCGCGCGTGACTGCCCGCGGTGTCCGTTGCCATTTCAGGAATAGAAGGACCTTCAGCATATGACTAGACGTGCCGTGCCGATGAGCATGGTGCTCGTGGCTGCATTGACGCTAACGAGCTGGCCTCAACTTGCGTGCGCCGCCACACTCGACGGCGCATCGCTTTCCGCGCTATGGGGACTGCCCTTCGCCGGCATGCTGCTCTCGATTGCCGTGTTTCCGCTGGTCGCGCCGGCTCTCTGGCATCACCATTTCGGCAAGATCGCGGCCGCGTGGGCGCTGGTGTTTCTCGTGCCGTTCGCGTTTGCGTTCGGCGGGGGCATTGCGTTCGGCACGCTAATTCATGCGTTGCTCGAAGAATACATTCCGTTCATCGTGCTGCTCACCGCGCTCTACACGGTGGCGGGCGGCATCTGTGTGCGCGGCAATCTGCACGGCACGCCGCGCCTGAACACGACGATCCTCGCGCTCGGCACGTTGTTGGCGAGCGTCATGGGCACGACCGGCGCGGCCATGTTGCTGATCCGTCCGTTGCTGCGCGCGAATGACAATCGCCGGCACGTTGTCCACGTGGTCGTGTTCTTCATTTTTCTTGTGGCGAACGCGGGTGGTTCGCTGTCGCCGCTGGGCGATCCGCCGCTTTTCCTGGGCTTTCTGCAGGGCGTCAACTTCTTCTGGACTACCACGCATCTCGCGCTGCCGATGCTGTTCGTGTGCGGCGTGCTGCTAATCGCGTTCTATTGCCTCGACTCGTACTATTTCCATCGGCGCGAAGAAGAGCGCTCGCGTTTTCTGGACCCGACACCCGACTCGCCGCCGCTTGGCATCGACGGGAAGATCAATTTCCTGTTGCTCGGCGCGGTTGTCGGGCTCGTGCTCATGAGCGGGCTGTGGAAGCCGGGCGTGAGCTTCGATGTGCTCGGCACCCATGTCGCTTTACAGAACGCCGTGCGCGATGTCGCGCTCATCGGCGTCGCGTTGCTTTCGCTTGCATTGACGCCGCGTGCGGCTCGCGCGGGCAACGACTTCAACTGGGCACCGATCGAAGAGGTCGCTAAGCTCTTTGCCGGCATCTTCGTGACGATTGCGCCCGTCATCACGATACTGCGCGCGGGCGAGGCCGGTGCGTTTGCTGGCGTCGTCCATCTGGTCAACGATTCCGCGGGACGGCCGCACGACGCCATGTACTTTTGGGCGACGGGCCTGCTATCTTCGTTTCTCGACAATGCGCCGACGTACCTCGTGTTCTTCAATCTGGCCGGCGGCGATGCATCGTCGCTCATGACAACAGGCGCGACCACGCTCGCAGCGATTTCGGCGGGCTCCGTATTCATGGGCGCAAACAGTTATATCGGCAATGCGCCGAACTTCATGGTGAAGGCCATCGCGGAGTCGCGCGGTGTACGCATGCCGAGCTTTTTCGCTTATCTCGGCTGGTCCGGGGCGGTATTGCTGCCGCTTTTTCTTGTCACCGGCTGGCTGTTTTTCTGACACTGAGCTTGATGCCGAGGCCGTCGAACTCGACACGCTATACGGAGAATTGCAATGCAGAAGATACTCGTCGCCCGTCCGATTTTTCCCGATGTGATCGAACGGCTCAAACAGTATTTCGACGTCGACTGGAATCAGGGCGACGTGCTGTCCGCAGAAGAACTGAAGCGCCGCCTCGCCGACAAGGACGGCGCGCTCACTGCGGGCGACCCGGTCGGCGCTGACGTTCTCGCCGCTGCGCCGCGTCTTCGCGTCGTATCGAATATGGCGGTCGGTTACAACAACTTCGACATGGCGGCGTTCAACGCAGCCAACGTGCTCGGCACCAATACTCCGGACGTGCTCAATGAGTCGACCGCGGACTTCGGCTGGGCGCTGATGATGGCCGCGGCTCGGCGCATCGCCGAGTCCGAGCACTGGCTGCGCGCGGGCAAGTGGCAGAAGTGGGCGTATGACGGCTTTCTCGGCAGCGATCTGTACGGCTCGACACTCGGCGTGATCGGCATGGGCAGGATCGGCCAGGCGCTCGCGCGGCGCGCGCGAGGCTTCAACATGCAGATCATTTATCACAACCGCTCGCGCGTCGCGCCCGAGATCGAAGCTGAGCTGAATGCCGGCTATGTGTCGAAGCACGACCTGCTGCGGCGCGCCGATCATGTGGTGCTCGTGCTGCCCTATACGAAGGAGAGTCATCACACGATTGGCGCCGCCGAACTCGCGCTGATGAAGCCGACTGCAACGCTGACCAATATCGCGCGCGGCGGCATCGTCGACGACGCGGCGCTCGTCGAGGCGCTGCGCTCGAAGCAGATTGCCGCGGCCGGCCTCGATGTCTTCGAAGGCGAGCCGAACCTGAACCCGGATCTGCTGAGCGTGCCGAACATCGTATTGACGCCGCACATTGCGAGCGCAACGGAAGCGACGCGCCGCGCAATGGCTAACCTCGCCGCGGACAATCTGATCGCCGGTCTTGGCGAGGGTCCACGCGCCGGCCGGCCGTCCAATCCGATCAACGCCGAGGTCATCGGCCGGGCGCGTGCATGACGACGATTCTTGTCGCGACCGTCGCAGTGCTCGCGGTTGCCCTCGTGCTTACTGTGGTCCTGCTGATGCGAGGCAACAGCCGCGCTAACGAGCACGAGCAGTTTGAAATGCTGAACGAGCGTATTGATGCCGCAGCCGATGCGCAGGCGCATGCGTACGAGCGCCTGGAGCGGCAATTACGCAATGACATCGCCGAGACGGCACGCGTGTCGCGTACCGAGCAGAGCAGCGGCTTCGCGCATTTCCAGCAGACGCTGGCCGCGCAATTCAGCAGCATGACGACGGTGCAGGGCGGCAAGATCGACGGATTCGCGCAGCAGCTCGACGCCGTGCGTCACAGCCTCCAGCAGCAGGCACAGCAGGCGCGCGACGAACAGGGGCGCTCCCTCAAGCAGTTCGGCGACACGCTCAGCCAGCAACTCGGCCAGCTGACCGAGGCGAACGATCGCCGTTTCGCCGAGGTTCGCGCGACCATCGAGCAGCGGCTGAAGGACATCGAGGCGAACAATGCCAGCAAGCTGGAGGAAATGCGCCGCACTGTCGACGAAAAACTGCACGCCACGCTCGAACAACGTCTTGGCGAATCGTTCAAGCTCGTGTCCGACCGGCTCGAACAGGTGCATCGCGGTCTAGGCGAAATGCAGACGCTCGCGGCCGGCGTCGGCGATCTGAAGAAAGTGCTGACCAACGTAAAGACGCGCGGCACGTGGGGTGAAGTGCAATTGGAAGCGTTGCTAGAGCAACTGCTCACCGCAGATCAATACGCAAAGAACGTGGCGACGGTGCCGAAGAGCGCGGATCGCGTCGAATTCGCTATCCGCTTGCCGGGGCGCGCAGAGGTAGGCGAGGCAGGCAGTCCATCCTCGCCCGTCTGGCTGCCTATCGACGCCAAGTTCCCGCGTGAAGACTACGAGCGCCTGATCGATGCCCAGGAACGAGCCGACCCTGTCGCGGTGGAAGAAGCTTCGCGCGCGCTCGAAGCGCGGATTCGCGCGGAAGCACGCACGATCGCCGAGAAGTATGTGTCGCCGCCGCACACTACCGATTTCGCGCTGCTATTCCTGCCAACCGAGGGTCTCTACGCGGAAGTGCTGCGTCGGCCGGGTCTGTCGGATCTGCTGCAACGCGATTACCGCGTGACGATTGCAGGCCCCACCACGCTGACCGCGTTGCTCAACAGTTTGCAGATGGGTTTTCGCACGCTTGCCATCGAACGGCGCTCGAGTGAGGTGTGGCAAGTGCTCGGCGCGGTGAAGACGGAGTTCGGCAAATTCGGCGACGTGCTGGCAAAGACAAAAGTGCAACTGGAAACGGTCACGCGTTCGATCGAGGCGGCCGAGACGCGCACCCGCGCGATGAATCGCAAGCTGCGCGATGTGGAGGCGCTGCCGGGCGAAGAGGTGAATGGTCTGATAGGCGGCGCGTTGCCGGGCGTCGATCCGGACGAGCAATGAGGCAGTAACGCAGTAACGCTGGCTGACGCCGCGCGTGCGCGTCAGCGGTCCGCGCCGGCCGGGTCCGCAGGCGCGGAGTCAGTGGCGCGGAGCGGGGCACGCATCAGGCTTCTTCCGGTGCGTCGGTCAACTGGATTTCAATGCCGCCGAAACGCGAGGCAACCCAGTTGTATGCGTGGCATGCGATCCACAGCAGGATGAAGCCGAGAATCGCATTCAACAGCAGCGCGCTGAACACCGTGCTCAATTCGACTGAACCGTAGCGCACGAACGCGACCAGCACGCCGAGCAGCACGATCGGCACGGAGAACGTCAGATAGACGAGGATGAGTGCTTTGGCCGTCTGTCCCGGTGCAATGAACGAGATCTGTTTTTTCATGTAAGTCAAACCCGCATGTCGTAGTGGTAAGGGTAAAGCTAATATGACCGTGGATGAAAGCGCCGCAAGGCAAAAGCGTTAGATCAAGCCGTGGAACAGCATGATACTTACGCGTTCACCCTCGGCAATATCGCCTTCTTCATGGCCGAGCACGATAAAACAATTGGCCTCGCTCATCGAACTCAATACGCCGGAGCTTTGCGAGCCTGTCGGCGTGACTTGCCACTGGCCGCTCGCATTCTGCACGGCTATGCCGCGCTGGAACTCCGTGCGCCCTGCGCGTTTGCGGATTGGCCGCAGGCTCGCCGCGTGAATCAGCGGCAGCGGCTGCGGCGTGGCGCCCGACATGAGCAGCAGCACCTCGCGCACGATCTGATAGAACGTCACCATCACGGCAACCGGATTGCCCGGCAGACCGAAGAATAACGCAGGCAGCCCAAGACCCGGCCGCTCGCCGGACCATACGCGGCCAAACGCGAGAGGTCGGCCTGGGCGCATGGCGAGGCTCCAGAACGCGACGTCGCCGAATGTCTGCAACAACTGCCTCGTGAAATCCGCCTCGCCGACAGAAACGCCGCCCGAGGTCAGCACCACGTCCGCGCTCGCCGCGGCGCTGCGCAGAGCGGCCTCGAGAGCGGCGGGTTCGTCTCGAATCACGCCGAAATCCAGCGTGTCCACATTTAGCCGCCGCAACATGGCAAAGAGCGTATAGCGATTGCTGTCGTATACCGAGCCCGGGTCGAGCGGCTCGCCCAGCGAGCGCAGTTCGTCGCCGGTTGAAAAGAATGCGACGCGCAAGCGCCGCCGAACATTGATCTCGCCGATGCCAAGCGAAGCCAGCAAGCCGAGGTCGGAGGCGCGAACTACGCGGCCCGCGCGCAATGCGGCATGGCCACGAGCGAGATCCTCGCCGGCCAGGCGCCGGTTTGCTCCGGGCTGGACCGCATCGGCTGCAAACCTGATCGAAGTGGAGTCGGCGCTGCGTTCGACCAGTTCCTGCGGCACTACCGTGTCGCAGCCTTGCGGCACGCATGCGCCGGTCATAACCCGCACGCATTGCGCCGCTTCGACGCGGCCCGCGAACGGATGCCCCGCCAAAGCCTTGCCCACGACGCTCAACTCGACCGACGGCGCGCCGCTCGTCAATGCAGTGCCGTTGAACGCATAGCCGTCCATCGCGGAATTGTCGTGCGACGGCACGTCGATCGGCGAAACGATGTCTGAGGCCAGCACGCGGTCGAGCGCATCGCGCAAGGCCACGCGTTCGACGGTAGCAACCGGCGTGGCCCACTGGCGAGTAATCGCCTGAGCAGCCGAAACGGGTAGCGCGTGAGGATCGTACTGCGCGACGCAGCGGGAAAATTCGTTATGCGTGGTCATGAAGGGCTGGACGTCGCGGCCGGCGGCGGGAGCGGCGCCGGCCGTGCGGCGGAGCGGGATTTCAGCCGGGGCCCCGATGACGGTCGAGGTCGGCGAGTTCTTGTAACGAATTGATATTGTAAAACGCGTGCTCGTCGGTAAAGGCGACTTCCACGGTCTTGTGGCGCGCGTACCACGCGCGAACCTTGCGCTCGCCGGCTGCCAGAAAGGCCGCGAGGTCCGCGGCGAGACCGGTGCGCAGCAGCGCGAAAACCGGATGGAGCGATACGTTGCCGTCGGCGTCCGCGGTGGTGACGGTGGCAATGTCGGCCGCATTTGAAGCAAGCGACTGCGCAAGGCGTGCGGCAAGCTCGGCGGGCAGCCAGGGCGTGTCGCACGGTGCGCTCAGCACGTATTCGCTACGAGCCGCGCGCAGACCGGCGAGCAAACCGGCCAGCGGTCCCGGAAATTCGGGCAGCGTGTCGGCGACAATCTTTGCGCCGAACGGTGCGCCGAGTACAGCATAAATGTCGGGGTGACGATTGGCGCTGATGAGGAGCGCGCCCGTCTGCGGCGCAAGGCGCTTCAGCACATGGGCGGCGAGCGGTTCGCCGTGCAGCGTTTGCAGGCCTTTGTCGGCGCCACCCATGCGCGTGCCGCGCCCACCCGCGAGCAGCAGGCCGGTGATCTGTTCGCGCGTCGGTTGGCGGGTTTGCTGCATGACTGCCGATCAGCCGCCGATGTATGACATTTCAACGCGGCGCGCATCCCGCTCGCGTGGGTCGGCCGCATTGCTGCCGCGCAATTGCGAATAGCGGTCGCCGCGCCCTTGCCAGATTTCTGCGACGGCAGTTGCAATCTCGGCGTCGCTTGCCCCGCTGCGCAGCAACGCGCGCAGATCGTGGCCCGCCGACGCGAACAGGCACAGATACAGCTTGCCCTCGGTCGAAAGACGCGCCCGCGTGCAGCTCCCACAAAACGCGCGGGTCACGCTGGAAATGACGCCGATTTCACCGCTGCCATCGACGTAGCCCCAGCGCTGCGCTGTTTCGGCTGCACTGTGCGCTTCAAGCGGTTCAAGCGGGAAATGCTCGGCGATGCGCGCGATCACGTCCGCCGACGGCAGCACCTCGGACATGTTCCAACCATTGGACGTGCCCACGTCCATGTATTCGATAAAGCGCAGCACCGCGCCCGAGCCTTTGAAATGGCGCGCCATCGGTACGATTTCGCTGTCGTTCGTGCCGCGCTTGACCACCATGTTGACCTTTACGGGCGCGAGGCCCACGGCATGCGCGGCGGCAATTCCTTCAAGCACGTCGGCCACCGCGAAGTCCGCGTCGTTCATGCGGCGAAACAGCATGTCGTCGAGCGCGTCGAGGCTGACGGTTACGCGGGTGAGGCCCGCGTCCTTGAGGCTGCGCGCTTTGCGAGCCAGCAGCGAGCCGTTGGTAGTCAGCGTCAGATCGAGCGGCCCGCCGGCCGGCGTAGTCAGCTGCGCGAGCCGCTCGATCAGAAATTCGAGATTCTTGCGCAACAGCGGCTCGCCGCCCGTCAGGCGAATTTTCTCGACACCATGCGCGACGAAGAGCCGCGCGAGCCGCTCGATTTCCTCGAAGCTCAGCAATGCGCTGTGCGGCAGGAACGCATAGTCCTTGTCGAATACGGCGCGCGGCATGCAGTAGACGCAGCGGAAATTGCAACGGTCCGTCACCGAAATGCGCAAGTCGCGCAACGGGCGCGCGAGCGTATCGTGCAGCACGCCGCTAGGCGTCTGCGTCGGGCCGGAAATGACCGGCGCCGCGCTGAGGTCGGCAACAGGGATGATGCGTCGGGACATGAGTTGCTTGCGTTGTGCCAAACGGGGAAGGCGAGTTCTTTATTCTATCGGAAATGCCTGTAACAGCAGGGCGATGCACGCGGTGTCGGGGTTTACGGGGAGGGCGCCCTGCAGGTACGGGCAATGGATTTCCGCGCGCAAAAAACAAAAAGCCCGCCGGTGAGGGCGGGCTTTCGACGCGGCGTCGCAAACTTACTGCGAGTGCTTGCCGGTTTCTACTTGTTGCATCGGCGCAGTGTCGAGCGGCGGCAAAGGCTTGCGCTCACGCACGACGCGCGGCGGTTTCACCGTCTGCGCGGCCGCTTCTTGCGCTGCGCGCAGCTTGTCGGCGTCTGTATTGACCCAGACGAGACCGGCTTGCTCCAGCACCGGCTTCAGCGCTTCAGCCGAGACGCCGCCATTGAACGACGCCCGGGACGGCGCCGGCACTTGGGACGCCTGCGGCGCCGAAGCGGCTTCCGGCGCGGCTTCCGGTGCCGCGGTTGCGACAGGCGTCGGCTCGACAGCTGCCGATTCCACAGCCGGCGCGACTGCTGCGACGACTGGTTTCGGCTCGACGATCTCCACTTGTGGCGCGGGCTCAGCGGCCGGCGCTGCGATCACTTCCGCGGGAGCGGCCGGAGCGTCAGGTTCGACCGGAGCCGGCGCGGTTTGCGCTTCGATTTCCGGCGCGGCAGCCGCAGGCTCTTCACGAACGACCGGTTCCACCAGCGACACCGTCTCCGCCGCGGCAGGTGCGGCCTGCGCCGGTTCGACCGGCGTCGCGGCTTGGGCAACGGACGTTTGCTCGACCGGTTCAACGGCGGCCGGAGCAGCCGGTACTTCGGCGACTGGCACGACCGTTTCCGTCTTCGCGGCCTTCTCGGCAGCGAGAGCCGGCGTTTCAGTTGCGGCGTGGAGTTCCGTGACGACAGCCGTCTGCGTTGCAACAGCGGCAACGACGACTTCCACCGGCGCCACTTCCTTCGCTTCGCGGATTTCGTTCGCTTCCGGCTTCGCTTCCGCCTTTGCTTCCACCGGCTGATGCGCGGTGCGTACCGGTGCATCGTCGCTCACGTTGACGTTGTCGCCTTCCGCTTCCGCGACGTCCGCAGCCAGGTTGCCGTTCACGTCTTCCTCACGCTCGCGACGACCGCCGCGACGGCCGCGACGGCGACGACGACGCTCTTCGCCCTCACGCGCCACTGCTTCCTGATCGACCGGCGCAGCGTTGTCAGTAACCGCGGTCTGGTTTTGCGCCAGTGCCAGTTCTTCCGCGGTTTGGGCCTCTGCCTGCGTCAATGCATCGGCGGTTTCTGTCTGCTGCTTGCGGCGCTCGCCGCGCTCAGCGCGTTCGCCGCGTTCACGGCGCTCGCCGCGCTCCTGGCGTTCGCCACGCGGTGCACTTTCCACTGCTTCGGCACGGTCGCCGCCGCGGTTGTCGCGGTCGCGGTTTTCACGGCCTTCGCGTGGTTCACGTGCTTCCCGCGGCTCGCGGCCTTCACGCGCTTCACGGTTGCCGCGCGGTTCGCGCGGTTCACGGCCTTCGCGCACCTCGCGGCCTTCGCGCGGCTCGCGTTCCTCACGGCGCTGCGACGGCTGCTGGCCTTGACGGCCGCCGTTCGCAGCTTCGCCACGTGCTGCCGCATCGCCACGTGCTGCCCCATCGCGGCCACCCGCGCCACTCCGGCGATTACGGTTGCGATCGCCGCCGCGTTCGCCGGTGCGCTCACCGCGCTCCGACCGTTCGCCACGTTGCGGACGCACCTGCTTTTCGGTCACTGCCGGTGTAACGGGAGCAGGCGCCGCCGGCTGCATGCCGAACAGATTCTTCAACCAGCCGATGAAGCCGCCGCTCGCCTGCGTCACCGCGACCGGAGCCGGTGCTGCAATCGGGCGAACCGGCGCGCTCGGCGCCGGCTTCTCGGGCGTGATGCCCTTGACCGCCGCTTCCTGCTTCGGCTTCACTTCTTCAGTGCGCTTGCTGTAGCCGGTTTCCGACTCCAGCTCGCGAGCCGCTTCTTCGGCCATCTTCCACGAAGCGAGCGGTTCGTCGAGGCGCGCGTCGTCGTGACGCAGACGCTCCAGCTTGTAATGCGGCGTATCGAGGTGCTTGTTCGGCACCAGCACAACGTTGACCTTGAAGCGCGATTCGATCTTGTTGATTTCCGAGCGCTTTTCGTTCAACAGGAAGGCCGTCACTTCGACAGGCACCTGGCAATGGATTGCCGCGGTGTTTTCCTTCATCGCTTCTTCCTGAATGATCCGCAGCACTTGCAGCGCGGACGATTCGGTGTCGCGGATATGGCCCGTGCCGTTACAGCGCGGGCAGGTCACGTGGCTGCCTTCCGACAGTGCCGGGCGCAGACGCTGACGCGACAGTTCCATCAGGCCGAAGCGCGAGATCTTGCCCATCTGCACGCGCGCACGGTCGTGCTTGAGCGCGTCTTTCAGGCGCTGTTCGACTTCGCGCTGGCTCTTGGCCGACTCCATGTCGATAAAGTCGATCACGATCAGGCCGCCCAGGTCGCGCAGACGCAGCTGGCGCGCGACTTCGTCGGCGGCTTCGAGGTTGGTGCGCGCGGCCGTTTCCTCGATGTCGGCGCCCTTGGTGGCGCGAGCCGAGTTCACGTCGATCGCGACCAGTGCTTCGGTGTGGTCGATCACGATGGCGCCGCCCGACGGCAGCGGCACCGTGCGCGAGTACGCCGTTTCGATCTGGTGTTCGATCTGGAAACGCGAGAAAAGCGGCACATCGTCGTGATACCGCTTCACTTTGCTGACGTTGTCCGGCATCACGATATCCATGAAGGCGCGCGCCTGGTCATGAATTTCGGTGGTGTCGATCAGAATTTCGCCGATATCCGGCTGGAAATAATCGCGAATCGCGCGAATCACAAGGCTCGATTCAAGATAGATCAGCATCGGCTGGCCGGCCGAGCCGCTTTGCGACGCAGCTTCGATTGCGCGCCACAACTGCATCAGGTAGTTCAGGTCCCACTGCAGCTCTTCGGCGCTGCGGCCAATGCCGGCCGTGCGCGCGATGATGCTCATGCCTTCCGGCAATTGCAGCTGCGCCATCGTTTCGCGCAGTTCCTGACGGTCATCGCCTTCGATCCGGCGCGACACGCCGCCGCCGCGCGGGTTGTTCGGCATCAGGACCAGATAGCGGCCGGCGAGCGAAATGAACGTGGTGAGGGCAGCGCCCTTGTTGCCGCGCTCTTCCTTTTCGACCTGAACGATCAGTTCCTGGCCTTCCTTCAGCGCGTCCTGGATGCGCGCGGAGCGCATATCGACGCCGTCGCGGAAATACTGGCGGGCGACTTCCTTGAACGGCAGGAAGCCGTGGCGGTCTTCGCCGTAGTTGACGAAACAGGCTTCGAGCGACGGCTCGATGCGGGTAATGATGCCCTTGTAAATATTGCCTTTGCGCTGTTCGCGCCCGGCGGTTTCGATGTCGATGTCGATGAGTTTTTGCCCATCGACGATGGCGACGCGCAGTTCTTCCTGCTGCGTCGCATTGAACAACATGCGTTTCATGGAACGGCTCCAGAGCGGCTCGGCCGGCGCGCATCGCTTCGCGGTTGTCAGTCGCGAGGGGAAGCGGGCAACGGCAGACCGCGCCTTATTGTGTTTTCACAAGCACGCTGGAGCGGGAAGAATGGCGGGAGAATTGCCTGAGAGGGCCCGGCTCCATACATGAAGGAGCACGGTGCCGCAGGGCACATGCGAACACGGCTTCAAATAACGACCCGACACGCCGCGGGTTATGCCAGCAGACCTTCATAAGCCTTTCGTCCCCTCTCGCCGGTGCGCCAACTGGGCGCGTGACCGGAGGGTCGAAGGCTGCGGTCATGCCGCAACGGGAAGTTCGCGCAAGCGGCGCGTCTTTTCCTGCTGGGGGTGTCTCGCCTCATTTTGACGTCGCCAGGTCTTGTACTTTCTACAAGACCTCATCGGCGCACGCCGTATTTTCGCAACCTGCAGCTTCGTACAGCAGGGCGAAAGACGCCCGATATCGAAGCTGGAAGTTAAATTCTTTTTTACCAAATTTCCGTTACCGTCGAAGCCGACCTTGACCGAACGCGCCTGTGGGCGCCGTCCCTGCCGGGCACTGACTTCGTGCGTGCAACTTGTTGCATCTCATTTTCAGGGTGAGCAACCAGACCCCGGCGCAAGTAAAATAACGATTTACGCTTGCACCTGCGCAGTCCGCCCGAATTCCGGACACTGCGCCGGCCGCCGCAGACTGCTGGGCAAATTATATTCAGAATGAAAGAGTTAGGCAAAATATCCCAGAAATCGGTAACAAGCGCGGTCGCAAGCGATCAGGTCTCGATGATCGAGATCGACGACAGCGCGGCCGGACAGCGCATCGACAACTTTCTGTTGCGCGTGTGTAAAGGCGTGCCCAAGAGCCACATTTATCGCATTCTGCGTAGCGGGGAAGTGCGCGTGAACAAGGGCCGGATCGACGCGCAATACCGGCTCGAACTCGGCGATCTTGTACGCGTGCCGCCCATCCGCGTCGCGCAGCCTAATGAGGCGGTCGCTCACATTCCGGTGCCAAGCGCCGAGTTTCGGACCATTTTCGAAGACGAGCACCTGCTGGTGATCGACAAACCGGCTGGCGTTGCGGTTCACGGCGGCAGCGGCGTCGCCTTCGGCGTGATCGAGCAGATGCGCGAGGCGCGGCCGCAGGCGAAATTCCTCGAACTGGTGCATCGGCTGGATCGCGAAACGTCCGGCATCCTCATGCTCGCGAAGAAGCGTTCGGCGCTCGTGAATCTTCATGACCAGATTCGCGAGAACCGGATGGATAAGCGCTACTATGCGTGCGTCCACGGTGAATGGGCGAGCGACTGGGGCCGCCGCCGGGCCGTCAAGGAGCCGCTGCACAAATACCTGACCGCGGACGGCGAGCGGCGCGTACGCGTGCAGGCCGACGGCCTCGCGTCGCACACTGTCTTCAATCTGATCGACCGCTGGCCCGACTATGCGCTGCTCGAAGCGGAGCTGAAAACGGGGCGCACACATCAGATTCGCGTCCATCTGCAGCATCTGGAACTGCCGATCGTCGGCGATGCCAAATACGGCGACTTCGCGCTGAACAAGGCGCTCGCCCGCGCGAATGCCAAGCCAGGACTGAAGCGCATGTTCCTGCACGCTTACCGGCTGAAGCTCACGCACCCGGCAACCGGCGCGCCGCTGCAACTGGAAGCGCCGCTGCCGGCGGAATGCCGCAATTTCATAGCGCAGCTCAACGAATTACGAAATGGGTCACACCCGGAGACGGCACCGCATGGCTAGAGAGCAATTTGATCTGATCGTCTTCGACTGGGACGGCACGCTGATGGATTCCACCGCGCACATCACGCGCAGTATCCAGGCGGCCTGCCGCGATCTCGGTCTGCCGGTGCCCGCTGATGAAGCGGCGAGCTATGTCATCGGCCTCGGCCTGCGCGACGCGCTGCAAATCGCCGCGCCCACGCTCGATCCGAGCGACTACCCTCGGCTCGCCGAGCGCTACCGGTTCCACTATCTGGTGAAGGATCAGACCACCGAGTTGTTCGTCGGCGTGCGCGAAATGCTGCAGGAACTGCGCGATCAAGGCTATTTACTGGCGGTGGCGACGGGCAAGAGCCGGGTCGGGCTCAACCGCGCGCTCGATCAGGTGCGGCTGACCAGCCTGTTCGACGGCACACGCTGTGCGGACGAGACGTTTTCCAAGCCGCATCCGGCCATGCTGCACGAATTGACGCGCGAACTCGGGCAGGACCCGGTGCGCACGGTGATGGTCGGCGACACGACGCATGATCTGCAGATGGCGATCAACGCCGGAGTCGCCGGTGTTGGCGTGACTTACGGTGCGCATCCGGCTGGGTCGTTGAGCGCGCTGTCGCCGAAATACGTTGCGTCTAGCGTCAGTGCGCTGTCCGGCTGGTTGCGAGAAAACGCATGAGCACCGGCACGACTGAAGGCGGGGGCGGCGCCGCTGCGCAGGCGGTGCGCGTGTGCGCGTCCGAGGAACTCGTGGATGGCAGCATGGGCGTTCGGCGTGCTGCCAGAATCGGCGCGGACGAAGTCGTGGTGTTCTTTGTTCGCTACGACGGCCGCGCCTACGGCTATCTGAACCGCTGCGCTCACGTTCCGATGGAGCTGGACTGGGCAGAGGGCCAGTTCTTCGAATCGTCCGGCTTATACTTGATGTGCGCCACGCATGGCGCGATCTACGCGCCGGATACGGGCAAATGCGTAGGCGGTCCATGCCGCGGTGGCAGGCTGCGGGCCCTCCATGTAGACGAGCGTGATACGCCCGAAGGCCGGGCCGTTTTCTGGCTTCCTGACGGCGAACTGCAACCCGCCGCGTCCTGATCTGCTTTTTGATCTGTCTTCCTCGAATATTCCACTGCACGCATGTCCGACAATTTGACGCCTGAAACAAAAGAACCACCCATTAGCGGCCGCAGCCGCGTTTCCGCCGATGAACCCGGCTGGGAACGGGCGGCGCTCGAGCGCATAGCGCTCGCCGCAATCAACGAACAGCGCGCCGCTCGCCGCTGGAAAATTTTTTTCCGCCTGCTGTTTCTCGCTTTGCTTGGGCTCGTGATCTGGGCGGTGTTCATTTTTTCTGGCGACAAGCTGGCGGCCACGGGCCGTCACACAGCGTTGATTGCACTTGACGGCGAGATATCCGCCGACACGAACGCGAACGCGGAAGACATCGGCACAGCGCTGGAAAGCGCGTTCGACGACACCGGCACTGCGGGCGTGATTCTCCGCTGCAACAGCCCCGGCGGCAGTCCGGTGCAAGCCGGCATCATTTACGACGAAATCCGGCGACTGCGCGCGAAACATCCGTCCATCCCGTTGTATGTCGTGGTTGGTGACATGTGCGCGTCGGGCGGGTACTACGCCGCCGCCGCTGGCGACAAGATCTACGTCGATAAGGCCAGCATCGTGGGCTCGATCGGCGTGTTGATGGATAGCTTCGGGTTTACCGGCCTCATGGACAAGCTCGGCATCCAGCGAAGACTGCACACTTCCGGCGAGAACAAGGGCTTTTACGATCCGTTCTCGCCGGAAACACCGAAGATGGATCAGCATGCGCAAGAAATGCTCGACCAGATCCACGGGCAATTCATCGACGCCGTGCGCCAGGGTCGCGGCAAGCGCCTGCACGAGACGCCGGACATGTTCTCTGGGCTTTTCTGGACCGGCCAGAAGAGTGTCGAGCTAGGTCTCGCCGACGGTTTCGGCGATGCCAACTACGTCGCACGTGAAATCATCAAGGCCCCGGACATCGTCGACTACACGGTCAAGGAGAGCATTACCGACCGCGTGGCGCGCAAATTCGGCGCGGCCGTCGGCAACGGAGCCGTGCACGCGATGGCGCTCGGCGGGAAGCTGAATTTGCGTTGACGGCGAGGCGAAAACCGGTCGCAACAAAAAGCCCCGCGCGATCTGACAGACCGCGCGGGGCTTTTTGTTTGCATCGAAACGGCCGGGAGCCGTTGGCGCTCAGGCCGCCAGTATCAGGAAGATTGCCGGCCGCTTGTGCAGGTCGAGCGCCGGTTTCTTCTTCCAGTCAGCTACCGTGTGACTGCGAATGGTTTCGCCGCCCAGCGTCAAATCCACCGCGACGCAAACAAGTGTCGACGGCGCGCAGGTTGCGAGCAACGTGTCCAGCAGCGCGCGGTTGCGGTACGGCGTCTCAATGAAGATCTGCGTCTGCTTGTCCTTGCGCGATTGCAGTTCGAGATCGCGCAGGCGCCTGGCGCGCTCGATAGCGTCGACCGGCAGATAACCGTGGAACGCGAAACTTTGGCCATTGAGCCCGGACGCCATTAGCGCGAGCAGAATCGAGCTCGGCCCCACGAACGGCACGACCTTGACGCCGCGTTCGTGCGCCCGGCGCACCAGCAGCGCGCCCGGATCGGCTACCGCCGGACAACCGGCTTCCGATACGAGGCCAGCGTCCGTGCCGGCCAGAATCGGCGCAAGCAGTTTATCGATCTCGCCGGCCGGCGTGTTGATGTTCAGTTCGCGGATCTCGATTTCCTGAATGGGCCGCTCAGTGCCGACTTTCTTCAGGAATGCTCGCGTGGTTTTCGCGTTTTCGCCGATGTAGTACCGAAGCGCCGCGGCTCGGGCGCGCACGGGGGCGGGCAGCACGGCGTCGAGCGCCTCCGCGTCGCCTTCGCCCAGCGTGTTCGGGATCAGATAGAGCGTGCCGTTCATGGCGCCCCCAATAGCGGATAGCCCGCTGTTAGCAGCATGTTCGACAGTGTTATTAGCGGCAGGCCGACGAGCGCAGTCGGATCGTCGGAATGGATCGCCTGGAGCAGCGCAATGCCGAGGCCTTCCGATTTGGCGCTGCCGGCGACGTCGTATGGCGTTTCGGCGAGCAGATAGGCTTCGAGCGCCGCATCCGGCAGTTCGCGGAATCGCACGCGGGTAATCACGTCGACGCTCTGAGCGGTTCGCGAGCGGCTGTCGAACAGACACAGCGCACTATGAAACAGCACCTCGCGGCCGCGCATGGCCTGCAATTGGGCGAGCGCCTTGTCGTGAGTGCCCGGTTTGCCGATCTGTAGGCCGTCGTAAGTGGCGACCTGGTCGGAGCCTATTACGAGGACGGCCTCATCGGCGCAAAGCGCTTCAGCCACCGCTCGTGCCTTTGCCTCGGCGAGCCTCAACGCGGTGGCGTCGGGCGTTTCACCGGCGCGCGGAGTTTCGTCGATCGCGGGCACCGCCACATCGAATGGAATGCGCAGGCGTTCGAGCAGATCGCGGCGATACGGCGAACTCGACGCCAGAATCAGGCGTGGCGGGCTTTTGGGGGAATCTGGCATGGTCGATCAACGGCTGGAAGGGCGGGGCGTACGAAGTTGCGCGCAAGCCGCGCTAGTACGGGCTTAAGTGTTTGACTCGAAAAGACAAAACGGATATGATTTTGGGCTTTTCATCGGTATGCTTGCGTCAGGCGGGCCTCGGTGTGAGCCGGAAGGTTGTTGCGGGTGTTGTTCGGGCGTGGCTGCGGTGTTGCCGCAATCGTGCAGTCTAGTGGCAATGCAATGGCATATCGCTGAAGTTTCGCGGGCTTCTCGCAGACTGATCTATTCCGTGACATAGTCGTGACTTAACCGGCGAAATCATTGCCGACGCAGGAGCGCACATGACTCAACATCCTGGCAAACCTGCAGGTCTGTCCGACCCGCATGAATTCGATCTGTTCGAATTTGCGCGGAGTGGGCGGCAGGCCGCGGGTGTCGTGCGCGTCTCGCAACTGCCGCGCATGTTAAACGAAGTCCCGGCAGAAGCGCCAGAGCGCGACACCGCGTTCACCTGGCAAGCCGAAGGGGCGACGCAGTCGGAATTGCAGGGCGACGGCACCGAGGGCCCTCAACCTTATTTGAGGTTGGCGATTCACGGCGCTGCATGGCTCGAATGTCAGCGGTGCATGACACCGTATTCGCAGCCGTTCAACGTCGACGCAACCTACCGGATCGTCAACACTGAGGCGGAAGCCGAAGAGTTTCCGCTCGACGAGGATGAAGTCGAAGTGATCGTGGGCTCGCGCCAGTTCGATCTCGTCGACTTGATCGAAGAAGAGTTGCTGCTTTCCTTGCCGCTCGTGCCCAAGCACGAGGTTTGTCCCGAGGTGCACGAGAGTCTCGTCTCGGGCGTGGCCGGTGCCGAAGGCGAGGGCGACGAAGCTGCGGTGGACGAAGCGGGCGAAGGCGGTGAGCCCGAGCGGCCGAATCCGTTTGCGGCGCTCGAAAGTCTCAAGCTCGGTGAGCCGGGCGACAAGAAGCATTGAACAGTTGCATGGGAGCGCGATGCGGGCGCATTGGCCATTCGGCCAATGGCGGACACCGGGTCGGGCTGTGTTAGAATTCGGAAAATTTTTAGGAGTTAGTCATGGCAGTTCAACAAAATAAGAAGTCACCGTCGAAGCGCGGCATGCACCGTTCGCACGATTTCCTGACGGCAGCGCCGCTGGCCGTGGAACCGAGCACGGGCGAAGTGCATCTGCGTCATCACGTTAGCCCGAATGGCTACTATCGCGGCAAGAAAGTCGTCAAGACGAAGAACGACTAATCGTCTCACTGCGTTGCGCCCAACGGCGTTCCGCGTGGCGATCAGCTCGCTTGACATTTTCCTGGCTCGGCAAAAAGGCGGCATTCGATTGCCGCTTTTTTGTGTCGATCGCAGTTGCAGCTTCAGCGCTTACTGCGATCCCACGCAGAGCGCCTGAAATTCGCCGCACTCCATGACAGTAAAGCTCACGATAGATTGCATGGGAGGCGACCACGGCCCGTCCGTGACCGTTCCCGCTGCCGTCAACTTCGTTCGTTCGCATCCCGACGCGCAACTGCTGCTCGTCGGCATTGAAAGTGCGATTCGTGCGCAGCTGAAGAAGTTGAAGGCTCAGGACCTGCCGGCGCTGACGGTGGTATCCGCTTCCGAGATCGTCGCTATGGACGATCCGGTCGAAGTCGCGCTGCGCAAGAAAAAAGATTCATCCATGCGCGTGGCGCTGAATCGCGTCAAGGAAGGCGAGGCGCAAGCCTGCATTTCCGCCGGCAACACCGGCGCACTGATGGCGGTATCGCGTTACGTGCTGAAAACGCTGTCGGGTATCGAACGCCCGGCCATTGCGTCCGCCTTGCCGAATCCCAACGGCTACACGATGATGCTCGACCTGGGCGCCAACGTCGATTGCGAACCGCAGCATCTGCTGCAGTTTGCGGAGATGGGGCACGCGCTCGTGTCCGCGCTCGAGGGCCGCGAGCGGCCCACCATCGGGCTCCTGAATATCGGCGAAGAAGTCATCAAAGGCAACGACACCATCAAACGCGCCGGTGAATTGCTGCGGGCCAGCACGCTCAATTTTCACGGCAATGTGGAAGGCAATGACATCTTCAAGGGCACGGTCGACGTGATCGTGTGCGATGGTTTCGTCGGTAACGTGGCGCTGAAGACTTCTGAAGGTCTCGCGCAGATGCTGTCGAACATCATCAAGGAAGAGTTCGGCCGTTCGTGGCTCACCAAGGTGATGGCGGTGCTCGCGTTGCCCGTATTGATGCGCTTCAAGAAGCGCGTCGATCATCGGCAATACAATGGTGCCGCGTTGCTTGGGCTGCGCGGACTGGTGATCAAAAGCCACGGTTCCGCGGATGCCTACGCGTTTGAGTGGGCTATCAAACGCGGGTATGATGCCGTCAAAAACGGCGTGCTGGAGCGCCTTGCGCAAGCGATGGAAGAGAACGCCGGTTCTCTTGAACAGGCAGCGCGCGACGCAAGCGGTGCGGGTCACGCAAGCCCCATCGCAGGCCAGCCGGCCGAGCCCTACGCTGCGCAATCCTCGAAGGCATAATGGCTCAATCGACAATTTATTCCCGCGTTATCGGAACCGGCAGCTATCTGCCGCCCGCGCGCGTCACCAATCAGGATCTCGCTGAGCGTCTGGCGAAGCAAGGCGTCGAAACGAGCGACGAATGGATCGTGGCCCGCACGGGTATTCATGCACGTCACTTCGCGGATCCCGATGTCACGACCAGCGACCTCGCGCAGTTCGCGTCGCTGCGTGCGATCGAGGCGGCGGACATCGACCCGCAATCCATCGATCTGATCATTGTTGCTACGTCCACGCCGGACTTCGTGTTCCCGAGTACGGCGTGCCTCTTGCAAAACAAGCTCGGTATCAAGAACCACGGCGCGGCTTTCGACGTGCAGGCCGTTTGCTCCGGTTTCGCTTACGCGGTGGCTATGGCGGACAGTCTGATTCGCGGCGGCCAGCATCGCACCGCGCTTGTCATCGGCGCGGAGACTTTCTCGCGCATTCTCGATTTCAACGACCGCACCACCTGCGTGCTGTTCGGCGACGGCGCGGGCGCGGTGATCCTGCAGGCGTCGGAAGAACCGGGCGTGCTGGCAAGCGCATTGCACGCCGACGGCAGTCATTCGAGCATTCTCTGCACGCCAGGCAATGTGAACGGCGGCGTGGTGGCCGGCAGCGCCTTCCTGCATATGGACGGGCAAGCCGTGTTCAAGTTGGCCGTCAACGTGCTCGAGAAGGTCGCGGTCGAGGCGCTTGAAAAAGCGAATCTTTCGGCTGACCAGATCGACTGGCTGATTCCGCATCAGGCCAACATCCGCATCATGCAGAGCACCTGCCGCAAGCTCGGCTTGCCGCAGGAACGCATGGTCGTCACGGTGGGCGAGCACGGCAATACGTCGGCTGCGTCCATTCCGCTTGCACTCGACGTCGCGGTTCGCGACGGTCGAATCAAGCGCGGCCAGAATGTGCTGATCGAAGGCGTCGGCGGCGGCTTCACGTGGGGCGCGTCGGTCATCCGCTACTGACAGCAGGCTGACTTCGAAGGGCGCGGTTCAGCACGCCCGCGCGCCGCGTGCTTTTCAGTTGCGCCCACCTCACATCCAACTAAGTCGATTTTGGGGACGATATGAAATTTGCGTTCGTTTTTCCCGGACAGGGTTCGCAATCGGTCGGCATGCTCAACGCTTTCGCCGACCACGCGATTGTGCGCGAGACGGTTCAGGAAGCGTCCGACGCGCTCAATCAGGACCTCGGCAAGCTAATCGCCGAAGGTCCGGCCGAAGATCTGAATCTCACCACGAACACACAGCCGGTCATGCTGACGGCGGCCTACGCGATCTACCGCGCGTGGCAGCAAGCGGGCGGCCACGCGCCGGCGCTCGTTGCGGGCCATAGCCTCGGCGAATACACGGCGCTCGTCGCGGCCGGCGCAATCGCGTTTCGCGATGCCGTGCCGCTCGTGCGTTTTCGCGCCCAGGCGATGCAAACGGCGGTGCCGGTCGGTGAAGGCGGCATGGCGGCGATTCTCGGTCTGGACGACGACACCGTGCGCGCCGTTTGCGCGGAAGCGTCGGCGACGGGCGTCGTCGAAGCGGTCAATTTCAATGCGCCGGCGCAAGTCGTGATCGCTGGCCACAAGGCAGCAGTCGAAAAGGCGTGCGAAGTGGCGAAAGCAAAGGGCGCAAAGCGCGCGTTGCCGCTGCCGGTTTCCGCACCGTTTCACTCATCGCTGCTGAAGCCCGCGTCGGATCAACTGCGCGAGTATCTGGCGAGCGTCAACGTTCAGGTGCCGTCGATCCCCGTCATTAACAATGTGGACGTCGCCATTGTCAACGAACCGGCGCAGATCAAAGATGCGCTCGTGCGCCAGGCGGCCGGTGCGGTGCGCTGGGTCGAAAGCGTGCAGGCGATGGCGGCTCAGGGTGTTACGCACGTCATCGAATGTGGGCCGGGCAAGGTCCTTGCGGGCCTGACGAAGCGTATCGACGGCAATCTGGTCGGCGCGTCCGTGTTCGATCCCGCTTCGCTCGAAGAAACGCTCAAGCTCGTAACGGCAGGCTGAGCGCTGCATCGCAAAGACAGCAACAGGCATCAGCAATCAATCAGCCCTCCGAAGGGCATTCGGACCGACAGATGGAAAAGAATCTCGACAAGCAGATCGCAATCGTAACCGGCGCCTCGCGCGGCATTGGCCGCGCCATCGCGATGGAACTCGCGCGCCAGGGCGCAACGGTGATCGGCACGGCGACCAGCGAAAGCGGCGCGGCGGCGATCAGCGAAGCGTTTAACGCGGCCGGCGTGAGTGGCCGCGGCGCGGTGCTCGATGTGAACGATGCGGCTGCTGCGGAAGCGCTGATCGACGGCACGGTGAAGGAATTCGGCGCGCTGCACGTACTCGTGAACAACGCGGGCATTACGCAAGACCAACTCGCGATGCGCATGAAGGACGACGACTGGGATGCAGTGGTCGACACGAATCTCAAGTCGGTGTTCCGTCTGTCGCGCGCGGTGTTGCGTCCGATGATGAAGGCGAAGGGCGGGCGCATCATCAATATCACGTCGGTGGTCGGCTCGGCGGGCAACCCGGGGCAGATCAACTATGCCGCGGCGAAAGCGGGCGTGGCAGGCATGACGCGCGCCCTCGCACGCGAGATCGGCAGCCGCGGCATTACGGTGAATTGCGTCGCGCCTGGTTTCATCGATACGGACATGACGCGCACGTTGCCGGAAGAGCAGCAAACCGCGCTGAAAACACAGATTCCGCTGGGCCGTCTCGGCAGCCCGGAAGATATCGCACACGCTGTCGCATTCCTCGCGTCGCCGCAAGCCGGTTACATCACCGGCACGACGATGCATGTGAACGGCGGAATGTACATGTCGTAACCAAATTCGGTTACTATCCGCGCCTTGATGCGTTTGCAAATGCGTAAGGCGTGCCTTGACAGCAACCTGATGCGCCGCTTTTTTGCCGGGTCAAACCTGATAAAATGCGCGCACCTGTATTTTTGAACTTCTTTCCCTTGGAGGGGTAATGGACAATATCGAACAGCGCGTCAAGAAGATCGTCGCAGAACAACTGGGCGTGGCCGAAGCTGAAATCAAGAACGAAGCTTCGTTCGTGAACGACCTCGGCGCCGACTCGCTGGACACGGTTGAACTCGTGATGGCCCTCGAAGACGAATTCGGCATGGAAATTCCGGATGAAGAAGCCGAGAAGATCACCACCGTTCAGCAAGCGATCGACTACGCTCGCGCGAACGTCAAGGCCTAAGGTCATTCGCGCCTGCGTTTCTGCGTTCGCGGCGTATGACGCCCTGCCGTGTCGGTTGCCGACGCCCGCGGGGTTGCCATTTTTTGCTGCGAGGTGTGCCGTGCAGGAGCCAGCGATGTTGACAGCGCATTTTTCAGCGCGATTGCCGACTTAACAGCCACAGGGTGCACAGGGCAGGTTCCTGTGGCCGCTGTGGCTTTTGCTTTTGTCATCTATGAAAAAGGGGTTACCGTGAGCCGCCGTCGTGTTGTTGTTACAGGCCTGGGGCTGATTTCGCCTGTTGGCAATAATGTTGCCGACGGCTGGGCCAATCTGGTCGCCGGCAAGTCGGGTATTGCCAATATCACGAAGTTCGACGCGTCGAACTTCTCGACTCGTTTCGCCGGCGAGGTGAAGGGCTTCAATATCGAGGACTACATCCCCGGTAAGGAAGCGCGCCACATGGATACGTTCATCCATTACGGCGTGGCTGCAGGCATCCAGGCGATGCAGGACAGCGGCCTTGAAGTCACCGACGAGAATTCGGAGCGTATCGGCGTCGTGGTCGGCTCCGGCATCGGCGGTCTGCCGATGATCGAAGTCACGCAAACCGAACTGCTCAATCGCGGCCCTCGCCGCATCTCGCCGTTCTTCGTGCCGGCGTCGATCATCAACATGATCTCGGGCCATCTGTCGATCAAGTTCGGCATCAAGGGTCCGAATCTCGCCATCGTCACCGCGTGTACGACGGGGCTGCACTGTATTGGCGAGGCTTCGCGCCTGATCGAATACGGCGACGCAGATGTGATGATCGCGGGCGGTGCAGAATCCACCGTGTCGCCGCTCGGTATCGGCGGCTTTGCGGCGGCGCGTGCGCTGTCGCAACGCAATGACGACCCGGCGACGGCGAGCCGTCCGTGGGACAAGGATCGCGACGGTTTCGTGCTCGGCGAAGGCGCCGGCGTGATGGTGCTCGAAGAGTATGAGCACGCGAAGGCTCGCGGTGCGAAGATTTACGCCGAAGTCGGCGGCTATGGGATGAGCGGCGACGCCTATCACATGACCGCGCCGTTGGAAGACGGCGACGGCGCGCGCCGCTGCATGCTCGCGGCCATGAAGAACGCGGGCATCAACGCCGATCAGGTGAATTACCTGAACGCGCACGGCACGTCCACGCCGCTCGGCGATCTGGCTGAGACGACCGGCATCAAGCGCGCTTTCGGCGATCACGCGAAAGACATCGTTGTGAATTCGACCAAGTCGATGACGGGTCACCTGCTCGGTGGCGCCGGCGGTCTCGAGTCCGTGTTCACCGTGCTGGCTGTCCACCATCAGGTCTCGCCGCCCACGATCAACATCTTCAACCAGGATCCTGAGTGCGATCTGGACTACTGTGCCAACACTGCACGGCAGATGAAGATCGACGTCGCGTTGAAGAACTCGTTCGGGTTCGGCGGCACGAACGGCACGCTCGTCTTCAAGCGCGCCTGATCCTTCGCAACGGGTGACGCGCCAGCCGACTGCGCCGGTTTTGCCGGCGCTTTCCCTTGAAACAGCCATGTCCGAGGGAGCACCGCAGCAGATTGCGCTGCGGTGCTCCCTCGCGATGCGCGTTGCGCTCGCTACTTGCGTGGCGACGGCTTCGTGCGCGGTTTACAACTGCATGGCGTCGTGGCTGGGTGCGTGGCAGGCGGTTCCGTTGGCGCTTGCCGCTTTTGCATTGCTCGCGCTTTGTGCGGTGAGGCACGACCGGGCGCGGCCTGCGGCATTGAAAATGGGCCGCGAGAGTCTCACTGCGTGGGGTCGGGCCGGCAATCCGCTGGTACATGGCCGCATCGCCGGCTGCGCGCACTGGAGCGACCGTTTGCTCGTGCTCACACTGACACCCGATACAGGCCGCCAGCACACGCTGCTGGTTCCCGCCGACACCGTCCCGGCAGCCGTTTTTCGCGAACTGGCGGTGCGCGGCCGGCGCAGCGCCGGCGCGTGACTGTAACGACTGTAACTGCTGTTACCGCGCACTATTACCTCGGTAACGTGCCTCGTCGAGGGGGACGCTACAATGGTGCCCCGTCATGCGCCCTATAGTTAACGGATTTATCAGGTGAGCGAAAAAGAAATTGATCAGGTGTTGGTCGAGCGCGTCCAGAAGGGCGACAAGGCAGCGTTCGAGCTTCTGGTCTCCAAATACCACCGCAAAATTCTCCGGCTGATCTCCCGCCTCGTGCGCGACCCGGCTGAGGTGGAAGACGTTGCGCAAGACGCTTTTATCAAAGCCTACCGGGCGTTGCCGCAATTTCGGGGCGAATCGGCTTTTTATACGTGGTTGTACCGTATTGCGGTCAACACGGCAAAGAACTACCTTGCGACCCAGGGCAGGCGCGCGCCGACGTCGACCGAAGCAGATGCTGAAGAAGCTGAAACTTTCTCGGACGCGGACCAACTAAGGGATATCAACACGCCTGAGTCGATGTTGATGAGCAAGCAGATCGCCGAGACGGTCAACGCTGCGATGGCGGTTTTACCGGAAGAGCTACGTACCGCCATTACTCTTCGTGAAATTGAAGGTTTGAGCTACGAGGAAATCGCGGAGATGATGGGCTGCCCGATCGGCACCGTCAGATCACGAATTTTCCGCGCTCGCGAAGCCATTGCGGCAAAATTGCGTCCGTTGCTTGACACACCCGAAGGCAAGCGCTGGTAAGTCACCGGCGCGCCGGACGGGACGCGGGTGCAATATCTGGATTAGTGGTGTCACTACGGGGTCTTGTAAGATGGGGAGCATCATGGGGTCGGTCTCGATGCAATCGCAAGTCAGCTCGCGCGGCGAGCGTCTGTCCGCTTTTGTCGACGGGGAGTTGTCCGGCGAAGAGCATCTGAATCTGGACAAATTTCTGTCGGGGCTCGACGGCGAAGATCGTGCCGCGTGGTCCAGTTATCACCTGATCGGCGACGCATTGCGTTCCGACGATCTCGCGGTCAGTTCGGCGACGAGCGGCGCATTCCTGAGGGGATTCGCGGCGCGCTTCGAAAGCGAGCCGCACTTGCTCGCACCCGCCGCCATGCCGCTTGCGCGCCGACTGTTGGGCCTGCGCCGGCGCGTCGTGCCAGCTTTCGCAGTGGCTGCCGCGGCTGCCACCTTGACGTGGATCGTGGTGCCGCAATTGCAAGGTGTGCCCGGCGGTTCGGGCGTAACGCAGGTGGCGTCGGTTTCCTCGCATGGCGACGCGGTGCAGAAGGTTGCTTTGGCGTCCGTGCCAGTGGCTAACGTCATGCCGGTCGCTCAAGACGCCAATATCATTCGCGACGCGAGCCTCGACCAGTATCTGGAAGCTCATCAGCAATTCGCGCAGCAACCCGTCATGCCGGGCTCAATGCCGCTGATTCGCGCTGCTGCAGTCTCTACGCAAGGCCAATAGTTTGATGCAGACTCCGCGGTTGAACAAAACGACTATCTGGGGGCGGCTGCCGGCATTCCTGTTTTGCGCAGCCGTATTGTTGTCCGCTACACCGCGGGTCTTTGCACAAACCGACGATCCGCTCGTCGCCCGCCGCACGGCCGCCGATCTGCTCGATCGCATCCATCAGGCCGCGCAGCAACAGAACTACGAGGGCGCGTTCGTCTATCAGCGGGGCAATTTCGTTCAAACGTCGCGGATCGCGCACTATGCGACCCGTGCAGACGGTGAATTCGAACAGCTCGAAAGCCTCGACGGCAAGCCGCGCAAGATGCTCCGTCACAATGAGGAGCTTTACACGTTCGTGCCGGAACGGCATCTGTGTGTGGTCGAGAAGCGCCAGAACAAGGACTCGTTTCCTGCGTTGCTGGCTGTGAGCGGCGAGCAGGTCTTGTCAGTGTATGAGCCGAAATTGCTCGGCGACGATCGCGTCGCCGGCATCGAAAGCCAGGTGATCGAACTCGATCCGAAAGACGCCTACCGTTTCGCTTACAAGCTGTGGGCCGACAAGAGAACCGGCTTGCTGCTGCGCGCACAGACGCTCGATCCGAACGGCCAGGTGCTCGAGCAGCTGTCGTTCTCGCAAATCCGCATCGGCGTGCCCGTCGAGAAGGCGGGCATTGTCAACGGCATTCGCAATACCGCTGGCTGGACAGTGGTGCATCCGCCGATCGAACCGGTCGATATGGCCGCGCAAGGCTGGCAGTTCGGCTCCGCGGTGCCGGGCTTTCGCAAGATCCGCGAATTGCGCCGTCCGATGGCGGCGCGCGAAGCAGGCCAGCCGACCATTCCGGTCGATCAGGCCGTGTTCTCCGACGGTCTCGCCGCTGTTTCGGTGTTCATCGAGCCGGTTGAGAACAACACGCGTAAGGAAGGCGCGGGCAGTAGCGGCGCTACGCACGTACTAGTCAAGCGGCGCGGCGACTTCTGGATTACCCTGCTCGGAGAAGTGCCCCAGACCACGTTGCAGCAATTCGCGTCTGCCATAGAATACAAGGCTCCGAAGTAATCCTCCGAATCCTGAATCCCTCGGCTTCATACGATATGACGACTTTCTCGGTGCGCAAATTCCTCGCGACCGCGGTGGTGGCGGCATGTGTGCCGTTCGCACCGCATACGGCGTCGGCGGCTCCCGCAGCCAATCTGCCCGACTTCACCGACCTCGTCGACAAGGTCGGTCCGGCGGTCGTCAACATTCGCACAACTACGCGCGTGACAAGTAGCGGTACGCGCGGCGGCTTGCCGCCCGGCATGGACGACGGCGACATGTCGGAGTTTTTCCGGCGTTTTTTCGGCATTCCGATGCCGCAATCGCCGCAATCGCCCGGCATGCCGCGCGGCGGCGATAACGGTGGCAGCGGCGGCAGCCAGGATACGCCGGACAGCAACGACCCCGAACAGAACAGCGGCGTCGGCTCGGGCTTCATTCTGTCGGCGGACGGCTACGTGATGACCAACGCGCACGTCATCGACGACGCGGACACCATTTACGTCACGCTCACAGACAAGCGCGAATTCAAGGCGAAACTCATCGGCGTGGACGACCGGACTGACGTCGCGGTCGTGAAGATCAGCGCCGCCAATCTGCCGACCATCACCATCGGCGATTCGAACAAGGTTCGCGTGGGAGAGTGGGTGGTCGCAATCGGTTCGCCGTTCGGGCTCGAAAACACGGTGACGGCCGGCATCGTCAGCGCGAAGGGGCGTGACACCGGCGACTATTTGCCGTTCATTCAGACCGATGTAGCAGTGAATCCGGGCAATTCAGGCGGACCGCTCATCAACATGCAGGGCGAAGTGATCGGCATCAACTCGCAGATCTACAGCCGCACCGGCGGTTTCATGGGCATTTCGTTCGCGATTCCGATCGACGAAGCGATGCGCGTGGCCGATCAGTTGAAGGCTTCGGGCAAGGTGGTGCGTGGCCGGATCGCGGTGGCGATCGGCGAGGTGACCAAAGACGTCGCCGATTCGCTCGGCCTGCCGAAGTCGCAGGGCGCCCTCGTCAGCAGCGTCGAGCCGGGCGGTCCGGCAGACAAGGCGGGTGTGCAGCCAGGCGACATCATCCTGAAGTTCAACGGTCATTCGGTCGATACCGCGACGGACTTGCCGCGCATGGTCGGCGATACGAAGCCGGGCACGAAGGCGACCATCACCGTCTGGCGCAAGGGCCAAACGCGCGACCTGCCGGTCACGATCGCCGAGATGCAGCCGGACAAGAGTGCAAAAGCCGATCAGCGTAAGCCGCAGCCGCCGAAGCAGCGCGCTACGAACGCGCTGGGCCTTGCCGTCAGCGACATTCCCGCCGATCAGCTGAAAGCGCTGAAACTGCGCAACGGCGTGCAGATCGACGCGGTGGACGGTCCGGCCGCACGCGTCGGGCTGCAAAAGGGCGACATTGTCCTGCGCGTGGGCGACACGGATATCACGAGTGCGAAGCAGTTCGACGAACTGACCGCGCATCTGGACTCGCAGAAGATGGTCGCGCTGCTGGTGCGTCGCGGCGAGAATACGCAGTTCGTGCCGATTCGCCCGCGTAGCGCACAGAAATGACGAAGGGGGCGCCGCTTACGCTCTATGGGCGCGCGTGGTGCCACTTGTGCGACGACATGCGCGCCGCACTCGAGCCGTTGCTGGTCGAGTTCGGCGCGCATGTAGACGTCGTCGATATCGACAGCGATCCGTTGCTCGAAACCCGCTACAACGAACTCGTGCCCGTTCTGCTGTGCGACGGCGTCGAGCTTTGTCACTACCGTCTCGACGAATCGCGGGTGCGCGGCGTGTTAGCTGCCCGCGCCGGTGCGGCTTCCTGAACCGGCCGGGTTTTTTGAAGGAGCGTCCGCGCTTTCCGGTGCGACTCCAAAGCCGGACCAAAACATTGAGCCGAAGGTCGAGCCAAATATCCGCTCAAGACCCGGGCCACCGGTCTTTCGCAGGCCGTCTCGGTATCCAGGCCCTGCAAGATGCGCCGGGTGCCGGCCTTTTCGGCTAAAATAGACAGGTTTTTCACCTACTTACAAGGCGTGCTCCGCTATTGTCCGAGCGCGCCTTTTTTGCTTGATCGGCACTGAATGGATCATATTCGTAACTTCTCGATCATTGCGCACATCGACCACGGCAAGTCGACGCTCGCCGATCGCATCATCCAGATTTGCGGCGGCTTGTCCGACCGCGAGATGGAAGCGCAGGTCCTCGACTCGATGGATCTCGAGCGCGAACGCGGCATCACCATCAAGGCACAAACTGCAGCACTGAGCTATCGCGCTCGCGACGGCAAGATCTACAACCTGAACATGATCGACACGCCGGGCCACGTTGACTTTTCGTACGAAGTCAGCCGCTCGCTGTCCGCGTGCGAAGGCGCGCTGCTGGTTGTGGATGCAAGCCAGGGCGTGGAGGCGCAAACAGTCGCCAACTGCTATACCGCAATCGAACTCGGCGTCGACGTCATTCCGGTGCTCAACAAGATCGATCTGCCGGCTGCGAACCCCGAGAACGCGATCGCGGAGATCGAAGACGTGATCGGTATCGACGCAACCGACGCCACGCATTGCAGCGCAAAAACGGGCCAGGGTGTCGAAGACGTGCTCGAAGCGCTGATCGCGAAAGTGCCGTCGCCGAAGGGCGATCCGGAAGCGCCGTTGCAGGCGCTGATCATCGACTCGTGGTTCGACAACTACGTCGGCGTCGTCATGCTCGTGCGTATTGTCAACGGCACGCTTCGCCCGAAGGACAAGATTCGCATGATGGCGACCGGCGCGCAGTATCCGGTCGAACACATTGGCGTGTTCACGCCGAAGTCGAAGAACCTCGAATCGTTGTCGGCCGGGCAGGTGGGTTTCATTATCGCGGGCATCAAGGAATTGGCCGCCGCAAAAGTGGGCGACACCGTCACGCTGGTAAACCGTCCGGCTGCCGAGCCGCTGCCGGGCTTCAAGGAAGTGAAGCCGCAGGTGTTCGCCGGTCTCTATCCGGTTGAGGCGAACCAGTACGACGCGCTGCGCGACTCGCTCGAAAAGCTGAAGCTGAACGACGCATCGCTGCAATACGAGCCGGAAGTTTCGCAGGCGCTGGGTTTCGGTTTCCGTTGCGGCTTCCTCGGTCTGCTGCATATGGAGATCGTGCAGGAACGTCTCGAACGCGAGTTCGACATGGACCTGATCACTACGGCTCCGACCGTGGTGTACGAAGTCCTCCAACGCGACGGCACGACGATCATGGTCGAAAATCCGGCCAAGATGCCGGAGCCTTCGAAGATCGAGGAAGTGCGCGAGCCGATCGTCACGGTGAACCTGTACATGCCGCAAGACTACGTCGGCTCGGTCATCACGCTGTGTACGCAAAAACGCGGCAACCAGATCAACATGCAGTATCACGGCCGTCAGGTGCAGTTGACCTATGAGATTCCGATGGGCGAAGTCGTGCTCGATTTCTTCGATCGTCTGAAGTCGATCTCGCGCGGTTACGCTTCGATGGATTACGAGTTCAAGGAATACCGGGCGTCCGACGTCGTGAAGGTCGACATGCTGATCAACGGCGACAAGGTGGACGCGCTATCGGTCATCGTGCACCGTTCGCAAAGCCAGTATCGCGGCCGCGAAGTGGCGGCGAAAATGCGCGAGCTGATTCCGCGCCAGATGTACGACGTTGCGATTCAGGCCACCATTGGCTCGAATATCATCGCGCGCGAGAACATTAAAGCATTGCGTAAGAACGTGCTGGCAAAATGCTACGGCGGCGATATTTCACGTAAGAAAAAGCTGCTGGAAAAGCAGAAGGCAGGCAAGAAGCGAATGAAGCAAGTGGGGTCCGTCGAGATTCCGCAAGAGGCTTTCCTCGCCATTTTGCGTGTCGAAGACAAATAAGACGAACAACGGAACTCTATGAATTTTGCGCTGATTCTTTTTGTGCTCGTCGTTTTGACGGGCGTCGCATGGGTCGCAGACAAACTGGTGTTCATGCCGCAACGGCGGCGCGCGGCGGAAGCTGCGGTCGCTGAGTTCGACCGTCAGCAGGCGCGTATCGGCGAGCGTTTCGCCGACGAAAACGCCGCGCAAACACGCGCGCGTCTTCGCGACGACAAGCTGCGCCAACCGTGGTGGCTCGAATATTCCGCGAGCTTTTTCCCGGTGATTCTGGTGGTTTTCGTGGTGCGCTCGTTTGTCGTCGAGCCGTTCAAGATTCCATCCGGCTCGATGGTGCCAACGCTGCTGGTGGGCGACTTCATCCTCGTCAATAAATTCGATTACGGTATCCGTCTGCCGATCGTCAATACGAAAATCACCGAAGGCCGCCCGCTTCAGCGCGGCGACGTGGTGGTGTTCCGCTATCCGAAAGACGAGTCGGTCGACTACATCAAGCGCGTGATTGGCTTGCCGGGCGACACTGTCGCTTATCAGGACAAGCAACTGACGATCAACGGCAAGCCGGTGCCTGAAACGCCGCTACCCGATTATCTCGACGAAGAGCGTCTCGGCTACGCGAAACAGTTCGAGGAAAATCTGGATGGCCGCAAGAACGCGATTTTGAACAATCCGGCAGTGCCGCCGTTTATCGTCGGGGCCGAAGATTATCCGTATCGAGACAACTGCACATACAACGCACGCGGCGTGATTTGCAAAGTGCCGCCCGGCAATTACTTCATGATGGGCGACAACCGCGATAACAGCGCGGACAGCCGTTACTGGGGCTTCGCACCGGACAAGAATATCGTCGGCCGTGCGTTTTTCATCTGGATGAACTTCAGCAGTCTCAAGCGCATCGGCTCTTTCCAGTGAGTTCTGCATCGACTGTACGGCGCGCTGTGAGCACAGGTCGCTTATCAATAATCAACGCTCTCACGAGCGGCAGCGCGCTATCGCGCCACATCGAGAAACTCCGGTAACGTCGCTTCACCGCGCTTTTTCCGCCGGCCGGGCCGCGTTTTCGCCCGGCCCGGCGCCCGCGTTATACTCTGCCCATGCCCCTATCTCCGTTGGAAAGCCGTCTGCGCTATGAATTTCGCAATGCGGAATTGCTGCGCCAGGCTTTAACACACCGCAGTCACAGTGCCACGCACAACGAACGGCTCGAGTTTCTAGGCGATTCCGTTCTGAATTGCGCGGTGGCTGCGCTTTTGTTCCAACGTTTCGGGAAGCTGGACGAAGGGGATTTGTCCCGCGTTCGCGCCAACCTGGTCAAACAGCAATCGCTCTACGAGATCGCTCAGGCCCTGAATATCTCGGAAGGCTTGCGGTTGGGGGAGGGCGAGTTGCGCAGCGGCGGCTTCCGCCGGCCTTCGATCCTTGCTGACACGCTCGAAGCGGTGCTGGGTGCGGTGTTCCTCGACGGCGGCTTCGAAGCCGCTCAAACGGTCATCAAGCGCCTTTACGTGCCGATTCTCGATCACATCGACCCACGCACGCTCGGCAAAGATGCCAAGACGCTTTTGCAGGAATATCTGCAGGGGCACAAGATTGCGTTGCCGACCTACACCGTTGTGGCCACGCATGGTGCCGCGCACAATCAGCAGTTCGAAGTCGAATGTACGGTTCCTAAGCTGGACGTGAAGGTGTCTGGCTCCGGCGCGAGCCGTCGGGCGGCTGAGCAGGCCGCAGCCAAAAAAGCGCTCGATGAGGTTCTGGCCGCCGCGCCCGCGGTGGTCGGAAAATCGAAGCGATCCAAAGGCGCCCGCGCGGCGAAAAAGGCTGAGTTTGAAATAGTCCCCGGCGTGACGGGGGTTCAGACAGCGCTCGATTTGCGCAGCCCGGATCGCAAGAACGAACGCGGAGTAGTGCGGGGCGAAACCCGGGCGGCGTCCTCGACAGAGCTGGCAGTGGAACGCGGGGGGCTTGCGGTCGCGGTTGCGCCGTTGGCGGTGATTCGCGCGGCGCATGTCGAGTACAGCGTCCCGGAAAGAGTCGAACGCGCTGACAAAGGCGAAAGGCTGGAAAAAGCCGACAAGGCAGATAAATTCGAGAAAGCGGATAAAACCGCCGCACAACCGGGCGACAAATCCACGGAAAAAACAGCTGGGGACAGGCTGGACGCCAAGCCGGCTGAGCTCAAGCCGGCCGAACCGAAAGCTGCCAACGGCGGCGCCGCCGAATCGAAGCTCGCTGAACCAAAGGCCACGGAATCCAAGGCCGCGGAATCCAGGCCCGCCGAATTCAAGCCCGCCGAACTCAAGCCCGCCGAGCCCAAAGCGGCCGAATCCAAAGCAGCGGAATCCGCCACCGTCCGCGGCATAGACAAACCGCATCGCGGCCGCGACGCCGCCGCGGCAGCAGCGTCGCCTGCGACGAACGCCGCCGCGTCCACCGAACACGAACCCGGCGTAGCCGACGCGGTACCAACGCGCGTCGCCGACGCGGGCCATTGATTGTCCAGGCGCGCGAGCCCCGCGCGTCGATCCGAACCTGCCGTAGCCCAATATGAACGCTCCCACTCCCACTGGTTTTCGCTGCGGCATGGTCGCGATCGTCGGCCGCCCGAACGTCGGCAAATCGACGCTGATGAACGCGCTGGTCGGCCAGAAAGTCAGCATCACGTCGCGCAAGGCGCAGACCACGCGCCATCGCATTACTGGCATCCATACGCTCGAAGACGTCCAATATATCTTCGTCGACACGCCCGGTTTTCAGACCAAGCACAGCGGCGCGCTGAACCGTTCGCTGAACCGCGCGGTGACGTCGACGCTGACCTCCGTCGATACGATTCTGTTTGTGATCGAAGCCGGCCGTTTCGGCGCGGACGATCAGAAAGTGCTCGATCTGATTCCGCCTTCGGTGCCCACGCTGCTGATCGCGAACAAGCTCGATCGCGTGTCGGATAAAGATTCGCTGTTTCCGTTCATGCAGCAGGTCAGCGCGCTGCGCCAGTTCAGCGAGATCGTGCCGCTGTCGGCCAAAAATCCGGACGACATCAAGCGTCTGATGGCGACGGTCAAGCCTTACCTGCCGGAAGGCGCGCCGATTTACGGCGAAGACGATCTCACCGATCGCAGCGAGCGCTTTCTCGCGGCCGAAATTCTGCGCGAAAAAGTGTTCCGTTGGACCGGCGACGAACTGCCGTACACGAGCACCGTGCTGATCGACAAGTTCGAAACGGAAGGACGTCTGCGCCGCATTTTCGCGACGATCCTGGTCGAACGCGACACGCACAAGGCCATGATCATCGGCCAGAAGGGCGCCAAGCTGAAGCAGATCAGCACCGAGGCGCGCCTCGACATGGAGAAGCTGTTCGACGGCCCCATCTATCTGGAAACCTTCATCAAGGTGAAGAGCGGCTGGGCCGACAACGAAGCGGGACTTCGTGCGTATGGGTACGAATGACGCGTGGGTCACGCTGAATTCCGACACCGACCCGGACGACGCCGAGCCGGCCGCGCTGTCGCGCGAGTCTTCAAAGCCGGCTCGCGGTAGCCGCAAATCTTCCACTAAAAGCACATCCGACGCTGGTCCTGGTGATGCGCCGCGCAAGGCGCCTGCTCGCCGGCCGTCGCGCAGTTCCGCTTCGGCTTCCGAATACCGGATCGCCGAGCAGCCCGCCTTCGTTCTGCATAGCTATCCGTATCGCGAGACGAGTCTGATCATCGATGTGCTGTCGCGCGATCACGGCCGTCTTGCGCTCGTGGCGAAAGGCGCGAAGCGTCCGCACTCCGCATTGCGCGGCGTGTTGCAGACATTTCAGCCGCTCGCGCTGTCGTGGTCCGGCAGGGGCGAGGTGCGCACGCTAACCGGCGCGGAATGGGTCGGCGGCATGCTGCCTTTGACGGGCGACGCGCTGCTGTGCGGGTTCTACGTGAACGAACTGCTCGTTAAGTTTTGCGCGCGCGAAGATCCCCATCCGCAACTGTTCCATCACTACGTCGTCACCATGACGCGTCTCGCGCATGACGAGCCACCGGTGCAGGTGCTGCGTTCGTTCGAGCGCGTATTGCTGCGCGAAACCGGTTACGCGATGGCGCTCGATCGCACGGTTGCGCGCAAAGCGGTGGAAGCCAGCCGCCGCTATGTGTTCGACCCCGAGCGCGGCGTGCGCGAGGCAAGCGACGATGTGCCCGCGCAATGGCCGGTGGTCGCGGGCCAGACCTTGCTCGATATGGAAAAGGACGATTACCATCGAGCGCAAACGGTGGCACAAAGCAAAACGCTGATGCGCTTTCTGCTCAACACTTACCTTGGCGGCACGCCGCTCGCGACGCGCCAGATTCTCATCGACTTGCAGAACTTATGAGCTTCTTTCTAACGTCGCCGAATGTGATCGATCTCGGCGTGAACATCGATCACGTGGCCACGCTGCGCAACGCGCGCGGCACCTCGTATCCCGACCCGATCCGCGCCGCGTTGATGGCGGAGGAGGCCGGCGCGGACGCCATCACGTTGCATCTGCGTGAAGACCGCCGCCACATCGTCGACGCCGACGTGCGCGCGCTGCGTCCGCTCCTGAAAACGCGGATGAACCTCGAATGCGCGGTCACTCAGGAGATGCTCGACATTGCCTGCGAAGTAAAGCCGCATGACGTTTGCCTCGTGCCGGAAAAGCGCCAGGAATTGACGACCGAAGGCGGCCTGGATGTGGCCGGTCAGTTCGAGGCCGTGCGCGCCGCGTGCAGGCAACTCGCCGACGCGAACTCGCGCGTGTCGCTTTTCATCGATCCCGACGAGACGCAGATTCGCGCCGCACACGAGGCCGGCGCGCCGGTGATCGAACTGCACACCGGACGTTATGCCGAGGCGCACGATCCCGCCGAACAGCAGCGCGAATACGAGCGCGTGGTTCGTGCGGTCGAGTTCGGCGCGACGCTTGGCATCAAGGTCAACGCCGGCCACGGCCTGCACTACACGAACGTCCAGCAGATCGCGGCAATCGAGGGCATTGTCGAGCTGAATATCGGCCATGCGATCGTCGCGCACGCGATTTTCGCGGGCTGGGACAACGCGGTGCGCGAGATGAAGGCGATCATGGTCGCCGCGCGTCTCGGCGCACGCGCGTAACGTACCGGCTTGCATATGGCGATCTACGGAATCGGTACGGACATCGTTCAGGTGAGTCGCGTGGCGGCGGTCATGACGCGCACCAACGGCCGCTTTGCCGAGAAGGTGCTCGGTCCCGACGAACTGCGCGTCTATCACGCGCGCAATGCCCGTTCGGCCGCGCGCGGGCTCGCGTTTCTCGCTTCGAGATTCTCGGCGAAGGAGGCGTTCTCAAAGGCAATCGGCCTCGGCATGCACTGGCCGATGACATGGCGCGCTCTGCAAACGCTCAACAAGCCGAGCGGCGAACCGATGGTGGTCGCTTCCGGCGAGTTGGCCGAATGGCTCGAGGCGCGAGGCATCACGGCGCGTGTCACGATCACCGACGAGCGCGACTACGCGGTGTCGTTCGTGATTGCCGAGAGCGCGCAGGCCGAAGAGGCGAACGGCTCCAACCCGCGACCTGCTGCCGAATAAAAAATCGGGAACGCGGCCCGAGCGGTCGCGTCTTTCCTTGCTCCACGCAATCTTCAAACGGAATTCGATGAAAACCAATCCCGGACCGGTGATGCTCGACGTGGTCGGCAAAACGCTGAACGACGATGACAAGCGCCGCCTCACGCATCCGATGACCGGCGGCGTGATTCTATTCGCGCGCCACTACGAGAGCCGGGCGCAACTCATCGCGCTGACGGATTCGATCCGTTCGATCCGCGAGGACTTGCTGATCGCCGTCGATCACGAAGGCGGGCGCGTGCAGCGTTTTCGCACCGACGGCTTCACCGTGCTTCCGGCAATGGGCAAACTTGGCGCGCTGTGGGACAGCGACGTTCTGCATGCCACCAAGGTGACGACCGCGGTCGGTTATATCCTCGCGTCAGAGTTGCGCGCTTGCGGCATCGACATGAGCTTTACGCCGGTGCTCGATCTGAACTACGGGCAGTCGCAGGTAATCGGCGATCGAGCGTTTCATAGCGATCCGCGCGTCGTGACGATGCTCGCTAAAAGCCTCAACCACGGTCTCGCGCTCGCCGGCATGAGCAACTGCGGTAAGCACTTTCCGGGGCACGGTTTTGCGCACGCGGATTCGCACGTCGCGATGCCTGTCGACGAGCGCTCGCTCGACGAGATTCTGCGCGACGACGTGGCGCCGTATGACTGGCTTGGGTTGTCGCTGGGCTCGGTGATTCCCGCGCACGTGGTTTATCCGCAAGTCGACTCGAAGCCGGCGGGCTTTTCGCGCGTGTGGCTGCAGGACATCCTGCGCGGCAAGCTGCGCTTCGAAGGCGCCATTTTTAGCGACGACCTGTCGATGGAAGCCGCGCGTCAGGGCGGCACACTCACCGAAGGCGCGACTGCCGCACTGCAGGCCGGTTGCGACATGGTGCTGATCTGCAACCAGCCCGAGCAGGCTGAAAAGGTGCTGGACGAACTACGTTTTACGCCGTCGAAGGAGTCGCAGCAGCGGGTGAAGCGCATGCGCCCGCGCGGCAAGGCGCTCAAGTGGAGCAAGCTGGTGGCGGAGCCGCGATATCTGCAAGCGCAGGCTTTGCTGCGCAGCGCGTTTGCCTGAACGGCGGGCGAAGACAGTAAGTAAAAAAACGGCGCCTCACTTGAGGCGCCGTTTTTCATCGGACATACGCACGCGAGCGCCTGAAGCCTCCAAAGCCCGCAAAGCGCAACATGCGTCAGTTCAACCGCATCCGTTGCAGTTTGTTGTACAGCGTCTTCGGACTGATGCCGAGCAGCGACGCCGCCCGATGGCGTGTACCGCCTACCGCGTCGAGCGTCGCGCGAATCAGCATTTCCTCGACGTCCGCGAGCGGCGTGCCGACCGTAACCTGAACGCGGCTGCCGTTCAGATCGCGGCCATTGACGGAGCCCGCTTCGTCGGCGCGTAACGACTCCAGCACATCGCCCGACGCGTGGTACGCGCGACGCACGCGGTCTTCCAACTCGCGCACGTTGCCCGGCCATTCGTACGTGAGACATTCACGCAGAAAGTTCGGCCCGATCTGTTTGGCGACGTCCGACGTGCCGCGCGCGGCCGCGTCGTGGTTCAATTCGTCGACAATCGCCTGCGCGATCAGCGGCGGATCTTCGCCGCGCTCGCGCAACGGCGGCAGCGTCACCGCTGCAGCTTCGAGGCGCAGTGCAAGGTCTTCGTGCAGGCTGCCGTCGGCCACTGCCGCACGCGGGGCCTTGCGCGTCGACGCGATCAACCGGAAATCGGTCACGACCTGGCTCGTGCCGCCGACCCGCATGAAAGTCTGCGAATCGAGCGCGCGCAGCAGTGCTTCCTGTTGAGCGCGTGGCAGTTCCGCGATTTCGTCAATGAAGAGCGTCCCGCCGCTCGCCTGTTCGAAAAGGCCCGGCTCGCGCTGCTCCGCGCCGCTGAACGCGCCGCGTTCGTGGCCGAACAACACGCTATCCAGCGACCGATGCGCCGCCACGCTGCCCGCGCTTCGGCAATCGAGCGTGACAAACGGGCCTTTGCGGCGCCGGCTCATCTCGTGCATCGTGCGAGCGGCCACCTGCTTGCCGGTGCCGGCTTCGCCTGAAATCAGCACGGCCGCTTCCGTCGGCGCAATATGTTCGATCGTGTCGTAGACGTGTTGCATCGCGCCGCTGCGGCCGAGCATCGAGCCAAAACGGCCGAGTTGACGCAGCGACGCACGCAGCGTCTGAACTTCCTCGGTCAGTTCGTACGGGCGCGGAATTCGCGCAAGCAGGCTGCGCAGACGCGGAATATTGACGGGCTTCAGCAGATAGTCCCAGATGCCGTGCCGCAAGCCCTCAATCGCGCTTTCGACGGTCGCATTGCCCGTCATAACGATGACGGGCAATGCACCGCCTGGCGGCTGCGCAGGCAGATGCTGCAACAGATCGAGCCCGCTGCCGTCCGGAAGGTTTAGGTCGACCAGCACGACGTCGGGAATGAAGCGCGTGAGCGCGGCGCGCGCTTCGGCAATGGTCGTGGCCGTGTCGACGGAAAAGCCGTCGGCGGCAAGAATGGCGGACAGACCTGACAGGCTATTGGGATCGTCTTCAACAATCAGGGCGTGTGGCATGGCGAGCGCAACTTTTTAAATGGATGGAATAGCCGCTTCGCCGCGCCGTGACTGGCGCGCGCGAGGCGGGCACGATGGCTGGCCGGTACTGTCGGTCGGATGCGTCGCCAGCACAGCGTCAGCCGGGCGGCGCAAAAGCGGGCCTCCAGTCGGCATGAACGCAGTGCCCGGGGTCTACGACACCGGGCGAAGCGGGCGGCGAGTCGACTCACGTAGTTCTGGTCCTTTGCTGTCCGAAGGGCGATTGGCTGCTCGCTGATTTGCGTCGCGTCCCGCCCGGTTCTAGTCCACCAGCATCCGCGCGGCCACGATGTGACGCCGCACGGGCACCGGCACTTACTTCGCTACTGATGTCAGAAATCCCGATTGTTGTCGAAGAAACGGCGTACTTCGCGCTCGGCGTCCTCGCGGCTCTTGCCATAGCGCTCCTGGATCAGGCCGGCGAGCCGGTCCGCGCGGCCTTCGGCCCGGGTGAGTTCGTCGTCGGTCAATTCGCCCCACGCAGCCTTCGCTTTGCCAACCAGTTGCTTCCACTTGCCTTCAGCGATGTCGTTGTTCATACCGCATCTCCGGTCGAAAGACATAGGTGAAGGCTCACAAGCATGACTTGTGCCAATGCTCTTTGGCTTGCTATATCAAAGGCTTACCTTGGCCTCAGGCGGCAAGATCGGGGACCGCGACAGGCAATTTGGAGAAAATTGCCGGTAAAGTTTTCCTCAACAATACCCGGCGGCGCAAAAAAGAAAAAGCGCCCAATTGGGCGCTTCTCAATTTTGCCAGCGCGCGTTGCGTCGCGCCGGCAGAGGACTTGCCGCTTTACGCGCGGCTACGGTACTCGTGCGTACGCGTGTCGATCTCGATCTTGTCGCCAATATTGCAGAAGAGCGGCACTTGCAGTTCGAAACCAGTGTTCAGCTTGGCGTTCTTCAGCACCTTGCCCGACGATGTGTCGCCCTTGACAGCCGGTTCCGTGTAGATGATTTCGCGGACCAGCGTGGTCGGCAGTTCGACGGAGATGGCCTTCTCGTTGTAGAACACGACTTCGCAAGTCATGCCGTCTTCGAGATAGTGCATCGCGTCGCCCATCATTTCGGCTTCGACTTCATACTGGTTGTAGTCGGCGTCCATGAACACGTACATCGGGTCGGCGAAGTACGAGTACGTCACTTCCTTGCGCTCGAGCACGACGACGTCGAACTTGTCGTCTGCCTTGTACACGCTTTCCATGCCTGCGCCGGTCAGCAGGTTCTTGAACTTCATCTTGACAACGGCGGAGTTGCGGCCCGATTTGTTGTATTCGGCCTTTTGCACGACCATTGCGTCTGCGCCGATCATCACGACGTTGCCGGTGCGGAGTTCCTGTGCGGTCTTCATAAAACTGTCCTGTACGAAATAAGTAGCTTCAACTTTTGCTCAACGGCATACGGCGCAAGCGGCTTCGACGTTTCCTGCGCTTTACGCCGCGCCGTGATGAGACGGCCTGGCGCGAAGCGGTGCATGAAGCGTGGTTGGTTTGCTGCGAGGTTTCCAGTGGCGTTGCCGATGCGACGCGTTCCGCAATTCCCGCGAGTCCGTTACCTGCTTTTTTACCCGATGCGGGCGTGTACACGAGTGGCGCCGGTCGGCAGCGTGCGTCCTGAAGTGCGCTTTTCTCTGCCGTTTCCGCTGCGGCGCTCAACGAGCAGCGCATTGCATCTTTCGATGCCGGTGAAACGAGCTAACAGCCGGAGCCGAGAGCCAAAGAGCCAACCAAACAGGATTTTTGCTGCGATCGGGCCGCGCTTGCGTCGTCGGCCGTTGGATAACCGCTTATTTTAACTGACTTTTTGTGAACGAGGCCAGATTTCCCACGAGGTCGCCGACTTGCGCGAGTTCGCCGGCCCATTCGATCGCGCGCCGCTGTAGCGCCGGGTAGTGGTGCAGCAGTGTGGCCCAGTCCGGCTCGCCAGTGCCATTCCAGGCGTGCCAGAAGCGCGCGAGCGAGGTGCGTGCATCGGCCGGAAGCGTACGGGCGTAATGTGCAAGCGCGGCGCCGAGTTTCGGCAGATGAGCGTCGTCGGCTTGTGGGTAGATGTGCCAGACGAAGGGCCTGGCGGCCCATTGCGCGCGTACGAACGAATCCTCGCCGCGCACGAAGTTGAGGTCGCTGGCCCATAGCAGCGCGTCGTAGCCGGATTGCTCGGTGAACGCGAGGCCGTGCGCGCTCAAGCTTCCGCGCTCCGCATGAGCGCCGGCGGCGAACTCAGGCACTCCGAAAAAGCGCGCGAGCGCGCCGCAGATGCGTCCCTCCGGCACCAGCAGCACGACAGGATCGGCACTGTCGCGCCATTGTTCGAGAAGACTGTCGACGGCGGGGTTCTCGTACGCGAATAAGGAAACGACGGTCGCGCCGACAGGCGGCGCACGCCCCACCGTTTGCAGCCACCACGCTTTGCGTGCCGCCGGCGACGCCTCGAACGCCGCGCGCGCGGCATCGAGATGCCGTTCCTTCAGCACGCCGCCGGTGCCTGGCCCGAGCCCCGGAAAGAAAAACGTTTTGACGAGCGGATAGCGCGGATGCGGCGATGGCCGCAGATGAAAGTCCGCGACCCAATCCTCGGCGCTCAGATATTCGAGGTTGATCCATACGGGCGCGCGCTCGCGCTGGGCCATCGCCGCCACGTAGATGGGCGGCAGTTCGCAGGCGAACGCCTCGATCACTACGTCGGCCACTTCGAGGGTCTCGCCGGCATGCGTCGGCGTGTGCCAGTGTTCGACGACGATCCCGCCGACCGCCTGCCGCGCGCGATCCAGTGCGAGCGACGGGCACAGCTTCTGGAACGCATGCAGATCGTCGACGAAGATGCGCACCTGCCAGCCGTGCTCGCTCGCGAGTTGCCGCGCGAGGCGCCAGCACACGCCGATATCGCCGAAATTATCGATCACCGCGCAGAAAATATCGCATGCGATCGCTGCGGGTGGTTCGTTAAGCGACGCGGCGGTTGGATCGGAGGGCGGCGCGGTGGAGGGCATCGGCGAGGCTCGGGCGGACGCGGAATGTTCTAAACTGGCGATTCTAAAGCACCCGTTCGATCTTCTCGCGCCGACTCGTTCGAGCGCGAACCCGAAGGGGCCACACGTGGCCAACCGTGGCCAAACGGGGCGACCGCCCGCGAGACAGTTCCATCAGCCGATCCTGCATGACCGAACCCGAAGCAAACATCGCTTTCGAGCCGAAAAAAGTGCTCGCCCAGTTGCCGCATCTGCCCGGCGTCTACCGCTATTACGATGCGCACGGCGCGGTGCTGTACGTCGGCAAGGCGCGGGACCTGAAGAAGCGCGTGTCGAGCTATTTCACGAAGACGCAACTGTCGCCACGCATCGCGATGATGGTGACGCGCATTGCGCGCATCGAGACCACCGTCACGCGCTCCGAGGCCGAAGCGCTGCTGCTCGAAAATAATCTGATCAAGGCGCTCGCGCCGCGCTACAACATTCTGTTTCGCGACGACAAGTCGTACCCGTATCTGAAGCTGACCGGCCATAAGTTTCCGCGCATGGCGTATTACCGCGGCTCGGTGGACCGCAAGAACCAGTACTTCGGCCCGTTTCCGAGCGCGTGGGCGGTGCGCGAGAGCATCCAGATCTTGCAACGCGTATTTCAGTTGCGCACCTGCGAGGACTCCGTTTTCAACAACCGCACGCGGCCGTGTCTGTTGCATCAGATCGGCCGTTGCACGGCGCCGTGCGTCGCGAACATCAGCGAAGAGGACTACGCGCGCGACGTTGCCAATGCGTCGCGCTTCCTGCTCGGCCGTCAGGGCGAAGTGATGAACGAACTCGAGCAGAAGATGCACGCGTTTGCGAGCGAGCTGAAGTTCGAGCAGGCCGCGGCTGTGCGCAATCAGATGAGTTCGTTATCGACGGTGCTGCATCAGCAGGCCATTGAAGTCGGCAGCGATAGCGATGTGGATATTCTCGCGGTGGTCGCGCTGGGCGGCCGCGTCTGCGTGAATCTCGCGATGGTGCGCGGCGGCCGGCATCTGGGCGACAAGGCCTACTTCCCCGCGCACGTGGAAAGCGCGCTGACGGCGGAAGAAGGCGGCCTTGAAGACGAAAGCGGCGATGACGTATTGGTCGGCGTCGCGTCGGACGCGGGCTCGGCCGCGCGGGAAGATGTCCTCAGCGGCGTAAGCAGCGAAGCGCGATCGTCCGACACGGCCGATGCGCTCGCGATCGCCCAGGAACTGCCGCCAGAAGATGACGACGATTCCAGCGAAGTTTCCAACGAAATTTCCAGCGACGATCCTGGCAACGCAGACGCGCTCGACACGGATGCCACCTCGGGGTCGGCGAAGCCGCGCAAAGGCCGCGCGTCGGGCGGCATTGAATCGGAAGTGCTCGAAGCGTTCATCGCGCAACATTATCTCGGCAATCGCGTGCCGCCGGTGCTGGTGGTCAGCCACGCGCCGGCCACGCGCGAACTCGTCGACGTGCTGATCCAGCAGGCCGGCCACAAGGTTACCGTGCTGCGCCAGCCGCAAGGCCAACGGCGCGCGTGGCTCGCAATGGCCGAGCAGAACGCGCGGCTCGCACTCGCGCGGCTGTTGTCGGAGCAAGGCTCGCAACAGGCCCGCACGCGCGCGCTCACCGACACGCTCGGCATGGAGTGCGACGACCTCGCGCATGTGCGCATCGAATGTTTCGACATCAGTCATACGATGGGCGAGGCGACCCAGGCGTCGTGCGTCGTGTATCACCATCACAAGATGCAGTCGTCGGAGTATCGGCGCTACAACATTACCGGCATCACACCCGGCGACGATTACGCGGCGATGCGCCAGGTCCTCACGCGCCGCTACGAGAAGATGGTCGCGCAAGCCGCCGCGAATGCTGCGGACGAAGCCGCCGAATTGCAAAGCGACGCGGCCGTGGACCCGTCGCTGACGCCCGAGGCTGCTGAACCCGTCGCGGCGGGTGGCATCTTGCCCTCTATCGTGTTGATCGACGGCGGCAAGGGCCAGGTCGAAATCGCGCGGCAGGTGTTCACCGAGTTGGGGCTGGACACCGGCATGCTGGTCGGCGTGGCGAAGGGCGAGGGGCGTAAGGTCGGTCTCGAAACGCTGATTTTCGCCGACGGCCGGGCACCGCTCGAACTCGGCAAGGAAAGTGCCGCGCTCATGCTCGTCGCGCAGATCCGCGACGAAGCGCACCGCTTCGCCATCACCGGGATGCGCGCGAAACGCGGCAAGACGCGTCAGACGTCGCGGCTCGAAGAACTCGAAGGCGTGGGCGCGAAGCGGCGCCAGCGGCTGCTTGCGCGCTTTGGCGGGCTGCGCGGCGTGATTGCGGCGAGCGTCGAGGATCTGGCGAGCGTCGAAGGGATTTCCCAGGCGCTAGCCGAGCAGATCTACCGGCAATTGCATTGATTCGCGGCGCGTGGGTCGGGCCCGTTGCTGGGCGCAGCGGCTAATGTCTTGCCGCAGCGCCTCGCATTACGAGCCCCGTCCACTGGCCGACATCCGCAGCTGGCCAGGCTCCGTGCACCCGTCCCCGCACAGTAACTCGCGCAAGCGATGGACGGTGCGCGCTTCGCTCGCCGAGCCGCTTTGCTTGTGGCAGGCACTGCGACACGGCACAATTGCATCTCTCCTGTCAGACGCTGCGCCTGCCCATGCCGTTTAATTTCCCGATTTTCCTGACCTGGCTGCGGATCGTTCTGATCCCGCTGGTCGTCGGCGTGTTCTATTTGCCCGACATGATGATGAGCCCCGCGCACCGCAACCTCGCGGCCGCGACGATCTTCGTGCTGGCTGCGCTGACCGACTGGTTCGACGGCTACCTTGCCCGCAAATGGAATCAGACCTCGGCGTTCGGCGCGTTTCTCGATCCGGTCGCGGACAAACTCATGGTGACCGCCGCGTTGCTCGTGCTCGTGCAACTCGCGCGAATCGATTCGGCAATTGCGCTTGTGATCGTCGGACGCGAGATCGCGATCTCGGCGCTGCGCGAATGGATGGCGCAGATCGGCGCGTCCAAAAGCGTTGCCGTGAACTCGCTTGGCAAGTTCAAGACCGCTTGCCAGATGGTGGCGATTCCAATGCTGCTGTTTCACGGCACGTTGGTCTTCGGCGGCGGCGTGACGATCGACACGCGAACGTGGGGCTTGTGGCTGATTTATCTCGCGGCGTTTCTCACCATCTGGTCGATGCTCTATTACATGAAGCTCGCGTGGCCGCAGATTCGAGAGCGTGGCGGGGCCGTCTGACCACCGCGGCTCGCTTGCATCGCGGCGGCATCTGAGCACGTCATGAGTGAAATCTGTTCAGTTAAAGAGATTCGCAAAGGGGGTTGACACGTTTCGGTCGTTTCTCCATAATCTCGTTTCTCCGATGCACGCGGTTTGAAACTTCGGTTGCAGTAGAGGGAAGAAGGGCGCAGTAAGCCTTTTTAAGCGGTAGAACAGCAGTGACGCAGCAGTAATACGCGGGAGTAGCTCAGTTGGTAGAGCGCAACCTTGCCAAGGTTGAGGTCGCGAGTTCGAGCCTCGTCTCCCGCTCCAGAATTTGAAGCAGCGCGTTGTTCAGTAAAAGTAGTGTGGCGAAGTAAAAGTGCAAGGCGTTGCGAAGCAGTGCAATGCGGGAGTAGCTCAGTTGGTAGAGCGCAACCTTGCCAAGGTTGAGGTCGCGAGTTCGAGCCTCGTCTCCCGCTCCATACATCAGGGAAGCAACGCTTCCCTTTTTGTTTGGTGGACCGACGGTTGTCCACGAGACAGATCAGCGAATCTGTAGCTAGATTCCCATCCGCTTGCGGCGCGATAGCAAAGCGGTTATGCAGCGGCCTGCAAAGCCGTTTAGGCCGGTTCGACTCCGGCTCGCGCCTCCAGTAGTTGAAGTGCAGAAAAGCCCCGCCATGTCGGGGCTTTTCTTTTTTGCGCCTTCGCATCCGTTTGGATGCGTAAGTGGCCTTGCGCGCCGCTGCGCATGCTGCACGCGGACACCACGCGGACACCATGCGGATCCGATGGGGCGCACAATGCCGGTTTGCTCCTTGTCATTGAACGTGCATGTACCTACACATCATCGGCACGAACGTGCGCCTGCTCGGCTCCATGCATCTCTTTCCCGCGTCGAGCCGCAGAACGCCGCCGTGGGTCGAGCAAGCCTATGACTGGGCCGAAACGTTGGTCTTCGAATCCGACCCGCCGACCATTCTGCCTTTCCTGAAAGCCGATCCTCAGAGTGGTGCGCAACGCCTCGCGCCTCTGCTTTGCGCCGATGCATGGACCCGTCTGCAAGCGGCATGGCCCGCTGAAGGGCCGTTGGCGCCGTTTGCCGATCTGCATCCGTGGGCCGCACTGATCGTCGCGCCTACGTTGTTCCAGCAGCTTGTCGAAGGCGTCGAGCCGCGCATGCTCCGCTGGGCGATTGGGCAGGGTAAGCCGTATGAGTATCTGGAGACAGCGCGCGAAGTGGCTAGTGTGCTCGAATCGATTCCGCTCGATGCAGTTGGCGCGGCGCTCGCGGTGCTAATGGCCGACCTGAGCGAGCCGCAGCGCACGCTCGAGCGCATGCATGCAGCGTGGCTCGGCGGCGACCTGTCAGCCGTGCATCGCATCGCCGTCGAATCGCCGATGTTCAATCTGCCCGAGATACGGCACGCGATTCTGGATGCCCGCAATCTCATGTGGGCTGAGCGCGTGAGCGCGTTGCTCGCGCGACCTGAAAGAACCTTGGTTGTGATAGGTGCGCTGCATCTATGCGGACCGGGTAACCTCGTTGAACATCTCGCGCGACCCGTCCAGGCGGTCTTTGAAGCCGGTGCGTGCGTAAAATCGCAGGGTTGAGAAGCCTCGAATCGCCAGGGAATCAGCCGGATCTCCACCCGCAGTTTCGCGAGACGGTTTCAGGGGACACACATGCATGCGCCACCGACACCCGGCAACGCGAGCACACGTCTCGACACCTTGCGCGCGCTGAATATTCTCGACAGTTCGCCCGAAGAGCGCTTCGACCGCCTGACGCGGCTCGCAAAGCGTCTATTCGGCGTGCCCATCGCGCTCGTGAGTCCCGTCGACGCAAACCGGCAATGGTTCAAGTCGTGTGTTGGCCTGTCGGTGAACGAGACTTCCGCGCGATGTGTCTTTCTGCGGGCATGCAATCCTGTTCACGATTGCTTCCCGCGATGTACAGCCACAAGCAGGCGTCGAAGGCGCGCGCCGGGCGGGGCGCGTAAGTACCTGACTGGTTCGATGCCGTGGTGCGCGGCATAATCGTGCATTCGCCGCCGTCGGTAACGGCGCGCTTCTTTCTAAAAGCCTGTCATGACCAAACCGCAACTTACCGCCGCCGCGAGGCTCGCGGAACTCGAATGGCGTTGGAAGACGTTCGATGAGCTCACGAGCACCGAGGTCTACGCGATGCTGGCCGCGCGTAGCGCCGTCTTCGTGATCGAGCAGAACTGTCTGTATGGCGATATCGACGGTCTCGATATCGACGCCTGGCATTTACTCGCATTCGGCGCGACTACTGACGCAACTGCAAACGCTAACCCAACCGCAACGGCTATTACGCGTACAACGCGGCCACCGTTGGCCGGCTATTTGCGCGTGCTTCTACCCGACGCCGACGATCGCGATATCCGCATCGGCCGTGTGCTGACAACTGCGCAATTTCGCGGCATCGGTCTGGGTAATGCAATGCTGGATCGCGCGATCGCGCATATTCGCAAGCAGTGGCCCGGCACGCCGATTCGCTTGCATGCGCAGGCGCATCTGCAACGTTTCTACGGCGCGTTTGGTTTTGCGCCGGTGTCCGGGATTCACGAAGAGGACGGCATCCCGCACGTCTGGATGCGTTCGGCCTAGGCGTCCTGGCCGCGATCAGCAAGAGATCGGCGAGACGTACGTTCTCCGACACATCAGCGGTGACCGCGGGCCGTCGACGAAGCCGCGCTCGCAGTTGCTGCCGCGGTTGCACTCGCCACTGTCGCACGCCGTTCGCCACGCACGCGTCCGCGTGCGGAGAGGCGCATCCAGTGACGCAACGCCACGAGCGCGCCGATCACGCTCATCATCGAGCCGGGGATCCACAGAAGCAGGCCGCCGATCTGTTGATCGCGCATCGGACTAAGCCACGTGAACGCGCGGCCGCAGATCGAATAGATCGGATATAGCTCACGCGGCGTAAAGAAGATGAACGCGCCGAGGATGATCTGCGGCGGAATCGCGGCGATCACCACCAGCACGCGCTTGCCGGGCGACAAACGCGCGGGCGGCGCCGGACGCGGATCGAGCACGAGCCACCAGAACAGCAGGCCGTCAATCACCATGCTCCAGTTCATCACGCGATAAAGCCGCCAGTCGAGCATCGCGACAAAATGGACCGGCGACATCAGCCAGAAGTAAATCAGGCCAACGAACAATGTCACCGCGACGACCGGATGCATGACGACATCGAGCAGCTTGCGCACGAACGGCATAGCAAGCGCGGGCCGCACGAAACGCCGGCGCCAGTTGAACGGAATGCCCGCACGCAATGCCGCGCCAGGATACGACAGCGCGATAAAGAAAGGTCCGAGATGATGCAGCACGAGATGCTGCGCGCGATGCATGAAAAACTCATGCTCGAAGAAATAGTCGAGACGCGTGTGCAACGCGACGTACAAGGCCACCAGCCCGAACCAGAAAGAAACGCGCCGCGCCACCGATAGCTTCGCCTTGCGTGCGCCGCGCACGAACAGAATCGCGGGCAGCAGCAGGGCGATGACGACCGTCGGTGAAAATTCCCAGGGATCGAGCCAGTAGAGCAGGTTCATTGCGGCGAATCGTCGTGACGTGCCGTGCTCACTTGGCCTGCGCGGGCGACTTCACCGCGAACGGTGTGTCGAGCGCTGCGCCGTCGGAGAACTTCAGTGTCAGATGCACGGTGTCGCCAGGCGCGATCTTGTGCTTCGCGTTTTCGAGCATCACGTGATAGCCGCCGGGCGCGATAGCAACCTGGCCGTGCGCGGGCACCGTCAGCTTGTCGACCATCACCATCTTCTGCGACGAACCGTTCGAGACGGTCTGATGCAGCATCGCGTCGCCGTAATCGCTGCTCGAAATATCGACGAGATCGACGGGCTTGTCGCCGGAATTCACGAGCGTCACATAGCCGGCCGCGGGCAGGTTGTTCGGCAGCCAGCGCACCCATGCATTTTTCGCGGCAATCGCCGGCGCGCCGGCGGCGTGGGCGCTAGCCGCGAAAGCGAGCGAGAGGGCGAAGGCGCCAGCAAGAGCGGAAAGCGTGCGGGTTCTGATCGTTGTGATCTGTGTCATGGTTTAAGGTCAGGAGCGTTGATCGACGATGCGGCGCAGGTCGGCTGCGATCGCATCGGGCGTGTCGTGATCGGTGGCGAGCAGGCGCGCGCGGCCTTGCGCGTCGAACACGTAGACGGCGGAACTATGAGTGACTTCGTAACTGCCATTGGGGTCGCGCTTTTCCATCTGATACGCAACGCGGTAGCGTTTCGCGAGCGATTCGATCTGCCAGTCGGTGCCGGTCAGTCCCTCGGCGTGCTCCGGGTCGAACGCGCCGACGTAGTCGTGCAAGGCGTGCGGTGTGTCGCGCGCCGGATCGACGGTAATGAAGAGGATGCGCACCTTCTGGGCGTCGGGGCCGAGTTTGCCTAGCACCTGCATCAGCCGGCTCATGGTTTCCGGGCAAACGTCCGGGCAATGCGTGTAGCCGAAATAGACAAGCGCCGCGCGGCCCTTGAACGAATCGCCGTTGACGGGACGGCCGTCGTCGGCGGTCAGCGTGAAGTCGAGGTCGGGCAAATGGCCGCTCACGTTCGTCAGATGCCACGGCTCTGCGCGATTCGTGCAGCCGGCAAGCGAGATCATGGCCAGGAGCGCGCCGATGGCGACCGTCGACGCAAACCCGCGTGCGCGGTGGCCGGCGCGGGGCGGTGACGCCGGATTCGGTTGCAACCGTCGCAATGAGAGGATCGGGAACAAAGCAGGTATCAATGACTCGATTGAAGAGCGGCGCGATGCATGGTCGCCGCTCGCGTTCTCGCTGCGCCGAAACCTGAACATGTGCTTGCGGCGGCGAGCGTTTGCGATAGTGGACAAAAATCGTCGTAACGCCAATGGCTCATGTGGGTGCGACTGTATCGCAAAATGACGGAAGGCGTCGCTCGCGGCCTACGGCGCGCGGTTTGCGAGGCAATATGACGCACATGGCTGAAAGCTGTCTGAAGCCAGACCGTTTCCATTTTGAACGCAATTCGAGCGAGCACGGCGCCGTCCTGCTCGCGGTACGGCCTGGTTTCTCGAAAAATTGATCGATGCGCGGTAAGATGCGCACACTTTTCCGGCTGCAAAAGGCCGAAAGGCAAAATTACCCGATGCAAGCACTTCCGGCTTTCCTGTCTCCGAGCGAGACCGCGTTTTTCTTCGATTTCGACGGCACGCTCGTCGAACTCGCGCCCACGCCGGACGGCGTGCAGGTGCAACCTCGCGTCATCGAACTCCTCACCGACCTGCGACGCCTGACGAACGGCGCGGTCGCGGTGGTGTCGGGGCGCGGCATCGACAGTATCGACGCGTTTCTTGGCATGCCCGATCTGCCGATTGCGGGTCTGCATGGCGCCGAACGGCGCGACGCGAACGGCGACACGCAACGCATCGGCTTTCACGACGAGCGGCTTTTGCGCATGGAGCAGGTGCTGGCTGACGTGGTCAACGCCAATCCCGGCATGCTGCTCGAGATCAAGGGCGCCGCGCTTGCGCTGCACTACCGCAATGCGCCGGACCGTGAGCCAGTCGCGCGCGAGGCGTCCGAGCGGCTCGTCGCGGATTATCCGAACTCGTACGTGTTGCAGCCGGGCAAGATGGTCTATGAGATCAAACCGAAAGACGTCGACAAGGGCCGCGCAATGCGCGCATTCCTCGACGAACCGCCGTTCGTCGGACGCAAGGCCGTTTTTGCGGGCGACGACCTGACCGACGAAAAGGGCTTTGCCGTCGTCAACGAGCGCGACGGACTGTCGATCAAGGTCGGCGCGGGCGACACGACCGCGCGAGCGCGCGTCGAGTCCGTGACTGCGTTGCTCGACTGGCTCGAAACGGTAGTTGCGGCGGCGCGTGGCGGATGACGGCCGCATCGTCCAGCGCACGACGCTCATACCGCGCATCAAGTAGTGCGACAACACCATATTGCATCGGGGACAGCGCTTCATGAGCCGACTGATTATCGTTTCGAACCGGGTTGCGCCGATCTCCGAGGGCGGTCCGGCGGCGGGCGGTCTGGCGGTCGGCGTGTACGACGCGCTCAAGGAGACCGGCGGCATGTGGTTTGGCTGGAGCGGCGATGTGCTGAGCTCCGGCCAGCCGCAGATCAAACTCGAAGAGCGTGGCCCGGTGGCTTTCGCGACCATCGCGCTGATGCGCCGCGACTACGATCAGTACTATCGCGGCTTTTCGAACGCAACGCTGTGGCCGGCTTTTCACTACCGCGCCGATCTGCTGCAGTACGACCGGCACGACTTCGAGGGTTATTGCCGCGTGAACGCGTGGCTCGCGCAGCAACTGGTGCCGCTGCTGCGTGAAGACGATGTGATCTGGGTCCACGACTACCACCTGATTCCATTCGCCGAGGCGCTGCGCGCGGCCGGCGTGAAGAATCGCATTGGCTTTTTCCTGCACATTCCGTTTCCCGCTTCGCAGGTGCTGCTCGCCGTGCCGCCGCATCTCGAACTGGTCCAGGCCCTCTGTTCGTTCGATCTGCTCGGCTTTCAGACTGCGCCCGATCTGCGCGCGTTCTGCGATTACATCGTCAACGAGGCGAACGGCACGGTCGACGCGTCGCCGTCCGGGCCGCTCGCGATTCATGCGTTTGGCCGCACGTTGCGCGCGGCGGCTTACCCGATTGGCGTCTATCCGGACGAGATCGCCGAACTCGCGAAGGCGGGTGAGCGCGGCAAGCCGGTGCGCACGATGAAAGCGACGCTGCATTCGCGCAAGCTGATCATGAGCGTGGATCGTCTCGATTATTCGAAGGGACTGGTCGAGCGTTTCCGCGCATTTGAGCGCTTGTTGGAGCACGCCACGGCACAACGCAACAAAGTGTCGTTCCTGCAGATCGCGCCGCCGACCCGCGCCGACATGCACGCCTACCAGGACATCCGTCTGCAACTGGAAGGGGAGTCGGGTCGCATCAACGGACGCTTCGCGGAACTGGACTGGACGCCGATTCTGTATATCCACAAACAATACGAACGCTCGGTGCTTGCTGCGCTCTTTCGTACCGCGCATGTCGGCTACGTAACGCCGCTGCGCGACGGGATGAACCTCGTCGCGAAGGAATACGTGTCGGCGCAGGACCCGGAGAATCCAGGCGTGCTTGTGTTGTCGCGCTTTGCGGGCGCGGCACAGGAGCTAGACGGCGCGCTGATCGTGAATCCCGTGGACATCGACGGCATGGCCGATGCGCTTGCGAGAGCGCTCGACATGCCGCTCGCGGAGCGCCAGGCGCGTCATCGGGACATGATGGCGCAATTGCGCGAGAACAATGTTTCCGTCTGGCGCGACAACTTCATGCGCGATCTGCAGAGCGCCGGTGGTGCAACGCGCACCAGGAGCGGGCGAGCGCGTGCCGGCTCGGGGAAGAAAACCGCAAACGAGGTTCTGGCGAGCTAGCAACGTTGAGCCGGGATTAGATAGGCGCTTTGGCGTCGTTACAAGCCGCAAAACAAAAAAGCCGCTCGATCAAGCGGCTTTTTTGTTGGTCGCTGAACGCGCCCGTGTCTACGGCACGCGGTTCAGATCACATGCTGTTCGTCCACTTTCTTCCCGCCCACGTGCAGCGTGGCCCCCTTGCCGTATTGTTTCGAGAGCAGGTCCCGATACAGTCCGGGGCGCACACGCAACTCTTCGGGGCTGCCGTCGTCGATCACCTTGCCCGCGCTCATCACGATGATGCGGTCGAAGTTGTTCAACGTGGACAGACGGTGCGCGATCGCGATCACCGTGCGACCCACCATCAGCCGGTCGAGCGCTTTCTGGATGGCTTCTTCCGATGCGCTGTCGAGCGCCGACGTGGCTTCGTCGAGCAGCAGGATCGGCGCGTTCTTCAGGATGGCGCGCGCAATGGCGATGCGCTGACGCTGTCCGCCCGACAGCTTCACGCCACGATCGCCGACGATCGTATCGAAGCCTTCGGGCATCGCCTCGATAAAGTCCGTGCAGCGCGCTTCGCGCGCAGCGGCCAGCACTTCTTCGCGGGTTGCCTCGGGGCGGCCGTAAGCAATGTTCTCGTACACCGTGCGATGGAACAGCGAAATATCTTGCGGCACGAGCGCAATCGCATGGCGCAGGCTGTCCTGCGTGATCGTGGCGATGTCCTGTCCGTCGATCTTGATCGCGCCGCCCTGCGTTTCATAGAAACGCTGTAGCAGCGCGAGCACCGTCGACTTGCCCGCACCGGACTTGCCGATCAGCCCGACGCGCTGCCCCGGCTCGATATGCAGATCGAAATGATCGAGAATCGGCCGGCGCCGCGGATAGGCAAACGTCACGCTTTCGAAATCGACGCGGCCGCCTTGCGGCACCAGTTCGGTCGCGCCGTCGCGGTCGGGCATGCCATGCGGCTCCAGCAACGTGCGCACGGCTTCCGCGAGACGGGCCACGTGCTGCGTGACATCCACCAGCGCGACTGCCAGATCGCGCGTGCCGTGCAGGATGGTGAAGCCGAGCGAGCTGACGAGCACGATGTCGCCCGAGGTCGCTTTACCCTGATCCCACAGCACGAGCGCCCAGCCAAGCAGGCCCGCCGACAGCAGCGCGGTGATCACCGCGTGCAGCAGGCGCAGCTTTTCCAGATACAGCAGGCTTTGCTGGCGCGCGTCCATCTCGGCCTTGACCGTTGCGCCGAAGCGCTGCTGTTCGCGAAACGTCATGCCGAAGGCGCGCACGAGGCCCATGTTGCTGATCACGTCGACGAGTTCGCCGTCCACCGAGGCTGCCTTGGTCGCGAAATGGTGGTGGCGCGCCGAGCCGCGCCCAGCAAGCTTGTACAGCACGACCGACAGAATCGCCGAGCACAGCATCAGGCCGCCTGCCATCAGCGGGTTCACCGCGATGATCATGAAGATCGCGCCGAGCACGGCGATGCACGGTGGCAGCACGTTCCAGGCAGTGGTGTTTTCGGCGGTGTAGACGGCGTTCGAGGTCGCGGTGATCCGGCTTGCCAGCATGCCGGGCTGCTTCTCGGAGTAATAGGTCGGCGAATGTCCGCTCAGATACTGAAACAGGTCGCGCCGCAAGTCGCCGGTCACGGCGACGAACGTGTGGGCCGCGACCCAGCCGCCCACACGCCACAGCAGGTTGTCCGCCGCGATCAGACCGACGAGGATCGCGAACGCGCCCCACAGCGGACCGGGATGGTGCCTGCCCGTGCCGAGTACATCGATAAGATGCTTGATCGCATATTGCGAAGCGAGCGCACAGCCCACGGCCGCTATCACGCTGCACAACACGGTCGCATGAGCGAGCGGATGACGGCGGATAAAACGGAAAAGGAACGCAAGCGGCCTGTGCGCATAGCTCGCGAGCTTGGCGTTCTGGGCGTTGCGCTGGGCGATGGTCGAATGTTCCAATTGATCGTGAGGTTGTGTGGTTCGGGGGTGTGCATGCAAGGCATGGGCCACGCGAAAAAAGTTTCGCGGCGAAGCCAATGCTTCGCATTGTAAACACGCAAAAGCGATTGCGCCCTGCGTATCCGGGCTTTTGGCGCGATTGATGTCGCGATGGACGTGCGCGGTCCACCTTCTTGCTCGACTCAGTGCAGCGGCAGTGGTTCGGGCGGGTCGCGGAACGTTTCAGGATATAATTACAAATTGCATTCAGCCGGGGCGCTGCATTCTCTTCAACGCGTGCCGGCAAGCTTGCCGCAAGAACTTACAAAGGCCGCCAGACGAGCCGGGGCACAATGCAGGTGGCAGCCAGTCGCTACTGTAGAACTGTCTTGGAAAACAAGGGTTTGCAAAGTGTATCTCCCTTGTAACAACGTAAAGACTTTGAAATGTTGCGGCGCGGCGTGAATCCCGGCACCGATAATGCATGCGCTACAAGCCACCGAAATTTCTGACAGTTTGTCAACGTCGGTAACGTTCACGCGTTTACCGCAGATGCGCGGACGGTCAAGTTCGTCCGGGCTTTTAAAACTGAAGCGATCTATCGCCGGAATTCTCGAAAGAATCAGGCCCGCGCCGGCGTGTCCGGCCCCGCGACCTGGCGAGCAAGCGAGTCGCTTTTACCAAACGCAGTACTTTTGCCGGTTTTTTACGAGGAGTTCTTCATTATGCGAATCGCTCAAATCGCTCCGTTGCACGAGGCGGTTCCTCCCAAGCTATACGGTGGTACGGAACGAGTGGTGTCCTATCTGACCGAAGCGCTGGTCGAGCAGGGCCACGACGTCACGCTCTTTGCGAGCGGCGATTCGCAAACCTCGGCAAAGCTCGAAGCATTCTGGCCGCAAGCGCTGCGCCTTGACCCGACCATCCGCGACGTGATGGCGCCGCACATGCTGCTGCTCGAAGAAGTGCGCCGCCGCGCGGACGAATTCGATGTACTGCATTTCCACATCGACTATTACCCGTTTTCACTGTTTGCGCGCCAGCCGGTGCCGTTCGTGACCACGCTGCATGGCCGTCTCGATCTGCCGGAACTGCAGCCGATCTTCAACACGTTCAAGGACGTGCCGGTTGTGTCTATCTCGGACAACCAGCGTATTCCGCTGCCGCAGGCGCACTGGCTGCAAACCGTTTATCACGGCCTGCCGGAAAACCTGCTCACGCCGATCAAGGACGTGAAGCCGAGCTACCTCGCGTTCCTCGGTCGCATCTCGCCGGAAAAGCGTCTCGACACGGCAATCCGGATCGCCCAGCAAGCCGGCATGCCGATCAAGGTCGCCGCCAAGCTCGACAAGGCTGACCGCGCCTACTACGACGAAGTCATCAAGCCGCTCATGGCGCTGCCGCACGTCGAATACATCGGCGAAATCAGCGAAGCGGAAAAGACCGAGTTCCTCGGCAACGCACACGCGCTGTTGTTTCCGATCGACTGGCCGGAGCCCTTTGGTCTCGTGATGATCGAGGCAATGGCTTGCGGTACGCCGGTGATCGCGTTCAATCGCGGCTCGGTGCCGGAAGTGATTGAAAACGGCGTGTCGGGTTTTGTCGTCGAAGACGAAATCAGCGCTGTCGCGGCGGTCAAGCGTCTGCATACGCTGCCGCGCGAAACGGTGCGCAAGGCGTTCGAAGCGCGCTTCTCGTCGAAGGTGATGGCGCAGAACTACGTCGCCACATACGAAGAGCTGCTGCGTCGGAAGCACCGTACCGTGCTGCGTGAAGTCAACGCGAACTGAATGTGAACTGGACCGGGAAGTCCCGGTCAGGCAGACAGGCTTGCTGAACAAAGCGCCCTCGGGCGCTTCGCCAAAAGCCACCAGCAACGCCCCGCGCGCAAGCCGCTCGCGGGGCGTTGTTGCATGCGCGCCGCGTTTTTCGCGTTCCGCGATGCAAACTGAGCGTTTCGAGTCCGTCGGCGCGAGCCACCCTTCTTAATATCCCTATAATGGCCGTGCCGCAAATTTGGCTGCGGTGCCGCCGACGACAGGAGGATGCCTTGGCGAGAACGAAAGAGACGCGTGCGAATGCCGCGCCCGGCGCCGGAACGATGTTCGCGTTGCGCGCCATCGGTCTCGTGCTTCTTGCCCGCTGGCTGTTTTCGATGTCGGAGATGGATCTCAGCTCGTCGCTGTCGGCTATGGCCTCGTCGCCCTGGGCGTGCATCAACCTCGTCTTCCTGTTCCTGCTGATTTTCCTGCCGGGCGCGCGCGCGGTCGCCGAGCGTCCTTTTCATCCGCTGCCGCAATGGTTGCGGCAGGCGCTGCGTCTTTTTGCGTTCCTCGGATTTCTGTTCGCGGTGTGGTCGGTCAGCGCCTTCGTCATAAGCGCCGGCTGGCGTCGTGCCGCGCAAGCGGTGGCGGCGACCAACGGCTGGCTGCTGGCGGCGCCGGCGCTGTATGCGGCCGTTCTGTGGATCTGCCGGCCGCGCGCGCTGTGGCGCACGAACATTGCCGCGCGTCGCTTTGCCATCGGCCGCTATGCGGTCTCGCTCGATCCGCTCACGCGCACCGTGAGCGTGTGGGCTGAGCGTCGCAAGGTGGGACAGTACGACGCGCGCGAGCTCTCCGTGCGCTGGGCGGATGGCGCAGGCACGCAGTCTGCAACGCCGCCCACGCCGATAGTCGCGCTGCACGCGGCCGGCGATACGGTCGCTTCGCCGACGCCGGCACGCACGAGCGGCGCACCGTCGCTTGCTCGCGCTTCATTCGGCCGACGCCCGAAGATCGAGCTGTTGTGGGATTCGCCGGCGGCGGCGGGTCACAACCGGCAAACCGTATTTCGCACCGCGTTGACGACCGAGGGCGACCGTGTTGCCGCGCGCGCGCTCGATACCACGCTTCGGCAAGTGTGAGCCGGGCGTTCGTTGTGTGCAGTCGGTCACATGCCATGACGGATGCGCAGGTTGTAAAGTAAGCCGTAGTCGATAATGAAATAAAGATGCCGCCCGCGCTTGACGGCGGGTGAGTGGAACAACAATCGATGTGCCGTGTCGTTTGCAGGAGTCGCTATGCTGGTTCGCTGGTTGCTTGCCGCTCTTCATCTGCTCGCTTATGGCTTCGCGCTTGCCTCGATTTTGCGGCGCACGTGGTCGTTGCGCCGCGCCACCGTGCCTGCCGCGTTACGCTCCGTGTTCCGGGCGGATACACGCTGGGGCCTTTCCGCGCTGGTGCTGATCGTCACCGGCCTGATGCGCGTTTTCGGCAGTTATGAAAAGGGCGCCGACTACTATCTGCACGAGCCGCTCTTTCACGTCAAGATGACCCTGCTCGTGATCATTCTCGTGCTCGAAATTCCGTCGATGCTCGCATTGATGCGTTGGCGCGCGGCGATACGAAAAGGTGTTGCACCAGAGCTGCAAAATGCGCGCCGCTATGCGCACTTGAGCGTGATTCAGACCGTCTTACTGGTATTGATGGTATTCGCGGCAACCGGCATGGCGCGCGGTATCGGTTTGCCCTCGGGCGTGGTGTAACGCGAGCGGCGCGCCAGCGAAAAGTGCCTTCCACAAAGGCATATTCCGCATGACGCGCCCCATCTTTGCCACGCTTACTTGCCGACCAGCAGGCTCGAATCGTCCGGGACGCGGCTGCGCAGGCGGGGCGGTTCGTGCGCTCCGTGCTGTACCGGCGGTTCGTTCAAACCCTTGATCAATTCCAGCGCCTGCCGTTCGAAAAGACGCCGATACAGGCCGTTCTCCAGGCCGATCAGTGACTCGTGACTGCCTTCTTCGATCACTTTGCCTTTGTCGAGCACGAGCAAGCGGTCGAGTGCTCGCACGGTCGAAAGGCGGTGCGCTACGACGAGCGTCGTGCGACCCATCATCAGCCGCTCCATCGCCTGCTGGATCAGCACTTCACTTTCGCTGTCGAGGCTCGACGTGGCTTCGTCCAGAATCAGAATGGGTGCGTCCGCAAGGAATGCCCGCGCGATCGCGACGCGTTGGCGTTCGCCGCCCGAGAGCTTGATGCCGCGCTCGCCGACCAGCGTGTCGTAGCCGTTGGGCAGCGCGCTGATGAAGTCGTGCGCGTTCGCGAGCCGCGCAGCGTGTTCGATCTCGGCATGGCTCGCGCCCGGCCGCGCATACGCGATGTTCTCCGCCAGCGAGCGGTGGAACAGTAGCGGCTCCTGTTGCACGATGGCGATCTGACTACGCAACGACGCCTGTTTCACTTGCGCGATGTCCTGTCCGTCGATCGTGATGCGGCCTTCCGACACGTCGTAAAGACGCTGGATCAGCTTGATGAAGGTGGTCTTTCCCGAGCCCGAGTGGCCGACCAGCCCGACCCGTTCTCCGGGCGCAATGCGCACGGAGAAGTCGCGATAGAGCGGCGTGGCGTTCGCGCCATAGTGAAACGTCACATGCTCGAAGCGGATCTCGCCTTTGCCGATGGCGATCGGACCGGCCCCCGGACGATCCTCGATGCCGAGCGGCTGGCGCTCCAGCGAGACGAGTTCTTCCATGTCGTTGACCGAGCGCTGCAAGTTGCGAATGTGCATGCCGACCTCGCGAAGATAGCCTTGCAGCATGAAGAACATCGTCAACGCGAACGTGATGTCGCCAACGCTCGCCTCGCCGCGCAACCACAACACGAGCGCGGCGCCGAGAATCGCGGTCTGAATGGCGACCAGCATCGCGCCCTGCACGCCGCCGTTGATCGTCCCGCGGACCCACGTGCGGCGAGTGCGGTTGCGCCACTTGCCGATTACTCGCGCGAGCAGCAGCTCTTCGCGCTCTTCAGCGCCGAAAGCCTTGACGACGCTGTTGCAGCTGACCGCGTCTGCGAGCGCGCCGCCCATCCGCGTGTCCCATGCGTTGGCGAGGCGCGCGGCTGGCGCCACGAAGCCGAGCGACAGCGCGACGGTCACCGCGATATAGAGCGCCGAGCCGATGCCGACCACCGCGCCCATCATCGGCCAGCGCCAGCCGAGCAGAAGCGTCGCGCCGACCAGCATAATCAGCGACGGAAAGAGGGCGATCAGCAGCGTGTCGTTGAGCAGGTCGAGCGCCCACATGCCACGTGTGATCTTGCGCACCGTGGAGCCGGCAAAACTGTTCGCATGCCAGTCGGTCGAAAAGCGCTGCACGCGATGAAACGCGTTTGCGGCGATCTCGCTCATCATCTTCAGTGTCAGCTTGATGATGTTGAAGTACATGGCTTGCCGCAGCAAAGTCGCGCCGAGGCCAAGCCCAGCCAGCACGCAGAAGGCCGTGATGGCTGCATGCCAGGCGCTCGCACGCGCGGCCGGGCCGGACGCGATGGCGTCGACGAGGTGGCCGGCGAACATCGGCGTGAGCACGTCCGCCACTGCGGATAGCATCACAAGCGCGGCAATGACGACGATGCGCCACGGCTGTTGCGCCCAGTGATGGAAGGTGAAACCGAGGACATCCTTGAAAGCTTGTCCGCGAAAGTCGAGTTTTTTTCTGGTCATTTGCGACAACCCGTTCGCGCGCAGCGCACCGGGGTTCCAGTCAAAAGCGAGATGAAGAGACAGTCCAAGCGCGCCGCTTGATGGCAATCAGACCGCGGGCAATAAGCCTGCGGAGCTTGCGGTGAACTGTCTGGAATTGCGCGGAGTGCCTTTTCAGGTCGACTCGCGCGGGCGACGACTCAACGTCGCGGGACCATGTCAGGGATGGCCATATGCACTGCGAACATGTGACGCCTCCCTGTAGTCAATGAGGTGGAGAAGTAGACGGGGCGAATGCCCGAGAGCCGACTATATCAGCACTGTTTTGCCGTCGCAATCGACGAGGTTTCGGTGTTGACGGCGCGATTCGTTACTGATTCACGCGAACACCGCGGCGCCAAACGTCAACATGCAATCAACGCAAAACAAAACGGAAAAGGGCTTACGCATTGCTGCGTAAGCCCTTTTGTCTTCGGTGATCGACACACCAAAATTCTGGTGGGTAGTACTGGGATCGAACCAGTGACCCCTGCCGTGTGAAGGCAGTGCTCTACCGCTGAGCTAACCACCCGAAGAGATCGAGATTATGTCAGTGATTCTCGAACTCGTCCAGCATTTTTTAAGCGGCTTGCTCATCGGAGACGGGCGCCGGTTCGAGGCGCCACACGCTCGTGCCTCTTATCGCCTTGTCGAGGCCATCAAGAACCGCCTGATGTGCGGCAAGTTCTTCGTCGTTCGCAGCGATTACGACGAGTTCGAGCGAGTCTATCGCCACGCGCGGCGTGAGTGCTTCGCCACCGGCGTGCGATTCCCCGAGCATGTCGATGACGAGGCTTTCCTGGCCGCGCGTCATCGCGAGATAAACCTCGGCGAGCAGTTCCGAGTCGAGCAGCGCGCCGTGCAGCGTACGGTGCGCATTGCTGATGCCGAACCGATCGCACAGCGCGTCGAGTGAATTGCGCTTGCCGGGGAACATCTGCTTGGCGCGCGCGAGCGTGTCGATGATTTCGCCGCAATAAGTGCTGACGGGCGGCAGGCCGAGCAACGCGAATTCGGCGTCCAGAAAGCCTATGTCGAACGGTGCGTTGTGAATGATCAGGTCCGCGCCCTGAATGAAGTCGCGGAACTGGTCTGCGATTTCTGCGAACTTCGGCTTGTCGCTGAGGAACTCGGTTGTGAGCCCGTGGACCGCCAACGCGCCCGGATCACTGTCGCGTTCGGGATTGATATAGAAGTGCAGATTGTTGCCGGTGAGTCGCCGGTTCACCAGTTCGACGCAGCCCAGTTCGAGGATGCGGTCGCCGGTGCGAGCATTGAGGCCGGTCGTTTCGGTATCGAGGATAAGTTGACGCATGTCGGATTAGCTTTGCCTCAGAAATTGCAGCCGGCGAAGTGCAGCCGGAAAAATACAGCCGAAAAATAAGCGTGTAAAACCGTTGGCGCGCACCTTGGCGCGCCAGCGTCACAGTTCCACGAGCGACGCGACGCCGCGATTGGCGAGTTGATCCGCGCGCTCGTTTTCCGGGTGCCCGTTGTGCCCGCGCACCCAGCGCCATTCGATTTCGTGCTGCGCGACGAGTGCGTCGAGCCGCTTCCACAAATCGGCGTTCTTCACGGGCTGTTTGGCGGCGGTGATCCAGCCTTTCTTTTTCCAGCCGTGAATCCACTCGCTGATGCCTTTCTGCACGTACTGCGAATCGGTGTGCACGACGACCTTGCACGGACGCTTCAGCGCTTCGAGCGCGGAGATCACGCCCATCAGTTCCATGCGATTGTTGGTGGTATTCGCTTCGCCGCCGAACAGTTCTTTTTCCTGATCGCCGAAGCGTAGCAGCGCGCCCCAGCCGCCAGGGCCGGGGTTGCCCTTGCAGGCGCCGTCGGTATAAATGTCGATGATGTTCGCGGTCATTGAGTGTGGTTGCGTGTGTTCGGTGTGGCGGCGGGCGCGAGGCCCGCGGCGAGGACGGGTTTTTTCACCTTCAGCGGCCCGACGAGGCGCATGCCGCGCACGCGCTTGATCGCCTTGATCATGTAAGTGGCGCCGAATATCGGCCACCACCGGTCGCCGGCGGCTTCCATAAAACCGTAGCGGGAGAGCCACTGGTCGCTGTCGAGCGGCGGACGATAGCAGCCGAAGCGTCCGCGTTCAAGGTCGAAGCCGAGCAGCTTGATCCAGTCTTTCAGCCGCGTAAAGGCAATCAGATCGACGGCGGCGGGCACGAACGGCCGGCCGGTCATCTTGCCGACCGACTGCCGGGCGCCCCACAGCGACAGCGAGTTGAAGCCGAGAATGATCAACTGGCCTTCCGGCATCAGCACGCGCTCGGCTTCGCGCAGCAGGCGGTGCGGGTCGCTCGTGAATTCGAGTGTGTGCGGCATCACGATCAGATCGACGCTTTGCGCCTCGAACGGCAGGTCGAGCAGATCGCACCACACCGCACTGCGCCCCGTCGGCGCGGGTTGCGGTGCAAATCCGCCGCGTATTGAGTCGTGGATCGAGCCGTGGATGGCACCGTTGCTCGTCCCATTTCCGGCAGGCGCGGCTGAGCGCGGGAAACCGTAGGGCGCACTGGCGCCGCTCGCGGCATCGAGCACAAGTCCGCGGCAGGGCATGCGGTTTTCGCGCAAGGCGTCGAGCTGCGGCAGGCCGAGTTGCAGCGCGTGATAGCCGAAAACGTCCGACACCACGCGGTCGAGCTGGCTCTGTTCCCACTCCAGCACGTAGCGGCCGGGCGGCGAATCCGTCCAGGCGGGCCAGTCTATAATCGCTCGGTCAGTCATATCAAAGAATGCGTCGCCTATGAATGCGCTCGAGTACGTACCGGTCCCGGCGTTTGAAGACAATTACATCTGGGTCGTTTCCGACGGACACCATGCGGTAGTCGTCGATCCGGGCGAAGCCGCTCCGGTTCGCGCCTATCTGGCCAAACGCGGGTGGCGGCTGAGCGCTATTTTACTCACGCACCATCATCAAGACCATGTCGGCGGGGTGGCTGATCTGCTGAATGGCCAGGCCGTTCCCGTCTACGGGCCCGCCGGTGAAGCGATCGAGCATCTCACGCAGCGTCTGAAAAATGGCGATCGCGTGACGATCGCGGCGCCCGCGCTCGATTTGCGCGTGCTCGAAGTGCCGGGTCATACGAGCGGTCACATCGCCTATTTCCAGGCGGCCGACCCGGCCGGCACGCCGCACGTGTTCTGCGGCGACACACTGTTCGCCTGCGGATGCGGCCGGCTCTTCGAAGGCACGCCGGGCCAGATGCTTGCGTCGCTCGACTCGCTCGCCGCGCTGCCCGGTGCGACCGAGGTTCACTGCGCGCACGAGTACACGCTGTCCAACATCCGTTTCGCGCTCGCCTGCGAGCCGGGCAACGGCGAACTGCTCGCCTGGCGTGACAAGGCAAGCGACTTACGCGCGCGCAATGCGCCCACGCTGCCGACCACGATCGCTCACGAACGCGCGGTGAACCCATTCCTGCGCACGGACAACCCCGCAATCCAGGCAACCTTGCAAGAGCAATTGCACGCCGACGCATCAGACCGGCTGGCGGCGTTCACGTTGATGCGCGAATGGAAAAACCGCTTCAGGTGACCGGGTTGGTCCTGGGGTCTTGCTCAAGCGAAGAATCGGAAGAATTCGCCAAGCCCCAGATTTGCTTGATATTTTGGTCAATTTTCGATTGACGTAGACGTTACGGTTTCGTACTATCGGCTGCAAATTCCAGCCCTTGTGGAAGCCGAGACGTTCATGCGATTTATCTTTAGTGCGTTGCTGGTCCTGACGCTCGCCGCCTGCGCGAGCCAGGGACCAACGACGATCAGCCCCACCACCGCAACAAATCCCGCCAGCCAGCAAGCCGTAGCCGACGCACTTCGCAAGACAGCCACCGCCAAGGAAACCATTAACGTCGACCAGGGCTCGGTCACGCAATTGACGAGCGCCGACGCCGATCTGTGGAGCCGTATTCGCCGTGGTTTCCAGATGCCCGATCTGCAAACCGACCTCGTCGACATGCAGGTCAACTGGTATGCGCAGCGTCCGGACTACGTGCAGCGCATGACTGAGCGCTCGCAGAAGTATCTGTATCACATCGTCGAAGAGCTCGAGGCGCGCCATATGCCGACCGAGCTCGCATTGCTGCCGTTCATCGAATCGGCGTACAGTCCGCAGGCATTGTCGGTGGCGAAGGCGGCCGGCATGTGGCAGTTCATGCCGGGCACCGGCCGCACTTACAACCTCAAGCAGAACATGTGGCAGGACGAGCGCCGCGACGTGCTGGCGTCGACCAGCGCCGCGCTCGACTATCTGTCACGGTTGCACGACATGTTCGGCGACTGGCAACTGGCGCTCGCTGCGTACAACTGGGGTGAGGGCAACGTGCAGCGCGCAATCGCGCGCAATGAGGCAGCGGGCTTGCCGACAGACTATCTGAGCCTGCGCATGCCGAACGAAACACGCAACTACGTGCCGAAGCTGCAGGCGGTGAAGAACATCGTGATGAACCCGCAAATGTACGGGCTCGCGCTGCCGTCCATTCCCAATCACCCGTATTTCGTGACCGTCACTACGTCGCACGATATCGACGTGGACATGGCGGCCAAACTGGCCAACCTGTCGCTCGACGAATTTCGTTCGCTGAACCCGTCGTTCAGAAAGCCGGTGATCCTCGGGGCGACGCAGCCGCAAATCCTGCTGCCGTTCGACAACGCGAGCGCGTTCGAGCGCAATCTGAAAACCTATTCGGGTTCGCTGTCGTCGTGGACTACATACACGGTCACCGAGCGTTCCGCGCCGGCGGCAATCGCTCAAAAGATCGGTGTCGACGCCGACACGCTGATGGAAGTGAACAAGATTCCGGTCGGCATGCGTCTGAAGCCGGGTTCCACGATCGTCGTGCCGCGTGGCTCGGACGACGACGAGGACATCAGCGCGGACGTTGCCGAAAGTGCGGTGCTCGCGATGGAGCCCGACGTTCCCGACACGCGAAAGATGCTGATCCGCGTGCGCCGCAATCAGTCGATGTCGGCTCTCGCAATGCGTTATGGCGTGTCCGTTGGCCAGTTGAAGGCATGGAACCGCACGCATCGCAGCAGCGTGTCGCGCGGGCAGGTCATCGTGCTGCATGTGCCGGTCGGCAGGGCCGTCCCGAGTGAACCGGGTCCCGAGCGCATCGCGACGGACGTGCAAGGTGGCGGGGTCCAGAAGATCGGAACGCGCGTCGGCGGCTCCAAAGGCGAATCGCGCAGCGACAGGAAGAAGGGGCGTGGCCACTCGGCCGTGGTGAAGGTGTCCGAGCCGGCGGCCAAGGCCGGCAAATCGAAAGCGTCCGCTACCCCTGCTGGCAAGGTGAGCAAAGTGTCGGCCTCCACTTCGAGCAAGGCGAAGAAGAGTAAGTGAAGGACCGCGGCTGCACCAGGGCCGCTTGTATTTCGCGCTAGCGCAACCAGTCCGCTGCGATCGAACCTCGAGTCTTTTCGACGCCGTCACCCTGTGGTGACGGCGTTTTCCATTTGCGGCGTTGTCGGCGAGCTCCGCCGAATTCCGATATCGTTCGTCATTTAGCCCCCGGACCATCCGAATATAAGAGCGTATGTCGTCGACACAGTTGCGCGTGTTTCTGCTGTTTTCCGCTGGTTATTTCGTGTCCTATGTGTTCCGGGGCGTCAACCTCGGTTTTGCGCCCTTTATCACGCGCGATCTCGGGTTGTCCGCGGCCGACCTTGGCGTGCTGACGAGTCTGTATTTTCTCGGCTTTGCGGGCGCGCAGATCCCAGCGGGCGTGCTGCTCGACCATTTCGGTGCACGGCGCGTAACGGCGCTCACCTTGCTGTTTGCCGCCGCGGGAATCTGGGTGTTCGGCGCGGCGCACAGCCTCGGCATGATGATGGTGGGGCGGCTGCTGATCGGCATCGGCGTATCAGTGTGCCTCGGCGCCGCATTCAAGGCGTTGGCGCAGCATTTTGCGTCGGCGCGTCTGCCGCTGATGAACGGGCTGGTAATGGCGCTCGGCGGTTTCGGCGGAGTCATGGTCGGTTCGCCGCTCACCTGGGTGCTGACCTTTAGCAGTTGGCGCTCGGTCTGTGTCGGGCTCGGCTTTCTGACGGTCGCCGTTGCGCTCGCCCAGTGGACGCTCGCTCCAGAAACGAATGAAAGCCGTCATCAGGCCAGTATCAGCGCGCAGTTCCAGGGCACGCTGCATATCCTGCGGAGCGTGGCTTTCTGGAAAATCGCGTCGTTTTCAGTCATGACGCAGGGCGTGTTCTACGCGATGCAATCGCTATGGGTCGGCGCGTGGCTGCGCGACGTCCAGGGTTTCGAGCCGCGCGAAGCGGCTGCGCTGGTGTCGATTCTCGGTTTCGCGATGATGGCTGGCTGCGTCGGTTTCGGCGCGGCGGCCCGGAGTCTCGAGCGGCGCGGCGTGTCGCTGTATGCGTTTTGCGGCATCGGCATGGCGCTGTATGTGCTTACCCAGTTGCTGATCGTATTCAACGCGCCGCTTCCGGCGAGTTTGCTGTGGGCGGCTTACGGGATTTTCGGCGGCACGGGCATTCTCACGTATGCGGTCATGGCGCGCAGCTTTCCTGCGCAAATGATCGGCCGCGTGAACACCACGCTGACATTGATCATTTTTCTGCTGATTTTCGGTTTCCAGATTGGCGTGGGCGCCGTGCTGTCGCATTGGCCGGCGAGCGGCGGCCATTATCCGGCGGCCGCGCATCTGACGGCGTGGGGCATTTTGATCGCGTTCCAGGTGCTGAGTGCGATCTGGTATGTGCTTCCGGGGCGCAAGCTGGTACACGCGGTTGCCCCCCACGCGGAACAGGACGCGTGACGTTTTGTCCGGCAATTTGCGCGAGCTTCGAGGCGGACGCACTACCGCTCTCACTTGCCCGAATCACACCACGTAAATGTTGCTCGCTTGCCGTGCGAGCCGCATCCAGTAAGGCTTTGGCTCTTTCCGCTTGCGCCGCCGCCGTGCCTGCGCGCCATCCCGGATTTGGAGAGAGGGGCAGTTTCACGCTATAATTCCGAGGTTTGAGCTTATCAACCCGCACCCTAGCGCCTACCTCTTCCATACCGTTCATCCGCCGCGCGCCACTGGCGTAGCAAGCAGCTCGCACCCAGCCTCCGTCCACAAAACGGACACATTGGACACCTCGCGCGCCTTGCAACGTCAACGGCAGTACGCGAGCGAGTCTGCGCGCGCATCACGTGATGCTGTTCGCTGCGGCTCGCAAACCGGATAGGCAGGTCGGCAACAGGGTGTTCCCCCAAGGAGTCTCCCGTGTTGCCGTCATTTTCTCCCGCTCTGCTCGCGCTCGCCGACGGCACGGTCTTTCGTGGTTATTCGATCGGCGCCCCCGGGCATACCATCGGCGAAGTGGTGTTCAACACCGCTATCACCGGCTATCAGGAAATTCTGACTGACCCGAGCTACGCGCGCCAGATCGTGACCCTCACGTATCCGCATATCGGCAATGTCGGCGTGAACGCCGAAGACGTCGAAGCGACGAAAGTCCATGCCGCCGGGCTGATCATTCGCGACCTGCCGGTTCTCGCGTCGAACTTCCGCATGGAGCGCACGCTCACGCAATACTTGCAGGACGAAGGCGTGGTCGCCATCGCCGGCCTCGATACGCGCATGCTGACCCGCGTTTTGCGCGACAAGGGCGCCCAAAACGGCGCCATCCTCGCCGGTTCGGACGACGAAGCGCGTGCAATCGAATTGGCTCGCTCGTTCCCGGGCCTCGCGGGCATGGACCTGGCGAAGGTCGTGTCGACGAAGCAAACGTACGAATGGGCGCAGACCGAATGGCGTCTGGGCGACGGCTACGGCAAGCAGAGCGCGCCGAAGTACCGTGTGGTGGCGTTTGACTACGGCGTCAAGTACAACATCCTGCGCATGCTGGCCGAGCGCGGGTGCCACGTCACCGTGCTGCCGGCAGAAGCGTCGGCGGCCGAGGCGCTCGCGCTCAATCCCGACGGCATCTTCCTGTCGAACGGCCCGGGCGATCCGGAGCCGTGCGACTACGCGATCGCGGCTACTAAAGAACTGATCGAGCGCGGCATCCCGACCTTCGGCATCTGTCTCGGCCATCAGATCATGGGCCTCGCGCTCGGTGCGAAAACCGTGAAGATGAAGACGGGCCACCACGGCGCGAACCATCCGGTGAAAGATCTGGAAGACGGCCGCGTGGTCATCACGTCGCAGAATCACGGCTTCGCAGTCGATGCCGCCACGCTGCCCGCCAACGCGCGCGTCACCCACGTGTCGCTCTTCGACGGCACGCTGCAAGGCTTCGCGCTCTCCGACAAGCCGGCGTTCTGCTTCCAGGGCCATCCGGAAGCGTCGCCGGGCCCGAACGACATTGCCTATCTGTTCGACCGCTTCACCGCGTTGATGGACGCGAAGAAGGCCGACAAGACCGCGGCAGCATAAGAGGCATCGCGAGAAGCGCGGCGGAAAGCACAGCAGCAAGCACAGCAAAAAGCGGCGAGAGGCAAAGCGCGCACAACGCCCCAGGCGGCGCGCGCTGACGGAAAGAATTCAGGAATACATTAGCGAGAGCGTTATGCCCAAGCGGACAGACATCAAGAGCATCCTCATTATCGGCGCGGGGCCGATCATCATCGGCCAGGCGTGCGAGTTCGACTACTCGGGCGCGCAGGCATGCAAGGCGCTGCGTGAGGAAGGCTACAAGGTCATCCTCGTCAACAGCAATCCGGCGACGATCATGACCGACCCGAACACGGCCGACGTGACCTACATCGAGCCGATCACGTGGGAAGTGGTCGAGCGCATCATCGCGAAGGAGCGCCCGGACGCGATCCTGCCGACGATGGGCGGCCAGACCGCGCTGAACTGCGCGCTTGATCTTCACGCGCATGGCGTGCTGGAAAAATACAAGGTCGAGCTGATCGGCGCGTCGCCGGAAGCAATCGACAAGGCGGAAGACCGTCAGAAGTTCAAAGACGCGATGACGAAGATCGGCCTCGGTTCGGCCAAGTCGGGCACCGCGCACTCGATGGAAGAAGCGCTGCAAGTTCAGGCCAGCATCGCCGCGGAAACCGGCAGCGGCGGCTATCCGGTCGTGATCCGTCCGTCGTTCACGCTCGGCGGCTCGGGCGGCGGCATCGCGTACAACCGCGAAGAATTCGAGGAAATCTGCAAGCGCGGCCTTGATCTCTCGCCCACGCGCGAGTTGCTGATCGAAGAATCGCTGCTCGGCTGGAAAGAGTACGAGATGGAAGTGGTCCGCGACAAGAAGGACAACTGCATCATTGTCTGCTCGATTGAAAACCTGGACCCGATGGGCATCCACACTGGCGACTCGATCACCGTCGCGCCGGCGCAAACACTCACCGACAAGGAGTACCAGGTGCTGCGTAATGCGTCGCTCGCGGTGCTTCGCGAGATCGGCGTCGACACGGGCGGCTCGAACGTGCAATTCTCAATCAATCCGAAAGACGGCCGGATGATCGTGATCGAAATGAACCCGCGCGTGTCGCGCTCGTCGGCATTGGCGTCGAAGGCGACGGGTTTCCCGATCGCCAAGGTCGCGGCCAAGCTCGCGGTCGGCTATACGCTAGACGAACTGAAGAACGAAATCACCGGTGGCCAGACCCCGGCATCGTTCGAACCGACTATCGACTACGTCGTCACCAAGATTCCGCGTTTCGCGTTCGAGAAATTCCGCGAAGCCGATTCGCGCCTGACCACGCAGATGAAGTCGGTCGGCGAAGTCATGGCGATTGGCCGCACGTTTCAGGAGTCGTTCCAGAAGGCGCTGCGCGGTCTCGAAGTCGGCGTCGACGGTCTGGACGAAAAGACCGATAACCGTGACGAGATCATCCGCGAGATTGGCGAAGCCGGCCCGGACCGTATCTGGTACGTGGGCGACGCGTTCCGCATCGGCATGACGGCGCAGGAAATTTTCGAAGAGACGTCGATCGACCCGTGGTTCCTCGCGCAGATCGAACAGATCGTCTTGAAGGAAAAGGCGCTGGCGGGCCGTACGCTTGCGAGCCTGTCGAAAGAAGAACTGAAGTATCTGAAGCAAAGCGGCTTCTCGGACCGGCGTCTCGCGAAGCTCGTCGGTGCAAAGCCCGCGGAAGTGCGCGCGCGTCGCATCGAGCTGAATGTGCGCCCGGTGTACAAGCGCGTCGACACCTGCGCGGCTGAATTCGCCACGAAAACCGCCTACATGTACTCGACCTACGAGGAAGAGTGCGAGGCGAACCCGACGAACAACAAGAAGATCATGGTGCTGGGGGGCGGCCCGAACCGGATCGGCCAGGGCATCGAGTTCGACTACTGCTGCGTGCACGCCGCGCTCGCCATGCGCGAAGACGGCTACGAAACGATCATGGTCAACTGCAACCCTGAAACCGTTTCGACCGACTACGACACGTCCGACCGTCTGTACTTCGAATCGCTCACGCTCGAAGACGTGCTCGAAATCGTCGACAAGGAAAAGCCGGTCGGCGTGATCGTGCAATACGGCGGCCAGACGCCGCTGAAGCTTGCACTCGATCTCGAGGCGAACGGTGTGCCGATCATCGGCACGTCGCCGGATATGATCGACGCGGCCGAAGACCGCGAGCGGTTCCAGAAGCTGTTGCAGGACCTCGGTCTGCGTCAGCCGCCGAACCGCACCGCGCGGGCGGAAGACGAAGCGCTCAAGCTCGCCAATGAAATCGGCTATCCGCTCGTGGTGCGTCCGTCGTACGTACTCGGCGGCCGCGCAATGGAAATCGTCCACGAGCCGCGCGACCTCGAGCGCTACATGCGCGAGGCCGTGAAGGTGTCGAACGATTCGCCGGTGCTGCTGGACCGCTTCCTCAACGACGCGATCGAGTGCGATGTGGATTGCATTTCGGACGGCGATGCGGTGTTCATCGGCGGCGTGATGGAGCATATCGAGCAGGCGGGCGTGCACTCGGGCGACTCGGCCTGCTCGCTGCCGCCGTACTCGCTCTCGAAGGAAACCGTGGCTGAACTCAAGCGTCAGACCGGCGCGATGGCGAAGGCGCTGAACGTGATCGGCTTGATGAACGTGCAGTTCGCGATTCAGCAAGTTCCGCAGGCCGACGGCTCGAAGGAAGACATCATTTACGTGCTGGAAGTAAATCCGCGCGCTTCGCGTACGGTGCCGTACGTATCGAAGGCAACGAGCTTGCCGCTCGCCAAGATCGCGGCGCGTGCGATGGTCGGTCAGAAGCTTGCCGATCAAGGCGTGACGAAGGAAATCGATCCGCCTTACTTCAGCGTGAAGGAAGCCGTGTTCCCGTTCGTCAAGTTCCCGGCGGTCGATCCCGTGCTCGGACCGGAAATGCGTTCGACGGGTGAAGTGATGGGCGTTGGCCAAACGTTCGGCGAGGCGCTCTTCAAGTCTCAACTGGCGGCGGGTTCGCGCTTGCCGGAATCCGGCACGGTGCTGTTGACCGTGATGGACGCCGACAAGGCGAAGGCCGTCGAAGTCGCGCGCATGCTGCATGAACTCGGCTATCCGATTGTCGCGACCAAGGGCACCGCTGCGGCGATCGAAGCGGCCGGCGTGCCGGTGAAGGTCGTCAACAAGGTGAAGGACGGTCGTCCGCACATCGTCGATATGATCAAGAACGGCGAGATTGCGCTGGTCTTCACGACCGTCGACGAGACGCGCGCCGCCATCGCCGATTCGCGTTCGATCCGCATGAGCGCGCAGGCCAACAAGGTCACGTACTACACGACCATGTCCGGCGCGCGCGCGGCCGTCGAAGGCTTGCGCTATCTGAAGGACCTCGAAGTCTATGATTTACAAGGTTTGCACGCTCGCCTAAACTAAGGCTTCGAATACCTGTCCAAGATGTAAGTGCCGCGGTTAAGCGGCGTTCCGCAGGTGCTGTGGTCCGGGTTTTCCCCGGGCCGCCGGCTCCCTCGGAATGCACTTAACCGCGGTGATTTTTTTTACGGCCGTTTTTTGTTCCAGAGCGTTCCCGCGGCTGCCGCTTGTGCGTCAGTCCCAGCGAGGAGAAGAAAAAGCCTGGAGCGGCCCGGCGTTTTCAGAGAGTTGTTTATGAGCACTATTCCATTGACTAAGCGCGGCGCAGACATGTTGCGCGACGAATTACAGCGCCTCAAATCGGTCGAACGTCCCGCCGTGATCAACTCGATCGCGGAAGCGCGCGCCCAAGGCGATCTGTCGGAAAACGCGGAATACGACGCAGCGAAAGAGAAGCAGGGCTTTATCGAGGGCCGCATCGCGGAAATCGAATCGAAGCTCGCCGGCGCGCAGGTGATCGACCCGTCCAAGGTGGATGCGGACGGTCGCGTCGTGTTCGGCGCGACCGTCGAACTGGAAGACCTGGACTCGGGTGCGTCGGTCAAGTATCAGATAGTCGGCGACGACGAAGCGGATATCGACCACGGCCTCATTTCCATCAGTTCGCCGATTGCGCGCGCGCTGATCGGCAAGTCGGAAGGCGACGTCGCGTCGGTGCAGGCGCCGGGCGGCGTACGCGAGTACGAAATCATCGCGGTTAGCTACGTTTAAGGTGGCTTAGGTGTCCCTGATGCCGCATCGAATTTTCCGTCTGCTGACGGTAGTGTGGGTCGGTAGCCTGTTGACTATCGGCTATGCCGTCGCGCCCGTGCTGTTTACCTCGCTCGATCGGACGACGGCGGGCGCGGTCGCCGCACAACTGTTTCGAATCGAAGGCGTGCTCGGTGCTGTGTGCGGCATTCTGCTGCTCGGTCTCGCCAACGTGGTGATCCGGCGCGGCGGCAACGCATATCGCCGTTTGCGCTGGCTCGTCGCGGGAATGCTGGTGTGCGTGCTGCTGGGGTATTTCGCGCTGCAGCCGTTCATGAACGCAATGCGTGTCGCCGCGCTGGAAGCGGGAACGGATGTTGGGCATTCGGCTTATGCGGCCCGCTTCGGCATGCTCCACGGCGTTTCGAGCGTGTTCTACCTGATCGAAAGCCTGCTCGGCGTAGTCTTGGTCTGGAAGCTGCCGGTGGGCGCGGGAGCCGGTTCAGCACAGCCAGGCGCTCGCGATGTTTCGAGGAAGGTGGCGGGCTAACGCGCTGACGGTAGCGGCGGTTGCCGGCGGTGCCCTGGTTGCGCCGTCTGCAATGTGTAGCGAGCGTGGCCCGAGATCCAAGCCGCCCGCAGACAAGGTGCGGATGTCGCCGCACCTTTCATACATTTGCTTATTTCGACTGATGCGCGCGCTTTGCGCTGGTTTGCCGTTTTTTCGCGCGCTTGATGTTGCCGCCCTGCGTGACGCGTTCGTTGCCGCGCACCAGCACAGCTTTTGCTTTGGGCTTGCGCATAGGCACTTCGCTAGGCTTCACGACCTTGACCACGCGCGGTGCGCGGCCCTTGCCAGACTTGGCTTCGTCAGCAGCTTCGCGGGCGCTCGGCAGTGCGCCGCGCTTGCCCTTTACCGCGGGCTGAGCGGCGGCTTCCGGCTTCCAGATGACCAGCAGCTTGCCGATATGCTGGATCGGCGCGGCGTTCAGCGTGTCGCAGATCTGTTCGTAAATGGCGATGCGTTCCTCGCGTTCGTCGCCGAACACGCGGATCTTGATCAACTGATGAGCGGCGAGGTGAACCTTGATTTCGGCGAGCACGGCGTCGGTCAAACCTTCGGCGCCGACGAGCACGACCGGTTTGAGCGCATGTGCCTGGGAGCGCAACTCGGCGCGTTGGTCGGAAGAGACTTTGAGGGCGGGCATGTGAAGTGGGAGACTCGACTAAAATGGCGGCACCTGCGTTCCCCGATCCCGCTTTCGACGGGTTCTCGAGTGGCCCAGTCTGGACACAATCGGGACACGATAGGGACAGTACGGCAGGCGGCGCGTCAGAACAACAGAATCGCGGATAACGGCCGGTTTTTTGGCGGTACCCGCGCGAATTAACCGCGTATTATCCGCTAAAGCGTGACATGACGCAGCAAGAGTTCAACGTTTAATGGCAAAAAACAAGTTCAACACGGCGTGGCTGCACGACCACATCAACGATCCGTACGTGAAAATGGCGCAGCGGGAAGGCTATCGCGCCCGCGCCGCGTACAAGCTGAAGGAGATCGACGAACAGGACAAGCTGATTCGGCCGGGGCAGGTCATCGTCGATCTGGGCTCCACGCCCGGTAGCTGGAGCCAGTACGCGCGCAACAAACTCGCAAAGGGCTCGCGGCGCGACGCCGAGCGCGAGGGCGGAATCGACGGCACGATTATCGCGCTCGACCTCCTGCCGATGGAGCCGGTGGCCGACGTCCACTTCATACAGGGCGACTTCCGCGAAGATTCGGTGCTGACCCAACTGGAAGAATTAGTGGGAGAGCGGCAGGTTGACCTTGTAATTTCGGATATGGCGCCCAACCTGTCGGGAGTGGCCTTGGCGGATGCGGCGCGAATTGAGCATTTGTGTGATCTCGCGCTGGAATTCTCACAAAATCACCTGAAACCGGATGGAGCCCTTTTAGTCAAATGCTTTCACGGCAGTGGTTACAGCCAGATTGTCGAAAAGTTCAAGCGCCAGTTCAAGGTGGTGGCTGCCCGCAAGCCCAAGGCTTCACGGGACAAGTCGTCAGAAACGTTTATTTTGGGTAAGCATTTGAAGCGGCCCGCGTAGGGCGACCCGCGTAGAGTCTGCAAGGACGAATCACAATTGTCCATAAAAGTCCTGATGACGTCGGAAGCCGGCGTCGCGACAGCCCGCCATGCTATTTCTGTGGTAGCGAAACCTTATGGCAGGGGTCTGCGGACTGGATTAGAATGCTTTCGTGGTGCCGCAAGGCAAATGTAGGCGCCCGTCTAAGTGAAGGAGTGGTGCTTTGAACAACAATATGTTTTCGAAAGCAGCAGTGTGGCTGGTTATCGCACTGGTGCTATTTACGGTGTTCAAGCAGTTCGACAAGCCCCGTGTCCAGGAAGGCGTTTCCTATTCGCAGTTCATGGACGACGCGAAGAACGGCAAAGTCAAGAACGTCATTGTCCAGGGGCGGAACCTCACGGTCACTCCAGCAGACGGCCAGAAGTACCAGATCGTGTCGCCCGGCGACATCTGGATGGTCGGCGATCTGATGAAGTATGGCGTTCAGGTAAGCGGCAAGGCTGACGACGAACCCAATGCGCTGGTGTCCGCACTGTATTACCTTGGACCGACGATCCTGATCATCGGCTTCTGGTTCTACATGATGCGACAGATGCAGGGGGGCGGGAAAGGCGGTGCCTTTTCGTTCGGTAAGTCGCGCGCGCGTCTGATCGACGAAAACAACAACGCAATCAATTTCACCGACGTCGCCGGTTGCGACGAAGCGAAGGAAGAAGTCTCCGAACTGGTCGATTTCCTGCGCGATCCGCAGAAGTTCCAGAAGCTGGGCGGCCGTATTCCGCGTGGCGTGCTGCTCGTCGGCCCGCCCGGAACCGGTAAGACGCTGCTCGCGCGCGCCATTGCCGGCGAAGCGAAAGTGCCGTTCTTCAGCATCTCGGGTTCGGACTTCGTTGAAATGTTCGTCGGTGTCGGCGCGGCTCGCGTGCGCGACATGTTCGAGCAGGCGAAGAAGCACGCGCCGTGCATCGTGTTCATCGACGAAATCGACGCGGTCGGCCGTCATCGTGGCGCCGGCATGGGCGGCGGTAACGACGAGCGCGAGCAGACGCTGAACCAGATGCTGGTCGAAATGGACGGCTTTGAGGCGAACTCGGGTGTGATCGTGATCGCTGCGACGAACCGTTCGGACGTGCTCGACAAGGCTCTGCTGCGTCCGGGCCGTTTCGACCGCCAGGTATACGTTGGTCTGCCGGACATTCGTGGTCGCGAACACATCATGAAGGTTCACCTGCGCAAGGTGCCGATTTCGAACGACGTCGACGCAGCGGTGATCGCGCGTGGCACGCCGGGCTTCTCGGGCGCCGATCTGGCGAACCTCGTGAACGAAGCGGCTTTGTTCGCGGCGCGCCGCGGCAAGCGCATCGTCGAAATGACGGACTTCGAAGACGCGAAAGACAAGATCTTCATGGGCCCGGAGCGCAAGTCGGCCGTGATCCGCGAAGAATCGAAGCGTGCCACCGCGTATCACGAGTCGGGCCATGCGGTTATCGCGAAGCTGCTGCCTAAGGCAGATCCGGTGCACAAGGTCACGATCATTCCGCGTGGCCGTGCGTTGGGCGTCACGTGGCAGTTGCCCGAGCACGACAACGAAACGTATTCGAAAGACTACCTGCTTGATCGCCTTGCGATCCTCTTCGGTGGCCGCGTCGCGGAAGAGTTGTTTCTGAACCTGATCAGTACAGGGGCGTCGGACGACTTCAACAAGGCGACGCAAACCGCCCGCGCGATGGTGGCACGCTTCGGCATGACCGACGCGTTGGGACCGATGGTCTACGTCGACGACGAAAACGACGCAACGCCGTTTGGCCGCGGCTTCACGCGCACCATTTCGGAAGCGACGCAGCAGAAGGTCGACGCGGAAATTCGCCGCGTGCTAGACGAGCAGTACAACCTCGCGAAGCGCCTGCTGGAAGAAAACCGCGACAAGGTCGAAGCAATGACCGCAGCCCTGATGGAATGGGAAACGATCGACGCCGATCAGATCAACGACATCATGGCGGGCCGTCCGCCGCGCTCGCCCAAGAGCTCGCCGCCGTCGGCAAGCGACGCCTCGTCGGGCGGGAGCCCGGGCACCGAAGTCAAACCGGGCAGCGCGACCGCGCCGGCCTGATCGGCTATCAATAGAAAGTGCGGGCCGGTGTGTTTCACACCGGCCCGTTTTGCATCTATCCGTCTTGTGATGTAACGCTACGTGCCCATAGTCGCTTTCCCTTCTCCCACCATCCCTGAGCCGTTGCAATGCGGCCGGTTCAAGCTGAGCTTCGAGCGCCCGCTGGTCATGGGCATCCTGAACGTCACGCCTGATTCTTTCTCCGACGGGGGCCAGTACGCGATACGCGGCGATGCGTTGCGCCAGGCCGAACGCATGCTGCTCGAAGGTGCGGACATCATCGACATCGGCGGAGAATCGACCCGCCCTGGCGCGCCGCCAGTGCCGCTCGATGAGGAGCTCGAACGCGTGATCCCGCTGGTCGAGCAACTGCGCGGGGCCAATGTGCCGCTTTCCGTCGACACTTATAAGCCCGAAGTAATGCGGCACGCGCTCGCCGCGGGTGCCGATCTGATCAACGACATCTGGGGCTTTCGCATGGCCGGCGCCGTCGATGCGGTCCGCGAAAGCAACTGCGGTCTGTGCGTAATGCACATGCTCGGCGAGCCGCAGACCATGCAACTGGGCGAACCGGCTTACGAAGATGTCGTAGGCGAAGTCCGGCAGTTCCTGGAAGAACAGGTGGCGGTGCTGAGGCAAGCAGGCATCGCACGAGAGCGTATCAGCGTCGATCCCGGCTTTGGTTTCGGCAAGGCAGTGGTCGAGCATAATTACGCGCTGCTCGCGTGTCTGCCGGACACCGCGCCGCGGGCCGAGCCGCCGTATCCGATTCTCGCCGGCATGTCGCGCAAATCGATGATCGGCGCGGTCACAGGGCGACCGGCGCCGGAGCGTATCGCGGGCAGCATCGCCGCGGCCGTGTGCGCCGCGGAGCGGGGTGCTGCGATCCTGCGCGTGCACGATGTCGCGCAAACAGTAGATGCATTGAAAGTATGGGCAGCTTTGCGCGATGCGGCGAATCACGCCGACGCGCGCGGTTGAGTCCAAAAGCCAAGGAGGAACATAAAAGATGGCACGTCGTTATTTCGGCACGGACGGAATTCGGGGCAAGGTCGGCGAAGGACCCATTACGCCGGAATTTGTATTACGGCTCGGCTATGCGGCCGGCAAGGTGCTGGTCGGCGCGGACCGCTGGGCGCGCACGGGCACGAGGCCCACGGTGCTGATCGGTAAGGACACGCGAGTGTCGGGCTATATGCTCGAGGCCGCGCTCGAAGCGGGTTTTTCTGCGGCCGGTGTGGACGTGATGCTGGCCGGCCCGATGCCCACGCCGGGCATCGCCTATCTGACGCGCGCGTTGCGGCTTGCTGCGGGCGTGGTTATCAGCGCGTCGCACAATCCGTATTACGACAACGGCATCAAGTTTTTTTCCGCCGACGGCAACAAGCTGCCGGACGAGGTGGAATCGCAGATCGAAGAACAACTGGAGCAGCCGCTTGCCTGTGCGGCGTCGGAGCAGCTGGGCAAGGCGCGGCGTCTCGACGACGCTGCCGGCCGTTACATCGAATTCTGCAAGAGCACTTTTCCGGCGGCGTTCGATTTGCGTGGACTCAAACTGGTGGTCGATTGCGCGCATGGCGCCGCGTATGACGTCGCGCCGCACGTCTTTCATGAACTCGGTGCGGAGATCATTCCGATCGGCGTCGCGCCGAACGGCTTCAATATCAACGACGGCGTCGGCGCAACCGCGCCGGATGCGCTGGTGCGGGCGGTGCGGGCCAATCATGCCGACCTCGGCATTGCGCTCGATGGAGACGCCGACCGTTTGCAGGTCGTCGACGCGGCGGGGCGTCTGTATAACGGTGACGAACTGCTGTACGTGCTGGTGAAGGACCGTATCGCGACCGACGGCAAGGTGGAAGGCGCAGTCGGCACGTTGATGACCAATATGGCCGTTGAGGTCGCGTTGCAGGCGGCCGGCGTGAAGTTCGTGCGCGCGGCAGTGGGCGATCGCTACGTGCTCGAACAGTTGCGCGAGCACGGCTGGCAGCTCGGCGCGGAGGGTTCGGGGCATATTCTGTCGCTCGATCGCCATTCCACTGGAGACGGCATTGTCTCCGCGTTGCTCGTGCTTGCTGCCATGAAGCGCAGCGACAAGACGCTCGCCGAACTGCTCGACGGCGTCACGCTGTTCCCCCAAAAACTGATCAATGTGCGAATGAAACCGGACGCGGACTGGAAGGGCAGCGACACGATCCGGCGCGCCATCGGCAACGCTGAAGACGCACTCAACGGCCGCGGACGCGTGCTGATTCGCGCTTCGGGCACGGAGCCGGTGCTACGCGTGATGGTGGAGGCGGAACAGGTCGAGGATGCGGTTCGCCACGCCGAATCGATTGCGGCTGCGGTGAAGCAGGCGACAGCTTAAGCGGTTATCTGGATGCGCTGGGCGGGGCCACCACCGAAGGAAGGGGCTCCGCCTTGACGTGTTCGAGCCGGTTTCCGCCAACCGGGATCACGTTCGGGCGTCATTCCAATCTGCGCGAGGCGTTTGGAGGCTGACGGTGAGGCGCCGACCGCCCATCGCCCAAGGTCAAGGCCAAGGCCAAGGCCACGCAAACGCAAACGAACGCAAACGCAACGCAACCACCCAACGCCACGCCAACGTTCGCGCCCGCACTTTTTCGCCTAATCTGTACAGGCATCGCGGCGAACGCTGTCACACCGGCAATCTTTCCGCTGCAACGCCTTTCATCTTGGTAAACGCACTGTCACATGCGTTTCACGGTTAGTCACGTTACTGACACAAAGAGACCCTAAGCTTCGCGGTGTTCGTCTTACTCGCTCACACCGCTCACACCTTGGAGGTTTCGATGAAATTGATGCAGACCGTGTTCGCTGGCGTCGCTGGCGCGTTTTTCGCGATTACAGCGCAAGCTGCAGACATCACCGGCGCGGGCAGCACCTTTGCAGCACCCATTTACACGAAGTGGGCCGACGCTTATCAGAAGTCCGGCGGCGGCAAGGTCAACTATCAGGGTATCGGCTCGTCGGGCGGCATCAAGCAGATCGTCGCGAAGACTGTCGATTTCGCAGGCTCCGACGCTCCGCTGAAGGACGACGAACTCGCGAAGGACGGCCTGTTCCAGTTCCCAACGGTGGTCGGCGGCGTGGTGCCGGTTGTCAACGTGCCGGGCGTGAAGCCGGCTGAACTGGTTCTGTCTGGCGAAGTGCTCGGCGACATCTATTTGGGCAAGATCAAGAAGTGGAACGATCCGGCGATCGTTGCACTGAACCCGAAGGCAAAGCTGCCGGACACGGACATCGCCGTGGTCCGCCGCGCCGATGGTTCGGGTACCAGCTTCATCTGGACGAACTATCTGTCGAAGGTCAATACCGAATGGAAGTCGAAGGTCGGTGAAGGCTCGACGGTCAACTGGCCGACGGGTACGGGCGGCAAGGGCAACGACGGCGTCGCCGCTTTCGTGCAACGTCTGCCGGGCGCAATCGGCTATGTGGAATGGGCGTACGCGAAGCAGAACCACATGACCTACGTCGCGCTAAAGAATTCGACGGGCACGGTAGTCGAGCCGAAGACGGAAACGTTCAAGGCAGCGGCAGCAGGCGCGGACTGGTCGAAGTCGTTCTACCAGATCCTGACGAACGAGCCGGGCAAGAATGCATGGCCGATCGTCGGCGCGACTTTCGTGCTGCTGCACACGGCGCAGGACAAGCCGGCGCAAGGCACCGAAACGCTCAAGTTCTTCGACTGGGCGTTCAAGAACGGCACGCAAGCCGCAAACGATCTGGACTACATCTCGCTGCCGGAATCGGTCGTGTCTGAAATCAAGACGCAGTGGAAGTCGAAGGTCAAGGACGCATCGGGCAAGCCGCTCGCCGAGTAAGCATTGCAGCGGCGACGACAAGCCGCGGCTGCGTGTAGGACGTTGGCCGTTCTCATGCGAGGACGGCCAACGGCATTAACCGGCGCCAAGCGCTGAGAAAGTGGCAAAAGCAGCAGCAGAAGCAGCGCAGCAAGCCGACCGATCCGCAATAACGAACAAACGCATCAACACATCAGCGCCGCCGTAACAGCGCAGCATCAAAACGCATCACCGGCCGCGCGACATACGTCGTACGGCAACTGGAAAAGGTCCATCAGGCTCTATGTCCGATATCCAACTCGCGTCAGGCGCTTCGAGGGCGACACCGCCCGGCAGCGCGTCGCAGCAGAAGGCGCCCAGCCGCGCCGGCGACGTGATCTTCGGCGGCCTTGCACGCCTCGCCGCCATCGTCACGCTGTTGCTGCTTGGCGGCATCATCGTTTCGCTGATCGTCGCTTCGATGCCGTCGATCAAACAATTCGGCCTCGGTTTCCTGTGGAGCGCCGAGTGGGATCCGCCGAGCAAGCAGTTCGGCGCGCTAGTGCCGATCTACGGCACGATCGCCACGTCGATCATTGCACTCATCATCGCGGTGCCCGTCAGCTTCGGCATTGCGCTTTTCCTCACCGAACTCTCGCCCGCGTGGCTGCGCCGGCCGCTCGGCATCGCGATCGAACTGCTCGCCGCGATTCCGTCGATCGTGTACGGCATGTGGGGCCTGCTCGTGTTCGCGCCGATCTTCGCGACGTGGTTCGAGAAGCCGCTTGGCGCAGTGCTCGGCGGCATTCCGGTGATCGGTGCGCTGTTCCAGGGCGCGCCGATCGGCATCGGCATTCTGTGCGCGGGTGTGATCCTCGCGATCATGATCATCCCGTACATCGCTTCGGTGATGCGCGATGTGTTCGAAGTCACGCCCGTGCTGCTCAAAGAGTCGGCCTACGGCATCGGCTGCACGACCTGGGAAGTGATGTGGAAGATCGTGCTGCCTTTCACGAAGAGCGGTGTGATCGGCGGCGTGATGCTCGGCTTGGGCCGCGCGCTCGGCGAGACGATGGCCGTGACCTTCGTGATCGGCAATACGAATCTGCTCGATAACGTGTCCCTGTTTTCTCCGGGCAACAGCATCACGTCGGCGCTCGCCAACGAATTCGCCGAAGCGGATCCGGGCCTGCATACGTCGGCGCTGATGGAACTCGGCCTCATCCTGTTCGTGATTACGTTTATCGTGCTGGCGATTTCGAAGGTCATGCTGCTTCGTCTCGAGAAAGGGGAGGGCGCGAAATGAGCCAGTCCACCATGAACATGCCGGGTTCGAACGACGCAGCCGCGCTCGAAAAAATGCGCGTGCGTTTGCAAGGACGCCGCCGCATGCAGAACGCAATCGCGCTGACCTTGTCGCTCGCGGCGATGGCCTTTGGGCTGCTGTGGCTGGTCTGGATTCTGTACACGACGCTGCGCCTTGGCATCGGCGGATTGTCGATCGAGCTGTTCACGCAGTCCACGCCGCCGCCGAACACCGATGGCGGCGGTCTCGCCAATGCGATCGTCGGCAGCTTGATGCTGGTCGTGCTCGCAACGTTCGTCGGCACACCGATCGGTATTCTCGCCGGCGTCTATCTCGCCGAATACGGACAGAAGGGCTGGCTCGCGAGCGTCACGCGCTTCATCAACGACGTTCTGTTGTCGGCGCCGTCGATCGTCGTCGGTCTGTTCGTCTACGCACTGGTCGTCGCGAAGATGGGTCACTTCAGCGGTTGGGCCGGCGTATTCGCGCTCGCGCTGCTGCAAATTCCGATCGTGATCCGCACCACCGAAAACATGCTGAAGCTCGTACCGAACGCACTGCGTGAAGCCGCGTTCGCACTCGGCACGCCGAAGTGGAAGATGGTGCTGTCGATTACGCTGAAGGCGTCTATCGCGGGTATCGTCACCGGTGTGCTGCTGGCCGTCGCGCGCATTGCCGGCGAAACCGCTCCGCTGCTCTTCACCGCGTTGTCGAACCAGTTCTTCTCGGCGGACATGAACCAGCCGGTCGCGAACCTGCCGGTGACGATCTACAAGTTTGCGATGAGCCCGTTCGCGCAATGGCAATCGCTCGCGTGGGCCGGCGTCTTCCTGATCACGCTCGCGGTGTTGGGACTGAACATCCTCGCGCGCGCGATCTTCACGAACAAGTAAGGGCGGAGTGTAATCCGATGAACATGGCAGAAACTCAACTCAATCCGATCTCGCGTCCTACTGCGCCTGCCGGTTTCGATCCTGCACAGAGCGGCCAGGAGCCGTCGCCGTCGCGTCCGAAGATCGAGGTCAACGATCTCAACTTCTTCTACGGCAAGTATCACGCGCTGAAGAACATCAACCTGCAGATTCCCGAAGGCAAGGTGACCGCGTTCATCGGTCCGTCGGGCTGCGGCAAGTCGACGTTGCTGCGTACCTTCAACAAGATGTACGCGCTTTATCCGGAACAACGTGCCGAAGGCGAGATCCTGATGGACGGCGAAAACCTGCTGACCACCAAGCGCGATATTTCGCTGCTGCGCGCGCGCATCGGCATGGTGTTCCAGAAGCCGACGCCGTTTCCGATGTCGATCTACGACAACATCGCGTTCGGCGTGAAGATGTTCGAAACGCTGCCGCGCTCGGAAATGGATGACCGCGTCGAATGGGCGCTGACCAAGGCCGCGTTGTGGAACGAAGTGAAGGACAAGCTCGGCCAGAGCGGCTACGGTTTGTCGGGCGGCCAGCAGCAGCGTTTGTGCATTGCGCGCGGCATCGCGATCCGTCCGGAAGTGCTGTTGCTCGACGAGCCGTGCTCCGCGCTGGACCCGATTTCGACGGGCCGTATCGAAGAGCTGATCGCCGAATTGAAGAGCGATTACACGGTGGTGATCGTCACGCACAACATGCAACAGGCGGCCCGGTGTTCGGACTACACTGCCTATATGTACCTCGGTGAACTGATCGAATTCGGCGACACGGAAAAGATCTTCATCAAGCCGGTCCGCAAGGAAACCGAAGACTACATTACTGGCCGCTTCGGCTGATCCGCCGGGCAAAACAACGGAGTACGACATGTCCGATAAACATCTGTCCAGCCAGTTCGACGCCGACCTGAATCTGGTTTCCTCGAAGGTGCTTGAAATGGGCGGCCTCGTCGAATCGCAGATCGTCAATGCGATGCAGGCGCTCAACGAATTCGACCTCGACATCGCCGAACAGGTGATCGCCGCGGAAGAGCGCCTGAACAAGATGGAAGTTGAAATCGACGAGGAGTGCAGCAACATCATCGCGCGCCGTCAGCCGGCCGCGCGCGACCTGCGTCTTCTGATCGCGATTTCGAAGACCATCACGAACCTCGAGCGTGCCGGCGACGAAGCCGAAAAGATCGCCAAGCGCACCAAGCGTCTGATGGAAGACGGCGCGTCGCGCACCATCAATATCGCCGAGATCAAATTGTCGGGCGAAATGGCGGTGTCGATTCTGCGCCGTGCGCTCGACGCGTTCGCGCGTCTCGACACGGTGGCCGCCGCGCAGATCGTGCGCGACGACAAGGCGATCGACGAGGAATTCCGCGCGTTCGTGCGCAAGCTTATTTCGTATATGACCGAAGATCCGCGCTCCATCTCGGTGGGCCTCGATTTTCTGTTCATCGCGAAGGCGATCGAGCGGATCGGCGACCATGCGAAGAACATCGCCGAATTCATTATTTACATCGTGAAGGGCACCGACGTGCGGCACAAGTCGCGCGACGCGCTCGAACGCGAAGCACTCAGTTAATCCAGAGATAAGGACCAGAGGTGCCGATGCCCAGCAGCATTCTCGTCATTGAAGATGAGCCCGCAATTTCCGAACTGATTTCGGTGAATCTTCAACACGCCGGACACTGCCCGATTCGCGCGTACAACGCGGAGCAGGCGCAGAACCTGATCAGCGACGTATTGCCCGACCTCGTCCTGCTCGACTGGATGCTGCCGGGCAAATCGGGCATTGCGTTCGCGCGCGACTTGCGCAACAACGAGCGCACGAAGCACATTCCGATCATCATGCTGACCGCGCGCGGCGACGAGCAGGACAAGGTGCTCGGCCTCGAAATTGGCGCGGACGACTACGTTACCAAGCCGTTTTCGCCGAAAGAACTGATGGCGCGCATCAAGGCGGTGCTGCGTCGCCGCGCGCCGCAATTGACTGAGGACGTGGTCGCGATCAACGGGTTGAAACTCGATCCCGCAACGCATCGCGTCGCGGCCCACGCCGAAGGAAGCGAGATCAAACTCGATCTCGGCCCGACCGAATTCCGCTTGCTGCACTTCTTCATGACGCATCCGGAGCGCGTGCACAGCCGTACTCAACTGCTCGATCAGGTGTGGGGCGATCACGTGTTCGTGGAAGAGCGCACGGTGGACGTTCATATCAAGCGTCTGCGCGCGGCGCTCAAGCCGGCCGGCTGCGATGCTATGATCGAGACGGTCCGCGGCAGCGGCTACCGTCTGGCCAAAAGCGCTTGATCAATGGGCGGCGGCGCGCACGCCGTTCTCTTCCATTGTTTAGACCATGAACATCATCTGGGCGCGCTCCATCGTTTCGATCGTGCTGCTCGCCATTCTGTGCGTGGTGGTCGGCGCATTCGTGAACCTGACGGCGGCATTGATCCTCGCGGTCTTCATGCTGCTTCTGCAGAGCCTGTTCGGCACATTCCATAAAGAGCGCTTGTGGCGTTTGCTCGACGCGCCGGTGTACGGCGAAGTGCCGAGTGCGCCGGGCATCTGGGGCGAAATCTATTACCGTTTGCATAAGCTCGCGAAGCGCTGGCACGCGCAGGTGCGCCAGGTCGAGCAGCAGCATTCGCGTTTCATTCAGGCAATTCAGGCGTCGCCTAACGGTGTCGCGATGCTCGACGATCACGATCAGATCGAGTGGTGCAACGCCATCTCCGAAGTGCATTTCGGGCTCGACGCGAAGCGCGATTTGCGTCAGCACATCACGCATCTCGTGCGTCAGCCGGATTTCGTGCGTTACCTGAACTCGCACCGCTACGAAGAAATGCTGATCATGCGCGGCATGGGCGAGAAGCGGCAGAACGTGCTTTCCGTGCAGGTATTTCCTTATGGCGAGAATCGCAAGCTGGTGCTGTCGCAAGACATTACCGAACTGGAGCGCACCGACGCGATGCGGCGCGACTTCGTTGCCAACGTATCGCATGAACTTAAGACGCCGCTTACTGTTCTCTCCGGTTTTCTCGAGACGATGCGCGAGTTGCCGCTTGCCGAAGCCGAGCGCGCCCGTTATCTGGAACTGATGGAGCAACAAGCGTCGCGCATGCGCCATATCGTGAACGATCTGCTCGTGCTCGCCAAACTGGAGGGCGACAACAAACCGCCGAGCGATCAGATGATCGACATGCGCGCCGTATTGCGCCATTTGCGCGACGACGCCGAAAGCCTGTCGAGCGACCAGCACAAGATCACGTTTGACGCCGACGAAGGGCTCACGGTGACGGGCGTCGAAACCGAGATTCTGAGCGCGTTCGGCAATCTGGTGACCAACGCCATTCGCTATACGCCCGACGGCGGCGCGATCAAGGTCACCTGGCAGGCGCAAGGCGGTGTTGCCGTGTTCTCCGTCACCGACAGCGGCCTGGGCATTCCAGCCGCCGACATTCCACGGCTAACGGAGCGTTTCTATCGAGTGGACCGCAGCCGCTCGCGTGACACGGGCGGCACGGGCCTCGGACTTGCGATCGTCAAGCATGTGCTGCAACGGCACGATGCGCAGCTCGACGTGAGAAGCGAGGAAGGGCGCGGCAGTACTTTTACCGTGAGATTTCCGTTGTATCGTACGGCGCGGCGGCAACCGGCGCATGCGTGACATCAGGCCTCAGATCAAAGAAGAAAGCCCGCTAAAAGCGGGCTTTTTTTTGTGCGCATCATGGCCTTCACCCGCCCGCCGCAGCAAGCGATGTCATCACGGACAGAACTTCGTCAATAGACTCATCTGCGCGTTGCGCGACGATTTACCTGGCCGGCGCCGACGATAATGCCCGTCGCTTTGCATTAACCACGCGGACTGATTGTCGCCGAGAAACGCCGACAAGCCCTCGGCGATCACCCGCCGCTTAAGCCGCCGATTGTTGATCGGAAACGCCACTTCCACGCGACGGAAGAAGTTGCGATCCATCCAGTCCGCGCTCGAAAGATAGACCTGCTCGCGGCCGTCGTCGTAGAAATAGTAGATGCGATGATGTTCGAGAAAGCGGCCCACAATGGAGCGCACCGTGATGTTCTCCGACAGCCCCGGCACGCCCGGCTGCAATGAACACACGCCACGCACGATCAGATCGATTTTCACGCCTGCCTGCGATGCCTCGTACAACTCCGTGATCACCGTGGGTTCGAGCAGCGCGTTCATCTTCGCGACGATGCGCGCCTTCTTGCCCGCGCGCGCATGTTCGGCTTCGGCGCGAATCGCGTCGACCAGTTTCGGATGCAGCGTGAATGGCGATTGCCACAACTCGTGTAGCTTAAGTTCGCCGCCGATGCCGGTGAGTTGCTGGAAAACATGATGCACGTCTTCGCAGATTTTCTGGTCGGCGGTCATCAGGCCGAAGTCGGTGTAAAGACGCGCCGTGCGCGGATGATAATTGCCGGTGCCGAGGTGGACGTAGCGCTTGAGCGTCGTCTTGCCCCCAACGGTCGCGCGCCGCACGATCAGCATCATCTTCGCGTGGCATTTGTGGCCGACCACGCCGTACACGACATGCGCGCCGACCGCTTCGAGCTGCGAGGCCCAGTTGATATTCGTCTCTTCGTCGAAGCGTGCGAGCAGCTCGACCACGACCGTCACTTCCTTGCCGTTGCGTGCCGCTTGCATCAGCGCGTCCATAAGCGGCGAGTCGGTGCCGGTTCGATAGATGGTTTGTTTGATCGCCATCACGTTGGGATCTTTGGCCGCCTGCAACAGCAGTTCGAGCACCGGCTGGAAGCTTTCATACGGATGATGCAGCAGCACGTCGCCCTGATCGATCACGTCGAACATGCCCGCGGCGTTGGCGACCGTCGAAGGAATCGCCGGAATGTGCGGCACGAACTTGAGATCGGGCCTGTCCACCATCTCCGGCAATTGCATCAGACGCACGAGATTGACGGGCCCGTCTGCGTAATAACAGTCCTTGTTCGAGAGGCCGCTTTCGTCGAGCAGGCGCCGCACGACATGCGCGGGTGTCTCCGCGGATACTTCGAGCCGCACCGCGTTGCCGAGGTGCCGCGCCGGCAGTTCGCCTTGTAGCGCGACGCGCAGATTGGTGATTTCGTCTTCGTCGACGAACAGCTCGCTATTGCGGGTAATGCGAAACTGATTGCAGCTGCGCACGACGAGGTTCGGAAACAGCTCGCCGACAAAGCGCTGCAACAGCGAACTCAACAGCACGAAACCATGCGGATAGCCCGACAGTTCCTGCGGCATCCGCACGAGCCGCGGCAACGCGCGCGGCGCCTGCACGATGCCCATCATCGCCTGACGGCCGAAGGCGTCCTTGCCCTCGAGTTCGACGACGAAGTTCAGGCTCTTGTTGAGCACACGCGGAAACGGATGCGCCGGGTCGAGGCCGATTGGCGTGAGCACGGGCAGCAGTTCGTCGAAGAAGTAATTGCGCGCCCATTCGGTCTGCGCTTCGCTCCATGCTTCCGTGCCGTGAAAATAGATGCCTTCCGCTTCGAGCGCGGTCAGCACCGTGTCGTGCAGCATCGCGTACTGCCGATGCACGAGCTTTTGCGCGCGTTCGACCACGAGGTCGTAGACATGTTGTAGCGACATGCCGTCCGGCGATAGCGCACCGGGGTTGTCGCGCATCTGTTCCTGTAGTCCAGCCATGCGGACTTCGAAGAATTCGTCGAGGTTGCTACTGGTGATACAGATAAAGCGCAGGCGCTCAAGCAAAGGGACGGCGGGGTCGGCGGCTTGCGCCAACACGCGTTCGTTGAAACCCAGTATGCCCAGTTCGCGATTCAGTAAGGGGTAGCGGATGGACATCGGCAGCGAGAATGGAATGTCAGATATGGAGGCACAAAGACGCTCGGAAATTCTCACAGTATGATGACGTTGTTATGACATTCTCAATGTTATAAATTCTACGCTGTATTCCTCGCCTGTCGTCAATATGACGTAGTCCGTATGGGACCATGAGGCACCCCCATCTCCGCGAGGTGACATCGTGAGCTCCGGTACGCTTAGAATGGCGTCTTTGAACAGCGCGGCCGGTCGCAAGACGCGAGGCGCTTCGGGCGGAGGGTCAGCCTTGCTCGCATCCAACGCCGCCGCGCTCGCTCGCATGGAGTCCGCATACCCGATGGTCAATACCCCACAACTCCTTGCTGCCGTTGACCTCGGTTCGAACAGCTTCCGGCTGATCGTCGGCCGGGTCGAGGAAACCGACGCGGGCAGCCAGATTTATCAGGTCGACGCGTTGCGCGAGCCGGTGCGGCTCGCCGCCGGTCTGTCGCGCGACAAAATGCTCGATCGTGCGTCGCAGGTGCGCGGCTGGGATGCGCTCAAGCGCTTCGGCGAGCGGCTGCGCGACTTTCATCCGGATCACGTTCGCGCGGTCGCCACCAACACGCTGCGCATCGCAAAGAATGCCGGCGAATTTCTCGGCGAGGCGCAAGCGGCGCTCGGCTTTCCAATTGAAGTGATCGCCGGCCGCGAGGAAGCGCGACTCATCTACGCCGGGGCAGCACACTCCGTGCCCGCGAGTCCCGGCAAGCGGCTCGTGGTCGACATCGGCGGCGGCTCGACGGAATTCATCATCGGTTCGCATTACACGCCGATCAAGATGGAGAGCCTGTATATCGGTTGCGTGAGCCATAGCCGCGCGTTTTTCCCGTCAGGCAACGTCGACGAATACACGATGCGTCAGGCCGAACTCGCGGCCGGCCGCGAAATCCAGATCATTTCCGAGCAATACAAAAAGACAGGCTGGGAGCAGGCAATCGGTTCGTCGGGCACGGCGCGCGCGCTCGCCGAACTCGTGGAGGCCAACGGCTTCAACGATGCGGGCGTCACGCACGGCATTTCGCGCGGCGGTCTGGAGCGGTTAAAGCGTGCGTTGATCAAGGCGGAGAACGTCAATCGTCTCAAGCTCGTTGCGCTAAAAGGCGACCGGATTCCGGTGCTGGCGGGTGGCCTGTCGATCATGATCGCGGTGTTCGACGAACTGGGCGTCGATTACGTCGATACTACAGACGGCGCATTGCGGCTTGGCGTGCTCTATGATCTGCTCGGTCGTTCGCAGCACGAAGACATGCGCACGGTCACCGTGGAGGGCTTCATGCGCCGCTATGGCGTTGATCGCCCGCAGGCTGTGCGCATCGGCGAACTGGCGGTGCGCTTTTACGATCAGTTTGCGGAACCCGACGAGGAACGTCGCGCCGAGAATCGCATGTTTCTGGGCTGGGCGGCGGCGCTGCATGAAATCGGCTTGTCGATCTCGCACAGCGCGTACCACAAGCATTCGGCGTATATCGCGAGCAACGCGGACATGCCGGGCTTTTCCCGCACCGACCAGGCGCGACTCGCGGCGCTGGTGCTCGGTCACGCGGGCAAGCTCGGCAAGCTGTCGCAAACGCGTGAAGTGGAATGGCCGCTGCTGTTCTGTTTGCGGCTCGCTGCCCTGTTATGTCGCCGGCGTGCGGATGTTGGTTTGCCGGGCATCACGGTCGCGCAGGCCAACGGCGGTTATGAGGTGCGATTGCCGAACGAGTGGGTCGCCAATAATCCGCTCACTGACTACAGCCTGATTCAGGAAGCGGCGGAGTGGGAAAAGGTTGGCATTCCGTATCGAGTGGTCTATACGGACGAGTGACGTATCGATGTTTTGTTCTGTCAGCGCTTGGGGCAGAGCATGCGGCACATGAAGAAAAGCCCGGTTTTTACCGGGCTTTTCCGTTGATGCTGGCGTGGTCGTTCGAACGTTGTCAGCGCGGTAATGCATCGCCGAGGAAGTGGCGGGCGTAGCGCGCGTTGATGTCCGACAGACGGAACAGCGTCAGGAAATCGGCCGTATTGAAGTCGGGATCCCACGCGGGCGCGCCGCAAATTTTCGCACCGAGACGCAGATATCCTTTGACGAGTGGCGGCGGCGCTACATCCGCGCCGGTTTGCAGTTCGTCGACGGGAAGCGGTGTGTGCGGGAACGCGCGGTATTCCGGCGCGGTCAGCGCGCTGTCGCGCAGCGAGCAATACAGGTTCGCGGCATAGTGCCCGCCGTCGACCATCGCTACGCTCGCGCAGCCGAGCATCGTCTCGTAGCCGTTGTGCTTCATATAGCCAGCGAGCCCGGCCCACAGCGACATGATGACCGAGCCGCTGCGATAGTCGGGATGCACGCACGAGCGGCCCACTTCGACCATCTTCGCGCGCAGGTGAGTGAGACGCGAGACGTCGAACTCGCTTTCCGCATACAGACGTCCGATGCGCGCCGCCTGATGCGGCGGCAACGCGCGATACGTGCCGACGACCTTCAGCGTGTCGAGGTCGCGCACCAGCAGGTGATCGCAGTACGAATCGAACGGATCGACGTCGAGGCCCGCGGGACCGCTCAGGCGGGCGCCCATTTCGTCGGCGAACACACGGTAACGCAGACGCTGCGCCTCGCGAAGCTCTTCGTCGGTGCGAGCCCACGTGACTCGCAGCCGGTGTTGCGCGGTGACCGTCTCTTCGGCGCGGGGCAGGCGACGCGACTCGAAGATCGAAGCGAGGGGCAGGGTAGGCGTCGGCAGTTCTCGCATTGGGGCGTCCTGGTCGAAAAAAGGATGAATCTTTTTTCGCCAATGTAGTAACGCCCGGTGACGCTCGCATGGCAAACGCGTGACGATTGGATGACTGGATGTAAGCCGCGTGTGCTTGGCTCGTTGCCTGTTGCCTGTTCCCCCTGCCTGTTGCTCTTGGCTCGTCGCCCGTTGCGTGTTGCCCTTTGTCGTTAGCCCTTTGCCGTTAGCTGTGCGTTGTGCGCGCAGGTCCACCCACTTTGCGCTCGTTGACTACGCGCGACTCGCGAATCGGATGATCAGACGAGTTCGGGTGTCATCGCCGCGTGCAGCACCGCCTGGTCGTCGCCGTGACGCTCGCGGCTAGCAATCCACCATACGCCTGCTTTCCTGATCGGCCAGCTCGCGTCGCTGCCGGCGAGCAGCTTCGCGGCGACGTGGCCGAGCGTCGGCTGATGACCCACGATCACCACCGTTTCCGCGATGCCCTTCGGCCAGCCCGATGCAGTCACCACGTCATGTGCGCTTGCGTTCGGCGCCAGTTCGCGCACGACGCGGTATTGATCGCTGAGCGTCTCCGCAGTCTGGATGGTGCGCACGGCTGGGCTTACGAGGATCACTGCGTCGTCGGGCAGACGCGTGCGCAGCCACTTGGCGACGTGTTGCGCCTGCTTGCGGCCGCGTGTGGTGAGCGCGCGGGCGAGGTCCGTGGCGGCATGGTCCTCGGCTTCGGCGTGACGCCAGAGAATCAGATTCATGTTGTGGCTCCTTGAGTCTGCATGCGGCGGGGGGGGGCGCGTTGCGGTGCTTTGCTTTGCAATTCCTACTGCACTGTCGTATTGCATGGGGCGGGCCGCAAGTCGATCGGGCGGCGCAGGTCCGTGCGGGTGGTTTGCCTGGATCGCGTTGCCGGTTGTTCTGGCGTCGTTCGTTGCCCGGTACTTTTCTTTAGCGCGGTTCTTTCGCTTCATTCTTTCGTGCGCTTTAAATTGCCTTAGCAGATGGCGAGCCCGGCCTCCGACTTAATCTGCGGTCGATCCAGAAAGCAAAAACCCGCGAAGCCGAAGGCTACGCGGGTTTTGTGATGCGCTTGCTTGATGCTTTTTCGTGGTCGGAGCGAAAGGATTCGAACCTTCGACCCTCTGATCCCAAATCAGATGCGCTACCAGGCTGCGCTACGCTCCGACGAATCCGAGATTCTACGTGGCTTTAGGTGCCAGAGTCAATCGCGAATTGCGCCGGAGCGAAAAAGAGTCGCGTCATATGCGTCCCATCACAAGCAACACGATGACGATGATCAGCACGACGCCCAGCAGGCCCGTCGGGCGGTAGCCCCAACCGCTGCTGTATGGCCAGGTAGGCAGCGCACCGATCAGCAGCAGGATAAGCACAATGAGGAGGATGGTTCCGATCGTCATTTGAATTTCTCCCTGTCCGGCCCCGAACGATGTTGGGGCGCATAGTCTCGTTGATCCGACGCACATTGCTTGCCGCGACGAGCGCGGCGCAATGCGCGTGCTCCTTGCAGCCACGGAATCAGCAACGCGCGTGCCCGGTGCGTTGGGAGGTGCTTGGTGCTTCGTCTAGGGGAGCCCGAAGTCGCGCCATATAGCGTGGGGAGATCGAGGACGCAGGGGCAGCCGCCGCAACGAGGATCTGCCGAGATGAAGCGAGGACGACACGCGCCCCGAGTCCACGGACCAAGTGCAACGGAGGCAAGAGCGGGGCGCGGCCCGAGCCCAAGGCAGCGAGTCGGAGCCAAGGGAGCGAGTCGGAGCTCACAGGGAGCGAGTCGGGAGCCCGAAGGGAGCGGGGCGGAGCACAAGAGGAGCGCAGCCGGAGCCCTAGTGCATCGGGCCGAATCGCGCCCCCCCCGTAATCCGAGCCCCAGCGGAGCCAATCGGAGCCCGACCAAAGCGACCACGCCCCATGTCCGGAAACGCCGGATAACCTAGGCCCAATTACACCGCAGCTCGCCTCAGTGCCGGCGGCGCTTCCAGTGCGGCATGTGCACGTGCTGATGAGTCAGCCAGTGATGCACCATGCCTTCGCCGTGTTCGCGTCGATAGGTTCTCGTTTCGAAAATCGAAAGTGCGACCAGCACGGCGAGGCCTATCCCAAGTCCGACAAGACCGGCGACCGATTCAGCGTCCATGACAGTCTCCTTTGACGTTTCGCTGTGACTTTATAGTAGGTCACGCATCGCGAAATGGCAGCGCGGACTGCGCGGGGCCGCGTCATGGAATGCGCATTGCGGGTAGACTTCCGCGCTCCGCTCCTTCGTTGCCCGGTTGCTCCGCGCTGCATTACTCCGGCGCTGCCCCTTTGCCTTGCTTTCCTTAGAGAGACTACCGTTTATGTTTCGCGTTTCGATGATTGCCTTGCTGCTGGCAGCCAGTGTCACCGGCTGCGCGGATGGACCGTCTAGCCGCCGCGCGGCTCCGCCGCAGGATCCCGCCGATTATCACGGCGTGCCCACCGACACCCGCCCACCCGCGATGGTGCCCGCACCGGTCGCGCGTTGAGTGTGAGCGGAGAAGAAAGCGAAGCGCCGATGCGGGCACACCGGCGCTTCTGACCCACGCATTCTGTTCGCGCGCAATGCGAGGGCTGAGTGCATTCTAGAGTGTCGATCCGACGCGATATGTGTGCGCTTGTTTCAACGCGTAACGGCTAACCGCGCGCTAGAACGTAGCAGCAGCGCAACAACCACCGGCAATAGCGGAACAGCGGAGTAGCAGCCTACTAACAGCAAACCAGGCAAACCAGCAGCACAACAGACCGCAATGCTCGCAGCCCCTGTGCACCTACGCGCTTTCGCCGCCCATGCCGCCAACCAGTCTCGGCAGATGACACGCGAGCGTCACGCCGCGCGCCGCCATGAAGACGAGTATTGCCGCCCACAATCCGTGGTTGCCGTACAGCATGAGCAGCGGCCACGAGGCGCCAACGAAGATCGCAAACGACACAATCATCGACGTCATTAATTCGCGCGTGCGCGTCGCGCCGATAAACACGCCGTCGAGTAAATAGCCGCCCACCGATACCAGCGGCGAAAGCGCCGCCCACGGCAGATAGAGATCGGCCGTGGCGCGCACGCTTGCCTGATCGGTCAGACGCTCGACGATCCATGACCCCGTGCCCGCATACACGAGCGTGAAGCCGAGCGCGCCAAGGGCCGACCATAGCGCGGTCACCTTGATAGCCTGGACGAACGCATGCCGGTCGCGCGCGCCGATTGCCGCGCCGACCAGCGCCTCCGCGGCGTGCGCGAAGCCGTCGAGCCCATAAGCCATGAAGGTCTGAAAATTCAGCAGCAGCGCGTTCGCGGCGAGCGTCGCGTCGCCCTGTTTCGCTCCGAGGTGCGCAAACCAGCCGAACGACAGCAGCAGGCACAACGTGCGCAGGAAGATGTCGCGATTGAGCGCGATCAGCCGCCGCAGCGCCGCGGCGTCGAAGAGCGCGTGGCGGTTGAGCGCGGGAAGCCCGCGCGTGCGGCCATGCCATAACAGCGCTGCACCGAGCACGAAGCCAAGCGCGTCGGCGGTAGAAGTGGCCGCGCCGATTCCCGCCACACCCCAATCGAACGCATGCACGTACAGGAACACGGCGACGATGTTCACGCCGTTGATAAACACTTGCGACAGCAGCGCGAGGCGCACGCGCTGCGTACCGAGCAGCCATCCGAGCACCACATAGTTACCCAGCGCCAGCGGCGCGGCCCAGATGCGCGCGTGACAATAGATGCGTGCGTTGTGCTGGACCGCGTCGCTGCCGCCGAGCGCGCGCAAAGCGTAATCGATCAGCGGCACTTGCAGCGCGAGCACCGCTGCGCCGATCGCGACCGCGAGGAACAGCGCTCGCACGACGTTATCGCGCAATGCGGCGTGCTCGCCGGCACCGTGCGCCTGCGCGACGAGGCCAGTCGTGCCCATTCGCAGGAAGCCGAAGCCCCAGAACACGAAGTTAAAGAAGAGTCCGCCGAGCGCCACGCCGCCCAGATACGACGCTCCGTCCAGATGCCCGGCGACGGCGGTATCGACAGCGCCGAGAATCGGCTGCGTCAGATTCGCGAGAACGATGGGAAATGCAAGCGCGAGCACACGGCGGTGCCAGCGCACCGGCAGCGCGGGCGCAGTGGGCTCCGCCGCAGACGCCGCTTCGCTCAATGGCGTTCCTGCACGCAAATCCACGGGGAGACGACCACGGCCCACAGATCGGGATCGCGCGCGGCGAAGTCGGCGGCGGTTTCCGCCTGTACGCGCTCGACGAGCCCCGCCGACAGCCATTGCGTGATCTGCGCGGTGTCGTCGCTGGCGATGGCTTCGGCCACGCTCACGAGATCCAGGTCGCTAGCCACGCGCAATAGCATGCCCCGCGCGAAGAAGCGTTCCAGTTCCGGCCAGCCGATTTTCGCGGTTTCGGCAAGGAGCTTGGCGTACAGGGGGCTATGGGCGGCGTCGTTGGAAGTCATCGTAAGGGGGTTCTGGCGGGGGTCGATACTATAAACCATCGGCGCGGGCGGCCTGCGCGGCGCGCATTCGGGTACGCTTAGGCCCTTCGCAATTCGTCCGATTCTGAACCTTCATGTCACTCGATTCAACCGCGCCCGCTCCGGGCGCGCAAGCTCACGAAGTGGCCGGCGCCACCCTCACGCGCGCCGACGTCGAGCGTCTGGTTGCGGCGAACGCCGCCGCAAACGAGCACGCAAGCGTCGCGTCGCTCGTCTTCAACGATTGCGATTTCGACGGTGCGGATCTATCGCGGCTCGACCTGCGCGGCGCGCAATTTCATCGCTGCACGCTTGCCGAGGCTTCTTTTTTTGGCGCAACGCTTGCGCAGACACGCTGGGTTCGTTGCCGCGGCCGGCAGGCCGACTTCGCATCGGCGGATCTGGTGGACGCGGCATTCCAGTCGAGCGATCTGAACAACACGAGCTGGCGGCGCGCCAAGCTGGCGTCCGCGTCGTTTCGCGGCTGCAAGCTGACCGGCGCGAATTTCGAGGCGTGTACGGCGCTTGGCTTGAGCTTCGTCGAAACCCTGCTGGTCGGCGCGCATTTGCGCGGTCTGTCGTTTCGCAAAGCCACGCTGCATCAACTCGATTTCTCCGACGCCGATCTTGCAGGCGTGGATTTCCGCGAGGCAATTTTCGACGGCGGCAGCCTCAAGGACGCGCATCTGAAGGGCGCGCGGTTCGACGGCGCCGATTTGCGCGAAGTGGAGCTGAGCGGCGTTCGGCTCGTGGACGCAGCGCTCTTCAAGGGTGCGACGATTTCGCATCAGCAGGCTGCGGTGCTCGTCACCGAACTGGGATTGCGAGTAATGTAAAGCCCGCCTGGTATTTGCCTGTATCCACCGGGTAGCCAGCCGGGTTATGACTTCCGGCCGTCTTGTGCGGCAGGACACGAATGAATAACATCAGATTCATTCGGCGGATAACAACAGAAGATTAAATCCGGCGATTCGTCGGTGGATTTAAAGCGATTTTGGCGTTTCACCATTCGCGAATTTTCATGGGATGTGGGGCCTGCGAGGGCGGTGAAGCGATTATCTGACTGTAATGGTGCGGTGGCGCACCAAGCGCTTTTGGCTGCATCGGTGCGCGAAATCCGGACTGGTTCGGCATTAAAGCCGGCCAGTCAATTTTTGTCAGCCCAATAGGCAATGAACGCCGCATTCCCTTGCTGGGCAAGCGTTTCAGGCTATCTTAACGAGCCTTCGCCGCAAAAGTAATAATCTGTTCATCACCGAATTAGCGATTATTGTCAGCGTTTATTCCGGAAGTTTTAGGTTCACGTAACGCGGAATCCGTGCGTCGCGTCACATTACCTTGAAAATTAATATATTGCGCTTGTAAAACCGGGTTGTTAAATTTCGTTCTGGCGCATGGTGAACCGGTCCTTTGCCGATATGCGCCGAACCCCCGTTAGCCCGGCCTCGCGCCGGGCTTTTTTTTGCCGGATATTTTAATCGTGGTCACTGCCAATACACGCACCGCGCGGATCATAAAAGCTCACCTTCCTTTCCTCGGTTATGAGCTGGGTAATCATCTTCGTCGCGGTATGGCCAATTGCATTTGGTGTGCTCTTTGCCTTCGCCGCGCGCATCGAACCGCGGTCGGGGCGTTGGGTGCGCCGTCGGCCGGATTGCCCGCAATCCGGGAGCGCGGAGCGTGCAGCTTATTGTTTGCAGCGAATCACCATCGACCGGTTTTTCACGTTCGCGCCGAAAATTCCGCCGACGGTGCCACCCGACGTGGCGCCGTTATCGACATCTTTCGATACGACGTCGTAGCCATAGTTGCCGCAGACTTCGCCGGCGCGTTTGTAGCATTCGGCCCAGCTCGTGCTCGCGTCGCTGCCGCTGCAGTTGATCGCAAAGCCGGTTTCGCCGCTCGGCAGATAAGTCATGGTCGTGGTGGTCGAGCAGCCGCAGAGACTGCCCAGTGTCAGCAGACCCACACCCATCGCTGCGGCCATCGCCACGGACGCCAATGCGCTCTTCATTGCAGATTCCCTTACAGATGACATGAAAGGCGTGGCGCGAAGCCACGCGTGTCGGATTGAGCGTTTATAGCACGCGGGGTTCCCCCGGCTAGCCGATGTAACGCGATCCGGCGGACCGAAGGTTTAAGGTCGAACCGGCGCGCAAACTGCGAGCAGCCGCCCGCCTAGCGCGGCGGCAACGCACGCGACGGGTCGATTGAGCGGCCCTGGTAGCGCAACTCGAAATGCAGCATGACCCGATTGGTATCCGTGTCGCCCATCTCGGCAATTTTCTGGCCTTGCGAGACGGTTTCGCCTTCCTTCACGAGCAGCACGCGATTGTGCGCGTAGGCGGTCAGGTACTCGGCGTTGTGCTTCAGAATCAGCAGATTGCCGTAACCGCGCAGCCCATTGCCTGCATAGACGACTGTGCCGGCCGCCGCCGCGACCACGGGCGTGCCCGCCTGAGCGGAAATGTCGATGCCCTTCGAGTTCGCGCCGTCAAAGCCGCGAATGACATTGCCGTTCGTCGGCCACACGAGGGAGATCGACGAGGCGGGCGCGGACGAACTCGCGCTATCAGCCGGCGCGGAACGCGGCGCGGCGGAAGCGCTCGCGCTTCCATTGCCGCTGCTTCGCACGGCGCCGTTCGTCGACGCCGCGCCGTTGGGCGGATCGACGCGCAACACTTGCCCAACTTCGATGCTGTCGGGGTTGGTCAGATTGTTCCAGCGCGCGATGCTTTGCACCGACTGATGGTGACTACGCGCGATCTTCGAAAGCGTGTCGCCCCGTTCGACGCGATAAAAGCCCGGCCCCACCGGCGCCGACCCGCACGCGGCGATGAGCGCCACTAACGACACGCAGGCGAGTCGTTTGATCATTCTTGTTGTTTCAGGCATTGGACCTCGCAAAGCGCTGCCGCGCGCCGATCCCGATCACGCAGCAGGTAGATACAAAGCGTCCGATTCTAACGGTTTTGCGTTGCAGCATCGGAAAAGCGGGCAACGCGTGCCCTCGGCAAAGCGCGCAAACCATCCACGCGCATTGCCGGTTCGCGTCTGCATGAAGCTGAATTAGTCTAGTTTGCCGACGCTGATGCGCAGCGCCGCCGTTTCCGTTTTGCCCGGATCGAGCCAGCGCAGGCCCATCCCATTATGGATCGCGTCGGGCAGGGCGAGCCACGGCTCGACACAGTAGAAGTCCGACTCCGCTGCTTCGGTCCATGTGGTCACCGCGTACCAGGGCACGGAGCCCGGCCGTTGCAGGTCGATCGTGATGACGCGATCGAGGCCCGGCGCAATCAGCCGCACCGGTTGCTCGGGCACGCCGGTCAGGCAATGGAAACGGTCGTGAATGCGCGTTTCGTCGAGCGTGTAGCGCGCTTCGCCCGGCTCGGCCGCGCTGATCGAGCCGTCTGCCTGCTGGAAACGCCGTTCCGTGCGCGGCAACTCGAGCGACGTCTCGCCACGCTGCGTGTGCGGCAATGTGAAGTAAAAGTGATGGCCCGCGTAGTAGGGCAATGGTGCATCGCCGGTGTTGGTGGTGGTCAGCGTCACTTCCAGCGTGTGCGCGTCGATCAGCGTGTAGGCCGCCTCGAAGCGAAAGCTGAACGGATAACCGCCGCGCGTCGCTTCGCTATCTGTCAGCACGAGGCGCAGGCCTGCACCGTGCACGTCGGCGTGAGCGTCGAAGGGAAGGTCGCGTGCGAAGCCGTGCATGGGCAACTCTCTGACTGTGCCTTGGGCGTCGCGCCAGTAACCGATCTTGCCGTCCACGCGATGCCGTCCGAGAAACGGAAACAGCAGCGGGTTGCCGCCGCGGATCCGCGCGGGCTGACTCCAGTCGGCGTGTTCTGGCCAATGGATCACCTCTTCGCCGTCGATGATCCACGAAAGCAGACGGCCGCCGGCTTGCGGCGCGAAGCGGAGCACCGAGGCGTCCTGGGCGATTTCGAGAATGTCCTGCTGCGGTGAAAGAGGCATGGTCGATAGTGTGATGAGTAAGTGTTAGACGCGCGTCGCGCCGGGTTCGGTGCCGGTTCGTCCCGTTTGTCGTGGCCTTTGTCCTGCTTTTGCCTGCTTTTACCTTGCTCGGCAGCGGTTGGGCGGCTGCCCATGCAACGTTCGCCGCGCTTGGCTCAAACGCATCGGAAAAGCCGGGCTCAGTCGGCCGAAGCGACGATTTTGCTCTGCTTTGCGCTACGGGGAAACCCTTCTCGGGAAATTGCGGGTGTCGCAAGCAGGCGATCGTTGCCGATAATTCGTCTCACTGCCCGGTGATATTTACCGCCGGGCGAGATCGCTCAGGAGGCGTTATGGATCTCGCAATGGCAATGGGTGTCACGCTCTTCGGCATGTTCACTGCCAGCACCGTCTACTTCTTTTACAAGCTCGAGCGCTGATGCGCGCTGGCCGTCCGACGTTGCGTACGACACCCGCACGACATATCCGAGCGGTTTCCTGTTCGTAAGCTTTATGCCTTCTCCAGTGCGTTGATCCCGTGCCTCGCCGTCGGACGATTGAAAGCGCTGCAGCCTTCAGCGGCCCTTTTCCATTTGCGTTTCGCGTAACAACCGTTTCGAGTTGTGACGCGACGCGTCAATATTTCCCCGAATGTGGCCCAAACGCTTGGCGCTGACTTGGCAGCCAGGCATAATCGGTGCGCTTTTTGACGCGCCGGTCATTCATTGTGCGGCGCGCTGTCCCCGACATCTTCCTTACAAGGACCGCCGCGTGAATCTGCCGTTTCTCATCTTCCTGAGCGTGCTGCAAGGCGTGACCGAACTCTTTCCGGTGAGCAGTCTCGGCCACACGCTGCTCGTGCCTGCATTGTTCGGTATGCATATCGATAAGCACGCGCCGCAGTTGCTGCCGTTTCTCGTCGCATTGCACCTCGGTACGGCGTTCGCGTTGCTGTGGTACTTCCGCGAGCGCTGGTGCGCGCTGGTGCGCGGCTTCTTCGCATCGTTCGGCGGGCGCCGCAACGGCGATGCTCACATGATGTGGGCGCTCATCATCGGCACCGTTCCGGCGGGGCTCGTCGGCCTGTTGCTGGAAAAACGGCTCGAACGGATTTTCCACGACCTGCGCATCGTGGCAATCGCGCTCATCGTCAACGGCGTGCTGCTGTGGGTGGGCGACCGCCTCCAGCGCTCGCGCGCGCATCAGGCGCCGGAGAAGCTAGGTTTCCGCCAGGCGTTCCTGGTCGGGCTCGCACAAGTCGGCGCGCTGGTTCCGGGCTTCTCGCGCAGCGGCCTCACGATGATCGCCGGCAATGCGGCGGGCCTCACCACCGAAAAGGCTGCGGAGTTCTCGTTCCTGCTGGGTACGCCGATCATTTTCGCGGCCGGCCTGCTTGAATTGCCGAAGCTCTTTCATGCGCCTGGCCAACTCGCGGACGCACTGCTCGGCGGCGTGCTGACCGCTATCGCCGCCTATCTCAGCGTGCGTTTCCTGATGCGCTATTTCGAAGGCCGCGGACGTCTTGCCTCGTTCGGCGTGTACTGTGTGATCGCGGGCATCGTGTTCCTCGGCTGGTTCGCACTGCATCCGCAGCCGGTCTGATAACGTTCGATATGCCCGCTGCGTTCTGGCGGGCATGACGATCGGTTATAATCCGGGCCCGGCCTTTTGCGGCGGTAGCTCAATTGGATAGAGCACAGGTCTTCTAAACCTGAGGTTGTGAGTTCGATCCTCGCCCGCCGCGCCATTGTCTGCATATGAAAAATCCCATCTACCGAATCCGGTGATGGGATTTTTTTATTGCGCTTGTGTTTGTTCCTTGGCTTGTGTTGCCGTCACGCCCGCGCTTGCACGTCGATCGAATCGACACGGTCGGGATAGAACGCTAGGTGTTGGGCGATCTCCTTCACGGCCGCATACGGCGACTCGTAGGTCCACACTGCATTGACTGCGCGTTCGCCGCCCGGTGCGATGCTGTAGTACGCACAATCGCCCTTGTACGGACAGTAGGTTGTGTGATCGGTGCGCGCGAGCAGAGTCATGTCGGCGTCGTTGCGCGGAATGTAATACACCGCCGGATAGGACGCTTCGCGCAGCACTAGCGCCTTTTCCGTGTCGGCGATCACGCGGCCCGCCACAGTAACGACAACGCGGGCCCGGGCGGGCTCGACGGTAATCGGATGATCGGCGCCGGGGATCTTGATGGTTCTTTCAATCATGCTGTCGAACTCCTGATGAACGGGCGGGCAAACGTCGGGGAACACTGTCGACGGAAACCGTCGAGCACTCCAGCGCAGCATACGCTGGTCGCGTGTGATGCGCCGTGCCGAAGCTCGCCCGTGACTAAGCCGGCGTCAGCGCCGCGAGTCGGGGCCGGTGTCAGCTTCGCTAATCGCGCCAGCGTCAGCTTCGCGAATCGGCGTCCGCGTTAGCGCCTTGCGCCAATAAAAATGGGCAGCCGAAGCTGCCCGTCGAAAGCCGCGCCGCGAGGCCGGCTGTTGCTTATCGTCGCTGTTGCGTTGCCGCGCTTATGGCCTGACGTTCAGCGCAGCGGTCAGATCGCCCATCGGCTTGCTGCCGTTGGCAACGAGCGCCGCGTCGCGTGCCGCGATGCCCGGCAGCGTCGGCAGCGAGAAACGATGCGTGATGAAGCGCAGGATCGAAGTCGTGTCGTACTGCGTGTGATCGACGAAGCCCTTCTTCGCGAACGGCGAGATGATGAGTGCCGGAATGCGCGTGCCCGGACCCCAGCGGTCGGCCTTCGGCGGCGCGACGTGATCCCAGAAGCCGCCGTTCTCGTCATACGTGACGACTACCAACATGTTGCTCCACTGCGGGCTCTTCTGCAGATGCGAAATCACGTCCGCGATGTGCTGGTCGCCCGACGCGACGTCGGTGTAGCCGGGGTGCTCGTTCAGGTTGCCTTGTGGCTTGTAGAACGTCACTTGCGGCAGCGTGCCGCTGTCGATCGCCTTGATGAACTCCGAACCGGCGAGGCCGCCGTCGAGCAGATGCTGCGAGCGGTTTGCGGTGCCCGGCGCGAGATCGGCGAAGTAGTTGAACGGCTGATGGTGCGGCTGGAAGTTTGGCGCCGTCAGGTTCGCCCCGTAAATCACGTTCGACGTACCGTTTTGCGCGGCCGACAATGCCGCGCCCCATGCGCCGCCATACCACGCCCACGACACCTTCGCGTTGTTCAGCAGATCGCCGATGTGCTGCTGCGTCTGTGCCGGCAACGTGGTGGCCGCGCCCGGATCGGCGAGATTCGCGTCGCCGCCCGAGGCCGCCTTGTTGCCGCTCGGCTGATACGGCGGCTGCATTGTGTTGATCGCGTAGAAGTCAGGCGTGAGGTTGCCGGACAGCACGAACTTGGGCGGCCCATTGAGCGACGAAGCCGGCGAGTTCGACGCGAGCTTGAGCGTCACGCCGTCGCTTTCAACTGCCGAAATGGAGCCGGCCGCCGGGCTCTTGTCCGCGTTCGGATAGGTCGGCGTGCAGGCGCACACGAGCCACTGGTGATTGAGAAACGAGCCGCCGAATGCGCCCATGAAGAAGTTGTCGGCAAGCGTGTATTGCTGCGCGATTTTCCACAGCGGCAGCTTGTCGGCATTGAGCGTGTAATGGCCCATCACGAGACCGCCCGAATCGGCCCATGCGGCGAACTTGTCGTTCTTGCCGCCGTCGATCTGCATCTGGTTCTCATAGAAGCGGTGATACAGGTCGCGCGTCGTCGCGGTGATCGGCGTGTTGAATCCGTTGGGGTCGTCGATCGCGAACGGGCTGTTCGGCAAATTGGCCGTCATGGCCTGCGTGACGACGGGCGTTACGCCGGTTTGCGTGAGGCCGTTCCAGACCTGCGGCAGCGTCGCAAGCGTCGAGCTGTCGCGATCCAGCTGCTTCGCGCTCGCCGCGTTCACGTTCTGCAAACCGTTGGCGCCGGGGAAGTTACCGTACAGGTTGTCGAAGCTGCGGTTTTCCGCGTAGATCACCACGACCGTCTTGATCGACGTAATGTCGGGTTGGGTGATTTCGTTGCCGCCGCATGCATACAGGCTTAACGCTGCGGCGATCGCCAACGGCGCCGCGCAGATCAGTTTCTTGTTCATTTATGTGAGTTCTCTCTCTCGCGTTGGGAACGGGCCGAGTGCATTCCATCGCTCGGTGACCGCCTGCGAAAGTGTGGCGATGCAATTTGACAGAAAGATGTATTCATTACGAATTGCTTTGCTGCCGAGGTTTCTGTTGGCTGGATGTCATTTAAACGACATACCGATGAAATACGCTCGCGGACTTCGATATCGCACATTCAGATCATTCATATGCGGCTCGGTTTGGCGGGGATCCGGAAAACAGTAGCTGCTGTCGCGGCACAGTGGGGCGCGAAGCGGGCGACAAGTCGCGAATCTCGTGGGATGGCGTTTGCGTCCGCGGCTGTTGCAGCTGTTGCGGTAAGCGTGAGTCTCGCTGGCTGCGATTCCGGCTCGCCGGCCGATGCGGCTGCGAGTGCGAGTGCGAGTGCGAGTGCGGCGCATGCTTCGGTGGATACGGCTGCGGCCGTTGTGCGCGTTGCGGCGCATCGGGCGGTGCATGAGGCAGGGCATGAAGCGGCGCATGAGATGACGCGTGAAGCGGAATCTGAAGCGCCGCACGACGCTACGCCGGGCGGCGGTCAATCGCGCGCGCAAGTCTACGAATCCGTGCGGCAGATGACTGCGCTCGGCAAGCAACTGTTCTTCGACCCGTCGCTATCCGGCTCGGGCAGACTCGCGTGCGCGTCGTGCCATAGTCCGGACCACGCGTTTTCTCCGGCCAACTCGCTGTCCGTGCAACTGGGCGGCGGCGATATGCACCGCACCGGCATGCGCGCCGCGCCCACGCTCAAGTATCTGCAGTCGGTGCCCGCATTCGCCGAGCACTATCACGAGTCCGACGACGAAGGCGATGAAAGCGTCGATGCCGGCCCGACTGGCGGCCTGACGTGGGACGGCCGCGTGGATCGCGGTGCCGATCAGGCGCGCATTCCGCTGTTGTCGTCGTTCGAAATGGGCAGCTCGCCGGCGAAGGTCACCGCGGCAGTCAAGGCCGCGCCGTATGCCGGCGCCTTCCGCGTCGCGTTCGGCGAGCATATTTTCGACAGCGACGACGCGACGTTCAAAGCCGTGTTGCAAGCGCTCGAAACCTTCGAGCAGACGCCCGACGTCTTCTATCCGTACAGCAGCAAATACGATGCTTATCTCGCAGGCAAAACGCAACTCACGAAGGCCGAGTTGCACGGTCTGCAACTTTTCAACGACGAGAAGAAGGGCAACTGCGCGAGCTGCCACATCAGCCAGCGCACGCTTGACGGCGCGCCGCCGCAGTTCAGCGACTTTGGCTTGATCGCGATCGGGGTGCCGCGCAATCGCGCGCTGCCTGTGAACCGCGACTCGCATTTCTACGATCTGGGCGCGTGCGGCCCGGAGCGCACCGATCTGAAGGGACGCGCGGAGTTCTGTGGCATCTTCCGTACGCCGACGCTGCGCAATATAGCGTTGAAAAAAAGCTTCTTCCACAACGGCATCTATCATTCGCTCGAACAGGTGCTGCACTTTTACGCCGAACGTGACACGAATCCGCAGAAGTTCTATCCGGTGTCGAAAGGCAAGGTGCACAAGTTCGACGATTTGCCGCAGCGTTACTGGGCGAACCTGAATACCGAGCCGCCGTTCGACCGCAAGCCAGGCGACAGACCCGCGCTGGACGACGCCGAGATCAAGGACGTCGTGGCGTTTCTGAACACGCTCACCGATGGTTATAAGGCAGGGAATTGACGCAGCGGCCTCGCGAGTTGCGAGTGACGCGGATGCACGGCCGGGCGGAGGTGATCGTGCGCCCCCGAGCGCTCAGATAGGTGCACCCGCGACGATGCAATAACAAACGGCGAGCAGCAGCGCAAAAGAGATGAGCACGCATGCGATGCCAGCGCGCGTTACGAGATTGGGCCAGCGCGGGCGGCGAAGTCCGTCGATCCTGACGATGGGCCGCGCGAGACCCGGATCGCGTCGAATGGCGACCGGCACAAGCGCCACGCAAAGCAGCGCGAGTGCGACGGCGAGGGTTTCCAGCGCATCAGAGAGTTCCATGATTGACGTTTGAAGTGGATCAGCGCGAGAGCGCAAGATGGCCAATCTTAGGAAAGCGCGCCGCGCGGCGATATGGGAGCCATCCTAAAAATGAGAGTGGCTGCGGGTCGCATCAGACAAATCTCAGTGGGTTATTGCCTTGCGGGCTCCGGCGTCAACGTCGATCCCCGCCGCGCAGCGCGGCCAGGCTGCCACGAACGGACATGCTATGCTTTTGGGGTCCAGATCATGAGCCCTTTCAGTGCGCTCGCGACCGCCCGAAACGTTCAGAGGAGAATCCTTCATGTCGATGCGAACCCGTGCCCTCTGTCAATTGACTGCCGCCGGTCTGCTGCTTGGCGCGACGATCGGCGCCCAAGCGGCGAATCTCGGTTTCCTCAACGACACGCCGATCAGCTACATGAAACAGCGCGACGTCGATTCCATCAAGCAGGCCGTCTTCGCCGCACTCGACGAAAAGCAGGACGGCGAAAGCGTCAACTGGGTCAATGAAGGCACGCGCAACAGTGTGAAGATCGACGCGACCATCAGGATCGCGAGCACGTCGAAGGAAGGCGAGCGCACCTGCCGCAACCTCGGCGTCGTGCTCAATGCAAAAGGCCAGTCCATGCACCTGCGCCCGCAGTTCTGCAAACAGGGCAACGGCAACTGGCAGTTGCAGAAAAAGCGCTAAGCATGCAGGCAGTCGTGAAGACGCGCGCGGCTGGTTCCCGAGTGCGGGCGGCAGCCGCGGCCCGGGCGCGGCCGGTGCGGCGATGAGCCCGCGGATAGTCTCATGCGGCATCGTGCTGCTCGACCCCGAAGGCCGCCTGTTGCTCGCGCACGCGACGGAGACGTCGCACTGGGATATTCCGAAGGGCCACGGCGAGGACGGCGAGGCGCCGCACGTCACGGCACTGCGCGAAATGGTCGAAGAGACCGGAGTCGCGATCGAGCCAGAGCGTTTGAAAGACCTCGGTCTGTTCGTCTACCGGCGCGACAAGGATCTGCATCTGTTCGCGGCGCGCGCTACGGCCGATGAACTCGACCTTAGCGGGTGCACGTGCACGTCGCTGTTCCCGCGCCGCTCCGACGGGAAGCTGATCCCGGAGATGGACGCCTATCGCTGGACCGCGCCCGATGAAGTGGAAAAGTACGCGAGCCGTAGTCTTGCGCGGCTCTTTCAGACCACGCTTTCGCTCACTGAATTGCACCGGTCGCTATAGGCGATGACGAGCGGCAAGCGCCTTGCCTTGCGTTCAGTCGAGCGCGCGATCGTTCGGATTCGCGAATAGCGCGCGATTCTCTTCCGACAGCGGAAAATTCAGATTGATGCCCTGCGGCGGAATTGGCTGCGTGAACCATTGCTTGTACAGATGCGCTGCTTCGCCGGAAAGCTGCCCGCGCGCAATCACGCGATTCACGAGTTGGCGGAACGGCTCGTCGCCTTTGCGGAACATGCATGCGTACACCTCGTATCCGAGCGGGGTGCCGGTGACGACGAAGTCCTCGGGGTGCGGATCGGTCGCCTTGAAGCCGTACAGAATAGGCTCGTCCATCACGAAGGCCACCGCGCGGTTGTCCTTCACGGCCGCGAAGGCTTCCGCGTGATCGCGCGCGCTCGTGATGCGCATGTTCAGGTGCTTTTGCAAGTTCAACTGGCGCACCAGGCGCTCATCGGAAGTGGCTGCGGTCGTCGTCACCGGTTTGCCTGCCAGGTCGCGAAAATCCTTGATGCCGCTGTCCTTGCGCACGATCATGCGCACCGCGTATTGAAAAAAGCTGTTCGAGAACGCCACTGTGTTTTCACGCTCGACGGTGTGCGCCGTCGACCCGCATTCCAGGTCGATCTGGTTATTCAATAGCATCGGCGTGCGGTTCGCCGAGGTCACGGTGACCTCATGCACCTTGAGTTGCGGTAGATGCAGCGCCTTCTTCATTTCGTCGACGATTTCGAGCGCGATGGTTTGCGAATAGCCCACCGTGCGTTTGCCGTCGAAATACGAGAAGGGAACGGACGCTTCGCGCACGCCGAGCACGACGGCGCCATCGTCATGTACTTTCCTTAGCGTTCCGGTAAGTTCGGCGGCGTAAGCAGGGCAGGTGAGCGACGCCGTGCCGAAGGCGGCCAGCGCCGCCAAGGTACTGCGTGCGACGAATTGCCGGGCGCGCCCCGGCTGTGCGTTGCGGTGTGCACTGTGTGCTTTGTTCGCCGCGCCGGCGTTGCCGCGCACTGCGTGTCTCATCTGACCTCCCGAACGGCGCTCGTGCCGCGCCGCTGTTTCTGCTCGTGCCCATGATCGTTCTCATGCTCGTGCCGGAGAAGCATGAAGCAATATCGCCTAACGAAAAGGCGTGCATCCGATGAAGCGGATGCACGCCTTAGCCGGTTACCGACGCGCAGCTAGCGCTAAGCGAGCGATAACGGTCGCCGTTGCCGCTTAGGCCGGTTTGCCCCAACTGTCGCGCAAGCTCGCGATCCGGTTGAACACCGGCTTGCCTGGCTGCGAATCGACGCGGTCCGCGACAAAATAGCCATGACGCTCGAACTGATAGCGCTGCTCAGGCAGCGTGCCGTGCGCACCAGGTTCGAGGTAGGCGTTGACCACGCGCTTCGAGTCCGGATTCAGCGCTTCGAGGAAATCGCGGCCGCCGGCGTCCGGCTGCGGCTCCTTGAACAGACGATCGTAGATGCGCACTTCGGCCGGGCACGCGTCGGCCGCGCTGACCCAGTGAATGTTGCCCTTGACCTTGTAGTTGTTCGCGCCTTCGGTGCCCGACTTGCTGTCCGGGAAGTAGTTGCAATGCACCGCGACGATGTTGCCGTCTTCGTCTTTCTCGGCGCTCGTGCATTCGATCACGTAGCCGTAGCGCAGCCGCACCTTGTTGCCGGGGAACAGACGGAAATAGCCCTTCGGCGGCGTTTCCGTGAAGTCCTCGCGCTCGATCCACAACTCGCGCGAAATCGGAAACTCACGCACGCCCTGTTCCGGATGATGCGGATGCACCGGCGCGCTGCACGGCTCGGTGAGGCCGACCGGGAAGTTGTCGATGATCAGCTTCAGCGGGTCGAGCACGGCGGCAATGCGCGGCGCCTTCTCGTCCAGATCGTCGCGCAGCGCGCCTTCGAACACGCTCATGTCGATCCACGAATCGACCTTCGTCACGCCGATGCGCTCGCAGAACAACTGGATCGACGCGGGCGTGAAGCCGCGCCGGCGCAGGCCGACGATGGTCGGCATGCGCGGGTCGTCCCAGCCGTCCACGTGGCCTTCGTTCACGAGTTGCAGCAGCTTGCGCTTGCTGGTGATCGCGTACGTGAGGTTCAGACGCGAGAATTCGATTTGCTGCGGCAGCGGGCGCGTGAAAATGCCGGCCTCGGCGAGCTCGTTCAGAATCCAGTCGTACAGCGGGCGGTGGTCTTCGAATTCGAGCGTGCACAGCGAATGCGTGATGTTTTCGAGCGCGTCCGAAATGCAATGCGTGTAGTCGTACATCGGGTACACGCACCATGTGTCGCCGGTACGGTAGTGATGCGCGAAGCGGATCCGGTAGAGCACCGGATCGCGCATGTTGAAGTTCGGCGACGACATGTCGATCTTCGCGCGCAGCACGTGCTCGCCTTCTTTGAACTCGCCGGCTTTCATGCGGCGAAACAGGTCGAGGTTTTCCTCCACCGAACGCTCGCGGAACGGCGACGGCGTGCCCACTTCGGTGGCCGAGCCGCGGTTCGCGCGCATTTCGTCCGCCGACTGGCTGTCCACATACGCCTTGCCGCGCTGGATCAGCAGCTCGGCGAATTCGTACAGCTTGTCGTAGTAGTCGCTCGCATAGTAGAGGTGCTCGTTGCCGTCTTTCTGCCACTCGTAGCCGAGCCAGCGCACGGCGTCGATGATCGAGTCGACGTATTCGACGCTTTCCTTTTCCGGATTGGTGTCGTCAAAGCGCAGATGGCACACGCCGCCATAGCTGCGCGCCACGCCGAAGTTCAGGCAGATGCTCTTCGCGTGACCAATGTGCAGATAGCCGTTCGGCTCGGGCGGAAAGCGCGTTTCGACGCGCTGGCTCCACTTGCCGGTGCGGTTGTCGTCGTCAATGATGTTGCGGATGAAATTGGATGCCGCTGGCGCGTCGTTGCGTTCGGTATTCATGCGAGATGGTGAAAGTCTGTCGGGGGCGCGCAATACGCCCACTTATCCGACAATTCTACCTGACGAGGCTCGATGCGGCAGACGAGTGCGGCGTGCAGCCGACGCTCGAGCGGCTTTCATGGCACGCCGCGTCGCGCGTCATGTGCGGACTCGCGCGGCGGCTCGGGCGCGGTTCGACGCGAAGACCCGCTGTAACAGGAGGTAAATCGGTTTGTTCGGACGCAGGCGGGCGACTTAGCATGCGAGCGGCGCGGGTTCGCGCGGATGCGCGCAAATGCAAGAACTCGCGTTCGCTCTGAGGCCGGCCGCCGTTCGCCGCTTCAGCAGCCCTCGATCATTCAAGGGACGGCGCCGCTTGCATCGCAGCGGCGCGGCGCATGCGCCTGGCGCTGCCGCTCACGCAAGCCGCACCGTCCGTCGTCGCCTTGCACGGACCTTTTGTGTTCGTGCAACATGGCGCCCTTAGTTGCCGGAGTTTCTCGGATGCCAATCCCGACGCACGACGCGCCTCGCGCGCCCTTTGCCTTTCCTCGTTTCGCGCGGATGAACGCGGCCGCAACGCTTTTGACCGCGTTCACGGCCGGCATCTGCACGCCCGCGCCGGCGTCCGCGAAAACGCCGCAGCCCAAAGCCGTATTCGATGCATCCGCGGTGGCGACGCCCGATCGCTACAGCGCCGACGCCGCGCAGCAGATCTTCGCCGCAGGCGGCAACGCAGTGGATGCAGCCGTCGCGATCGCCTTCACGCTCGCCGTGACGCGCCCGGACGCGGGGAACCTGGGCGGCGGCGGGTTCATGACGCTGTTCGTCGACGGCAAGCCGTATTTTCTCGACTATCGCGAGCGCGCGCCGCAACAGGCGACCCGCGACATGTATCTCGACGACAAAGGCAATGTGGTGCCGGGCATGAGCGCCGTCGGCCATCGCGCGGTGGCTGTGCCGGGTACCGTCGACGGCATGTGGCAGGCTCAGCAGCGTTTCGGCAAGCTGAAGTGGAAGCAGGCTCTCGCGCCCGCGATCCGTTACGCCAACGACGGCTTCCAGGTCGCCCCCTGGCTCCAGCAGCGACGCGATGCAGCAGCGAAGAATTTCGCCGGCAAGACAAATTTCGACGCCTACTTCTCGAACCTGAAGGCGGGTGCGACGTACCGCCAGCCCGAGCTTGCGCAGACTCTCGCGCGCCTCGCGAGCAACGGCGGCCGCGAGTTCTACGAAGGGCATACCGCCGATCTGATCGCCCAGCAGATGTACGGGCATGGTCTAGTGACGAAGGCCGATCTGCTGCAATACAAGGCCGTGTGGCGCCAGCCGCTCGCGGCGAACTGGAACGGCTATCAGGTGCTCACCGCGCCACCGCCGGGTTCGGGCGGCGTGGGGCTGATCCAGATGCTGAAGATGAAAGCCGATCTGAAACCGGCTTTCGACGGGCTCGAACTGAACTCCGCGCCGTATATCCATCTGATTGCGCAGATCGAGGACCGCGTATTCGCCGACCGGCAGCAATACCTCGGCGATCCGGACTCGTACAAACTGCCTGTCGACAAACTGCTAGACGACGCCTACCTCACGCAACGCGCGACCGGGATCGGTGCAGAAGAAGTGCCGGGCGCCGCGCCGGTAAAGCCGGGTCTGGGCGATGCGGCGCCTGAGAAAGCGCAGACCACGCATTTTTCGGTCGTGGACAAATGGGGCAACGCGGTGTCGAACACGACCACGCTCGACGGCGAATTCGGTTCCGGCGTGGTGGTGGATGGCGCGGGTTTCTTACTCAACGACGCGATGGACGACTTCGTGACTAAAGCCGCCGCGGGCCAGTCCGCAGCGACAGGCGGCACTGGCGCCGAACTCAATACCGTGCTGCCGGGGCGCCGCCCGCTTTCGGCGATGACGCCGACCATTCTGCTCAAGGACAACACGGTGTCGCTCGTGATCGGCACGCCCGGCGGGTCGCGCATTCTCACGTCGATCTTCCAGGTGATGACCGATCTCTACGACTTCAACATGACGCCTGGCGACGCGCTCGCCGCGATGCGGTTTCATCATCAGTTGCTGCCGCCGAAGACGATCTACTTCGAGCCATATCGTCCCATTACCGGCGAACTCGCCGCGAAATTGCAGAGCATCGGTTACGCGCTGGAAGGGCAGTCGTTTAACGGCGACGTGCAGATGATCCGTATCGACGGCACGATGCCGGAGCCGGCAACCGATCCGCGCGGTATCGGGGTTGCGCGTGTGATACGTTGAGCGCGCCCGACCGGTTGCAACGGTTCGCCACTATTGCAACCGGTCGCAACGGCACGGTTAAAACACGAAACTACGGGGAACACCATGAACGCGCAAAAACCGAACGTACTCGTATTGCCGGGCTACCAGAATTCCGGCGCGGGGCATTGGCAGACTCGCTGGGAGGCGCTCGATCCCGCGTTCACGCGCGTGCAGATGCCTGATTGGGATCACCCAGTGCGCGATGCGTGGTGCCGCGCGCTCGATATAGCGGTGGCGGCCGCCGACGCATCGGTCGTCTTCGCGGCCCATAGCCTCGGCTGCCTGACGGTCGCGTTCTGGGCTTCGCAGTACGCGAGCGCCGCGCAACTCGGCAAGATCGCGGGAGCGTTGCTCGTCGCGGTGCCGGACCCCGCGGAACCGCAGTTCCCGCAGGACGCCAGTGGCTTCGCACCCGTACCGCTTGAGCGCTTGCCGTTCGCGAGCATTGTCGTCGCCAGCACCGACGACCCGTATGGTGGCGTGCCGTTCTCGCAAGCCTGCGCAAAAGCGTGGGGCAGCCGCTGGATCGATGTCGGCCCGCGCGGACACATCAATGCCGACAGCGGGCTCGGCGATTGGGGCGAGGCGCGCGGCTGGCTGGCTTCGTTGGGGAAGGTGGGCTGAGCGCTTCAGCGCGGGCTAACGCGGGAGACGATGCGGGAGGCGACGCGGTAACCATTGAGCCTGTCAGATTTTTAGTGTGTCGAGGTCATGAGACGATAACGGAAATAACGTCCAATGACCGAAACAACAGTGACCAGGAAGAGCAAGAACCCGAAGGCGCCGAAGCTGTTCCCCGATGAGCTGATCGATCAACTGCTGGCGCAGGTGCAGAACAGGAACGCCGAGTCGGTTCTCGGGGAATCGGGCCTGGCCGGGCGACTGAAGA
>NZ_AWZT01000032.1 GCF_000472525.1 Paraburkholderia dilworthii
GCGAAGTACGCGGGCTCGCGCAACGCAGCGCCGTCGCGGCGAAGGAGATCAAGGAACTGATCGCCGACTCCGTAAACCAGGTCGGCACCGGCGGCAAGATGGTGGAAGAAGCCGGGCAGATCATCAGCGAAGTCGTCAAGAGCATTCGCCACGTGACGGAAATAGTTGCGGAGATCAGTTCGTCCAGCAAGGAACAAAGCGAAGGCATCGAGCAGATCAACCATGCGATCACGCAGATGGACAAGGTGACCCAGGAAAACGCCGCGCTCGTCGAGCAAAGCGCCGCTGCCGCGCAGGCTTTGCAGGATCAGGCGCAACAGCTCNCCGATACGGTCAGCACCTTCAAGCTCGACGACGACGCGTCGCAACAACGGCGCGCCGCACGCGAGCCGCACGCGCATCGCGCGGACGGCATGAGCGAGGCGGGCGTGTCGGGCGCGTGGCTTAACGCGCGCATGTCGCCGCAGTAGAAGTCGAGGCAGGCAACGGACGGAGACACGAGCCGGTCGCGCGGACCGGCTCGATAACAAACAGAAGACCGAGCGCTCTGCAAGCCCGCATCCGCATCGCGTTCCTTTCCGTTTCGCTGTCTGCCGAAGATCGCGGCCAACCGTCGAGTTGCCGTCGAGGGGCCACGCCCCGAGCATCCGAATGCGGACAGCGAAATCCAATTAACGGTTTCTTCCGCACGCTATCCAACATGTCCCACGTCTCTTCCGAATCGATTGTTCTTTCACGCTCTCCGGCCAGCGCGGTTATCGAACTGGCAGGCGACCTGTCGCCGGTAGCGCGGACGCTGCAGATCCGGCGCTTCATCGAAGCGTTTCGTCAGCACGGCCACCGTCAGGCGTCGCTGGACCCGCTGCGCCTCGCGCCCATGCCCGAGGTGCCCGAGCTCGACCCCGTGTTTCATGGACTGGACCCGGCGCAGCCGATCGGCGCCGAGAATCCGCTGCTGCCGCCGTCGGCTGCGGTGCATGAACTGGAGCGGCAACTGAGGCGTGTCTATTGCGGCGCGATCGGCCTCGATCTGACCGGCATTCGCGACCCGCAGCGCCGCGCACGTTTGTCCGCGTGGCTCAAGTCGGAACAGCTTGCGCCGTTGCCGGCCCGCGAGCAGCGCCGCGCACTCTTACGCCGCCTGATCGCCGCCGAGATGTGGGAGCGTCACGTCGCAGGGGTGTTCGAACACGCAAAGCGCTTTTCGCTCGAAGGTTGTGAGAGCCTTGTGCCGCTTCTCGAAGCGCTCGTCGATAACGCTGCCGCTCAAGGCGTTCAGCAGGTGTTCGCGGGCATGCCGCATCGGGGGCGGCTCAACATACTCGTCAACGTAATGGGCTTCGATCCGGCGAAGCTCGTCGATTGCCTCGACCCCGATTCGGATGTTGCGGCCGTGCAGCGCGATCTGCCTTATCACCTCGGCGGCAGCACGGTCAGACGGACACCCGACGGCGACGTCGCCATCTTTCTCGCGCACAACCCGTCGCATCTGCAAAGCGTGTATCCGGTCGTGAGCGGCATGGCGCGCGCGTATCAGGACGAACACCGCGGCTTTGGATGCCTGCCGGTGGTCGTGCATGGCGATGCGGCGTTCGCGGGCCAGGGCATCGTGATGGAAACGCTGAACATGACGCGCAAGGACGGTTATGCGTTGGGCGGCACGGTCCATGTGATCGTGAACAATCAGATCGGCTTCACGACGCCGAACCGGATGGACGCCGAAGCGCATTCGTATTGCACGGACGTCGCGCGGATGATCGATGCGCCCGTGATCCGTGTGAACGGGGACCGTCCCGACGAGGTGCTGCGCGCTGCGAAGCTGGCGTTGCAGTACCGCATGGAGCATGAAGCCGATGTGGTGATCGATCTGATCGGCTATCGGCGCCTAGGCCATTCCGAGCATGACATTCCTGCTCTCACGCAGCCGTCGCAGCAAGCGGCGATTTCCGCGCATCAGACCGTCACCGAGCTGTATCACGCGGCCATCGGCGAAGAAACGCCACTCGATGAGCTGCGCGCGGATGCGTTGACGCACCTTCAGGCGCCGCCGACGCAAACGTTGTCGCGGCGGCGCCCCGACCGCACGAACGCTAGGAACCGTACCAAGCGCACGCGGCCCTTGTCGCTCGCGCGCGTGCAATCGCTCACCGCGGCGTTGACCCGCACGCCGCCTCGGTTGCGGCTGCATGACTTCGTGCGCGACATCACCGCGAAGTGGCACAGGAGCGTTGCGGATGAAACCGCTACTGTCGACTGGTGCTTCGCGGAAAACCTCGCTTATGCAAGCCTGCTCGATGACGGACACAGTGTGCGCATTTCGGGCATGGACGTCGGCCGCGGCACATTCATGCATCGGCACGCCATATGGCACTCGCAAGGCGACGCGTCTCATGCCGTCGAGCCTTATGTCCCGCTGCAAAATCTCGGCGTGCATCAAGGCGAGTTCGACATCATCAATTCGCCGCTAACCGAGGAGGCCGTGCTGGGTTTCGAATACGGCTATAGCGTGCAGTCCACGTCGCGCCTCGCTATCTGGGAAGCGCAGTTCGGCGACTTCGTGAACGGTGCGCAGGTCATCATCGATCAATACATTGCCGCGGGAGAGTACAAGTGGGGCGAAGCGTCCGGTCTGACGATGCTGCTTCCGCATGGCCACGAAGGTGTCGGCCCCGAGCATTCGAGCGCGTACCTCAGTCGCTTTCTGCAACTGTGCGCAGGCGCAAACATGAAGGTCGTCATGCCGTCCACGTCGTCGCAGTGGTTCCATATGCTGCGCGAGCAGGCGTTGAACGTCGATCCCAAGCCGCTTGTCGTGATATCGCCGAAGGGACAGCTGTATGGCAATGCGCGTTCGCATTCGCCGCTCTGCGAGTTGATCGGCGGTGCGTTTGCTCCGGTGCTGCAAGACAGTGACGCGGTGTTGCCCGAAGACGTAACGCGTGTGGTGCTATGCAGCGGCAAGTTTTTCTACGACTTGCAGGCGGCGCGCGATGCTAGCGGTGATACGCAAACGGCGCTCATCCGTATCGAGCAGCTATACCCGTTCCCGACGAGCGAGCTTGCCATTGCGCTCGCCGCTTATCCGAATCTTGCGGAAACCGTGTGGGCGCAGGAAGAAGAAAAGAAGCATGGCGCATGGCATTTCGTGCGCGATGACATACGGAGAGCGGTCCCGGCGAACTGCCGCGTTTTCGACGTGTGCCGGCGCGAGAGTCCATCGGGCGCGCATTCGTCGATACGCGCGCACCGCGAAGAACAGCAGCGTCTGGTCACGGCCGCGTTGTCACGGGCCTGAAGTTGCGGCGTCAAGCAGCTTGCCCACCGACTTGCAATTCAGTTGCTATTGTTAACAGCAAGGCGAGGTTGTCGTGTGCGGCAATGATCATGCTGAAACGCGGTCGCCTCGCTATTTCCCGCTTCGCTTTCCGCTCGCCGCGCGTAAGCCGTTTGGCGGCAGCGAATAGCGCGCGTTGGCATGCGCGTTGCGAAGCAGGTTGTCGAAGCGATAGGACAATTGCACATGGCAACCGTACTGCTAGTAGATGACGACGCCGAGGCGTTGGACGCATGGAGCACAATCTGCGCCGCCGAGGGCTACGAAGTAAAAACTGCGCTGGACGGTAAGTCGGCGCTTGCCCAGTTCATGGCTTCGCCCGTCGACGTGGTGGTTGCCGACTGGCGCATGCCGACCATGTCGGGCAGCGAGTTGTGCCACCGGTTGCGCACGCTGCCGGGTCTCGCCGACGTCGCGTTCATACTCGTTTCGGGAGAGCCGAGCCCTCCCGCCTTCGTCAGCTTTGACGGGTTCCTGCGCAAGCCGGTGGACGGCCCCGCGTTGCTGGCCACGATGCGGCGCCTGCTCGAAGATCACGTCACTCATCGCGCATTGCAGCGAGGCGCACCGACGTAGCGCCGATCATGCATTGCGCGTTAGCGAGGCTCAACGATTCGCGGCGTATCAGGCTTGCGCTTGCGCGTCGGCGGCTGATTTGCCTGCCGCGGACGGAATCAGCAGCACAGGCAAGCGAGCCTGGCGCACGCAGCGCTCGGCGACGCTGCCGAGAATCAGGCGTTGGAATCCGCGCCGGCCATGCGTGCCCATGACGAGCAGGTCCGCATTGAGGTCGGCCGCCGCTTTTAGCACGGCCGTCGACACATCGTCGAGGGACGGCACTTCGCTCACGACGATCTCTCCCTTTACCCCTTGCGCGTCCATTTCGCGCGCGAATTCCACGCCGAGCTCCTTCCCTTCTTCGATGAGGCGGTTGCGAAGCACGGAAGGGTCGTAGCCCGGCGCCTCGAAATACATCGGCGTATTTTCGACGATGTAGCAAGGCTGCAAAACGGCACCCGTGGATCTGGCGAGCGCGAGCGCTGCCTCAAAAGCACGGCGCGAAGTCTGGCTGCCGTCGACCGCTACAAGAATGCGTGTGTACATATCCACTCCACGTCAGGTTGCGAGCTTTAATCATCGTTCAGAAACTTGCGTTCAGCTAGGATGTAAATCAACCGGTTCACAAATTTTGACGTTGCTGCAAATAGCGCGGCAGCCTGTTCTCCGTGAGGCGCCTGCGGCTTTTCGGTCCACGTGACGAGCCCGAAGCGCAGCCGATGTCGCGCCGGTTTGCCTTACAATCGGAATCTACTCTGACAAGCTGCATCCGCCCGGCCGATGAACGAGCGAAAACCGACGGGCTTGCCCGACAAGATTTACGGCGACATCCTGAATCGCATTCTCGAAGGCGAGTACAAGGAGGGCCAGCGGCTGCCCACCGAGCATGCGCTTGCCGAGCGCTTCGCGACGTCGCGGCCCACGGTGCGGGAGGCGCTGGCACGGTTGCGGGCCGACGGCATCATCGTGACCCGTCATGGCTCGGGGACAACCGTCGCGCGGCGGCCCGATCCGGACGTGCGGCGTTTCGCGCCGCTCGAAACGCTGTCCGACATCCGCCGCTGCTATGAATTTCGTATCGTCACGGAGGCGGGCGCGGCGGAGCATGCGGCGCTGAAAGCCGACGCGGACGACATTGCCGCGATCGAACACGCATGGGACCAGCTTGAGCGAATCATTGAGACGCGCGGTATCGGCGCGCACGACGACTTCATGTTTCACCTCGCGGTGGCGCGCGCATCGAGGAATCCGTTCTTCATCACGGTCATGTCGTTCATCGAGGAACAGATAGTGTTCAGCATGAATTTGTCGCGCAATCTTTCGCTCGTGAAGACGGTCGAGCGCCAGCGCCTCGTGCAGGCGGAACATAGGGCGGTGCTCGACGCGATCCGCCGCAAGGACCCGCAGGCGGCGGGGCAGGCGATGCGAGCGCACCTGGAAAATGCGCTCGAACGGATGTTTGGTTCGTGAGGGAAGCCTTCGCATGACTCGGCCTGCGCGGGCTGAGCCGCCGTTGCCACCATCGTGAAGCCCCGGCTGTCGACGAGCGGCGAAGAGCCGCGAAGACCAACAGCGAAGAGCAAGCAGCGAAGAGCAGCTAAGCCGCTGCGGCGATCGGCCCGAACAGAGCGGTGCGGGTCTTTGGACTGACCGCGATATCCAGCGCCACCGCGCGCTCCACACCGATCTGCAGCGGGGAGCCGAGCCGGCTGATTTCGATGCTGGTCTTGCGCAACAGCCGTTCAATCGGCGTCGTGGTCACCGTCACATAGCGCGTGATGCCCATGCGGTCCGCGAAGGTCACTAGCTCGTGAATCGCCTGCATCGTCACGTCCGCAAAGCCGAACGACTTTTCCTCGCCGCTTGTGTCGATCGCGAAGCGGCTCAGCTCCCAGATATGCCGCCCGACCGGCGCCGCCGCGCCATGCAGCAGTTGCGGGAAAGTGTCCTTGAGCATGTTCGGCCCCTCGGTGGGCATCAGCCGCCAGCATCCGCGCACGCGCCGGTCGTCGCCCTGAATCAGCATGTAATGCGGTCCAAGCGCATCGTAGCCGTCGATCTCCATGCCCGCTATGGTCGGAATATCCCACCCCAGCCGGCCGTGAAACACCCGCGCCCGCAGGCGGTACATCTCGTTGATGTCCTCGTTGTCGAACTCTTGACGCATTCCAATCCGGATCGCTGTTTGCATGACGTTCTCCTGAACGTGTTGGAAAACCAATACGCAGGAAAACTTATGCATTCTGAATCGTTCCGCCACCTATCTACCTGGATAGGTGTGCATGCTTATCGGATAACGGAGAATTTGAGACAGGAACAGCACTCAACCGACGGGACACGAAAATGGAACTTCTCGACAATCACTGGCAACCGCAAACCGGCGTCCAAACGCGTTCGACGGAGCCGTCCACGGCGGTGGACCGCGTGTTGATCATCGCCTACCGCAAAAGGAAAAAAGAGAGCCAGCGTCGTTTCTGGGCGCGCTTCGGCGTCACTCAGTCGCGCGGCAGCCGCTTTGAATCCGGGGCGGAAATTCCGGCGCCGGTCTCGATCCTGCTGGGCCTCTACTTCACCAAAACCGTTTCCGACGCCGACCTCGGCCGCGCCGAGCGGGTGCTGCACAGCCGCGACGCCGCCGCGTTGCTCAACCCGGGTCAATAAGCCCGAGCTGAGTCGCGATCACGGCTGCCGCGCGCCGCGAATTCACGCCGAGTTTCGTCCTGATGTTCTTCATGTGGAAGTTCACTACGGCTTCCGAACAGTTCAGGATATGGGAAATTTCCCACGTGGATTTGCCGCGCGCGGTCCATTGAAGGCACTCGCGCTCGCGCGGCGTCAGCTTGGGCAATAGCGTCTGCATGTGCGTGCGCAAATGGCGCTGACTCGTGTCGATCACCAGGTCGCGCAGTAACACCAGATTCGGCAACACCACGTCAATATGACGCCAGAACGTGTCGGTCGGATTGGCGTCGTTCACGAAGCAGATCATGCCGGCTTCCTGATTCGGACCGTGAATCGGCAGCGTGACGCCGGCGCGCAAGCCGTGGGCGCGCGCTTCTTCGTACATGGACTGCTGCGGCGCGGTCGTGAAAATTTCTGGCGACCAGACGAGCGGCGTTGAGCGCGTCGCGCAATGCGCGACCGTCGGGTCGATATGCACGAGGCCCTGCTCGTCGTAGGTACGGCGCCACGCGGGCGCGTAGGTGCTGCGAACGTAGGCGTCTTCCAGCCGAATCGTTGGGCGCGGAAGCATCGCGATCAGAAGCCGGTCGAATCCCCAGGTCTCGGCAAGACTGGCGACCGCATCGAACCATTCCGCTTCGTCGGCGGCGTCCAGTAGCGGTGCCATCTGCTCGATAAAGTGTAGCGACAATTTCGGCTCTCTCAGGCTCGCAAATATTCCACTGTGGTTATTTGCGTAGGGTTTTATGTACGACCGCTTTAATCCGGACAATCTATCACTAAACATTGTCTTGCAAAGCCGGAGCCGCCGTCGGACTTATGTGCAGCCATTAACCTTTAGGCTTGTGCATGAATAAGCTGCAGGCTGACATTTACCATCCACGCGGTTGGTCTATCGCGCCGATAAGGCTGCAATCCGCATGCAGCAACGCTTCTGGCCGCCTAGCGGTTAATTGCTTCATTTGTACTGCGGCTTCCCAACGCCAAATAAACGGGCAAAACCGCCTTATTCGCCATACCCGCGGTTTTTTTTCCTGAAGCGCGAACCCGCATCGCGCATATTACGGCGCGCGTTATTCGGCTTGCTGTCCGCTATTGTCATACAAAAAGTGCTTCACAGCGCTTTTACCTTTCGTCGCTCATGCGACGCTTTCGCACCCACTGTCCGTTGGCCAGAGTTGTTTGACAACTTTTTGCGCGGGATGCTACCGTAGGCGCCTACTCTCACTTCGGTGTGCGCCTGATGAATGAATCTCCGTTTGAAGACAGCGAACTTGCGGCCTCGATCATGGCCGTGCCGCCGCTGGCGCGCCGCGCCGATCACGCACTCGACGCCGACCAGAATGCCACGCTGATCCGCCATATCGAGGCGGGCGGCGTGCGAACGCTGCTTTACGGTGGGAACGCGAACCTCTATCACACTGCGGTCAGCGAATATCGATTTGCTGGACCTGCTGGCCGATGCCGCAAGCCCAAACACGCGAGTGATTCCGGCAATCGGGCCGGACTACGGAAAAATGCTCGATCAGGCGCGCATCCTCGCGCAGACTCGCTATCGCACGGCGATGGTGCTGCCGCTCGCTGGCTTTACGACGTCAGAGGGCGTCGAAGCGGGCCTGACGCGGATCGTCGATGCAGCCGGCATTCCGCTTACGCTGTACATCAAAAGCGAAGACTGTGTTGAGGTGGAGACGCTTGCGCGCCTCGTCGAGCGCGGCACGCTGCTCGCGGTGAAATATGCGATCGTCCGCCAGGATCCCGCGGACGATCCCTACCTGCGCCGCCTGCTGCAACACGTGCCGCCTGGCAAGATCGTGTCCGGCATGGGCGAGCGCCCGGCGCTCGTACATCTGCGCGAGTTCGGCCTCGCGACATGGACGACCGGCTCCGGCTGTATCGCGCCTCGCATGGTGACGGCCTTGCTCCATGCGGTGAAAACCGGAGACGGCGACACCGCGCAACGCTTATATGACGCGTTTCTGCCGCTCGAAACGTTGCGCGACGACATCTCGCTGATCCGCGTGCTGCACGACGCGGTCACGTTCTCGAAGATCGCCGACATGGGCCCCATTCTGCCGCTCCTCAGTTCGACGCCGCCCGAACATCATGCGAAGATCGCCGACGCAGCGCATACGTTGCTCGCGCTCGAAAGAGAGCATGAGCGCGCTCGCACCACTTAACCCATCCACATAGAGACAGCATGACCGACAACAGCCGACGCTACCCCGATTCTTCCGTGCGCGTGTTCGATCCGCGCTTCAAGTCGCTGATTCTTGCGTCGGCGTCTGTCGAGTGTCTGTATCAAGGCGCGCGCTGGTCCGAAGGGCCGGTCTGGTTCGGCGACGGCCGCTATCTGCTGTGGAGCGATATTCCGAACGACCGCATCCTGCGTTGGGACGAAGCGAGCGGCGCGGTCAGCACGTTCCGCCAGTCGTCGAATAATGCGAACGGCCACACGCGCGACCGGCAAGGCCGGCTCGTGACTTGCGAACATCTGACGCGCCGCGTTACGCGGACCGAATATGACGGTTCGATTACCGTGCTCGCGGATCGCTACCGCGGCAAGCGTTTCAATTCGCCGAACGACGTCGTTGTCAAATCGGATGGCTCGATCTGGTTTAGCGATCCGACGTTCGGCATCGACAGCTTCTACGAAGGCGAGCGGCAGGAGTCGGAGCTGCCGGCGTGCGTGTACCGCATCGACGGCCACTCGGGCGAGGTCAGTGTAGTCGCCGACGACATCCTCGGACCGAACGGCCTTGCCTTCTCGCCGGACGAGTCAGTGCTCTACATCGTCGAATCGCGCGGCGAGCCGCGCAAGATTCGCGCTTTCGATGTCGACGTCGACGTCGGCGGCAATGGTGCGGCGCTATCGAATAACCGTGTGCTGATCGACGCAGGTCCAGGCACACCGGATGGCTTTCGCGTCGACATCCACGGAAATTTGTGGTGCGGTTGGGGCATGGGCAATGACGAACTCGACGGCGTGCGCGTCTTCACACCGCAGGGCGAGCCCATCGGCCATATTGCGTTGCCCGAGCGCTGCGCGAACGTGTGCTTCGGCGGACGTCATCGCAACCGGCTCTTCATGGCCGCGAGCCACGGCCTTTATTCGCTGTATGTGAACACGCAGGGCGTACGCGGCGGTTGATCGGCAGGCCGCAGCGGCAAGCGCTCTGCGATAGTTGCCTGACAAGCGCTTGTTGCGCGGTCAAGCGGCTCGGGGTTTGCCCTTCTATACAAGCGCGTCAAATCATTGAGGCCAAAGGCGTTCGGGCCAAAATGGCACAAACCTCGGGGAAAACGCGAGCACCAGTATTTGCTTGACATCGGCTGTTCGGCTTCGCTATGTTGCAAAGGTTGAACGAGACGCCCGGAGCATTCGACCGGCGGACTTCATACCAAGAAGCGAGGAGACGCAATGACTGTTTCGCACAGGTTGGCGCTCAGGCTGGTGTCGGTATGTCTCGCGGCGAGCGCCGCATTCGGGTCTGCCGCGCACGCGGCTGATCCGGTCACACTCAATATCGTCGACGTGGCCGGCGATCTTCAACTCACGCGCAACGGCTTCGAGGCGTTCAAAGCGAAGTACCCGAACCTGGTCGCGAACATCACCTACACGAACGCGCCCGCGCCGCAATTGCCCGGCAAGATCAAGGCGATGCAGGGCGCGGGCCGCTCCGACATCGACCTGGTACTCACCGGCACCGACGCACTCGCCGCCGGCATCGAACAGAATCTGTGGACGAAGCTGCTGCCCGACAACGCGGCGCAATTCCCCGGCGTGCTCGACAAATACGCGCCTGGCCCACGCAAGATGCAGGAACTGGCACAAGGCTACGGTCTGGAGGTCGCGTATATGCCGGCCGGACCGCTGCTCGAATACAACCCCGCAAAGGTCAGCGATCCGCCGAAGACGCCCGAGCAACTGCTGCAATGGTGCAAGGCGCATCCGGACAAGCTGATCTATGCGCGGCCCGCAAACTCAGGACCGGGCCGCACGTTCCTGATGGGCTTGCCCTATGTGCTCGGCGACAAGAATCCGCAAGACCCGATCAACGGCTGGGACAAGACTTGGGCCTTCCTCAAGCAGTTGAACGAATGCATTCCCTACTATCCGGGCGGCACGTCGGCGGTGATGAAGGAACTCGGCGAAGGCACGCGCGACATGACCGTGACGGTGACGGGCTGGGACATCAATCCGCGCGCGCTCGGCATCGTGCCGGCCGATTTCCGCGTACAGGCGTTCGACAACATGACGTGGGTGAACGACGCGCACTACATGGTGATTCCCAAGGGCGTGCCGAAGGAAAAGCTCGACGTGATCTACAAGCTGATGAACTTCATGCTCGAGCCCGCGCAGCAGGCCATGACTTACGACGACGGCTATTTCTATCCGGGCCCTGCGATCAAAGGCGTCACAGTCGAGCAGGCGCCCGCGCATAGCCAGGAAGTCCTGAAGAAATACGGGCGGCCCGAGTACGCGAAGCTGCTGGCGGAACGTCCGCACGTGTTGCCGCTCAGCGCGGCCGCAATGGTCGCCGCCTTCAGGAAATGGGACACGGAAGTCGGCGCTCAAAAGACCAAATAGCCGGGACCCGATAGCCGCGTCCATTCATGCCAGTGCGATTCGCGCGTGACGCATCACGCGCATCAGGGAACCGCCATGAAGCATCACTTTGAACAGTTGCGGCTCGACTCCGTGAGCCGCAGTTTCACGAATGCGGAAGGCCAGTCGATCGCCGCGCTGCAAGGGCTCGATCTGAACATCCGGCGCGGCGAATTCATCGCGTTGCTTGGGCCTTCGGGTTGCGGCAAGTCGACGGCGCTGAACTGCATCGCCGGATTGCAGCCATTGAGCGGCGGCGGCATCTGGCTCGACGACAAACGCATCGACGTATTGCCGCCGGAAAAGCGCGGCTTCGGCATGGTGTTTCAGAACTACGCGCTGTTTCCGCACATGAGCGTGCTCGACAACGTGGGCTTCGGCCTGAAGATGCGCGGCGTCGGTAAAAGCGAAATAATGCGGCGCGCGCGCGAAGCGTTGCAACTCGTGCAACTGGTCGGCCATGAGCGCAAGCTGCCTGGCCAACTGTCGGGCGGTCAGCAACAGCGCGTGGCGATTGCACGCGCGATTGTGATCGAGCCGCCGCTGATTCTGATGGACGAGCCGCTGTCGAATCTCGACACGAAGTTGCGCATCGAGATGCGCGCCGAAATCCGCCGCATTCACAGCCAGCTCGAACGCGCGACGCTGTACGTCACACACGATCAGGACGAAGCGCTTTCGATGGCCGACCGCATCGTCGTGATGAGAGAGGGCGTCGTGCAGCAGGTCGCCACGCCGAAAGAGGTCTATACGCGCCCGCAGAATCTGCATGTCGCGCGTTTCATGGGCTATCGCAACGTCGCTGAGTTCACGCTCGAAGGCATGCAAGGCGAGGGCGTTGCGGTGAGCGCGAACGGTGTGCGTCTGATCGGCACGCCGATGGCGGGCTTCAACAGTAAACGTGTGAGCGTGGCACTGCGTCCAGAGGACATGGAACGCACGGCGCCCGGTACGGAGAACGCGTTCGACGCGCTGGTGACCGTCGTCGAATACGGCGGCAATAGTTCGCTGTTGCGCGTGAAGACCGCGTTCGGCGATTTGTGGGCGCGCGTCGCCGGTGAGTTCATCGAGGGACAACATATCAGCTTGCGTGTGCCGCCATCGCGCACGCTTGTCTATGACGGAGAGGCGGCATGAGCACGCCCATGCCGTCAACGCCTGTCGCGCCCGCGGCGCAGCGCGACGGCAAGGCGTGGCTCGTTACGCCGGCGTTGCTCTTCATCGTCGCGTTGTTCATCTATCCGTTCGCGTACGGTCTCGCGCTGTCGTTCCGGCCGATGAACGGCGGCAGTGCATGGGCCAACTATCTGACGTTCTTCACCGATACGTCGATGTGGCCCACCATCATCGTCACGCTCAAGCTCGCCGTGCCGGCCACGCTGATTAATGTGGGCGTATCGGTGCCGGTCGCATTCGCGTTGCGCCGGCATTCGCGTTATCAGAAGTTCGTCACCACGTTGTTAGTGATTCCTGTCACGCTTGGTACGGTGCTCATCGCCGACGGCATGCTCACTTACTTTGGACCCAACGGCTGGTTTCCGCAGGCGCTGCAAGGCATGCATCTTTATACGAGCGAAGTGCGGCTCACGCATAACTTCTGGGGCGTGCTGATCTCGCTGATCGTGTCCGGCTTTCCGTTCGCCTTTCTGCTGACGCTGTCGTACGTGACCGGCATCGATCCGACGCTCGCGAGCGCAGCCGCGACTCTCGGCGCGAGTCCGTGGGAGCAGTTTCGCCGCATCTATTTGCCGCTGCTCGTGCCGGGCTTGACGATGGCCGCGTGCCTCTCGTTCGTGCAGGCGTTTTCGGTGTTTCCATCGGCGGTACTGCTCGGCGCGCCCGCTGGACCGACGCGCGTGATGTCGATTGCCGCAGCCGAAGCCGCGTTCGAAAGTTATGACTATTCGCTCGCGTCCGCGATTGCGATGGTGATGGGCTTCGTGCAATTGCTGGTGGTCGCCGCCATGCTCGGCGCGCGCCGCTTCTTCTATAGCGGCCCCGCAACCGGAGGCAAAGGCTGATGACGACCGAGCATCGCGGCGCGCCGGCTTCATGGCCCGCGTCAGAATCGAAACAGCAGGGCGACGACGCGCGCGAGCCGAGGCGCGCCAAGCAGCGAGCCAGCGTGTCGGGCCGCGTGTGGCGCGTGATCGTGTGGGGCGCGATGGTGTTTTTCCTCGCCAACGTCGTGCTGCTGATCGCAACCGTGGCGGTGAATTCAATCGCGACGCGCTGGTTCGGCACGCTGCTGCCGCAAGGCTTCACGTTGCATTGGTATGCACAGGCGTGGAGAGATTTTCAGCTGGCGAGCGTGCTTTGGGTGACGGTGGAAGTGGTCGGCGCGGTCGTGTTGCTATCGGTGCTGCTCGGCGTGCCAGCGGCGTATGCGCTCGCTCGGGTGCAGTTTCGCGGCAAGCGCATCGCGATGCTGATCTTCCTGTTGCCGTTGATGGTGCCACCCGTCACCTACGGCATTCCGATGGCGACGGTGATGTACAAGATCGGTCTCGCCGGCACACTGAGCGGCGTGATACTTGCGAACCTCGTGCCCGCGCTGCCATTCGTGATTCTCGTGATGACGCCGTTCATCGAACAGATCGATCCGAATCTCGAAGCGGCCGCGCGCATTTTCGGCGCGAACACGTTCCGTTATTTCCGCTACGTGCTGCTGCCCCTGCTCGTGCCCGGCATGCTGGCCGCGGCGCTTCTGGTGCTGGTGCGCACCATCGGCATGTTCGAACTGACGTTTTTCACGGCAGGGCCCGCGACGCAAACGCTCGTGGTCGCGTTGTACTACGCGGTGTTTTCAACCGGCGTGCGCGCCCCGCAATCCATCGATGCAATGGCGATGATCTACATGGCGATCACGCTGGTCTGGGTGTTGATCGCGCTGCAGTTCGTAAGTCCGACACAGATCGTCTCGCGTGTGAAGGAGCAGAAGCATTGAGCGGCGCAACGCGTCTCGCGAAGTCGGGCGCTCAGTAGCCGACGCGATAGACGCGGCCCGTCTGCGCGCCTTCCACGCTGCGCAAATACGCTTGTGCGGCACGTTGCGCGGTGACCGGCTCGAAGCCGCGAAAGTACGGCGCATAAGCGCCCATTGATTCGGTGAGCACAGTCGGGCTCACGACGTTGATGCGGATGCCGCGTGGCAGCTCGATCGCCGCGCCGCGCACGAAGCCCTCGAGTGCGAGGTTAACGGTGGTCGCATTCGCGCCCTCGCGAATCGGCTCGTCGCCGACGATGCCGCTCGTCAGCGTGAACGAGCCGCCATCGTTCACGTGGCTTTGTGCAGCCAGTACGACGTTGATCTGCCCCATCAGCTTGTCGCGCAGCCCAACCCAGAACTGTTCGATGCTCATCTGCGCAAGCGGGCCGAAATGCAGTTTGCCTGTCGTGGTGACGACGCCATCCACTCTGCCGATCTCGCGAAAGAGCCGCTCGACGCTCGCTGGGTCCGTACTGTCCACCTGATACTGGCCGCGAGTCGCGCCCACTTCGATGACCTCATGGCGAGCCTTCAATTCCGCGCTCACTGCCTCGCCCAGCGTGCCTGTGGCGCCAATCACGACGATCTTTTTCATTTACCGCTCCGTTGAGTTTGATGTGCATCGATTGTGCGTCGCGTCGGGCAAGAGGAAAAAGCCCTGGCGGGGAGCAGGTGTTGCAACCGTCGGTTTCTAATCGAGGACAGCGATAAAAAGCGCGCATCGTTATTTAAACGGTGCGCGTCCTGTTATCGACCGACAAATCGGCCTGTCGCCTGAATCCAAACGCCTGTGAAAATCGGCCGATTATTTCATGCGATGTATTTCGATCACACGCGTGGGCCGCAAATGATTAAGGGCGTAATGAACGCGGCCGCGTTCATGGCGGTTTTCGCCTGGGCGCGAATAGTCGAACAGCTGATCCGTCGAATGGAGCGCTTGCGGCTCGATCATGCCTTTGTCGACCACCGTATAGCCCGGTTCGAGCGCGAGCAGCAGATGGTTGCCGCCGACCCGGCTATCGAACCCCGCCATGCCGTCGAGCGCTTCCGGCACGCTGTTGGCGAGCGTCGCATTGCTGGTGGTGATTTCGTCGACCGCAATGGGGCTGTGGCCCGCGATGCGTGCGGCTTCGTGGTTCTTGCCGTCGGTGTCGACGGTGCTGTCGTGCGTGCGGTCGTTATGCAGTTCCGCGGTGCGCGGACCGCTCGCGCCTCCTGGCTTGCCTGCGTCTGCTGGTCTGTGGATATCGTTGCTCATATGCATTCTCCTTTCAAGAAGTCAGGTTCGGGACAGCAAGGTCCGTTCCTTTTTCAAGGCGATTGCGTTCGCGCGTCTTTCGTTTTTTTTAATGAACGCGCATTTTCTACAGAGTATGATCATACTCCGGCGAGCGGAGCGCGGTTCAAAAGCGGTTAATCGGGTATTGGCGGGCAGTGGGCGAGTAGTCGCCGAGTAGTCGCTACATAGTTACCGCGGGTTCTCACCGCTGTCTCTCGAACACCGTTGCAACGAACACGGGCTCACTCAAAACATTCTACGGGGCCGTCAGGGCGGGTGACACATGCACTTCGATGCTGCATTCACACATCGCGGCTATTTGTTAAATTGCGCACCGGCTCGTGCCGGCGATGGCAGTTGGCAACCTTACGTGGTCATTTCGCGGTCGAGCGACGGTGAACTCGTCGCCAACCGCTTTTTCCCAACCGATCTGTGCTTCCCCGACGAAGCCGCTGCAATCGCACATGCCCGCGACTGGGCGGTGCGCTGGATCGACGCGAGCAGCGTGACCATCTGAGCTCATGCTTCGCTTCGCCCTGGGCTTCGCGCAACGCTGCGCGAGCCGCGGCAAAACGCGGTAATCTCTCGGGACAATCACTCGATACCGTGCCCATCGCGCGGCGCTGTCCTTCTATGCCTAACGTGCCTTCCCAGAACTGGGGCCTTGAACAGATCGTCGCGGACCTGCGCGCGTCGCGCGAAGAATTGCATCGCACGCGGCATCCGCTCGGCATTCGCGAATTGCCGTCGCGCGAAGCGGTGGTGAACATTGTCGCCGGATTGCGCGCCGCGCTATTTCCCACGCACTATGGCGCGCCCGATCTGACTGACGAAACCGTCGACTACTACGTGGGCCACACGCTCGAAAGCACGTTGCGTCTGCTTGCGGAACAGATTCGCCGCGCGCTGCGGTTTCTGCCCGAACACGCGCAAACGCCGGAGGCGGAACTGCGCGAGCGTGCGTTCGACGTCGCGCGCGAGTTTGGCACGCAGTTGCCCGGCATTCGCGCGCTGCTCGTCAGCGACATTCAGGCGGCGTTTACAGGCGACCCCGCCGCGCAGCACATCACCGAAATTCTGCTCTGCTACCCCGGCGTGTGGGCGATGACGCATCACCGTCTCGCGCATGCGTTGCATTGTCTCGGCGTGCCGTTGCTCGCTCGCTTCATCAACGAGATCGCGCACTCGGCAACCGGCATCGACATTCACCCTGGCGCGACGATTGGCCCGAGCTTCTTCATCGACCACGGCACCGGCGTCGTCATCGGCGAAACGGCGATCATCGGCGAACACGTGCGTGTGTATCAGGCGGTGACGCTCGGCGCGAAGAGCTTCGCCGCGGATGTCGATGGCGCGCTGATCAAGGGCAATGCGCGCCATCCGATCGTCGAGGACGACGTAGTGATTTACGCCGGCGCGACAATCCTCGGACGAGTAACGATTGGGCGCGGCTCGGTGATTGGCGGCAATGTGTGGCTCACGCATAGCGTGCCGCCGGGCAGCAGCGTGTCGCAGGGCAAGGTCCGCGAAGGCGAGCGCGGCGAAGAAGGGCGGCGTTGATGCGCGGGCGCGACGCGCCACGTGGCCGCGTCCACATGCCTCGTTGCGCGATTGCAGGCGTCGAGGCAACGGTGGCGGAGACCGCGCACGCGTTTCCACGCCATTCGCACGACCGGTTCGGCGTTGGCGTGATCGTCAGCGGCGGGCATAAATCGGCGAGCGGTCGCGGCATCGTCGAAGCACGCACGAACGACGCGATCATGGTCAATCCCGGCGAAGTGCACGACGGCAGTCCGCTCGATGAGCGCGGCCGCGCGTGGCGCATGCTGTATTTCGAGCCGTCGATGCTGGTAAGCGCGGCGGCCGAATTGAGCGGGGCGGTGGCGCGTGAGGTTGAACTCACAGAGCCTGTAGTGCATGACCCATTGCTCAAGCATCTCTTCGAACGATTATTTGCCGTGGCGGTAGAGGCGCCGTGCGCCCAGGACGTCCTCGCGCGTGAACAGGCGCTGCTCGAACTGCTCGCGCATCTTCTTGCCGCTCATGCAACCAGTCAAGCGACGAGTCAAGGGACTAGTCAGGCGCACGCTTTATCGTCGCGTCCAGCGGGGCCGATTGCGCGCGCGAAAGCGCGCATCGACGACGATCCATCTGCGCCGCTGACACTCGCCGATCTCGCCGACGAAGCTCGAATGAGCCGCTTTCAATTGCTGCGAGCTTTCGCGCATGAAATGGGTTTGCCGCCGCATGCATACCGGATGCAGCGGCGCGTGGTATTGGCGCGGCAATGGATAGCGCGCGGCGTATCGCTCGCCGACGCGGCTGCCGCTGCAGGCTTTGCCGATCAGAGTCACATGACGAGGGCTTTTGTGCGTCTGCTCGGCGTCACGCCTGCGAACTACGCTGCGGCGATGCGTTGACGCGAGTGCATGCTGCACTCATCGACGCGCAAATCACAAGCGCAGCTGCTGCAACAGATCGAGCCCATGTATGTCGGGCAATCCCATATGCCGACCGACAAACCAGGCCGCGGCCCACGAAGCCGCGACCACGATCAGATCGCAATGCCCGCTATTCCATAGGTTCAACGAATGCCGCCGGGCGATCCACGGCACGCCGAGCGGGTTGGGCCAGTCGGCGAGCAGATGCATCAGGCCGCCGCATCCGAAGCCGAACGCGGGCGCTGCATAGACGGAATGCCCGAGTTCGCGGTACGAAACCGCGAGCAGCGCGATCCAGCCGATGCCCCAATGCGTCAATGTGCGATGCGCGATCCACAGCCGGCGTGAGCCTGACCACCACGCGACTTCGAGCCAGTCCGGCGCCGTGCTTCCCCCGACTCCTGCGACAAAGCTCATCAGTACGCCGACATAAAACGCGCCGCCATGACTGCCGCCGCCGATTCGCGCTACAACCGCCGCCGCGATGACGCCCGCCGCAAAACCGGTTGCGTGATGTGCTTTGCTGGATGCCATTGAAAGTTACGACGCGCCCGCGCCGCATGAAGAACAGGGCGGCTATGTTCGCAGATGGGCGGGCGAAAAAATAGCCGGGAGGTCGATTAAAAAATTGATGTCCCGGCATCGCATGTCATGGCTGAATCGAAGGTTCATCTAACGCGAACGAACTGCGCGCCGACTACAACGCTCACGTCGCGCAGCGCGCAATATTGAAGCGCATTTCCGGTTCCGGTGGATCGTCGGGCGCGTTGGCCGGATGCATGACCTTGATAACGGAGCCGGCGTTCGACGACGTCAGCGTGACGAAGTATGAATTGTTCGAGTCGGAGCCGACCGCGATCTCCGTCGCGCTGCCCGTGCGCGACAGGCGCACTCGCGACAAGCGACTTTCGAGGCAACTGGCGATATACGCGGGGGTTCGCTGCGACGACACGTAGATCATGGGCTGCGACGCGTCGCGCGCGGAAGGTCCGCTGGAGGAACCGCAAGCCGCGAGAGTGGCAATGGCAACCGCGGCTGGAGCAAGCAGAAAGGTTCGTTTCATGGTGAGGTCGTCGGCGTCCCCGGTCATGTGCGGGAACCTGGTGCGCGGGCGAAGCATAACGCGCTCGATGCGACGACCAATACGGCGATCGACGCAGTGCCATGCTTCGCGACAAAGCCGCCTTTCACATTGCGATCGTGCTGCGAACATTGCTTGCGAACCCAGCCTGCAAACAGAGTTCGAAAACACGCTCAATCGCGATGAAAAATGCGGACGCCCGAGTATAACGAGCGCACGCTTGCGCCGTCAGTTTCGTTACAAGCTGAAACGTCGTGCATGAAAAAACCCGCAGCGCGATCGTGTCGCGCGCGGGTTAGCGGGCAGAGCGGATCGGTCAACCCGCGCTGCAAACACTGCGTGAAAATTTAGAAGCGGTGACGCAGGCCGACAGCGGCGGCCACCTGATTACCCGTCGACGACGGCGCGAGCGTGTTGATCGCCGCCACGTTCGCGCCGAAGTTGCCGAGTTCGCCGGACGCGTGCTGATACACACCTTCCACGTAGACGTCGGTACGCTTGCTTAGCGAGTAGTCGCCTTGCAGCGACACCGTATGCCACTTCGGATCGCCCGAACCGTTCGAGCCTGACATCTTGCCGTCCGTGAAGGTGTACGAAGCCGCGAGGCTCATGGCCGGCGTCAGCGCGTAGCGGCCGTTCACTTCGTAGTTGTCCAGATGCAGGTTGGTGCCGGCGATGCCAGGCAGCGTCGCGCCGCCGACGTCGATACCGGTAATGCCGTCCAGTTGGGTATGCGTGTACACGAAGCCCGCTGTTGCCGGACCGTAAGAATAGTTGATGCCCGCACCGAACGTGCGCTGCAGGTTCGCCGCGACCTGCGCCGTGCCGTCGCCTTGCGACACCGCGCCGCTCAGGTTCGAGCTGCCCGACTTGTTCAGTTGCAGGTAAGCCGCGGCAACGCTCAGCGGGCCGTTGTCATACGAAGCGCCCGCGCTCCACGCGCGATTGTTCGAGAACTGCCCGGCCGAATTGCTGAAGCCGTACAGACCGCCGAACTTCAGGCCCGCGTAGTTCGCGCTCGTGTACTTGACCGCGTTCTTGATCGAGAACGAGTTGTCCAGATTATCGTTGTCGAACGGGTGGGCCGCGAGATTGTTGCCGTAGCCAGCGCCCGCCTCCGACAGCGGTGCAAGATAGTCGACCACGGAATCGTATTGGCGGCCGAGCGTCAGCGCGCCGAACTGGTCGCTCTTCAGCCCGACAAAAGCCTGGCGGTTGAACATCGTGTTGCCTTCCGAGAACTGGCCGTTATTCAGATTGAAGCCGTTCTCCAACGTGAAGATGGCGTGCAGACCGCCGCCCAGGTCTTCGCTGCCGCGCAAGCCGAAGTACGTGTTCGACACCGAACCGCTACCTTGCTGCCAGTTGCTGTGGCCGCCCTGGTTGTTCGAGTACACGAGGCCGGCGTCGAGCGTGCCGTACAAGGTGACGCTGCTTTGTGCGTGTGCGTTGAGCGCGAATGCGCCCATGAGACCTGCTGCGATGAGGGTTCTTTTCATTTCATGACTCCAGGGACAATGCATCGAGAATCGCATTCGGGTGCGGGCCGTGGATTGCGCCGGTTGCGCCGGCCGCGTGACGATCCGCTGCGAAGTGTATTCCCGCTATTCCGTTATTTAATCGCGAATAGCGCAACAGTCATTTCCGGAATCCGTAATGAAGCGATCCGAATAGCGTAAGTGCGGATAAATAAAGATGAAATTGCAATTCACGTGAATAAGAGCCGTATTGGAAATCATTGCGATGTTGTCCGCGCGCGACGGCTTTCGCGGCCTTATTGCCAAAGCAGGCGGCGCTGGCGAGCGTGCGTTCTGATTCTCTTCGGATCGCGCAATGATTAGTTCCTTCTGTCGCGCTCTATTCGATTCTCCAGTAGTTCTACAATCCGCTTGCCCCACAAAAGGGTGTCTTTTTCATCTTTTATACGCGGCTTTCGGGCCGCGTTTTTTTGTTATTTTATTGCGGCTTTATAAGTTCCGCCTAATTGGCGAAAAGCATTATGTCACTGCACGAAATGACCGCGACGACTTGTCCGTTCGTCAGGGCACGGTGTCCGGCGCACGGGAGCCGGGTAGAATTGCATGCTCGAGATGTGTCTTAAGCCCAGCAGCGAAAGTGAGCGAACCTGTAATGACCGATCCAACCCTTCCATCGTCCGACAAGGCTGTTGATCCCGCGGCGGAAGATCTGCCTGCAGCGGACAGCATGCCGCTCGACGCCGAATTCGAGGCGGTGCACGAAGCGCGTCTTTGGCGCGACGACGGCTGGACCGCGCGCGTCATCAAGAATGAAGACGACGAAGGCTGGGCCGTCGAAATGATCAAGGACGGCGAAGCGGAGCCCGCGCTTGTCGGCCCGTGGACAATGGGCCGCAACAAGAAAGACCCGAAGCCGCTCGACACCGGCGCATTCAACACGCTCGTGAAAACCGCGTCTGAAGTGTTGCGCCGTCATGAGCAGCAGTTGCGCGCGCAACTTCATAAGGAAGTGCGTGTGGCCAGTGCGGACGGCAACGACGAACTCGACATCACGCTCGACATCGTGCCGGATGAAGACGAACCGTACGCGCTGCTCACCGCGCTCGATACATTCGGCGAACAACTCGCGCAAGTGCAGGTGGCGCCCAATTTCAAACTCAGCAAAGCGAGCGCTTCGGCATGGGTCGAGAATGAATTCCGGCGGCCGGGCTGAGGCCAGTTTCTAACCTCGGGAGTGGTTGGAGCTAAAGTATTACCAAACGCTGTCAATATACTTTCACATTCACTTCATAGAATCCTCGCGTCATAGCGGCGCGAGCGTCAACATGCGGTTCGAATCCGAGTCGTGCCGGCTGTGAGTCACCCACGCCACCCACACAGGATTACGACAACATGGCTGAGCCGTTCGACCCCTCCCGCCGCAAGGCCCTGAAACTGTTCGCCGGTGTACCGATGCTGCCGTTAGGCGGTCTCGCCACGGCTTCGATGTTGAGCGCCTGCGGAGGCGGCAGCGACGATCTGGCGACGCCGGTCAAGCCGGTTGCCAATTTCGTGTCCGCGGCTTTTAGCGCGATGGCCGCACCTACGCTGGCCGATCCTGCCGCTATGGCAAAAACAACGGTCGGCTCCACGTTGACCGTGCAACTGAGCGACGGCAGCAGCCGCACATTCAAGCTCTCGTACCAGCCGTTCTTCATTACGGGCGACATGGTGCCCAACATCCAGGGCGGGACGATTCTCGCGGGCGGCTATGTGGATATCAACAATCAGCCGATTATCGACAAATCGGTTGCGGGCAACGAGCGTCAGTTCTACTCCGATTGCCCGGACGGCAGTTCGCTGATCCGCCTCGACAATCCCACGGTGAAGGGCGTCAAGGGCAATGCGGTGTTCGCAGTCGTCCAGTTCGAGTACGCGACGCGCGACCAGAGCCTCGTGTCGATGTACGGCCAGCTGCCGTCGCCAATCGCGGTGCTGACGCTCGATCAGGATCCCGCCACCGGCAAGCTCACGCTAATCGGCTATCACAACGTCGATACCTCGAAGGTGCACGGCTTGTGGATCACCTGCGGCGCGAGCCTGTCGCCGTGGAACACGCACCTGTCGAGCGAGGAGTACGAGCCGGACGCTGCGACCATCGGCTCCAATAGCCAGTTCAAGGGCTTCAGCCGCAACCTGTACGGCAGCGAAACGACGGCGAATCCATATCACTATGGCCACCTGCCCGAAGTCACCGTTAATCCGGACGGCACCGGCTCGATCAAGAAGCACTACTGCCTTGGCCGCATCTCGCACGAACTGGTTCAGGTGATGCCGGACAAGCGCACCGTGCTGATGGGCGACGACGCGACCAACGGCGGCCTCTTCATGTTCATTGCCGACCGCGAGGCCGACCTGTCGGCGGGCACTCTGTACGTCGCAAAATGGACGCAGGTGTCGTCGAGCGGCGCGGGCGCGGCGACGCTTTCGTGGATCAACCTGGGCCACGCGACCAGCGCCGAAATCGAGTCGCTCGCGAACACACTGACCGCGGCCGACATCATGGACGTCAAGACCGCCGATCCGCTCGACACGTCCTACACGAAGATCAACTTCAACGGCACGTTCCACTGGATCCGTGTGAAGCCGGGCATGATCAAAGCGGCGACTTTCCTCGAGACGCATCGTTACGCGGCGCTCGCGGGCGGCAGCATGGGCTTCACGAAGCTCGAAGGCACGACCGTCAATATCAAGGACAAGGTGCTGTATTCGGCGATGTCGCGTGTCGAGAAATCGATGGTGCGGGGCAACGCCGCATCGACGGACGTGGCCGTCGACAAAGCCATCAGTGCCGGCGCGGTCTATGCGCTCAATATGAAGGGCGGCCAGCTCGACCGCAGCGGCGGCGCGATCAATAGCGAGTGGGTGCCGGTCGATATGGCGGCGCCCGCGGCGCTGGTCGGCGAGGATCTATCAGCCGCCGACGCGCTCGGCAACACGGCGAACGCCGAGCGCATTGCGAACCCGGACAACCTGAAGTTTTCGGAGAAGCTGCGCACGCTCTTTATCGGCGAGGACAGCAGCATGCACGTGAATAACTTCCTGTGGGCGTACAACGTGGACACCAAGACGCTGTCGCGCGTGCTGTCGTGTCCGGCGGGCGCGGAGTCGACGGGCCTGCATGCCGTCGACGAAATCAACGGCTGGACCTATGTGATGAGCAACTTCCAGCACGTCGGCGATTGGGAAAGTCCGTTGCACGACAAGGTCAAGGCCACGCTCGATCCGCTGGTGCGAGCCAACTACAAGGATCGCTTTGGCGCGACGGTCGGCTATCTGACGGCCGATCCGACGTCGATCAGGTTATAACGCGGCGGTAGGCGGCGGATAGTGAAGCGCCGCCTCAACTGCGCTTGCAGAAGATCGCTGTGATGAGCGGCGCCACGCGGTGGACGATTGCCGTGCCGCCGGCTGCCGTCACCGCGGACCGTACCTTCGATTCGCTTCCGAACACCACCACGCCATAGGCCGAGCGCGCGACCGGCTCGCCTTCCCCGACGCGAAACATCGGGTCGTCCTTCTCGTATCCGACCACCGCGAAAATGTGAAATCCGAACGCGGTCAGGTCCGCCCCTTGCGCGGGAGAAAACGCATTGATCGAGTTGCTTTCGACGCGCGTCGGCTTCGGATCGATTAGTTGTTGTCCCGCAAGATCGGCGATGAACTGATGCCCGCTTTCGTTGCAGGCAAGCGGCGCATCAAGAGCAGTCGCGTGAGCGGCAAGCGGCAACGCGCCGCTCGCGACAGCAAGTGCGGCCGCGCAGAAAGCACGCGATGCGGCAGACGAAAGAAAGCGTTTCATAGCATGGAGAACGGCATATTCGATGTAGCGCGATGTAGTGTGTTCGCAACGGGCGGCGCGGCGAGAAGCAGCGGCCCGCACAACCTGCAAAGGCGTTGCGCATCGAAGTGATCCGGCGGGGCAGGCGCAACAGGATTCGCACTTTATCGCGATTCGGCCAATCCTGCTTTATGGATGCGGCTAGCAAACAAAGCGGCGAGCCCGACGAACCGCAAAGAAACTAACGGGAAGAAAGCAATCTTTCTCGATCCCGTATATATTTCCGGGTTATGAATTCGCGACCCCAGACTCCTATTAACGTGCCGCCGCCCAGAACCTGGGACGCGCGGCTGGCCCGCCGGCTCGTGACACCGCTTGTCAATACGCGCGTTACGCCTAATCATCTGACTACGCTGCGCCTGCTGATCGGCGTCTCGGGCGCGCTATGCCTCGCGCGCGGCGGATTCGCGTGGGCCAATGCCGGCGCGGTTCTCATTGTGCTGTCCAACTTCGTCGACCATACCGACGGCGAGCTTGCGCGCATCGGCGGAAAGTCGAGCCGTATCGGTCATTTTTACGACCTCGCTTGCGACGCGCTCGTCACTGTCATGCTGTTTATCGGCATGGGTATAGGCGCGGGCGATTCGAACGTGGGCATCGGCGGCCTCACGGTCGCGCCGGGTTGGCTCGGTGCTGTCGCCGGCATTGCCGTCGCGCTGATCTTTTTCCTGCGCATGCGCATCGAGGAAATGGCCGGCAAGGCGGGCACGAAGCAGGCCGCCGTCGGCGGCTTCGAAACGGAAGACGTGCTGTATCTGCTACCCATCGTCACGCTGACGAGCGTCGTCCTGCCGTTCGTCGTGGTTGCCTCGATTGGCGCGCCGCTCTTCGCGGTCTGGGTCATGATCGACTACTGGCGCGTGGCGCGCCGCAGCGTGCAGCCCGCCGTGGCTGGCTCGGGCGCTCCAGAAACCCATCAGGTATTGGCCGGCAAATGAGTACACACGCCGAAGACGACGTGGCCGCATCGATTTCCACCGAACGTACTGTGTCTGCCATGCAGACGGTGCCCGCCGCGCCGGACGCCGAGCGCGCGGTCGCGAGCCGCACCCGAACGTTCGATAATCTGCGCTTGCGCAAGGACTTCGCGGACCAGGGCGCCTTCCTTTATCTGGAAGATTTCCTCGCGCCGGAAGTGACCGCGCAACTCGTGCACAGCGCGCGCGCGCTCCTCGACGAAGTGAACCGCAACTACCTGCCGGGCCACAAGCAGGGCGGCAGCGTGAGCCGTCATACGATCGACCGTCTCGCGCCGTTCATCGCCGAACTGTATCGTTCGAAGGAGTTGATCGGCTGGCTCGAGCAACTGAGCGGCGACAAGCTGCAAGTGTCGCCGGCGGACGATCCGCACGCGTACGCGCTGTATTACTACACGCGACCGGGCGATCACATTGGCTGGCACTACGACACTTCGTACTATGACGGGCGCCGCTACACGTTGCTGTTAGGCGTGATCGACGAATCGTCGTGCCGGCTCGACTACGAATTGCACACGCGCAATCCGGATGTACCGGATCAGCCGGGCTCGGTTCAGATTCCGCCTGGCGGCCTCGTGTTTTTCGACGGCGACAAGCTGCGTCATCGCATCACGCCGGCCGGCCCGAACGAGATGCGCGTGTCGCTCACTTTTGAATACGTCACGGACCCGAACATGCGTCCGTGGCGCCGTCTGATTTCCAACATGAAAGATGCAATCGCGTATTTCGGCTTTCGCCAGGTGTTTCGCCAGATGACTCGAGCGAAAACCGGCGGCAAGGACCGCGCATGACTCGCGCGGCCCTGATTCTGCTGTCGATCGGGACGGCGCTGTTTGTCGGCCTGCTCGCCTGGCAGGGTTTCGGATCGGTTGTGTCGACGCTGCTCGCGGCCGGTTGGGGGCTCGCGCTCGTCGCGGCGTTTCACGTCGTGCCGCTCGCGCTCGACGCCGGCGCGATTTCCGTGCTGTTGCCGCGCCGCCGCGACGGAGCACCTGATCATCGTCACCATCACCCCTTGTCGGTGCGCGACGCACTGTTCGCGCGATGGATCGGCGAGTCCGTGAATAGTCTGTTGCCGGCCGGCCAGATCGGCGGGCCGGTCGTGATGGTGCGGCAACTCTCGCAGCGCGGCATGCGCATGCGCGACGCGGCCGCGGCCATCACCGTGAGCACGACCGCTCAGGCGCTTGCGCAAATCATCTTCGCGCTGTTCGGGCTGCTGATGTTCGGCGCCTACGCGGCGCACGGCGCGCTGCACGACCTGCAAACCGCTACGCTGATTGCAACGGCCTTGCTTGGCGGCATGATCGTCGGTTTTTATTATGCGCAACGGCGCGGGCTGTTTGGCCGGCTGCTCGGCGTGCTGTCGAGGGTCTTCGGCAAGCGCGACTGGTCCGGACTGATGACTCGCGCCGAAGCCGTCGATGCCGCCGTCCAGGCCATGTACCGCGAGCGCGCCCGCGTGGCGGCGAGCTTTGTGCTGAGTCTTGCGGGCTGGGTCGTCGGCACGGTGGAAGTGTGGCTCGCGCTGCGCTTTCTCGGCCATCCCGTCGACTGGATCGACGCGCTGCTGCTAGAAAGCGTCGGTCAGGCCATTCGTGGCGCGGCCTTCATGATCCCCGGCTCGCTCGGCGTGCAGGAAGGCGGCTATCTGCTGCTTGCGCCGCTGGTGGGTTTGCCGCCCGATGCGGCGCTGGCGTTGTCGCTCGCGAAGCGCGCGCGCGAAATCCTGCTAGGCTTGCCAGGTCTGCTGGTCTTGCACTTCAGCGAACGAAGCTGGCAGCGGCGGCGTGCTCTTGGGCACGTTCCCGCTGTCGATTAAACTCCGTATCTTTTCAAAGGACCGCGCATGCGTGCCATCATCCTCGCTGCGGGCCTCGGCCTGCGTCTCCAGCAACCGCCGGAAGCCCAGTTCCCGAAGTGCCTGTTGCAGTTCGACGGCATGAGCCTGCTCGAGCGGCACTTGCAGATGCTCGAAACCGCCGGCGTGACGGACGTCGTGCTGGCGCTCGGTTTTCAGCCCGAGTCGGTGCAGGCGGAACTGGCGCGCATCAACTGGCCGCACAAAGTCGAAACGGTGCTGAACACGCGCTACGACCTGGGCAGCGTGCTGACGGTGCACACGGTGGCCGAGGCGCTGACACGCGGCGGCGACGTGCTGCTGATGGACGCCGACGTGCTCTACGACGAGCGCATTCTGGCCGCGCTGGTCGCCGGCGAAACGGTCAACCGTCTGTTGATCGACCGCGATTTCGAAGCCGGCGATGAACCCGTGAAGCTGTGTCTGAAAGACGGTGTACCGGTTGAATTGCGCAAGCAACTCGCGGTGAATCTGGAGTACGACACCATCGGCGAATCCGTTGGCTTTTTCCGCTTCCGCCAGGAAACGGCGCAGCGCTTCGCGCAAATCGTGGCGGGTTATATCGACAGCGGCCGGGCCAACTTGCCGCACGAAGAAGCCGTGCGCGATCTGCTGCTGGAGCGCAGCCAGGTGTTCGATACCGCCGACGTGACCGGCGCACCGTGGATCGAGATCGACTTCCCGAACGACGTCGCGCGTGCGGCCACCGAAATCCTGCCGCAGTTGCAACCGCTGGTTAGCGCGTCGCGCTGAGCTGCACCGCGCGTCACGCGTCGTGCATCAAGCGTTATGCAACACGCGCGGCGTGCCACGAAGAGCCGGCTCCATGCCGGCTCTTCGTCGTTCAACGCGTCGTTCAACGGTTATTCAAGGCGTCGCGCAATAACCTAGGTTGCCGCTGCAATGCCATAATCGACGCTTTATCTCGACGGCCTTGCCAACCGTCGCTCTGCTAATGCCTTTCGCTTTAGGCGCTTTCATTGTTCCGCTAATCGTTGCGTGTGCGATGTTCATGGAAAACGTGGACGGCACGGTCATCGTGACGTCGCTGCCCGTCCTGGCGCGCGATCTCGGTCAGGACCCCATCACGCTGAAGCTGGCCGTCACCGCGTATGTGATCGGTCTCGGCGTATTCATTCCGATTTGCGGCTGGGTCGCAGACCGCTTCGGTTCGCGCACGGTGTTTCGCACGGCCATCGGCATCTTCATGGCCGGCTCGCTGATGTGCGCGGCATCGACTTCGCTTGGCATGTTCGTGGCTGCGCGCTTCGTGCAAGGCATTGGCGGCGCGATGATGGTGCCAGTGGGTCGCATCATCATTTTCCGTTCGGTGCCGAAATCCGAGTTCATCCGCGCGGTCAATTATCTGACGGTGCCCGCGCTGCTCGGCCCCGTGGTCGGCCCGCCGCTCGGCGGCTTTATCACGACCTATCTGCATTGGCGCCTGATCTTCTTCGTCAATATTCCGATCGGTTTGTTCGGTATCTGGCTCGCCAATAAGCACATCGCCAACGTGCGCGAAGCGCATCCTGGCCGGCTCGACTGGACCGGCTTTCTGTTGTCTGCGAGCGGCGCGTCGCTGTTCATGCTCGGGCTCTCGCTGGTGGGCGGCGAACTCGTGCCAAACACCGTGTCGTTCGGCATGTGCGCTGTCGGTGTCGTGCTGCTGGTGGGTTACGTGCTCTACGCGAATCGTGTGGAGTTGCCAGTGCTCGATTTGCGCCTTCTGCGTATTCCGAGCTTTCATGCGAGCGTGGCGGGCGGGTCGCTCTTTCGCATCGGGCTCGGCGCGGTGCCGTTTCTATTGCCGCTCGCGTTACAGGAAGGCCTCGGCATGACCGCGTTCGTGGCGGGATCGATTACGTGCGCGTCCGCATTCGGCTCGATCTTCATGAAGGCGGCGACCTCGCGCATACTTCGGCGCTTCGGCTTTCGCACTGTGTTGATGCTCAACGCGGGTTGTGCGGGCGTTGCTATCGCGATCTACGGCCTGTTCTTTCCCGGCACGCCGCACTGGTTGATCTGGTGTGTGGTACTGGTCGGCGGCTTCTTTCCGTCGCTTCAGTTCACGTCGTTAAATACACTGGCGTATGCCGATATTCCGAGTCGCGACGTCGGCCGCGCGACGAGCGTCGCGAGCGTGATCCAGCAGATTTCGCTCGGGCTCGGCGTGACCATCGCGGGCATCGTGCTGCAAATCTCGCACAACGTGCAGGGTCATTCGAGCATCGTGTTCTCGGACTTCTGGCCGGCGTTTGTAGTGGTCGGCCTGTTCTCGTTCCTGTCGATTCCGGTGACAGCACGTTTGCCGCATGACGCGGGCGATGAAATCGCCCGCGGCCGTCGCAGCACTGCGTGACAGCAAGAAGCGAAGCTTAAGCAGATCACACCGCCTCTTTTACGGCGCGCAGGAACTGCTGCGTGCGCTCATGTTGAGGCGCGCTGAAGAACTGCTGCGGCGGCCCTTGCTCGATGATCTTGCCTTGCGAGAAAAAGCACACACGGTCCGCGAATTCGCGAGCGAAACCCATCTGGTGCGTGACCATCAGCATCGTCAGATTGTGTTCGCTGCCGAGTCGCCGGATCACGTTCAGCACTTCGCCGCACAACTCGGGGTCGAGCGCGGACGTCACTTCGTCGAACAGCATGACTTTAGGCCGCATGGCAAGCGCGCGTGCGATCGCCACACGCTGTTGCTGGCCGCCCGATAACTGCGACGGATAGTGATTGCATTTATCCTCGAGCCCGACGAGCGACAGCAGATCGCGAGCACGCTCGGTCGCTTCCTTGCGCGACAGGCCCAGCACCTGCATTGGCGCTTCAATCGTATTGGCGAGCGCCGTCATATGCGGAAACAGATTGAAGCTCTGAAATACCATGCCGATCTTGCTGCGCACGCGCCGCAAATGTTTCAGCGATGCCGGCACCAGCACGCCGTTCCTGTGCATATGCGTAAGAGGCTCACCATCCACTTCGATCATGCCGCCCGTCAGCGGATCGAGCGTCATCAGCACGCGCAATAGCGTCGATTTGCCCGAACCGCTCGGCCCGATGATCGCTACTTTCTCGTTGCGGGCAATCTCCAGATTGAGTTCGTCGAGCACGGTCAGCGCACCGTAGCGCTTCGTCACGCCGGCGAAGCGCACCATCGGCGCCTCGCCCGGCGTGCCGGCCTTCGGGTCTAGCAGGGAAGCGGGATCGTCTCGTTTCATCGGGTTCTCCACAGATAAAGCCGAATGCGGCGGGGTAGGGGCATCGAGGTCGGTCTTCACGGTCATGGCAACCTCAGGCCGTATTCGAGCCGCCGCACGAGGTGCGCGAACGTCACGCTGATCAGCAGGAAGAAGATGCCCGCGAGCGTGATCGGCTCCAGATAGCGGAAGGTCTCGGAGCCGATGTTCTTCGCCTGCTGCATCAGTTCGACCACGGTAATCGCCGAGAGTACGGGCGTGTCCTTGAACATCGCTACCAGATAGTTGCCGAGCGCGGGAATCACCGGGCGAATCGCCTGCGGCAGAATCACGCCGCTATAGGTGCGCCACGGCGACAGCGACAGCGCGCAGGCCGCTTCCCACTGACCGCGCGCCACGCCGTTCAGGCCGGCGCGATACACCTCCGACGTGTAGCACGCGTAGTGCAGCGCGATACCCACGGTGCCCGCCGTCAAAGCGGACATCGTGATGCCATACACCGGCAGCACATAGAACAGCACGTACACCTGAATCAGCAACGGCGTACTGCGAATGAACTCGACAATAAACCCAACTGTGCGCGACACCGCCTTGACCGGGCTGCGCCGCAGCACGGCCAGCACGAGCCCGAGCACCAACGCGATTGCAAAACCGATCAACGTAATGAGGATCGTGTACATCGACGCGCGCAACAGCGCGGGCAGGATTTGCTCTGCGTAATGCAGGTCGAAAAAGCTGTTCATCGGACGGCCCTCTGGATGATGCCGTGACTCACGCGGCGCTCGAAATGCCGCATCAGCGCAACGAGAATCTGCGCGAGCACGAAGTAGATAACCAGCGTGAGCATGAAAATCTCGGCGGTCTTGAAAGTCGCCTCGTCGAGTTGCCGTGCGCGAAACGTCAGGTCCGACAGCGTGATCAGCGATACCAGCGACGTGCCCTTGAGTAGTTCGATCATCAGATTGGTGGCGGGCGGCAGCGCATTGATCATCGCTTGCGGCAGCACGATGCGGCGCATTCTGGAAAGCGGCGACATGTTGAGCGCGAGCGCGGCCTCGAACTGTCCGCCGGGCACCGAACGCAGTGCGCCGCGCAGAATTTCCGAGCCGTACGCGCCATAGTGCAAACCGAGTCCGACGATGGCGACGGTAAACGGCGTCATCTCGATGCGAAACGGCGGCAGTGGCAGCACGAAGAAAAACCAGAACAGTTGCACGAGCAACGAGGTGCCGCGAAAGATCTCGACGTAAGCATTGCCGAGCCAGCGCAGCGGCGCCCACGGCGCGAGCTTCGCGGCTGTTCCGACGAACGCCATCACGATCGCGAGCACGGTTGCGCAGGCGGCGATCTCGATCGTCACGAGCGTGCCTTGGAGCAGCAGGGGAAATAGTTCACGCATGGCGGTTCCTCGCTTGCATGACGGTGCGTGCGCTTGCACGCGCCTGTAACTTGAGTGCCGGCGCTTGCCGGCGCGATGTCGATTCGCTTGCGATGCGTGTGGCTTCGCTTACTTGCCGCAGATCTCGGCGGCGGTGCGCGTCGTCAGATTCGTTTTGTCGAAGCCGAACGGCGCCACGGTTTGCAGATGGTCGGCCGTGCCGAGCCACTCCTGCAACTGCTTGTTGACCGCATCGCGCAGATCGCCGTCTTCCGGGCGGAATGCGAGAGCACCGTAGCCGGTGTGCTTCGGGTCGTCGGTGAACTTCGCGACGGCCTCGACCTGGTCAGATGCTTTCGCGGCGAGACCCTTCATCGTGAGCGCGGTTCCGGCGGCGGCGTCGGCGCGGCGTGCACGAACGGCTTGCAGTTGCGCGGTCGTGTCGGGCACCTGCATGAGTTGGGCGTCTTTCACGCCGGCATCGCGCGAATTGGCGAGTTCCACTGCACCGGCCATCACGGCGAGTTTGAGGTCGGGCTGCTTGCCGATATCGCCGTAGCTATGCAGATTCTTTGGATTGCCTTTGAGCACCAGAAGCGTGTCCTGAATCTGATACTGCGGATTGGCGAACGCGACCTGCTTGCAACGCTCCGGCGTGATGTACATGCCCGCTGCGATCACGTCGAAACGGCCCGCGCGCAGACCGGGAATGAGCGAGCCCCATTCGGTCAGCACGCCATCTACTTTCTTCACGCCCATTCTCCCGAAAATTTTCCGGGCGATTTCCGGCGACTCGCCGGTCACCTTGCCGTCCGGCGTGGTGTACGCGAACGGCGCTTCATTTGCATAGCCGATGCGCACTTCGCCGGTGCGTTGAATGCGCTGCAACGTCGTTTCGGCCGACGCATGTTGTGCCGGCATGGCCAGAGCCGCCGCCGCGACGCAGAGGGCTCCCAGCAATCCTGAAGTGCGCTTCGCTTTCATATCGATTCCGTGGTGTGGCGTGATGAATGTCGCGGCGCATCATGCGCGCGGCAACGCGAAGGGCCGGCGATATCCGCGCTTCACTAGCCTCGCGCCGTAACCCTGAATGCAGCATACAAAGCCAATTTTTTGTTGCGATTGCTCTAGGACAATAATTTTCCCGGCCTGTTTGGCGGCAGTATGAGAGGCGTTGGCACGTCGCATCGTGGGCTTGTAGACATAACCGGCTGCAAGGGTAAACGACGACAGGACAGTAGCTCATAACATGGGCTTGCAACAGCAGAACGTGGAGGCGCAGGTGATCGAGCAGTGGCGTGACGCAGTGCGGGCGGTGCACGGCGTGGAGTCGAAGTACAAACGGCTGGTGAAGGCCATCGCGGGCGATATCGAAAGCGCTTCGCTGCCCGCGGGCGCGCGTCTGCCGCCGCAGCGCGATGTGGCCGGCGAGCTGGCAATCAGCGTTCAGACCGTGACCAACGCATACAAGGAACTGGAGCGGCAAGGGCTGATCCGCTGCGAGGTGGGGCGCGGCAGCTTCGTTGCGGCGCGCGTCACCGAGACCATGTCGAACTATATGCTCGATACGGCAGAGCGCTCGGTGGTCGACTTTTCGATTGCGCGCATCATCCATACGGCGGAGCACGACGCGATGTGGCGCAAGGTCTGCGCGACGCTGTCCACACTCGACGACCAGCCGTGGATTCGCGCATTCCGTCCGATTGCGGGCTTCGAGCATCATCGGCAGGCGGGCGTCGCGTGGCTTGCCTCGTTGGGCATGCCCGCTTCCGCTGATACGCTGCTCGTCACGAATGGCGCCGCGCACGGCATCTTCCTCGCGCTCGCGTCGCTCGTGGGCCCCGGCGACACCGTGCTGTGCGAAAGCCTCACCGACCACGGTGTGATCGGCTCGGCTAATGTGCTCGGCTTCACGCTGAAGGGCCTCGAAATCGACGAATATGGCATACACCCCGAACATTTCGAGGAGATGTGCGACAGCGAGCGGATCAGCGCGCTCGTCTGCACGCCCACGCTCAACAACCCCACCGTCGCGATGATGCCCGATTCGCGGCGCCGCGCGATTGCGCGCATCGCGGAGCGCTACGGCGTATACATCATCGAGGACGATGTCTACGGCCCATTGCCCGCCAGGGCCGCGACGCCGATCGCGAGTCTGATCCCCGAGTTGTCGTTCTATTGCACGAGTCTGACGAAGTCGGTACTGACAGGTTTGCGCATCGGCTATCTGACTACGCCACGGCGGCTCGCGCTGCGTGCTGAAAGCGTGTTGCGCGTGAGCAGCTGGATGGCCACGTCGCCGATGGCCGAAGTCGCAACGCGCTGGATCGTCGACGGCACCGCGGAGCGTCTCGTGCAGATCCAGCGTGAACGTTTGGGCCGGCGCCAGGCGCTGTTGCAGCAAACGCTCGGCGGCTATGTGCTCGGCGCGCATCCACAGGCTTTGTCCGCATGGCTGCGCGTGCCCGAGCACTGGCAGGCGGACCGGCTCGTGAGGGAATTGCGCAATCGCGACATTGCCGTGACTTCCGCCGATCCGTTTCTCGTGCGCGGCGCGGACCGGCCGAATGCGGTACGGGTTTGCGTGGGCGCCGAAGTGAGCGACGAAACGTATAAAGCCGCATTGGAGACGATGCGCGAGGTCTTCGAGCAGTATCCCCAAGTGCACGATTTCACGTGACCCGCTAATCGCACTGCGAGCAGCGTGGGCGAAATGAACTAGGACAATAGAAATCGTTTTTTAGAACATTAGACTGGGCTGCATTGAAAACGATGCGGCCGCAGCCAGCATGACGCTTCAGTCATCGCAAAGCAGCGACGGCATCGAATTGAACCCTTTCGTGCAGGGCCGTTCATGTCCGTTCTGTCGCTGGCCGATGTCTATCGCGCGTGTCGCCGTATCGAAGGGCGCGTGTGCCGCACGCCGCTTGTCGAATCGCCGAGCCTCTCGGCCATCGCCGGCACGCCGGTCTTTCTCAAGCTCGAAACCGTGCAGCCGACTGGCAGCTTCAAGCTGCGAGGCGCGACCAATGCTGTTGCTCAACTGAGCGAGCAAGGTTGCCGCAAAGTCGTGACCGCATCGACTGGGAATCATGGCCGCGCGGTGGCTCATGCGGCTCGCGCGCTAGGTATCGAAGCCACCGTCTGTCTGTCCGCGCTCGTGCCGCGGAACAAGGTGGAAGCGGTGCGCGCGCTCGGTGCACAGGTGCGCATTGTCGGCAAGAGCCAGGACGAGGCCGAGCACGAAGCGTTGCGGCTCGTGCGCGAAGAGCGCTTCGCGTACGTGCCGCCCTTTGACGATCTCAATGTGATCGCGGGGCAGGCGACCATCGGACTCGAAATCGTCGAAGCGCTGCCGGACGTTGCGCATATTGTCGTGCCGTTGTCCGGCGGCGGTCTGTTCGCCGGTGTTGCATTCGCCGCCAAAAGCGCGAATAGCGCGATCCGCATGAGTGGCGTGACGATGGCGCGCGGTGCCGCAATGCATGCGAGTCTCGCGGCAGGACGGCCCGTGCTTGTCGATGAAGTCGAGACGTTGGCCGATTCGCTGGGCGGCGGCATCGGCCTCGAAAACCGCTACACGTATCAGCTCACACGCGATCTGATTGACGATACCGTGCTGCTCGACGAAGCCTCGATTGCGCGCGGCATCGTGCATGCGTATCAGCACGAGCGGCTCGTCGTGGAAGGTGCAGCGGCAGTCGGCATCGCCGCACTGCTCGACGGCAGGCTGCACGACGTGCGTGTGCCGCGCGGTCCGGTGGTGCTCATCGTGACCGGCTCGAACATCGACATCGATCTGCATCGCCGCATCGTCAATGCGATGCCCGCACAGTCCCATTCCCCGGAAACGCCATGACGTCCGTCACATTGCTCGGCGAAGCGCAGCTTCGCGAACTGGTGCCGCTCGATCTCGCGGCAATCGATCAGGTCGAAGCGGCTTTCCTCGCGTTGGCCACCGAAGATGTCGCGATGCCGCCGATCCTGCGGCTCGATCTGCCCGTGCAGAACGGCGAGGTCGATGTAAAGACCGCGTATCTGCCGCGCTTCGACAGCTTTGCGATCAAGGTCAGTCCCGGCTTCTTCAACAATCCCGCGCTTGGTCTGCCGAGTTTGAACGGGCTGATGCTGGTGCTGTCGGCAAAGACGGGGCTGACCGAAGCGGTGCTGCTCGATAACGGTTATCTGACTGCGGTGCGCACGGCAGCCGCAGGCGCCGTCGCGGCACGCTGGCTCGCGAAGCAGCATACGCCGCAAGTCGCGGTGCTCGGCGCAGGCGAACAGGCGCGTCTACAACTGCAAGCGTTGATGCTGGTACGCCGCGTCGAACAGGTGCGCGTGTGGGCTCGCAATCGCATCAACGCGGAACGCTTTGCAGAAGAAGTGACCGCGACATTCGGCGTGCGCTGCGAAGCCGCGCGCGATGTCGCCCACGCGCTCGCCGAAGCGGACGTGGCCATTACCACGACGCCGAGCCGCACACCCTTGATCGAAGCCGCGCATCTGCACGCCGGTTTGCATATCACCGCAATGGGCTCGGACGCCGAGCACAAAAACGAAATTGCGCCGGCCGCACTGGCGGCGGGGCGCTACATCTGCGACCGCGTGCAACAGACGCGTGTGCTCGGCGAACTACATCACGCGCTGAATGCCCGCGCGATCCAGGCCGACGCCACGATGGCCGAATTGGGCGAGGTGATAGCGGGCAAGGCCGTGGGCCGCGTGAACGATCGCGACATGACGATCTGCGATCTTACCGGCACCGGCGCGCAGGACACGGCTATCGCCGCGCTTGCATTGCAGCGAGCGCGCGCCGCGAAGGCAGGAATGATTTTTCGTAACGATGTGAAGCGCTGAGAGGGGACGATGTCAGAGACAAAGCAACTGGAACGCAATGTGAGCGATCAGGCGCCGGCCGCGCGTTTGCCGTTCGAACGCGCGGAATACGACGCACGTATTGCTAAAACGCGCAAGGCGATGCAGGCCGCCGGGATCGAACTGCTGATCGTGTCCGACCCGACCAACATGGCGTGGCTGACCGGCTACGACGGCTGGTCGTTTTATGTGCATCAATGCGTGCTGCTTGCGCTCGATGGCGAGCCGGTCTGGTTCGGACGCGGCCAGGACGCGAATGGCGCAAAGCGCACCGTATTCATGCAGCACGATCAGATAGTTGGTTATCCAGATCATTACGTGCAGTCAGCCGCACGCCATCCGATGGATTACCTCGCGCGTGAAGTGATCGAGGCGCGCGGCTGGGGCGCGTTGAAGATCGGCGTGGAAATGGATAACTACTATTTCAGCGCGGCGGCTTATCGTTCGCTCGTCCAGCATCTGCCGAAAGCAGAATGGCAGGATGCGACGAGCCTCGTGAACTGGCAACGCGCAGTGAAATCGCCGCGCGAGATCGAATACATGCGCGTGGCGGCGCGCATCGTCGAAGCGATGCATGCGCGCATCGTCGAGCGCATCGAGCCTGGCATGCGCAAGAACGATCTCGTGGCCGAAATTTACTCGACAGGCATTCGCGGTGTGGAAGGTTACGGCGGCGACTATCCGGCCATTGTGCCGTTGTTGCCGACCGGCGCCGATGCCGCCGCGCCGCATCTCACCTGGGACGACACACCGTTCGTCAAGGGCGCGGGCACGTTCTTCGAAATTGCCGGTTGCTTCAAGCGCTACCACTGTCCGCAATCGCGCACCGTGTATCTCGGCAAGCCGCCGAAGCATTTCATCGACGGCGAGCGCGCGGTTGTCGAAGGCATCGAAGCCGGTCTTGCGGCGGCCAAACCTGGCAACACCTGCGAGGACATTGCCAACGCGTTCTTTGCGATGCTGCACAAATACGGCATTGAAAAGAACAGCCGCTGCGGCTATCCGATCGGCGCGAGCTATCCGCCGGATTGGGGCGAGCGCACGATGAGCCTGCGCCCGGGGGACAAGACTGTCCTCGAACCCGGCATGACGTTTCACTTCATGCCGGGACTCTGGCTCGACGATTGGGGACTCGAAATCACCGAAAGCATCCTGATTACGGAGAACGGCGTCGAGACGTTCTGCAATACGCCGCGCAAGCTGTTCGTGAAGGAGTAGTGCACATGCGCGCATCGCCCATTCAGCCGACCGTCGATTTCGACGCAGACGGCGAACAGCACGGCTTTCTGAAACTGCCGCATTCGCACGACGCCTCCGCTTGGGGCGCCGAGATGATTCCGGTCACGGTGATCCGCAACGGCGACGGGCCGACCGCGTTGCTCACCGGCGGCAATCATGGTGACGAATATGAAGGGCCGATCGCGCTGTCGAAGCTCGCTTCGACGCTGAAAGCCGGGGACGTGAAGGGCCGCGTCATCATCGTGCCGTTCATGAATTTTCCTGCGTTTCGTGCGGGAACACGCACGTCGCCGATCGATCGCGGCAATCTGAACCGCAGTTTCCCCGGCAAGCCGGACGGCACGATCACCGAGAAGATCGCCGATTATTTCCAGCGCTATCTGCTGCCGCTCGCCGATTACGTGCTCGATCTGCATGCGGGCGGCCGCACGCTCGACTTCGTCCCGTTCGCCGCGATTCATCTGCTGCCGGACGAGCGTCAGCAGGCGCGCTGCGAAGCGGCGATGCGCGCGTTCGGCGCGCCTTACTCGATGCGAATGCTGGAACTGGATAGCGTGGGCCTTTTCGATAGCGCGGCTGAGGAAGCGGGCAAAGTATTCGTGTCGACGGAACTTGGCGGCGGTGGGACGGCCACGGCACAAAGCGTGGCAGTGGCCTCGCGCGGCGTGCGCGGCTTCTTGCAGCACGCGGGCATTCTCACGCAGGAGGCGCGCCATGACGTAAGCCACGAACCAGGCATCGAAGCCACGCGCACCACAACACTTCTCGACATGCCCGACAGCACCTGCTTCACGACCAGCGAACACGACGGACTGCTGGAACTCTGCAAGGACCTTGGCGAGATGGTCGAAAGCGGTGAGGTGATCGCGCGGGTTTACGACGCGTCGCGTACTGGCGCTGCGCCGGTCGAATATCGCGCGCGCCGTGGCGGCATGCTGGCGGCGCGTCGTTTCCCGGGTTTGGTGCGAATCGGCGATACGGTCGCGGTGGTGGCCGATGTCGTCGAACGCGGCATACCGGTGAGCTTTTGAGCGCGATGAAACTCGATCGCTACGACCTGGCGATTTTGCGCATTCTCGCGCGTGACGGACGCATTACGAAGTCGCGTCTCGCGGAGGAAATCAACCTGTCGATTTCGCCGGCGTGGGAGCGCGTCAAGCGCCTGGAAGAAAGCGGCGTGATTCGCGGTTATCGCGCCGACATCGACTGGCTGCGCGCGTTCAAGGGTGCTCGCGTCGTGGTCGAGGTGACGCTTGCGCGGCACACCGCGCAGGACATGCGGCGCTTCGAGGAGCGGATCGCAGCTTCCCCCGAGGTCGCGCAGTGTCATGCAACGGGCGGCGGCGTCGACTACGTAATGCACGTGATGTCACGCGACATCGACCACTATCAACGCTTTATCGATTCACTGCTCACTGACGAACTGGGCATCGAAAAGTACTTCACGTACATCGTCACGAAAGTCGTGAAGAGCATGCCGGAAGGCGTGCCGGACTGGGCTGGCGAAACCCTCGGCGACGACAGTTGATGCACGCGCCGACGCAACCGAAAAAATGCCATGCGCGGCTGCGAATTATGGAAAAAACGCCTGCTTTAACACGCGGGAACAGAAAGAAACGCAAGCCCGCTGACCGTACAGTGACAGACATACATCGCCCACAGGAGGTCGTCATGTTGCTGGGTCATCCGGTTCTGTTCAAATCGCTGTGCTACGTCGACGGGCGCTGGGTGCATAGCGCGAGCGCGGCCAGCGTCGCCGTGCGCAATCCCGCGGATCAGCAGGTGCTCGGACATGTACCGATGCTCGACGCCGCGCAGATCACCGAAGCGGTCGACGCCGCGCAGCGCGCGTTTTCCGCATGGCGCTGGTTGCCGGTCGCGAAGCGCTCGGCGCTGCTGCTGCGCTGGCACGAACTGATCTTGCGGCATCAGCACGATCTGGCCGCGATCCTGTCGCTCGAACAGGGCAAGCCGCTTGCGGAAGCGCGCGGGGAGATTGCGTATGGCGCGAGCTTTGTCGAATGGTTCGCGCATGAAGTGCGGCGCTTGAATGGCCGCACGATTCCCACGCATATCGACGGTGCGCAACTCGGCACGGTGATCGAACCGGTGGGCGTCGCCGCGTTGATCACGCCGTGGAATTTTCCCTGCGCGATGATCACGCGCAAGGCGGCCGCCGCGCTCGCGGCCGGTTGCACGGTGGTGGTCAAGCCCGCACATGAAACGCCGTTCTCGGCGCTCGCGCTTGCTCAACTCGCGGAAGAAGCGGGCTTTCCCGCAGGCGTGTTCAACGTCGTGCTCGGCGAACCGCAAATGGCGATGCAAACGCTGGTGGGCGATGCGCGCGTGCGCTCGGTGAGCTTTACTGGTTCGACTCGTGTCGGCGCGCTCGTGATGCAGGCCGTCGCCAAAGCCGGCATCAAGAAAACGGCGCTGGAATTGGGCGGCAATGCGCCGTTCATCGTGACCGAAGACGCAGACCTCGATCAGGCCGTGCGCGTTGCAGTCGCGGCGAAGTTTCAAACCTCGGGACAGGACTGCTGCGCGGCCAATCGCATTTTCGTCGCGCGTCCGGTGTACGAGGCTTTCGTCGCTCAATACAGCGATGCGGTTCGCGCATTGAAAGTGGGCTCGGCATTCGAAGCGAACGTGGACGTCGGCCCGTTGATGCATCAGGCCGCGTTCGACACGACCGTGCAGCGCGTCGCGGATGCACAAGCGCAGGGCGCTCGCATCACCGTCGGCGGATCGGCGCATGAACGCGGCGGCTGGTTCTTCGAGCCGACCGTAGTGGCCGACGCCGCACCCGGCATGCGCATTTACGACGAAGAAAACTTTGCGCCGATTTCCGCCATAACACCATTCGATTCGCTTGACGAAGTAATTCGGCGCGCGAACGACACGGAGTACGGGCTGGCCGCATACGTCTGCGCGCGTGACCTCAATACGGTCTTTCAACTGATCCGCCGTCTGGAGTTCGCGATGGTTTCCGTGAACGGCGCGAAATTCACGGGCGCTCCGATTCCGTTCGGCGGCATCAAGTCGTCGGGCCTTGGCCGCGAAGGCGGCGCCGAGGGCTTCGAACCTTTTGTCGAGACGCGCTATTTCTGCCTTGGCCAGCTCGGCTTGCCGGTGACCGACAGCATTGCCGCTCGCAGCGTTGCAGCCGCCGCCTAACCTCATTCATCGATTCAACGAAGGAGCATTTCATGACTCAACTCGAACAACTCGATCAACTATTCAACGCCGACCGCGCGCATTTCATGCATCCTTCGACGCACGCTCACGATCATGCGAGCGGTGCGCTGCCCGGCCGTATCGTGACGGGAGCGAAAGGCATCCGAATTGAAGATCATCAGGGCAAGTCGTTTATCGACGCTTTCGCGGGCCTCTATTGCGTGAACATCGGCTACGGCCGCACGGAAGTTGCCGAGGCGATCTACGAGCAGGCGAAGAAGCTCGCGTACTACCACACGTATGTCGGCCACTCGACGGATACGATCATCGAACTGTCGTCGCGGATTATCGACTGGGCGCCGCTAGGCATGAAGAAAGTGTATTACGGCATGTCGGGCTCGGATGCGAACGAAACGCAGGTCAAGCTCGTCTGGTACTACAACAACGTGAAGGGCCGGCCGAACAAGAAGAAGATCATTTCTCGCCAGCGTGGCTATCACGGCTCGGGCATCGTGACGGGCAGCCTCACGGGCCTGCCGAGCTTCCATCAATGCTTCGATCTGCCTGTCGAGCGCGTCAAACACACGGTGTGCCCGCACTGGTATCGACATGCGCCGGCCGGCATGAACGAAACGCAGTTCGTCGCTTACTGCGTAGAAGAACTCGAGCAACTGATCGCGCGCGAAGGCGCCGACACGGTTGCTGCATTCATTGCCGAACCGGTGATGGGAACGGGCGGCATCTTGCCGCCGCCGGCGGGATATTGGGCAGCGATCCAGCAGGTCCTGAAGAAGCACGACATTCTGCTGATCTGCGATGAAGTGGTGTGCGGTTTTGGCCGGCTCGGCTCGAAGATGGGCGCGCAGCACTACGGCATTACGCCGGATCTGATCACCGTCGCCAAGGGGCTGACGAGCGCGTATGCGCCGCTGTCGGGGGTGATCGTAAGCGAGGGTGTGTGGGACGTGATCGATAAGGCGTCGCAGGAAATGGGCGCAATGGGGCACGGCTGGACCTACTCGGGGCATCCGGTCTGCGCGGCCGCCGCGCTTGCGAACCTCGATATCCTGGAGCGCGAGAATCTCACGCAGAACGCGGCACAAACCGGCGCGTATCTGCTCGAACAGTTGCATGTCGCGTTCGACTCCCATCCGCTGGTGGGCGAAGTGCGCGGCGTCGGCATGCTGGCCGCGCTCGAATTCATGGCCGATAAAGACGGCCGCCTTCCGTTCGACCCGGCATTGAAGGTCGGTCCGCGGGTGTCGGCTGCTGCGCTGCAACGCGGGCTGATTGCGCGCGCGATGCCGCACGGCGACATCCTCGGCTTCGCGCCGCCGCTCGTGACTTCGCGCAGCGACGTCGACGAAATCGTGAAGCTCGCTCGCGCGGCCGTGGACGATGTGGCCTCGCAGGTGCTCTCCCCGGCGGCTTCGGTCTGACCGAGGCTGTCCGCCTCTTTGTGTGCCGCAGCAGTCGCCTTACGGAACGCCGCGGCTTCGCAAAGAGGCGCTTCACATGTTATAAGCCCCAAGGGAACTGAAGTTATCGTCAGGTGAAACAGTCGTCTTGGGGGATTTCAATGAGGTTGTTCCGCAACGCTAAATCGTCTGCCAGTGGATTTGCGCTGGCCGCACTCTTGTCGGTTTCCGTCGGCTTTTTCGAGGCCACGCCGGCCATCGCGAAGCCGCCCGCGAAAACACAGCCGGCTGTACTCACGGCGTCCGCGATCGCGGTCGCCGACGAATACAGCGCCGAGGCCGCCGAACAGATTTTCAAGGAAGGCGGCAATGCAGTCGATGCCGCGGTCGCTATCGCCTTCACGCTGGCCGTGACTTATCCGGAAGCGGGCAACATCGGCGGCGGCGGTTTCATGACGCTGTACGTGGGCGGCAAGCCGTACTTCCTCGACTACCGCGAGCGCGCACCGCTGGCGGCCACCAAGAACATGTACCTCGACGACAAGGGCGAGGTCATCAAGGGCATGAGCCTGTACGGCTACCGTGCGGTGGGCGTGCCCGGTACCGTGGACGGCATGTGGCAGGCGCAGCGCCGCTTCGGTAAGCTCAAATGGAAGCAGGTGCTTGCACCGGCCATCCACTACGCGCGCGACGGCTTCACAGTCAGCGAGCAATTGCAGGAGCGCCGCGACGCGGCCGCGAAAGAGTTTGCCGGCAAGACGAACTTCGACACCTACTTCGGCAACCTGAAGCAGGGCGTGAACTTCAAGCAACCCGATCTGGCCGCTGTGTTGCAGCGCATTTCGGACCAAGGCGCGAAAGACTTTTACTCGGGCAAGACAGCCGACCTGATCGCGGAGTCCATGCGCGGTCATGGCCTCATCACCAAGGCCGATCTGCAGCAGTACAAGGCCGTATGGCGCCAGCCGATCCAGGCCGACTGGAAGGGCTACCGCGTGTACACCGCGCCGCCGCCGAGCTCGGGCGGCATCGGCCTCGTGCAATTGCTGAAGATGAAGGCCGACCGCGAAGCCGACTTCAAGGACGTTCCGCTTAATTCCCCGCAATACATTCATCTGATCGCGGAAATCGAAAAGCGCGTGTTCGCCGACCGCGCGCAATATCTCGGCGATCCCGACTTCTACAAGGTGCCGGTCGCGCAATTGACCGACGACGCGTACATCGCGAAACGCGCCGCCGAAGTCAATCCGCAAACGCCGTCGGACACGAAGAGCGTACAGCCGGGACTCGGCACGTCGATGCCGGAGAAGGCGGAAACCACGCATTTCTCGGTGATCGACAAGTGGGGTAACGCGGTGTCGAACACGTACACGGTGAACGGCTATTTCGGCTCGGGCGTGGTCGCGGATCGCACAGGCATCGTGCTGAACGACGAGATGGACGACTTCTCCGCAAAGCCGGGCGTGGCCAACATGTTCGGCGTGGTGGGCAGCGACGCGAATTCGATCGAACCGAAGAAGCGCCCGCTGTCATCCATGAGCCCGACGATCCTCACGAAGGACGGCAAGGTGTCGCTCGTGATCGGGACGCCGGGCGGCTCGCGCATTTTCACGTCGATCTTCCAGGTGATCAACAACATATACGACTTCAATATGCCGCTGCCGGACGCGGTCGCCGCGATGCGCTTCCATCACCAGTTGCTGCCGCCGAATACGATTTTCTGGGAGCCCTATGCGCCGATCGACGGCGAACTCGCCAAAGAGGTCGAAGCGAAGGGCTATACGCTGAAGGCGCAGAATTTCAACGGCGACATTCAGGCGATCAAGATCAATGACAAGACGCCCGAGCCCGCAGCCGATCCGCGCGGCCGTGGCGTGACGCGGGTCATTCAGTAAGCGTTCTTCGAACGGTGCAGGCGGTGCGTCTTCGCGATGCGCCGTTTATGACAAAAGGCCTCGCGCTCGGCAGAGTTCGGGGCTTTTTTTATTGGCGCAGTGTTTCCGCACGCGGACCGCAGCGGACGCTAAGCGCGCAACGCTGTTGTGAGACACTTTCCGCTAACAGCGAGCCGACTGCGGCCGCATGCTAGGGAGACAGCCGTCATGAATCCGTCCGTCGCTTCATCCGATGCTTCTGCTTTGTTGTCTTCATCGCCCGAATCCGGGCAGACCGAGCCGCAAATCGAGTCGCTCAGCGCGATCACGCTTGCTACCGGAGACATGCGCCAGGCGGTGCATTTCTATGAAGCCCTCGGTTTCCCGCTCAAATTCGGCGGTGTGCAATCTGCGTTTACGTCGTTCGCGTTCGGCGGCACGTACTTGAACCTGATCGCCGATTCGCGGGCGCCGGTCAACTGGTGGGGGCGCGTGATCGTCTACGTGTCCGATGTCGACGCGATATATCGCAAGGCGCTGGCGGCCGGATTCCAGCCGTCGCTCGAACCCTCCGACGCGCCGTGGGGCGAGCGCTATTTTCACATCACCGATCCGGACGGCCACGAGCTCAGCTTCGCCAAACCGTTGCGTTAGCGGGCGGCATCCGCGTGAAACTCGCTATCATGAATCGGCTGCGCGGTAACACGCCTGACACCGGACGCGCCGATAATCGGGCGCGCCCGCGTCGCTTTTGCCGCCGCGCGCCTAATGATTTCCGTTGCCAGGAGAGCCGCAATGAAAGAGCAGGATCCGAGACCTGAAGCCGAGTTGCTGGTGGAGCGGCAACGCCGTTTCGAGGAAGACCTCATCGACGCGTATGACGAGGAACTCGAAATGGAGGTCGACGACCGCATCCTCGACGGTGCGGAGGGTTTCACGCCCGAGCACCGCGAAGCACGCAAGGTGTATTTTCGCGAACTGTTCCGCTTGCAAGGCGAACTCGTCAAACTGCAAGACTGGATCGTGCAGACGGGGCATCGTCTCGTGGTGATTTTCGAGGGACGTGACGCCGCGGGCAAGGGCGGCGCGATCAAGCGCATCACGCAGCGGCTCAATCCGCGCGTGTGCCGCGTTGCAGCGCTGCCCGCACCGAACAACCGCGAGCGCACGCAATGGTATTTCCAGCGTTATGTCTCTCAGCTGCCGGCTGGCGGCGAGATGGTGCTGTTCGACCGCAGCTGGTACAACCGCGCGGGCGTCGAACGCGTAATGAATTTCTGCACCGACGAAGAATACGAAGAATTCTTTCGCTCGGTGCCCGAGTTCGAAAAGATGCTCGTGCGCAGCGGCGTGCAGATCGTCAAATACTGGTTTTCGATCACTGACGAAGAGCAGGAGATCCGCTTCCAGAACCGCATCCACGATCCGCTGAAGCAGTGGAAGCTGAGCCCGATGGACCTGGAAAGCCGCCGCCGTTGGGAGGCTTACACGCTGGCGAAAGAAGTGATGCTGCAACGCTCGCATATTGCCGAGGCGCCGTGGTGGGTCGTGCAGGCCGTCGACAAGAAACGCGCGCGCCTGAACTGCATTCACCATCTGCTGAACCAGGTGCCGTATCACGAGATCGAGCATCCGCGTGTCGAATTGCCGGCGCGTGTTTATCACGACGAGTACAGCCGTCAGCCGGTGCCTGCGTCGATGATCGTGCCCGAGGTGTATTGAGCGGTTCGAGCGGCTTTTGTCGTTCGAGTCGAAGAAACGGAAAAGCGCGGCACGTGCCGCGCTTTTCTCATGATGCCGGTTGCATGCTGTGTCTGTGCATGACCGGCCACGAACGAAGCGTTTTAAAACACCGCGCGAAACACCCGGTACAAGCCGGCCGCGAGCGCAATGGACGCCGGCAGCGTCAGCACCCACGCAAGCACGAGGCTGCGCACGGTCGCCCATTGCAAGCCCGAGCCGTTGGCCGCCATCGTGCCGGCCACGCCCGAAGAGAGCACATGCGTGGTGGAAACCGGCAGGCCGTACATGTCGGCCGCGCCGATCGTCACCATTGCAACCAGTTCGGCGGACGCGCCCTGTCCATACGTCAGATGCTGTTTGCCGATTTTTTCGCCGACAGTCACGACGATCCGCTTCCACCCGACCATCGTGCCCATGCCCAGCGCGATAGCCACCGCAACTTTCACCCACGTCGGAATGAACTTGGTGGCGTGGTCCGTCTGCGCCTTGAAGTTGTCGATGGCCTTGGCGTCATCCGGCGCGAAGACGGGTTGCTTCGCCTTGTCCATCAGACGAATCGCTTCGGACGCGACGTACATGTTGTTGCGCACGTTGTCGACGATGCCTTGCGGCACGGCCGCCATCGAACCGGATGCGCTGACCTGGTGCGCGATTACATCCGTCAGTTGCTTCAACGCAGGCAAAGTCGCGGGCGTCAATTGATGCGTGCGCACATAGGCTTCCACATCGGCACGCGGATTGACGGAAGGCGGCGCGCCGTTCGTGTACTTCGCAAGCGCGGCGGAAGTCTGCTCCGCGACCGCGACGAACGTTTGCGTTTGCGCCGGCGTGACGGCCTTGTTCAGTGCATATGCCGTCGGCACCGTGCCGATCAGGATCAGCATGATGAGGCCCATACCTTTCTGGCCGTCGTTCGAACCGTGCGCAAACGACACGCCCGTGCACGTCAGAATCAGCAGACTGCGAATCCAGAACGGCGGCGGCTCCTTGCCCTTCGGCTCGGCGTATAACGCGGGAATGCGTACAACGGCCTTGAGAATCATCAGCAGCAATCCGGCTGCGAGAAATCCGACGAGCGGTGAGAACAGCAGGGACTTGCCGACGCCGAGCGCCTGATTCCAGTCCACGCCGCTCGTGCCGTTCACGCCGTGCATCAGCTGATTCATCAGGCCAACACCGATGATCGAGCCGATCAATGTATGCGAGCTCGACGACGGCAAGCCGAAATACCAGGTGCCGAGATTCCAGATGATGGCCGCGATCAGCAGCGCGAACACCATCGAAAAACCGGCGCTGCTGCCTACTTGCAGAATCAGTTCGACGGGCAGCAGTTGCAGGATACCGAACGCGACCGCGCCGCTCGAACTCAGCACGCCCAGGAAATTCCATGCGCCCGACCACACCACCGCAAGATTCGGCGCGAGCGAATGCGTATAGATGACAGTGGCCACGGCATTGGCCGTGTCGTGAAAGCCGTTGACGAATTCGAATCCGAGTGCAATCAGCAGCGCGACACCGAGCAGCAGATACGGCAGAACCGAACCCTCGCGCACGGGTTGCAGATCGCCCGCTAGCTGCATGCCGCAATAACCGACGCCAACTACGATCACGACGAGGAAAATCACGAGACCGAGATTGCGCCCCTTGCCGCTTGCCGCACTGGGTTGCGGGTACGAAAGTTCCGGCATGACGTGTGCCCCTCAAGTAATGTTGCTGAACTGCCGATCCTGCGAGGCGCGTGTGTCTGTACGATGACAGCTGCATTGCGCCGACGCACAACGGCGCGCATCAGCGCGCATCAGTGGGCATGAGCGGCGCGGCAGACGGGAATCGTTTTTGCTAAGCTGGACGAGGCGCACCACCTTTTTCAACGGAGGTTCGATGAAGCGCGACAGCCGCAAGGAAGGCCGCAGGGCAGACGGAGCACCGCCGGCCGCCGATCCGACCGCCCCGGAGCCCACGGCGCACGCAGCGTTCGCGTCATATGCGGCCCCGCTCGTGAGCGATGCGATTGCGTACGCCAATGCGGTGCGCGAGGATCCATCGCCGGATGCGCTGCACAAGCTAAGGGTTTCGCTGCGCCGTTTGCGTTCGTTGTGGTGGGCCTTCGCGCCGCTATTGGAGAAGGGCGAAAACACGCGGCAACGCGCGCTCTACAAGTATCTGGCCACCGCAGCCGGCAAGACGCGCGATTGGGACATCCTGATCGAACTGCTTACCGGGGAAGACAGCGGTGCCCGCGATCTCGCACCGAAGCTCGAACAAGCCCGCGGCGATGCGCTCGCAACGAGCCGCGAGACGCTGTCGAACGCCGACGTCAAGCACCTGTTGCGCGATGCATTGACGAGCGCATCGACGGAAATCAACACGACGCACGAACGCGTGCCGCTACGCAAGTTCGCGAGCAAGCGTGTAGCAGCGTCTGAGCGTTCGCTGATGAAGCGCGCCAAACGCGCGCGCCGCGCGAAACGTTCGAACTACGCTGCCTTTCACGACGTCAGGAAAGCCGGCAAAAAGCTGCGCTATCTGCTCGAATTCTTCCAGCCGGTTTTGAGCGGTAGCCATAAGCGCACGCTCAAGCGGCTGAAGCAGGTGCAAAAACGTTTCGGTACGCTAAACGATATTGTCGCAAGTGAAATGTTGTTGCGAGACAATGCGGGCTTGCTCGCCGGTGCGGGCGATACCGAGGCCGTGATGCATTGGCTGCGCAAGGAACGCAAACGCCGGATGCGTTCGGCGGCCGGACTGCTGCGCAAGCTATGACGCGCGCATACGGCCTATCGCGCTGATCGTACAAGCGTACATGCCGCGTGATATCGGGGCGAGTATTTCACTCACGCACTCACGCACTCACGGATTCACGCGGCGCCGCGGCGCGAAGCCGCGCAGTGTCACGGCGTTTCCCGTCTCTTCACGTAATCTGCCACGCAACCCACCGAGCGGCTGCGCGAGCCTGCCCGGCCCCGGCTCGTCGGCAAGCAGCAAGCCCACCGGAAAGCCGCGCCGCTGCCACGCGTCCAGCCCTCCGCGCAGCGCACGAATCCGCGTATAGCCATAGTTGCGCATGCGCACGCTGATCTCGGCGGCTGTGGCGCTGTCCGGGCACACGCAGTAAATCACCATGTCGTAAGCGCGCAGTGCGAAGTCGATCTGTTCGGGCGAATGCGGATCGAGCGCGAATGCGCCGGGAATCGGCGGCGCAGCGTCGAGGGCCGCGCCTTGCGGACGGGCGTCGAGCACTTTGGGCGTCGGCTTGCGGCCCGTCACACGGCTCGGCGCTTGCGGTTGGGCGGCCGCATTGGCATGCGCCGATTGCCGGCGTGCCCGCTGCTGCTGCACGAGCCGATACGCGAGATACAACAACGCGGCGCCTATCAGCAGGTCGATCACCGTGCCGCCTTGCGCCCTGACGAACTCGAACAGCATATGCAACTGCCGTTCGGCCGCGGCGCCACCGAGCAGCCAGAACGTGGCCCACGCCATTGCGCCGGTCAGGTCCCAGATTGCATAGATGCGTGCGTCGACAGCCGTGGTGCCCATCAGTGGTGGCGTAATCAGCGCGAGGCCGGGGACGAACTTCGAAATCGACACGAGCGGCACGCCGAAGCGCTCGAACATCGAGCGCGCCTGTTCGACGCGAGCATCGACGGCAGGCAGCATCTGACCGAGCACACCGAGCAGCTTGCGGCCATACAGGCGGCCGGCGGTGAACCAGACGCCGTCGCCGATCAATGCGGCGAGCACTGCGGCGCCCAGCACCGGCCAGAACGACAAGCTGCCCGCCGCGATCGCCGAGCCGGCGAACAACAGCACGGGGACGGCGGGAATCGGCACGCCGAGGCGCGTCAACAGCACGTTGCCGAAGACGACCGCGCCGCCCCAAGTGGATACCGCCGACGACGGAAACTCTACCAATTGAGCGGCTCCTGTTTTTGTTGGGAAACTGACGGCGCGGCTACTGTTGCCCGGCCGGTCCATTGATGCAAAGACCGTTCCCGTCGCGCTCGGGCTTTCCCTTCAATCAGGATACTCGATGGATCGCGAGCGGGGGCCACGGTGCAACGCGCTGCAATTTCGTTCAAGACTGCCTGCTACCGCCTATTTAAGCTGCGTGCTCGTCCCTTTGCATCGGAGATGCACGATGAATTCACGGTACATCGGCTATATGTGCTGCGCGCTGGCGATGATCGGCGTCGGCAGCACGGTGGTGGTAAGCAAGTCCATTGCGGCGGGATTGCCGCCGTTCAGCGCGACCGCGCTGCGTTTCGCGATTGCGTTTCCGCTGTTCGCGCTGATCATGCGCTGGCGCGGCGTGCGCTGGCCGCGCCTCGACCGGCGCGATATCGCGCTGGTGATCGCGCAAGCCGCGGCGGGCAGCGTCGGTTATACGGTGTTGCTCATCAGCGGTATGAAACTCGCCTCGGCCGGCGATGCCGGCGTGATCGCGGGCACGTTGCCGGCCGTGTCGGCGGTGGTCGCGATGCTGACGTTGGGCGAACGGCCGTCACCGGCGCTGCTCGGTGCGATTGGTCTGGCCACGGCGGGCGTGCTTGCCTGCACCGTGCATCCCGGCGAGAGCGCTGCGCCGCATGCAGGCGGTTCTATCCTCGGCAACGCGCTGGTGTTTGGTGCGATTGTCTGCGAGGCGCTTTTTATTCTGCTCAATCGCAAGCTGCGCACGCCGGTGGCGCCGCTGCCGCTGTCGGCGTTGATGTGCGGCATCGGCTTTGTCGTGTCGATCGTGCCGGCCTGTTTCGAAAGACCGTGGGGCATGCCGCTCGACGTCAGCGCCGTGAGCGGGGTGCTGTATTACGCGCTGGTGCCGACCGTGGTCGGTTTCGTTCTCTGGTATGAGGGCGCCGCGCGCGTCAGCGGCGCGGAGGCCGGCTTGACGACCGCGCTCGTGCCGGTCAGCGCCTTGGCGTTGGCTGCGCTGCTGTTGCGCGAGCCGGTTAGCGGGGCGCAACTCGCGGGAGTTGCCTGCGTGCTGGGTGCTGTGATGCTCGCGACGTTCGGGCAAACGCTCAGCGCGCGCAAGGCGGCATGAGGCACGCGTCGTGCCGCGCGCGTTCGGCTGACTCTGTTCTTACGTGTTCGGCACGGCCACGGCGCCGGGATTGCCGACTATCGACAGAAACTCGCGGCGCGTGGACGGGTCCGTGCGGAACGTGCCGAGCATGCGCGACGTGACCATCGTCACGCCGGCTTTGTGCACGCCGCGTGTCGACATGCACTGATGCGCGGCTTCGAGAATCACGCCGACGCCTGCCGGTTGCAGCACATCGTTCAACGTATCGGCGATCTGCACCGTCATCTTTTCCTGGATCTGCAGGCGCTTCGCGAATGCGTCGACGAGGCGAGCGAGCTTCGAGATGCCGACCACGCGATGCTGCGGCAAATACGCAACGTGCGCGCGTCCGATGATCGGCACCATGTGGTGTTCGCAATAGCTTTCGAAGCGGATGTCCTTCAGCACGATCATCTCGTCGTAACCATCCACCTCGGAGAATGTGCGAGCGAGGATTTCCCGAGGATCGACCTGATAGCCCGCATAGAACTCTTCATACGAGCGCACCACGCGCGCCGGTGTGTCGACGAGGCCCTCGCGCTGTGGATCGTCGCCGGCCCAACGTAGCAGCACACGAACGGCTGCTTCGGCTTCTTCACGGCTCGGCCGGCCGTTTGTGGCCGCGGGTGTGCTTTGTTCTGTCTTGCTGATGGTCATCCGTCGCTCCTCCGGGATCGCGCGTCGAGCCAGGATGGAGCGCGCGGGTTCATGAGTACAGTCATTGTTCCATGTTTACACAGGATCGTGCCGATGCCCCTTTCGACGTCGCGGGGCTGACGGTTTCATTTCGGCCACTCGTCCAGTGCGTCATTGAAGAGTTGCGCGACCACGCCGCGCAGCCAGCTTCCGCGTGGGTCGTTATGAAACTTGCGATGCCAATGCTGCCGCAAATCGAAGCGCGGCAGCGGGAGCGGCGGTTCGACGAGCGTGATCGACGCATGTTCCGACACATACGCGAAGCCGATCGCATGCGGCACGGTCGCGATCAGATCGGTGCGCGCGAGGATGAACGGCAGGCTCATGAAGTGCGGCGTTTCCAGCACCGCGCGCCGCTTGATGCGCTTTTTCACCAGATACTGTTCGAGGACTTCCTGGCTGCGTCCTTCGGCGCGCACGACCGCGTGCCCCGACGCGACGTATTGCGCGAGCGTGAGCGGCGTCTTTGAAAGGGGATGACCCGCGCGCATCAGGCAGATGAAGCGGTGTGTGAAGAGCCGCTGCTGAAAGAAGTTATTGCCAGAGAGATCCGGGAAATAGCCGACGGCGAGATCGACGTCGCCCGATTCGAGCCCGCGTTCGACATGCGCCGGTGACAGCGACACGGAACGCAGGTTCGCATGCGGCGCGCATTCGGCGAAGAGTTGCAGGAGCCGTGGCAAAAAGACGATCTCGCCGACGTCGGAAAGCGCAATCGAGAACGTATGCGTGCTCGTGTCCGGGTCGAACTCCTGCGCGTCGAGCATGCCTTTCTCGATGCGCAAAAGCGCGTCGCGCGCGGCGGGCAGGATGGCGAGCGCGCGAGGCGTGGGCTCCATGCCTTTGGACGTGCGTACGAACAGCGGATCGTCGAAATACTCGCGCAGCCGCCCGAGCGCCGTGCTCACGCGCGGCTGACTCACACCGAGCTGCTCGGCCGCGCGGCTGACGTTGCGGGTGTCTTCCATCGCAACGAGGTACGGGATCAGGTTTAAATCAAGGTTGGTGTCCGACATGCTTTCCGACCGGCGAGGCCTATGAGGCTATTCGATATGTCGATAAAGGGTAGCCGAAGAATCGTTGCGCGGGATAGTGGGGTTTCCTTTTCTTTCGAAACCAAAGGCGTCCGAGGACGGCCAACAGGCGCGCACCTTGTGCGGCAGCAACCTATGATTAAGGGAAAGTCCGCGCCTTGACAATGCAGCCGAAGCGCAACCATAATCGCCGAATCGTTCGCTAATCGAATGACTGTTCGCTAAACGAACAACGCGCAGCGAGTTGACAGGTGGTTTGCCTTAAGCAGGATCGGCGCGCCGAGTCAACGAACCAACCGGTGGCGAACTGGCAGGAAGCGCCGGCCTGCTGGGACACAGGATTGCTGCCGCCCGCATTGGCCTGGAGACTGCCCGCGAAGGCTGCCATCACGGCGAAGGCCGGCGTGCGCAGCGCCTCACAAGGAAATTCGACATGATCAACAAGATTTTCGAGTCACTTCAGTCGGCCGTCGCCGATGTCCACGACGGCGCGACCGTCATGATCGGCGGCTTCGGCACGGCCGGCATGCCGTCGGAGCTGATCGACGCGCTGATCGAGCAGGGCGCGCGCGAACTCACCATCGTCAATAACAACGCCGGTAACGGCGACATCGGCCTCGCGGCGCTGCTCAAGGCGAAGCGCGTGCGCAAGATCATCTGCTCGTTTCCGCGCCAGACGGATTCGTACGTGTTCGACGCGCTGTACCGCGCCGGCGAGATCGAACTCGAACTCGTGCCGCAGGGCAATCTGGCTGAGCGCATTCGTGCGTCGGGTGCGGGCATCGGCGGATTCTTCACACCGACCGGCTACGGCACGAAGCTCGCGGAAGGCAAGGAAACGCGATTGATCGACGGCAGGCACTATGTGCTCGAATCGCCGCTGCATGCGGATTTCGCGCTCATCAAGGCATATAAGGGCGATCGCTGGGGCAACCTCGTTTATCGCAAGACGGCCCGCAATTTCGGGCCGATCATGGCAAGCGCGGCGAAAACCGCCATCGTGCAGGTGTCGGAAGTCGTGCCGCTCGGCGCACTGGATCCGGAAAACATCGTGACGCCGGGCATTTTCGTGCAGCGCGTGATCGAAGTGCCGCAAGCGGCACATGCCCCGCAGCCCAATCCGCGCGACGCTGCCGCCTGAACCGGAGACCGACATGAAGAAACTGACCCGCGATGAAATGGCCAAGCGCGTTGCACTGGATATTCCGGAAGGCGCGTATGTGAACCTTGGTATCGGCGTGCCGACGCTGGTGGCGAACCACCTCGCTGCCGACAAGGAAATCTTCCTGCACAGCGAAAACGGTCTGCTCGGCATGGGCCCTGCGCCCGCGAAGGGCGAGGAAGACGACGAACTCATCAACGCCGGCAAGCAGCATGTCACGCTGCTGACAGGCGGCGCGTTTTTCCACCACGCCGATTCGTTCGCGATGATGCGCGGCGGCCACCTCGACTTCTGCGTGCTCGGCGCATTCCAGGTCTCGGCCAAGGGCGACCTCGCGAACTGGCACACCGGCGCGCCGGATGCAATTCCGGCTGTGGGCGGCGCGATGGACCTCGCCATCGGCGCGAAGCAGGTCTATGTGATGATGGAACATCTGACCAAGCAGGGCGAGAGCAAGATCGCCGCCGAATGCACGTATCCGGTGACGGGCGTCGCTTGCGTCGATCGCATCTACACGGATCTCGCCATGATCGATGTGACCGACCAGGGCCTCGTGGTGCGCGAGATTTTCTCGGACATCGACTTCGATGCGCTGCTGAAACTCACGGGCGTGCCGCTGATCGACGGTACGCAGGCCGCACGCGCTGTGTGAGCGCGGCGTGCGCGATGCGCGATGCGCGCCGACGGAGTTTGATGCGGGCTGTGATGTATCAGCGCGGCGCTCCGCGTGCCGCCGCGTGCCCCGCAGTGCCGCGCGCAGTGCTACATTCAACAGAATCATCCGATCATCGACGTCATCATGCTCGACTCCAGCGGCCGCCTGACCGGCCTTCTTTGCGGCACGCAGCCGATGAACGACATCTGGGCGCCGCATGCCACGCTGCAACGCATGCTCGATGTGGAAGCGGCGCTCGCGCGCGCATCGGCAGCGCACAACGTGATTCCCCACACGGCGGTGCCGGCAATTGAAGCCGCCTGCCGCGCCGATCAACTCGACGCCGATGCGCTCTGCCGCGACGCCGCGCTTGGCGGCAATCTCGCGATCCCTCTCGTCAAGCAACTTACCGCGCGCGTGAAAGCGGCCGACGCCGAAGCGTCGAAATACGTGCACTGGGGCGCGACGAGCCAGGACATCATCGACACCGCAACGGTGCTGCAACTGCGCGACACCTTCAATCTGCTCGACAGCGGCTTGCAATCCACTTGCGACGCGATCGCGAAACTTGCGGCCACGCATCGCGCGACGCCGATGATCGGCCGTACGTGGTTGCAGCAGGCGTTGCCGATCACGCTCGGCCTGAAATTCGCGCAGTGGCTCGATGCGTTGCTGCGTCACCGCGAGCGGCTCGACGCATTGCATGCTCGTGTACTGGTGCTGCAATTCGGCGGCGCGGCCGGCACGCTGGCGAGCCTGCGCGATGCAGCACCGCAAGTCACGCGAGCGCTCGCGAAAGAACTCGGCCTCACTGTGCCTACCTTGCCGTGGCATACGCAGCGTGACCGGATCGCGGAAACCGCATCGTTCTTCGCGATGCTGATCGGCACGCTCGGCAAGATCGCGCGCGACATTTCGCTGCAAATGCAAACCGAAATCGACGAACTCGCCGAGCCCGCCGCTGCGGGCAAAGGCGGATCGTCGACGATGCCGCATAAGCGCAATCCGGTTGGCTGCGCTGCGGTGCTGACCGCCGCGACGCGCGCACCGGGGCTCGTTGCGACCGTGTTCGCCGGCATGGTGCAGGAACACGAACGCGCGCTTGGCGGCTGGCAAGCCGAATGGGACGCGCTCCCCGATCTAGCGCGGCTGGCGGGCGGCGCGCTCGCGAACATCGAGCAGATCGCGGCCGGGCTGAACGTGAACGTGCCCCGCCTTGCCGCGAATCTCGACGTTACGCACGGCCTGATTCTCGGTGAAGCGGTGATGCTCGCGCTCGGCGACAGCATCGGGCGGCTCGACGCGCATCACCTCGTGGAGCGCGCGTCCAAAGCGGCGATTCGCGACGGCCAGACGCTTTTCGACGTGCTGTCAGCAGACGCAGCCGTGAGCCAACATCTTTCGATCGATCGACTGAAACAACTGCTCGATCCCGCTCAATACGTCGGCCAGGCGCACGCTTATGTGGACGCCGCGCTGGCGCTTCATACCGCGCGTTCGCAGCGCGCCCCTTCGAAGGAGTAACCGGCATGCCTTACGCCGCAGTCAACGGCACGGAGCTTCACTATCGAATCGACGGCAACCGTCACGGTAACGCGCCGTGGATCGTGCTGTCGAATTCGCTCGGCAGCGATCTGTCCATGTGGACGCCGCAAGTCGCGGCGCTGTCGAAGCACTTTCGCGTGTTGCGCTACGACACGCGCGGTCACGGCCATTCGGAAGCACCGAAAGGCCCGTACACAATCGAGCAGCTGAGCGGCGACGTGCTTGGCCTGATGGACACGCTGAAGATCGCGCGCGCGAATTTTTGCGGCGTGTCGATGGGCGGACTGACAGGCGTCGCGTTGGCCGCGCGTCATGCGAATCGTTTTGAGCGCATGGTGCTCGCGAATACGGCGGCACGAATCGGCTCACCCGAGGTATGGGTGCCGCGCGCCGCGCGCGCTCGCACCGAAGGCATGCTCGCGCTCTCCGACGCAGTGTTGCCGCGCTGGTTCACCGCCGACTACATCGAGCGCGAGCCGGTGGTGCTGGCGATGATCCGCGACGTGTTCGTGCATACGGACAAGGAAGGTTACGCATCCAATTGCGACGCGATCGACGCCACTGACCTGCGCCCCGAAACGCACGGCATCAAGCTGCCGGTGCTGGTGATCAGCGGCACGCACGACGTCGCCGCGACGCCCGCGCAAGGCCGCGAACTGGCGCAGGCGATTTCTGGTGCACGTTATGTCGAGCTTGATGCCTCGCATATTTCGAACATCGAGAAGGCCGATGCTTTCACGAAGACAGTCATCGACTTTTTGACGGAGCCCAAATGAACGACGAAGACCGCTACGAAGCCGGGCTCGGAGTGCGCCGTGCAGTGTTGGGCGATGCGCACGTGGACCGCTCGCTTGCCAATCGCACTGAGCTGACTGACGAGTTTCAGAATCTGATCACGCGTTATGCGTGGGGCGAAATCTGGACGCGCGATGGTTTGCCGCGGCACACACGCAGCCTGCTAACCATTGCGATGATGGTTGCGTTAAATCGCAGTGAAGAACTTGCATTACATTTGCGCGCCGCGAAAAACAATGGCGTGACACGCGAGCAGATCAAGGAAGTGTTGCTGCAAACCGCGATTTATTGCGGCGTGCCGGCGGCGAACTCCGCGTTCCATCTTGCCGACAAGCTGTTCCGCGAGGAAGACGCCGCTGCAAAGCCGTGAGTTTTTCCGCATGTAGTCATGCGTTGACAATAAGNCGCGCGCCGTTATCACGGCGCGCGTTTTTACATTGCGGGGCGTGCCGGCTCGCTTTCGTCGATTGCATCGGTTTTCGCATTCGCACTAGCGTGCGCATCCGTTGGCAATTGCAGCCGCACTGCGCGCAATACCGTGTCCTTGATCACTTCGCGCCAATGTGCGAGCGCCGCCTTGTCCATCAGCGGCTCGCCGAGAAACGCGCCCAACGTGTACTGGTTCGCGTTATAGAAATAGCCGAGCGATGCGATCATTAGATACACGTCGCGTGCCTTCACGTCGGCGCGAAAAACGTCTTGCGCCTTGCCCGCATCCAACAGTTTTTGCACGACTGAAATCGCATAGCCGGAAATCTCCTTCAGCTTCGAAGACTTCTTCGCGTGCTTGCCTTGATGCAGATTCTCGCTCGACAGCAGCGTAACGAACTCAGGATGATCGAGGTAATACTGCCAGACGAATTCGACCATCTGTTCGAGCCCGTGCACCGGATCGTCCAGATCGAGATCGAGCTTGCTCTCCGCTTCGTTGAACTGCGTGTAGATCGTTTCGAGTACTTCGACGAATAACTGTTCCTTGCTGCCGAAGTAGTAATAGATCATGCGGTCGTGCGAGCGTGCAGCCTTTGAAATACTTTCGACGCGCCCGCTTGCATAGCCTTGCTTCGCGAAGACCTTGATCGCCGCCTTCAGTATCTTGGCGCGCGTGTCTTGCGCCTGTTTCGCGCGGATGCCGGTGGCTCCCGGCTTGCGAGCGGCGGTGGAACTCATGGCGGTCTGATATCTCTTTGTTGGCGTCGTTGAAACCGGCTTGNNNNTTTCCGCGCACGGCTCGGCGGGGCACGCACGCTCTCATCATACAGTGGGCGTTGCATGCGGCGCCTGCATGTTGCGAGCGCTGCGCGCCGGCCAGCTTCGGCGTAAATTGAAAGCCGATCGGAGCTCGTGTCAGTGCTTCAATGACGCGTTGCACCATCTGTATGCCGATGGGAAACACATTGCGCAGTCTATTTTGATCGAGTAGATTTTCAACAAGTTTGGTGTAGCGGATACTACACGAACGGTAAGTGACCGCAACATGAAATTCGCGAGTCACACGAAAGTACCTTGAAACAAGGGCTATTCGTCAGCCGGGCTGGACCGATTGTAATGTCGTCGTATGGGAACCCCGCCATGACAGAGCATACGAAGGTCGATTTCGGTGCGGAGCGCGTCGACGGCGAAACCGCCTCGACGCCCGGTCCCACCGTGCTCGAGAAGGCGGCGCCGCGCAGCGAGCGAATGGCGTCGAACAAGATCGAATGCAATGCCTGCCCGGTGCTCTGCCAGATATCGGAAGGCCGCACCGGTGCGTGCGATCGCTATGCGAACGCGAACGGACGGCTGATTCGCGTCGATCCCGTGGTATTCCTGTCGCGCGCAAACAGTGCGGATTCCACGGTCGAATTCGCTGCGTCGTCGCAAGCGCAGGAGCATGTCGCCGACGAGGCGCTTTTCGTGACCGGCGTAGGCGCATCGTCTACTTATCCCGACTACAAACCGGCACCGTTTATCGTTGCCTCGAAACTCGACGACGTCGACATGATTACGGTCGTCACCGAAGGCATCTTCAGCTATTGCAGCTTCAAGGTAAAAATCGACACAGACCGCTTTCTCGGTCCCGAGCAGGCGAACGTGCGTTGCCAGGGAGAGATCGTCGGCCATGTGACGACGGCCGAATACGGTTCGCAGATGTTGAGTCTCGGCGGCGTGCATCATCTGACCGGCGGCAGCAAGAAAGAAGGCCGCGTGACGTGCGACATGATGCTCGCGCTCGGCAACAAGCAGGCGGTGGAATTGAGCATAGACGGCGGCGCGAGTCTCGCGATTCGCGCGGGCGCCGCGCCGGTTGTCGACGGTGTAGAAGAACAGCGCATGCGTGTTGGCTGCGGTTCCGCGACTATCGGTATCTTCGCTAAACAATGGTTCGGTCATGCCGATGAAGTGGTGGTGGTGGACGATCACATTACCGGCGTGCTGACCGAACATCAGGCAGGGCGCTGCCTCGGCATGACGCGCTCGGGCATCAGGATTCGCGGACGCAAGTCGACGCCCGGCCGATATTTTCAGGTGGCGAATCCGGGCATTGGCTGGGGCGGCACGGACATTCAGGACCCGCTTGCAATTATCGAAGGGTTCGATCCCGCGGTCGCGAAACCCGGCATGCGTCTGCTAATGGTGTCGACAACAGGCGAACATGCGCAGTGGTACGAACTCGATCGCGATCTCGTGCCGCGCATGGCCGAAATGCCGGCTGCCGTGCGCAGAACGGTGGAGCGAATCGGCGAAAACTGCGAGCCGTCGCTTGCCACCGTGTTGTTTCTCGGCGGAGCGGGCGGCAGTCTGCGCGCGGGGGCGACCGAGAACCCCGTGCTGCTCACGCGAGCCATCAAGCGGAAGCTTGTCAACGTGACGTGCGGCGGCGCACCGGCTTATGTGTGGCCAGGCGGCGGCATCACTGTGATGGTCGACGTAGCGCGCATGCCCGACCGGTCGTTCGGTACAGTGCCGACGCCCGCGATTGTCGCGCCGATCGAGTTCACCATGACATATGACGCATATCGCGACCTCGGCGGCCATCTCGATGCAGTGCGGTCATTGGAGAGTGTGTTGGCGAACGGTCCCGAGCATACGGAAGGCGCGCCGCTCGCGCGCCGCGTGTTGGCCCGCAATCCCGACAATCCGTGGCCGCCTGCGATGCCGCCGATGCTCGGCTAACCACGCTGTCACATAACGCCATGACCCCGGCAAACACATACGCAACCATGCACGCCGCAGCGCAATGAACCCGACCCGCACCCCCATCGACGCGACCCGCTGGCATTGGCAGCATGGGCCGATTGACCTGATCCTGAGCGCCGACGGCGAGCCCGCCGCGCTGCAAGCCGCCTATGAGGCGTGCTGGTCGCGGTTCGTCAGCGTATTGCCGGAACTGGTGGGTGAATTGAAAACGCTTCGGCAGCCGGTGCGAGCCGAAGCATCGCTTGATGATTGTGCGCTGCAAGGTCACGTTGCGCGTCGCATGTGGTCCGCGTGTCATCCTCATCGCACGCGCTTTGTCACGCCGATGGCAGCCGTTGCAGGCAGCGTCGCAGACGAACTGATAGGCGCATTCGCACGCGAAGGCATCTCTCGCGCGTTCATCAATAATGGCGGCGACATTGCACTTTATTTGACCGAGGGTCGGCAATACCACGTCGGTGTGTTTGCGGACCTCTCGCAATCGCTCGAAAAAATGCAGTTCGCAGACGGTCAGGCGCTCGACGCCAATCTCACGATCGACGCGAGCATGCCCATTCGCGGCATTGCCACAAGCGGTTGGCGCGGCCGCAGTTTCAGTCTCGGCATTGCGGATAGTGTGACGGTGCTCGCACGCAACGCGGCAAGCGCCGACGCGGCCGCAACGATGATTGCCAACGCCGTGAACCTCGATCATGAAGGCATCGTACGCATGCCGGCATCGTCGCTGAAGGACGACGCCGATCTGGGCGACCGGCTTGTTACCGTCGATGTCCCTTCGCTGCCGCAGCCGCTGATCGATTTCGCGCTTGCACGCGGCGTGGAAGCCGCACGGCGTTTGCTCGATCGAGGGTTGATAGAAGGCGCCGCATTGTTTTTGCAAGGACGCGTGCGAATCGCCGGTATGCATGAAAAAAGCGCGTTGCTCTCGCATCGCGCTCACACAACAACGGAGGCTCCGTGTTCGAAATACGCCGCGTGCTGACGCACGTCGAGGACATCTTCCACGAGTTCGGCCCAGCGCCGGCGCAGCCGCTGCGACGCGGCGCGATTGCCGCCGTGATGACGAACCCGTTCGCCGGCCGCTACGAAGCGAAAATCGAACACGCGATGGAAGCGCTCAAACCCATCGGCTTCGACATGGCGCAACGGTTGCTCGCGGCGATGGCGGTTCCGCATGCGTCGATCGAAAGCTATGGCAAGGGCGCGGTTGTCGGCTCGCGCGGCGAGCTCGAACACGGCGCGTTGTGGCATGTGCCCGGCGGTTATGCAATGCGCGAACTGCTGGAGAAAAACGGCGTACCGACCAACGCAATCGTGCCTTCGACGAAAAAAGTGGGCGCACCGTCCACCGCGCTCGACGTGCCGCTTACGCACGTCAACGCAAGCTACGTGCGCAGCCATTTCGACGCCATCGAGGTGCGTGTGCCCGGCGCACCCGCAGCCGACGAGGTGGTCTACATCCTCGCGATGAGCACGGGCCAGCGCGTGCATGCGCGCGTCGGCGGGCTCGCGAAAGAAGCGATTGTGGGCAAGGACGGCTTGCGCTGAACGACGCTGAAGATTGCGACGGGTGAATTGGAAACACAGAGCAACGCAGGCATCGAAACTCGGAGAGCGAAATGGCAATCAAGCTTCGCAAGCTGGTCGTGCAAGTGGACGAAACACGCATTGAAATGGGTCAGAACGTCGATCCGCCGGCACGTCGCGCGGTGGCGATTGCGGTGATCGACAATCCGTACGCGGGCCGCTATGAAGCGAAGCTCGACGCGCTGATCGAAGCCGGCGAGGAACTGGGTGCGCTGCTCGGCAACCGGTGCGTCGCAGCGCTCGGCATCGAGCCCGGCGACGCGCAAAGCTATGGCAAGGCCGCAATTGTCGGCGAGGCGGGCGAACTCGAACACGCCGCCGCGATTCTGCATCCGAAGCTCGGCGCGCCGCTGCGCGCGGCGGTCCAAAAAGGCGCGGCGCTCGTGCCGTCGGCAAAAAAAATGGGCACGCTCGGCACCGCCATCGACGTGCCGCTCGGCCACAAGGACGCCGCTTTCGTGCGCAGTCATTTCGATGCAATCGAGGCGCGGGTGTCGGACGCGCCGCGCGCGAATGAAATCGTGGTCGCGGTCGCCGTGACGGCTTCGGGCAGGCCGTTGCCGCGCGTCGGCGGATTGCAGGCGAGTGAGATCAAGGGCGAAGATGGATTGCGCTGAAGGTTGCATGCGGTTATTTCGTTGGTCCCCAAAGGGACTTTCTTTCAGGTAGTGTGCTGCCGTTGATGCGTGCGAGCATGGTGCCGCACGCGCCGCAACGTCTGCTGTTCGAACCTCATGCGCGGTTGCGCGTGGATCGACAGCAAGCTGCCGAGGGTCTCGATGCTTTCGAATTTGCTGGTACAACTGGTCAACGGACTCGCCGATGCGTCGACGCTGTTTCTCGTCGCCGCGGGCTTGTCGTTGATCTTTGGCGTGACGCGCATCGTCAACTTTGCGCACGGCTCGTTCTACATGTTCGGCATCTACATCGCCTACAGCATCGCGAGCCGTTTTGGGCACACGGCGGGCGGCTTCTGGCTTTCGGTGCTGGCTGCCGCGCTGGTTGTGGCAGTGCTCGGCGCGCTCGTCGAGGTGATCGTGTTGCGGCGCATTTATCAAGCGCCGGAGTTGTTCCATCTTCTTGCCACGTTTGCGCTCGTATTGATTTTTCGCGACGCCGCGTTGTGGCTATGGGGACCGGAAGACTTGTTCGGACCGCGTGCGCCGCATCTTGCGGGCGCGGTGAATTTCCTCGGCCATCCGCTGCCGACCTATGACATCGCGTTGATCGTGATCGGCCCTGTGGTTCTGCTGCTGCTCTGGTATGCGTTGACGCGCACGCGCTGGGGCACGCTGGTGCGCGCCGCGACTCAGGATCGCGAGATGCTCGGCGCGCTCGGCATCAATCAGGCGTGGCTCTTTACAGGCGTGTTTTTCGTCGGCGCATTTCTCGCGGGTTTGGGCGGCGCGCTGCAAGGGCCGCGTATGTCGGCGAATCTCTCGCTCGATCTCGAGACGATAGGCAATGCGTTCGTGGTCGTGGTGGTCGGCGGCATGGGTTCGATTCCAGGGGCGTTCGTCGCCGCGCTGATCATCGCGGAGATCAAGGCGCTGTGCATCGGCATAGGGCATGTGACCGTTTTCGGCGTCGGTCTTTCGTTGAGCCGCTTCACGCTGGTTGCGGAATTCGTCGTAATGGCAGTCGTGCTCGTGGTGCGGCCTTGGGGTTTGCTCGGTCGCGCGAGTGCCGCGGTGCGCGGCATGGCTGCGCCCGAAACGCCTCTGCGTCCCGCAGGCAAACGGCTTAAATGGCTCGCCGCGATTGCGCTGCTAATCCTGTTGCTCGCGCCGCTCACGGCGAATGCGTTTCCGTATATGCCGGTGCTGTTCGTGGAAATTCTCATTGCCGTGCTGTTCGCGACGAGCCTGCATTTCATCATGGGGCCGGGCGGCATGCATTCGTTCGGCCATGCTGCGTATTTCGGGCTCGGCGCATATGGCGCGGCGCTGTTCCTCAAAGTGTTGAATCTGCCGATGGAAGCCGCATTGCTGCTCGGCCCGCTTCTGGCCGTCGCTGGCGCGCTCGTGTTCGGCTGGTTCTGCGTGCGTCTTTCTGGCGTGTATCTCGCGATGCTGACACTCGCGTTCGCACAGATCGTGTGGTCGGTCGTCTTTCAGTGGGACGACGTGACGGGCGGCAGCAACGGCATTCTGGGCTTGTGGCCGTCTAACTGGCTGTCGTCGCCGGTGGCTTTTTATTACCTGACGCTTGTATGTGCGGTGATCGGCGTATGGCTCTTGCGCCGCATGCTGTTCTCGCCGCTCGGTTATGCAATGCGGGCGTCGCGCGATTCCGTGCTGCGCGCGGAAGCCATCGGCATTGACGTTAAGCGCGTGCAATGGGCGGCCTTCGTGATCGCGTCGCTCTTCTGTGGACTCGCCGGATCGCTGTATGCGTTCTCCAAAGGCACGATCTCGCCGGAGGTGATCAGCGTGAGCCGTTCCGTCGATGGCCTCGTGATGGTGTTGCTCGGCGGCTTACAGACGCTCACCGGGCCGATTGTCGGTGCAGCCGTGTTCACATGGTTGCAGGACACCGTCGCGCGGCAGACCGATTACTGGCAGGCATTGCTGGGCTTCGCAATTCTGTTGCTGGTGATTGCATTTCCGCAGGGCATCGTGGGCTTTATCCGCGATCGCTTCGGCGACGACACTGCCGACAACGTTGAGAGCAACGCCGCACAGCCGTCGCAACGCACTGCGATCAAGGAGGGGCTATGAGCTTGCTGCATGTAGCCGGATTGTCCAGATCGTTCGGCGGTCTGAAAGCGGTCGACGACGTTTCGTTCACGCTCGAAGCCGGCCAGCTTCTCGCATTGCTCGGTCCGAACGGCGCCGGCAAGTCCACCTGCTTCAACATGGTCAACGGACAATTGCCTCCTTCGTCCGGCTCTATCCGTTTCGACGGACACGAACTCGTCGGCATGCGTCCGCGCGACATCTGGCGGCTCGGCGTGGGCCGTACATTCCAGATCGCGGCGACCTTCAATTCAATGACGGTGCTCGAAAACGTGCAGATGGCCCTTGTCTCACGCGAACGTAAAACCTTCGGCCTGTGGAAGCCCGCAGGCTCGCGCTATGCCGACGAAGCCTTCGCGCTGCTCCAACAGGTTGGCATGTCCGCCGACGCCAAACGCGCGTGCGGCGTGCTCGCGTATGGCGACGTGAAGCGCGTCGAGCTTGCCATAGCGCTTGCAAACAGGCCGAAGCTTCTATTGATGGACGAGCCCACTGCCGGCATGGCGCCGAAGGAGCGCAACGAATTGATGGCGCTGACCAAGCGGCTCGTCATCGAGCAGAAAATCGGCGTGCTGTTCACTGAGCACAGCATGGACGTGGTGTTCGCCTACGCCGACCGCATGATCGTGCTCGCGCGCGGCAAACTGATCGCCGAGGGCGATGGCGATACGATCCGCAACGACCCGCGTGTGCAGGAAGTGTATTTCGGCACGGGCAAGACCTTTCAGCCGCACGCGCCGCTGCACGACATGGCGAGTGGCCACGCAGCTGGAGGAGCGCTGCAATGAGCGAGCCGATGCTGAAAGTCGCGGGCCTCAACGCATTTTATGGCCGCGCTCATATTCTTTTCGATGTCGGCCTGGAAGTCGGGCGCGGGGAAGTCGTCGCGTTGATGGGTCGCAACGGCGCGGGCAAATCGACCACGATGAAAGCGGTAATGGGCCTGCTGCCGCGCCGCCAGGGCGAGGTCAAATTTCGCGGGCAGAACATCACGGCGCTCGCGCCGTACAAGATCGCGCGTATGGGCATGGGCTTCGTTCCTGAAGACCGGCGCGTGTTCGCCGATCTAACGGTCATGGAGAATCTGGACGCTGGGCGCCAGCCGCCACGCGAGGGAGCGCCGCAATGGACGCCGGAAAAGCTGTTTCGTCTGTTCCCGAACCTCGGCGAAATGCCGAAACGGCCCGGCGGCCAGATGAGCGGCGGCGAGCAGCAGATGCTCACTGTCTCGCGCACGTTGATGGGCAATCCGTACCTCGTTCTACTCGATGAACCGTCCGAAGGCGTGGCGCCTGTGATCGTCGAACAGATGGCAAACATGATTCTGGAACTCAAGCGCGAAGGGCTGTCCATTCTGTTATCCGAACAGAACCTGCACTTCGCGGAACTAGTCAGCGACCGCGCGTATGTGCTTGAAAAAGGGCAGATCCGCTTTAGCGGCACCATCGGCGAATTGGCAAGGAACGAAACAGTGAGGCGCGCTTATCTGAGCGTTTGATCAACGCGCGATTCAGCGTGCGGTTCGGACAGTCGTTGCGAAAGGAGAAGCAGATGGCAGCAGAGACGTTGACAGGCTTGTCGGGCAAGGTCGCGGTAACGAACATCGGGCTGCTGTTATCCGGCGACATCGATCAGCCGATTATGGACGCGAACACGCTGGTGATTGAAGACGGCGTGATCGTCGCGGTTGGCAAGGAAAAAGACTGCGACCTGGAGGGCGCGCGCACCACCATCGATTGCAAGGGCACGACGGTCGCGCCCGGTCTGATCGACTCGCATGTGCATCCCGTGTTCGGCGACTGGACGCCGCGCCAGAATCAGATGGGCTGGATCGAATCGAACTTGAACGGCGGCGTCACGACGATGATCTCCGCCGGCGAAGTGCATTTACCTGGTCGTCCGAAAGATGTGCTTGGCTTAAAGGCGCTGGCCATCACTGCGCAGCGCTCGTTCGAAGGCATGCGCGGCGCGGGTGTCGGCGGCGGCGTCAAGGTGATGGCGGGCGCGCCGGTGATCGAAAAAGGCATGGTCGAAGAGGACTTCAAGGAGCTGTCGGAAGCGGGCGTGAAGCTGCTCGGCGAAGTCGGGCTCGGCAGCGTGAAGGCCGGCGAGGAAGCCGCGCAGATGGTCGCGTGGGCGCGTAAATACGGCATTCAGAGCACGATTCATACGGGCGGCCCATCGATTCCAGGCTCGGGGCTGATCGATCGCGACGTTGTGCTGGAGGCTGATGCTGACGTGATCGGTCACATCAACGGCGGACATACGTCGCTGTCTTACCGGCACGTGTGCGATTTATGCGAGCAGTCGAGCCGCGCGCTCGAAATAGTCCATAACGGCAACGAACGCATCGCATTGCTGACGGCGCGTCATGCCGTGGAATTGAAATGCCCGCACCGGATCATTCTCGGCACCGACAGTCCCGCGGGATCTGGCGTGCAACCTCTCGGCATTCTGCGGATGATCGCGCTCATTTCCAGTCTCGCGGATGTGCCCGCCGAAATCGCGTTCTGTTTCGCGACGGGAAACACCGCGCGTCAACGCAACTTGCGCCAGGGCTTGATCGAAGTGGGTCGTCCCGCCGATCTCGTCTTCATGGACCGCGCGCAACACACGGCTGCCGACACGCTGCTCGAAAGCGTGCAGCTCGGCGATATTCCGGGCGTGGGCATGGTGATGATCGACGGCTTGATCCGCTGCCGGCGCAGTCGTAATACACCGCCCGCGACTGAAGTGCCGGTAGTGCTGTGAGCACGCGCGATTTGGCGCGGACGGTACGCTCATGAACGGGCCGGCACCGCTCACGCTGAAAGTCAACGGTGCGACGCATCTTGTCAGCGCCGCCGCGGACACGCCGTTGCTGTACCTTCTGCGCAACGACCTCGCACTCAACGGTCCGAAATTCGGCTGCGGACTCGGCGAATGCGGCGCATGCACCGTGCTGCTCGACGGCACGCCGACGCGTGCATGCGTGACGACTGCGAGAGTAGCGTTAGGCCACGAGATCACGACGCTCGAAGGACTGGGCACGCGTGCCGCGCTGCATCCGGTGCAACAGGCGTTTATCGAAGAACAGGCCGCGCAGTGCGGGTATTGCCTGAGCGGCATGATCATGACGGCGAAGGCGCTGCTCGATCGCGATCCGCATCCGAGTGTCGAAACAATTCAACGCGAGTTGTCGCGCAATCTGTGCCGCTGCGGCACTCATGTGGAAATCGTGCGTGCTGTGCAGCGCGCCGCTGAGTTGCTGGCGATACAGAAAAATGGTCCTGAAGGGGCACGCGTATGACAGGACCGGACTTCAGTGTGGATCGTCGGGCCGCGGCACCATCGCGCAAGCAGTTGTATGACGCGCAGAGCGTGCTGATCGTCACGCGTGCGCCGCAAGCGCCGGTGAAGCCAGCTGTCGGTCAGCCTGGCGCGCGATCGTCGTTTGTGCCGACCGAGCCCGATATGTTTCTTGCCGTGCGCGACGACGGCAGCGTGATCGCGTTCAACGGCCACGTCGATCTCGGCACTGGCATCGGCACCGCGCTTGCACAGATCGTCGCAGAAGAACTCGACGTGCCGTTGACGCGCGTGTCGATCGTACTCGGCGACACTAGCGAAACGCCGAATCAGGGACCGACGATTGCAAGCGCCACGATGCAGATAACGGCAGTGCCGTTGCGGCATGCGGCGGCGCAGGCGCGTCAATGGCTGCTTGCACAAGCAGCGACGCGGCTCGGGGTCGGCGTGGACAAGCTCGATGTGCGTGACGGCATCGTGTTCCAACGCGACGACGGCAGCGCCGTCGAGGCAGCAAAACGCGTCGGCTATGGCGACTTGATCGCGGGGCAGCGCATCGAATTACAGCTCGCTACCGACGCGCCTTTGAAATCTCCGGACACCTACAAGGTCGTGGGCAAGAGCACGCCACGCGTCGATATTCCCGCGAAGGCAACGGGCGAATTGAGCTTCGTGCACGATGTGCGCGTGCCTGGCATGTTGCATGGCCGCGTCGTGCGTCCGCCGTATGCGGGGATCGCGCAGGGCGCTTTCGTCGGCAATAGCCTGCTGCATGTCGACGAAGAGTCGATCCGCGACTTGCCGGGCATCGTCAAGGTGGTGGTGATACGCGACTTTGTCGGCATTGTGGCGGAGCGTGAGGAAGTCGCGCAGGAGGCCGCGAAGCGGCTCAATGTGCAATGGAAAGCCACCGAACCGTTGCCGCCGCTCGAAACCAGCGACGAAGTGGAAGCCGCGTTGCGTGCGAATCCGGCGAAACGGCGCGACCTCGTGATCGATGGCGATGTCGATGCGGCGCTTTCGCGCGACCCGGCTCGCACGCTGAATCGTACCTACGTATGGCCGTTTCAGATGCACGCGTCGATTGGCCCTTCGTGCGCGGTCGCCGATCATCGCGAGGGCGCGTTGAAGGTATGGTCGGGCACGCAGAATCCGCATTCGCTGCGCGCGGACCTTGCATTGCTGATGTCGATGGACGAAGCGCACATCGACATCGTGAGGATGGATGCGGCCGGCTGCTACGGCCGCAATTGCGCAGACGATGTCGCCGCCGACGCCGCTCTGCTTTCGCGTGCGACCGGCGCGCCGGTGCGCGTGCAACTGTCGCGCGAGGACGAACATGCATGGGAGCCGAAGGGCGCGGCGCAATTGATGGACGTGCGCGGCGCGTTGAGTGCCGAAGGCGAACTCGCGGCTTACGACTTCGCGACACGTTATCCGTCGAACGACGCGCCTACGTTGGCGTTGTTGCTCACCGGCACGCTGTCCGCTCAGCCGCAGGTGTTCGAAATGGGCGACCGCACGGCCATGCCGCCGTACGACTATCGGGCGATGCGCGTGGTTTGCGACGACACGCCGCCGATCGTGCGGGCGTCGTGGCTGCGCGGTGTGTCCGCGTTGCCGAATACATTCGCACACGAGTCGTTCATCGACGAACTAGCCGTGGAAGCGGGCGCCGATCCGGTCGAGTTTCGTCTGAAGCATCTGAGCGATCCGCGTGCGGTCGAGCTCGTCAAGGCGGTCGCCGAGCGTGCCGGCTGGCAGCCGCGCGAGCCCGGAACAAACGGGCATGGCGAAGAAGGCGACATCGCGCGCGGCCGTGGCATTGCCTACGCGCGCTATGTGCACAGCAAGTTTCCTGGCTTCGGCGCGGCGTGGTGCGCGTGGGTCGCCGATGTGGAAGTGAATCGCCGAAGCGGCGAACTCGCGGTGACGCGCGTGGTGGTCGGCCAGGACAACGGCACGACGATCAACCCGGACGGTGTACGTCATCAGATTCACGGCAACGTGATTCAGGCGACGAGCCGCGCGTTGAAAGAACGCGTGACGTTCGACCGGAACGCGGTGACGAGCCAGGAGTGGGGCGCGTACCCGATCCTTACGTTCCGTGAAGTGCCTGTCATCGATGTCGTGATGATGCCGCGTCACGGCGAGCCGCCGATGGGCGCGGGCGAGTCGGCGTCGCTGCCCGGCGCGGCGGCGATTGCCAACGCGTTGTACGACGCGACCGGCGTGCGTTTTCGCAGGCCCCCGTTCACGCCGGAAACGATCCGCGCGGCGCTCGCGGATGCTCAGGCTCAAGACGCCGCAGCGCGAAAGAAAAAGCGCTGGCGGCTCGGTTTTCTGGGCGCGTTTGCAGCAGGCGCGGCGGGCTGGCTTGGTGCGTTGTCGCTGGCGCCGCAGGCCATTGCGCCGATTGTGCCGCCGCTCGCGAGTACCTTCGCGCCGGAATTGATCGCGCGCGGCAAATTGCTGGCGTCACTCGGCAATTGCGCGGTGTGCCATACCGCGCGCAACGGTGTGCCGAACGCCGGCGGCAAGCCGCTCGAGACGCCGTTCGGCACTGTCTATAGCACCAATATCACGCCCGATGTGCAGACCGGCATCGGCTCATGGTCGCTCGAAGCGTTTGTTCGCGCGATGCGCGAGGGCGTTAGCCGTGACGGACATCGGCTGTATCCGGCGTTTCCGTACACGTCGTTCAAAAACACTTCCGACGACGACCTCAAGGCGCTCTACGCGTACCTGATGTCGCCAACGCCGGTGCGCTTTCGCCCACCGGAAACGAAGCTGCCGTTTCCGTTCAGTGCGCGTCCGCTGATGGCCGCATGGAACGGCCTCTTTCTCGGACGCAATACCTTCGTCGTGAGCCCAACGCAAAGCGCGCAATGGAATCGCGGCGCGTATCTCGTCAACGGTCTCGGGCATTGCAGCGCGTGCCACACGCCGCGCAACGCGTTCGGCGCCGAGAAAACCGGCGCGGCGTTCATGGGCGGCGGCAGTGCGGAAGGCTGGGAAGCGCCCGCGTTGTCGTCGCTCTCGAACTCGCCGGTGCCCTGGACCGAGGATGAACTGTTCAGCTACCTGCGCTTTGGCCACGCGCCGCTGCACGGCGTCGCGGCGGGGCCGATGGCGCCCGTCGTCGCCGACCTCGCTGCGTTGCCCGACAGCGATATTCGCGCGATGGCAAACTATCTCGCGTCGCTCAACCCTGTGGAAGCCAATGTCGATGCCGCCGCGATGGCGCGTCAATACGAACACGCGAGCGCGATTACCGGCATGCCGGCCGGCGTCGGCGCGCGGCTTTTTGACGGCGCATGCGCCGCGTGTCATCACACGGGCAGCGGGCCGCAGTTGTTCGGCGCGCATCCGTCGCTCGCGCTCAACACGAATGTGCACAGCGCGACGCCCGATAATCTGATCCGCGTGATACTCGACGGCATCGGCTCGCCTGCGCGGCCCGAACTCGGTACGATGCCGGCTTACCGCGACAGTTTTAACGACGCCCAGGTCGCCGAACTCGTGTCGTATCTGCGCCAGCAGTTCGCGGGCGGCAAGCCGGCCTGGCAGGACGTCGCCGCGAGCGTCGCCCGGATTCGCGCAATGCCGCGCATCGAGTGAGCGCGCAACGCAGCGACCGGCCAACAGTTCGCTTGAGCGCCGCTGCTACGCCTGATAGAAAACCAACGCATTCCCGCAATCCCTTTGATACGGAGAAACGCATGACTACGCGCGCAGGATGGATCTCTCGCCTTACGCTATCGACGGTGCTGTCGTTCGCCGCCTTCGGCGCGAACGCCCAGCAGACCATCAAGATCGGCGAAATCAACAGCTACAAGGCGCAGCCCGCCTTTCTCGGGCCTTACAAGAACGGCTGGAATCTTGCGCTCGAACAGATCAACGCCGCGGGCGGCGTGCTCGGCAAAAAGCTCGAAGTGGTTTCACGCGACGATAACGGCAACCCCGGCGACACGATTCGCGTCGCACAGGAATTGATCGCGCGGGAACAGGTGCAACTGTTGTTCGGCGGTTTCCTGTCGAACACGGGACTCGCGCTCACCGACTTCGCGAAGCAGAAGAAGATATTTTTCCTCGCCGCCGAACCGTTGACCGACAAGATCGTTTGGGCCGACGGCAACAAGTACACGTACCGTCTGCGTCCTTCCACGTATATGCAGGTTGCGATGCTCGTGCCGGAAGCCGCCAAACTGAAGAAGAAGCGCTGGGCGCTCGTCTATCCGAACTACGAGTACGGGCAATCGGCGGTCGCGACTTTCAAGAAGCTGTTGAGCGCCGCGCAGCCTGACGTGCAGTTCGTGGCCGAACAGGCTACGCCGCTCGGCAACGTGGATGCGGGCGCCGTCACGCAGGCGATCGCCGATGCGAAACCCGACGCAATCTTCAACGTGCTGTTCGGCGCCGATCTCGGCAAGTTCGTGCGTGAGGGCAACACCCGCGGTTTGTTCAAGGACCGCAGCGTCGTTTCGCTGCTGACGGGCGAGCCGGATTATCTCGATCCACTGGGCGCCGAAGCGCCGACGGGCTGGATCGTGACGGGCTACCCGTGGTATTCGATCGATACGCCGGCCAACAAGAAGTTCGTCGACGCCTATCAGGCGAAGTATCACGACTATCCGCGGCTCGGCTCGGTGGTCGGTTATTCGGCGCTGATGTCGATTGCGGCCGGCATTAAAAAGGCCGGTTCCGTCGATACCGACAAGCTCGCGGCGGCTTTCAAGGGCCTTGGCGTGGAGACGCCGTTCGGGCCGATCACCTATCGCGCGCAGGACAATCAGTCGACGATGGGCGCTTACGTCGGCGTGACCGGTGTGAAGGACGGCAAGGGCGTGATGACGTCGTATCGTTACATCGACGGCGCGAGCGTGCAGCCTTCTGACGCCGAGGTGAAGAAGCTGCGGCCCGCCGAATAAGCCTGTTCTTGCGGCGCTAGCGTGCCGCCACGCCTGCGGCGGCCCATGCCGCAGGCGTCCACGAAAGCCGACGCCGATGCCGTTGCGAGGCGCTAGTTCGCCGGACGTTTCACCGGCGGCCGCGCATAGGTGAAGGCACTATTCCTCGGCGTCGTGCTCGGCCACAAAGCGCCTCAGATACGCCAGCACGGCTGCCTCGACCGCGCGATGATCGGCGGTACTTTTCGAGCCTGCGTTCTCTTCGTCGCCGAACAGGGACGAAGGCGCGTCGTGCACGTCGATTTCCTGCCCCTCGCGGAAGATGCGAATCTCGTGGACATCTTCCGCGTATTCGGCGATCCAATGCACGCCTTCGATATGCGCGCCCGCGCGCACGGTGGGGATCTTCATGGATATCTCCCGTTCGGGCCGGTCAAGCGCCGACCCTTGACGACACCATACGCCGTCCACGTGAACGGCGCGAGTCCTGGCAAGTCGCGTTAGGACCCCGGCACAAGCATTGCTGAATGACATGGGCCACAGTCAATTGGAGAACTGTCATGCCCGAAAAGAAAACCGTGAGGCGTGCCGAAGCCGACAAACGCGCCGGCAAGTCGGCGAGCACGCAAGCTGGAGAGTTCGTCAAGGAGCAGGTGGACAAGGTGCGCGCCGGCAAGCACGGCGTCAGGTCGCCCAAGCAGGCGATCGCCATTGGCCTCTCGGAAGCGCGTCGCGCGGGCGTCGATCTGAAGGCGCCGAAGAAGGGCACCGCGAGCGAGGCTACGCGCAAGAAGGCGGAAAAGGACAGCGCCGCGGGACAGAAGAAGGGTGCTGCAAAAAAGACGGCCAGCAAGGAGTCGACGGCGAAGCGCTCACGTACCACCACCAACGTACTGAAGCGCGAAAGCAAGGCGGGCGCATCGCACTCGGCGATGTCGAAACAGGCAAAGTCGGCGGCAGCGAAGCGTCCGGCGGCGAGCCGCTCGGCGGCAGCAAAGAAAGCCGCTGCGACCAAGGGTGCGGCCGGCCGTTCGGCTGCGGCCAAGAAGGCGGCTCAGACGCGGGCTGCGCGCGCGCATCATTGAGCCGGTCTTGTTCCGATGCGGCTTACTGCACGGTAGCCAGCACGTCGCCGACCGTCTTGAAGATGTGCGCGATCTGCTCTTCATTGATGATGAGCGGCGGCGAGAACGCGAGGATGTCGCCGGTGAAGCGCACCAGCACGCCCGCTTCGAAGCATTTGACGAATGCTTCATAGGCGCGTGCGCCCGGCGCGCCGTCGCGTGATTCGAGTTCGATGCCCGCGATCATGCCGAGGTTGCGGATGTCCTTCACGTGCTTTGCGCCGCGCAGCGAGTGAGCCGCGGCTTCGAAAGTTGGCGCGAGCGATGCGGCGCGCTCGAACAGTCCGTCGCGGCGATACAGGTCTAGCGTGGCGATGGCCGCGGCAACGGCAACCGGGTGCGCGGAGTATGTGTAGCCGTGAAAGAGCTCGATTGCGCCTTGCGCGCCCGCGTTGACGATCGTGTCGTGCACCGTGCGGCTTGCCGCGACCGCGCCCATCGGAATCGCCGCGTTGTTGATCGCCTTGGCCATTGTGATCAGGTCGGGCGTGACGCCGAAGTATTCGCTCGCCGTGGCCTTGCCGATGCGGCCAAAGCCCGTGATGACTTCGTCGAAAATCAGCAGGATGCCGTGCTTCGTGCAGATCTCGCGCAGCTTTTGCAGATAACCTTGCGGCGGAATCAGCACGCCCGTCGAGCCGGCGACCGGTTCGACGATCACGGCCGCAATCGTCGACGCGTCGTGCAGCGTGACGATGCGCTCAAGTTCCTCCGCGAGATGCGCGCCCCAAGCCGGCGGACCCTTCGAGAAAGCGTTGTGTTCGAGGTTGTGCGTGTGTGGCAGGTGATCAACCGCCGGCAGCAAGGCGCCGGAAAAGGTCTTGCGATTGGGCGCGATGCCGCCGACCGAAATTCCGCCAAAGCCCACGCCGTGATAACCGCGCTCGCGGCCGATCAGACGTGTGCGCTGCGCTTCGCCGCGCGAGCGGTGATAGGCGAGCGCAATTTTCAACGCGGTGTCGACCGATTCCGAACCCGAGTTCGTGAAGAAGATGCGGTCGAGGCCATCAGGCATCAGTTCGGCGACCTTCGTGGCCGCTTCGAATGCGAGCGGGTGGCCCATCTGGAAAGTCGGCGCGAAGTCGAGCGTGGAGAGTTGCTGCGTGATCGCGGCGACGATCTCATCGCGGCCGTGGCCCGCGTTCACGCACCACAGACCCGCGCAGCCGTCGAGCACTTCGCGGCCGTCCGTGCTGCGGTAATACATGCCCTTCGCCGATTCCAGCAGGCGCGGCGCGGCCTTGAACTGGCGGTTCGCGGTAAAGGGCATCCAGAAAGACGACAGATCGTCGATGACGGGGCGCGAAGTCATGGGGGTTTCTCCTCGAAGTGGTTTCCCCAAGGACACTTCCTGTGGGGCGCCCGAGCGTATGGTTCGGGCGTCCCCAAGGCACTTTCCGTGGGCATAGCCAAAACTGTAGCGTTCGCGGTTTAATGGCGGCATAAACAGTTGGCGCAGTGTCGCGCTAACTGTGTTGGTGGATTCGCGGCAACTGTGTCGACGGCATCGCGCGGGTGGGGCGTCGAACAGCAGATTGCCGCGCGCTTCATTCCGTGTCATTCACTCGGGGCCGTTCGCCGCGGCCGGCTTTTTCGTCCTGACCATGATCGAATTGAACCTTGAGCGCGACCGGCGCGCCGCCCCGACACTCGTCGACCAGGTCGTGCAAGGCTTCGCCCAGGCTATCGAGGCGCAGTCGCTGCGCGCGGGCGCATTGTTGCCGTCGGTGCGGCAACTGGCGCAGAGTCACGAACTGAGCACGTTCACGGTCACCGAGGCGTACAACCGTCTCGTGTCGATGGGGCTCGTGGTCGCGCGGCGCGGCTCCGGGTATCGGGTGGCGGCGCGCTCGTCGCCCGTGCGGGCCGCGGTGACCGACTGGCAGCCGCCGAGCCTCACCGCGACATGGCTGCTGTCCGACGTGTTCGCCGATCATTCGGTGCCGATCAAGTCAGGCGGGGGCTGGCTGCCGAACGAGTGGATCAACGAAACAGGTCTGCAACACGCGCTGCGCGCGATGAGCCGTGTGCCGGCGGCGCGGCTCGGCGATTACGGTCATCCATACGGGTTCGCGCCGTTGCGCGAGCGGATCGCCGAGCAGCTCGACCGGCGCGGCTTGCCGGTCGACGTCTCCAATGTGTTGCTCACGCAAGGCGCGACGCAGGGGCTCGATCTGATCGTGCGTACGTTGCTGCGCGCGGGTGACTCCGTGATCGTCGAAGATCCGGGTTATTGCAATCTGCTGCAAATTCTCAAGCTCGCGGGGCTTGTCGTGCATGGCGTGCCGCGCACGCCCGCAGGCGTCGATACCGATGTGCTCGAAACGCTCGTCACGCAGCACAAGCCCAAGGCCATTTTCGTCAACACGACGCTGCAGAATCCGACCGGCGCGACTTTCGGCATGTCGGCCGCGTTTCGCTTGCTGCAGATCGCCGAACGTCAGCGCATGTGGGTGATCGAGGACGACGTGAGCCGCGAACTCGCGCCGCCCGGCGCGCCGCTTTTTGCCGCGATGGAGGGGTTGCAGCGCGTGCTGTACGTCAGCGGTTTTTCGAAGACGGTCACCCCGGGCCTACGCTGCGGCTACGTGGTCGCTGAGCGCGCGGTGCTGCGCGAACTGGCGCGCACGAAGATGGCGGTGGGGCTGACGTCGTCGGAAGCGATCGAGCGGATCGTCGACAAGGTGCTGCTCGAAGGGCGCTACGCACGTCACGTGGAAGCCGTGAACGAGCGGCTGAAGCTCGCGCATGCAACCGTCGAGGAGCGGCTGGATTCGCTTGGGCTCGAAGTGTTTCATCGCCCGCGAGCGGGGCTTTTTCTGTGGGCGCGCCTGCCTGTCGATCCCACGCGCGCTGGCGACGTTGCGACCGCCGCGCTCACGCACGGCATCTGGCTCGCGCCCGGCTCCTACTTTCGTCCCGACGACGCGCCGAGTGCATGGTTCCGCTTCAACGCCCCCTATTCGACCGACGACGCGTTGTGGCGCTTCATCGAACAGGTAGGGCGTGGAGCGATCTAGCCGCGTTCGGGCATTCAGGTGCTCAGGCGCTCGTTGCGTCGATCAGCTTCAGTGCGATCGGATAGAGCGAGCACACCAGCAGCAGCGCCATCGCGATGTTGAACACGCGTAGACGCTTCGGATCGGACAGCACACGGCGCATCGCAGTGCCGAAACCCGCCCACAGGCAGATGCATGGAAAGCCGATCACATAGAACACCGCAGCCATTGCAATCGCGTTCATGCTGTAGCTCTCGCTCAGGTGAATCGTGGTGGCGGCGGTCAGCACCATCATCCACGCCTTCGGATTGACCCACTGGAAAGCGATGGCTTCGTAGAACTTCATCGGACGACGCTCGCCCTGCCGTACCTTCAATTCGCCGGACGTGCCGATCTTCCACGCGAGATAGAGCAGGTAAGCGACGCTCGCGACTTCCAGCACCATGTAGAGCACCGGAAAATGAATGAAGGCTTCGCCGAGGCCGATACCTACCGACAGCATCAACAGCACCACGCCGACGCTAATGCCCGACAGATGCGGCAGCGTGCGGCGAAAACCGAAGTTGACGCCCGAGGCCAGCAACATCGTGTTGTTCGGGCCCGGCGTGATGGTGGTGACGAGGGCGAACAGAATGCCGGCGGGCAGCGCGCTGAGCGTGAAGTAAGACATGACGGACTCCGGGGTCGGGCGGGGACTTTGGAGCATTCTAGCGAGCGTTGCCGGTACAGTACCTGTACGGATTTAAGGATGATGTCCGGTACAGAAGGGTCGGAAGGGAACCGTCCGCCGCCACTGTCTTTGCCATAAGACGACTCAATAGTTGAGATCCCGCCGCTTTAAATGAGATTTTGGACAGTTCAAATGAGATTGCAATTACGTGATGAACTCCTGCTCGTAAGATATTTGATGATCTGGAAAACGCTGTGTGAGAATCGATCACGCGAATATTCCGTTCGGTGGCCAGCGCGCTTGGACGGGCGTCGTCCACCATCAGTAGGCAAATCCGGCGAAATAGCGGATCTCCAGACTATCAGGCAAACCGGGCCCATGCGCTTGCTTGGGATCGTCGCATCCCTGGCAACGTGGCTCGAGCGAATCAGCTTGCAGCCTGCTTGCTCCTCGCCGGCATTCTCAGAACACACCAACGATCAACCGATACCGGACGCGGCTCATGTATTCGCGATAACTGCGGTCCTTCGAGAGCACACGTTCCTCCCGAATGATTCGGCAAGCCTGCACGCCGAAATGCAATGCGATCAGGATGACATTCTGAATTCCGAAGTTCGGAAGTAGGAAGCCGACGTCTGTAATCAAATATCCGATGTACATCGGATGGCGCACTACGCGATAAGGCCCGCGTACAACAACTCCTCGATTTGCGGGCAGAAGCCCGAATGAGCGCCGCAGCGCGAGCTTTGCACTGATTTGGATGACCCAGCCGGTGATTTGCAATCCGGCGGCTGCCACTTCAGGAATTAGATGAGTGCCTGGCTCCAATCGAAAGGCGACGTAATAGAAGGTCCCGAACATAGTCATCACCATGCTGAGTGGCGCCCAGTCCCGCTCGCGCGCGATGCGGGTGGACACGACCAATCCCATGTCCAGGAGCGCGGTGAATGCAAAAAGCAGCAAGGTGATTCGCGAAGGATCCTTCATCAACTGGACAATCGCGGAAGCGAGAAATATAGAAAGCGCGGTCGCGGTACAGACACGCAACGCAATCTCGACTTTCAACTGTTTTGGCGTCAGTTGAACGACGGGTAATGGAAGCGATACGACCGCCGTGTCAGCAGAGCTGCTCGGGATGGTGGGCGCGCTTGCGTGCCCCAGTATTTCTGGTCTCATGGTCGATCGCGGTGGCTTTTTATTTTCGACGTTTATTGATGGTCTTCGCGTAGCCCGCGTCGCGCACGCTCAAGCGAACTAGAAGTCCATACCGGGAAGGCGATTATCACCGGTTTGCCGCTTCTGACGGCCGATATTGAGCGCTGATCGTTTTAACGGCTGCCGACATATTTTTCTTTAGCATGATTTTGTAAGCCCCTTCGAACGTCCATTTAGACTTGCGGGGTCGCGGAACGGCCCTAGCTCTCGATCGAGCACAGTGTGTTGCGAGGGCAGCGCCATGGCCGATAACGTGCCGGTGCCCGCGGAAGCCCCGTATGGCTGCTGCGTACTGGGATATGACGATTCCCGGGAAATCACGTTTCAGGTCGGCAGCGCAACGCTAAAAGGCCTGCAACCGGCACTGGGATCCGACGAACAGTCGGTACTTGTGGCATTTGACGAATTTCGCGAGAGGCTACTTGAGATCGCGAAAACGCAATATGTCCGTGGCCCACAGAATCGATATTCGATTTGATGAAGTCGCACTCTTCTGTCTAGCTGTTTCTGCAACAAGTAGCCGACAGCTTCGCCAGTGCGAAACGCTGTCAAAGCGTCGCCAATAACGCAACTGCGTTCGCTTGGGCCGGCGCACACGGCAAATACTTTGTTTTGCCGCCACACATCTGCCAGTCACGTATCAAATGGCCTTCTACTCTGGATGTGACGGCGTCAGAGCAGGTGCAGGGTTCTTAAGACGTGTTATCCGTCTACCTGTATCCCGTTCTGTGAAGACCATGAAGACAAAGGGATGCCAGCATACGTCTCGATCAGGGTTAACCCATTCGAGACGCTGCGCCAAAGGACATACAGTATGCTGCATGCCAGCTGGCTTCAAACGCGGGGCATCTCCGCCCAGGTGTGTCCGGCGGTGCTTCCTTGGTTCGACGTGATCAAAGGAGATGACAGATGGAAATCCGCGATCCTTCCTCCGGCCTCTATAACGAAGATCTCGCGCCCGCCAGGCAGCGCAACTGGGGTGCCTTCAGCATCTTCAACGTCTGGACCTCGGACGTGCACAGCCTGTGGGGCTACTACCTCGCCGCGAGCCTGTTCCTGCTGTGCGGTAGCTTTATAAACTTCCTGCTGGCGATCGGGCTCAGCTCGCTGGTGATCTTCGCGCTGATGAACCTGATTGGCTTCGCCGGCGAGAAGACCGGCGTGCCTTACCCCGTGCTGGCGCGCGCCTCTTTCGGGGTCTGGGGCGCCAACCTGGCAGCACTGGTTCGCGCCGTGGTGGCCTGCTTCTGGTACGGCGCACAGACGGCTGCCGCATCGGGTGCGGTGGTCGCGCTGCTGATCCGCAGCGACAGCATGATGGCGTTCCACAAGGGGACGCATTTCCTCGGCCACTCCGGGCTGGAGGTCATCTGTTATGCGATCATCTGGGCGCTGCAGTTGCTCATCATCCAGAAGGGCATGGAAACCGTGCGCAAATTCCAGGACTAAGCCGGTCCGGCGGTGTGGCTCGCGATGCTCATCCTGGCGATCGGCCTATGCGTCCAGGCCGGAGGCTTCTCGTTCGACCATGGCATTCCGATGAACGTGCTGCTCGAGAAGACCCGCGATGCCGGCGTCAGCGGCGAGCCCGGCTCGTTCTGGGCGCTGATGGCAGTGGGTGCGACCTGGATCACCTACTTCGCGGCGCTGTACCTGAACTTCTGCGACTTTTCACGCTACGCGAAGAACCGCGATGCAGTGAAGAAAGGAAATCTGTGGGGCCTGCCGGTCAACCTCATCGCGTTCTCACTGGTCGCCGGCGTTACCACCATCGCTGCCTTCAAGGTCTACGGCGAAGTGTTGCTGCACCCCGAGCAGATCTCGGCCAAGTTCGATAGCTGGTTGCTGGCATTCATCGCGGCGCTGACCTTCGCGGTCGCCACGCTGGGCATCAACGTAGTCGCCAATTTCGTGTCGGCGGCGTTCGACATTTCCAACGTGTTCCCTCGGCAGATAAGCTTCAAGAAGGGCGGCTACATCGCCGCGATCATCGCGCTGGTGCTCTACCCATTTGCGCCGTGGGAAGGCAACGCCGCACACTTCGTCAACGCCATCGGTGCCACGATGGGTCCGCTGCTCGGGATCATCCTGGTGGACTACTATCTGGTGGCCAAGGGCAACATCAACGTCGCGGCGCTCTACCAGGAGCACGGCGAGTACCGCTACGAAGGCGGCTGGAACGTCAACGCGTTGGTCTCCGCCGCGGTCGGCAGCGTGTTTTCTACCTTCCTGCCTAACTTCACCAACCTGCTGCCGGTCTGGTGGAATAGCTATGGGTGGTTCTTCGGCGTGCTGATCGGCGGCGGAATGTACTTGATCATGGCAACGCTGCGCCCGCGTACCGCGATCACCCCCACCCGCGCTTGAGGGTTTTCCTGGGAAGCGTGTAAGAGTGACAAACGCGCGCACGCCGCCGACCGGGCTACATGCCGCTTTCGGGGTCGAGAGTTCAGGCCTGCCCGAAACCGGCCGCTTAGACAACGCGCCGGGCTTGATTTCGGCCGCTAGCACGCGGAACAGGCACGGCAACAATGCCGATGGTTGGGCGATGGTGCTCATGCTAGGATTTTCTCGCAAACAACTCCGGAGACTGCTATGCCGTTCATCTGCGAAAACGTCGAATGTCGTGCCGTGCTGGCCCGCGGGCAGGTCGGATCCATTCGCGAGAACGAGGGGTGGTGCTTCTACTGCCCAGACTGCAAAGTGAGGAACGAGCTGAAGAACATTGGCGTGCCGGGCGGTCCTGTCGAGTTGATTCAGCCGGAGAGATCAGGTCTCCCGCACAAAGTCATCGCAACTGCTCGACCACTGGAGGACGGCAGGTACTCGGCGCAGTTACGCGTGCAAAGGGCACTCGGTATGAAGGGGACTTACGCGGCCGAAGAGAATTGGGAACAGCTCGGCGTGTTCCTTAACGCGCACGAGGCCGTCGCTCATGCGAAGTCCATTGCGGCAGACTGGCTGGACGAAAAGGCATAGCCCGGGTGAGTGGAACGCTGGATTTTGCCGTGCGCGGATCTTTTATGGCTGGTCTGCGCCCCCGATTTGCAAGACAACCCAATGCTATATGGCGCCGGTGCCGGGGAAGGCAGCGGCTCAGCCTTCGCTATGCTCAATAAGCGAGACCAACGGAACCGCTCCATCCGAAACACTCGGTCAGACACAATGTGACGGTTTCAGTTCATACAACATCACTCAGGAAGCTCCGACGGAAGCGACGTTCACAAATAGCTTGGCTGCTTCGTTGCCATGGGACAAGGCACGCAGTGCAAGGGAGAGCGCTAGCTGCGCGTCGTGGGCGACTGCACTGCGGTCCTGATCGAAGAGCTTGACGGCGTGGCGCATATGCTGCGCGGCCTGGTCGTGAAGCTCCGCTGCCGTTGAATGATGTTTTGCCGCGATCTCACTGCTTTTGCCAGAGCCGGCCGATGCAGGCGTTGCCGGCGGGGTACTGGCGCTGTGTGCACCGGCATCGTGTGCCTGAGCGATCGCGTGCAACGTGTGGCCTTGGGCCATCATCGACTGGAGGGCGGCGTGAGCATAGTCTTTGCCGGCCTCGAAATGACGCGACGCCTCGCGGTGATATCGCGCTGCCTTCTCGTGATGTGACGCTGCGGCTTCGAGATGTTCTCTTTTGTTGTGCTTCGTGTTCATACCGGCTCCTGTAAGACTGCAGGACTTACTCGATGGCGACCGATTCGAAGACGCGGTGGCGGGTCGCAAGCCACTGGATCCGAATTTACACGCACTTGCGCTGTCAATGACGTTTTCCTCGCTTGGTAAGCTGGTGACTCACAGCCGGCTCATGCCGCGTGTCGTCGCCTGTCAGCGGCCGCGCCGGGTCAGCCGCTGTCCGCGACGGAGTTGCCGGATTGCCCGACCCAGTCGCGCTCCATTGCGAGGCTCAGCCTCCTGCGTCAGCAGCAATGTTGAGAGCTGCTTTTCAACTGTCTCGATATAGAACAGTTGCACTGTCTCGAGAAAACGTGTCCCTTCCAACGGAAGGATTGCGAGCTTCTCCCTATTCACGCCATGACGCGCCACTGCGAGTGGCATCAACGCGAGAAACCGATACGCCGCGATCATCGCTTCATTGGCTTGCAACGAGATCGATTGCACGCATCCATCGGGAAGCTCGAGTCCGCGCGCGTGCATCCACGCCTCGGGCGCGAGAAACCTAGCGCTTCCGCACGGCGGCAGAATCCACGGCAGTCCGGAGAGGTCAGCAGGGCCGATCGTGCGGCGCACAGCGCGCGGACGATCGCGCCCGCACACCATCACGATGGATTGTCGAGAACGGCATGCGAAGCGAAGGCCGCCGCTTCGGCGCGCGGCGGGGCAGTGCGGCTCAAGGCGAAATCGAGCGCGCCGGCAGTGAGCATCGGAAATAGCCGGTCGCTGGTCGCCTCCTAAAAGCTCAAGTTCACATGCGGCGCACGCTTTTTCAGTTCGATCACGAGTTCGGGCGCGAAGACGGGCATCACCGTCGCGACCGCGCCGACGGAAATCTTTCGGGATATGCCGCTTGTCAACGCATCCACTTCGAAACGCGCCTGCTCGAGCTCATGAAACACCTCGCGAGCGCGCTTAGTCAGTGTCTCGCCGACGGGCGTGAAAAACAGCCGGTTGCCTACGCGGGTGAGTACGGGAACGCCCAGACACGCTTCCAGTTTTGCCAGCTGCTGTTGGTGTTCAGAATTGCCGCTGGCCATGTCGTTGCGAGTGGACAGAATCTGGGGGAGGCACGCCTGGTCTAAACTGCAGTGGTTGACCTACTGGGGAGACGGCCATGGAACTGCGTTGGAAAATTTTTTTGCAACGACAGGGAACGGACGAGACAGTCCCCGTTGGCTCCGTTAAACGTCCAGTGAATGGCGCCACCCGCGCCGATTTCGGGTTGTCTCTGCCGAAGGTCGTCAACTCCTGGCAGCGCTGCGAGCGCGACGGTCAAATGGCCCGGAGATTTGTGTCTGCCTTGCAGTGTCCGAGCTTGACGCGGGTTCAGGTGGCGGGTGCGCTCGACCAATGCGGCTGGGTTCCATCGACCATAATCGACGTGATTTCGGATAGTGCTCGTGGAATGCGCTCGCTGGTCACACGATAGCCCCTCAGGTGTCACCCAGGATTCTTGACTGGTTCCGTATCAGCATGAAGATGCACGCCATACGATCTTCCCTTTGAGCGTACAGCTGTTTTTCTAACCTACCGGAAATTATCCGGCGATAGGGCGTCTCCTTGTCAAGGTGCGCGACGCGCTGTGGCGTGGTCGCAGTGACACGGCAATTGAAATGCTTCGCACGTTTGTTAGCACGCCAATTGCATTAAGAAAAATACCTTCTTCATTTCGAATCTTTAGGTAAAAGCCGGCCATACTCTGGCCGGCATCTGCACATACTCGACCGGGACTTAGCCGGTTACGTAGCCATATTCGAGATCTTGTTTCACCAGGGACGGCTCACGGAGTTTCGGATCGCCAAATCCTCCTCCTCCCGCTGAACGCAGCGTCAGCACCGCTCCGGGCATCAGGGTCGCGTTTGCGTCTTTGCTGCCTAAGGTGGCCGTCTTCCCGCCCTGTTCGATGGTGTAGTGATGCACTGCACCCGGTTGTCCGCCACGAAGGCCGTACGGTGCAATCACTTCACCGTCTCCTGTGGGCGTGATGCGCGCTGGCGTGGTTCCCTCGTAGCGTATTGCATATACACCTCCGAGCCCGCCGCGGAACTGCCCAGTCCCCGCGGAGTCCGGACGGAGCGAATAGGCCTCCACCACAAATGGGTAAGCCGATTCTGTGCGCTCGACGCTCGGAGACGGTGCGCCGCCCGGGTTGTGAACAACGCCAATGTTGGACCAGCCGTCTCCGCCCTGGTGAGCTCCTGCACCACCCCGGTTCGCGAAGCTGTGCCAGATGAAAGAACGCCCAGCGCGGTCTGTTCCGCTGATGGCGACTCGAAATCTTCTGGCAAAGCCGCAAACGACACGGTGAGGCACAGCTTCGGCCATCGCATCCATCACTGCTTCAATGATCACGCTTGCAGTCAGGGTCGTGCATGCGGCCACTGCTGCGGGAGGTCTAGGATCGACGAAACTTCCTTTGCGAGTCTTGACGCAGACAGCTCTGGAACTACCGTCATTGAGAGATTCGCGCGCTTCGCTGAGGTACATGAAGGCAACATTGACTGCGGCAATGGTATTTGCCAAGGGGCTGTTGATGAAGTTACCGAACTGGTCCTGGCATTCGCTGAAATCCACGGCAGCGGACGTTCCATCAAGAGTCACTGTTACTTTAACTGGCACCGGATCATCGTTCGACGTGAACGGGTCCAGATAGCTAACTCCTTCGAATGTGCCTCGTTTCCATTCGCCGAACTGGCGGCGCATGGAGCGTTCACCCGCGTTCAGGATTTCAGTGCAGACTGCCTCCATTGTCGGCAGACCGTAGCGCGCATAAAGCTCGCTCACTCGTGCAGCCCCTCGCTGTACGGACGCCAGTTGGGCCATCATGTCGCCACGCATGTCGTCGGGGGTGCGCGAGTTGACGCAAAGCATGCGCACGAAATCCGTCCGAAGTTCTCCGCCGCTTGCCATTTTTGTTGGCGGGATCCGAAGCCCTTCCTGCCAGATTTCCGTTGCGGAGGGGCTGTAACCGCCAGGAGAGATTCCGCCAATATCGCCCTGGTGAGCCCGGTTCGCAATCCACATCGTGAGCACGCCGTCGACAAAGACCGGTGCTGCAAGTGTGACGTCAGGTAAATGGCTACCACCGAAATATGGGTCGTTGCAAACGATAACGTCGCCGTTGCGAACCTCTCCGTCGAAGGCCTCAATCATCGCCTGCACGGCGAATGACAGCGCACCCATGTGGATTGGCACTCTCTCAGCCTGCGCCAGGACTTCGCCTTTTCCGCTCAGGACTGCGGACGAAAAATCGCGCGACTGATTGAGAATCGGCGAAAAACTGGTCTGGGTCATCACTTCCACGACCTCTTCGGCAACAGAGATCAGTTTGTGTCGCACGACCGAGAGAGTTAGCGGGTCAACTGTATTCGAGTTTGCATCCATTAGGAGCGACCTCCCTTTGCTGTTTGTTCGATCACAAGGCTGCCGAGACGATCCACGTTTGCAACCACGAAAGACGGCACAAGAATCGCCGTTGTAGCGGACTCGATAATTGCCGGTCCGGAGATCTTTGTGCCGACCAGGAGTTCGTCAAACCAATGAGCGGACACGGTAGACCAACCGTCCATGAAGATGTCGCGCGTTTCTGAAAAGCCGCCAGGACGCGGCAGACTGTTTCCTGCACTCCCTCCCTCGTCCAGCCGATTGTTCTGACCAACGACACCATAGGCTGACACCCGACACACGTCGATGAACGGCTCCTCGTCCGCATGGATGTGGCCAAAGTACTGCTGATATCGCTGACTGAAAGACTGGCGGATCAACTCGGCAAGGTCCGCGTCGGCTATATCAGCAGGAATCGCAACTTCAAGAGTTGAGGTCTGGCGTTTGTAGCGGCAGTCTACGAAAAGCGTGAGGCGAGACCTTTCGGGCCCAAAGCCACACGCCTCAAGACGCCTGGCGGCAACATCTTTCAGCTTATCCAGGGCAGCCAGGAGCTTGGGGATCGCTTCGGCGCCGAGCTGCGCTCCAATCGGAAGCTGCTCGTCGAGGCGCACGTCGGCTGACAGAAACCCCAAAGCGGAAAAAACGGACGCCTCGCGGGGAATGACCACCCGCCCGATGGACAGCTCTCTGGCAACTGAAGCTGCGTGAACACCTCCCGCTCCTCCAAACGACAGGAGTGTCATATCGCGGGGATCCATTCCTTTTTTAAGCGTGGCGGTTCGTACTGACTCTGCGATGCGTACATTGGCAAGCGCATGAATCGCCAAAGCCGTTCGTTCGATGCTTAGCTCCAACGGCCTGGCGAGAGTCTCGACCGCCGCGCGGGCGAGTTCCATGCTCAGTCCCATCCGGCCACCGAGGAAAGTCTTTGGTGAGAGCAGCCCCAGCACCAGGTTCGCGTCAGTGAGGGTGGGGAGCGTGCCTCCTCGTGCATAGCAGGCCGGCCCAGGATCGGCTCCCGCGCTTTGGGGACCAAGCGTCAGGATGCCGCCGGAATCGAGCCGCGCGATACTCCCGCCGCCGAGTGGCACGACGCTGATGTCGATCGAAGGCACCGCTATCTTCAATTCTTCGTGCTCGGTTTTGCGGCGCTCGAGAGGCGTACCGGCCTCGATCAGCGAGATGTCCGTTGTGGTACCCCCGGTGTCATATGTGACAACCAGAGGGGCGTCCATTAAGCGAGCGTACAAGGCGCTAGCCATCGCCCCACCAGCGGGTCCGCTGGTCACGCATCCGACTGCGTAGGCGCCGGCCTGGTCGATCGGCAGGAGGCCTCCGGTCGACTGCATGATCATGATCGGAAACGTGGCTCCCGCCTCACGCATGCGATTCTCAAATCGGCTGAAATAGCCGTTAAGCCGCGGGCCTACATAGGCGTTGACCGCTGCCGTCGAGAACCGGTCGTATTCTCCTTCGGAGTTCAGGATTTCGTGCGAAAGAACCGTGTACACGCGCCAACCCGTACCTTCCAATAATTCGCGCACCCGCAGTTCGTGGGCAGGATTAACGTGCGCGTGCAGGAAACCAACTACCACTGCCTCGACGTCGCGGTTTCGTAGCTGTGAAAGCGCCTTGAGCACGGCGTCCTCGTCCAGACGGGTCTGGACCGTGCCGTCGAATCGGACACGCTCCGCGACTTCGATCCGGTCGGGTCGAGCAACGAGCGATTGCGGATACGCCGCGTGGAGGTCATAACGACTCGCTTCTTTAATTGGGCGGTGATGTCAAGGGCCGATCTCCGATGGTTCGGTTTCGGAAACGTCGTTTGCGCGGGTCACGCTTCTTTCCGCAGTCGGCTCATCAATCACGGCACGCTGCACGCATTGGTCGGACAGGCATGGAGAGCCTCGCTTTTGGGCGCGCTCGGGGCGCAGCAGTCAGTTGCGGCTTCTTCCAGACCATCGTCCACGCTTCGGACGCTCCCAGTGGGATCAATGTTGGTAAGCGGTTTGCATCATGCCGTCGCCTCCATTGAGCCCCAGCGGAAGTCAGATCCGTCGATCC
>NZ_AWZT01000033.1 GCF_000472525.1 Paraburkholderia dilworthii
GTTGGAGAGAAAGCCCTTGAAGACCTCGAAGCTCAGTTCGGAAGTCAGGCTCTGGTCGAAGAGGTACAGCAGGAACGGAAGAAAAACAAACAGCAGACCCCCGCTCAGGCGATGCAGGATCGACACGCGCCCTGCCAGCGGCAGGCGATACGCCGTCAATATCTGCCCGATACCGATGTTCCGGAATTCCGGCCTCGGTTTTTTTAATGTGTCAGCCACAGTAGACCCCTTCACCTTATTAGATAAACACAACGGCGCAGCGCCACGCGCCCTAATCGGCGCGGCTCGTCCTGTCTTCATCGTCTATCGATGAAAGGCTGTGCATTGCGGGAAGACTTATAGGACGCGGACTGCGCGATGGGGATATTTTGTCGCACCGCTGATATACTGTCCAATATCTATCGCGTCTTACTGAAATAGTTTTTTCAGATATCAGATGGAACTGCGTCACATTCGCTATTTTCTTGCGGTCGCCGAAGAGCGCAACGTCACGCGCGCGGCCGAAAGGCTCGGCATCGGCCAGCCGCCGCTCAGTCAGCAAATCCACGCTCTCGAAGATGAAATGGGCGTGCGGCTTTTTCGCCGCACGGGTCACGGCGTGGTGTTGACGGAGGCAGGCGAGGCATTCGCCGCGGACGCGAAGCGCATCCTGTACGACACGCGGCTCGCGGTCGAAAAAGCGCAGAGCGCCGGGCGTGGCGAAATCGGGCAGCTCAATATCGGCTTTACGGGGTCGGCTGCGTTCAATCCTGTCGTGTCCAAGCTGATTCGCGGCTACCGGCAGGACTATCCGAACGTCACGCTCACGCTTGCCGAAGGCAACACGGCGCAACTGCTCGCCTACCTCGGCGACGGCCGCGTGGACGTCGCCTTCGTGCGTCTCGGCAGCCAGTCGCCGGCGGGCGTGCAGTTCCATCACATCGCAATCGAGCCGATGAGGATCGTATTGCCGGCAACGCACCGTCTCGCGAAGAAACGCAAGATCGCGCTGTCCGCATTAGCTGAAGACCCGTTTGTGATGCTTCCGCGAGAGGCGAGCCCCACGCTGCACGACGTCATTGTCGGCGCATGTCGCGAGGCCGGTTTCGAGCCGATCGCCGGACAGCAGGCGCCGCAGCTTTCGTCGGTGGTGAATCTGGTGGCGGCGGAGTTCGGCGTTTCGCTCGTGCCCGCTTCCGTGTGTCAGATTCAGGTCGAAGGCGTTGCTTATACCGACGTGCTCGGCAACGCCATTTCGATCCGCCTCGCGCTGGCCTCGCGTATCGAGGCAGCGCCGCCGAAGACGGCGAACTTTTTGCAGAAGGCGTTCGCGTTGGCTTCGTCGATTACGTGAAGCGGTCGGGGCGCGGCTCAGCTCCTGCTCGGCGGAGGAAACTGCTAGCTGTCGTCGAGCGAAGTCTTGCGGTACTTTGCCGAGGCGGCTGTCGTCGCCGGCCGTCAGGTTCGCGAAGAACAATGTTGCGGCGCTGTCTTTTTTAGCAACACATCGACGATCCATTGCGTCAGCGTGCAACAACTCCAGTTGCGTTGCGAAGCGCGCTTATTCCTGTCGCTAGTCCCCGTCTTTCCAGCCTGGCGCGTCTTGCGCCGAAGCGCTGCCGCAATGGCATGCGACTTGCCTTGAACGGCTCGCAGCGAGACTGCGTTCCCGGACGATGGCGTCGCCGCACGGCTTCCCGTCGATAACTCAACAGCAACAATGTGGCATGGGACCGGAGTGACTGCTTTGCATGAACTCTGGTCGACCGCAGCAAGCTGCATGGGATCGGAGTAGCGCGCTGAAGCGCGAACTCTGGTCGACCGCAGCAAGCTGCATGGGACCGGAGTAACGCGCTGAAGCGCGAGCTCTGGTCGACCGCAACAAATTGCATGGGACCAGAGTAACGCGCTAAAGCGCGAACTCTGGTCGACCGCAACAAGTTGCATGGGACCAGAGTAACGCGCTAAAGCGCGAACTCTGGTCGACACAGGAGACAAGGATGAAAGCACGTTCAAGTTCGGCAACGCGGCCGAGAGCACTTGCGATAAGCGTCGCCGCGGCCGTCAGTCTGTTATGCGGATCGGCCGCCGTGGCCGACGACTATCCAGCCGTCACCTACGAACGTCTGACAGCCGCGCAAAGCGATCCCGGCTGGCTGACGTACTACCGCACCTACAACGGTCAGGCCCACTCGCCGCTCAAGCAGATCGATACGTCGAATGTGAAGCAGCTCAAGCAGGTCTGGAGCTACAAGTTTCCAGCAGAGTTGCAACAGGGCTTCGAAGCGACGCCGATCGTCAATGGCCGTTATCTGTTCGTGACCACGCCGAAAGACAACGTCTATGCGTTCGATGCGGCAAGCGGCAAACAACTGTGGAAGTTCGAGCCGAAGCTCGGCGCGGAGTCGTTCAAGACGGCATGTTGCGACGTGATCAACCGCGGCGTCGCGCTGTACGGCAAGAACGTTTATGTGGCGATGTTGAACGGCGACGTCGTCGCGCTCGATGCGCAAACAGGCTCGCTGGCCTGGCGCAAGGCGATGTTCGAGCCCGGGCTCGGCTACGCGTTTTCGCTTGCGCCGCTTGCGCTCGACGGTGCGCTAGTAGTCGGCAGCGCAGGCGGCGAATATGGTGCGCGCGGCTTCATCGCGGCATTGAATCCGGACAACGGCAACGTGCTGTGGAAGCGGTTCACCGTACCCGCGGCTGGAGAGAAGGGCGGCGACACTTGGCCCGACGGCATGCAGGAGCATGGCGGCGCACCCGCCTGGCTGACAGGCACGTATGACGCCGCATCGGAAACACTGTACTGGGGCGTCGGCAATCCCGGACCGTGGCTTGCCGATCTTCGGCCGGGAGACAACCTGTACTCGGACTCGCTGCTCGCGCTCGATCCGAAAACCGGCGATCTCAAATGGCACTACCAGTACACCAAACACGACACCTGGGACTATGACGGCGTCAACACGCCGGTGCTCGCGAACATCAAGTATCAGGACAAGGACTACGACGCGATCCTCCACGCGGACCGCAATGGCTTCTTCCACGCAATCGACCGCGGCACCGGCAAGCTGATCTACGCCAAGCCCTTCGTCAAGGCCACTTCGGTCACTGGCTATACAGCCGACGGCGCCCCGATTCAGGACGCGTCGAAATACCCGAAGACCGGCACGACGATCGAAACCTGTCCGAGCTTCCTCGGCGGCAAGAACTGGTGGTCGGTTTCATACGATCCCGACAAGCACATCGCGATCGTTCCCGCGCTGCATGCGTGCATGTCGCTGTCCGGCAAATCCGTGACTTACATGGAAGGGCTGCCGTACCTCGGCGAAGGTTTCGAGATCAAGCCGGAGCCAGGCAGCAAGGGCTACGGAGAACTACAGGCGATCGACGTCAGCACCGGCAAGAAACTCTGGAGTCACTGGAGCAAGCTGCCGTGGAACGGCGGCGTGGCCACGACCGCGGGCGGCCTTGCGTTTAGCGGCTCGCTGGACGGCCATCTGTATGCGTTCGATTCGGCGACCGGCAAGGTGTTATGGAAGAGCCCGAAGCTCGCAAGCGGAATCGTCGCGCAGCCGTCGGTGTTTGAAGTGGACGGCAAGGAATACGTCGCGATTCTCGCTGGCTACGGCGGCGCTAATCCGATCTGGGGCGGCCCGATGGCGAAGGCCGCGGAGAAAATTCCACGCGGCGGCACGCTCTACGTGTTTGCACTCAACCACGGCTGATGTTCATGCGGCCGCCGCGAGCCGACTGCTCGACGTGCATTCGCGTGAGCAGGCAGGCCGCGGCGGCCCGGCCCTTCCCGGAAGCAAGATCATGAAGACTCGACTCAATTTCTTTGCCCTTTCCAGTATGTTGCTGGCCACCGGCGCGTTGATGCCCGGCCATGCCCGCGCCGGTGTGCGCGTTTGCACGTTCCCCGGCAGTCCGTCGACCGTACTCGACCAAACGGTTGCGCGCGAAGCGTTTCGTACGGCGGGCATTGCGCTGTCGCTCGCGCCTGGCGGCTTTCCCAGCAGCGACGACGACGGCGTGTCGCTAAACGAACTCGACAAGGCGCTCGCGCGCAAGTGCGACGTGATTGCCGGCTTTCCGCGCTCCGCGGTCGCGGACGGCTCCGGCAGCAAGCTCACATTTTCGCGGGCCTACCTGCACTCGGGCTATGTGAGCGTGACCATGCATAAGTCGGCCGCGCAGGCAGGCAGTGCCGAGATCGTTGCAGCAACTTATGCAAGCCCCGCGCAGTTGATCGCCGTGCAGCAGCCCAACGTCAAGCTCGACCTGGAGAACACAGCAGAGCTTACCGTCGATGCCGTTGCAAGCGGGCATGCGCAGCGTGCAATCGTCTGGTACCCGGCTGTTGTCGCTTATATGAAAACGCATCCGGAGCGGCACTTCAATATCGCTCAAGCCGCTTCCGCGTATGCAGACTGGCATCTGACATTCGCGTTCGGCAAGAACGGCGCGGCGTTGCAGCCGCGTATCGACGCCGCGTTGCTCAAGATGGAATCCGACGGCAGGCTCGCGGCGTTGACGCGCGGCTGGACGCTCCCTCACACGGCGCAGGCGAGTGTGCCGGACGCAGCAGCGTTCGCCTATCGCGACGGCCCTGGTCGTGCCGATACGCCGTGGCAAATGACGCGGGCCCGCGGCGGCCGGATTCAACACGGCGCTTTCATCAAGGTCGATGCGATCGTGTCGGCGGACGCGCCCGGCTTCGATCGGGCGCAGGTGGCGCACGGCAAGACGTTGTACTCCAGCGCCTGCGCAAAGTGCCACGGCCCCGATCTGCAAGGACTGAATGCGCCCGCGTTGCGCGGCCCGTCGTTCGCGCCGGCGGCGAACGCGAAGCTGACGATCGGCGGTGTGTACGGATACATGGCGAATAACATGCCGGCGGATCGTCCCGGCAAGATGAAGCCGCAGGACTACGCGGACATCATGGCGTTTCTGCTGTATTCCAACGGCTATAGCGCGGGAAAGAGCAAGCTGACGGACGACAATGCGAGATCATCGTCGAGACCGCTGAATGCGGGTACTTCGCAATAGCTGCGTGGTTGCCTTGAATGCCTTCGTTGCATCGCTTGCAACGACAAATGCGCGCGGCGATTCCTTACTATTTGCGCGGAATCTCCAGGCGTGCCCGCACGTGTGCAAGACGCGCGGCGCGCGTCAATCGATCCACCCGCGTCGTCGCGCATATTGGATGAAACGATAGATGTCCGTGCAAGATCCGACGCGTTGAACGTGTGCTCGAGCTCGCCGATGATGTCGTCGAGTTCGCGCGTGCCGTCGCAGCGGCGCAGAATTTCTCCCGCGCTCGGATTGAGCTTTACTAGCCCTTCGGGACACAACAGCACGTAGCTATCCTGAGCAACGTCCCATTGCAGACGAAAGAGCAGGCGCGGATTCGGCCGCGGGTCCGCGCAGCGTTCGGGAACTGAAGCGTTCATACCAGACACGCCTTTTCGATCGATTGCGGCAGGCCGCCGTACGCATCCGAAGCGAGAACGCTGACTTTCATAAGTGATGCCGTTGACGCCGCCGCGAGTCGTGCATCGCGACTACGGCGGCGCTTTGTCGTTGCTTCAGCGAGTGGCGATATACATCGTGATTTCAAAACCAAAACGCAGGTCGGTATAGGCGGGGGTAGTCCACTGCATGGCTGTCTCCTTGGATACTTCATGTGATTGAAAAACCGCATCCTGTGATGCGGTCATGTGCAGAACGCAAGCTCTATGCCGAGCCTCTCAACCCATGCTTTGTGCCTAACCGGAGTGAAAGCAAATCGGCGCGCCTAGAAAAAAGCGTGACTGCCGACGAATGCGAGTCACGTCGAGCCGATGCGCCGCATTGCGCGCGCCCCCGATGACCGCGCGTTGTTCAATTGCAGAACAGCGGTGTTGCACAACGGAGCAGCGCAGTGCAGGGCTCCGGCGCGATTTACGCGGCGTCTTCGCTATTGTTCGCGCCCTGCGCCGGCAGCTTGCGATAGATCGTATTGCGCGAGATGCCAAGCGTGCGCGCCGCCGCCGACACGTTGCCGCCATGCTGCGCGACTGCGTGGGCGATCACGCTGGTGGCAACGTCGTGAAGCCGACCGCAGGGCAGCGGCGGCGCATCGGCGGCGCGCGTGGTCGTTGACCCGACAGCGCGTAAATCGTCGAAGAAGTCATCGGGTAAGTGCTCGCGCCGGATTTCACCGTCGGCATCCACCATGACGGCCGCCGTGCGCAGCAGATTGCCGAGTTGCCGGAAGTTGCCTGGCCATGCGCATTGCTCGAACAGCTTCATCACTTCGTCCGCGACGCTAAGCGGCTGGCCACCGGCGTTCTCGACCGACGCGCAATGCAACATCTTCTGAATCACCGCGGACAGATCGGTGCGCTCGCGCAACGGCGGCAACTTCACCACCAGTCCATTGAGCCGGTAATACAAATCCTCGCGAAAGCGGTTCTGCGCGATCATTGCGCGCAGATCGCGATGGGTCGCGCAAATGATTGACACATCGACCGGAATCGATTTTGCGGACCCGAGCGGATTCACCAGACGCTCCTGCAGCACACGCAATAGCCGCACTTGCAACGGATAGGGCATGTCGCCGATTTCGTCGAGAAAGAGCGTGCCACCGTCGGCCTGCAGCAGTTTGCCGACGGCGCCCTTGCGCCGCGCGCCGGTGAAGGCGCCTTCTTCATAGCCGAACAGTTCTGATTCGATCAATGTTTCCGGTATCGACGCGCAGTTCACCGCAACGAACGGCGCGGCACGGCGCGGCGAATCGTTGTGGATCGCCTGGGCGAGCAGTTCCTTGCCGGTGCCCGTTTCGCCGGTGATCAGAATCGGGATGTTCTTGCCGATCACCTTGCGGACCTTCGCGATTACCGCTGCGACTTGCGGGTCGCCGGTGTGGAGATAGCTCAACCTCGAAAGGGAATTCGCGGACGCAGCCGACTGCTCGCCGCGCTGCGCGGGCGGGGTCTCGGCGCGCGCAGGCGGCACAGTGGAGTCGTCGGCGAGCGCGGTGCGCCGGAACTGGACATGCGCGCAGACCACTGCGCCGTTGCTCAGATTCAGCGACAGATGGCGGTCGCGGTGAGTGCGCACACGGTCCATCAACTGCGCACTGGTGAGTCCGAATAGCGACGACAGCGTGTGCGCGCGCAATCCGGCAAGCGGCAGACCCAACTGGAACTGCGCGCTGCGATTGGCGGACAGGAAACGGCCGTCGCAGGTGAACGCCGCGATGCCCTCCATCAAGGTGCCCAGAAATTCAGGGCGGCCATGAAAAGCGATCTGCAACGTCTCGCGAAAGGTATTCGCAAACAGATGATTCTCGATCATCTGCACGGACATTTTTGCGAGCGCCATCGTGTGCTCGTGGTAGCTGCGGTGATCGCCGCTGACGTCGAGCACGCCGATGACGTCGCCGTACGGATCGAGGATCGGCACGCTCGAGCAGGTCAGAAACCGGTTAGCCGCCAGATAGTGCTGCTGGCCATGGACGACGATCGCACTGCGCTCGGCAAGCGCCGTGCCGATTGCATTGGTGCCTTGCCGGTCTTCGGCCCAGTTTGCGCCCGGACGCAACGCGACTTTTTCGGCGCGCCGCAGAAAATCGTCGTCGCCGATCGAATGCAGGATCAGGCCTTCCGCGTCGGTCAGGACGATCACGTTCTGTGTGTTCACAATCTGCTCATGCAGCGTTTCCATGACCGGCGTTGCGTGCGCGCACAGAACGCGGTTCTGCTCCAGTTTCAGTGCGAGCTCGGCGGCGGGCAGCACGTCGTAGTCAGGCCGCATCGACGCGTTCAGACCGAAGACTTCCGAGCGTGCGTGGGACTTCTGAATCGACGGCGTGAGCCAGCATGTCTCGCGAGCGGCGATTGGCGTTACAGCGTGATAAGTGTCGTCGCGCATTGTCTCCTCCTGTTGGTCCCCGGTCGTTTTGCCGGGGTCGTGCCGGTGCGGGACGATGCAAATACTGCGCCAGACCGCATCGACACGGGTGTCCGCGCGATGCTGCAACCGATTTCGCTCGCATTGCGCGATCGTTCCTGGCGCGATGAGTCCTTCTTCCGAGCGACGCACGCTAACCGGAACAGCCTGCGCCGTTCCCACCTCTAGTCGCAACGTTTGACGGCCGCCATTTGAGGCATGATGTGCGTGGCAGATGCTGCGAACGGTCCTTCCGTCACGCGGTGCTCCATGACCGATTTCGTGGCTGATAAAAGGGAGGCGCCATGTCGATCGATTTAACGAGCTTCACACCCGGCTGGTCGCTGGCCGGCGGCCTTGCGATCGGCGCTGCGGCGGCCGTGCTCCTTCTTTTCAATGGACGGATCGCCGGTATCAGCGGCATTCTCGGCGGTTTGCTGAACGCGTTGCTCGGCTCGCAGCGCGGGGACATGGGCTGGCGCGCCGCTTTTCTGGTGGGGCTCGTCGCCGCCCCTGTATTGGCGAGCTTGCTGGGTCAATCGATGGCGCCGGATATCCGGGCCAGCTGGGGCAAACTGCTCGCAGCAGGCTTTCTAGTTGGTATCGGCACGCGCTACGCGAGCGGTTGCACGAGCGGGCACGGCGTCTGTGGAATCTCGCGCGGCTCGGTCCGTTCGCTCGCCGCTACTGGGACGTTCATGGCAAGCGGCTTCCTGACGGTTTTCGTCGTTCGACATTTGCTCGGTGGCTGACATGGCCCGACTCACTGCATTGCTTTCGGGGCTCCTGTTCGGTTGGGGGCTGATCGTCTCGGGCATGGCCAACCCTGCGAAGGTGCTCGCGTTTCTCGACCTCGCCGGAAGATGGGACCCGTCGCTCGCGTTTGTGATGGCCGGGGCGTTAGTCGTTGCGGGCGTTGCGTTTTCGCTGGCAAGACGTCGCGATAAATCGCTGCTGGGTTTGCCGATGCAGATTCCAGCTAACTCGATTGTGAGTCCGAGACTGCTTCTCGGCAGTGCCGTGTTTGGCATCGGCTGGGGGCTTGCCGGATTCTGCCCGGGCCCGGCGCTGATCGCATTGGGCGCGGGTTTTCCGAAGGCATGGGTGTTTGTCGCGGCGATGCTGGGCGGCATGGCCGCGTTCGAACTGCTCGAACGGGCGAAGCCGCGCCGGCAGCATGCGTGACGCATCTGTCTACGCGCTCGCTGGGCGCACGGCAATGCCATATGTGCTGACGATCCGCGCGTCCTGTTCCGCAGCTGAAAACCGCTCCCATTCGAGTCCGTTTACGTCGACGCTGCTCGAATAGGTTTCTGCGGCATCGTCTTCGAATCCGACGTGCCGCAGTTGGCCCGCCTGCTCGGGTTTCTCGTTGATCGAGAAGTTGAGCAGTTCGGTGCGCCACATCGCGTACTTGCCCGGCACGACAGCGGACGGCGGATGTCCGAGCCGGCGGCTGTATTCGGCAATCGATTCGTCCAGGCTCGCAACAGCGAGTGCAATGTGAAAACGCTTCATGATGGGCTCCGTGAGAGTCGCTCGTTTTGACGGCCCGCTCATCGTAACCACTGCGCGCTAGCGTAACTAGGCAAGCGTTTATGCTGGTATGTGCGTTACCCGTTTGCGTATGCTCGGCGCGGCGTTGCATGGGCTGCCGCTGCTTTCCAGGAATCGCAGCGCACGAATCGCGGGCTAGCGCGCTCATTGCGCGCATGGCAAGTTTCGTCATCGCCGCAACGAATGGAGCGTCCATTTCCACCCTTGAAGGATGGCCGAATGAATGTCGCGCCGCGAGCGCCTCGTCAGTCGCTGTTCGGCTTACTTTGCACTGCTTCGCGCGGCGAGGGTGTCGCGGCGCGCGGACGCGGCGCCTGTTCCGCGTGAACCTTGTGCGTGAATGCCTGCACGATCGCATTGCCTAGTTCATCGGCAATATGCGCGGATGAATTCCCTGCGGCGAACATTGTGAATTCGACGTCCGGCAGAGCCGGCAACCCAGCGTCCGGCGGGATCACGCGCAAGCCGTTCACGAGCTGCGTATGAACCATCGGCGTCACGGCGAAGCCGGCTTGCGCCGCGGCGCGCAGACCCGCGACGCTCGAAGCCACGAGCGCGATCCGGTATTCGACGCCGCCGCGCGCGAGGGCGGCGAGCGCAGCCTCGCGATACGGACACGGTTCCGGAAACAGCGCGAGCGGCACTGGGGCGCCGTGCGTCAGCGAAGCCCATTCCGCTCCCGCCCATACGAGAGGCTCGCGCCACAACACTTGCCCTGGCCGCGTGCCCTGGCAGCGGCCGCCGATCACCACGTCGAGCTCGCCCTGATCCATTGCGACGAGCAGATCGGCCGGAATACCGACGCGCACACTGAATGCGATCCGAGGGTAGCGCACAGCAAACGCCTGCATGACGTTCATCAGCCTGACGTTGGACAGATCTTCGGAAAGGCCGACGCGAACCTCGCCCTCGCTGGGACCGCGCGACAGTTGCGCCTGCGCATCAAGGTTGAGCGCGAGGATCGCGCGCGCGTAGCCGAGCAGCAACTCGCCGTCTGCGGTGAGCGCGACGGAGCGCGTGGTGCGCGCGAGCAGTTCGCGGCCGGTCTGGCTTTCCAGGCGCCGCACATGCGCGCTCACCGCGGACTGCGTCAGATTCAGACGGGCGGCAGCATGCGTGAAGCCGCCTTCCTTGACCACGGCCGCGAACGAGCGCAGCAGAACAGTATCGAACACGGCACGCTTCTCCTCTGATGCTGTAGCGCTCTGCCTTCAAGATTCAGTGCGATTGCGACTGAATAAGCTCACTATACTTCGTTTAAATTTCGTTCTGAAATATGTTGAGATTGCAGCACCCAACCCAAGTGGAGCAATCTCATGCCGACCCTGCTGCATATCGAATCGTCACCGCGTAAGAAGCGCTCTGCGTCGCTCGAAGTAGCGCGCGTTTATCTGGACACTTATTGGGAAGTTCATCCGGAGCCTCGAATCGACGCGCTGGATTTGTGGTCCACCGAGTTGCCGGAATTCGACGGCGATGCCCTCGATGCGAAATATGCCGACCTCAACGGCACGCCGTTCACCGAAGGGCAACAGAAAGCGTGGTCGCAAATACGGCAACTCGCACAGCGGTTGCACGACGCCGATACGCTGCTCTTCTCTGTGCCGCTGTGGAATTTCTCGATTCCATACAAGCTGAAGCACTTTATCGACGTCGTATCGCAACGAAACGTCCTGTTCTCTTTCGACGAGCGAGGGCTTAGCGGATTGCTCAAAGGCAAGAACGCGGTGGTGATTTACGCGCGCGGTCTCGACTATTCTTTCGACTCGATCACGCCCGCGCATTCCTTCGACTACCAGCGGCCGTTCATGGAAGCCTGGTTGCGGTTCGTGGGCGTTACGGAGGTCGAATCGATTGTCGTCGAGAAAACGCTGCTTGGGCCCGAGGTCGATCATGCGGCGAGACAGGCTGCGTGCGAGCGGGCCGTGGCGCTCGCGAGGGCGACGACCGGTTCGGCCGTCAGGTGAGCCATAGGGTCTGACGAGGCGCGTCGCTGGCGAATCCGGCGACGCTGCGCTCGCTGCATCGTCAATGCGAGAACGTAGCCGCCGCGCCATTGCTTTCATAACTTTACGCACGTAATGTTACGTTATATCATTCCGCCAACATTGGGCGGGATGAACCGTTTGTTGCCCGCGCAAGTGCGGTGGCGCCGTCCCTTCAGTGCGAGCCCGAGCCATACGCGCAGCTTGAGCAACGTTATAACGTTGTCGAAAGGCGCGGCCGGTATGAAAAGCGAATCTTCGAAAAGACTGTGAATAAAAACTTTCCACGCACTTGCACGCGCGCGCTTCGTCTGTCGCCGCTTCCGCTCACGCTGCTCGCCGCACTGGCTCACGCGCAGTCCGACAGTTCGAATCCGGCGCAACATTCAACGTCGCTGCCGGGCGGCGCGCTTGCGCCGGTTTTTGTCACCGCGAATCCGCTGGGCGATACGGACCTGATCGCGCCAGCAACCGCGCTGTACGGCGACGCGCTGACACGCCGCCAGGCCAACTCGCTCGGCGAGACGCTGAACGGTCTGCCCGGTGTGTCGACCACGACCTATGGCCCGATGGTAGGGCGCCCCATCATCCGCGGGATGGATGGTGACCGCATCCGCATTCTGCAGAACGGCGTCGCCGCGTGGGACGCGTCGTCGCTGTCGTACGATCATGCCGTTCCGCAGGAGCCGCTCACCATCGAGCGCGTCGAGATTGTGCGAGGGCCAGCGGCGTTGCTGTATGGCGGCAATGCGATAGGCGGCGTCGTGAACACAATCGACAACCGGATTCCGCGCGAGCCGATCACGGGGCTGACGGGCGCAGTGGATGCCAGCTATGGCGGCGCAAACGACGCGCGCGCCGGCGCAGCCCAGGTCGAAGGCGGCAACGGCCAGTTCGCATTTCACGTCGACGCGTTCGATCGCGAAACGAGCAAGGAGCGCATCCCCGGCTTCGCGCACTCGGATCGGCAGCGCGCGCTCGACGGTCCCGATACCGACGAAGCCCACGGCAGCATACCGAACAGCGATGGCCGCTGGCACGGCGGTGCGGCCGGTGGCGCCTACACGTGGGCCGACGGTTATGCGGGCCTGTCGTACAACGGCTATGAGGCGAACTACGGTTCGGTCGCCGAGAACGACGTGCGTCTGCGCATGCGCCAGGACCACGTTGCGTTCGCATCGGAAGTGCGCAATCTGCGCGGTCCGTTCTCGCAACTCAAGTTCGACTTCGGCTATACCGACTACGAGCACAAGGAAATCGACAACGGCGAGACCAGCACCACGTTCCGCAATCACGGTTACGAGGCGCGCATCGAGGCACGTCACCGGAAAATCGGCCCGTTCGAAGGCGTCATCGGTGTTCAACTAAGCCAAAACACCTTTTCGGCACTAGGCGACGAGGCGCTCGTGCCGACCACGCAGACGACCAACGTCGCGCTCTTCGGCCTTGAAGAATGGAACATGACCGATGCCTTCAAGCTGAGCGCCGGGGCGCGTTACGAGCATGTCAAGCAGCAGCCGACGGCGGCGGGCAACGACAGGTTTGCGAGCGCGAGCGACCGGGACTTCAATGCGTTCAGTGCATCGCTTGGCGCGTTATACAAGCTGACGCCGCTCTGGTCCGTCGCGGGCAACGTCGCCTACACAGAGCGCGCGCCTGCGCTATACGAACTGTATGCGAACGGTCCGCACGACGCGACAGGTCAGTACCTGATCGGCAATCCGGACGCGCAGAAGGAAAAGGCCGTGTCGACCGACCTGTCGCTGCGTTTTGCTAGCGGCCCGAACAAGGGCAGCGTCGGCGTGTTCTACAGCCGCTTCAAGAACTATCTCACCGAGTTCAACACAGGGCGGCTCGTGGACGGTGCCGATCAGGTCGTTGCGCCCGGCACCGACGATGCATTGAACGAAGCGGTGTATCGCGGCGTGCGTGCGGAGTTTTACGGCATCGAGCTTGACGGCAAGTGGCGCGTGTTCCAGAAGGGCGCGCATCAGGTGGATGTGGAACTCGTCGGCGACTACACGCATGCACGCAACATGGACAACGATCAACCGTTGCCGCGCATTTCGCCGTTGCGCGCGACGCTCGCCGTCGACTACGGCTATGGTCCGTTCGGCGCGCGTGCCGAAGTGCAGCACGCATGGGGGCAGCACCGCGTGCCCGAAGACGATCTGCCGACGGCGAGCTACACGAAGCTGGGCGTGCTCCTCACTTACAGATTCCACGCCGGCGCGACGAACTGGCTCGCCTACGTCCGCGGCGACAACCTGACGAATCAGGACATCCGCTACGCGAGCTCGGTGGTTCGGGACATCGCGCCCGAGGGCGGCCGAAGCGTGATGGTAGGACTGCGCACGAGCTTCTGAGCGCGGCAACGCATTCAAAGATTCGACGGGTTGCCCGGATCGGTCTTACCTTTTTCGGCGTTTTCGCGCTGATCGCCAAGGTCTTTACGGTTATCGCCTTCGGTGATCTGTGCTTCGCCTTCGAGCTTCTTTTCTTCGTTGCCGGTGATCGAGCCGATTCCCTTGTTGATCATGCCCTTCAGCTCTTCCTTGATGCCTTCGGTCTTGTCGCTGGCCATGAGTGCCTCCCACAGTTAAACGGACGATCGCGCGATGCCACCATCGCGCGCTCTTCGCATCGGCTGCAATCGGCATGCCGGTGCACTCACGGGCGGCGTTTTTTCCACGCGTAGTCGGCGGGAGGATCGGCGACGCCTGCAGGCCCCACCGAATTCGGGTTTTCCGAGCATAGCGTGACGAAACATATCGGTTCGCCGCGCGACTGACGGCGCCGCAAGATCTCTGTGAGTGACAGCGCCTCCGCCATCGCGCCCGCGGGAAACGAGGCGCAACGCGGGGCGATGGCGTCGTCTATCGTCTCCGACCAATAGACCATGAACACCGCGTTCACGGAGCAGGCGACTGGCTGCCGGGCGTACCCACGCCCGGTATGTCGCGCACTGGCTGCTGGTCCGGCTCGACGTCTGTTTCAGGGAGCGACTCCGGCGTGCGTGCGGGCGGCGTGCCGCGACCGACTTCGGACTGTTGTGGATCGGGTTTTTGAGGCGCAGGCGTTTCAGTCATCGGTGGCTCCTGTGCGTTGTTGCGATCGGACTGGATATCGTGCGCGCAGCATCGCTTGTGCCGACGACAGCGACGCGACCGCCATGCAGGAGCGCGTGCATCGTCGTACATCGACAGCGGGTGTCGTTCGATCATCGTGCAACGTCTACCGGAAAGCGCGTTGAGCGCGCGTCGCCGGTTATTACAACAGCTTGTAAATTGCGGCCGACGGCGTGCGCGAACAATTGCAGGCGACGTGCCGATGCCGCAAAAGGGGCGACAGCGCGCGGCTCCGGCACAATGGCGCGCCGCGAATCGCGCGTCGCGACACTGCGACACTGCGACCGCATGGCTACACGCTGATCGCAGCCGCAGCCTTTGCTACAGCCAGGCCCCACTCCTGGAGGCGCGCCGGGTCATAGCGCGATTCCGGCATCGAGATGCAGATACTCGCCGCGGGCGCGCCATCGGAATCGATGATCGGCGCGCCGATCGCGCACACCGCGTGACGGTACTGCGACAGATTCACCGAATAGCCGCGTTGCCGGATACGTTCGAGTTCGAGCCGTATCTCGGCGGGATCGCACGGCGTAGCGTCGCTGAACTTCGGCAGATCGCGGCTGAGAATTTCGTCGACGTCGGCTTCCTTCATGTAGGCGAGCACCGCAAGGCCCGTCGCGGTGGCGTGAAACGGACTCAAATCGCCGATTGGGCTGAATGTGCGCACGGTTTGCGTACAGTCCGCGCGATCGATGAGGACCATCGAGTTGGTGCTGTCCGGCACCGACAGATGAACTGTTTCGTTGGTGAGATCGCGCAACTCGCGCATCGGCTCGCGCGCGGCCGCATAGAGCGCACCGCCGCGCAACGCGGCCGGCCGCACGCCGAGAATGCGCGGCCCTACTTCCCAGCGCGTCAGATCGCCGCTCGTCTGACGAAGCCAGCCGGCCTCGTGGAAGGTCAATAACACGCGCTGCACGCTCGACTTCGGCATATCGAGCAGACGTGCCAGTACGCCCACGCTCACTGGCTGGTTCTGCGATACCGCCTCGAGAATTTCGAGGCTCTTCAACAAACTCTTCATGCAGGTCTCCGATGGAAGACGGCGACGGGCGAGCACGCGCCCACGCTGCACTTGCAACGCGAAAAAGCGCGTGTTACTTTTCGTGCATTGAATTTGGAACGCCGTGCCGTATTGTGGCACACCTTCATCGAGTTGCAAAGCACTGGAGAACGATCAAGGCAATGGGACTCTCTTTTCAACCGCTTGGCGCTTTGCCGGTTATCGAAGCCAATGGTGCGCGCATACCGAGAATCGGTCTCGGCACGTGGCGGTCCACTCACGACGAAGGCGTGCAAGCGGTACAAGCGGCGCTCGACGCGGGCTACCGCCATATCGACACGGCGGCGCGTTACGAGAACGAGCAGGCGGTCGGCCAGGCGCTCGCCGCGAGCGGTCTGTCGCGCGACGCAATATTCGTCACGACCAAGGTGTGGCACACGGAACTGCGCGCCGCGGATTTCAGACGTGCCGCCGAGGCCAGCGTCGCGCGGCTTGGGCTCGATCACGTCGATCTGTTGCTGGTGCATTGGCCCAACCCTGAAGTGCCGCTTGCGGAGACCATCGGCGCGCTCTGCGACGCGCAGCGCAGCGGCTTGACGCGGCATATCGGCGTATCGAACTTTCCAGCGGCGCTGCTCGATCGCGCAGTCGCGCTGGCCTCGGTTCCGCTGGTCGCCAATCAATGCGAATACCACCCGTACCTCGACCAGACCACAGTGCTCGACGCCTGTCGCCGGCATGGCATCGCGCTGATCGCACACACGCCGCTCGGCAGCGGCAAGCTGCTTGCCGATCCGGTCATCGCGGAGATCGCACGCGAACATAACCGCAAGCCCGCGCAGATCATCTTGCGCTGGCTCATGCAGCAGCCTGGCGTGGCGGCGATTCCGAAGTCGTCGAATCGGCTGCGCATCGGCGAAAACGTCGCGGTGTTCGATTTCGGACTCGATGCGAACTCGATGGCGCGCATCGCTGCGCTCGCTCACGACGACGGCCGCGTGAGCAAGCCGGCATGGCATCCGCAGTGGGACGCTCCTGCAAACTCTTCAGCGGCGCACAGGACATGAACCTTATCGACACCGCCATCGACCGGGCGATGACCGCACACGCCGAACTCACGCTCGAGACCGACCGGCGACATCTGATGCATCCTGGCACACACGCGTCCGATCATGCGTCGGGCCGGCTCGATGCGCGCCTCATGACGCGCGCGAAGGGCATCCGCATCGAGGATCACGCGGGGCGTTCATACATCGATGCATTCGCGGGACTTTACTGCGTGAACATCGGCTATGGACGGGAGGAAATGGCCGATGCCATCGCCGCCCAGACGCGTCAGCTGTCGTTCTATCACACGTATGCGGGCTTCTCGAACGACCCTGCTGTCGAACTGTCGCGGCGTCTGATCGAAGAGTGGGCGCCGGCTCGCATGAAGAAAGTGTTCTACGGCATGTCGGGCTCGGACGCCAACGAGACGCAAGTGAAGCTCGCCTGGTACTACAACAATGTGCTAGGACGGCCGCGCAAGAAGAAGATCATCGCGCGGCAACGCAGTTATCACGGCTCGGGCATCGCGACCGGCAGCCTCACAGGGCAGCCGAAATTCCACGCGGGTTTCGATCTGCCTATGCCGCAAGTGCTGCACACGGCTAGCCCCGACTTCTATCGCGACGCACGCCCCGACGCAAGCGAAGCGGAGTTCGTCGCGGATTGCGTCGAGCATCTTGAGCAACTGATTGCGCGGGAAGGCGCCGAAACAATTGCCGCATTTTTCGGCGAGCCGGTGATGGGCTCGGGCGGCATTGTCCCGCCGCCCGCGGGTTACTGGCCGGCTATTCAGGCGGTGCTCAGGCGTCACGACATCCTGTTCGCCGTCGATGAAGTGGTGTGCGGTTTCGGCCGCCTGGGTTCGCGCACGGGCAGCGAGCACTACGGTCTCGAGCCCGATCTGATGTCGGTGGCGAAAGGGCTGACGAGCGGGTATCTGCCTCTGTCCGGCGTGATCGTAGGCGAGCGCGTGTGGGATGTGATCGAGCGCGGGTCGCGCGAGCAGGGCGCGATGAACCACGGTTGGACCTACTCAGGCCACCCGGTATGCGCGGCGGCGGCGTTGACGAACCTCGACATCATCGAGCGCGAGCAGCTGGTGAGCCACGCGGCCGACGTGGGTGCTTATTTGCAGAGGCGCCTGCACGAGGAGTTCGACGCGCATCCGCTCGTCGGCAACGTCAGGGGCGTGGGCATGCTCGCCGCGCTCGAACTGATGGCCGACAAGACCGGGCGTCGCCCATTTCCAGTGGCGGCGAAGGCGAGCCAACGCGTGGCGCAGGCCGCGCTCGCGCGCGGTTTGATCGTGCGTGCGCTCGGCACGAACGACATTGTGGGGTTTGCGCCGCCGCTCGTTGCGACGCATGCCGACATCGACGAAATTGTCGCTATCGCACGCCATGCGCTCAACGATGTCGGCGACGCATTATCCGTGTCATGACGGGCGGGTCCGGCACGCAGATTCGCAGGAAGCTGCTGGCTTCATAAGTAGCCGTCGCACTCTCACGTCCTCGCTCGCCTGACGAGCGGGGCTGTCCAATTCAACAAGGGACTCGACCGTGTCCACGCGCAAGCAGGTTTTTTCTTCCGATTTCACCGACACGCCGTACTGGTGGAAAGACTGGCGTCCGCATGACGAACTGATGTCGGACGTGCCGCGCGAGGTAGACGTCGCGATTGTCGGCGCCGGCTATGCAGGCTTGTCGTGCGCGCTCGAACTCGCGAAACAGGGCCTTTGCGTGGCGGTTCTCGAAGCGGACGTGCCGGGCATCGGCGCGAGCACGCTGAGTGGTGGTCAGGTATCTGGAGGCGTAAATGTCGGCAAGGCGCCATCGGGGAAGAAGCTGGATACTTCGGTATCCGAAGAACGTCAGCGAACCTTGCTGAGCGAAGCATCCGTGTCGTACGAGGTGTTTGAAAACATTCTGCGCGACAACGCTATCGAATGCAGCTACGTGAAGGCAGGGCGCATCAATGCTATGTGGACCGACGCGCACATGGCCGCGTGGCGCAAGCGCATCGGCAATCTGAATGCCTACGCGCGTGCCGGTGCGCGCATACTTTCGCGCGACGAACTGCGCGGCGAACTGGCGAGCGACATCTATGCCGGCGGCGTTCTGCTCGAACGCGCGGGTCAGGTTCATCCGTCGATGATGTTCGCCGGATTGCTCGCCGCCGCGCGCGGCGCGGGCGTCACGGTATGCAGCCGCGCGCCGGTCGAAAATATCGCGCGAATCGGCGCGCAATACCGCGTGAAGACGTCGCGCGGCGTGCTCACAAGCCGGCACGTGGTGATCTGCACGAACGGCTACACAGGTTCGTCGATGCCTGATTTGCAGCGTCGTGTGGTGCCGGTCATATCGCATCAGATTGCCACCGAGGAATTGCCGGCCGACTTGCGCGCTTCGCTGATACCGAAGCGTCGCGGCATTTCCGAGACGCGGCGTGTCGTCAACTACTACCGCTATTCGCCGGATGGCAAACGCCTGCTGTTCGGTGGGCGCGCGCGCTTTTATAACCTCGACCGCCGCGAGTCGGCTGCGGTCCTGCACTCACAGATGGTCGAACGCTTTCCGCAGATGGCCGGCGTCAAGGTGGCGTACAGCTGGGGCGGCACAGTGGCGCTCACGCTCGACTTCCTTCCGCATCTTGGCCGCACCGCCGATGGCATCTACTACGCGCTCGGCTGCAACGGCAGTGGCGTCGTGATGATGACGTATCTCGGCTACAAGGTCGCGCGCCTGATCGTCGAAGGACAGGCACCGGAGACGAGCGCCTACGGCACGCCGATGGTCACGCATCCGCTCTATCGCGGAAAGCCGTGGTTCATGCCCGCGCTCGGCAGTTACTACCAGATTCGCGACGTCATCGACAAACGCAGGCAGCACGCTTGAGCCGCAACGGCGCATATCACTTCACACAGGCAGGGACACGACAATGGGCTTGAGAATCGGAGTCGATATCGGTGGGTCGTTCACCGACTTCGCGGTGCTGGATGAGGACACGCGGACCATCCGCACGCTAAAGGTGTTTTCACGTCCGGATAGCCCAGGCAGCGAAGTGCTCGCGGGCGTCGAGGGACTGCGCGAGCGCTACGGCATCGAGCCGCACGATGTGACGTATTTCACTCATGGCACCACGGTCGGCGTGAATGCGGTCGTGCAGCGTCGCGGGCTGAAGCTGGGTCTCATCACCACGCGCAACTTCGAGGACGTGCTCGACATCGCGCGTTTGAAGATTCCCGATATGTACCATCTGATGTCGCGCCGCCCAGCGCCGCTCATTCCGCGCGACCGTGTGTTCGGTGTGATCGGGCGTCTCGGTGCGGATGGCGTGGAAGAAACGCCTGTCGACGAACAAAGCGTACTCGCCGCCGCACGCGGCTTGCAAGCCGCGGGCTGTGAAGGCGCGGTCGTGTCGCTGCTTCACTCGTACCGCAATCCGGCGCACGAACAGCAGGTGAAGGCGATTATCGAAGCTGCATTGCCGGGCTTTTTCGTGTCGTGTTCGCACGAGGTCTGGCCGATCATCCGCGAATACGAGCGGACGGTGACGGCGACCATCGGCGGTTATGTGCAGCCGCGCGTGTCGAACTATTTGACGCAGTTGCAGGCGGCGCTGGCGGAAAGCGGTGTGAGCGCGGATCTCAAGGTCACCAAATCCAACGGCGGCGTGATGAGCGCCGAGCATGGCAAACAGAACTGCGTGCAGATGATCCTGTCCGGCACTGCGTCGGGTGTGATCGGGGCGGCATATCTCGCCAGGCTCTGCAACGTGAAAGATTGCATGAGTCTCGACATCGGCGGAACGACGGCGGATATCGCGCTGATCGTGGACGGCAAGCCGCAGTACGCAACCGGCGAATATATCGGTGAATTCCAGATTCATATTCCGTCTGTGTCCGTGTCGTCGGTCGGCGACGGCGGCGGCTCGATTGCCTGGGTCGATGAATTCGGCGTGCTAAAGGTCGGTCCCGAAAGCGCAGGATCGAGCCCAGGACCGGTTTGCTACGGACGCGGCGGCACGCGTCCCACCATCACCGATGCATTCGCCGTAATCGGCGTGCTCGGCAGCGCCGCGCTCGGCTACAACGCGGTGAAGGTGGATGTGGACGCATCGCGCCGGGCAATCGAGCCGCTCGCGCGGCGTCTCGGTCTCGATATCCATCAGACCGCGGCGGCCATTATCGAGGTTTCGATCTCGGGCATGTATGCAGGCGTGAGCCGGCTCAGCTCGCGCTTTGGCATCGACCCGCGCACTTTCGCGTTGATGCCGTTCGGCGGCGCCGGGCCGATGCTCGGCTGCTTTCTCGCGCGTGCCCTGAACGTGCGCAATCTGCTGGTGCCGACCACGCCGGGCGTGCTCAGCGCGCTCGGCGGCCTGATCGCTGACACAAAAAACGATTTTGTTCGGACGACGTATTATCCGCTCGACCATGCGTCGCTCGTCCTGCTGGCTGACGATCTCGCGCATCTTGAAGCCGATGCGCGTGCATGGGTGATTCGCGAGGCCGGCACCGATGCGAGCGCCGATATCGTCGTATCGGCTGATATGCGTTATCGCGGGCAGTCGTTCGAAATCGATACGCCGCTCCCGGCGGAAGCGATCACCGGCGGCGATATGGAAACGATCGCACAGGCATTTCATCGCGAACACGCGCGCCTGTTCGGGCACAGCGACGTGAGCTCGCCGATTCAGGTTGTGGCGCTGCGGCTCGTGATCACCGCGCCGACTCCCAAGCCTGCTCTGCCGCATATCGCCGTTGGCGAGGGCGCGCCGCGCGTCGAGTCGGAGATCGATGTCTATCTGGACGGAGCCTGGCGTCGCGTGCCGCTTTACCGCCGCTCCGCGCTGCTCGCGGGGCACCGCTTCGCCGGGCCGGCCATCGTCGCGCAGGACGACACCACGACATGCGTGCTGCCCGGCTTCGACGGACGCGTGGACGAATACGGCAACCTCTTTCTCGAAGCCGTCTGATTGGCCGACCCTGGAAACGCACCATGACATTCGATAAATCAGTCCTTCAGATCTTCGCGAACTATTGCGTCGCCGCCGCCGAAAGCATGGCTTACACGCTCGTTCGAACCGCGCATTCCGCGTTCGTGAAAGAGACGGAGGATTTCTCCTGCACGCTGATGAACACTCGCGGCCTGACTTTCGCGTCGCCGAAAACGCTCGGCGCGACGTGGTATCCAGGGCTCGATTTTGGGGCGGTGATCGACATGATCGAGCACTACGAACCCGGCGACATCTGCATGACGAACGACGCGTATAGCGGCTACGTCGCCACCCACACGCCGGACGTGATGATGTGGAAGCCGGTGTTCTTCGGCGGAGAGATTGTGTGCTATGTCGGCGGGCATATTCACAACACGGACATGGGTGGCGCGGTGCCGGCATCACTATCGCGCACGCTCACCGAAATCTATCAGGAAGGCATTCGTTTCGCGCCGACCAAAATAGTTCGCGCGGGCGTACTCGACGAAGCGTTGCTCGAACACATGGCGATCAACGTGCGCGCGGCCGAGCAGAATCGCGGCGACCTCAAGGCGCAAATCGCGATGCTGATGACCGGCGAGAGACGTGTGCTGGAAATCATCGAGCGCTTCGGCATCGACCAGTTTCGCGCGGGCATGGACGCATTGCTCGACTATTCGGAGGAGCAGGCACGCACGATTGTGCGAAGCATGCCGGAAGGCGAATATTTTTTCGCCGAATATGCTGACGAAGATTCGGTCAACGGCAAGCCGCTGCGCGTCGCGCTAACGCTCACGGTGAAGGACGGCTCGCTCGTGTTCGACTTCACGGGCAGCGATCCGCAGTTGAACTCGTCGCTGAATATGCCGACGGGCGGCAAGGAGCGCCATGTGCTCGCGCTCGTCGGCCTGAACTATGTCCTATATTCGCTGAATCCCGATTTGCTGCTCAACGCCGGCATGCTGAAAGTAGCCCGCTGCATCATGCCCGAAGGCACGATCATGAATTGCGTGCCGCCGGCCGCCGTCGGTATGCGCAGCCTGACCGCAAAGGTCGCGCAGTACGTGACGTTCGGCGCGTTCTCGATGGTATGCCCGGACCGCTTGCCGGCGTGTCCTGCTGGCGGCATGTCGATTCTCAACGTAAAGACTGTCGACCGTAACGGCCGCACAGTAATTGCGTCGATTGGACCTGTGGGCGGCGGCGCGGGCGGCATGGCGTCCGCCGATGGCTCGGACGCGTCGGGTGCGAATGTCGCGTTCCTGCGCAATACGCCGGTCGAAATCAACGAAGCGGAAGTGCCGATCCGCATCACACGGTATGGCGTCGTGCCGGGCAGCGCCGGCGCCGGCAAATATCGCGGCGGACTCGGGACCGTGATGGAGTTTCGTGTGTTCTCGCCGGGCACGCTCGTGACGGCGCGCAATCGCGACCGCTCGCGCTTTGCCTCGTGGGGCGTATTAGGCGGCAAGGCGGGTGCCGTGTCGCGGTTTACCCGCAACCCAGGTACTGACAGCGAAGAAGATCTCGGCGTGACCGACCTCGTGATGTGCGGCCCCGGCGACGTGATCCGTCTCGAAGGATGCGGCGGCGGTGGCTACGGTTATCCTTACGAACGCGATACGCAGAAAGTGTTGGAGGACGTGCGGCGCGGCTATCTGTCCGTCGATCAGGCGCGCGATCTGTATGGCGTGGTGCTGGCCGACGGCATGTTGGATGCGGACTCCACCGTGCGCTTGCGTGAAGCCGCGAGAAGCGCCGGGCAGCAGCGGCCAGCACGTCACTTCGACTATGGCGCACAGCGCAACGCATACGAAGCGAAGTGGACCCGCGAGCGCTATGACGTTCTGACCGGCATTCTCGCTCGTGCGCCGGTCGTATGGCGGCATTTCCTCAAGCACAAAATTTTCGATGCGCTCGACGCAAGAGAAGCGGCCGGCACCTTGGCGCCGGGGCCGCAGGTGATCGCGCAACTGTATGACGAAGTGCTGCAACGCTATCCGCAGTTGCTCGAAACCAAGGCGTCGGCGAGCGCCTGACGCATGATGTCTGCGGCAGGTCGTCGGCGCAAAACGGCCGACCATGCAAATTGCCGCGTTGGCGGCGCAAGAACAGTCTGTTTATGCCGTCTGCTTTTTTTTGTCGGCGCTTTACGCGTTTTGTGCCGGCATACGATGCTGCTAACGAGACCTCGACACGCTTCTCGCCGCGTACACAACGTTGCCTGGATCATTTACATCTGCGGAGCCCATGAACATGAACGACGAAACGAATAACCGCGGCATCAGCCGCCGCGACATGATGCGCATGTTGGCCGGGACCGGCATGATGGTCGCGGGCGGCGGACTGCTGACCGCCGCCCCCGGCGCACTCGCCGCTGAAGTACCGAAGAAGGGCGGCAGCATTCGTGTCGCTTATGACGCGGGTTCCGTATCGGATACGCTCGATCCCGCCGCGGGTTCGACCGGCAGCGACTATATCCGCTTCTTCATGTTTTACAGCGGCCTGACACAGCTCGACGAAAGCCTGACGCCGCGCATGAACATCGCCGAATCCGTGTCGAGTACGGATGCGAAAACGTGGATCATCAAGTTGCGCCAGGGCGTAACCTTTCACGACGGCAAGCCGCTCGCGCCCGCCGACGTGGTCTATTCGCTGATGCGTCACAAGAATCCTCAAACGGCCTCGCGCGTGAAGACACTCGCCGATCAGTTCGCAAGCGTGACGGCGAGCGGGCCGAACGAAGTGACGTTGACGCTGCAAGTGCCGAACGCCGACTTGCCGGTGATCCTGGCAACGCCGCAACTGGTGATCGTCAAGGACGGCACGACCAACTTCAACTCGGCGACCGGCACGGGCCCCTACAAGCTGAAGAGCTTCAGGCCGGGCGCGGGCACAATCGGCGTGCGCAACGACAACTACTGGAAGCCGGGGCAGCCATATTTGGATCAGATCGAGTTGATCAGTATCAGCGACAACGCGGCTCGTGTGAGCGCGCTGCTCGCCGGCGACGTTCATCTGATCAACTCGGTTGACCCGCGCTCGACGCGCCGTATAGCGTCGACGCCGGGCTACGAAGTGAAGGAAACCAAGTCGGGTCTCTATACGGACCTGATCATGCGTCGTGACAACACGCTCACCGGCAACCTCGATTTTGTGAAAGGCATGAAATACATGTTCGATCGCGAGCAGATTCGCTCCGCGGTCTTTCTCGGCTATGCGGTGATCGGCAACGACCAGCCGATTCCGCCGGGTCATCGGTACTTCAACGCTTCGTTGCCGCAACGCAAGTTCGACCTCGACAAGGCGAAGTTTTACATGCAGAAGGCCGGCGCGGTAGGCACCACCTTGCCGCCGATCTACGCCACGACCGACGCGAACGGCTCCGTTGAAATGGCACAACTGATTCAGCAAACGGCCGCGAAGATCGGCGTGAACCTGAGCGTGAACCGTGTGCCCGGCGACGGCTACTGGTCGAATCACTGGATGAAGCATCCGCTCGGGTTCGGTAGCATCAACCCGCGGCCGAGCGCGGATGTGCTGTTCACGCAGTTCTTCAAATCCGACGCGCCGTGGAACGAGTCGGGGTGGAAGGACCCGAAGTTCGATCAGTTGCTGCTGAGCGCTCGCGCCGAGACCGACGACGCGAAACGCAAGCAGATGTACGGCGAAATGCAGTCGCTGGTCACGGACGAAGGCGGCATCGGCATTCCGTCGTTTATCAGTCTGCTCGATGCGAACGACAAGCGCCTGAAAGGGCTCGGCTCGATTCCGACCGGCGCGATGATGGGCTTTTCATTCGCCGAATATGCGTGGTGGTCGGCCTGACAGCAGGCTGTCGCCGCAGTGATAGTTCCGAGGACCGGCTCGCGCGAGGGCCTCGCTGCCGAGTCGGTCTGCGTCGTAGCATTCAATCGAAAATTCAATGAAGCTAGATTCGTACTGGCTGGACACGGCCCCGGAATTCAAGGACGGCGCCGACGGTCCCGTGGAGGGCCACAGCGATGTCGTCGTGATCGGAGGCGGCTTTACGGGTTTATCAGCCGCGCTCGAACTTGCCACGCTCGGCACTTCGGTGACTGTGCTCGAGGCGGGGCGGATTGCGGGCCAAGCGTCGGGGCGAAATGGAGGGCAGTGCAATACCGGCGTCGCGCAGGACTTTGCTTCGCTCGCGGCGAGCGTCGGGCTCGAACAGGCGCGCGGGTTTTATCGTGCGTACGAAAGCGCGGTGAAGACGGTGGAATCGATAGTGACGCAGCATCGGATCGACTGCGATTTCGCACATTGCGGGAAGCTCAAACTCGCGGCGAAGCCGCAGCACTTCGAAAAGCTCGCGCGAACTTATGAGGTGCTGCACCGCGAAGTCGATCAGGATATCGAACTGATCGAGCCGTCACGCATGCGCAGCGAAGTGGGTTCGGATCGTTTTTATGGCGGACTGCTGCAACGCAATGGCGCGCAGATGCACATGGGCAAGTTCGGCGTGGGGCTTGCGCAGGCTGCGACGCGTCATGGGGCCCGCATCTTCGAGAATGCCGCCGTGACTCAGATCAAGCGCCTGGACGGCGGCCGTTTCGAGATCACGTCGGCACGCGGGGCCGTTGTGGCCGACAAGGTGCTGGTGGCGACAGGACCGTCGCGGCAAGGGCCGCTGCAATGGTTCCAACAACGGATGGCACCCGTCGGCAGCTTTATCGTAGTGACCGAGCCGCTTTCCACGGGGCAGCTGGACGCGCTTTTTCCCAAACGGCGCAACTACGTGACCTCGCTGAACATCGGCAACTACTTTCGCGTGACGCCAGATAACCGTCTGCTGTGGGGCGGGAGAGCCCGATTCGCTATGTCGGATCCGCGTTCGGATGCAAAGAGCGGCCACGTGCTGCAAGCCAACCTCGCGAAGTACTTTCCGGAACTGGCTGCGACGAGAATCGATTACTGCTGGGGCGGTCTCGTCGACATTACCGTGGACCGGCTTCCGCGTGCCGGACAGCATGACGGTCTGTACTATTCGATGGGCTACAGCGGGCACGGCGTGCAAATGTCCACGCATATGGGCCGGGTAATGGCGAGCGTGATGTCAGGCTCCGCCGATGCGAACCCGTGGCGCGCGCTGCCCTGGCCGGCTGTGCCGGCGCATGCCGCGCGCCGCTGGATGCTGCCGCTCGTTGGCGCTTACTATCGGATCCAGGACATTCTGCATTGACATCGCGCGGGCTCATCGCGAGCCGATCGGACAAGGTGCCTTTACAATTCAGCACTTCGATCCGACAAACGTGAAATGCGCGATGAGATACCACTTTGCATTGATTCTTGCTGCGACCGCCGCAGCGAGTACTGCCGCGAACGCTCAGACGTCCGCGAACGGCGAGACCGCTGCGCTTCAGTGTGCGATTGGAAAAGTGACCGGTGTTGGCGGATCGGAGCAGAGCGTCCGCGAATATCTTGCGACGCCTGACAGGGACAAATACCGCTACCTCGCGGACAACCCGATTCAATGCCACGTTTCCGACGAGGGCCGCGCGTCCGCGTGTACGGGCATCACCACTCTCAGGCGCGAACAGGTTAGCGTGTACGATCAGATCGACAGTTCGATGATCGCCGTGGTTGCGCGCGTGGAACTCGATCACGGCACGTACCCTGTGCTTATCGCCGTGCCGAGGAAGGACGTGCAGTGTCAGGAGCAGTGAGCCGACTCTACTGGCAGGTTCTGCTGCCGCAATCCATATGACAAACGGAAACCGCAGATGCAACCCGGATCCCAAATCGGTGCGCTTGGGAGCATTCCACGGAGCGTCTGGGTACTCGGCTGTGTGAGCCTTTTCATGGACATCTCGTCGGAGATCGTCCACAGCCTGCTGCCGATGTTCCTGATGATGAACCTCGGCGCGAGCGCGGCGACCATCGGCCTCATCGAAGGCGTTGCCGAAGCGACTGCCCCGATAGTCAAGGTGTTCTCCGGCGCGCTCAGCGACTACCTCGGAAACCGGAAGTGGTTGGCGGTGACCGGCTATGCGTTGGGTGCGTTGAGCAAGCCGCTCTTCGCGATTGCGCCGAGCGTCGGTGTGGTGGCGAGCGCGTGCGTCATCGACAGGATCGGCAAAGGAATCCGCGGCGCACCGCGCGACGCGCTCGTTGCCGACATCACGCCTGTCCACCTCCGAGGCGCCGCGTTCGGCTTGCGTCAGTCGCTCGATACCATCGGCGCGGTGTTGGGCCCGCTGTTCGCGGTGATCATCATGTCCGTGTGGGCGGACAACTTCCGGCTTGCGTTCTGGCTTGCCGTCATACCTGGCTTGCTAGCCGTCGCGCTGTTGACCTTCGGCATCCGCGAGCCGGCGCGCGAAGCGGGCGCGAAACGCGTCAATCCGGTACGACGCGCTGAAGATCGACAGTTTCCGAAGGCCAGGCCTATCCGTTGAGTTCTGCCACGAGGCGCGACAGGCGGGCGATGCGATTACGGTACATCGGTGCTTGCGGCGACTCTTTCAGATGTTCGAGGCGGTCGCGCCAATAGGTCGGCGGAAAAGGCTTTTGCGACGCCCACGCGATCACGCGCTCCAGGTGAACCAGCTCGTTTTCGAAGATGTGGTGGTGCATTGTTGAACCCCCCGTAGATGGCCAGTCTGGTCTGCCCGCGGCGTCGCTAACAATCTGACTCCGCGTAGGGCTGCTAAAGCAGCTTATTTTCGCGACTCGTGACGAAAGGGCGAGCCGCCGCTGCTTGTCCCTCACGGGAGGCAACGGCGGCTGGATCAACCCCGCAGCGGATCGTCTGGTACATAGCCAAAGCATTTTCCGCCATGCAGTGCCACGCATCGCGAGCCGCTCCTCTGTGAGAGCATTCGTCGCGATGTTTGGACACAGTCACTGCTACAACAACAGCACAGCCCTCTCTCAAGTCTGCTGCCAACGGCTACGTGCCGTTGGCGTGGATCGGCGCTTCATGTATTCGTTCGGATAACTAACCGGCACTTCGCGATGATGAGTGGCGATTGCTCGATCAGCGGCGTCGGCGGTCCGGTAACGGGCGCAGACAGGCCACGCCATACGTCGACACATTGCAGCGCGATCTCTGTTTGGTCTCTCAGGCTCCCGGTCTTTCGGACAGATTCGTTCGCCGCTTTGCGGCTATCGCGTCTGTATAAGCAATGGTCGTGCCACATTTTGAGATGGCCTGTGCTCGGGCGCATCGGCAAGTGAGGTTCGGCGATGCTGGTCGATCCCGTCCAGGTTGATGGTCTGATGTGGTCGTTTTCGTCCATCTGGTCATGCAGCGTGCGTAGTGGGGCGATTTCGTCCGCAGCGGGACGAAACTGAATAATGCGGCGGGAGGAGCGGGAGGACCGGGAGAGGCGCAGCGGCTGATACGGGAAATCCGGCGCGGCAATGCGCGCCGCGCCGGACGAAAGCTGGACAGGGGACTACGACTGCAAACTGACCTTGCTGTAAGTCAGCCGGCTCGGGCGCACGCGCATACGCAGGAGCGATACCAGAAAGCTGAAACCCGCCTGGTTCGGATCGATCACCGGCACATAGGCGCCGAGTGCTTCGCCGAGCAGGGTTGAGACGCGGCTCGCGACGTCCACGAAACCGGTGCATCCGAGAAGAATGGCTTGAGCGCCGTCGTCCTTGATCGCCTTCAGCGCCGCTTCGAAGGTGCGGACAATGACGACATCGATGTTCTCAAGCTGCGCGACCGGGCAGTCGATCGCGCGGATCGATGCGAACGTGTCCTCGATGCCATAGGTCTGCGGATGACCGCGCTGCATCGCAAGCGTGCTTTGCAGGATCGTGATGATCGAGAAGCGCTGGCTGAGCGCGAGGGCGGTGAACGCCGAAGCCGGAAAGCCGCCGATGATCGGAATGTCGATCACTTCGCGCGCGGCTTCGACGCCGCACATATCGAAGTCCGTCAACCAGATGCCGTCAAAACCGTCTTTCTCGATGGACTGCGCCAGTTCGACCACCGGCATGCCGTTTTGCAGCCAGTTCGTGCGGTTCTCGATATCGGGATGACCTGCGGTGATGTTGCGAATCTCCACCTGCACGTCGGGCGGCACAACCGGCGCAATCGCTTTCATGATGCGGTCGTTGTACTGAGACGTGGCGACGGGCACGAGCACGCAGATGCGAATTGGTGAGTTCAAGATGCGTCTCCCTTGCGTGCGGATTGCAGCGATTCGAGCGGCACGTAAGGGCCGAGGTAGCCAAGCGAGTTCAGCAACTGCATGAAGCTGTCGAGAATGAGGCCCGGTTGGCGTAGTTCGGCTTCGGCGCGCCAGGCGATCAGCGTCACGGGGCGTTTGCCGATTGCCGGATTGAGTGAACCGTCCGCGTTCAGGAGATCGCCGTTGCTGAAGATCGCCTGGCCTTCGCCGCCGACGAAATAAGCGACGCTGTCCGGCGCGAGCACGACCGGCTGCGGACTCGCGCTGTCCCACACGAGCAGCGACTCGTTCTGATACATCACCGTATAGGTGTGCGCTCCGGCCTGAATACGAACCTTGCCGACGTCGAAGCCGCCGCTCGTGTCGACTTCGGCCGAAACCAGTTCCCCCGGCTCGGAGACCGCACGCGCGGCAAGCCCGCAACGTTCGACAAGGTAGCCGGTCATCTGGCGCGCGCTGCTGATCTGCGCTGCCTGCATCGCACGCCCGAGATCCAGCGCGCGTGTCAGCGTGCCGCGAATCGGCGTTGCGCGGCCGATATCGGCCGGCGTCATCACCCACATTGCGAGTCCGCCGAACTGACCGAATTCGGGAGCGGCGACGACCGGGCGCATCATCTGTTCGACAATCGCCGACACGTCCCGTTGATGTGTCCGCGCGCCCTGGTTGCCGTCGCGCGGCGTCACGTCGAGTTCGACGCACAGACCACCCTGGCTCACGAGGAACGCCGGCCGCGGATCGATCTCGGCGGCAGCGAAGGTGAGCATTGGCAACGAGGGCACGGCGCGGCCAGCGCCGTCGGCGTCGATCACGGCAAGGCCGAGTTTTGCCGCCACCAGCGCGGCCACCGTGAAGCCGAGCGCGCCGCTTTCCGGCGGCATCACGTAGGCGAGTTTCGTGGATTGCGACGCGAGCCGGGCCTGAACCTTCTGCACGGCGGTCACGGGGCCTAGCGGGTAGGTCGCCGAGTTGATCGCTTCAGGCGCGCCGAGATAGGCGACCATGACCGCCGCGCCCTCGGTGGCTTCATCGACGGAGACGACCTTGACCGTGTCCGTCGGGTAGTAGTCGCCGGCGACGAAATGCGCAGCCAGATGACGTGCGGATTCGATCGTGCCGCCCCCGCCGCTGCCAAAGAAAGCCCCGCCGAGCAGCAGCGGTTCCAGGTCTTCCCGGCGTAGGTCAAATGCCATTTACGATTCCTTTTGTGTAGTTGTGGGAAGAAGCCTCTTCCTGGAGTTCGGCAAGCAGATTCGCGGCGCCGGTGACGCGTGCCGTTGCGTCCGGCGGCAACGAACGCAAGCTGCGCTGGAGCGTCTCGATGGCCTCGGCGACGCGGCCTGTCGAGCGCAACAGATCGGCCAGGTAGTGAGCGGCATCGACGCGCGCGGGCACCGAGCCGAACGCGAGCGCCGTCGAGAGCGCCGTGCGCAGACCCAGTTCCGCGGCGTTCACGTCGCCGAGCGCCCACTGCGCGCGTGCCCGCGTGACGAGCAGCTTGCCCAGGTAGACACGCTCCTGACGGGCAAGCGTCTCGTCGATGGCCGTCGCCAGAATCGCCTCGCACGTCTTCGCGCGACCGGCGCGCAGCAGCAATTCACCGTACTGCCACGTCTTGAACGAATAGAACAGCGCACCGCCATTGCAAACGACGTGGTTATCGTAGCCGTCGAGCATCACGGTCTCCGCTTCGTCGGATTGCCCGAGCGCGCTGAGATGACAGGCGCGCAGCACCTGGCCGACTCCGCGATAAAACGCAAAGCCATGTGCGATCGACACCGATTCGAGTTCGCTCGCGAGGCGGCCTAGCCGGTCCACGTCATCGAACAGCGCGGCGAGCCACGCGGCGCCCTGTAAATTGACGACGTGAGCGAGCGCGTGCACGCCCGGCTCGGTCGTGCGCAGGATCAGCATCTCCATTGCGCGGCGTGCCTGTCCGAAGGCGCCGATCTGATACGCGGCGAGTCCTTCGAAAGTCAACGCGAGACTTGCGAGGTCGATGCCTTGTGAGCCGGTGCGGATGTCGTTGCGCGCCACGCCAAGCAGATTGCCGCGCGCGAGACAGGCGAGGGCTTCTTCGCTGTCGCCAAGCCAGAACAGCGTGTTGGTCATCGCGACGTGGGCTTCGTCGAGCGACACGCGGTCGCCGCCGTTCTGCGCGCGCTCCAGCATGTTTTGCGCGGTCGCGCGTGCCTGCTTCAGTTGCAGCGTCGTCAACTGTGTGGTCCAGATGCCGAACTGGATCGCGGCGATTTCGGCGGGCGTGCAGACGCCTTCGCCGATCGCAAGCGCGGCGGCGTAGCAGGCGGTCGCCTCCGCGTACAGCCAGCCGTGCACGCTGCGCAAGCTCATGCCGAGCAGGCGATAGGCGTCGAACTGTAGACGGCGCACGGCTTCCTGCTCGTTCGGCGTTTGCAGCACGTCGATGCAGCGGCGCAGCGGCGGAATGGCTTCGGCGAACTTGGATTCCTCAATCAGCGCGCTTGCATGCTCGAGACACTTGCGCGCTTCGCGATGATGTTCCTCGCGCGATTTGAGGCGCCGTTCGATTGTCTTGCGGCCCACGCCGAGCATCGCGGCGGCGGCGCTCTTGTTGCCGCTCGTGCGTTCGAGCGCGCGGTCGATCAGCAGATCCTCGGCAGCGGTGAGCTTGTCGCGGCCTTCCAGCTGCAACAGCATGTCGGCGAGACTGGCACGCGATACCGGGCCGCTCGTCTCGTTGGCGAGAAACGGCTCGAGCGTGTCCACGTCGATGAGCGGGCTTTCGGCCAGCACGCTCAACTGGCTGATCAGATTGCGCAATTGCCGGATGTGACCGGGCCACGGGTGCTGCGCAAGACGCCGCAACGCGGCCGGCGAAAACTCGAGGCGGCGCGTGTGCTGTGACGCAAAGTGATTGGCGAGCACGGGGATGTCTTCCACGCGCTGTTCGAGCCCGGGCACCGCGAGCACGAAGACCGCGAGCCGGTAGAACAGATCCTCGCGGAACAGTCCCTCGCGCGCGAGTTCGCGCAGGTCGCGGTGAGTTGCGGCAACCACACGTCCGGCAAAGTGCAGACTAGTTGACGATCCGAGCGGGCGGAATGTGCGCGTTTCGAGTACGCGCAGCAGTTTCGGCTGTAACGCGAGCGGCAACTCGCCGATCTCATCGAGCAGCAGCGTGCCCTTGCCGACCTGCTGGAAAAGCCCCAGGCGATTTTCGCCCGCGCCGGTGAACGCGCCTTTGACGTGCCCGAACAGTTCCGCTTCGACGAGATGCTCGGGAATCGCGCCGCAATTGACGTCGACGAATGGTTGATCCTGGCGCTGGCTGTGCGCGTGAACACGACGCGCAACCAGTTCCTTGCCGGAGCCGGTCGGCCCGAAAATGAGCAGCGGATGATCGGTGGGAGCAACCCGATCGATCATCCGGACCAGTTGGCGAAACGCCGGTGCGCCGCCCACGAAGGAGCCGGAATCGGCCTTGTCGTGGGCGAACGGAACGACAGGGGTATAACTCATTACAAAGTACGCTCCACATGATCCGCGTGCAGCGCTACGCGGAAATGGCCGTCGCAGAAACGGCGGTCATGCATCGATCCGGTGTCTGGCGAAACTTCCGATTCCGCTGTCGGAATAGTCCGCCATAAGAAGTGACAGAGTATGACGGCTTGTTGCCGATGTTGTCTTTCGAAATTAACCCTCGCGGCAGTGCGTGTGCGCGCTTCATCGCAGCGCCTTGCGGCTGCTGCTGGAAGGCTTCGCTGCGACTCTGTCCTGGCGACGGCCGCGATGATCGAGCGTGAGAACAACCCACGAAGATGGGCTGACGCAGGAGCGCAGCCGCGCCCGCAGGCTCACGATACGTGATTGATATATCGGCGCCGCGGCAATGATTCTTTAATGTTCGCGGGCGATGGCGCGCGTGTGGCCGTTATGAGCCGAGGGCGTGAGGCAGAACCAGCCCAACTGCCACTTCGATGCAGCTGCGTTGCGCGTCGACGCGCTGGCTTCGATTTGCGTTGACCCGCATCGGGTTGCGGGCGGGCTGTGGACGCGTTGTGGCCGAGCGGACGATGTATCGTCGCCACGCTCGCTGTATGTCATGACCGGACCGATGCAACGGCCCGACAAAGGATGGTTATGGTCCGACTCGCAGAATCATTCCTGTGGAAATCCGCACCATCAGATAGTCTCCGCCGATGCCGATCCACGAATAACCGCGCGGCGGAGGCGCGAGCCGGTAGGCGCGCCAGTCGTCGATCACGTATTGACGGTCGCGGTATTCGCGAGGCAGGCGATCACCCTTGCGCCAATGTCCAGGCGCGTTCGCCGAGTTGCCCGGGCCGTCGGGGCGGTGTCCGGGCGGAGTCGATTTGTGGCCATGACCATTCGATCCCTGGCCGTGATCGCCGCCCTTGCCGGAGTTGCCCGGGTTGCCATGAGGCGGTTGCGCGAGAGCGAGCGACGATGCCAGCATACCCGCGGCCATCATCGACGCGAGAAATATGCGGGATTTCTTCATTAACATCTCCTGTGAAACTAGCAGCTTCAAAGTGGCGGGGCACTGAAACGGAATAGCGCGCTAAATCCGTCAGGTTTGTATGTTAGCGGGCTGCGGTCGTCTGGCGAACAGAAAATCCTGCACGCTGTTGCTCGCATGCACGCCATGATTTTGCGGGCACGCGGATAGCGCAGAGCGCCGCGTCCCGTACGGCCTGCCAGGAATTCACAATCAAAGCGATGCCATGCATCGAAAAGAATGCGTTGAAAAATCCCGGGTGCCGGCTTATTCCGGCACTGCCGCTTATTAGCTGGTGCTCAATGAAACCGGATGAGCGGTGCTATTTGAGGCTTGCGCTTCGAGTTCGTCCAGTTGCAGCAGGAGGACGTCGAGCGAACGCAATTGGGCATTTGTAAGGTGCTGCGAATCGAGCAACTGATGAAGCCGCACGCGCCAGTAGGCGGCTGGCAGGATGGGCCCTGCGAGGTCTCCGGCCATTGATTCGCTCATTACTCGCGCAAGATGCGCGATCTCCAGGTCGATTAGCGTGACCATACCCCACCTCGCAACGTTCGTTCTTGTTGTGTAACCAAGAGCTATCAAACATTAGTCCAAATGCGGCAAATAACCAATTAGTCGATTATTGGCAGGGCCGCAAAAGCCGACGGCGCTGAGTTGCACGAAATCCATACAGCATGATGTGCAAGCGAGTAGCCGAATTCTCTTCCGCCGCGACAGCAAATGTTAAATATGCCTGGTTGTCGCTTGTTGCATTTTGCCTGATTTTCTTAAGGGCCTTTCCATATCGTTCGTCACATGACAATGAAGATAGAGGAAACGCCATGAAAACCACGCTTAAACCACTGACATGCGTGCTGGATTCGCGCTTGTTCTTGCCGCATAGGGCGGCGGCGGTGGCAATGGCGGCAGCACGCCGAGCGGCACGCTGCGTGTTCAGACGACAGACGCCCCGGCGTGCGGATTGGACCACGTTTATGTGCCCGTCAACAAGGTGCGCGTGAGCATGAACGCGCACGGCGCTACAGCGCGACTTCGGCGAACGAACTGTGACGCGCGCCAGAGCCTTGCTGATAGTGTGACTACACGAAGTGGCTCACGCCGCGTCGAGCCACGCAAATTCCGCGAACCGGTAACCCATCAAGCGGCCCGAGGGCGAGCCGGCCAGACCCTTTACGCGACTACTATGCGCGTCGATAAAGTTGATGAACGCCGGAATGATGATGCTGCCTTTCTCGTAGACGATGGTTTGCATGTCGCCGTAAATCTGCTTGCGTCTGGTCTCGTCCTTCTCCTCGCGCGCCTGTAGCAGAAGCTGGTCGAACTGCGGATTCTTCCAGCCCGACTCGTTCCACACAGAATCCGATTTGAAGAATTGCGTGTAGAGCAGATCGAGCGTGGGCCGCGGCAGGATCGAGCCGTAGGTCATTGGGTGCTTCATCCAGTGCGTCGACCAGTAGCCGTCCGCCGGCACACGGCGCACGTCGAGCTTGAGGTCGGTTTGCATCGCGGCCTGCTGCAGCATTAGCGCGGAGTCGAGCGCCGATTCGATCGATGGCGGCACCACCATTTCCGCAGCCGTCCCCGACAATTTGCCTTTCTTGATGAGCGACTTTGCGCGGTCGGGGTCATAGGTCCGCTGCGGCAGTCCAGCGAGGTAATACGGATGCCAGGCCGGCACCGGATGATCGTTGCCGATCGTCGCATAGCCGCGCAGCATCGTCTTCTGAATGCGCTCGCGATCATGCAGCGACTTGATCGCCTGGACGAACTCGGGATTGCTGGTAGGCGTCGCGTCCTGGCGCAGGATCAGATCGGTGTAGAGACCGGACTGACTTTCGAGCACGCCAAAGCCGCCGGCCCGCTTCAGACGATCGACGTCGCGTGCGGGCACCGGTGACACGAGCTGAATGTCGCCTGCGAGGAGCGCATTCAGGCGCGCAGCATCGTCGACGATGCCGACGAGCTGCACCTCGTCGAGATACGGCAAACCCGGCTTCCAGAAATTCGGGTTGCGCGTGCCCACGCATCGGCCGCCTGGCATGAACTCCTTGCAGACGAACGGGCCGGTGCCATTGCCCTTCGAAAAGTCCTTCGTACCCGCCGCGACGATCACGAAATGCGGCACGGCGAGCAATGCGGGCAAATCGACGTTGGGCGCATTCAGCACGATTTCCACCTGCTGCGTTCCGTTTGCCTTGACCGAGTCGAACGCATCGGCAATCGACTTCGCCTTCGATGCCGTGGCCGGCTCTTTGTGGCGCGAGAGTGAGAACACGACATCGTCGGAGGTGAGCGGCTTGCCGTCGTGAAAGTGCACGTTCGGCTTGAGCTTGATGATCCAGCGCTTATGGTCGCTGGTATCGAACGCATCCGCGAGTGCGTTTTGCACCTTGAAGTTGCTGTCGAACTCGGTCAGGCCGCTATAGAAGATGAACATGCGCGAATAGTCGGCGGTATGCGAGGCCTTCGCGGGATCGAGCGAATCCGACTGCGACTGGTTGGCCGTCGCGACTCGCAAGGTGCCGCCCTTACGCGGCGTGGCAGTGTTGCCAGCCGTGGCTGCGCCGGCGAGCGCGGACCACCCCGCGGTTGCGGCGGCGCCCGCTGCGAGAAGCGCCTTCACGGCGCGTCTGCGGTCGAGGTCGGGGCTGTCGGTGTCGAGTGTCGTGGTCATGTTCTTGTCCTGTGTGTTTGAGTCGAGCGGTAAGGTGGCCGCAAAGCCCGCGAGCGGATTTGCCTACATCGCGACGCATAAGCGATACGCGTCGTAAATCGCCGTGTGGATGTCGCGCGACGCTACTGCGTCGCCGATCCGGTAGAGATGGAACTGCGCGTCGCCGTTCGCGGGCTGCCCGAGCGGCTGCGCCGCGCCGCGAGCGAAGGCCGCGAGATCCGTCTGGCCGTCGTTGACCGAGTGCACGCGCGCGGCTTCGAAGAGATCGTCCACGGCGATGGTTCCGCGTTCGACCACCACGTGCTCCGCTTCCATCTCTACGAGATCGCCGGTCAACTGGTGCCTGAAGATCGCGCGCAAAACGCCTGCGTCACCGCGCTGCACTTGCGTGAGCTCGACGTGCGCGCGCACCGGCACCTGCCACTTTTCGAGGTTGCGCATCCATACGAGGTCGTCGCCCCTGCCGCCGGTTTCCTGCGCGGGCAGCGCGTCGAGCAAGGCAAGACGCACGTCGAGTCCCGCCGCCACATAGCGCTCGGCGCATAGATAGGCGTTGTGCCGTCCGGTGCCGTCATACACGAGCACGCGTCCGCCTTTGGGCGGTGTGTCCGACAGTGCGTCGGCGACCGAGCGGCACCATTGCCCGCCCGCGAGTGCGTCCAGATCGGGAATGCCGCCGGTGGCCACGATCACCACGTCGGGACGCTGTTCGAGCACGTCGCCAAGTTCCGCGTACTGGTTGTAGCGGACTTCGACGCCGAGGCGCTCCAGTTCGCCGACCCGCCAGTCGACAATGCCGATCAGGTCCTTGCGCCAGCTTCCCGACGCGGCGAGCAGCACCTGGCCGCCCGCGCGATCGGCGGCCTCCAGCAAGCTCACGCGATGGCCGCGGCTCGCGCAGACGCGCGCCGCTTCCAGTCCTGCCGGTCCTGCGCCGACGACCAGCACCTTGCGCGGCGTCGCGCTCGGTGCAATCTCATGCGGCAGGAAAGTCTCGCGCGCAGTGGCCGGATTGTGGATGCAGGTCGCCTTCGTGTTGCGGCAATACGAGCCGCCCACGCACGGGCGCGCGGCTTCTTCGCGGCCGGTCTCGATGAGCCGCACGAGATGCGGCTCTGCAATGTGTGCGCGCGTCATGCCGACCATGTCGATGAGGCCCTCGCCGATCGCATAACGCGCGGTCGCGAGATCGGCGATCTTGGCGGCGTGAAAGACCGGCAGCCGCACCGCGCGCCGGAACGCGGCGGCCTTCGAGAGCCAGGGCGCCGACGGCATGAACATGCCCGGCATGCTGTTGACGATCAGCGACATCTTCGTGTCCATACGTCCGTAGACCACGTTGAAGAAATCGAACAATTCGCTTTGCTGGAGAATGCGCGCCATTTCCAGGCTTTCCTCGAAACTGCAACCGTCTTCGAGCGCGAAGCGCAGGCCGACCGGATACGCATCGCCGACTTCATTGCGAATCGCTTCGTGCACTTCAATCGCAAAACGGCACCGATTCGTCGCCGAGCCGCCGTAGCGGTCGGTGCGCAGATTCACGGTCGGATCGAGAAACTGTCCGATCAGATGACCGCCCGCATGCGTTTCCAGACCATCGAGCCCGCCTTCCATGCAGCGGCGCGCGGCGCGCCCGAAGTCGCTCACAATGCGTTTGATGTCGTGCTCGCTCATCGCTTGCGGGATCGCGCGATGCAGCGTTTCGCGGCGCGCGGAGGGCGCGAGCATCGGCAGCCACGGTTCGGCGTAAGGGTCGCCGCGTCTGCCCAGATGCGTGATCTGACACATCAGCGCGGCGCCGTGAGCGTGTACGCGTTCCGAGAACCGCTGCAAGTGCGGCACGACTTCGTCGACGCCCATGTTGATCTGCTGAAACGTATTCGGACTGTCGATGCTCACATTCGACGATCCCCCGAACATCGTGAGGCCGATGCCTCCCCGCGCTTTTTCCTCGTGATAGCGTTGATAGACTTCCTGCGGGAATTCGCCTTGAATGAGACGGCTCGCGTGGCTCGTGCTCATCACACGGTTTTTCAGCACGAGATGCTTGATGCTCAAAGGTTGCAGCAGGGGATCGGACGAAGCGGCCGGCCGCGTGTCGTCCGTATTGCGTTGGGTCATGTCGGGGCTCTCTGAATGGGTCTGCCGACAAAAGTAGAGTTGCCCTTAAAGCGCGTCAATTTACATCTTCGTCAACGCGGATTACATGGTGTTAGCCGATGGCACTTCGACTTCCTTCGCTTCAGGCGCTGCACGTTTTTGAAGCCGCCGCGCGGCACCTGAGCTTGACGCGCGCGGCGCTCGAACTCAACGTCACCCCAGTGGCGGTGAGCCGCATGGTCGCGCGTCTCGAGGACGCTCTCGGCTTCAAGCTGTTCGCGCGAACGAAGACCGGGCTTGCGCTGACCGACGAGGGCGCGAAGCTGCATGTCGCGGTGGCCTCGGGCTTCGGTCTCGTGAGCGACACGATCAACGAACTCAAGAGCCAGCAGGAAGAGAGCGAGACGGTCACGCTTTCCATTTCGAGCGGTTTTGCGGCGCAGTGGCTGCTGCCGCGTCACCAGCGCTTTCAGAGCGCCTTTCCTTCGGTCAACCTGCGCCTGCAGGTAATGGCGAGCCGGCTGTACGGTCCGCTCGACGGCGCCGATCTCGGCATTCGCTTGCACAAGCCGGGCTCGGCGGACGACGCGTTGTGCTTCTGTCCTGAGCTGATTCTCGCCGTATGCAGTCCGGACTATCTCACGCAATACGGGCCGCTCGACGCGCCGCGTCACGCGGGCGGCCACACGCTGATTCATCTCGAGCCGACCACGCACACGTGGGCCGACTATTTCGACGTGACGGGTATCGTCAATCGGGCATCGGCGAAGCATGTCAGCTATTCCGATCCGGGGCTGGCGTTGCAAGCCGCGATGCTCGGGCATGGCGTGATGCTCGGCTGGTTGCTTGCGGTCGCCGCGCCGCTCAATTCGGGCACGGTGGTTCCGGCGTCGCAACGGATCGTCGAAACCGGCTGCAACTACGTGCTGGAGTGCCGCACGCGTGAGCCGTCTCGCGTGACGCGAGAGGTGGCGCAGTGGCTCATCGACGAAATGCGCGCCGAGCTGCGAAGGGCGGAACCGGTCCTCGCTTCAGTCGAGAAGGTGCAAAGCCGCGCGCCGGTTTGACCGTTCTGCGTGCGGCGGTCTGCGACGGTATGCAGCGGCAAGCGATCCTGGCCGGGCCGCGTGCCGCATTTCTCAGCCGACGTTCAGGCTCTGCTTCGTGGCGAAACGACGCGATTGTGGCCGGATACGGCGTCGCGGCCGACGGCCGAGCCACCGCTTTCTTCAACCGGCGGTTGATGGCGAAAACCCGCGTTGCCCGACACGATCGCGATAATCGCGCCGACGATCAGCGCCGCGAACGAGAACCAGCTCGCGCGCGCCACGCCGCGCGCGGCGGCGTCAGCTGTTTCGCGCACCTGTTGTCCGGCTTCGGGGCTCGACGCCATCGACGCCGCGGACGCAATCGCCGACTGCATCTGCTGCTTCGCGGTATCGACTACCGAATTGGTCCCGCCCGCCTGGTTAGCGGCAGTCGTGCCTACTTGCGCCCCGACTTGCGCGCCCGTCGCCGCGACGCTGCCCGCCGTGCTCACCGCGCCGGTGATGAGCGAGGTCATCCCGTAGAGGATGAAGAGCGTCATGACCGCCCAGGCCAGCAGGCCGTGCAGCCATCCGAGTACGGGCGCACACCGTCCTGCGTAGTACGAACCGACGAAGACCGCGAGTACCGTCGTCACGATGACCCACACGCCGGAGCCGAAGCCGAAGCCTCGCAGCGGGTCGGGTTTGGACATCGGCGCGAGCAGCGATGCGCCAATTGCCGTGCCGAGCACGCTCATGATCAGATAGACGATCATCGAGAGAATCACGCCCGCGAAAATCGGGCCCCATGACAGCCGAGGCAGGCCGTCTTGTGTCGTGAGAAGTTTCATGGTGTCTCCTGCAGAGAGGGAAGAGGTCGCCTGGTGCCGCGCACGTCGCCCGGCACCAGCGCTTGCGCAAGCGCCATGCCGTGAGCCCGTCCGTGACGGGCCGTATCAGCGCTGGGGCGCGCTATAGGCGGTGGCCTTCTCGAGCAGCCATGTTCTGAATAGTTCGAGCGGTTTGCCGTGGCTCAGCTCCGTGGGGTAGACCAGGTAGTAGGCGGATTCTTCGACTGCGGTGGCCGCGAACGGAATGACGAGACCGAGCTGCGGGAGCCGTTCGTCGACGAAAAACTTTGGAACCAGGGCGACGCCGAGCCCAGCCGCGGCGGCACTGATCAGCATCGAGTGCAGTTCGTACCGCACGCCTTGCATCGTCGCGTTATCTTCGACGCCGAGATTAGCGAACCAGCGCGACCAGGCATCCGGGCGCGTCGTCGAATGTAGAAGCGGGTACTTCAGCAGTTCGTGTGCTTTCCTGATCGGCTTTGCAAGCAGTGACGGCGCGCAGACCGGCACCACTTCCTCGCCGAACAGATAGTCCGATGACGTGCCCGGCCATGTCGGCTTGCCATAGTGGATGGCGGCTTCGAAATGCGACTCTTCGAACGGGAACAGGTCCGTGCGAACGCCCATGTTGATTCGAACGTCCGGGTTGCGGTCGTTGAAGTCCTTCATTCGCGGAATCAGCCATTGCGACGCGAACGTCGGCAGCACCGCGAGTTCGAGGTAGCCGCCGCCGCTGCCGTGCGCGATGATCGACAGCGTGTCGCGATCGAGATTCTCCAGCGCGCGGCGCACCTGCGTGCCATACAGGCGCCCGGCGCGAGTGAGCATCACACGCTGCTTCGAGCGAACGAAAAGGCGCACGCCAAGATTCGATTCGAGCGTCGCGATCTGCCGCGAGATCGCACTCTCCGTGAGAAACAGTTCCTTCGCAGCATGCGTGAAGCTTTCATGTCGCGCTGCGGCTTCGAAGGCGAGCAAAGCGCTCGTGCCGGGAACCTTGAACTTGCGCATGTTAATTCCAAAAATTCATCAAGTGGCAATTTAATCTCGCTTTACGCAGTGCGCAACAATTTGAATAATGCGATTCCCGTAAGCTTGGCTATCCCTTTGCGGTACGCCGTCAGATGAACACCTTCCCGCTGCGGCGGTGCGCCCCGAGAGAAAAGCAAATGCGCAATTCGAACGTTGAACGCCTGTTACTGAAACTGCTGGGCCCCGCTAAAACAGACTCGCTTTTTACGACCTTGAGATTCCCCGCCGCGCTCGCGGACTGCGAAGACGGTACCGTGACGCGCGCCGAACTCGCGCAGGCGATGAACATGGCGTTGTTCGAAGATCTGCTGGAGCGTTCGCCGAATGGGCGCGCCTATACGAGCGAAGCAATCGCGAACGGCGGCTCCGTCCATTTCGATCACGGCGCGTTGCGCACCGTGCGTTGGGAAAGCAATGGTGCGCTGCCGCCTGGCGAGGCGGCGTTCACTCGCATCCTTCGTCCGCTCGGTTTCAGGCTGAACGGCCGCTATCCGCTCGACAAGCTGGGCATGACCGGGCGCGCGTATGCGCATGAAGACGCGCCGGATGAGATCGCGCAGTTTTTCGTGAGTGAGCTGCATCCCGAGCGCTTCTCCAGTGAATTCCGGCAGGCAGTCACCAATGTGGTGAGCTCGTCGAAAGATCCGTTGACGCCGCTCGCTGTCGCGCAACTCTGGGAACTGGAGCGCGAAGGCTCGCTTTCTATCGACGCGGCTCATACTCTGCTACCGGTCATTGTCGGCGCATTCGCGCGCCAGCATGATGTACCCGGTGAGGCGGATTACGAAGTGCTGTTGCGCGAATCCGCGGAAATGGCGTGGATCGCAACGGAGGGCAACGCATTCAATCACGCAACGGATCGCGTCGAAGATGTCTTCACGCTGTCCGATGAAGAGAAGGGCAAGGGGCGGCCCATGAAGCCCGACGTCGAACGCTCGCGCTCGGGCCGCGTGTTCCAGACCGCATATCGCGCCGATACGGTCGAGCGTCAGTTCAGGTCCGCCGGCGGCAAAGTCGTTACGCGCAAGGTGCCGGGCTCGTTCTACGAGTTCATTACACGCAAGCGCACATTCGATCGGGCATCGCGCAGCTGGGTGACCGATCTACGCTTCGACGCCGGCAACGCGCAGGGCATTTTCAAAATGACTGGGAACGCGGCGCAGTAAACGAGTGCCGGGCCGGTCAGGCTGCGAAGGGGCATTTCCGATCAGAAATAACGCTTGCTCACCACAGCGGGCCGCATCAAGCGGTTCGTATTGCCGCCAAAAACCCAGGCGTGTATAGTTTCCGAACGTACTAAAATTTCGTATTGGAAATTCAATGAGGTCTCAATCGTGAAAGCATCAGCCATTCTGTCGGAACTCGGCATTTCCCATCTCGCGGAAGCGGGCGACATCGCCGTCCATTCGCCAATCAACGGTGAGCTCATCGGCAGCGTCGCGAGCAGGACGGTTGCCGATGTCGACGCCGCACTGGCCAACGCGCAGAAGGCGTACGCCAGCTGGCGCAACGTGCCGGCGCCGCGCCGCGGAGAACTGGTGCGTCTGCTGGGTAACAAGCTGCGCGAGCAGAAGCACGCGCTCGGCAGCATCATCACGCTCGAGACCGGCAAGATTCTTCAGGAAGGTCTCGGCGAAGTGCAGGAAATGATCGACATCTGCGACTTCGCGGTTGGGCTGTCGCGTCAGCTTTACGGCCTGACCATCGCATCGGAGCGTCCGGGCCATCGCATGGCTGAAACCTGGCATCCGCTGGGCGTGTGCACCGTCATTTCCGCGTTCAACTTTCCCGCGGCCGTGTGGTCGTGGAATGCGGCGCTTGCGCTGGTTTGCGGCAATGCAGTGATCTGGAAGCCGTCGGAAAAGACACCGCTCACTGCGCTTGCTGTCGATAAGATTCTGCAAGACGCGTTGAAGGAATTCGGCGATGCGCCGGAAGGCTTGACGAGCGTCCTCAACGGTGGCCGCGATGTCGGCGCGAAGCTGGTTGCCGATCCGCGTTCCAATATTGTGAGCGCGACGGGCAGCACGGAAATGGGCCGCGCGGTCGGCGTCGAAGTGGCGCGCCGCTTTGGCCGCTCCATTCTCGAACTCGGCGGCAACAACGCGGGCATCGTTTCCGGCAGCGCTGACCTGGAACTGGCGCTGCGCGGCATCGTCTTTTCGGCGGTCGGCACTGCGGGTCAGCGCTGCACGACGCTGCGCCGCCTGTTCGTTCACGAAAGCGTGTACGACAAGGCCGTCGAACGATTGAAGGCGCTCTACAGCAAGGTCGTGATCGGTAATCCGCTGGAGCAGGGCGTGCTGATGGGCCCGCTGATCGACGAACAGTCGTTCAACCGCATGCAGGCGGCGCTCGACCAGGCAAAGAGCGAAGGCGGCAAGGTGTTCGGCGGCGAGCGTCATGCGGTTGCGGGCAACGAGAAGGGCTTCTACGTGCGCCCGGCAATCGTCGAAATGCCTTCGCAAACACCAGTCGTGCTGAAGGAAACCTTCGCGCCGATTCTTTACGTGCTGAAGTACAGCGACTTCAATGAAGCGATCGACGGAAACAATGCAGCGGTGCATGGCCTTTCGTCTTGCGTCTTCACGACCGATCTGCGCGAAGCCGAGCGATTCCTGTCGGCCTCGGGCAGCGACTGCGGTATCGCGAACGTGAACATCGGACCGAGCGGCGCGGAAATCGGCGGCGCGTTTGGCGGCGAAAAGGAAACGGGCGGCGGCCGCGAATCGGGCTCCGATTCGTGGAAGGCTTATATGCGGCGCGCGACCAACACGGTCAACTATTCGTCGGCACTGCCGCTCGCTCAGGGCATCGATTTCAACATCGGCTGAGCGTTTTGCGCTGCATGTAGACGGCCGTTGCAAGACGGCCGTTTGTTTAAGCCGGCCGGTGTTGCGGACCTGTCGGGCAGGGCTGGCGCTTTCGTGCCGGCGAGCGCTTTTCCGAAGCCGGCCGGTCATGTGCAACTGGATGGAGCGAGTCGTGAGTTCTCAAGTCGTTATTGTCGGCGGCGGCGTCATCGGCAGTTCTATCGCTTACTTCTTGCGCGCTTGCGACCCCACGGTTTCCGTGACCGTCATCGAGCGTGATCCGAGCTATGCGAAGTCGTCGTCGGCGCTATCGGCCGCTTCGGTCCGGCAGCAGTTCTCCACGCCGCTCTCGATTCAGATGTCGTTGTACGGCATCGAATTCTTGCGCAATATCGGCGAGCTTCTGGAAGTGGACGGTAACAAGCCGTCGATCGATTTGCATGAAGGCGGATACCTGTTTCTCGCCACGCCCGCCGGCGACGCAACGCTGCGCGAGAATCACGCGTTGCAGAAGAGCCTTGGCGCGGACATCAATCTGATGGACCAGCAAGCGCTCAAGGCCAGATTCCCGTGGCTGAATGTCGAAGACCTGGTGTCGGGCGCATTCGGCGAAAGCGGCGAAGGATGGTTCGACGGCTATGGGCTCGTGCAGGCACTTCGCAAGAAAGCGCAGTCGCTTGGCGCGCGCTACATTGCCGCCGACGTCAGCGGCGTCGTTCGCGAAGGCCGCAAGATTACGCACGTGATTACCAGCAACGGCGAGCGCTATGCATGCGATACGGTCGTGAATGCAGCAGGCGCATGGGCGCGGAAGATAGCCGAAATGATGGACATCGACATTCCGGTCTTTGCTCGCCGCCGTAGCATTTTCAATGTGTCGTCTCCGGCTCGTCTCGCGGCCTGCCCGTTGCTGATCGATCCGACCGGCGTGTACTTCCGTCCGGAAGGAAAGACCTATATTTGCGGCACGTCGCCGGCAGCGGATAACGATCCTGACGATCTGCCGCTCGATGAAGTGGATCACCGTCTTTTCGACGACGTCATCTGGCCGACGCTTGCGCATCGCGTGCCGGAGTTCGAAGCGCTGCGTGTCGAGAACTGCTGGTCAGGCTACTACGAGTACAACGTATTCGACCACAACGCGATCATCGGATATCACCCGCAGATCGAAAACTGCGTGTTTGCGAACGGCTATAGCGGGCATGGTCTTCAGCAAGGCCCGGCGACGGGCCGCGGAGTCAGCGAACTGATTCTGCATGGACAATACCTGTCGCTGGATCTCTCTTCGTTGAACTGGGACCGTCTGCTCGAAAACCGTCCCATCGTGGAAAAAAACGTGGTGTAGGCGAACCGCGACCAATGCCTGAACGACCGGGCTCAGCCAGCGAAAATACGTACGAATTCACCGCCCCTTTCCAGAATCCTTCAGGCTCTCCTATCCGCGAACTGTTCAAGTATCGACGTGCAACTGCGAAAGCGCGAGCTTCACATTCGCCTGCGCGTTGTCCGTCGTCGTGGCTCATCTTGGCGCTCGTTTCCAGCCGCGGTGGTACTTGCACGAGGTGTTTGGCGTTGACCAGCAGATTGACGACTTCACCGTGCCGGCTGGTCGTCAGCGTGTTTTAGCGGCTAGCGCCGTGCGTCCTGACGAGGTGTCGATCTCGTGTGTTTATCGCGCAGCGATAAGCGTGTGGGCAGTTTATCCAGTGTTGAATCGGAAAAGACCAAGGCGAGGCTGATGGATCCAGGCCGTCGAGTGGACAGTGACGGGGCATGGATGCACGGCGACTGGACCGGGCTGTGGCGCCTTTTTTCCACGCGACAGCGTCCAGCAACGAGGCCCCACGGTGGCACAGCGTTTGCACAGGCTCCGCGTCAAGACAAGATAAATAACGAGAACGACCATGCGACCTGACCAGACCGCTACTGAGTTTTCCCAGCATCAACCGCTGCTTGTCACGCCGCTGTCGGACGTCAGCCAGCGCGCGCCGCACCGCCAACTCGGCCTGTTTGCGCGAGTGACGTTCTGCTTTGCATGGCTATTTGGATTGGAGCCCTTCCTGACAGGCGCCGCCGACGATCAATCGCCAGCCGCTCTCGATCGCCGTTAAAGCGTGCGCTGTCGCACCGACGGCGGTTGAAACTTTCGCCGGCTGGCCGGGCAATTTCTACATCGGCGGGCAGCACGGTGGCGGCCTCGCGTGCTGAAGGCCGCCACGGCGGGAACAGCGGTTGCGCCCTTGCTGGCGGGAAATGTTCCCGTGCACAGGAGCCAATCATGCAGACCGATCCGACCATTGATCCCGTAGCCGACCCGTCGAATGAACCGCTCGACGCCCCTGAAGACCAGCCGCGTCCGCTGCCCGGCACCCCGCCCGACACCGATCCGCTCGCGCCCGGCAGTTCTCCCGACGATGACGGCGCGTTAAGGCAATCCCGCCGCCAGTCGTGATCACGACAGCAGCGTTGCCGGAATTAGGGGAACTACGCGTAAAAAGGCGCACGGCCGTGCCGTTAATGTAGATGGAAGGCTGTTCGATGCATTGCCGTCCGCTTTCAGCACCGGGTTTGTCACGCGGCGGTCGGCGCCGCAGTTCACCTCCGGGCACAGCCGTGCTGAAGGCTTCCCTCATAAACCATCAATATAAAAAGCGCGTACGGCGTTTTTGCCGCAACTGCACCAAGGCCGCCTGCTGGGCGGTTTTTTATTGGCTAACACTGAAACCGCTGCGCGCGTCGCGCCTCGCCGTGCTTGTTGAAGCCGCGCATAGCCGATACCTGCGCGAAACAGAATAGCCGAATGCCGTGATAAGCAAATATCGCGAACAAAGTCCGAATTAAGCCGACTGCACCTAGTGCATTAAGTTCCCCAGATTTGAATAAACTGATCCCACATTTTTTTATTGCGGCGAACAGTGCTCAATTAATCAGCAGCGGTACGCTTTACGCGCGTCCATTTGATGAGCCGATTGCTTCCTGCGTATTACAAGCTGTTGCATACGCACAACTCGGGTTATTGAAAAGTTGCAAATATTTAATGTTGGAGGCAAGGCGTTTGCCTGTCCCTGTTTCCACTAAATTTACCAAAAACAAGGACTTAGCCCAAACGTCCGTTCGATTATTGCGAAATGTGCAAGACCGTGTTGTGAGAATTGCGGGCGCCGCTATTAGGGTGGCCCCCTACACTCACGCTTCGCTTAGAGGGTGCCCGGCTGATCCAGAACGGTTCGGCCACAAGGGCGGTAGCGCATCCGTGCGCTGCCGAGGCAGGCCCCGCTCCCCCGCGAAAATTTATCGAACAGGAGTCCCACGCATGAAAAAGAGTCTCATCGTCGTTGCGGTTGCCGCATCGTTCGCTTCCGTCGCTCACGCACAAAGCAGCGTCACGCTGTACGGTCTGCTGGACGCTGGCGTGACCTACACGAGCAACGTTGCTCACAACTCGAAGTGGGCAGCCGGCAGCGGCGGCATCGACCAGAGCCGTTTTGGTCTGCGCGGTTCGGAAGACCTGGGCGGCGGCCTGAAGGCAATCTTCACGTTGGAAAGCGGCTTTAACGTCAACAACGGCCGCTTCGCGAACAACAACGGCATGTTCAACCGCCAGGCATTTGTCGGCCTGTCGAGCGCGCAATTCGGTTCCGTCACGCTGGGCCGTCAATACGACGCAGCGCAAGACTTCCTGGCACCGCTGACCGCAACGGGTAGCTGGGGCGGCACGTACTTCGCCCACCCGTTCAACAACGACAACCTGAACACGAACGGCGGCTTCGCGGTCAACAACTCGGTCAAGTACTCGAGCGCTAACTACGCTGGCTTCACGTTCGGCGGCACGTACGGCTTCTCGAACCAGGCTGGCGCATTCGCAAACAACCGCGAATACAGCTTGGGTGCCGCTTACCAGTGGCAAGGTCTGCATTTGGGCGCTGCTTACGCACAGCAGAACAACCCGGGCGCAACGAACGCAGCAGGCACGGCCAGCAACGGCGGCGCTTCGGACGGCGCATTCGCTGGCTTGACCGGCAACTTCCGTCAGCGTGAATTCGGCGCGGCTGGTTCGTACTCGTTCGGCCCGGCTACCGTCGGTCTGGCATGGACGCAATCGCGTATCGACAACGTTGCAGGCGTTCAGCAATCGCTGCGCGCTAACAACTACGAAGTCAACGGCAAGTACAACCTGACCCCGGCTCTCGGCCTGGGCGTTGCGTACACGTTCACCGACGGCAAGGGCTATGGCGTTGCCGCAAACGGTGGCTCGACGTCGGTTCGTTACCACCAGATCGGCCTGCAAGCTGACTACGCACTGTCGCGTCGTACGGACGTCTACGCTCAAGCCGTGTACCAGCACGCAATGGGTGACGGCGGCGTCGCTTCGATCTACAGCGGCGACATCACGCAAGCTCCGTCGTCGTCGAAGAACCAGACGGCTGCTACGGTCGGTCTGCGTCACCGCTTCTAAGTTTCAGCAGAAGCTGCTTGTTGTACAAAAAGGTGCCGTTCGCGGCACCTTTTTTTATGCGCTGGAAAATGTGGAAGGACCAGTGCTGTGCACGGACCGCGCTGCGCGGGGCTAACGCAAGTCGTTGCCCGAATGCGGAATCGCGCGCGGTGTAGCTCGCCATGCGCAAACGCAACGCGCCGACCGTCTAAACGCGACGTCTCCGTCAGGCGTGTTGCCCCACCTTGAACACTGCGACAGCCTCGCGCAACTGTTCGGTCTGCTCATCCAGTGAGCCTGCCGCGGCCGCAGCCTGCTCGACGAGCGCGGCATTGCGCTGCGTGACGTCGTCCATCTGGCGAATCGCCAAATTCACTTCGCCGATGCCGCTGCTCTGCTGGTTCGACGCCGCCGCGATTTCGTTCATGATCGCCGTGACGCGGCGCACCGCGTCGACCACTTCGCCAATCGTACTGCCGGCCTTTCCGGCCAGCGTCGAACCTTCGCCGACCTGCTCGACGGACTGGTCGATCAGCACCTTGATCTCTTTGGCGGCCGTCGCGCTGCGCTGCGCGAGGTTGCGGACCTCACCCGCGACGACTGCGAAGCCGCGCCCTTCCTCGCCGGCGCGCGCCGCTTCCACGGCGGCGTTGAGCGCCAGAATGTTCGTCTGGAACGCAATGCCTTCGATCACGCTGATGATCTCGCCGATCTTGCGTGAACTGTCCGTGATGCCGGCCATCTTTTCGACCACGTCGTTGACGACCTCGCCGCCGCGCGCGGCAATGCTCGATGCGTCGTTCGCCAGGTCGGACGCGGTTGCGGCGTTCTCGGCGTTCTGAGTGACGGTCTTGGTGAGTTCGTCCATGCTGGCGGCGGTTTGCTGCAACGACGCCGCCTGTTCCTCGGTACGGCTCGACAGGTCCAGGTTGCCCGCGGCGATTTCCTTCGAGGCCACCGTGATCGTTTCGGCCGAACTCTTGATCCGTGCGACGGTGGCCGCTAGCTGATCACGCATTTCGCGCAGCGAGAACAGCAGGCTCGAACTGTCGTCGCGCCGTAAGTCGATCGGCGTTGCAAGATCGCCGCGAGCAATGCGCATGGCGATTTCGGCCGCTGTGGACGGTTCGCCGCCGATCGAACGCGACACGTTGCGCACCACGCGAGACGCAACGAACGACACGAGCACACCCAGCACCAGCAGCATGCCGCCAGAACGCAATAGTGTCGCGTAGAACTGGGCCTGGATGTCGTCCATGTAGGCGCCGGCGATGAAATCCCAGTTCCACGGCGCGAAGCGCTTTACGTAGCCGATTTTTTCGCTGGGCGTGGTCTCGCCGGGCTTCGGCCACCAGTAACGCAGATAGCCGGAGCCGGTTGGCGAGCCCCCCGCCGCGGCAATGTCGTGGTAGAGCGCATTGCCTTTCGCGTCGCGAAAGCCGCTCATGTCCTTGCCGTTGAGTTGCGGGCTCATCGGGTGGGCCACCATCACCGAGTCGCTGCGCACGATCGTCACGTAGCCCGAAGTGCCATAGCGCTGTGCATTGACGCGGGCGATGGCCTGCTGCCTGGCTTCGTCGACGGAAAGCTTGCCGGCGTCCGCCTGTTTCGCGTAGTCGGCAACGATCGACGCCGCCATGTCGGTGACGTCGGCCAGAGCCGAGCGCCGTGCGTCCATCTGAGCGCTACGTGCTTCGAACGCGTTCACTACGGTCACGATCAGCAGCGCTGCCCAGCAAAGCAGCAGGGGCACCCATAACTTCTGTTTCAATGTCAGACGGTTCATTATCGGATTCGACGGTACGTTGAGCGCGAAAGAGGAGGCACTAGTCAGGCAGCGCCATAGTTCGCATAACGGCTGTCGAAGCGGATTCTTTATCCCTTGGTCGACGGTTGAGTCCGTCGCCGGACAGCAAACAAATCAGATAGTTGAGCACGATGATCCACGGCTCGAACAGCACGCGGCGCTACGCATTGAACAGTTCGCTGCGCGCCGCGTCGATGATCATCGCAACTGCCGGATGGCTGATGCGGCGTTCGATCGAGATCGCAAAGAACTCCTCGACGATGGTGTTGATCTGCCCGACGGTCGTGAGTTTATGTTCGGCCTGCAACTGGTTCTCCAGCACCGTGGGCGCGAACAGCAAGCCACGGCCTTCGCGGCCGAATGCCATCGCCATCGCGCCATCGTCGAACTCGCCGACGATGCGCGGTGAGATCGCGCGCGACGCGAGCCAGTGATCCAGCTTGCGGCGCACCGCCGATTCGGTGCCGGGCAAGAGCAGCGGCAACTGGCCGAGCGACATGGGAAAGCGTTTGCGGACGCCCTGAAGCAGCGCTTCGGCGCCGAAGCAGCTTAGCGTCGAACGGCCTAGCCGGTGATTGAACGCCTTGATATTGACGTCGGCGGGAATGGGGGCGTCCGCGATGATCAGGTCCAGGCGGTGCACGGCCAGTTGACCGAGCAGCGCGTGCAGCTTGCCTTCGTGGCAGATCACGCGCAGCGAAGCCGGTGCGCTCAGCGCAGGTTCCAGCAGCCGGTAGGCGATCGCCTTCGGCACCGAGTCCGCGATGCCGACGCGAAACCGCGATTGCGTGCCGACCTCCTGTTCGCGGCGCACCGCGCTTTCCAGTTCCGAGCCTAGCGAGAATATTTCGTCGGCGTAGTCGAGCGCCAGCCGGCCGGCGTCGGTGAGTTCGAGCGTGCGTCCGCTCTTCTTGAACAGCTTTTTGTCCAGCGCTTCCTCGAGCAGCTTGATCTGCCCGCTCAGTGTTTGCGGTGTGATGTGCAACTGCTCGCCCGCGCGGACGATGCCGCCCGCGTGTGCCGCAACCCAGAAGTAATACAGATGCTTGAAGTTCACGCGTCCTCCGTCGATCAGCCAACGTTACGGTTTTTTCGAAGGATGGGCAACAAAAATACGAATTTTCCGTTGTCTCGCGTTCGGTTAGATTCAAGGCTCGCCCCGAGGCGTCAGCGGGCGGCTAATGAGAGTTGACAGAGGTGACATATGGCATCCGTTGCACAGTTTCTGCGTTCGAAAGAGTCCCGGACCGTGTGGTCGATACCGGCTTCCGCGTCGGTGTATGACGCGATCGCGATCATGGCTCACCGGCAGGTTGGCGCGCTCATCGTGGCGCACGAAGGCCGCATCGCCGGCATCGTCACGGAGCGCGATTACGCGCGCAAGATCGTTCTGATGGACCGTTCATCGCGCAATACGCCGGTGCGCGACATCATGTCGACAGCGGTGCGCTACGTCAGTCCGGAGCAGACGACGGAGGAATGCATGGCGCTCATGACGGAGCACCGGATACGTTATCTGCCCGTGATCGCGGCGGGGCAGGTGACCGGAATGGTGTCGATTGGCGACCTCATCAAGAACCAGATGTCGGAGCAGGAACACACGATCCGGCAACTGGAGCACTACATCCACGGCAATAGTTCGCAGGTCGCGCACAGCGGAGCGCAGGCTGGCCGGTGGCAAGTTTAACGATCGAAAAACATTACCGTCCGTAAGGTAGTCGCGCGAAGAATGACGTGCGGTGCGGGCGGCCCCAGACACATCAAGAGAGGTTTTATATGTATATGCAAACCATCGATCACTTGCGGCGTGTCGCCAGCAAGTTGACGCGAGGCACCGTAGCGCTCGGTCTCGCGGGCGTGCTCGCGCTGGGCGCGCTCGCAGCCAATGACGCGCAAGCGAAGCGCGTCGGCGGGAGTCAAAACATCGGGCGCCAGTCGCAGATGGCGTCGCCGTCGGGCCCGGCACAACGAAGCCAGCAGGCCCAGCCGACGCAGCAGGCCGCGCAGGCGCCGGCCGCCACGCCGGCGCGCAACCGCTGGTTGGGTCCGCTGGCTGGCCTCGCCGCCGGCTTTGGTATCGCCGCGCTGCTGTCGTCGCTTGGCCTCGGCGCAGGGCTCGCGCAAATGCTGTCGAACGTGCTGCTGATCGGTCTCGTGGTCGTTGCCGGCGTGATGCTGTTCCGGTTCATCGCCAATCGGCGTCGCCCGGATCTGGCTTATGGACACGGCGCCGCGAACCGGTCACAGACCAACGGCTCGCCGCTTCACAACCGGACCGATCCTGCGCGGCAGGATACGAACTTTTTCGGCATGCAGCGTGCCGCGACGAACGCAGCCGGAGCAGCGGGCGCGGCAAAGATGCCGGTGCAACCGCTCGGGCTCGATCAGGCGGAGTTGGTGGCTTTGGCGAAAAACATGTTCATGCGTCTTCAAGGCGCGTGGGACCGCAACGAGCAAGGCGACCTGTTCGAACTGACCACGCCGGAGATGTTCGCGCAAATCAAGCGTGATCTGGAAAGCCGCGGCAGCGAGCCGAATCGTACAGAGGTGGCACAACTCAATGCGGAAGTGCTCGGCGTGGAAAGCAGCGCGGATGAAACGCTGGTCAGCGTGCGCTTTTACGGCCAGATGAGGGAAGACGGCGCACCGGCTGCTCAGCCGTTCCAGGAGGTATGGAACATTGTGCGGGGCGCGCAAGGCGACAACGCATGGCGCCTGGCGGGCATCCAGCAGTTGGACCGCTAAGGAAACGATCGCGCATTCCGGGGGCATGCATCAATGGATGGATGCCCCATCCAGCAATCAGAAAGCAGTACAACGACTACGCGGTGTAGTCGTCTATCTGGATGCTGCCGAAGGCTTCTTCCACCATGTCGACAGCACCCATTCGTCGGCGGCGAAATAGAGCGGCAGCGTCGCCGGATATCCAAGGTCGCTGCGGTATGCGATGCGGTGACTCGCGGAATACCAGTGCGGAATCACGAAATAGCCGTTCATCAATACGCGGTCGAGCGCGCGTGTCGCGTCAGTCAGCTGCTCGCGCGTTTGGGCCGATATGACCCGTCGCAGGATGGCGTCGATAGCCGGCGACTTTACGCCGACGAGATTATCGGAGCCCTGCTGATCGGCGTAGCTGCTGCCGAAACGCGAAAGCTGTTCAGTGCCCGGCACCTGCACATCCGGCAAACGCACGGTCGTCATGTCGAAGTCGAACGCGTCGAGACGCTTTTGAACGAGAGCGAAATCGGCGGTGCGGAATTTCATCGTAATGCCAACTTTCTGCAGATTGCGGCCAAACGCGGCAGCGACCGCCTCCATTGACGTGCCGCCACCCGAATCGTCGAGAAGCTCGAAGACGAACGGCTGGCCGTTCGCGTTGCGCAGCGCGCCGTCGCGATAAGTCCAGCCCGCCTGCGCGAGCAGTTCGCGCGCCTTGATCAGATCGGCGCGCAGCGAACCGGGCGGATCGGTGTCGGGCTGTCGCGGCATTTCGCCGAACACCGCTGGGTCTAGCTGTCCGCGCAGGGGTTCCAGAATCGCTAGTTCCCCTTCGCCCGGCTTGCCCTTCGCCTGCAAGTCGGTGTTCGAGAAGAAGCTGTCGGTGCGCTTGTACTGATTGAAAAAAAGCTGGCGGTTGAGCCACTCGAAGTCGAGCGCGAGATCGAGGGCCTGACGTACCCGCACGTCGCGGAAAATCGGCCGCCGCAAGTTGATGAAGAAGCCTTGCATTCCCGCGCCGTTGTGGTGAGGAAACTCGCGCTTGATCAGCTCGCCGTTGTCGAAGCGCTTGCCGATATCGCGCCGCACCCAGCTATGCGCGACGTTCTCGACGAGTACGTCGTACTCCCCCGCCTTGAACGCTTCCAGCCGCGCAACCGCGTCCGCATACAGCTTGTAGTCGATGCGCGCGAAGTTATGCGTGCCGACGCGCACGGGCAGCGACGCGCCCCAGTAGTTCGGGTTGCGTTTATAGCTGATGGTTCGCCCGTTGTCGTATTTGTCGATCAGATAGTCGCCGCTCGCGATCGGTTTCTCGAACGCGAGCTGGTCGAACGGAATGCGCGTGCCGTCCGGCCTCATGCCCCACTTGCGGGAAAACACCGGCATGCCGCCCGCGAGCAGCGGCATTTCCCGCGTCGCCACCTTGTACTCGAAACGGATCGTGAGCCGGTCGACGACCACCGCTCGCGCAATCTGCCCGAAGTACACCGAGAACTGCGGCAGGGCCTGCGGACTCTTCAACGTGTCGAGCGAGAACTTGACGTCCTCGGCCGTGACCGCGTCGCCATTCGAAAAGCGCGCTTTCGGATTGATGTGGAAGGTTGTCGAGAGGCCATCTGGTGCTACATCGATGTCGTCGGCGAGCAGGCAATACGCGCTCGCGACTTCGTCGGAACTGCCGGTCGTCAGGCTTTCGAACATCAGCCCGAGTCCGGGCGCGGGATTGCCGCGTAGCGTGAATGGATTGAATTTGTCGAAGCTAGTCAGGCGGTTCGGGTTGGCGAGGACAAGCGTGCCGTCGCGCGGCGCGTCAGGGTTGACGTAGTCGAAGTGTTTGAAATCCGCGGGGTACTTGGGCTCGCCATATTGCGCGATGGCGTAGACGGCGCACGCAGGATTAGCGAGCCACATGGCCGCTCCGCTCACCGCGAGCGCGAGCAGAAAGCGCCAGGTGCTGCGCGACCGGAGCCTCTTGTGAGTCATAAACCCCCTTGGCGCAATGCACAGATGAACGTGGGTTTTGACCGGCTCGCGCCGTCGGCGTTTCATCGCGCGAGTTGCCGAAGCAGCGCGGGCAGCGTGTTTGTCAGACCGTTGCGTTGCCAAAAATACTGACCGGAATTGCGCGTTCGTTCGTTTTGCCGGCGGGGCAAACGAATCGGCGCGTACGGGAGAGCGCTTTCAACCGGGTTACCGTAATCGCGCGCAGCGGCGGCGACACGACCGCCGTGCGCGGCTCCGTTGGCGGATGTACAAGCTCGGCGGAATCGTTGCGGCGCACGGATTGCTGGAATGAGCGTATGTCGTCAAGGAACCTGCTATGGATCACACCAGGGATATCGTTGTTGTCGCCGCATCCGCCGGCGGACTGGCCGCTTTGAGGACGCTACTCGGTGCTCTGCCGGGCGACTTTCCAGGCACCATCCTGATCGCCATGCACACGGGCGCGTTTCCGAGCGTGCTGCCGGATTTGCTGGGATACGTTTCCCGACTGCCGGTGGCGCATGCGCATGACGGCGAGCCGTTGCGCCGTTCGGTCGTCTATGTCGCCCCGCCGGACCGCCATATGCTAGTGCACGACGACCGCTTGCGCTTGTCGCGCGGTCCCAGGGAAAACTTTGCGCGGCCTGCCGCCGACCCGCTGTTTCGCTCCGCCGCCGTCTTTTACGGGCGACGCGTAATCGGCGTGGTGCTGACCGGTCATCTCGACGACGGCGCCGCCGGTCTGCGCGCGGTTCACGCGTGCGGCGGCTACTCTATCGTGCAGGATCCCGCCGACTGCGTCGCGTCCGGCATGCCGAGAAGTGCATTGCCGGCAGTTGTCGCGGACGTGGTGGCGCCCGTCAGCGAAATCGGCGGCGCTATTGTCAATGCGCTGACGATCACCGGTGTGCCGAAGGAGGTCGAGATGAGTGTTCGCAAGCAGGCCGAAATCGAGACGCGGATCGCGCGAACGGGGCGCTCTTCCGTCAAGGATCTGGAGCAACTGGGTCAACACAGCAGTCTGACGTGCCCCGAATGCGGCGGTGTCGTGTGGCGCGTCGGCGAAGGCCAGCCGCTGCGCTACCGCTGCCATACGGGCCACGCATTCTCCGCTGCGTCGCTCAATCACAGGCAGAGCGAAAGCACGGAAGAAGCGCTGTGGTCCGCCGTCCGCCGGCTCGATGAAGAGCTGATTCTCGCCAAGCAGCAATTGCGGTTCATCCCTACAGACGAAAAAGAAAACATCGAGAAAGTACGGCAGCGGATTGCCCGTCTTCAACAGGCGTCGACAGCAACTCAAAACATTCTTCTCGACAGGGAGGAGAACAGGACGCCAGGCCCGCAGCACTTCGAAAAGCAGTCCGAAGAAGCCTCGCGTGGCTGACATCGCGCCGGTTAGCCCGCGTTCTGGAGCGAGCGGATCTGCCGGCCATCTGCAGCGCTGGCTGATGCATCCGTAAGAGTTCAGTCCGCGCACGGCCATGCCGGACCTCGGGCTGATTGCGAATCAGGCGAGAGACATCGCCGCCTACCTGTACTTGCACTGACAGCGGCACGCGTCATTGCCAATGCTTCGGCATGAAAGACGTCGAGCGCCTTCGCACTTCATTCCCCCTGCGGCGACGCGGCGGCCGGCGACAGTTCCGCGAGCAGCGACATCAGGTATTCGATGTCCACCGGCTTGACGAGATGATGGTCGAAACCCGCGGCCTGCACGCGCAAATGATCGTCCGCCTGGCCGTAACCCGTTACCGCGATCAATACCGGCCGCACCTCGCCCTTCAGGCGAATCAGCCTGGCAAGCTCGTAGCCGTCCGTATCGGGCAGGCCGATGTCGAGCAGTGCCGCATCGACGGGTTGGGCCTCGGCTTTCGCGAGCGCGTCGTCGGCGCAGTATGCAACGTTGACGCAATAGCCCTCGCTTTCGCAAAGCAGCGCGAGCGAGTCGGCGGCGTCCTTATTGTCGTCGACGATCAGCACATGCAGCGAAGCGCGCTCAGCGTGCGACTGTCCCGCGTCCGACGGCTCTTCGTGCAACGGCGCGACAATTTCGGGTGCGTGAGAGAGCGGCAGCCTGATCGACACTGTCGCGCCGCGGCCGGGTCCGGGACTCGCGATGTCGATCGAGCCGCCGTGCAATTCAACGAGCTTCTTCACGAGCGACAAGCCAATGCCGAGGCCGCCATGCGCCCGGTCGAGCGTGCGCTCGCCCTGTGCGAACAGATCGAAGATATGCGGCAGAAGATCGGGCGAGATGCCGCTGCCGTTGTCTTCGATGGTGACGGTCGCGAAGCGCTCGTCGGCGAGCGCGGTCACGCACACGTTGCCGCCGGGGTCCGTGTACTTGCACGCGTTGTTCAGCACGTTGACGAGAATCTGCGACAGGCGCAGCGGGTCCGCGTGCAGCCAGACGGGCGTGGGCGGCAGCCGCACAGTGAGATGCTGGCCGCGCGAGCTCGCCATCGACGATACCGTTTCGAGCGCGCCGTAAATCGCGGTGCCGAGCAGAAGCGGCTCGCGTCGAAGCACGATGCGGCCGTGGGTGATCCGCGACACTTCGAGCAGATCGTCGACGAGTTGCGCCATGTGATCGACCTGCCGGCTCAGCATGCCGACCAGTTCGCCGGCCTTCATGCCGGCTTCTTTCTCGCGGCGCAGTAAGGTAATGGCATTGCGCATCGGCGCGAGCGGGTTGCGCAGTTCGTGCGCGAGCATCGCGAGGAATTCGTCCTTGCGGCGGTCGGTTTCGCGCAATGCGAGTTCCAGCGTCTTGCGCTGCGTGACATCCACCGCGCTTGCAATTACGCGCCACGGCCTGCCGTCGGCGTCGCGCTGCAACACAGCCTGGCTTTGCAGCCAGCTTTCCCTGTTACCCAGCACGATGCGAAATTCCAGCGGCTTGTCGAATTCGCCCGTGAGCGCGACGCGGCGCATCGCTGCGTCCACCGACGCGCGGTCTTCCGCGTGCACGCGATGAAGCGCCGCGTCGTACGTGAGCGCGGTCGGCGCGGCTTGCACACCGGGCACGGTATCGACGCTGTCCCAGCAGACCGTCCACGAATCGAGCGACAGATAACCGATGGTCATTCTGGCGGCGCGCATGGCCACCTGTAGCCGCAAATTGCGTTCTTCGAGCGCGGCCGCGGCGGCCCGCTCATCCGTGACGTCCGTCGCCATGCAGAACCATTCGCGCAATGTGCCGTCGTCGTCGCGCAAAGGCGCGGCTCGCGCGACCATAGTCCGCCAGCTGCCGTCGCGCCTGCGCAGCCGGAAAGTCATCGAGCCCGGCGTCTCTGCCTTGATTATCTGCGACCACTTTTCGTGTGCGCTTTCCTGGTCGTCTGGATGAACGAGGTCGAGCCATTCGCAGCCTGCGTTGAGGCGGTCCTGCGGAGCGAAAGACTGCCAGTTTCCTAACTGGTTCGTGTGACCCGCGGCGTCTGCTATCCACGTCAGTTCCGAACTGACTTCGACGAGCGCGCGATAGCGCTGTTCGCTGCGTTCGCGTTCGGTTTGCGCGTCGTGCTGTTCGGTAATGTCGTACGTCACGCCGTAGACGCGTTCGATTTCCGAGCCGCTTCCGCAGTCGGTTTCGCCACGGGTTCGAAGCCACAAGCGCTGACCGTTGCCGAGCTCGATAGGAAAGTCCAGTTCGAACGGCACGCATTCGTGCAAGCGGCCGGTTAGCTCGCGCGCGAACCAGGCGCGGTGGCTTTCGGGGATTCTGTCGAACAACCATTGCAGCGGCACTTCGGCCTGCTGCGGATCGAGGCCGTAAATCTGCGCGAGTTGAGCACTGATCCGCGCGGTGCGGCTGCCCATGTCCCATTCCCATGCGCCGACGCGCGCCGCATCGAGCGCGAAGCGCAGCCGCCGTTCGCCGATCTCGTAGGTTTCGCCGGCCTTCACGAAGTCGTCGATGTCCATTGCGATGCCGCATGCGCCGCAGACGACGCGCGCGTCGTCGAAGGTCGGCTGTATGCGCAATTTGTGCCAGCGGTATGTGCCGTCAAAACGTTTCAGGCGCGCATTGACCTTCGCGCTTTCGCCGGCGGTGAGCGCGCTGCGCCATGCGTCGAGCACATTCTTGACGTCGCATTCGAAGACGAACTGGTCCCAGTGCAGCGTCGTGTTGGGCGCAAAGGGATTGCCGAGGTAATTGCGGCACGCGACGTTGGTATACGTGACGATTCCGCGCGCTTCCGCCGTCCACACAAGCGCCGGAACCTGATCGGCAATATCGTTGTTGCTCATTGCGTTATCAATCGCACTGTTCGTACTGCTTCCAGGAGGACCTCTGCTCGGGTCGTAAGCGAAACAAGGCGCCGCGCCACTCACGCGGTGGCCAATTCCGCAGACGTTTCGGCACAATACGTGGATATCCCGCTCATCTCTGCTCATTGTGCTCCTGAAACGGGCTGCAATAATACGGGCGTGCGTGCAGCACGACTGACGCGCCATAACCGCATCGCATCGAAGAATGCGACGCCCATTGTGGGGGATAGGAGACGTGATGAACAAGCTTCCGCCGGCATCGTATGAGCAGGGAAAATTACGTCGGCGGGGGGCGAGCATGACGCTTCTGCCGCTTACCGCGGCTCTGTTGTGCTGCGTCGCTTCAGTCGATGCGCGCGCCGCGGGCGCGCTGCCCGCAGGCGGACGCTTCGTCGGCGGAAACGGCTCGATCAGCGGCAACGGCACGACGTTGACGGTAAATCAGGGCTCGGGGCGCGGCGTCGTCGACTGGAACAGCTTTTCAATCGGCAACGGCAACCATGTGGTGTTCGCCAACGGTAACGGCGCGACGCTCAACCGTGTCACCGGCGGCTCGCCGTCGGCCATTCTCGGTACGCTGACGGCAAGCGGCAGCGTCTACCTGATCAATCCGCAAGGCATTGTCGTGGGACCGAGGGGCGTCATCTCGACGAACGGACGCTTCGTCGCGTCGACGCTCGACGCCGTCGACACCAGCGCTTTCATGAACGGGCAACCGTTGACGCTCTCGGGCAATTCGGGTGCGAGCATCATCAACATGGGCACGATTGCATCGGGCACCGGCGACGTGTTCCTCATCGCGCGGCAACAGGTGGACAACGCCGGCACCATTAGCGCGCCGAACGGCACCGTCGAACTCGCGGTCGCCCAGCAGGTGTTGCTGCAGGATTCGTCGTCGGGCAGACAGGTGTTCGTGCAGCCGGGCCAGCAGGGCGCGGGCGGCACCATCGTGAATCGCGGCTTGATCCAGGCGGCGCAGATCAGCCTGCAATCCGTCGACGGGAACATCTACGCGCTCGCCGGCAACCACGAAGCGATCCGCGCGACCGCCACGGCCACGCGCGACGGACACGTGTGGCTCGTTGCGGGACATGGCATGTTGCAGCCGGGTGGCCAGATCGAGGCGGCCGGCGGCACCGTCGACATGAGCGCGGACACGCTGGCGTTTCCCGCCGGCGGCACGACGGTGCGGGCCAATCAATGGAACATCGCGACACCTGCATTCACCATCGGCGACAATGCGGCGCTCGCGCTCTCCGGGAGCCTCGGCACCGGCACCTCGGTCAACATACAGACGACCGGCGCGAACGGCAGCACCGGCGACCTCGACGTTAACTCGGCAATCGGCTGGCAGGGCAACGCGTCGTTGACGCTTGCGGCGTATCGCAACGTGACGGTTGCGCAAGGTGCAACCATCGGCAATCAGGGTGGCGGCAGTCTCACGTTACGCGCCGATGCCGCGAGCATCGACAACGGCGGCGGCGTCGCGAATCGCGGCGTGATCGACTGGTCGCGCAGCACGGGCCTCGTGAATGCGCTGTACGACATGAACGGCACATACAGCGCCGGCACGTTGCTAGGCAATCCGGCATGGACTGCCGCGGCCGGCAGCGGTCAGATCACGCAGATCACCGCCTACAAGCAGATCAACAACGTGACCGACCTGCAAAACATTTCGCAGGACCTCGCGGGCAACTATGCGCTCGGCACCGACATCGACGCTACAGGCTATACGTTGGCGCCTATCGGCGACCAAACGACGCCCTTCACCGGCCAGTTCGACGGCATGTGGCACAACGTGCGCAATGCGAAGTTCGTGATCAGCGACTTCACCAAGGATCATTCGTCGGGACTCTTTGGCGTCGTCGGGCAAGCCGGCGTGCTGCGCGATGTCGGCGTGGAAGACAGCTCGGTGAACACCAGCAACATCGGCAGCGGCCTTCTCGCAGGCGTGAATGAAGGCGTCATCGCGAACGCGCACTCGACCGGCGTGGCCGCGGAGTTCTTCCAGGACGGCACCCCGTTCGGCGGTCTTGTGGGTCGTAACGACGGCACCGTCGAACGGTCGTGGAGTAGCGCCGCGATCTCGGGCTCGGGCACGAACGGTGGGCTCGTCGGCTACAACCTGGGTTCGATCGTAGAGTCGTATGCGACCGGCAGCGTCAGTCCGATTTATTCGACGGGGTATGGCGGCGGGCTTGTGGGTATCAACGATGGAACCGTCACGCAGTCGTTCGCGACGGGCGCGGTGCAAACGCGAAGCATGCCGACACATGGCGTGATTGCGTTCGGGTCGGGCACGCTCGCACCGGACGTCTACTGGAACAAGGAGACGACAGGGCAGGCCGTGAGCGGTGGCAGCCTGCCGCCGTCGAACGGCCTCACTACCGCACAAATGAGCGATCCCGCGAGCTTCGCGGGCTATGACTTCGGGCCGACCGGCGTGTGGGCGATGCCGTCCGGCGCGACGCATCCTGTGTTGCGCTCGCAGCTTGCGCACTGAGCGGCGCACTGAGCGGCGCACTTCATTCGCGGATGAACCTCCGCGAATGTCGCGCGCGCGTTGGGCGCTGCTGGCGTCATGCATGGTCGCAGCTTTTTACTCTTCTGCGGTGTTCGCACAAGCCTGGCGCGACGTCGCTCCGCAGCCCGCACCGCCCACGCCGCGCAGCGCGCCTTCGCAACCGTCGGCGCAGTCCGAAGCGAATTCCGCGCAGGTCGCCGTGGCGACGCTGGAAGGTCTGGTGTTCGAACCGGCAAGCGCGAGTGCGAGTGCGAGTGCGGGTGCAAGCGCAAGCGCAAGCGCGCCGGCACCACGCGCGCGACCAGGCGTCGCCGCCGACGCTCTGCCCGTACTGGACCCGGCTTTTCTCCACACCTTCGACGCCGATCTCGGCAAGCCTCTAACGTTTGGCCGCCTTGCGGAAATCCGCCGCGCGGTGGTCGAGCGTTATCGTGCCGCCGGCCAGCCGCTCGTGGATGTCTACGTGCCCGAGCAGGACGTGAGCTCGGGCGTCGTGCGTATCGCGGTGGCTGAATTTCGCCTGGGACAACTGCGCACGAGCGGCAACCGCTACTTTTCCGACGCGCTGCTGAAGCGCGAAATGCCGCTCGAAGTGGGCGAGCCGATATTGCAATCGGACGTGTCGCTGGGTCTGGCCGTACTCAATGCGAATCCATATCGACGCGTGGACGCGGTCTTTGCGCCAGGAGACGCGGCGAATTCGACCGACGTCATCTTGCAGACCGAGGACCGGCTGCCATTGCGTGTGAACGCCGGATACGACAACGCGGGCGTACGCGACCTCGGCCGCGATCGTTTTTTTGCGGGCATCGACTATGGCAATCTGTTTGGGCTCGACCAGCACATCGCGTATCAATTCACGGCCAGCAACGATTTTTTCAGTGGCAATCCGGACATTGAAGGGCGCGCGAATCGCGCGCGTTTCGCGGCTCACGCACTGAGTTATATCGCGCCGCTGCCGTGGCGCGACAGCATCGAACTGTTCGGCGTCTATGCGCAAAGCACACCGCGCCTGCCGGACAGTTATGGGCAAACGGGCATTTCGGCGCAGCTCAGTTTCCGCTACGACTGGCGCTTGCCGGCGACAACGGATGCAGTGCAACTCGTGCAGTTCGGCTACGACTTCAAGCGTAGCAATAACGATCTGGAATTCGGCGGCTTTCAGGTGTTCAATTCGAATACACACGTGCACCAGTTCCTGCTGACGTACGACTTCAGCAAGCCAGCCGATGCTGGAGCAGGGCACGTATCCGCGACCTTCGCGGCAAGTCCGGGCGGCCTGGACGGTTCCAACAACGATATGGCTTTCGCTGCCGCGCGGCACGGCGCGACCGCCCGCTATGCCTATCTGCAACTCGCCGCGCAACGTGCGTTCGCGCTCGGCGGCGGATTCGTATTGACCGGGCGAGGCGCATTCCAGTGGACACCGAATACGTTGTTGCCGAGCGAGGAAATGGGCCTTGGCGGAGAGTCGAGCGTGCGAGGCTATGAGCCGTATGTCGTGCTAGGCGATCGCGGCTGGAACGTGCAGACGGAATTGCGCGCACCGGCGCTGCCGTTCGGCACGAGCAGCGCGGCTGCACAGCCCTTTGTGTTCGTCGACGCGGGACATGTTTGGAACCGTATCGATCAGCCTGCGGAGATCGGTAACGGGTCGCTTGTCAGCATCGGCGCGGGCGTGCGTTTTCAATGGTCGCGCTTCGTCGATTTTCGCTGCACCTACGGCGTGCCGCTGCGTGCGCCGACGCCGGGTGGATCGAAAGCGCCGATGGTGCTTCTCTACGTTTCCATCGGCAGTTGAAGCGCGCGCACGTACGTCAAAGGTTTTTGAACACGCTGCTGGCGAGCTTGCGCAGTTCGCCGAACTGGGTGACGAGTTCGAGGCAGAGAACGAAGGCCAGCGTCGCGGACGGTCCCGGGTAGCGTTCAATCCATCGCAACAGTGGCGCCGCGTAGCGTGCCCGAATGGCCTCGCGTGTCATCAGCCAGGTAATGGCGATTCCGACAGCGGCGCCCACCAGCAGGTCGGTCGGATAGTGGAAGCCGAGATAGGCGCGCGGAAGGCAAATCAAAATGACGGTGTACGCAAGCGCCAGTAGGCCGACCCGCTTCCACACGAGGAAGATGCCGGTGGCGACCGCCATCCATAACATCGCGTGATCGCTTGGGAACGTCGGTCCCGATCTTTTTGCTGAGTGAGCGTGTCCGGCGCAGCTTGTGCATCGGACCGAGCGCCTACGGCAGTTGCTTATGGAAAAAGGTCGTACCGCAAAGGCTGCCGTCAGGCATCAACGCATAGTTCGGCACGTCTCCCACACGTTGCCAACCTGCGCGTTCGTAAAGTCTCCCGGCGTCTCCGCCGGTGACAGTGTCGAGCACGAGCACGGATTTGCCGGCACGCCGGGCTTCCTTCTCGATGGCAGCCATCAGTCGCGCGGCAATGCCTTGACGCCTTGCTGCACGGCATACGAGCATCTTCGCGACGTCTGCGCGATGAGGCTGGTTTTCGGGCAATGCAGTGATCAGTTGCACGGTGCCGACGAGCCTGCCTTCCGGAGATTCAGCAACAAGCAGTATTCGCTCGTTGCGCACCACGCCGTTGGCGACCTGCTCCCAGAATCGCAAGGCAGTTTCTTTCGAAATTGGCAACATGAAGCTGACAGACGCACCTCCCTCCACACAGTCGATCAGCAGATCGGCGAGCGAGTCGACGTAGCTCATTGCTTCCTCGGCGCCGATGCGTCGAACGTCTATCGTTCCAGTCATCTTGGGCTCCGCGAGTCGAGGGGCAAACTGCACAGTGCTACGAGATAGCGCGCTCGCCGGCGCGAGGTGTTACGGAAACGAATGGGGCTGTCGAGCTTCATGGTGAGACAGTCGCCCGTTTCGAGCTTCCATTGCCGGCTACCGACCGTTATTTCCATTGAGCCGTCGATTAGCCATATCTGCTGATGGATGTCGGCGTCGCGGGCGCTCGTGTCATAACTGACCTCCTTGCCTCGCGGAAAATCGACCTCCACCAACTGGATGGGCGACCGGGCGGGCGGCGACACATTGCGCCGGATGTACCCCGACACCGGGTCTGTCCATACGGGCTGATCACTTAACGACGAATGCGGCGAAAGCTCGGTGGCCGAAGCGTCCGGATGCTCGAATAGGGACGCCAGCGAAACGCCCAGCGCGGTGGCGAGTTTGTCGAGCACGACCGCGGTTGGACTACTTTGTCCGCGCTCGATAAGCGAGATGTTGGAGCGGCTTACCGAACTGCGTTCGGCGAGCGCGTCGAGCGACCAGGTTTTCGCGTCGCGCAGTTCGCGAATGCGCCGCGCGATGATCTGATGAACGTCCATATTCCAGTATAATGGATGGTAATGTCCTGTAAACTAGAGGACGAGCGCAGGCTTGTCAAGGGTACTCATTCTCAACATGGACCTGGAGACAATCCCGGTCGCGTCTGGACAGGTCGGCCTACGCGCCATTGACAGCCGCCTGCTCCTCGCGTGCGTATTGGGTAGGCGGCCGGCCGACATGCCGCGTGAAGGCAACGCTAAATGTGCTCGCGGAACTGTAGCCGACGCGCTCCGCAATCTCCGCGATACGCCCCGCGTTTCGTCGCAGCATGTCTTTGGCGAGTGCCATGCGCCAGGTGAGCAGGTATTGCATCGGCGCTACGCCAACCGCGTGGCTGAAGCGTTCGAAGAACGTCGAACGCGAGAGCGCTGCCTCTTTCGCGAGTTCGGCGACGGTCCACGCATGTGTCGGGCGCTGATGCATGCCGCGGATCGCGGCAGCGAGGCGGGAGTCCGAGAGCCCGCACACGAGACCCGGTGACGCGTTCGTCCCAGCGGTCGCGCGCAACGCTTCGATCAACAACACTTCGAGCAGTCGCGAGAGCACGACTTCGCGCGCGGGCCGCTGTGCGCGCGATTCTTCGCGGACGAGTTCAACCAGCGTGGCAAGCCGCTGTTCGCCGCGCACATGCACGAATTGCGGCAGCAGCGAAACCAGCAGCGACGCATCCGGCGAACCGAAGGTGCAATGGCCGCCCATCATTCGGGCGTCGATGCGGTTGCCCGGCGCGCCAATTCTGAACTCGCCATGTCCGAGCGCGACCGGCACGGTCGTCTCGATGCCGGGCGGTGGGGGCTCGAGGCTCGATATTGCGATTCCGTAGGCCGCGGGGATCAGCACGAAGTCGCCCGACATGAGTTCGATCGGCTCGTGCCCGCCTATCGCAATGCGGCACCCGCCCTCGAGCATCACGCAATAGAACGGCTGCCCCGCGTCCGACCGACTGATGCGCCAGGGGCTTGCGCCGAGAACCAGCTTCGAGAACTGCGCATTCGGCTGCAATAGGGTGACGACTTCGGCTAGCGGATCGATCATCGTCGGACTCTGGCAAATGAAATTCGGACCTTTGATTGTAGCGAGTACGGATGCGGCAATCTATCGTACGGGCAGCTGCAAAAACTTTCTCACAGGAGTTCTCATGCAAACCGTGCTTATCACTGGCTGCTCTTCCGGCTTCGGCCTCGAAATCGCTCGCTACTTTCTCGCTCATGACTGGAACGTTGTCGCGACCATGCGCACGCCGCGCGCCGACGTGCTGCCGTCTTCAGAGCGCCTGCGCATACTGGCGCTCGACGTCACGGACCCGGAGAGCATCCGCAAGGCCGTCGAGGCTGCGGGACCGATCGACGTCCTCGTGAACAATGCAGGTGTCGGCGCGGCATCTCCGGCTGAGTTGACGCCGCCTTCGACGGTGCGCGAGGTGTTCGAGACCAACACCTTCGGGACGATCGCGCTCACGCAGGCTGTGCTGCCGCAGTTCCGGGAACGCAGGGCCGGCGTGGTCGTGAACGTTACCTCGAGTGTGACGCTGAGAGCGCTGCCGCTGCTCGCCGCATATCGTGCAAGCAAGGCGGCAGTGAATGCCTTTACCGAATCGCTGGCGCTGGAGATCGAGCAGTTCGGCGTGCGCGCGCGGCTCGTGTTGCCGGGCCGTGCGCCCGATACTCGCTTTGCTGAGAACGCGCGTAGCCACATGCATGGTTTTGAGCATGAGGCATACGTTGATCTCGGCAATAAGGTCTTTGCCGGGCTGATGGATGCGTCTTCGCCGGTCACCCACGCGGATGACGTCGCGCAGGCAGTGTGGCGCGCCGCAACGGATCCATCGGCCCCGATGCGCATTCCGGCCGGTGCAGACGCTCAAGCGTGGGCGGCCGCGGCTGGCTGATCGCGCGAGCGCGAAGCGACGATGACGTGCACGGGGCCGTCAATCGCTCAGCGTCTTGCGATGATCGTCGGGCGCCTTCGCAGATGCGAAATACGTCTGCAATGCTGGTGCCGAGCGTTCGCTCAACGAGCAGATTCGCGCGAGCCAGTCGGCTTCGGCGGGCCATTCGCCTTCGACCACGCGCGGATAGATCTGGCGCACGAATTGATGCAATGCGTGCGCGCCGATATTGCCGCTCACGCCGAGGAGCATGTGCAAGGCTTCGCGTGCCGAGTCGAACTCACGCGCCGCGACGCTGGTCGCGAGATGATCCACCGTCGCGCGAATCTGCTCGATCCCATTCAGGAAGGTCTGATCGAGCAAATCCAGCGCAACCAGTTCCTGCAAACGTTTCTCGTCAAGCAGCGGACCTTCGTGGATAGTAGCGGGCGCGTTGCCCGGCGACGCGTTGCCCCGCAACGACGCCGCGACTGCTGGCGCATTGTTGTTTCGATGCTGGGCGAACTGTCGCGCCAGTGCCGCATAGAGCGCGCCGATCTGCGCGGGCTTCGTCATTACCTCGTTCATACCGGCCGCGAGACACGTTTCTACGGCCTCGATGTCGGCCTGACCGGTCAACGCGATGATCGGCAAACTCGCGTAGGCGTCCGGGCGGGCACGAATCAGCGCGGTGGTCTCTACGCCGCCCATTCCCGGCATGTTCATATCCATCACGATGGCGTCTATGCGGGCGTCTTCCTGCAAGCGGACCAGCACGGCCGGTCCATGCTCGGCTTCTACGACCGTTGCACCGAATCTCTCCAGATAACCTTTGGCGACCAGTCTGCTGTATGTGTCGTCGTCCGCCAACAGGATCGTCTTGCCGGCAAAGCCATCGAACCGCACGCTCGCACCATGCCGATTGCCGTTCTCGAAGAGCTTGCGCAGAACGCTAACCAGTTCGACGATGCTCGCGGATTTGCTGACGAAATCATCCATTCCGGCGCGACGCGCAAGCACGCGCGCCACATTGCCGGGCTCCGCGGTATAGGCGACGATAATCACGTTGCAGTTCGGGCTGCGATGATCCGCGCGAATTCGTTCGGTCGTTGGGTAGCCGTCGAGAACCGGCATGTTGATGTCCATCAGCACGAGATCCCACGGCTGCGGCTCGCGAAGTGCGGTTAGCGCCGCCTCGCCGTCCGCTGCCTCGCCGACGTTTGCGCCTGCCTTTAACAGCGCTTGCTGGACGCGGGCGCGCTGATCTGCATCGTTGTCGACGACAAGAATCCGTTTGCCGCTGAGGAATGGCGCGGCGCGATCAAAAACGTCCTGCTCGTGTTGCGCGACCTCGCTTTGCGAGACGGGTGGAAATTCGAGCGTGAACTGTGTGAACCGGCCGACTTCGGAGCGGCAGCGGATGGTGCCGCCGAAGGCGCGCATCGCTCGTTGACAGTAAGCGAGCCCGAGCCCCGTGCCTTCTGAGTTGCCCGCAGTACGGAAAGGTTCGAAAAGGTGCGGCAGAATCTCGGGCGCAATGCCAGGCCCGGTATCGTGGACGATCACCGTTTGCCGGTCCACCGTGAGTGTGAGCGTTGCCGACGGATGCGCGGCAATGTGATGAAGCGCGTTCTTGATCAGATTGAATAGCGTGAACAGATAGACGGTTTCATCGACCTTGAAAGTGAAATCCTCCAACACCACGAGTCGCACGCGCGCGCGCTCGATGTGATCGCTGAAGCCATATTCGTCCAGCGCTTTCCGAGTCGCGGCCGCCGCGCTCACATAGGCAAATTGATCGGAGCGGATGGCTTTCACACTCACTTCGTCCAGCGTCATCGCGATGATGCGCAAGCCGCGCTCAATGGATAACTGGCCGTGCGCCAGATGCCGGTAGAGCAGTGCTGTCCGGCTCTGCGACGCAGCCGGCGACGAATCGCGATCCATCGCCGCGGGCAACACTTCTTCCACTCGATCGAGAACGTGCTTCAGTTGGCTCAAGGGGTTGCGCATTTCATGAGCGATCGAGCCCGCAAGCGCCCTAAGCGCTCCGGTCCTCGCCTGTGCGACGATTCCTTTCAGATTGCTGTAGGAGAACGTGACGCCAGCGCAAATACCGAAAGTGAAAACCGGAAGATAGGTGAAAAGAAAGAGATGCGCGTCCAGGTGGACGGCTTGTGGAATAACGATTTTCGCACACAGAACCGCAGCACCGATTCCGAGCGCCAGGTTCAGCGACAATGCAACGAACGACGGGAAAATGGCGATCAGGAAGAAAACCATACCGAGTTCGGCCATAGACCAGAGCATCGAGAAATGCCCGGCCAGCAGGTAGTAGGTGAAAAAAAACGGTAGCGTGTACGCTACCGTTCCGAAGTAATACCACGGCAGGAAGCGCGCTACCGAAGCCGGCCAGAAACGGCGCAAAAGCAGCAATGCACAGGTCGCAGTGCCGAAAGCCCGCATCAGCAGGTTTTCGTTCGGTTGAGGATCGACGAAGGTCCACCACAACCAGTACGCCGGATGTCCGATCGTGCCGATCAAGCCCACGGCCAGCACGCTGTAGTCCGACACCTTGGCGGCGTCGGACACCACCCGGTTGAAATAGCGGATGCCCCCTGAAATGGCTTTCATGTCGCTCTTTAACTTTTATTGGCTCAGCCTCAGAACCTGAAGCTGCTAACGTTGAATGACATGCCGGCACTGCCGACCCAGCACACCACTCTGTCTCCCCGCTTCAGTTCCCCACTGTCCTTTGCCATCGCAATAGCGGCAGGAATAGACGCTGAAACAAGGTTCCCCGTCTCCGGATAGATGTGATACATCTTGTCCTCGATTCCGGCCTTTTCTCCGTAACCGTGCCATGCCGCCTTGGACGACGCATGAGTAAAGACAATGTCGATATCTTTCTTCGGAATTGGCAGTTTAGCCAGTACGGCGGACAGTTCGTCGGAATTTTTATGAAGCTCGTGGCCAAACGATGTAAAACGCATGTCGCCGTTTTTCCCGATTCGCTCCGACGGGTGGCAGTATCCTTCGTAGCCGGGAATCGGAATCGTGCACAGGTCGGACACTTCGGGCTTGCCGCGAAACGCGAAACTGAAGTTATCGGGCTCCTTCGCAACGAGCAGCGTGGCGGTTGCGGCCTCGCCGATTGTGAACGATGGCAACGTGTATTCGATTTGCGCCTGATTCTTCAACGCAAAATTCCCCGGATAGAGTGGACCGCCTGCAAGCATATTGAACTCAGCGTTCACGATCATAGCGTTTCTGTACTGACCGCACTTGAACAAACTGTCGATAATCGACATGGCTCGCGTCCAGCTCATGCAGGCGTCTACCACGTCGAAGCATTCGGCATTTACGAACCCGAGCGTGCTGGCCATCATATGGCTATTGCCGGGTTCGAGGAATCCTCTGCCGATCCCGACATAAATAAACAGCTCGATATGTTCCGGCTTCAGATATGTTTCCGATAAAGCCTTGCGAGTGGCCATAGCGACGTGATCGATAGGCGACTCGTGACTGTCGCACCAGCGCCGGTTGACCAGCCCGCTTCTGTCGAGCAGCGTCTTGATGGTACGTATACCTCTGTCGATGTCGCCGTCATAACCCGTGGAGTGGAAACGGATCATATCGGTTACTTCGTCGTTGGTTACGATTCTGGAAGGTAGGCTGACTGCCACGTTCTTGATAAGCATAAACAATCCATGAAAGAGTTATTGGTGGATGAAGTCCCGTTCGCGCACATAGCGCGGACGCCTGTACTTCAGCGCCCGCCTTTACGGCGCTCGTACATTAACGCGTCCACCGCAACTGACGAAATACCGTTGGCGGCTCAAGTGTGGGCGACCCGACTTGGGCAAGGAGGAATGGCGGCGGGACCGATGTGCGGGAGCACCCGGCTGCCAGGTCATTGAGTGTGGGTGGCGGAAAGAGAGATGCGGTAAAAAACCTTCCCAGACCTTGCTAAAGAATTCGTGGGAAAGGCCGTTATCCGTCGCAGAGGCAGTACGTGTTCAAAATGACGGCGACTTCATGCATCGTCCGGATTTTTGACCGTCACAAATCCCCACGCGCAGCAAGCGCTTCGATTCTGTCGGCGGTCCGTAGCGCGATCGCCTGTATGGTCAGCGACGGATTCACGCCGCCCACCGTCGGAAAAACGGAGCCGTCGCAGATCCACAAATTGTCGATGTCCCAGCTCCGGCAGTCCGCATTGACGACGCTTGTCCGCGGATCGTCGCCCATGCGGGCCGTGCCATTCAGATGGCAGGTGTCGTCGGTTTCGCGCCAGACGTCGCGCGCGCCGGCCGCTTCTAGCGCGAGGCTCATGAAGTCGAGCGAATGCGCGACGAGGCGCTTGTCGTTATCGCACAGCGAATACGTCACGCGTGCAACGGGCAACCCGTATTGATCCTTTTCGTCTGCGAGCGTCACGCGGTTGCGCTCCTGCGGCATCGTTTCCCCAACGATCTTGAGCCCGGCCTGATGGTTGTACTTCTGCATCTCGTCAAGTAACGGCTGGCCCCACAGTCCTCGCCCGTTTTGCGTCGATGCCCACGCCACCGGAAGCGGTCCCTGACTCATGTAGCAATAGCCGCCGAAGAATTCCTTGCCCTTATCCTCGTAGTTCCAGTGCTCGGTCAGCGCAAGCGAGGGCGGTCCCTTGTACCAGCGGATTTCTTCGTCCATCGTTCCCCACGCGGCCTGATTCGTCTGCACCATCAGGTTCTTGCCGACGAGCCCCGAGCTATTGGCGAGGCCATCGGGAAAGCGGTCTGTCGCGGACATCAGCAATAGACGCGGCGTTTCAATGGCGTAGCCGGCGACTACGACATTGCGTGCGCGCTGAAACTGCCATCGTCCTTCGCGGAAATACTCGACGCCGCTCGCGCGGCCGTCGTCGCCCATGACGATGCGGCCGACCATCGCGAGGTCGCGAATTTCCGCGCCTGCGGCCACGGCGCCCGGTATCCACGTGACGAGCGCGCTTTGTTTCGCGTTGGTCGCGCAGCCCGATACGCAAAATCCGCGATAGACGCACGGATGCGCTTCACCGCGCGGCGCTGAGACCGTTGCAAGGGGCGTGGGAGACCAGGCGATGCCGAGTGCTTCGCAGCCGCGCGCAAGCACGAGCGCGGCCGCGTTCATTTCATGCGCGCGATACGGATAGCGCGGCCGCTTCGGCCCCCACGGATAATGTACTGGCCCGGCGATCTTCAGCGCTTCTTCGACTTCTCCATAGTAGCGCCACATCTCGCGCCAATCGAGCGGCCAGTCGGCGCCGTAGCCGAGCATCGAGCGAGACTTGAACCATTCGGGCCGAAAGCGCAGCGAGACCATCGCGAAGTGAACCGTGCTGCCCCCGACCGCCTTGCCGCTATTGTTGTTGCCGAGCTTGAGCGGGTTCTCGCCGTCGCAGATGCGATCGTCGGTCCAGAAGAGCTTGCCCTGATGTGTCTCGTCCGACGCGAATTCTTCGAGTGGACGCCACCACGCGCCAGCATCGAAAGCCACGACTTTGAAGCCTTTCTGCGCGAGACGGCAGGCGAGCGTGCCGCCGCCCGCACCGGTGCCGACGATCGCGAAATCGACGGCTTCGTGGGTCGGATATTCGCGCATCGGCACCCACGCCCCGGGATGGAACACGTCAGGCGCGCGCCCGTCCTTGCCACGCGGAACATGCTGCGCGTCGTGAGGCGACTCAGCGGACATGGCCATTGTCCTCGCGCGCGTCGTCCTCCTTGCCGGGCTTCGCTTCAGCGGCTTCCCACGGATCGCGCCGGTTGAAATACATGCGTACGTAGCCTCGCGGATTGGCGGGTCCGCCGAAACCGATTTCGCTCCATGCGTGCGGATGCGCGTAGTACATGCCGCAGATATCGTGTAGTACACGCTCGGCGAAGAAGACAGCGGGCGGCATGCCGCGCCATTCCACGCTGTCGAGCTTGCCTTGTTGCATGTCTGTTAGAAGCGCGTGGCGCGCCTGGTCCTCGATGCTCGCGAACGGCAGCTCGTGGCGCGCCCGGCTCTCGGCATCGAGAGCGCGAAGGCCGATGCGCCAGGCATCGCGCATCGGCGGCAGACGCGCGTCGCGATAGCCGTCGCCGGTGTTCCTGGCGAGCCGTGCATCGACGAGCGCGGCCACGGGCACGGCGGGGCGTTGCCGGTCCTGCGGCACGATGGACGCGCACAAAGCGCCTAGCGCCTTCCATTCGACGGCATCGAAAAAATGCGGCTCTTGCGGCGTTGCGAGCCGTTCATCGATGACGGTGCGGGTGACATCGTCCCAGGAGGGCGTGTCGCGCTTCATCGTCACGTCGTAGCCGGGATAACGCGGCAGTGCAGTCATTTCTCTGTCTCCCGTAGTCGAAGCGCGGCGAGCCCAGCGAGCGCGAGCGCGGAGAAACTTGGCGGCGCGGGCAAAGGCGGCCCATTGAATACGTTCTGGCTCCAGTTCCGCCAGCCGCCCTGTGCGCGTGCGACGCCGCGTGCATGAAAGCCGACGCCGATAAAGCCGAGCGCCGTCGTCACACGCAGCCACAGCCGCGTGAACCAGTGTTCGCGCGGGCGGGCGAGCGCGGCATCGACGAGCAGCGCCGAGGCGATCGGCGCAACGACGATCGGCGCGTACATCGCCGGGTTTTGGAACGAACCGCGAAAATGCAGCAATGCAACTTCGCCGAGCGTGCCGACCAGTCCCGCGCTCGTGACAAGTGCAAGCGCCTGGCCTGCCGGCATGCCAAGAAGACGCGGCTCGTGGGCGGGCTCATCGCGCAATCGCTCCGCGACCGTGCCGAGTGCGCCCGATAGCAGCAGTGCCATCGGCGCGCCGATTGGCGCGGCGTAGAAGAGGTTGTGCCAACTCCATCCGCCCGGGCGCTTCGTGATGTTGTACAGGTGAAAGCCCGTGCCGGCGATGCCCGTGAGGGCTGCGCCGGCATAAATGGAATTGCGAACCGCATGACGCGCCGGCTTGCGGTCCGAACCGCCGTGCAGTCCCGCGAAAAGCGACAGCGTCGAGACGACGAGCGGCGTGTACATCGCGGGATTGTCGAACGAGCCGCGATAGTGCTCCATCGCGCTGTCGGTGAGCACGGAAAGAGCGAGCAGCGCCGAGCTTCCATTGAACGTGCGCGCCGTGTCGATGTGTGTCTGCACCGGCGAGCGCTGCGCCTTGCGTCCGCCTGCACGCATGATCGCAATTCCCGCGGCAGCGAGCCCGCAGCCAATGACCATGTCGATTGTTCTGGTTTGCTTCATCATTTTTCAGTCGATTGCCGGTGTGTTAGACCGCATACCGGTTTGCGTCCGCATGCTTGAAATCGAGCCCGCAGCCGGGTCTCGACCAGTCCGGCGAGATCGCGCCGTCTTCGGCATGAGGCGCGCCGTCAAATAGCATGGACTCGATGCGGACGTGGTCATGGAACCATTCCTGATGCCGCAAGCGAGGCGCGGCGCAAGCCGCGTGCAGGTGCTGCGCGGGCGCGCAGTGCGCCGATAGCGGCATATGAAAGGCGTCGCACAGCGCCGCCACGCGCAGAAAGCCGGTGATGCCGCCGCAGCGCGTGACGTCGGCCTGAAGCACGTCGACGGCTTCGCGGGTCAGCAATGAGCGGAAGTCGTCCAGCGTGTAACCGTATTCACCGGCGGCCAGTTCCATATGTGCGGGAAGAGCATTGCGCAGCGAGGCCAGTCCGGCGATATCGTCGGATGACACCGGCTCCTCGAACCACTCGACGCCGTATTGCGCGAACCGTTGGGCGTTGGAAAGCGCCTGCTTGCGATCCATTGCGCCATTCGCATCGACGAAGAGGCCGGGTTGATCGCCTATCGCTTTGCGCGCGACGGCTACTCGATGCGGGTCGCGTGATGGCTCGGTGCCGACCTTCATCTTGACCCAGCGGCATCCGTCTTCGTGCACCCAGCGGCCCAGCTGATTGCGGATTTCGTCGTCAGTGTAGGTAGTGAAGCCGCCGCTGCCATACAGCGGAACGCGGCTGCGTACCGCGCCCAATAGACGCGCAAGCGGCATGTCGAGCAGTCGCGCTTTCACGTCCCACAGCGCGCAGTCGAGCGCCGAAATCGCCGTGGCGGCGATTCCGGAGCGGCCAATGTTGCGCACGCGCTGTTGCATGCGCATCCAGAGGTCGCCGACGTTCCATGCGTCTTCGCCGACGAGCGTCGGCGCAAGCGTCGCTTCGATGAAGCTTGCCGTGGTGGCATCGTTATACGTGTAGCCGATGCCCGTCTTGCCCGCCGCGCTCACTTCCGCGACGACAAGCGTCGTTGCGCGCCACGCAAACGTGCCGTCCGCTTCGGGGCGGTCGGTGGGGATCGTGTAGGCGCGGGCGCGTACCGTCTCCACTGGCGCGTCGCGTTTGGTCAGATGCATGTCGAACTCGCTCGCTTGTCCTTATGGACTGACAACACTGCGCGCAGTTGCTTTGCGGTATCGACGATGATCGCCGACGGCAGTGGACATGGTTTGCTCCTCCGGTGCTGCGGCGCAAGCCGCACATTGCGCGGGCCTTACGGCATGACATGACGCAATCGCCATGCCGTGCGAGACGCCGGGCGGTCGCAGAAGAGGCGTCCGATAAGCGCCCCATTTTTGCAAGCATTCCATTCGACGAAGCTACATATGCGGCGCACATGGAGCAGCAAACAACGTCGGAGCCGGACGATGCCGGCGGCACGCGTGACTTCTCCGGCGGCTCATAGACTATGTGCTGCGGCAATAGGCAGGGCGGGTCGCCAACGGCAAGCCGGGGAGAATTTTCAAGTGTCTTGAAAAAATGTCACGATATGACAGAGATGTAATTTGTCTCAGTGGAGAGGTGACGTGAAAGAAGCTCGCGAGGCGGAAACCCCATAACGGAAACATGCGTTCCCGTCGACAAGCATGTGTTGAACAGGCGCCAATGCTCTGGCGCCTTGACGATCACTGGCGTGGATGCGCGATTCACCCGCCACATCCAGTCATTGAATGAACGCCCCTAGTGCGTCGAGAACACCGAGATACCGCCGTTGGGAAAGCCGGCCGCTCCACCCTGGAATGGCACATACACTTGGCCCAACGTGCTGTCGATCGCAACAGAATGCGCACCTGTGCCGACTGGGATCTTATAGAGCAACTGCCTTGACGCGCCGTCTATCACCGCCATCTGCGGACTGAAGCCAGACGCTGCTGCGATACCGCTCGTTACATAATGCCGGGCCGGCAGAAAATAGCGGTTGGATGCGGGGTCGTAAGCGACCTGGTCAACGCCGCCAAATGGCAGGCTGGCGCGAATTGCGCCGCTCGTACGGTCCAGAATCAGCGTGATGAGCGGATTGCCTGCTGACGGATCGCATCCAACCAGCACATCGTTATTGGGCCCGAGTACGATCCCAGCCGGTGCGCATTTGCCTAGCGGAAAGGATTTGCTGACAGATGGAGTTCCCGCCACCACCGAGCTGGCGGCAATGACGTCGATCTCGCCATCGGGATTCGCAGCGGTCCCGTCATTGTTGATCAAAAAGCTCTTCGAGGCAGCATCATAAGTGCAAGCTTCCAGCCCAGATGATCCGTTGAAAGGAAGTTTGACCACCACCTTCTGGCTCAGCGTGGAAATGAACGTGACGAAAGGCGGTGAATCTCCGGGGCTCGCATACATCACGAGATGATCATCCGGATCGTAGCAGCCCTCATCGACGCGCGATCCGGAAGTGCTGATCGAAATTGTATTGACCGTCTTTCGCGCCGCCGTATCGATGACTTTAACCGAGTCGACGTCGCCCACATAGAGCGTATTCGTGCCGGTGATGCCCACAATCCCGTCCGGGCCCGACTCGTTCGTTGTTGCGCCTGCACCGGTGAATGGACCGGGGATTTGCGCGACCAGCGTATTGGACTTCGTGTCCACGACGTCTACTGCTTTGTTGTTGCGGTCAGCGAGAAAATAGGTGCCGGCCTCGACGTAGCCGATGTCGAAGCTGAACGATGGGCTAGATGCATTGGGGACTGCGATGTTCGTCAGCAGCTTCGGCGGCGTCGGACCACTGAGCTTATCGCCGCCTCCGCAACCGGCCAAGGCGGCCACACCGAACAACAACAAGGTTATCAGGCGCTTGTCCATACATTTGTCTCCTTTCCATTTGTTAGTCTGATCACGCATTCCTTAAGGAATCTTAAGAAATGGTGGTTGTCGGCGGGCAGTACGGTTCACACAATGGCCGGGCAACGGTGAATCGGAAAGTAAAAGTTATTTATGGTCTGCATTGGACGAAGGCTATACCTGTAATGGGTCTGAAGCCTGCCAGAGCGCGCGGCGACCGTTGCGCTCGTGTAGCAATGGCGCCCGTCTCATGGAATTCCCCTAAGAAAAACGGGTTGCCGTGAAAGCCGCGAGAAGGATTTGTCCTCTCATAATCGCGCCGTTATGCAAACGGACAGAAGGAGGCACACCCGCGCTGCGGGCGATCGTGAAGACTGTTTGATCTACGAGATCCCAAAACATGTCGCTGTGATTTCCGCTTGCGGATTCTGCTCTGTGAGGCGGTGCGTCAGGCTTGTCGAAAGCGGCGCGATCACGCTGCGCGAAATGGGCAATGCTTACAGCGGACTGTCGGTTTGCTGCGCGAAAGAGGCTTCGCAAAGGCAAGGCGGCCAAGGGCGACCTGGCCGCTGTCGTGTCGCGCATCACGAAAGAACTCGTAGGGGCCGTGCAGCGGCGGCAAATCGATATCGGTGCGGAGCTCGCGGAAACGGCGCAGGTTCCGCGCAGCGCGACACTGTTGCTGGGGTGGCGCGATTGAGGAAGATCCGATGAAGCTACTACTCGTCGAAGACAACATTGAGCTTGCACGCTGGATTGTCAATCTGCTGCGCCTCGAGAACTTCGCGGTGGACAGCGTGCCCAACGGCGAGTGCGCCGACGCAGTGCTTACGACACAACGCTACGACGTAGTGGTGCTTGATCTCCGGCTACCGCGAATGGACGGCAGGGAGGTGCTCGCACGATTGCGCCGCCGCGGCGACATGGTGCCGGTGATCATGCTGACGGCGCATGGTTCGACCGACGACAAGGTCGACTGTTTCAGTACAGGCGCCGATGACTATGTGGTGAAGCCGTTTGACGTACGCGAGCTAGTTGCGCGTATCAAGGCACTGATCCGCAGGCAATCGGGTGGCATGTCCTCCTGTCTCACGTGTGGCGACCTGCAGTACATATCCGATACCCGAGAGTTCTTTCACAACGACGCACGACTGGCACTGCGCCGCCGCGAGCATACGGTCCTCGAAACACTGATGTTGAGACAGGGCAAGACGGTGTCTAAATCCATGCTGATGGAAAGTGTGTTCAGTCTTGACGATGAACCCAGTGCTGACGCTATCGACATCTACATTCACCGTTTGCGCAAGCATCTCGCGAACTCCAGCGCGCAGATCATGACGCTGCGCGGCCTCGGCTACATTCTTCGGCCGAAGGAAGTCGAGTAGAGGCAACATCTGTATCGGATGAATCGGTGAATTCACTTAGTTGTACAAATGTAACGGGAAAGGAGCGTGAAGGATTCAGGTAACTACGATTGCGTCCATTGCATGTCGGGTCCGACCGCCAAATAGAAGAGCCGCAGAAGCGGCGCGCAAAACAAACAGATTTTCAATGCAGCAACCTAGGAGACGGACTTGAAGAAAAGTTACCTTACTCTGACTGTCGCGGTTGGTGCTTTCGCGGCAACCGGCGCGCAGGCTCAGTCGAGCGTACAGCTTTATGGGCTGATGGATCTGAGCGTGCCGACGTACCAGTCGCATGCCAATGCCAGCGGCAACCACGTCATCGGCATGGGCATCGATGGGGAGCCGTGGTTCAGCGGCAGTCGCTGGGGGCTGAAGGGCGCCGAAGATATCGGTGGAGGTTCGAAGATCATTTTCCGGCTCGAGAGCGAATACGTCGTAGCGAACGGCGCGATGGAAGACCCAGGTCAGATTTTCGACCGCGATGCGTGGGTGGGTATTGAGAACGATGCGTTCGGCAAGATCACGGCCGGCTTCCAGAACACCATTGCCCGAGACGCAGCCGCCATTTATGGCGACCCGTACGGCAGCGCACGGCTGACTACCGAAGAAGGCGGCTGGACAAATGCCAACAACTTCAAGCAAATGATCTTCTACGCGGCCAGCGCGACGGGCACCCGTTATAACAACGGCGTCGCCTGGAAGAAGCTGTTCAGCAACGGCATTTTTGCGAGCGCGGGCTATGCGTTCGGCAACTCGACGAGCTTCGGCTCTAACTCGAACTATCAGGCAGCGCTGGGTTATAACGGTGGCCCGTTCAACATATCGGCGTTCTATAGCCATGTGAATCGCGTGGGCCTCACGAATCAGTCGTACTCGGTCGGCGGAAACTACACATTCGGGATTCTGCGTGCCAACGCGGGCTATTTCCGGTACCTGGGCAATCAGGGCGCGCTCGGTCAGCGTCAGGACAACGCGTGGACCGTATCACTCAAGCTGGCGCCGAAGGGCCCGTTCGACTACGAACTCGGCTATCAACAGATGCGCGTGAAAAACGCAGCATATAACGCGGACGGTGACATCCCAAACGCGAACATCGGCACGTTTGACCCGGCCTCGGGCCTGCACAATGGCTACAAGGAGACGCTCTACTGGTCGGCGTTCTACCACCTTTCCAAGCGCACTGAAGTCTATCTGGCCGGCGACTACATGCGGCTTCATGGCGGCTATACCGTCGGAAGCACATTCGGTGCAACCAATCAGCTTGAACTGACGACGGGTGTTCGCACTCGCTTCTAATCGATAAAAACAGATACTCCCAGCGGCTATTCGCCGGGAATCTCTCCGCCTTTTATCTTATCTTTACTGTGTCGAAAGACGATGCGCGCTATCCGTCGATTGTCTCTCCACAATCACGGATGGCCGTTTTCGTTTTTGAAGGACGTTCGTCATGTTGAGCGGGTCATGACGCGTCTCCCGCATCACTGCACGGCGCTATTTGCGCGCCGCTTTGGCATGCTCAGGTGAATAGCGGCACGGCTTCGATCAGCGCGAAGCCCAGAAGCGCGCCGACAGTAGCGCCGATAAGTCGCGGGTGCAGCTTTTGAAGTTTTAGCGTATCGAGCAGGGTGCCGATCAGGATAATGCCCAGCAGCGCAAAAGCGAGCAGCAAGAAGCCGATTTCGAAATCGTTTCCAATGACCATTTGGTCCTCCCGTATGAAGCGCGACCCTGGCGAACCGCCTGTTCCGGGGCGCTGATGTAGACAGTATATATCACGACATGATATATATGGTTCTTGTTGTTTGTTGCTCGACGCACCCGATGAAGCAGTCGCTGCCGCGCTCCTGTATATATCAAGAAATGACATATACTGGATTGTGCGGGCTTATTCTGGATGCGCTCATCGCAATTGCTGCTTGGCCCCGTGATAAAAAAGGAGGGCGACATGCCGGCCTTCAACCGCATTCTTCTCTGCTACGACGGGAGTCGCGAAGGACAGCACGCGCTGGCCGACGGAGCTCGCCTCGCACAGAACGTTGGGGCGCAGGTGCATGTTCTTTCCGTGATTGATAATCCTGCGTGGGTGCAAGGGGGCTACATCACGTGCGCGTTGCCGGCTGACGCCGTCAGCGATTCGGTCAAAAGCGTGCTCGAAGAAGGCTTGAACAAACTCGCGGTGCGGGGAGTACATGCAACGGGGCACTTCGCTATCGGTGATCCACTGGATCAGATCACATTATTTGCTAAAGACCTGAACGTCGATCTGATCGTCGTCGGACATCATCGAACGAGCAGGCTCGCGCGGTGGTGGGGCGGCAGGACTGACGGCCTGCTGCTCGACCGGGTCAGTTGCAGCGTGCTTGTGACGATGGGCCCGGAACAAGGGCCGGGCATGTGAAGAGGCGGGCATTCGTGAATGAGCTTGCATCGGCTTCCGCGGAGCAGGCCACTGGCATCATCGAACAGGTGAACCGCGCGATCTCGCAGATTAACGACCGTAACGCAGCAAAATGCCGCGCTCGTCGAGCAGACAGCGGCGGCTGCGGCGTCGTTAGTGGATCAGACGGAAGCGCTAAAAAGGCCCACATCAGCTTACTCAAGACGACCGCCGCATGTCCGAAGACGCACTGTTGAACACGTCCTCGGCCCGCTTAGGCATTGGATGGAGGCGCGCACTTTCAAACGCGCATGCTCGGAAGGCTGAGTGCCAAAACGAGCTTTCATCTGCCGGCCTTAAGTCTTGACGCAGCGAAACCCCGCATAAACGTACTGATAATGCGGCTGAAACCAGTTTCGAAATGTCGGCCGTAACATGCATTGCGCAGTACGCGCCGATCCGCCCTTCAGCACGTAATGTTTCCCGTCGAAGAAGTTGGCCGAGTAACCCAGATAGAACGGAAACGGTTCGAAGCCCGGCAACGCGTCGAACAAAGTCGATGTCCACTCCCAGCCATTGCCGAACTGGCCTTCCACGCCGAACGCGCTCACGTTGTCGGGATAAGCGTCGACCGGCCGCGGATCCCAACTGCGGAAATCGAAGTTGCCCGCGCCCCGATGCGGCGCGCCTTGGGCCGCGCGCTGCCATTGCGCTTCCGTGGGCAGCGCCTTGCCGGCCCAGCGCGCATAGGCGCTCGCCTCGGCGTGGCTCACGTACGCGGGCCAGTCGAGCGGAAGCGGTACTTCGTCGAACATCGTGCGCAGCGTCCATTCGCCGCGTTGGCCGCTGGCGCCGCGCCGCGACCAGCATGCGGGATGCTCGATGCGCTCGGCTTCTTTCCACGCCCAGTCTTCTTTCGACCACCACTTCGGCTCGCGATAACCACCGGCTTCAATGAACTCCAGGAATGCGCCGTTCGTGACCATGTAGCGGTCTATCTCGAAGGCGGGCACGTCGACGTGCAATTCGCCAAACTCGTTGTCCCAGCCGAAGCGGCAGCCGTCGCGCGGCAGGCCGAGCACGGCTGAACCGGCAGGCACGCCGACCATCGGCGACAAGCTGTTCACGCGTCCCGGACCTTCCGCCACAGGCTCGCGCAGGTCGGTGACTTTCTGTTCGAGCGGTAATTGATGAAGCATGTAGGCAAGCGTCTCGGCGTGCATCAACCGATGCTCGATCGCGACGTTCAGCAATTGCCCGGATGCATCGACTCGCGCCGAGTCGGTGAGCGCCCGCAGTTCGCGGTCGATCTGCTCGCGAACATGCAAACCGTACTTGCGCACGATATCTAGCGAAGGCCAGTCGTCAGGCTGGTCGGTCGGAAAACCACCGTCGACGGGATCGATACCGAATGCGAATAGCTGATCGAGCTGCGGATCGAACGCGGGCAGATCGAACAGACGCTGATCCAACAGATTACGGTCGAAAGCTTCCAGGTGACCGATATAAAACACGATCCGGTGCCGTTCGCGGATCGGTCTTTCGTACAGGAATTCGGGCTTGACGATGGAAAAGAGGGCGTCGGTGACTTGACGCGCGTCGATCAGACGCTGGACGAGCGGGTGATGCGGACCGGGATCGCGGTTCATTTCGCCGGGTCTCCTTGCGGGGGACGGACTAAACAAAGACTGTACCCGCTCGCAGGGGCCGTGCCAAGGCACAAGACCTGCCGGAAAAACGTGGAAAGGGCGACCGCCGCGCGTTGCGCGCCCGTTCCGTCTAGCTCAAACCTGGCGCAAGCCGTCCAGATCGACGATGCGAATATGCTTGCCTTGCGTGTCGATCAGGCCGCGTTTTTGAAATCTTGACAGGGTGCGGCTCACGGTTTCGAGCGTCATCCCGAGGTAGCTGCCCATGTCCTCGCGCGTCATTCGCAGATTGAACTCCGCCCATGAATAACCGCGCTGCGCGTTGCGTTCCGACACGTCGAGCAGAAAAGCCGCGACTCGCTCGTCGGCGGAAAGCGAGCCGAGCACCATCATCTGGGCCGCTTCGCGCACGATCTGCTCGCCCAGCAGTTTATGCAGACGCTCCTGCATCGAGCCGATTTCGCGGCACAGCGACTTCAGCGCGGTGTACGGAACGATGCACACCGTGCTGTCTTCGAGCGCGAGGGCGCTGCATGCGTGCCGGTCGTCGCTGATGCCGTCGAGGCCTAACGCCTCCCCCGCGAGCCGCAGCCCCGTAACCTGTTCGCGCCCGTCCCGATGCGCCATGACCGTTTTCATCGAGCCGGAGCGCACCGCGTAGATGCTGTCGAAACGGTCGCCGCTGCGGTACAGCGCTTCGCCGCGATGCACCGAGCGCGCTGAGCAGATCAGCGTTTCGAGCTTCGACAACTCGTCGGGCGACAAGCCTTGCGGCATGCACAGCTGCCGCATCGCACAGCTGGAGCAGCGCGCGGCGCTGCGAGTGCCGGTGCGCCCGGCGGCCCGCGGCGTCGAGCGGCGGCTGCCTCGCAGCGGCGGCGAACTGACGGCCGGGCCGGCCTGAACGACGGAATCGGTGGCGCTGGCGGCGCTAGCAACAACGGTAGGAGTAAGCATGTCTGAGCCAGTAGCAGGAGGTAATGCCCGATTGTCCCACCGGCCCTGTCCCCTGTTTAGCGGCAAAATGACGCGCGCCAGCGCGCCCGCCTTTTGCGCGATATCACGGCTTTGCGCGGCGGCTCTGAGGCGTCCCGATCGGGTCCTTGAGCGGCAAACGTCCTGACTCATCCCTCGCCACAAAAAGCGCCTTTCCAACGCCAGCGCAAACGTTTGGCGAATTTTTCACTTTCTCGCGCGGGCGACTCTCAAGGTTTCGAAATTTGTGTCGTCATATCCTCTGAGGAATGCGACGGCAACGAGAAAGGGGCGGATTACACGCGCCCGCGTCGGCGCGCGCCGGCAGTCCCGGCGTCATCGAAGTGAACCGCCTTGGGACAGGGCGGATCTTTTCACGCCGAAGCGCCCGGAGGCGCGGCACTGCCGCGGCCGCTCCGGCTGCTTCGCGACAACTTTTATCGTGCGGTTGGGTAAGGAATTAGACATGAAGATTTCGAATTTGAGAATCGGGGTTCGTCTCGGCTCCGCCTTCGCGCTGATGGTCGCGCTTCTCGTCGGCACGGCCGTCGTGGGCATCGAACATCTCGAGTCCACGAACACGAAGATGGATGAGATCGTCAGTAATCGCTACACGCTGATTGCGCTCAGCAATCAGATCAAGAGCAACGGCTACAAGGCGAACGGCATCCTCAGCAACCTGTTGCTGACCACCTCGCCGGATAAGGCCAAGCAGTATATGGACGACTACGCGGCCATCCGCAAAGCCAACGCGCAAGCGTACGCGGAGCTTGAAAAGCACCTGACGAGCGATGAGACGAGGGCATTGTTCAAGCAGCAGTTCGACGCACGCTCGGCCTACGGCGTGAGCGTGAAGAGCTTTTTCGATCTGGTAAGCAAGAATCAGCAGCAGGAAGCTCGCGATGTCTATCAGGGCGACATGGCGCGGCTTCAGGAGGCTTACTACGTGCTCGTCGACAAGATGGTCGACGTGCAGGCCGAGCGGATGGCGCGCGATGTCGCCGATGCAGTTGCAGAAGCGCATCGCGCGAAGATCCAGATGATCCTGCTGGCGCTGATCGCGACGTTGATCGCGATCGCCACGGGCATCTTCATCACGCGCACCATCACGCGGCCGATCAACCGCGCGGTGAGCCTCGCGGAGGCGGTCGCGGCCGGCGACCTCACGCATCACCTGCATGTCGACACGACCGATGAAGTAGGGCGCCTTCTGACCGCGCTCGAACGCATGACCGGCAATCTGCACGGGATCGTCGCGCAGGTGCGCCAGGGCACGGACACGATTAGCCAGGCAACGCGCGAAGTGGCGAGCGGCAACATGGACCTGTCGAGCCGCACCGAGCATCAGGCGAGCTCGCTCGAAGAAACCGCGGCTGCAATGGAGCAGCTCACGTCGACGGTCAAGCAGAACGCCGACAACGCACGCGAAGCGAACCAGCTTGCGTCGAATGCTTCGGACGTCGCGGTGAAAGGCGGCGACGCCGTGAACCAGGTCGTCAGCACGATGAGCGCGATCAACGACTCGTCGCGCAGGATCGTGGAGATCATCGGCGTGATCGACGGCATCGCATTCCAGACGAATATTCTCGCGCTCAACGCTGCCGTGGAAGCGGCGCGTGCCGGCGAGCACGGCCGCGGTTTCGCGGTGGTCGCGAGCGAAGTACGCGGGCT
>NZ_AWZT01000034.1 GCF_000472525.1 Paraburkholderia dilworthii
GAAAATCGGCCGCTGAGCCTCCGCATTCGGACCTTACTTTGAACAGCGTCGATGCCGTTAAGGACGCGCATGCGGAAGAGCATTACACATGCGAACGTTGTCGCGCAGTGTTTGCGCGAGTCCTTAGAGGACCGCCAACGCTTCGAATTTGGATGCTACTGAATGCGGGCCAACACTAGCTGTCGACGACGCTTTATCTGCAACAAAGGGTGAAAGCGTCGATGCGGGAGCAGACAGACCCACGCCGACGAACGGGTCGAAGCAATTGGCGTCCGAGTCATGCGTTATGACGCCACGGCGCTTCGCATTGACTTCCAATCTCCGCGCTGAGTGGCGGATTCTGCTTTTTCGACAGGCGCTCTTGCTCGACTCCACCTTGAACGCACGATGCTTGACGCACCGGCGCCGTAGGCGGCAAAGAGACAGACTATCTCCTGGACTGGTTTGATATTCGCAGCTTGCCTGCCCTTCGGCCCTATCTTCACGTCGAAGCTGACCTTCTGATTCTCTTGCGGCGACTTGAACCCTTCTGCGCTGATTTCCGAAAAATGAGCGAAAAGGTCTTCACCCCTGCCATCCGGCGTGATGAAACCCAAACCCTTCGCAGCATTGAACCACTTTACGGTACCGGTTGCCATCATTGTGTCCAAAATCGAAAAGGCTGGCGGCTTCAGGTATCGCCGGTACAATCGAAAGACCTATCGCTGTGACCTCGAACATGACCGGACGCCCAGGCGTACAGGACGATTTTTGCAGATGCTCCTGAACGACAAGACCACCGTAAACGTGTTCCTCGTGAACGGCATCAGACTGAGCGGTCAACTGGCCGCCTTTGACCAGTTTGCAGTTCTGCTCGAGTCTGGTCCGGGTGCGCAACTTGTTTTCAAACATGCCATTTCGACCGTGCTGCCGGCCAATGGCAGGAGCCAGGCACGTGACCCGACCGAGGTGCCAGTGAGTGGCGACAGGCCGAACCGCGTGCGAGGCCGTGTCCGATGAGAACTGCCATGAGATGTGATGGTCATGTCCAGTCGTGCAGCGAAGGCCCGCCTGGGGCCGTTGTGTTTGAGAGTGCCCTGCAGATGTACATCAAGATTCAGACGACGATTCATGACGTGCAATGCTCCGTGTAACACATCGTGACCAAGCCTGGGTACTTCAGGCTACGAAGGTGTGACACGACTTCGATGTTGATGCTTGCGGTGGAACCCCATCACTCGGGCTGGCATGTCGTTCGCGTGAACTTCACTGCACCTGAATGCTCGTTGCGGCGCGTCTTCCCCGCTCTGATTAACGCTTTAAATGCCCGGTGCAATCGACACGGATACCGTTTTCCCTATCCCGTAGGCGGACAGCAGTCACTCCGCCGCTTTCTTTGAGTGAAGTAGCAGCGCAATCACAACGCTCGCAGACGTAGGTCCGTCGGAAAACTTACTCGACGGTCGGCACCTGTTCGTGCGTCACCGGCTTTGTGTCACCATCGGGTCCCGGAAGTTCCTCTGGCGAAATAGCTGCTTGCGTGGAAAAGAACGGCGCGCTGTTCCACGACCTCGTCACCCATCGTGATGATGGTCTCCGGCGAAAGCGCCATCGCGATAAGGGCGCAGACGCATTCAGCACGTGGCGCCGAGAGAAAAAACACCCTTCTTAAAGGGTGCCTCAGATAGGCAGATTCAATTGGCGCCCCGACCGCTGCCGTCCTGTAATTGAATTTTTCGTCGTTTGCGGCTCCTGCATCTGTCGACGTCCGCAGAGCACTCTTACGCAGCCCAGCGCTGAGGACGTTGTACCGGCTCGCGGGCGACACCAATACGCCTGCGGAGCCCGTGTCGAAAATGCAGCCGACCGGGGAGCTTCCAGACGACGCGCTTCATCAGTTGGTCATCGTTGCCGAACATGCTGGGCGTTGGGCATACATCTTCTGGAGGCGAGCATGACTGATTTTCAGAGACGGGCTGCTACAGCCCAGCAAGCCAATCTTGACTTCTTTTTCGGGCTGGCCAGCAGAATGCTGGAGGGCGAGGAAAAGCTCGTCAGACTGAATCTGGATACGGCGAAAATGACGCTTGCCGATTGGCATCAACGCGAGCAGGACGGACTGGCGAAAAAGGACCGACAGGAAGTTACCGGTCTGCAGGACGCGCTGGCGCTGCATTCGGCGGAGAAGGTCCTGACGTACGAACGTCAGGTTGTGGAGATTGCGTCGACAACGCAAACGCAGCTGGCAGAGGTCGTTAATGCGCGGTACCAGGAGCTCAGCCGCCAGGTTCAATCGTTCGTCGAGAATCTCGCGCAAAACGTCCCCGTCGGCTCCGAACCCACAATCGCATTTCTGAAACAAGCCATCACGCTGGCCGACACCACTCAGGAAAGCGTGCAAAAGGCCACGAAGCAGGCAGTCGAAGTCGCGCAAAGTAACCTGGACGCCGCAACAAAAGCCGCATCGGAGGTGACCGAAGCGGCTGACGAGGTAGTCGAGAAGGCAGCAAAAGCGGCGAAGGCGGCGAAGCAATAATTTGAAGGAACGTTGAAGCCGTGGTCGCGCGGCAAGGAGCTAACGTGCCTGGCCACGCACTGCGACCTGGCGGCGACCGGACACGCCCAGTTCTCGTGAGCGCTGGTCGGTCGTTCGGGCGCACGTCATGTCCGCCGACGTCTGTTACCAGGCTCGCGCCGCGACCAACGCGTCCCAGGAGACCGTGTCACGGCACATAGCTGGAGAAAGAATGGTCCGCTGGGGCGGACCATTCTTGTGCATGTCAGCGAGTTGCGCTGAGGTGTCAGCTGGGATAGATTTTTTGCCGCCTGCTTACCCTTCGGGCCCTGCTTCACGTCAAAGCTTCAGGCGGTCGGCAATTCAGGTAGTGCTGACTCGCGTCGTCGTGCGTTCTTTCTTCAACGCCGTGGGAGGTAAGCATGCGCGGTGCGGCAGTTGACGTGCGTTTCGACAGCACCCATTTGCTTCGGGACCTGTCCGACGGTGGGGCTGTCCGATTCCCATTGAACTGGTTTCCTGTTCTGGAGATAGCAACGCCAGCCGAGCGCGAACAATTTGCTATCTCGACGGACCGCCAGCAGTTCTTCTGGCCTCAAATCGATGAGGATGTGAACGTGTCTGCGCTGCTTGCCCTTCTGTCTGATACGGCACGTCGCTAGCGCCTTTCAAAGACTTTGCAGCTCCTGCGCGACACCGGAGCGGTGTCGCCATACATCGCGTGTGGCGACGTTCAATTGTTTGTTGGGGGAGATGTCATGGAACGAATCGGAAACATCAAAATTCTGTTCGTCGCGGGCTTTGGCCCAATCGTCCGTGATGCGGACGCAAGTCACGAGCTCTACGGCGAGAGCCTTGGTATCCCCTTCAAGAAGGAGAGTGGCGGTTACCTTCACACGGAAGCTTTGAGGGGCGCCAAGAGTTTTGCCCTGTGGCCACTTTCTCAGGCGGCCCAGTCGTGCTTTGGCCAGGATTCCTGGCCCGACGACATTCCAATTCCGCAAGCTTGGCTCGAGTTTGATGTTGATAGCGTCGAAAAGGCAACGACGGAGCTTGCATCGCGAGGGTATCGAATGCTCGTCACGAGCAGGAAAGAACCGTGGGGGCAGACGGTCAGTCGTTTCATATCACCCGAAGGACTACCGGTCGGTATCACTTTCACGCCGGGGATGCGAGAAGAAAAGTAGCGTCGATTGTGCACAAATGAAGCGGCAAGGCGTCCAGCACGACGGGGCTGGTGTTGCGCGGTTCAGCATCTTCCGTCTGGCGACGGTCGCGACTCGCTTGCTTCCGTCAGCGAACGCCTTCGGAAGCCGCGCGTCGTCGGCGTGGTCGGGCGGCCCAGGAAATACTGAACCAGGACTTTTCGTTTAATAACGCATCCCACCGTCCGCCGGTGCGAGGAAATCCGGAAGATAGCGGTTGTCAGCGGAAACAGATGGTTCGTCGCACGAAGTCTCCATAGTGTGAAAGTCGTGTAGTCGGTTTTATCGGGCGGCTAAATAATTCTCGTCACGGATGTGAGTGAACGTACATACATAATGATTTTGGGAGTGCCGTCGCCAAACTCACGGACGTTCGTGCTGCTTTTTTAAACTTAAACACCTAGTGGAGTTGGGCATAACCATTTAACATACGTAAGCCATCCGAAATTATTGCGATAATATAATAATACGAATCAATGTTAACCCGATGTTTTGCATTTAAGGAGACATTGAATGGACGTGCTGGTCGTCGAAGATAATGACGTGGTCGCGGACAGTCTGGCTTTCCTGCTTGACTGCTACGGTCACCGCACCACCGTGGTGGAAGACGGAGAAAGCGCGCTCTCGCTGTTGGGCTGCCGCGCTTTCGAACTGGTCCTGCTTGACGAGAACCTGCCCGGAATCAAAGGAAGTGCCGTCGCACGGTCGATTGTCAATACGCCTTTCGCGGACCGGCCCTTCATCGTCTCCATGACTGGAGACAGTGACGACGGCGGGCTCACGCGGCTTTTCGATGTGTGTCTGCAGAAGCCGTTCTCCCTCGAGGCACTTTTGCAAGTGATTGAAGATGCTCAAGGCTGTGGGGATGCGAGCACTCTCCTGGCCGCCTAGGGATTGCTTGGCTGTCAGATGCGCTCACCTCAAGGCCGAGCTAAACGCAAGCCAGGGTTGTGCCTGTCCGGATGGCTTGGACGACCTTTTTGTCGTATGTGTGTAACGGCAACGTGAACATTTACTTATGGGTTGGCGCCAGTGCACACGCGAAGGAATAGTTGTTCTCGCAACTATTAACGCCAACCGGCGTGCCGATGAGAAGGCAACATGGCGTCATGAGCCCGTCAAGACAAATATGTAGATTCGGCCGGCACGAAAAGAACCGGTGTTGAATTGCAAAAAATATAATCTGAGAGAAGCTAGACAAATGAACCGACATACTCAACGTACCGGTCATCTCGAACGTAGTGCCGGGAACGACCGCCTGAGGCGGGCCTTGGCCGCACGCCTTGACAAGGCACTAAAACGAGCTGGCGTCAGCTCGGCACGCGCAGCGAAGTGGCTGGGTGTGAGCGAATATGACGTGCAATATTGGCGACGCGGAATTACCGTGCCGCCGCTGAACGCTTGTACGCGCCTCGCCGCCGTCCTCCATCTCGATGTTCACTGGCTTTGCACGGGGCAGCCTCCGGTCGCCTGATTCGCAGTTCGCGGGAATCGCGGGACAGGGGAATTTGTGCTCCGTGGATTCCCGTACGTTCTGAAGTTCGCAGCCCGGTCGGCGTCGCACTCGCAGTGATGCAGTTGCACGCATTTCGGATGCGGCACAGCAGGCGTCTCTTCCGCAAACCCGGAGGGAATCAAGGTGAAGGCAGTTAAACAGGATGCGGCATTCGACCAGGCACCGCATCTCAGTGAGTACGAGATGGAGTTGTCGCGAGGCGCCTCGCATATCGCGAGCACGCTGTACGAGGAAAGCATGTTCGCTGCGGTCTCGGAAACCATTCTGGAGTTCGAGGCCGCGTACGGACGCGACGACCTGAAATCATTTGCACACGTCCTGCTCAGAAGACTGGAGCAGCGCGGGAAGCCGCTGGCGGGCAAGGTGCTCCAGCACGTTATTGAGCGCGGCCGTTTGCCAGAAGAGGTACCCAGCGCGCCGCCAGTACTTGTGTCTGCTCGCAAACCTGCCTCCCGGAAGCGGCAAAGCGCGGACTCACGGGAGGCCAGGGCGCGCGAAGCAGCGTGAGCCGCATATTTGCAGGCGAACTTCAAGTTTCAATTCTTAACCGCAACAACCGAGGGAAGAACATGTCAAAGCGAATCGCTTATGTCACCGGCGGCATGGGTGGAATTGGTACAGAAATTTCTCAGCGGTTGTTCAAGGACGGATTCACGGTCGTCGCCGGTTGTGGGCCCAACTCTGCCCGGCGGGAAAGATGGTTGAAGGAGCAGGAGGCGCTTGGCTTTTCGTTCACCGCATCAGAAGGGAATGTCGGTGACTGGGAGTCTACGGTGGCGGCATTTGCCAGGGTGAAGAAGGACGTCGGCGAAATTGATGTGCTGGTGAATAACGCCGGCATCACGCGGGATGGCACGTTCCGGAAGATGTCGATGGAGAACTGGAACGATGTCATTGATACGAACCTGACGAGCCTCTTCAATGTCACCAAGCAGGTCATCGAGGGGATGGTGAGCAGGGAGTGGGGGCGAATCATCAACATCTCATCCGTGAATGGACAGAAAGGACAGTTCGGCCAGACCAACTACGCCACTGCGAAGGCAGGCATTCACGGCTTTACGATGTCGCTTGCGCAGGAGGTAGCGACGAAGGGCATCACGGTGAATACGGTTTCGCCCGGATACATCGGCACGGATATGGTTCGTGCGGTGCGTCCTGAAGTACTGGACGCAATCATTCAGGGCATTCCGGTGCGCCGTCTCGGAGAGGCGTCGGAAATTGCTTCAATTGTCTCTTGGCTCGCCAGCAATGAGTCCGGCTTTGCGACCGGTGCTGATTTTTCGCTCAACGGTGGGCTTCACATGGGTTGAGGTCTCTTTGGACGCGTGGTCCGCGCAGGCCGCTAGAAGTCCCGGCCTGCGTTTTCGCCAAGGTGACGACGAGATGCAAGCGGCTCCACGGCGCCCACACTGATGGCGTAATGCTGGGCCGGTCGCGACATCGACGACCGATGTGACTCGCGAAGACAGTGTCGGCGTGGTGAGACTCTTCGTCCTGATTCTCCGCGCTGGGAAATCCAGCAAACGCGAATGCGACATTAAACTTTTGTGGAGTGAATATGACAACCGGAACTGTAAAGTGGTTTAACGATGCCAAGGGCTTCGGCTTTATCACGCGGGACGACGGCGAGAAGACCTGTTCGCCCACTTCTCGGAGGTTCAGGGCAGCGGCTTCAAATCATTGCAAGAGAATCAGAAGGTCAGCTTCGACGTGAAGCAGGGGCCGAAGGGCAAGCAGGCTGCCAACATCAAGCCGCTGTAACAAGCCAGACGCCCGCCTCGTTGCGATGAATGGGACGTTATGCGCCCCATTCGCAAAAACGTACGACAACCAGCCGGAGACTCGCATGCACGACGTGCCGCATATCGAACCCTCGTCCTGCCAGGTTACCCGCAAGACGTTGCGCTTTCTCGCACGCGACGTCCGAAATCCTGGCGCGGCCCTGGTTTACTGGCTGGGGGTGACGGAGCCCTCTGCGGAACCCAGCTTTTTCAACGCCATGCAAACGTACGGACCGTTGATGCAGCTGGTTCTACCCGACGAACGCCCGGGCGTCTTCGTAGAGCGGGACGCCGTTCAGAGAGTCCAGGATTCCGGAGTCGTGAAGCGACTCGTTTTCAAGGACGGGTCGTCGCTCGACGTTCGATATGACGGGCCGTGCCGCGACCTCTACAAGGGGTGAATCGCGCTAACGGAGCAGAAGGGATACCTTGTGCTCACGGCCGGGACTGGACAGGCGGCGCTCGCCGTAGCTGCCATCGAGAGCCCTGGTCTGATTGTGACCGGCTGGATGATGCCGCAGATTGACGGCGTCGGATTGTGTCGAGGCTAAGGGCGATACCGCCCCGCCCGACATTCCAGTGGTCAAGCTGTCGGCGGCGCTACCGCCTGAACCGGAGGACCGCTATGGGACGTACTGTTGCTAAAGCCCGCCCCGATAGGCCAGCTGATAGAGGCGATTCATGGTCTGCTCGACAGAGCGCATCCGGAAGTACCGGGACGGATGTCCGAAGAGTGAACATGCAATATCCCGCTACGGAGCGGATGCTTCTGTCCTGAGCGTCAAGGGGGAACTGCGGAGACGGTGCAGTACCTGTGATGACTGCATCCTGGACGTCGTCGGCAAAGACACGCCGCTGGCGAATTCTGCTAGAACCTTGCAGCTATATTCTGCGAAGTTCATCGATTCGTAGGCGTTGGACCGCTCGGCGTGCCTTCGCTCAAGGTGCCGGCATTCCGGCTGCGGGTCGAGAGCAAGACGGGAGAGACAAATCTCTCGAATTCCGGCTCCCAGATTGGAATGGCACTGTCGACAGCGAACATCCCGTGTCCGTCACGGCCAAACGGCTGTTCAATTACGAGTTGACCATTTCCGCCCGCGGCCTGAAAAGCGCTAAACCACGTCCGAACGACATCCGGCGAGAAATACATGTCGTTCTGGACGTAGTGCCAGAACACTGGAATGCGCGTTGTGGCCGCAAAGTGTCCGATTGCATTGGCCATTCTTTCGGGTGCGCACGGGTCGCCGGGGTTTGTAGCGGGGCGACCGCCACGTCCGCCCGAGAAGTTCACCACCGCGACGACGCCTTTGGGCGCATAGCTGGCTGCGGCGAGTGACGCAAAGCCGCCTGCAGATTGTCCAACCAGAATCACGCGGTCGGGGTCGATTTGCGGGAGCGTATCTGCAAAGGCCACTGTGGCCAGCAGGTCCTTTGCGGCCTCGGCTCCGGCCGCCTCAAAATCAGGCGCTCTGCATGAGCCGGTGTTCTCGGCGAACGTACCGCCTGTGGCGCCATATCCGCGCCGGATGGGAACGATAACGGCGAAGCCCATTCGCACAAATTCGCGAACCTGCGTAATCTTGCGATAACGACCAATCTTTATCCTGTCATGCGCGTTTGGCGGATTACCGTGACTCAGAACGATAAGCGGAAACGGGCCAGCGCCATCGGGCATATAGGTGGTCGCGACAATTTGGCGCTGGCTGGTCCCGAATAGTCCCTTCTCCATCATCGGCACGGCCACCACAGTCTCGTGCAAATCTGTCGCAACCGGGTCGGATTCAGCGGCGCTTGCAAGGTATTGCCACTGCGCGAGGACCAGGAGGCAGACAAGCAATCGAAATTCGCGCGACCGGTTTTGCATAGGTTCTCCGCAGCTTCCATTGGACAATATTGAATGTGAGCTCCGTCTGGCAGAGGCGCCGATGCCACTCGCAGAGGCCGTCCATAGCGTTCACACGCCCGAGCAACAACATGCCTGACTGCCTGTCCGCGCCTCTTTGCGACTTTCTCGCACGGACCAGCCCGTACTAATGCCGACCGCTGCGCATTTCCTGACTGATGCGATTCGTGACAACAACGCTCGGCACCGGATGGTGACGTTGAGATTTCCACGCCACAGCAGCAGACGCCCGCAGCGACAGAGTCGGCAACTGCGCCCTCATACCAAGACAGGTTGCTGGCGACTTCCGATGTCTATCTGGTTATCAAAATAAATTGCACACCATCGTCATTCACGTCAAATGTGGCATATGCGGAATCATCAATGGCATATTGATACCCTTGCATCACGAGAAAAGCAGGAAAAGGCTTCTTGACGGGATTGCCAAGCTTCGATGTAATTTTCCTGGCATCATCACCCAGCTTGATGCCGAGAACATTGCCAGCGAACGGTGCGTCAAGGCGAATCGTCTCAACATTTCCGTTTGCACCGAAGAACGCCCAAATTCCTCTCGTCCGCAGATGCAAGATGGCCTTGCCCTTGTTCGGGTCTGGAAAGTTTGGCGGTAGAGCCGCGTTCCTCGCCATGGGCTCGGTTTCCGCGGTCGTCCTCAGAGCGGCCTTCACTGTCGCCACGTCATCTCCCAGTTTGAACCCCAAATCCGGAAGCGCAACTGTCTGTGCAGCGGCCCACTGAGCTGACGCAACCGCCCCCAGCACCGCAAGCGTCGCCATTATCTTTTTTGTCATTCTGTCGTTTCCCCGCCGTCGTCGCGGCTTTAAATATTCGAATTGCTTTTCAGCCCGCTATGTTCTCGCTCGCCATGAGAGCATTCGAAGGGCTATTCGGTCAAGGGGATAAAAGAAAACGTTTGGGGCGAAGGTAGTTGTAAGAAATGATGGCGTCACCGCCGTCCCACACAGCAATTAAACGCTGCATCGCAATTTAATGAGGAAGCGCTTTCTTGATGTGCTATTCAACGCGACGCTCGAGTCGCTCGATATGCCGGGATATCCGGAATGTTGTGCATTGGTTACTGTGGGCAATTCTGCGGCCGGGCAGCTAATTGAGAACAATGGGTTTCTGCCTTTTGCCGACTAACTTTATCAGTGTCGAACGGATGTGGTATCACGCGACCGCGACGGTCCGGTATAGTCGAGTTGGCGCCAACTCTCGAAGTGGTCGCATGGACGCTCAACTGCTGATTTTGTGGACTTGCATTTGTAATCCACGTCATCGCAACATTGGCCTACGCGGTGCGAATCGCCGGCGTCCGCACTCGCCGGATTGCAGTAGAACGCCTCACCTGCGTTAGAATGGATTGAGCACCGGGAAGGAGACCTCACCGGGAAGGAGACCTGGATGATACGCAAGACGCTCAATGCTTCGCAGCTTCAGCAGGAAGTCAACCAGCGAATCCATCGACTGCAGGAAATCGTCGAGGACGGCGTGAAGATTCGTGTGCCGCGGCCGCAGTTGCAAGAGGCCGACAAGTCCGGCTGCAACTGGAACATGACCCACTTCGGCAACGCGGTTGGCTTCGAGCGCGACATCGAGGGCGTGCTCAAGGCCGTGCGTGCGGAATACAATCTCAGTACCGAAGTGAAAGACGCCAGCAATCCATTCGGGGACTAACCGCGAAACATCGATTCGCTGTTCGTTTTTGACGGTGTGAGCACTATTGACGCGCCTACGTCATCAACGTACCTCATCGCGGAGTGCCGGCAGACGTCTTGTAGTGCCCACGTCAGAAAATCGCGGTTCATGATGCGACGATGCTCCCAGAACTGTAAATCTCGCAATCATCCCCTTGCACGCGAGCGCTCAGTTTCTTGGCGACAACATTAGCTTCTGCTCCTTCTAGCGCAAGTCAATCCAGTAGCGCGACCGGCATGAGCGCCGACCTGATGACGGCCTTGCTTGTCGCGGTCGGGTTCGGCGCTCTCTTCCAACGCGGAAGGAGGCGCGGTGGAAGTACCGGAGAACCGCCAGGTAATGTTCGAGGCAAGGACAAGCCGTGAGCGGGCCGCATTGAAGAGCCCGGAGGGCAGCGACGGAGTGCTTTGATTTTTGGTGATACACCGCTTTAGTCAATGCACTAGCGTTTTCTAGCGGGACCGTGGCATATTGCGACCACATTTATGAGGAGGCCACTTGATGGCAACGACTTTGGAAGCAATTCAGGCAAGGATAGATAAATTGAAGGCAAAGGCGGATGCGCTGATTGCAAAGCAATCCTCGGGCGTCATCGAAAAGATTCGCGAGTTGATGGCAGAACACGGCCTGACGACCGCCGACATCGATGCGCACACTGGCGGCAAAAAGCGTGGACCCAAGCCGAGCACTAAGGCCGCCGCCAAGTCGTCGGCTTCGGCCGCAAAGTACCGCGACCCCAAGACGGGCGCGACATGGTCGGGTCATGGCCGCGCGACGGGCTGGATTGCTAGCGCGAAGGACCGCTCGAAGTTCTTGGTTGAAGGCAAGGCTGTGGTGTCGGCACCTGCCGCCAAAAAGTCAGCGAAGGCCGGAAACTATGTCAGGGGCCCCCAGCCGGCGCTCTATCGGGACCCCAAGAGCGGCGCGACGTGGAGTGGACGTGGGCGCGCGCCGGCGTGGATTGCTGACGCAAAGGAACGCAGTCGATTTTTGATTGACGGCGCTACTGCGGCCGACAAGAAGCCGGTGGTCAAGAAGGCTGCTGGCAAAAAGGCCCCGACGGCGAAGAACGCTGCTGCCAAGAATGTAGTAAACGGGAAGGTGCCGACTAAAAAGGCCGCGGCGAAAACGGTGCCGGGCAAGCGCTTGACCGCGCCCGATTCGGTGGCCACAGTCGAGTCTGGCGCCGAGTCGACAACCTAACCGTCGCTGGCAAGTGTCCAGTGGACCAGCGATTTTTGCTGGTTCCACCGGGTACAGCAAGCCGACGAAGTTTTATTGAGCGTGTGCGGCCTGACGTTGCGCGGCTTGCTGCTGCGCCTGCTGCTCGGCTTGCTGTTGACCGCGCCCGAAGGAAGCGATGAGCGTCATTCGCAATATAGCTGGGAAAGAAGTCGTCTATGAGCACTTCTCCGGTCAGCGCGAAGTTTCCGGAGGGTCTCGGCGCGAGCAGGAAATCCAGGATGCGTTTACTAGTTGGGCACAAGCATCTCGCGGCCCGACGGGCCATTCGTCGCAAGCTCGGTCCTGTTCAATGCTTGGTTGCTTAAAGCGTGGGCAGCGGCTCGGCGTTGCGAACCGTTAAGTCAGGCAACCTAGTTGCGTCGCCACGTCGTTTAGGTCCGCCGCCTCATAATCCCATGGTTGTTCAGCGCGTAAGTCGCTCTGCTGGTCCGGGCCATGTTCGGCGGGCCGAAGCTCCTGAGGCAGTGTTTGTTGCATGCAGCGGACGACGCTTCCTCTTCGATTTTTTGCGATAAAGCGGTGTTATGGCGGGGAATCGCTCTTCGATAATTCCAGCATTGTTATCGCGGTCTCACTGTCGCTGGAAGGGCGTGCGACAGTTAGCTTTTGGGGGATGGTATGCAGTATTGAGCAAAATCCCGGGCTTACTGGTCTACTGCTCGTACCGCGCGAACAGGTGTTGCGGAACCGCTCGACCCGCACGAAGCGAGGCCGACGTACTCCATGTTTCGCTTTCAAGAACTGGGAACACGAGCGAGGAAATGCTTGTCCGGTAGCTCCAGTCTTTGGCGAAATGGTCCTTCTGCAAGCAGCACGATGTCCGCGTCCCGGGGAGGACGCGTCAGCGCGACAAGAAGGGATGCGTGGGTGCGGAACCCGAGTGCAGCAGCAATCGCTTCAGAAAGGTGCAAGGACTTGATGTTGACAAACGCGTCGCGCGTGAGCTTCTTCAGGTTCGCGAGCGGAAGCTGGACAAAACAACGCTAGCCATGACATGACTCCGGTTTTCAGCCGATGTTTCCCGAATCCGCCACTCTGCCGTAGCGCCGTCGCTGGGTGCCGAAGCGCCAGCGGTCCACATTGATTCCAAGACGCTCCGCGCGCAGGCCAACCTGTCGAGTGTCCGTCTCAGGCGTCCGCGCATCTCTTCTCGCAGGTTGAGTTCTCAGGTGACGAGCTCGCGCCGGACACAGCGTCTGGTAGGGCATTGATTGCGCGAACACCTTCACATCTAGTTTGGGGGACACTCCTGACGGCAGCTCAAATGGCGAACGCTATCCTGTATTATCGAGACGGGCGCCTGAGTCCAACCTGTTCCCGGGTTAAAGCAGGCAATCGAATTCTTTGGCATCAAGCGGCCTTGTATCCGGGCCGATGCGTAATCGGGAAGCCGTGGGATTGCTGGCAAAGGAGTGGCCGGATGAGTATCCGGCTGGGGCCGTCGAACGCATGCTGGGTGCGCGCGGAACATCCTCGGATGCATTTTAGACCGGTCCGTAACGCATTTACTCCTTGAAAAGAAGCGACGCCTGCACTTTCAGCGCTGCCGCAATTCTATCCACGACCTCTAGCGACATATCGGGCGCAGTTCGCTCAACGCGCCAAATGTAGCCCCGAGGAAGGGAGGCAGCACGGACCAATCCTTCTTGGGAGAGTCCCAGCTGTTTCCGGTACCTGAAGACGTTCTGCGAGACGCATTGGCAGAGGCTAACGTTGCGCCGTCGACGAACAGAGGGTGCCGCTGAAACATCAAAAAAATCATATGGGTCAACATCTAAAGCGATAGCGAGCCGCTCAATCGTCTCGACTTGCGTATTTGCAGCTCGCTTCTCAATGAGATAGAGAGTGTTCCGACTAATGCCGGCAGCAATCGCGAGCGCGGATGCCGGCATGTTCCTGCGCTTCCTTAAATGGAGAACCGAAGAGGAAAGTTGCTCGCGGAGAGCGTGAGTTGCCACCAGAATTCGACTCGACTTTAGATGTGGACGCAACCTAGGCCCAAAGATGTCGCGTCAGTTTACACGAGGTATCTAAAGTGGAGGGCGAGCGTTATGCCCGGCGCAGCGTTCTCGCCGTGGGTCGGTAACAATCTCGGGAAGATTGTCGTGCAACCACTCGGTGTACGGAGTGGTTAGTCTTGAGAAAATAATCCGGTCGAAAGCGAGGGTACGCCTTCCAGCAGCCCGCTTGGGCGCGGACCGCAAAGATTCCGTCTCCTAGGTAGCAGTGACTAAAGATTCGAAAAACTACAACTGGACCGCCGCGAAGTATCCGGCGACCCCCGAATCAGTCGAATTGCGTGTTGCGGACGGAAGGCCAGGTTCGCAAGTAGAGTCGACGATGGGAGCGACAATAAAATCCTTAAATCATCAAATTTATTGTCGCAGCGCCATCGTCCCCCTCAAGCTCGCGCTTAAACGAGCCCGGTCGTGTAATAAACCGCGATTACGAAGAAAACAGCCAGCGTCTTGATCACCGTTACCGCGAAGATGTCGCGATACGACTGACGGTGCGTCAGTCCGGTCACCGCCAGCAGCGTGATGACCGCGCCGTTATGCGGCAGCGTGTCCATGCCGCCGCTTGCCATTGCAACCACGCGGTGCAGCACTTCCAGCGGAATATGCGCGGCCTCCGCACCCTTGATGAACACATCGGACATGGCCGCGAGCGCGATGCTCATGCCGCCCGACGCGGAACCCGTAATGCCCGCGAGCGAACTGACCGACACCGCTGCATTGACGAGCGGGTTCGGAATGCTTTTGAGCGCGTCGCTAACCACAAGAAAGCCGGGTAACGCGGCGATGACACCACCGAAACCGTATTCGGAAGCAGTATTCAGCGATGCCAGCAGCGCACCCGCCACCGCAGCCTTGGTACCGATTGCAAAGCGCTCGCGCACGCGGCCGAACGCCGTCAGCACGACCATCACGATGCCGAGCAGCAACGCTCCCTCGACGGCCCAGATTGCCACGACGGTCTTGATCGTCGTGGTGAGCGGTGCGTGAACGCCCGGCAGAATATCAGGCGCGATCGTGTACGAAGTGCCGTAGGCCGTGGGAATCCAGCGAGTCAGCAGGAAATTCGCGACGCCGACCAGCACGAGCGGTGCGACCGCGAGCAACGGATGCGGCAACTGCTTCGACTCGACGCGTTCCGGCTCGTTGACGAGCTCCGTGCCATAGCCTTCACCGGTTGCCATCGCGGCGCGGCGGCGCCACTCGAGATAGCTCAGGCCCACCACGATGATAAACAGCGAGCCGATCACGCCGAGCGCGGGCGCGGCCCACGACGTCGTCTTGAAGAAAGTCGTGGGAATGATGTTCTGGATTTGGGGCGTGCCCGGCAGCGAATCCATCGTGAACGAGAATGCGCCGAGTGCGATGGCGCCAGGCATCAGGCGCTTGGGAATATTGCTCTGGCGATACAGTTCGGCCGCGAACGGGTAAACCGCGAACACCACCACGAACAACGAGACGCCGCCGTAGGTCAGCAGCGCGCACACAGCGACGATCACTGCGTTTGCGCGCGAGCGGCCGATGTAGCGAATCGCGGCGGCCACGATCGACTCCGAGAAACCGGACAATTCGATGACCTTGCCGAACACGGCGCCCAACAGGAATACGGGGAAGTAGAGCTTGACGAAGCCGACCATCTTCTCCATGAAGATGCCGGTGAAAACCGGTGCGACGGCGGCTGGATCGACCAGAAGGACGGCGCCGAGTGCGGCAATCGGCGCGAACAGAATGACGCTGTAGCCGCGATACGCGGCGAACATCAGAAACGCCAGCGCGGCAAGGACGATAACAAATGACATTGAGTCTCCAGAAGCTTGGTTTGTTCTACGTGTACGCCGTCCCCGGCTAGCGACGGCATGGCGCCCGCGAACGCAGGTTCCATGCCATCAGCCCCGCAACGGCTCGCGCGCTGATGCGGCGGGCTAAAGCGGGCAAAACCGGGCGACGGGGTGCCGCAGATTGTACCTAAACGTCTCCAAACGGGGACGCGAATCATGCGGAAATCCGCCGGTGTCGGGATAAAACCTTTGCCCGATAAGCTTGTCGGCGATCTCTTCGTTGAGATAAGCTTGTCCATGAAATGAGACAAGCGATAAATAGAACGATAGACGGAGACAGCGACAACATGATGAACGACTGGGCGGGCCTTCCCGCCACCTACGGCGACGTCCTGCGCCGCGCGATGGATTCGCTCTTTCGCACTTTCGAAAACTTCAGCGAAGGCACCTTCATCGTCGACGCTGAAGCGCGGGTGGTCTGGATCAACAAGCGCTATGCGGCGCGGTTCGGTTTTGCGGACCCCGAGCAGGCGATTGGCCGCGATTGCGAAGCGGTAATTCCAAATAGTCTGATGCGCGAAGTCGTGAAGACTGGCAAGCCGATCCTGCTCGACATTCTGGAAACAGACCGCGAGCCGCTCGTCGTCACACGTCTGCCGCTGAAGGACGACGCGGGCGACACCGTCGGCGCCGTCGGCTTTGCGCTGTTCGACGAACTGAAGGCGCTCACGCCGCTTTTTTCGCACTATTCGCGCGTGCAGGAGGAATTGATCGCGACGCGCCGGTCGCTTGCGCAGGCGCGCCGGGCCAAGTACACGTTCGGCAGTTTTGTCGGCACGAGCGCGGCGAGTCTCGAAGTGAAACGCCAGGCGCGCCGCGCGGCGCAACTCGAATCGCCGGTTCTTTTGCTTGGCGAGACCGGCACAGGCAAGGAACTGCTCGCGCATGCGATTCACGGCGGCTCGGCGCGCGCGAATCAGCCGCTCGTGACGGTGAATGTGGCGGCGATTCCCGACACCTTGCTCGAAGTCGAGTTCTTCGGCGCGGCGCCCGGCGCGTACACGGGCGCGGATCGCAAAGGCCGCGTCGGCAAGTTCGAGCTGGCGAACGGAGGCACGCTTTTTCTCGATGAAATCGGCGATATGCCGCTGCCTTTGCAGGGCAAGCTGCTGCGCGTGTTGCAGGACAAGGAGTTCGAGCCGCTCGGCTCGAACCGCATCGTGGGCGCCGACGTGCGGATCATCGCGGCCACCTCCGCCGATTTACCGGCGCTAGTCGCGGCGGGACGTTTTCGGGCGGACCTGTTCTATCGCCTGAACGTACTGACGATCCATGCGCCGCCCTTGCGCGAGCGCGCTTCCGACATCGAAGCGCTCGCTTACGCGATGCTCGAAGACCTGTCGACGCAGGCGCGCGGCGGCAGCCACTACGAGTTGCAGGACGACGCATTGCGCCTTCTATGCACATACGCATGGCCAGGCAACGTGCGCGAGTTGCGCAATACGCTGGAGCGCGCCGTGATGCTGTCCGACAGGGAGCGGATCGACGCGCGTGCGCTCGCACCGTTCATTGGTTCGGGGCAGGGCGGCGGACGCGCTGCAAAGCAGCCCGCGCCGGATGGTCAGTCGCCGGCTACCGCCGCAAGCGCGAACTACGCGATGGAGCCCTCGTCGTGGAACGAGGCAATGGCGGCGTTCGAAAAGCGCTTCCTCAGCGATGCACTGCGCGCCAACGGCGGCCGCGTAATCGACACCGCCGCTCAAATCGGCATGGGGCGCGCAACGCTCTACAAAAAGATTGCGGCGCACGGCATCGTAGTTTGAGAAAGTCGGTCTTCATCGGGTCACGCAGCGCATTGGCGCGTGGCACAATCGCGTGATCGAAAAACAAGACGTGATCGGGGTTTCACATGAACCGGAGCTTCTCTTCCCTCGCGCGCGATGCCTGCGCGATGCTGTTCGTCGCAGCCGGCGCAGCACTAGGCGGCTGCAGCAGCAGCGCGCCGCTGTTTTTGCCGGACGGCCGCGCCACCACGCTCGTTGAATGTCCCGCGGGCTCCGACTCCTGCGCGCAGCAGGCTGCCGCAAGCTGCGGCGGTGCATTCGACACCGTTCGCCAATCGACGAACAACGGCACGCTGAACCTGATCTACGCCTGCCGCGCAAAGTGACCCTGTCGGCCGCGCCATTGCCATTGCCGGCGCCGCGCCACAGTGTTCGCCGCCTTTGATCCGCAATTCGTGAACGCCGGCTGTGCCCGTGCCATTACACAGCCGATCGCCGCACCATCGTCCGGCCCCAATCTACCCGCCCGTCATCGGCTGACGATTACGCCGATGCCTGCTTTTTCATAAGTGCACGACCGTCATAAATATGTGCGTCTAATGCAACGGCGCGGCTGAATCATGTCTATGCCGAACGCATAATTAATCGAATACCCAGGATTTATTCCAGACGGATGACATCGATATAAAGTCACGGTATTTTTTCGCACTGAAGGGAAGTCGGTGCGCCAGGTAACGGAACCCGAAATCCCACGGCAGTATTCTGTTTCCACAGGTTCGCCAGCGCATGCGACCAGCAGCTTTTGCCGATGAGGAGGCCGCGAGGCAAAAGCCAGGAAGAAGTTGCCGACTAACGAAAATGGGCGTTAGTAACGGCACAAGTTGTGCTTTTCATTGCGTTTCGAATTAAGTCAACGAGTATTCCGGGGAAAAGAATGAATCATCACCAACTCGAAAAAGACATCCAACATCTCGAACACGTCATTTCGCACATTTCCGCAGAAGACCGAATACCGCTGTCCTATTGGCGTAACCGCATCGATTCGGTTTCCGGCGCGGTTCGCATGCCGACGCAGGTCAATCGCATCAAACGTCTTAATGCCGCGCTTGCGGCGCTGGAGAAGCGCCAGAAAGCATGACCCGCGCCGTGGAACGCTGCTGCCGCTGCCACTATGTGGTCATCCATCGACGAAGCTGAGCCAGGATCGACAATCGACATGCAACTAGCTGGATTTTCGTCGGCCCGGCTGGCGGCGCTGACGAGCACCTTGCACGGCTACGTGCAACGAGGCGATGTGGCGGGCGTGGTGGCGCTGGTCTGGCGGCGCGGCGAAACCGGCTACTTCGAGACGCTTGGCCTGCGCGACGAAGCCGCGCAATTGCCGATGGAGCGCGACACCCTGTTCCGCATTGCGTCGATGACGAAACCGGTGACGAGCGCCGCGGTTCTCATGTTGATCGAAGAGGACCGGCTTTCGCTCGACACGCCGATTGCGCAGTGGTTGCCCGAGTTGTCGGCGCCGCGCGTATTGCGCGATCCCGGCGGCCCGCTCGATGAAACGGATCCGGTGCGCATGCCGTTTACCGTGCTCGATCTGTTGACGCATCGCGCGGGCTTCGCTTATCACTTCACCGCGACCGGCCCGCTCGCGCAAGCGTACGCGGCGGCGTTTAACGGCCTGGACGCGCGCGGCGATGTCAACGCGTGGCTGGCGCGCATCGCCGAATTGCCCTTGATGTTTCAACCCGGCTCGCGCTGGCACTACGGGATCGCCACCGATGTGCTCGGCGCGCTGATCGCGAGAGTGAGCGGCATGCCGCTGGGCGAATTTTTCCGCACGCGGATTTTCGAGCCGTTGGGCATGCGCGATACCGCATTCTGGGTGCCCGAGCCGCAACTCGCGCGCCTCGCTACAGCATATGGCGTCGATCCAGGTACGCGGCGGCGCGTGGTCGAGGATCATGCGTCGGCGAGCCGCTGGGCGAATCCCGAGCGCTTTCAGAGCGGCGGTGGCGGGCTCGTCTCCACCGCTCAGGACTATCTGCAATTCGCGCAGTTGCTATTGCAGCGCGGACGCGTCGGCGACACGCGTTTGCTGTCGCATCGCTCCGTCGATCTGATGCGCTCGAACTTCCTGACCCGCGACCAGCGCCGCCTGCCGGCGTTCGGTCATGTGATGTGGGCGGGCCAAGGGTTCGGCCTCGGCTTGTCCATCGTCGACGATCCGGCGCAGCAGTTACCGCAGGGCTACCGCTCGATGGGCTCCTTCGGTTGGCCCGGCGCTTTCGGCACGAGTTGGTTCGCCGATCCGGTGGAGGACATGATCGGCCTCATGCTGATTCAGCGCCGTTCGATCGAGCCGTTTCCTATGGCAATCGACTTCGAGCGCCGCGTGTACGATGCAATTGACGATTGAGTGCGCGTGCCTCGCCGATAAACCGGCCGTACTTTTAGCGCGGGACATTGGCGGCTCTCTATCCGGCGTTTTATTTGTCTGATAGCGTCCGCACTTCGGTTCGCCACAATCAATGGGAGCATTCGTCATGGCCTCATACAAGCAGTTGACCGCTCAACTCGAAAAGCTTCACAAGGAAGTTGCGGCGGCTCGCGAAAAGGAGATCGCGCAAGCGATCGCCGACATCAAACAGAAGATCGCCGAGTACGACCTGACCGCCGAGGAGCTCGGCTTTGCGAACAACACCCGCACCGTGGCGCGCAAAGCCGCATCGGTCGCCAGGTATCGCAACCCGAAAACCGGCGAGACGTGGAGCGGTCGTGGCCGCTCGCCTGCCTGGCTCGCGGGCAAGAATCGCGACCGCTATCTGATTGAAGTGTAAGGCGCCGTCGCGGCGCGCTATTCATACGTGTCGTGTGGTCCGTATGTCTGAAGTGATGCTGCGTGCAGACTTTTTTGCACCGCCACGCAGGTCCCGAAAACGCTCACCTTTAGATCAGATCCGGAGCGCCTAGGTCGGTTTCAGCCGGCGATTCACATACCGCGGCGTTGTTTCGGTGAGCCTGGTGTCGTCGCGAGACGCACCGGCGTCCAGGTGAGCGCGACGCACGCGCCGCGGCTCACCCACGCGTCGCAAACCCGCGCCAGCCTTTGCTGGTGGGCGTTCCCAGGCTCTCCGAAGAATCGCTCATGCGCACGCGGACGCCGCTCCGCGTCTACGCGATAGAAGTCGACGTGCAACTAACACCGGGTCGTAGGTGCAAGAACCTCTTCGTGAGTGCTCACCTTTCGCCGTCTTGCACGGCGCGCCATCACAAGTCCCGAAAACTCTCACCTTTACGCGCTTCCGGCTGTGCGCGACTCGCCGCTTCTTCAGTGCCGTCCGGACAAACCCGGAGTTGAGTTCGCCTCATACCCCGGATCAAAACTCATCGATACATGGTCGCGGATGCCGAACCGCACAATCGGTCATCCACTTAACTCGACGGAAAGACCATGAGCGTATCGGCGGACAAACAACTCTTCATCGGCGAAGGATTCGAGGGCCCGGGCGTGAACCTCGCTCATATCAACGTGCTGGTCGGTCCGCGCAACGGTCCTGCGGGGCAGGCCTTCGCCACGGCATTGGCAACGCCTTCGGCGGGGCACGCGCCATTCGTCGTGATCGCGCGGCCGGGCGTGCCGACCAAGCCCTTGACGCTCTACGTGAACAAGGCGCAGATCGGCAGCGAGTTGCACGGCAACGCCACGTGGGGCGCGTCGCAAGCCGGCATCGCGAGAGCGGTGGCGGAGTCGTTGGAGAACGGCACGCTGCCTCCCGAAGCGGAGAACGACTGGGTGGTCGTGTCCGCGAACTGGGTCAACCCTGCCGTCGACGACCTCGACGCCGTCTTCGAAAACAACTACCGCGCGTGCAGGAACGCCATTCTCGCGGCGATGAAAGGCTTGCCGCATCGCGACGAAGTGTTCGCCGCCGCGCGTGACGTCTCAAACCCGTTCTACACCCCGAAGCAACGCTGATTGCGGCGTCGATTGAAAGCAACTGTATCGGATTTGCAAGGAGACACGTTTCATGGAATACATTCGCCTCGGCCAATCCGGCCTGAAGGTTTCGCGTCTGTGCCTCGGCACGATGAACATGGGCACACCGCAATGGAAACCCTGGATTTTCGACGAAGCGCGCAGCGAGCCGATCGTTCGCCATGCGCTGGAAGCCGGCGTCAATTTCATCGACCTCGCCGATTTCTATTCGACGGGCGTCGGTGAAGAAGTGGTGGGCCGCATTCTGAAGCGCCTCGCGCGCCGCGAGGAAATCGTCGTCACCACGAAGGTCGGCTATGACATGGGCGCGTATCAGAACGCGGGCGGCCATTCGCGCAAGCACATCATGGACGGCATCGACGGGTCGCTCACGCGCCTCGGCATGGATTACGTCGACATCTACATGCTGCATTTCTTCGATGTGAATACGCCGGTCGAGGAAACCATGAGCGCGCTGAACGACATCGTGCGTGCGGGTAAAGCGCGCTATATCGGCGTGTCGACGATGTACACGTGGCAGTTCGCGAAGATCATGCAGGTCTGCGAGCGCAACGGCTGGCATAAGCCAATCAACATGCAGTTGCAGTTGAACCTCGCGTATCGCGAGGAAGAACGCGAGATGATTCCGTACTGCCAGGATCAGGGCGTCGGCGTGTCGGTATTCAGTCCGCTCGCACGCGGGTTGCTGACTTGCGACGCCAACTCCACGCGCAATCAGACGGACTTTTTCACCGCGCAAATGTATGGCGACGAGGTTTCGCGGGAGATTGCGGCGTCGGTGGCGCGCGTCGCCGCTCGGCGCGGCGTATCGGCGGCGCAGATCGCACAGGTGTGGGTGCTCAGGCACGAAGGCGTGGCGAGCATGCTGGTCGGCGCTGACACGCCGGCGCAGTTCGACGGCGCCATTGCCGCGCTCGGCACGACGCTGTCCGACGAAGAGATCTTCGAACTCGAACGCAACTACACGCCCTGCGATCTGATCAACGACTACACCGCAGGCAAGCGCATCGCGCGCGAGCCGAGGCTTGCGCAAGGCGCGTTCGTGGAGAAGCTGGAGAAGGCTGCATGAACGAATTTCTCCGGACAGGGCACTACATTGGCGGCGAGTGGTACGAAAGCGCGAGCACCTACCCCGTTCTCAATCCCGCGACAGGCGAAGTCATCGCGCAAGTGGCCAGAGGCGGCGCGGCGGAGGCGACGCAGGCCATTGCTGCCGCCGAACGCGCGTTCCCCGCCTGGCGATCGTTGACGGCCAAAGAGCGCGGCGCGCGCGTCAAGCGTTGGGGCGACTTGATGCTCGAGCATCGCGATGCGCTTGCCGAACTATTGACGCGCGAACAAGGCAAGCCGCTCACCGAAGCACGTGGCGAAGTCGGCTATGCGGCGAGCTTTTTCGAATGGTTCGCCGAGGAAGCGAAGCGCGCATATGGTGACGTGATCCCGAGCCCGAATCCCAGCGCAAAGATTATCGTGACGCGCGAACCGGTCGGCGTGGTCGCGGCCATCACGCCGTGGAATTTCCCGCTCGCGATGATCACCCGCAAGGCCGGTCCCGCGCTGGCAGCTGGTTGCACGATGGTGCTGAAGCCCTCGGAGGAAACGCCGTTGTCGGCATTTGCACTAGCCGTGCTGGCCGACAAGGCGGGCATTCCGCCGGGCGTGTTCAACGTCGTTTCGGGCGATGCCGTTGCGATAGGCGGCGCGTTCACCGAATCCGATGTGGTGCGCAAGCTCTCGTTCACCGGCTCGACGCGTGTAGGCAAGCTGCTCGCGAAGCAGTCAACGGATACGTTGAAGAAGCTCTCGCTGGAGTTGGGCGGCAACGCACCGTTCATCGTTTTCGACGACGCCGATCTCGACGCCGCCGTGCAAGGCGCGATGGCTTCGAAGTTCCGCAACACCGGGCAAACGTGCGTGTGCGTCAATCGCTTCTACGTACAGGACGGCATTTACGATGCGTTCACAGTGGCGCTCGCACAGGCCGCGCGCAGGATGCGTGTGGGCAACGCGTTGCAAGGCGACGTCGAACAAGGTCCGCTGATCAATCAGGCCGCGCTGAAGAAAGTCGAAGCACATGTGGCCGACGCGTTGAAAAAGGGCGCCAAAGTGTTGACTGGCGCAAAACCGCATGCGCGTGGCGGCACGTTTTACGAACCGACGGTTCTCGTCGATGCATCCAGTTCGATGCTGATCGCGCAAGAGGAAACCTTTGGGCCGGTTGCCGCGTGCTTTCGCTTCAACACCGAGGACGAAGTCGTAGCCGCCGCGAATGCGACGCCGTTCGGGCTATCGGCATATTTCTATACGCGCGATCTGGCGCGAGCGTGGCGCGTGGGCGAGGCGCTCGAAAGCGGCATGGTCGGCATCAACGAAGGGATTCTGTCCACCGAGGTCGCGCCGTTTGGCGGTGTCAAACAATCGGGCCTCGGCCGCGAAGGATCGAAGTATGGGCTCGATGAATACACCGAGCTCAAATACATGATGATGGGCGGGCTCGGACGCTGATCGTCGGACTGCGCGCGGGCGGGAACGCATGACCTTATCCGCCCGAAAAAGCCATAAACAAGGAGACAGCGTGAGTAATCAGGATATCCAGGCAAGCCCTCTCGGCCTCGCCCCCAGTTTTCCGGCTGCGGTACCGCCCGCAAACCATCCCATTCCCATCGACGATGTGCCGTTGAACGCGTTCCACGTGAAGATCGCCGGGCTCACGTTCGGCGCGCACTTCACCGAAGGTTTCGCGCTCGGCACGATCGGCTACGCGCTCGCCGCGATGAATCGTCAAATGCCGCTCGACGCATTCTGGATGGGCATGATCGGCAGTTCCGCGCTGATGGGCATTTTCTTCGGCAGTCTGGTCTTCGGCTGGCTGTCGGATCGGCTCGGGCGGCAAAAAATCTTTCTGACGAGCTTTGTCATCATCACAGTGGCTGCGTTTGCGCAGTTCTATGTCCATTCGCCTTTCGAGCTATGTTTGCTGCGGGTGTTGATCGGCTTCGGCATGGGCGGCGATTTCGCGGTGGGGCACGCGATCCTCGCGGAATTCTCACCGCGTAGGCATCGCGGAACATTGCTCGGGTCCTTCAGCGTCGTATGGACTATCGGTTACGTGGTCGCGAACGTGATGGGCATGCATTACGCCGACGCCTCGCCCGATGCATGGCGCTGGCTGCTCGCCTCAGCTGGCGTTCCTGCGCTGATCGTGCTGGTGTTGCGCATGGGCACGCCGGAGTCGCCGCGCTGGCTGCTAGGCAAGGGCAGGATCGCGGAGGCGAAGTCGGTCGTGCTCAAGCATTTCGGCGAAAACGTCACGCTCGACGGCGCGCATGACGAGCACGCGCAAACGGCTGGCGGGTTTATGCGTCTCTTCGAAAAAGACCTGATTCGCCGGACTATCTTCAACTGTGCGTTTTTCGTGTGCCTCGTCATTCCGTACTTCGCGGTCTACACATTTTTGCCGACCATCCTGAAGGCGATCCATCTCAACAACGATTCAGGCGCGGATTTGCTGCTGAACGGCTTTCTCGTGCTTGGCGCGCTGATCGGCATCTGGCTCACGATCAAACTGCCGCGGCGCGTTTTCCTGATCGGCTCGTTCGCAGTGACGTGCATATCGCTGATCGCGCTGAGCTTGCTGCCGGAATCGGCGACGCTCGCGATGATCGTCGCGTTCGGCATTTTCACGCTGACCATGTCGGCGTTCTCGAATCTTGTCGGCGTATTCCCGCCCGAGTGTTTTCCCACCGAAGTACGTGCCTGCGGCGTCGGACTGGCCATTGCTTGCAGCCGTCTGGGCTCTGCGGTGGGTACGTTCCTGTTGCCGCTCGGCATTGTCACGTTCGGCTTTCACGTCACGATGATCGTGCTCGCGGCCGTGCTGCTGGTAGGCATGATTGTCTCGATTGCGTGGGCGCCTGAAACGAAGCATTTGACGTTGAACCAGGCGAGCGGCGGCTGAAATCCCGAAGCGCGCGCCCCGGCGGCGGTGCGCTTGGGATTCGACGACAGTCGCTTCGCCGCCCGGCGAACCGTTCTATCAGCGCCCCGGCCGCCCGCTGCTCGCGGGCGGGTTTTCCACGTCCGCCGCCCCGGCGTGTATCATTCGTTCCCTGCGCTGTTCTGCGCTGGCGATTATCCGTATTGTCGAACGCTCGTTCCCGACCTGTTTTCCGACGCGGCCCGGTTGCCATAGTGATGCGGGTTCCCGACCCGACTCCCGCAGCTCGACGCCGCCGCGCCACGCGTGGCAGCCCGGAGGCCACAAGCTTCCGAAGACCGCCGAACCCCTATCCGTGACCGCCAGACCCGATGTCAGTCTCCGAACTCAAACGCCGCCGCACTTTCGCGGTCATTTCCCACCCGGACGCGGGTAAAACCACGCTGACCGAAAAGCTGCTGCTGTTTTCGGGCGCGATTCAGATCGCGGGCACCGTGAAGGGCCGCAAGAGCAATCGTTATGCGACCTCCGACTGGATGGAGATCGAAAAGCAGCGCGGCATTTCCGTCGCCAGCTCGGTGATGCAGTTCGAGTACGGCGACGCCGTTATTAATCTGCTCGACACGCCGGGTCACGAAGACTTCTCGGAAGACACGTACCGCGTGCTGACAGCAGTGGATGCCGCCGTGATGGTGATCGACGGCGCGAACGGTGTCGAAGCGCAGACGCTCAAGCTGCTCGAAGTCTGCCGCAGCCGCAGGACGCCGATTGTCACCTTCATCAACAAGCTCGACCGTGAAGTGCGCGAGCCGCTCGAACTGCTCGATGAAATCGAGCAGCATCTCGGCGTCGCCGCTGTGCCGTTCACGTGGCCGATCGGCATGGGCAAGGAGTTCCAGGGTGTCTACGACATCCAGCGCGATCAGGTTCGTGTGTTCCGTGCCGGTCAGGACACCGCTGGCGGCGCGGTTGAAACGCTGCAAGCGTTGAGCGATGAAGAAGGCGAGCGCCGTTTCGGCCATAGCTGGACGAAGGCAAAAGAAGAGATCGACCTGATCACCGGCGCAACGCCCGATTTCGACCGCGGGCAGTTCCTTGCCGGTCAGCAATCGCCGGTATTGTTCGGCTCGGCGATCAACAACTTCGGCGTGAAGGAAATTCTCGACGCGCTGGTCGACCTGGCGCCGCCGCCGTCGATGCGCATGACCGTGCAGCGGCCGGTGATGCCCGACGAGCCGAAGTTCACCGGCGTCGTATTCAAGGTGCAGGCGAACATGGATCTGGCGCACCGCGACCGTGTGGCGTTTATCCGCGTGTGTTCGGGACGTTTCGAGCGCGGCATGGCCGTGAAGGTGACGCGTTCGAACAAGACGTTCCGCGCGAATAACGTCGTGACGTTCCTGTCGCAGCGACGCGAGACGGTGAGCGAGGCGTATCCCGGCGACATCATCGGGATTCCGAATCACGGCACGCTTAGTCTCGGCGATACGTTGACCGAAGGCGAGGCGCTGCAATTCGTCGGGTTGCCGTTCTTCGCGCCGGAAATTTTTCAGACCGTCGAGGTCGTCGATCCGATGCGCGCGAAGCAACTCGGCGAGGCGCTGAAGCAACTCGGCGAGGAAGGCGCGATTCAGGTGTTCCGTCCTGAAGTGGGCGGTTTGATGATCCTCGGCGCGGTCGGCCAACTGCAGTTCGAAGTCGTGTCGCATCGTCTGTCGACAGAATACAAGGTCGATGTGCGCATGGCACCCGCGCGTTACCGCATGTCCCGCTGGGTGACGTGCGACGATCCCGCCGAACTGCGCCGCTTTACCGGTTCATACGCCGCGCGGATCGCGCTCGATGCCTCGGACGCGCCGACATATCTGGCCTCGCATGTGTCGGAGATCGAAGTCGCGCAGAAGGCGTGGCCGAAAATCGTCTTCAACGAGTTGCGCGAGCATTCCGGCGCGCCGTTCAAGAAGGCGATGTAACGGGCTAACGCCGCGTCACTCCGCTAGCGCATGTAGCTGGCGGCGTCCGTCTTTAAGAGAGAAAGCCGCGTGTCATGCACGCGGCTTTTTTTATTTTGATGCTCGCTGTCGGCTCGCCGTCAGGCGGCACCGCCGCTACCCCATTTTTAGCACTTCTTCGCGCAGCCACTCCGCGAACGCCTGCACATACTCCAACGCGGCGTGCTGCGGCGCGACGTCGAGCCAATAGCCGAACGGGCCGGCCACTTGGACATCCGAAAACTGCGCGAGGCTGCCGTCCGCCAGTTCCTCGACGATCATGTTCCGGTCGACGATAGCCAACCCCGCGCCCTTGCGCGCCGCGCGGATTGCCTGTTCGAGCGTCGAGAATTCAATGCCGTTGTCCGCGTAGCGTGCGGGCAGCCCCGCCGTGGCGAGCCAGTTCGGCCAAAGGTCGAGCCTCGCGTCGTTGTACAGCACGTGCAGCGCAGGCATGTGTTCGAGCAGCCTGTCGAGCGGCTCGCCGAGCAGCATGGGCGCACCGACCAGCGCATGGCGCTCGGTTATCAGCAATTCGGAATGTGCGCCGGGCACTGTGTGGCGGCCAAAGCGGATCGTGCAGTGACAGTCCGTGGTCGGCTCAGTGCGGATCGACAATTCGACGTCGGGCATCTCGTCAGCCAGCGAACCGAGCCGCGGCGAGAACCATTGCGTCGCGAAAGTCGGCGGCACAGCCACCACTAGGCGGCGCCGGCCCTTCGCCGCAGTGATTTGCCGGAAGCCGCGCTCAATGGTGTCGAATGCGTCCGACAGGCAAGGTAGGAATTGCAGCCCGACTGGCGTCAGGCGAATACCTTTGTGATCGCGCTCGAACAGCTTCGCGCCGAGCGATTCCTCGAGCAGCTTGATCTGCCGGCTGACGGCGCCTTGCGTCACGCATAGCGCGCTCGCCGCGCGGTTAAAGCTCATATGGCGCGCTGTTTCCTCGAAAAAGCGCAACGCGATGAGCGATGGCAAGCGTCGCATACATCACCTTCTGTCTCTTTGATCATCCGGGGCAGTGCGGCCGATTGAAGGCGCGCGGATCGCCCGCAATTGTCGCACTGAAGCGCGCTAATTTTGCCTGTGCGCGCTAAAAAAATCCGGCCGCGCGGTGGCGCTGAACAAGCGTCGATAGACATGGCTCCGGCTTGCGCGCGAGAAGCGCCGCGCGATGGCCGCACTTCGCCTATCCTGACGAAGACGCGCGCGTCGCCCTGAGCGGCGCGCCTCTTTGATCCGCGGAGCGCCTGTGACCGTTCGCAACCTCGATGCGTTGTTCCGACCGAAATCTGTCGCTGTGATCGGCGCTTCCGAGCGGCCCGGCAGCACTGGCGCGATGGTGTGGGCGCGCCTGCTGGAAGGCGGCTTCGAGGGTCCGCTGTGGCCCGTCAATCCGAAGTACGAAACGCTGAGCGGGCACCCCGTAACGGGCGACGCAGGCGACTTGCCGCAAGCGCCCACCGTCGCACTGATCTGCACGCCGCCGGCGACCTGGCCTTCGATCATTCACAAGCTGGGCGGTTTAGGGACGCGCGCGGCGATCATCGTCGGCGAGGCGCGCTGCGATGACGACCGGCTCGCGTTGCGGCAGGCGCTCTCAGCGGCGCGGCCGCATCTGCTGCGGGTCGTCGGGCCTGGCAGCCTCGGTGTGGTGTCGCCGGCGCTGCGCGCGCATCTCGGCGCGCCGTCGTGCTCGGTGAAGGCGGGCGGCGTGGCGTGGGTCTCGCAGTCGAACGCGCTGACCAACGCAGTCCTTGGCTGGGCGCAAGCGCGCGGCCTCGGCTTCTCGCACGCGGTGGCGCTCGGCGACGAGGCTGACGTGGATGCGGGCGACGTGCTCGACTACCTGGCGAGCGACCCCGGCACGCGCGCGATTCTGCTCGAGCTCGACAGCGTGCGCGCGGCGCGCAAGTTCATGTCGGCGGCTCGCGCGGCGGCGCGCAATAAGCCGGTGCTCGCGCTGCGCTCGGGCCGCGCCGATCCCGCCGACGCGCTTTATACCGCCGCGTTTCGCCGCGCCGGCATGGTGCGCGTGGACGCGCTCGACGACCTGCTCGACGAAATCGAGACGCTCGGCGTAGGCCGCGTGGCGGCGGGTGCGACGGCGACGCTGATCACGAGCGACCGTGGCCTTGCGACGCTCGCGTGCGACGCCTTCGCCGCCGCTGGCGACACGCTCGCGCCGTGGCCGGAGGATGCGTCGCAGGCGTTGCAGCAAGCGCTGCCGCACGCGGTGGGCGGCAACCCGCTGCAACTCGGCGACGACGCACGTCCCGAGCACTTCGGCACGGCGCTCAAGCTGCTCGCCGAGCATCGCGGCACCGGCACGGCGTTCGTCGTGCACGCGTCGACACATGGCGCGCCGGTCGGCGAGGTGGCGCAGGCGCTGATCGCGAATCAGCGGTTCGCGTATCGCGGTCTGCTCGCATGTTTCTTCGGCGGTCTGGACGCGGCTACGCGCGACGCGTTGCATGCACAAGGCATTCCGGTTCACACCACGCCGCAGCGGCTCGCCCGCGCGTTCGCGCGCCTCGTCGATTACCGGATGGGACGCGAATTGCTGATGCAGACGCCCGAGGGCTTGCCGGCTGAAATCCCTGACGCAATCGACGCCGCGCAAGCGCAGGCTCGCGCCGCGCTCGCGGCAGGTGAGTGCCAACTAACCGGTAAAGCGGCAGCCGGCTTGCTGGAGCGCTTCGGGCTTGTAATCGAGACAGCGGAGACAACGGAGGCAGCGGGTGTCGACAAGCGTTCAGACACGACGCAAACATCGCGTGAATCTGACTGCACCGGGACCGACGCGGCATCATCCCGAAAACCCGTGGTCGACATCGCCGTGGAACTCCATGACGACGATAACTTCGGTCCCGTGTTCCGCTTCACAGCACCTTCCGCAGATGGCGTTTCCGAGCCGCTGCGCATCTACGGTTTGCCGCCGCTCAATCCGACGCTCGCGCGCGACATCGTCACGCGTTCGCCGTATGCGCGGCTGGTGGCGCCGGAGCCTGCGTTGGCCGCATTGACGGCGCTCTCGCAAGCCGTCTGCGACGTCAGGGAAATCGTCGGTCTCACGCTCACGCTGCGCGTCTATCGCGATCACGTGACCGTGGTCGCTCCCACGCTGAGCATCGCACCGACGCGCAGCCGTCTCGCGATCGTGCCGTATCCGCGCCGCTTCGAGGAGACGCTCGACTGGCAAGGTCTGCGTGTGACCGTGCGGCCGATCCGCCCCGAAGACGAGGCTGCGCATCACGATCTCGTCGAAGCGATGACGCCCGAGGATTTGCGGCTGCGATTTTTTGGCGCCGTGGGCAGCTTCGATCATTCGCAGCTCGCGCGCATGACACAGATCGACTACGACCGTGAAATGGCGCTGATCGCGACGGTGAAGGACGAAGCTGGCGTGTCGCGCACGCTCGGCGTGGTGCGCGCCGTCGCCGAGCCGGATAACGAAACGGCGGAATTCGCGGTCGCCCTTCGCTCGGACCAGAAAGGGCGGCGGCTCGGGCGCTTGCTGACGGACCGCATCATCCGGTATGCGCGGGCGCGCGGCACGCACTGGCTGGTCGGCGAGGCGCTGCGTGAGAACACTGCAATGATCGCGCTCGCCAGATCGAGCGGCTTCACGATTACGCCGACGGAAGATCCGGGTGTGGTGGGTTTTCGGATGGCGCTGGACAACGAAGCGGATCAGGACAAGAGCGCCGGCACCGTGCGCAACACGCAATGATTGGAAGATGCGGCTCCTCCGCAACAGGAGGCGATCTTCCGTGTCACTCATAGATGAGGCGACGGCCTCACGTCGTCATAAGAATCCGATCTACTGCAACGCTCAGGCCGGAAGCCTGGCGGCCGCCTCATCAACCTGCGCGCGCGTCACCGCCAACTCGACCAACCACGCATCCGCATACACGGCACCGGTCTCGCGCTCCAGCCGAGCAATAGTCGCCGCGCAGCGGTTCGCGTCCTTCGGCGTCGCGATGAACGACTTTACCGACTCGCCCGCCTTGAACGCATCGAACAACGGCACCCGGATATCGTCCGGCAGCTGACGCGTCGTCCATTGATACGGCTTGCCGTTGAACGTGAACGACGGCGGCAGCACGCGTTCTTTCTTGGCCGCGGGAATCAAGCCATACGTGCGCGCCGCTTCGCCGATCTGCTCCGGCGAAAAGAGTTCGTCGGGGCTGATATCGAATTGCTGGATGAAAGTCTCGATGCTTTGCATCGCCGCCGCGCGGTCGTCACGGCGCTTTTGCGCATGAGCGACGATGTCGCGCAGTTCGTCGGCTTCTTCAGGCGTGATCGTGAAGCTCGACTGCTTCTGCTGGAGTTCGGAAAAACGCTGGAATTCGGAATCGGTCAGAAGTTTTGCCATTGCTTATCGATGGGCGCGCACGAACGCGTTCATGCGGCGACATTTTTGAGAGGGTCGCCATTCTAAACCATGTGCGCATCGAATCCGCTGCGAGCACAACTTCTGCGTCGCGAGTTGCCGCGACGACAGATCAACGACAGATCAGCCGACGTCAACCAGCGTCAAACCGTCTTCTCCTCAAACATCGAAAGCGCCTGAACGGTTTCGCGCAACAGCGCCGTCGCGGCAGCGAGCGTGGGCGCGACGTATTCGTCGATACGCTTCAGATAAGGGCACGTGAGGGCCGCAATGGCCTGGCCGGACGGGCCGAGAACCGGAAAGGTGACGTCCGTCACGCCGAATGTCTGCTGGCTGTCCTTTTGCGAAAAACCCGCTGCGCGAATCCGTTCGCATGCTGCTTCGAGCGCGTCGCGGTCTATCGTCACTTCGCCCTTGACCTTGGTGTGCTCGGCGAGCATCTGCGCACGCTGTTCGACAGTCTGGAACGCGAGCATTACGCGGCCCGAGCCGGTGTCGATCAGCCCGACTCGCGAACCGAGCCGCACCGACATGCCCCAGGTGCCCGGTCCGTCCACTTGCGCGATAACAAGCAGGTTGCCGCGGTCGTACACGGCGAGGTGACACGATTGCTCGGCCGCATCGGCGAAACGTTGCATGAGCGGCAACGCCTCGGAAATGAGCCGGTTCATCGGCGGATGACGATGAGCGAGTGCATACAGCTTCAAACTGAGCGAGTAGCGGTCGCCGCCGGTGGAGCGCACCACATATTGCCGCGCGACCAGACGTTCGAGCATCCGGTACATCTCGCTCGCATTGCGCCCGAGCAGCTTTGTGATCTCGGCGCGGGTCAGCCCTTCTTTCTGCTCGGCGAGCAGCTCCAGGATGTCGAGGCCTTTGTCGAGCGCCGGAGCGCGATAACGGTCGGCATCGTCTTTATCTTCTGCGTCCATCGTGGGGGAATTCCGTGAGCAGTTCTCAGTATGTGGCGCTTGAGTGTAAGTGCGGCAGCCCATTCCGTGCGACCCGATGCGTCCAGGGAAAACACGGACGATTGGTGCAGTGCACTTCGCTTGACTTCAAAAAGTCCGTATATGAATAATACGTTCATTGGTGAATCTGTGCAGCCAATGCCGGACAACGCTCATAAATAAGAAAGCGCAGGACGAAGTGCCGGCATCCATGACCGGTCCACGCAGTTCAATAACGCATATCAGGAGACAACCATGTCGTTCGCGAAAGGGCCGCAGTCGGCTCGCAAATGGGTTCGCAGTTCGTTGCGTCAGTCGTTTTTCACGATGTCTGCTGCGGCATGCATCGCCGGGCTAGCCTTCAGCGGCGCTGCACAAGCCGCAGATGCGGGCAAGGTCGGCCTCGGCCTGCCCTTGCTGACATCGCCGTTCTGGCAGTCGTACAACAACTATCTGCCGAAATACGCGAAGGAGATGGGCATCGACATCCTCGCGCCGGTCAATTCGAATGGCGACCCGGTGCAGCAGATCACCGACATGAACAACCTGCTGAACCTCGGTGCGAAGGGCATCGTGGTCGGCCCGCTCGACTCCGCCGCGATCAGCCGCGCGCTTGATGCCGCGACTGCGCGCAATGTGCCGGTCGTCGCAGTCGACGTCGCGCCGACGCAAGGCAAGATCGCGATGGTCGTACGTGCGGACAATCACGCATATGGCGAGAAGGCGTGCAAATACATCGGCGATCACGTGAAGTCGGGCAAGGTCGTGCAGATCATGGGCGACCTGGCTTCGGTCAACGGACGCGACCGCTCGGAAGCGTTCCGCTCGTGCATGAAGGGCTATCCGGGTATCTCGGTGCTGGAAATTCCGGCGGCCTGGAAGGGCGACGTCGCGGCTACCGGGCTCGACAGTCTGCTTACCGCGAATCCCGACGTGAAGGGCATCTACATGCAGGCAGGCGGCGTGTATCTGTCGCCGACGCTGCAAACCTTGCGCCGCAAGCAGATGCTGTTTCCGGCCGGCGACGCGAAACACGTCGTGATCGTGAGTAACGACGGCATTCCGCAGGAGTTCGACGCGATTCGCCGCGGCGACATCGACGCAACCGTGTCGCAGCCCGCCGATTCGTACGCGAAGTACGGCTTGTACTACATCAAGGCGGCGTTGGCTGGGCAGACCTTCAAGCCGGGCCCGACCGATCACGGCAGCAACATCATCCAGCTGGCGCCGGGCATTCTCGAAGACCAGTTGCCCGCGCCGCTCGTGACGAAGTCGAATGTCGACGACAAGGCCTTGTGGGGCAATACAGTCAAATGAGCGCGCTGACGCCATCCGTGCCTGTGGTCGAAGCGTTGGCAGTCACCAAACGCTACGGCTCCACGGCCGCGCTGAATGACGTGAGTATCCGCGTGATGCCCGGCGAGTCGCATGCACTCGTCGGGCGTAACGGCGCGGGCAAGTCGACGCTGGTGTCGATTCTCACCGGCCTGCGCAAGCCGGATACCGGCGAGGTGCGTTTCAACGGCGAGCCTGCGCCGTCGATTGCGGATCGCGATGCGTGGCGTGAGCGCGTCGCCTGTGTCTATCAGCATTCGACCATCATTCGCGACTTGAGCGTCGCGGAAAATCTGTTCATCAACCGGCAGCCGTCGCGAGGCGGCGTGATCGACTGGCGGGGTATGCGCCGCGACGCGCGCGCGTTGCTCGACCACTGGAAGATCGACGTGCGTGAAGACGCACGCGCCGGCGATCTGAGCGTCGAAGCGCGGCAACTCGTGGAGATTGCGCGTGCGCTGTCGTACGGCGCGCGCTTCATCATTCTCGACGAGCCCACCGCGCAACTCGACGGCGATGAAATCAAGCGTCTCTTTCGGCGCATCACTGAATTGCAGCGCGAGGGCGTGACATTCCTGTTCATCTCGCATCATCTGCAAGAGGTGTATGAGATCTGCCAGGCGGTGACCGTATTGCGCGACGCGCGGCATATCATCAGCGCGCCGGTTTCCGCGTTGCCGCGCGAGCAGTTGATCGAGGCGATGACCGGCGAACGCGGCGGCCTTTGCGTCGCCGATGCGGCGGCGCGCGACGCACTGCCCGCCGACACCGCGATTGCGCTGCGCGTCGATCAATTAAGCGGGTCCGATTACGACGACGTGTCGTTCACGGTCAAGCGCGGCGAGGTGGTCGGCTTGACGGGCGCGACGAGCAGCGGCCGCACGAGCGTGGCCGAAGCAATCGCCGGCTTGCGCGCTGCCAAATGCGGCACGATCAACGTGGACGGCGTCACACTACCGCCAGGCGACGTGCCCGCGGCGCTCGCGCATGGCATTGGCTGCGTGCCGAAAGACCGCCATCACGAAGGCCTCGTGCTGACGCAATCCATCGCGGAAAACGCGTCGATGACCATCGCGCGACTGCTCGGCAAGTTCGGCATCGCGACGCCGTCGAAGAAAAATGCCTTCGGCCAGAAGATGATCGACGCGCTCGGCATCGTCGCGCAAGGACCCGAGCATGTGGTGTCCGGACTCTCCGGCGGCAATCAGCAGAAGGTGGTCATGGCGCGCGCGCTGGCCACCAATCCGAATGTGCTGGTGCTGATCGATCCGACCGCGGGCGTCGACGTGAAGTCGAAAGAAGCGTTGCTCTCCGTCGTGGATCGCGTGCGCGAAGAAGGCAAGGCCGTGCTCGTCGTATCCGGCGAGCTCGACGATCTGCGCACCTGTGACCGCGTACTCGTCATGTTCCGCGGCCGTGTCGCGGCCGAATTCCCCGCAGGTTGGCAGGACCAGGACCTGATTGCATCAGTAGAAGGAGTCAGTCTCCATGAAGAATAGTGTGACCAGTCCCGCGTTCGGCGCGGCGCAGGTTCAAGGCCATCCGCAACCGTCCGCGCCGGCGCCCGCGCCGCGCGGCAAGCGCGGCCGTTCCGAACTCGCACGCTTGCGTGACCTGGCGTTGTTGCCGGCGCTCCTGCTGCTGATCGTGGTCGGCGCGTTCGTCAGCCCGAGCTTTCTCACTCGAGCGAATCTGATCAGCGTGCTCGGCGCGTCGGCGGCGCTGGCGCTTGTCGTGCTCGCTGAATCCCTGATCGTGCTGACCGGCAAATTCGATTTGTCGCTCGAATCGACGGTCGGCATTGCACCGGCAATAGGGGCGATGCTCGTGATGCCCGCTGCGTCCGCTGGGTTCGGCACGCAGTGGCCCGCGTTGGCCGGCTTGCTGGCGATTCTCGCGGTCGGTGCGGTGATCGGCGCGATCAACGGCTTTTTGGTGGTGCGTTTGCGGCTGAACGCGTTCATCGTCACGCTGGCCATGCTGATCGTATTGCGCGGCATGCTGGTGGGCGCGACCAAGGGCGGCACGCTGTTCGACATGCCGCCGTCGTTCTTCTCGCTTGCCACCACCATCGTGCTTGGCTTGCCGTTGTCGGTATGGCTCGCCGCCGTGGCCTTCGCGATCGCCGCGTTCGTGCTGCGCTATCACCGGCTGGGGCGCGCGCTGTACGCGATCGGCGGCAATCCGGACGCGGCGCGCGCGGCGGGCATTCGCGTTGAGCGCATCACGTGGGGCGTGTTCATTCTCGGCAGCATGCTGGCCTCGGTCGGCGGCTTGATCGTGACCGGCTACGTCGGCGCGATCAACGCGAACCAGGGCAACGGCATGATCTTCACGGTGTTCGCGGCGGCGGTGATCGGCGGTATTTCACTCGACGGCGGCAAGGGTTCGATGATCGGCGCGCTGTCCGGCGTGCTGTTGCTCGGCGTCGTACAGAACCTGTTGACGCTCGCGCAAGTGCCGTCGTTCTGGATTCAGGCCATTTACGGCGCGATCATTCTCGGTTCGCTGATGGTAGCGCGCCTCGCGAGCGGCGAAGGCCAGAACTAATGCAACGCTAATGCCACGGCCTAACGGAGAACTCATTTGACCAGCCGCCCAATGCAAACGGATTCGCATCTGATCCTGCTCAGTCCCGAAGACAACTGCCTGATCGCGGCGGCGCGTCTCGACGCCGGCACGCAACTGGAGATCGAAGGCGAGAGCGTGACGCTTTCGCACACCATCGAACTCGGGCACAAGGTAGCGCGCCGCAATCTTGCGAAGAACGACAAGGTGCTGCGCTACGGCGCGGTAATCGGCCACGTGACCGAAGCGGTGCAGCGCGGCGCGCATCTGCATACGCACAACCTCGAAAGCGACTACCTGCCGACTTATACGCACGACGCGGGCCATCAATTCGTACACCACTGACTTGCGCACAACGACGCGGCCTCGCGCTGCGCTGGAACGATCATGACTGACACTTCCGTAGCAACCGCCACCACGCAGCAGCCGATGCTCGAAGGCTACCCGCGCAGCGACGGCCGCAAAGGCATCCGCAATGTGGTCGCGGTCGCGTATCTGGTCGAGTGCGCGCATCACGTGGCGCGCGAGATCGTCACCCAGTTCCGCGAGCCGCTCGACGCGTTCGGTGACACGCTTGCCGACGCTTCAGCCGGGCGCGAGCCGCCCGTGCATCTGATCGGCTTTCCCGGCTGCTATCCGAACGGATACGCGGAGAAAATGCTCGAGCGGCTCACCACGCACCCTAACGTCGGGGCGGTGTTGTTCGTCTCGCTCGGATGCGAGAGCATGAACAAGCACTATCTCGTCGATGTGGTGCGCGCAAGCGGCCGGCCCGTCGAAGTGCTGACGATCCAGGAGAAGGGCGGCACGCGCAGCACGATTCAATATGGCGTCGACTGGGTTCGCGGCGCGCGCAAGCAACTCGCCGCGCAAAAGAAAGTGCCGATGGCGCTGAGCGAACTTGTCATCGGCACGATTTGCGGCGGCTCGGACGGCACGAGCGGTATCACCGCGAATCCGGCGGTGGGTCGCGCGTTCGATCATCTGATCGATGCGGGCGCGACCTGTATCTTCGAGGAAACGGGCGAACTGGTGGGCTGCGAGTTTCATATGAAGACGCGCGCGGCGCGGCCCGAACTCGGCGATGCGATTGTCGAGTGCGTCGCGAAAGCGGCGCGCTATTACTCCATTCTCGGCCACGGCAGTTTTGCAGTCGGCAACGCAGACGGCGGCCTCACCACGCAGGAAGAAAAATCGCTAGGCGCGTATGCGAAAAGCGGCGCGTCGCCGATTGCGGGTATCGTCAAGCCGGGCGATATTCCGCCGACCGGCGGCCTGTATTTGCTCGATGTCGTGCCCGACGGCGAACCGCGTTTCGGCTTTCCGAACATTAGCGACAACGCCGAAATCGGCGAGCTAATTGCGTGCGGCGCGCATGTGATTCTGTTCACGACCGGGCGCGGTTCGGTGGTCGGCTCGGCGATCTCGCCGGTCATCAAGGTGTGCGCAAATCCCGCCACGTATCGCAATCTCGCCGGCGACATGGACGTGGACGCGGGCCGTATCCTCGAAGGCCGCGGCACGCTCGACGAAGTGGGACGCGAAGTGTTCGACCAGACGGTGGCGGTGTCGCAGGGCGCGGCTTCCAAGTCGGAAATGCTGGGTCATCAGGAATTCATCCTGACCTACAAGAGTTTTGAGCCGGTGGGGCCAGCATGCTTGCCTTTGAGCGTTGCGCCGCTGCGGCGCGCGGTTGCCGTGGAGTCGCACTGAGCGTTGGCTTAGGGTGTGATAAAAAGACATGCAACGGCAACCATTTGCATGCGACGAGAGCAAGAAGGAGACACGCTCAATGACTGCAACGAACGGTTCGAAAATCCAGCAGCACCGGCGCGTTGGCCGGGGCGCGCTGAAAGTAACCGGATTGAGCCTCGGCACGGCGCCGCTCGGCGGCTTATATCGCGATCTGTCCGATGAAGAAGCGCAGGCGACCGTCGCGGCCGCGTGGGACGCCGGCGTGCGCTATTTCGACACCGCGCCGCATTACGGCCACACCAAAGCGGAGCATCGTCTCGGCGACGCTTTGCGCCGCTATCCGCGCAGCGAGTATGTGTTATCGACCAAAGTGGGCCGCCGTTTCGTACCGCGCACCACGCCCTACGACGGCACGGAAGGCTGGCAGAATCCGCTGCCCTTCGAAGCGATTTACGACTACACGCACGACGGCATTCTGCGTTCGTTCGAAGACAGCCAGCAGCGGCTCGGCATTGTCGAGATCGACATTCTGCTGGTTCACGACATCGGCCGCGTCACGCACGGCGAAAACAATCCTCACTACTGGCGACAACTGACCGAAGGCGGCGGCTTTCGCGCGCTCGACGAGCTGCGCTCGGCCGGCGCGGTCGAGGCGGTGGGGCTCGGCGTCAATGAAGGCGCGGTCATACTCGACGCAATGGCCGAGTTCGATATCGATTGCGCGTTGCTTGCGGGCCGTTATACGCTCCTCGAACAGGCGACGCTCAACGACCTCTTGCCGGCATGCGAAAGGCGCGGCGTCAGCATCCTGTTAGGCGGCGCTTTCAACTCGGGCATTCTGGCGCGCGGCGTCGAAGGTGATCTGAAATTCAATTATGGCGAGGCGCCGCGCGAAGTCATCGAGCGTGTCGCGCGGTTGGAGGCAGTGTGCCGCGATCACGGCGTGCCGCTCGCCGCCGCAGCCTTGCAGTTTCCGTATGCGCATCCGGCGGTCGCCACCGTGCTGACCGGCGCGCGCAGTGCCGACGAATTGCGTGAGAACGCTGCGTCGTTCGAGTTGCCGATCCCCGCGGCGTTATGGTCTGCGTTGCACGAGGATGGCTTGCTCGACAGCCGCGCGCCCGCGCCAGAGGACTAATCCGAAGATGCATATCGATGCGCATCAGCACTATTGGAACCCCGCTCGCGGCGATTACGAATGGCTCACGCCGGAGCTCGAGATTCTGTACCGGCCGTTCGGCCCGGCGGATCTGAAACCGTTGCGCGAGAAAGCGGGCATCGGGAGAACGGTCGTCGTGCAGGCGGCGCCCACCATCGACGAAACGCGTTATCTGCTGGACATTGCGCGCGAGGAGCCGTCCATTGCAGGAGTGGTCGGTTGGGTGCCGCTTCTGCTGCCGACCGCGCCGGCTTTAATCGGAGCGCTCGCCCAGGCGCCGAAGTTCAAGGGCGTGCGGCCGATGCTGCAAGACCTGCCCGACGATACCTGGATCGCGAACCCCGACCTTGCGCCGGCCATCGAAGCGCTGATCGCGCACGATCTTGCTTTCGACGCGCTGATCTACGCGCGCCATGTCGAGCATGTGGAAACTTTCGCGCGGCGTTTTCCGGCGCTGCGCATCGTGATCGATCACGGCGCGAAGCCGCCCATCCGCTACGGCCAGGCGGGCTGGCAAACATGGGCCGATGCGATCGCGCGGCTCGCGAAGCTGCCGGGCGTGTATTGCAAGCTATCCGGGCTCGCGACCGAGGCATCGCCTGGCTGGACCGAAGAAACGCTGCGGCCGTACGTCGAGCATCTGTTGGCTACCTTCGGGCCGGCGCGGCTCATGTGGGGCAGCGATTGGCCCGTGCTCGAACTGAATGGCGATTATCTGCTGTGGCATTCGGTGGCGACCACGCTGCTTGCGTCGCTTGACGACGGCGAGCGCGAAGCGGTTTTCGGCGGCAACGCCGCTGCGTTTTATCGACTGTGATGTGACGAAGAGATTTAGCCCATTCAACTGGAGTCGTAGATGACACAAAGACTGGCCGGCAAGACAGCATTGATTACCGCTGCGGGACAAGGCATTGGCCTCGCGACCGCCGAAATGTTCGCACGCGAAGGCGCGCGCGTGATTGCCACCGACATCCGTATCGAAGCGCTCGCGGGCAAGCCGGTCGAGGCGCGCAAGCTCGACGTGCTCGACGGCGACGCCATCAAGGCTCTGGCCGCCGAACTCGGTCCGATCGACGTGCTGTTCAACTGTGCAGGCTTCGTGCATGCGGGTTCGATTCTCGAATGCAGCGAAGAAGATTGGGACTTCGCCTTCGACCTGAACGCGAAGGCAATGTACCGGATGATTCGCGCGTTCCTGCCCGCGATGATCGAGCGCGGCGGCGGCTCGATCATCAATATGTCGTCGGCGGCGTCGAGCGTGAAAGGCGTGCCGAACCGCTTCGCGTATAGCGCGTCGAAGGCGGCGGTCATCGGGCTGACCAAGTCGGTTGCCGCGGATTTCATCACGCGTGGTGTACGCTGTAACGCGATCTGCCCGGGTACGGTGTCGTCGCCGTCGCTCGAACAGCGGATCGCGGCGCAGGCGGCCGCGCAAGGCGCGACGCTCGAAGCGGTGCAGGCGGCGTTTGTCGCGCGCCAGCCGATGGGCCGCATCGGCAAGCCCGATGAGATTGCTGCGCTGGCGCTGTATCTCGCGTCGGACGAGTCGGCGTTCACGACCGGTCACGCACATGTGATCGATGGCGGCTGGTCGAACTGACACACGCGGCTGCATAAGCCAACGCACACTGACGTATCAACCGAACACCACTGAAACCCAGAGGAAAGTGCAACGATGAAACTGCTTCGTTACGGGCCGAAAGGCCAGGAAAAGCCGGGCTTGCTCGACGCGCAAGGCAAGATTCGCGATCTGTCCGGCGTGGTTGCCGACATCGACGGCGCGGCGCTGACCGACGAGAGCCTTGCCAAACTTCGCGCGCTCGATCCCGCTTCGTTGCCGGTCGTGGAAGGCAATCCGCGCATGGGTCCGTGCGTCGGCAAGATCGGCAAGTTCATCTGCATCGGCTTGAATTACGCGGATCATGCTGCCGAGTCGAATCTGCCTGTGCCGGCCGAGCCGGTGATCTTCAACAAGTGGACGAGCGCGATCTCCGGCCCGAACGACGACGTCGAAATTCCGCGCGGCTCGAAGAAGACCGATTGGGAAGTGGAGCTCGGCGTCGTGATCGGCAAACCGGCCAAGTATGTCGACGAAGCGAATGCGCTCGATTATGTCGCCGGCTATTGCGTGATCAACGACGTGTCGGAACGCGAATGGCAGATCGAACGCGGCGGTACATGGGACAAGGGCAAGGGCTTCGACACGTTCGGCCCGATCGGCCCGTGGATGGTCACGCGCGACGAAGTCGCCGATCCGCAGAACCTCAGCCTGTGGCTCGAAGTGGACGGTCACCGCTATCAGAACGGCAGCACGAAGACGATGGTGTTCGGCGTCGCGAAGCTCGTCTCGTATGTGTCACAGTGCATGAGCCTGCAACCGGGCGATGTCATATCCACCGGCACGCCGCCGGGCGTCGGCATGGGTGTGAAGCCGAATCCGGTGTATCTGAAGCCGGGCCAGACGATTCGCCTCGGCATCGAAGGCCTCGGCGAGCAAACGCAAAAGACGTACTCCGCGGAGTAAGTTCTTTGCGAACCGGCGCCGGGCGCGTGAGCCTTCAGCGTTAGCTCGCCGGTTCGTGGTCGCCGTTCTCGCCGATCCGGTTGACCGTGCCTTGCGCAACCGCGACGAGTTTCTCGCGGTTGCCGTCCATCACAAAGATGTTGCATTGGCAGGTCGCCTGATGGCGGCCCGCATACACCACCTTCGCCCGCGCGATCAGCGTGCCGTTCACCGCGGGGCGCAGATAGTTGATCTTATATTCTCCCGTCACGACCTTCGGCCCGAGCAACAGCGCGCCCGCAAACGTCAGCGCGTTGTCGGCGAGATAGCTGATCACGCCGCCATGCACGAAGCCGTGCTGCTGCCGCAATTCATCGCGGATCGGCAGGCTCAGCGTCAGTTCGTCGGTGCCCGTGTACATCAACTCCGCGCCTAGCAGCACGCTGAACGGCTGAGCGTGCAATGCGCCGCGCGCCCGGTCGAGTAGGTCAGTCATTGTGATTCCTTCGAGGAAGGCCCGCGGTGGCATCGCGCACTGGCGTGCGGTCGTCAGTCCCTACCCACTCTAGGAAGCGCCGACGCACGCCGTCAAGGTGAATCGGAAATATCTGCTTGGCATTGTTGCGTGGAACGACAGAAATGCGGACGTTGGACGACGTAGGGGCGACGTAAAGGCAACGTAAGACGAACTTTGACGAATTTGAGCTTAAGCAAACCCCGATGCTGCCGTTAACCCTGACGTAGCTCCCGTTATTCTTTGCCTTCAGGTGTTCACGATGTTCAGCAAGATCAAGGTCGCATCCGGCCTGTTGTGTGTTCTGGCCGCGTTTTGCGTTTTCCAGCTTGTCACGGTGGGTCTGGGTTTCTGGTCATTGACGCGTACGCATGACGACGTTGGCGACCTTTCGAACATCGCGCTCAAGCAGGTGGATGCCGTCAACGAAACGACGCAGCATCTGATGGACGCCCGCATCAACCTGTCGCGCGCCGGTACGCGGATGGTGCGCGGCGGCGCGGAGCCGACCGACATCGTTCAGCATGCGCGTGAGCAGCTTACGGCCGCCGAGCAGTCGTTCAACGCCTTCATGAGCGCACCGAAGACCAGCGACGAAAACGGCGCCCGCGCGGCGGCTCTCGCCGAACGCTACAAGAAGCTGCACGGCGCGCTGACCGAACTCGCGCAGTTTCTCGATGCAAACAACATCCAGGCATTTCTCGACCAGCCGACGCAGTCGTTCCAGGACGGGTATTTGACCGAACTGCATAACTTCACGCAGTTCGGCAATTCGGCGAGTCGCGCATCGCTCGATTCCATCGACACCCGCATGGCCACCTTCCGGGCCGTCAGCATTGTGATTCTGCTGGCGCTGGTCGGCGGGACGTTCGCGGTGCATATGGCGTTGCGCCGCGGCGTGGTCGCACCGCTCGAGGAAGCCGGCCGTCACTTCGAGCGCATCGCGCAAGGGCGTCTCGATCAGCCGATCGCTGCGCGTGGCACCAACGAAATCGGCCGGCTCTTCTCAGGCCTTGCCAGAATGCAGGCGAGCGTCGCGCGAACCGTGCAGACCGTGCGCGAATCGGCCGACTCGATTCACCTGGGCGCCGATGAAATCGCGACCGGCAACGCCGATCTGTCCGCACGCACCGAAAACCAGGCGGCATCCCTCGAAGAAACTGCGTCGAGCATGGAAGAATTGACGGCCACCGTGCGTCAGAACGCCGACCACGCGCGCGAAGCGAATGCACTCGCCGAGACGGCTCTCGAGGCGACGTCGCGCGGCAGCGAAGTAGTCGACAAGGTGGTGGACAAGATGCGCGGCATTGCGCAGAGCTCGGACAAGATCGCCGAGATCATTTCGGTGATCGACGGCATTGCGTTCCAGACGAATATTCTCGCGCTCAATGCTGCCGTCGAGGCGGCGCGCGCCGGCGAACAGGGCCGCGGCTTCGCGGTCGTGGCCGGCGAAGTGCGCGGGCTGGCACAGCGCAGCGCGCAGTCGGCGAAGGAAATCAAGACGCTGATCAGCGAATCGGTCGCGGAAATTCAGGGCGGCTCCGCACTCGTGGAACATGCCGGCGAAGCGATGAGCAATGTGTCCGCCTCGATTTCGCGCGTCACGCAGATGATGGCGGAGATCAGCGCATCGTCGCTTGAGCAAAGCACGGGCATCGAGCAGGTGAACCAGGCCGTCGTGCAGATGGACGAGATGACGCAGCAGAATGCCGCGCTCGTCGAGCAGGCGGCGGCAGCGGCGGCTTCGCTGCATCAACAGACCCAGCAATTGAAGCAGGCGGTTTCCGTGTTCGAAATTTCGGAGGCTGTGTTGCGCACACAACAGATCGATGAAATGCCGACGGAAATGATGCAACTTGGGTTGTCGGGAATGCGCGCGATTTAAATTGTTCGCGCTCAAAAATCGGGCAACCGGAAAAGAAAAATGGCCCGCGAAAGCGGGCCATTCTTGTATTAGGCGCAAGCGCCTAAGCGTGCGTCGGCGTACCGTTGGTACTTAGGCCGGCGTGATGTTAGCAGCTTGCTTGCCCTTCGGGCCCTGCTTCACTTCGAACGTCACTTTCTGGTTTTCCTGCAGGGACTTAAAGCCGCTGCCTTGAACTTCCGAAAAGTGTGCAAACAGGTCTTCGCCGCCGTCGTCCGGCGTGATGAAACCAAAGCCCTTTGCATCGTTAAACCACTTCACAGTACCTGTTGCCATTTTTGATCCAGTAAATGTTGTGTATTGCATTCGCGACCGCTATTTCTCAAATCGAGATCGAGCGCGAAGTAGGAGTTGTATCACGTCTTTATGACGGATGCCAATCAACCAGTATTCGGGTATTCCCAGGTTTCGGCCTTTTCGACGTGTCGAGGGCACGAAAAAGGATGTGCCTCCGGGTAGGGTAAACTGCTTGTATTACTCTCCCAGGAAAAACATTGACACATTATTTGCAGGAAGAACTGACGTCGTTCTGGAGTCGTTTGACCCCGTATCTCGCGGTATTGGAGTCTAAATCCCCCCAAGAAGACGCACCGGACCCGGTCGGCCGCATCACTGTGGATGCCGATGATCGCCAGGCCTTCGCCCTCCACACCACCGACCGCAAGCCGCAAGGCGATACGTCGGAAACGCCTACTGGCCAAAGCGCCACTTATATGCGATCCAGATCTGCCGGGAGCGACTGGGGTCCGTGGCAGCGAGAAGAGTATTGATCGACCGGGCTGTCCGGGCCAGTCGCCTCGCGGCGAATGTTTGGCGGATGCCGCCAGACGGCAACACCGCCGCGCATGGCGGATCGGCTGGCTTCCGCACTGGTCTGCCGGCGTTTCAGGCTGGCAACGCGTGGAAAGCGGTTGCAAGGTGATAAGGCGTGGTCGACGGCATGTCGGCACGCGCCACGTCTCCGGCTGAGGTCTTGCATTCGAACCAGCCTTGCGGACGCAAGAATCGCTGCTGGAACAGTTCAATTTGCCGCGGCAGAGCCGCGCGCACGAGCGGCTCGTCGTGGCTCGCGAGCGCGCGCAAATATTCCGTTTGCGCCCAGATGCGCTGCGTTGGGTCCTTGATCCGGCCGTTTTCATCGAGCGACGCGCACACGCCGCCCGTTTCCTGATTCACGCCATTGCGTTGTGCGAAGTCGAACGCGCGCGTCAGTGTTTCCGCGAGCCCTGAACCTTCGAAGAGCGCGCCCGCCTGCCTCGCGAGCCAGAACCATTCGAACTGATGGCCGGGCTCCAGGCGATTGTCGTCGGTGCCGATCGGCAATTCGGCGATGCAGCCCGACGGCGCATGCACGAAGTGACGAGCGACCGCGCCGGCCAGGCGCCGCAGCGCGGCGTCGAAAGCGTTGTCGCGCGTGGCTTCGCGGGCCGCCAGCCAGGCTTCGGTCAGATGCATCAACGGATTCTGAACCGGTGTGCCAGGCACCTCGGCGAAGTCGGCGGTGAGCGCTGCATTGAAGAGATCGTCCTCAGCGGCAAAGTGCGACTGAATCAGAGCCGACGTCCGATGCACGATTTCCAGCGCGTCGCGATTTCCGGAACGCCGGCCATATTCCGCACAGGCGAATACGACGAACGCATGCGTGTACAGGTCTTTGGCGGTGTCGAGCGGGGCGCCTTGCTGGTCGACGCTGTAGAACCAACCGCCGTGTTTCGTGTCCTGAAAAGTGTGCGTGAGGGAATCGAACAAAACGTGCGCGTGGGCCGCGTCGCCGGCTTCCGAGAACACGAAGAGTTGGCGTGCGCAAGCCATTGCCCGATAGCGTAGCGCGGGCGCTGGACGATGATCTTCTGCGCCGAGCGCTTCGTACGGCAGCTTGAGCGCGGTGTTGAAACCCGGCCCGTGCCACATCGGCAGGATCACGCCGTTGAAGTGCTCGCGCAGCCCCGCGGCGAGCGCGATGGTTCGGGCGGCGTCAGGGTTCGTGCTGGACATGGTCATATTTCAAAGCGGTGTTCTAAAACGCCCGTGGAAGCGGGCCTGATTCTGGCGGTAGTGCGACTGGCGGTGGAGCACCGGCAAGCAGCCTGTAGCGCGAGCAGCATGTGCAAGTGATGCAGCGGGTACAGCGCGAGCAGCGGCGGCGTGCGGGCTAGCATAATGCAAACGGATTCCGGCCGGCGCCCAAAATGGACGAGGACAACACTTCAAATAATTTGAAGAAGGAGAGAGCACCGTGCTGGGCAACCTTGAACTCATCTCCCGTCTGGTGTTGGCTGCGGCGCTCGGCAGCGTGATTGGCTTCGAGCGTGAGCGTCTGTCATGGGCTGCGGGATTGCGCACGCATATGCTGGTGTGCGTAGGGTCGGCGCTGATCATGATCGTGTCGGCTTACGGTTTCGCCGAAGTGCTCACCGGCGAACACGTAGTACTCGATCCGTCCCGGATGGCGGCCCAGGTCGTTTCGGGGATCGGCTTTCTGGGCGCCGGTTCGATCCTGCTGCGCGGCGAAATCGTGCGCGGGCTGACGACGGCCGCGAGCCTCTGGTCGGTCGCAGCGATCGGCCTGGCGGTCGGCGGCGGACTCTATACGGCGTCGATTGCGGCGACCATCATCATTCTGATCATCCTCGCGGGCATCAAGCCGCTCGAGCGGCGATTCATCACGGTCAGGCAGCGGCGCCAGGTGACCATGCTCGTCGAGCGCGGCGCCATGACGTTTCACTCGCTGCACGACGAACTGGGCGCAGCCAGCCCGCGCGTCAAACAATTCGTCATGCAGCAAAGCGACGAAACGCCGGAGTACGACGAGGTAATGATTACCCTGCATCGCGTGTCGAACGTTGAATACGAGGCGATTTGCACGCGCTTGCGCCAACTGCGCGGCGTCAAGGAATTCAGGCAAGACGACGCATCGGCCTAAAAACCGGAAATCGTCTGCGAACGGCTTCGGTGGCGGCGGACGCCATGCGACAATGCGGTCTCGAAAAATTCCAACGGCATTGACGAGCGGTGCCGGCGCCCGCTCTCATGGCGACGATCGCTTTTTTCTCTATGGCAGATTCCGCAGTATCCACACAGTCCCGGCCTCCGCGCGGCGCTTCCACGACGAAGCGCCGCGAGGCCACCGTCTCGACCGAAACCGAAAAAAAGCTGGCGCGCGCTGCGCGCTCGGCACAACGCCTCGCGCAACTGAGCGACGCCTCGCGCGACGACGGCACGCTCGACCTGTTCCCCGACGATCCCACCCGTGCCACGCTGGAAGCGATGAATATCGACATCCGCCAAGGCACGTTGCACGGTTTTGAACTGCCCGATGCGGTGCTGGCGGCCGTAGGCGCGCTGGATGCGCCGAACGATAGCGCGTCGACGGACGCTAAAACGGCGCGCCGGGCGCCTCGCGCGGCCAGGACCGATGAGCCGGCCGGCCTCGATGCGCAATTGAGCGGGCTGGAAATGGAGCCGTCGACGGTGGCTGCCGATGCCGATGCCGATGCCGATGCGGATGCGGATGCTGCGCGGAAGGCGACTGCTGTGGGTGCCGCTGAGCACCAAAATGCGGTGGCATCGGCGCGCGAAGCGGCTTCTCCGCTGACGCCCGCCACGGCGGCCGCGACGGTGGCGCGCAGTGTGACGGCGCTGCGTCAGGCAGCCGAGCGGGGCGTGGGGAAGGCGGATTCTCCGCACGGCGGTACGTCGCAGGCGGGCAGCAAAACTTCGCAGCTATTGACTGCTGATGGGCAAACCGAAGCGGCGGTTGCACGCCCCGCGGGTGTAACGGGGGCGTCCGCCGCGAACACATACGGCGGAGTCGCTGAGCCGGACGCTGAGCGGGCATCGGCGCGCGAGGCGAGAAGATCTGCGCGAGCGGATAGCTCGGCGAAGGAGCCACGCACGACTTCGGATGCATCCGCACGCGAAACGGCGCTGTCGATGGCCAAGGATGTGTCCGCGCGCCAAACGACGTCACGCACGACCGCCGACGCATCCGCACGCGAGACGGCGCTGTCGCCGGCCAACGAAGCATCCGCACGCCAAACGACGCCACCCTCGACCACGCCGACCTCCGCACGCGCCGGCACAGCTTTCACCACATCCCGGCAGGAAGCACAGCGCGAAGAAGCCGCCGCTGCTGCATTGCGCGCCGCGCCGGAACTCGATCGCGCGCGGGCGACGGCCTTCGCGGACACGGTCGACGCGCTCTACGGCGTGATTGCCGACCAGCGCCGAGCAGCGACGGACCATTCGCGCCGTATGAAATGGATGCTGTCGATCGTGGTCGGTGCGCTGCTTATGACGGTCGCGATTGGCATCACGCAGACCGTACTTTTGATGCGCCTCACGCGCGAAACCACCGCACAACAGCATCGCATCGAACAGATGATGCAAAGCCAGCAGACCGCGATGGCCAGTGTGCTCGGCATGCAAATGGCGATGGCCAATGCAGCCGGCAACGCCGCCTCGCGGACGCCGGCACCGGTAGTCACGCAGGTGCCCGTAGCGCCGCAGCAAGCGCCCTCAGTGCCGGCATCCGCGAACAGCAAGCGCGCCGTTCATGCGCGACACAACCACAAGCCGAAAACGGCCGACTCCCACTGACAGTCTCCGAGCGCCCGCCGCGCCGGCGAAACGCCGGCAGCGGCGGCAAGCTCACTGCTTATCGCGGATAGGCGCCGTAAGGCGACCGCCGCCGACGGTCGGCCGCAAGCCAGATCACGCGCTCTACACTCTGCATGCTGCTGCGGAGCCGATCGGACACGCCAGCGCCTTATTCGACCAAAGCCGACATGCCGACAAGCGAACACAAATATTCCATCGAGGATCTAATTGCCGCACTTCTGCGAGATCAAGGCATACACGACGGACACTGGGCCCTGAATATCGAATTCTCCGCCACCGGCGCCGCCGTCAAGCCGCAAGACCAGCCGACGCGTACGCTGCCGGGCCTGATCGTGTCCGTCAACAGCGCGACGCTGGCTGCGGCTGATCCTTCGGCGCAAGGCGCCGTCGACGCCGCCGCGGTCAATCCGCGCAAAAGCGCACCGGCCAAACGCCGCCCGACCGCCAGAAAGCTGTCGCCGACAACGCTTCAGTAAGCGTTGCGGCAGAATAGCCGCCGCAAGAAAATAGGGACGTGGTCATGTTGCAACGCAATATCAGCGTGAAACAGGCCGCGACAAGGCGTCACACCGGATAGACGCTGCATTGCACTAGCTTTCGCCTAGGGAAAACCCTATAATTCTTCTTAAGGGAAAACCCTAGCAAACGCAGTAACCAACCGGGAGTCGCCATGAGCTTCATCTTTGCATTGTTCCAAAAGGTCAGCGACCTCTTTGCGTCGCCCCACTTGCCGCTGGATACGGACTACTCGTACGCAGCGCGTTCGCGCGAAGCAGAGCGCCAGCGCAAGGCTCAAGCTACGCTGTTCGGCATCAAGCTGACCGACTAATAGCGGCCTATGAACCCGTGCGCGGTTCTCGCGCCGGGTGCGCATGTCAAATCTGCGCGTCATTCAAGCCACGGCCCGCGAAAGCGTGCCGTGGCTTTGTTTTGTCTGGCGGTCCGGCCTTCTTCGGGCGGCGCTTTCTTCCCGCCGAATATTTCCCGGCCGAAATGAATGTAACGGCGCCTGACATCTTCGTAGCGGGCAACGCGGGCGATTTGTTCAGGAAGCCTTTGCGGACGGGCGTCGTAACAGAAACAACAATTCGGCAACCCGTCCCTTTCTGTGAAATGAGCGCTTACAAGTGCTCACGTCTTCATGCGAGTTGCGTCGCTAAAGTTGGTTTCAAGCGCACGGCGTCTTATGCGGGCCAGAACTTCGAGGCTCAAGCAACGCGGCGCCGGCTCGATTCAAACTTTGACGGGAGAGAACTATGAAAGCCTTCAACAAGACATCGCGTACGATTATCGCGGCTCTGCTGGCCGGTGGCGCCTTGATGGCAGCGGGCGGCGCGTTCGCTCAGGAACGTGTGATCGTCGAACGCGGCCCGGGGCCGGTCGTTTATGGCGAGCCGCACATGATGCCGGTGGGCGTGTCCATCAACATCGGCTGGCATGGCGACCGCTACTATGACGGGCACCGCTATTGGGGCCACGACGAGTGGATGCGCCATCATCCGCACGACTATGACCCGCGTCACCACGGCCGCGACGAACACCGTCCGCCCGCGCGCTACTAATTCGCGCATGGCCGCGCCGCTTCGGGCGGCATGAACCCGGCAAAGCCGGCTCTTCCTCGCGGGAGGCCGGCTTTGTCGCATTCGGCATTGCGGACCTGCGTACTGCGCTATCCTTTAAAGCTTTCACCGATGTCAGCGAGGGAGCGGCGTGAGCAAGGCAGCGAATACAGTAATAGGCGTGGTGGGAACGGGACTGATGGGCGTCGGCATCGCGACGCAGAGCGCATTGCACGGATACCGGACGATCGTGCATGACGTGGACGCAGCGCGTCTTGCGAGCGTCGCGCCCAAGGCGGAAGCGGTGCTCGACGAATTGATCGACGCCGGCCGCATCGACCTGAAGGCAAAGCAGGCCGCGCTCGCACTCATCGAGACTCACGCGGAACTGGACGTAATGCGATCCGCGGATTTCGTGATCGAAGCGATTCCCGAGGTGCTGGAGTTGAAGCACCGCCTGTATGAGAAGCTGACTACGCTCCTCGCCCCCGACGCCATTCTCGCCAGCAACACGAGCGGCTTTCCGCCGGACCAGCTCGTTGCTCCATTGCGTGCAAAAGAGCGCTTTGTCATCGCGCATTTCTGGAATCCGCCGCACATGATTCCGCTCGTCGAAGTGGTGCCCGGAAGCGCGACAGCACCCGAGGTGACGGCGAAGACCGCCGAGTTGATGAGCGCAATCGGTATGGAGCCGGTGGTTCTCGCAAAAGCGATTCCTGGATTCGTCGGCAACCGTTTGCAGTTTGCGGTGTTGCGCGAGGCGCTGAATATCGTCCGTTCGGGCGCCGCGACGCCCGATGTGGTGGACCGCGTCATGAAGGCGTCGCTCGGGCGGCGATGGGGAATTGTTGGACCGCTGGAAGCCGCCGACATGGGCGGGCTGGATACTTTCCTTGATATTTCCACGCACCTGATGCCGGAACTTGCGAAAGATGAGGACGTGCTAGATGTGCTGCGTCAGCAGGTACAGGCAGGGCGTGTGGGCGTGCGCAGCGGCGCGGGTTTCTATGACTGGGACGACGCGCATCTCGCGCAAGTGAAGGAAGGGCGCAAGCGCGTGATCGGGCGAGGGTAGCGAACGAGGGCCTGCCGACTTGCGAAAGAAGCGCCAGGAGACGGGCCACTCGCCGCGTTTCAATGCAGTCATCGGCAATTTGCCGGTCGCGTCAATCTGCGCCACCTACGGGCAAGCCTGGCCAAGGCCCGCCGGCCAGCGCCCCATGCCGCTCTGCGGTATAAATATCCATCGCCTTTTCCACGCTTCGCATCCATGTCCCATTACTTCTACGACCCCGCCGCCGGCCACGGTCTTCCGCATGATCCCTTCAAAGCCATCGTCGCGCCGCGCCTGATCGGCTGGATTTCCTCGCGCGACACCGACGGCACGCTGAACCTCGCGCCTTACAGCTTCTTCGGCGCGTTCGCGAGCTTCCCGCCGATCATCGGCTTTTGCAGCGAGGGTCGCAAAGACAGCGTCGCCAACATCGAAGCGACCGGCGAGTTCGTCTGGAACCTGGCGACGAAACCGCTCGCGGAGCAGATGAACCGTTCATCAGCGCCGGTCGCGCCGCACGTCGACGAATTCAAACTCGCCGGGCTCACGCCTGAACCGGGGCGTAACGTGCAGGTGCCGCACGTCGCTGAATCACCCGCCGCGCTCGAATGCAAACTGCTGCAGGTGGTGCGGCTGCATAGTCTCGATGGCAAGCCGATGGACAACTACCTGTCGCTCGGCCAGGTGGTCGGCGTGCACATCAACGAGGCGTATCTCAAGGATGGTCTGTTCGATACGCATGCCGCGCAGCCGATCATGCGCGCCGGCTATCGCGGGGACTACGCGGAAATCGGCAAGTTGTTTCAGATGTTCCGTCCGACCGCATAGCCGGCGACGTGTGCTATTCCACCGGCCGCCGGCTTCCCGCGCTTGGGTGCGACGGCGCGTGGCGGCGTGCATGCGTGCGGTCAGGCGTCGGAGAAACGCCTCATCTGGAAGTGTGTGTGGCAAATACCAGGCTCACCGTCAGCGACAAGAACTATTCGTCGTGGTCGCCGCGCGGCTGGTGCTGACGCGGTTTAGCGGCTTGCCGTTCGAAGAAATCGTAATGCCGGTCGACGATCCACAAAGCCGCAAAGCCGCAAAGCCGCAAAGCCGCAAAGCCGCGACCTTGCGACGACCCACCTGTGACTCAATCCCGCCCGCTTTCCAGCTTGAACACGCTGACAACTTGCGCGAGGCGCGCGGCGTGATCGCGCAACTCGGCGGCCGCTTCTTCCGCTTCTCCGACAATCGTCGCGTTCTGCTGAGTGGCTTCGCCGATCTGCGTGACCGCGAGGTTCACCTGCTCGATGCCGCCCGATTGTTCGCGCGATGCAACGCTGATCTCGCCCATGATCGCGCGAACCTGACCGACCTGCTGCACGATGCCTTGCATCGTCGTGCTCGCCTGCTCGGCGATCTGGAAGCCGCTTTGCACCGTCGCCGTCGATTCGGCGATAAGCCCTTCGATCTCCTTGACCGAAGCCGCGCTGCGCTGAGCGAGCGCGCGTACTTCGGAGGCGACCACCGCAAAACCTTTACCGTGCTCGCCTGCGCGCGCCGCTTCAACGGCTGCGTTCAGCGCAAGAATATTGGTCTGGAACGCAATGCCTTCGATCACGCTGGTAATCTCCGCAATCTTCTGCGACGAGCGGCTGATCTCGCCCATCGTCGACACAACGCGTTCCACTGCACGGCCGCCTTCGGTTGCCGCTTCGGCCGCGCGCGTGACGAGCGTGTTGGCTTGTGCCGCGTGGTCGGCGTTCTGCTGCACGGTCGACGTGATCTGCTCCATGCTGGCCGCGGTTTCTTCGAGGCTGCTCGCTTGTGTGGCGATGCGCGATGCGATATTGCCGCTGCCCGTGGCGATCTTCTCGGTGCCGTGCGACATATCGGTCGACGCACTGCGCACCTGCGAAACAATGCGCGCAAGCCCTTCGCCGATGCCGTCGATCGAACGCATCAGCCGGCCAATTTCGTCAGCGCGGCTGCTCGCGCCTTTTGCCACACGTACGCTGAGATCGCCCGACGCGAAGCGCTCCGAAGCCTTGGCGGCTTCGTCGAGCGGCCGGCTGACGAGGCGCCGCACGGCAAACAGGAACACGACCGCGAACACGCCGACCAGCACGAAGCCGAGCAGCAGGAAGCGATTGCGCGTGGCGATGATATCGGCCATCACTTCGTCGCGCGGCGCGATGCCGCCCACCAGCCATTGCCATTCCGGCACTGTGATGAAGGAGACGAACTTGTCGCGCGCGCCTTGCTCGCCGAGCGTGGCGTCGGCGGAACTGTATTCGAGCCGGCCTTCCTTCATGTCGAGCATCTGCTGATACGGCGCGTTTGCATTGTCCGCGGCTTGGCCCGCGGCGCCCGGATGCACGATCAGCTTGCCGCGATCTGCGCCCTTCGACGCGTTCAGCACGAAGTAATACCCGCTGTCGCCGATCTTCAGCTTGCGAATGCCGTCTTCCACTTGCTGGATTTCCTCGTCGACGTTCACGCCGACAAAGAGCGCGCCGATCACGCGCCCGCTTGCATCGGTAACCGGCCGGTATTGCGTGATCCAACGCTTGCCGAAAAGCGGTGCCATGCCCGTGTAAGTCTTGTTCGCAACGAGGAGCGCGTAAGCCGGCCCTTTGCGGTCGAGCAGCGTGCCGATCGCCCGCGAGCCGTCCTGTTTCTTGAGTGAAGTCGTCACGCGCACAAAGTCGTCGCCGGTGCGGGCGAAGATCGTCGCCACTGCGCCGCTGCGTTCGAGAAACTGGTCGGGAATACTGAAATCCATGTTCAGGACTTTGTCGCCGGCCTTGAACGTGGGCGTGGCCACACCGCTCACGTCGATTTTCTGCGTTTCGTCGAGCGTGTAGACAGTGGGCAGGAAGCTAGCAAACATCGACGTGGAACGGTCGACTTCGGCGGACAACGCCTTGTCGAACAGCGTGATCATTGCGGCGATCGAGCGATCCTTTTCGGCGATGCGCTCCAGCACCTGGTCGCTGACCTGCTTGCCGGCGCTGCGCGTGAGCGCCCACGTGAACGAGGCGAAAATCAACGCCACCAGCACGCATGAAAGTACGGCGAGCCGGGCGCCAACGCTGGCGCGGCGCAAAGAGAGAAATTCCATGAGCGTATGCGGAGTAAGAGGGACAAACGAGGCACGGCCAGTGCGCAGGCACTATCCGGCAACGTGTCTTGTTTACGGCCGCAATCAACCGTTCCTTTAGGAAAGTGGAAGCGTTTTGTAATCGTGGAGCGCTGCATAAGCGCTTGATTGCGCCCGCAAAGGCCGCCTGAGCGTCACGAACTCGCCCGCCACGTGCGCAGCAGCAGCGCATTCGTCACCACGCTCACGCTGGAGAACGCCATCGCCGCGCCGGCCAGCATCGGGTTCAGCAAGCCGAAAGCGGCGAGCGGAATACCGACCAGGTTGTAGACGAAGGCCCAGAACAGGTTTTGCTGGATCTTGCGCCAGGTTTTGCGCGAAATATCGATCGCGTCGGCCACGAGATCCGGGTCGCCGCGCATCAGTGTGATGCCGGCCGCGTGCATGGCGACGTCGGTGCCGGTCGCCATCGCGATGCCGATGTCGGCGGCGGCCAGCGCGGGCGCGTCGTTGATGCCGTCGCCGGCCATCGCGACGATGCCCGCGCTGCGGATCTTCAGGTCGCGAATCACGCGGGCCTTGTCGTCCGGCAGCACCTCCGCATGGAATTCGTCGATGCCGAGCGCTTTTGCGACGCTCGCCGCGCTGCCCCGATTGTCGCCGGTCACGAGCAGGCTTTTAACGCCCATTGCCGCGAGCCGGGCGATGGCGGCGCGCGCTGTCGGCTTGATCGTGTCGCCGAACGCGATCAGCGCAAGCGCGGCGGGAGCGTGCGAATCGCACTGCATGAGCCAGGAGACAGTATTGCCCGCCGCTTCGAGTTCGCGGGCGCGTGCCTGGGCCTTCGGCGACAAGTCGATGCCCAATTCCTGAAGCCAGCGCGTGCTGCCGAGCGCGAGTGTGCGGCCGTCGACGTCCGCTTCGACGCCGCGGCCGGCCACAGCGCGCGCGGCGCTGGCCGTGGGCATCTGCACACCGGATGTCGCTGCTTGATACGCCTTGACGACGGCTCGCGCCAACGGGTGATCGCTTTGACGCTGCACGGCGGCGGCGAGCGCCAGCGCTTCGTCGCGGCTGGTGCTGCCGACCGGTTCGAACGCCGTCACCGAAGGTTGGCCGACCGTCAGCGTGCCGGTTTTGTCGAACGCGACAATATTCACGCGATGCGCGGTTTCCAGCGCCTCGGCGTCCTTGATCAACACACCGTGCCGCGCCGCGACGCCGGTTCCGGCCATGATCGCCGCGGGCGTCGCGAGTCCGAGCGCGCACGGGCAGGCGATCACCAGCACGGCGACTGCGTTCAGGATCGCCGTTTCGCCGCCGGCGCCCGCCAGCAGCCAGCCGATCAACGTGAGCGCGGCAATGGCCAGGATCGCCGGCACGAAGATTTCACTGACGCGGTCGACGAGCCGCTGGATCGGCGCCTTCTCCGCCTGCGCGCTCTCGACGAGGCGGATGATCCGCGCGAGCGTGGTTTCAGCGCCTATCGCGATGGTCGTCACCGCAATGGCGCCTTCACCGTTGATGGAGCCGGCGGTTACCGCGTCGCCCGTCTGTTTTGCCACCGGCAGGCTTTCGCCGGTAATCAGCGATTCGTCGATATGCGTGCGGCCTTCCAGCACCGCGCCATCCACCGGAACGCGTTCGCCCGGCCGCACGATCACGACCGTGCCCACGTTGACTTGGGCGAGCGGCACTTCGCGCTCGCCCGCGCCGACGCGAATGCGCGCCCGGTCGGGACGCAGCGCCTGAAGCGCGCGGATCGCGTCGGTGGTCTGGCGCTTGGCGCGCGCTTCGAGCCATTTGCCGAAGCGCACGAGCGTGATCACGACCGCCGACGCTTCGAAGTAAAGATGCATCGCGTCGTCCGGGCGACTCGCCAGTTGATACACGCTGATGCCATATGCTGCCGACGTGCCGAGCGCCACCAGCAAGTCCATGTTGCCTGCGCCGGAGCGCACGGCCCGATAAGCCGCGCGATAGAAGCGCGCGCCGAACACGAATTGCACGACCGACGCGAGGCCGAATTGCAGCCACGGCGAAAGCATTGCGTGCACGCCGAACCATTCGCCCACCATTGGGACGATGAGCGGCAGCGTCAGCAAGGCGCACACGAGCACAGCCGCCAGCTCACGGCGCGTCTGGCTGCGTTTGCGCCCGGCGGCGGTTGTGACTGTGGTGGTGGCGCTAGCGCCAGCAGCAGCGCCCTCGGCAGCGCTGGCAAAGTCGGCATCGGCTAATTCCGGCGCTGCATCGGGCGACGCGACCAGCGCCGCTTCATAGCCCGCTTTCTTGACGGCGGCGATCAGCGCGTCCGAACCGGTTGCCGCCGCAGCTAGGCTGACGCTCGCGGTCTCGGTTGCCAGATTCACGGACGCCGAGGCGACGCCCGGCACCTTCGCCAACGCCTTTTCTACGCGCATCGCGCAAGAAGCACAGGTCATCCCGCCGATTTCGAGTTCGGTGGTGCGGATTGGGTTTGCGTCCGTCGCGCGCGGCGCAGTGGCAAGTTCGGTCATGGTCGTTAAGGCTCGTGGCGGCATCGGGCCGCATCATGAAGCCTAGTATCGACCTTCCTATGATGGGAAGGTCAAGGACATCCAGGAAACGAGTCGCGTGACGGAGTTGCACTCGCGGACGAACCGCCGTCGGAGGAATTGCAGCCGCGCGTCGGCGACAAACGTTATTCACGCCTTTGCGCTTGCCTGGCAAGCGCGGATACGATACAACGCGATGTTGTCGGCGATGCGACGGGGACTGGCTGCGCTGGGTTTGGGAGACCGCGCGAGCACCGTTGCGCTCGCCGACGTCTCCCTTGGACAGCACGTTCCGCCCTCTGAACGAATGATAAAAAATCGCCGAGCATTGTTGACGAGTTACTGGACCTGCGCATCGTTCGCAGGCCTCGCATTTCTTGCTGGTTGTGCGTCGACGCCGTCCACGACGCAAAAATCCACTGGCTGGATCAAGGACGAAGTCGCCGATTCATATGTATTCGGCTATCCGCTCGTGCTGATGGGCGTCGCGCGCGACGCGGCGGTCGGCACCGAGCCCGGTCGCGCGCCGCTCAATACGCTGCGCCATGCGCAGGCGCTGCCGCCCATCGGCGCGGCCAATCCGATGCAGCCGAGCCTCGACACGCTCGATTCCACCGGCTGGCTGGACGTCGGCAGTGAACCGGTGATCATCGCGCTGCCCGACTCGCGCGGCCGCTACGTCGACGCCCGCGTGCTCGACATGTGGACCAACGTGGTCTGGTCGACGAGCGATCAATTCGCCACCCGCGCGGCCGGCATCAAGGCGCAAGCAATCGCCTTCGTCGGACCGGGTTGGCAGGGCGATCTGCCGAAAAACGTGAAGCGCGTGGACGTTCCGACGCGCAACGCATGGGTGAGCGTGCGCATTCAGTCGAACGGCACGCGCGATCTGACTGCGGTCCGCAAGCTGCAACGCGCGATTCGCGTCGCGCCGCTTTCCGTCTATGCAGGCGACGTACGTTCGGCGTCGATCGCGCCGCCGCGCATTAATGCCGATGCCGCCGGTGCATCCGGCACGCCTGCCGCGCAAGTTGCAGCGCTCGATGCCAACGGCTTCTTCAACCGGCTCGCGCAGGCGCTGGCCGACAATCCGCCGGAGCCGGCCGATCCCCACGCGCTGAAAATTCTCTCCGATCTTGGCGTGACGCCGGGCGAGCCTGCAAAGTTGCCGGCCGCATCGGACGCGATTGCAACCGGTCTCGCCGATGGTCACGAACGCGTAGTGACGCCGCCGTCCAACTTGCTGAGCGGCAATGGCTGGAGCTGGTTCGGCGACGGCGTGGGCAACTACGGCCCCGACTACGCATTGCGTGCGTACGCCGCGTATGCGCAACCGGGCATCGGCACGAAAGACGACGAAGTGCGCGCGGTCGTCACCCAGGACAGCGACGGTCACGCGCTCAACGGCGCGAATCGCTACGTGATTCACTTTGCGCCGAATCAGTTGCCGCCGGTGCGCGGCTTCTGGTCGATCACCGCTTACACGAAAGAGGGCGCGCTCGGCGAAAGTGCGCCGGCGCGCATCGCGGTTGGCGATCGTAACGGCGTGCGCCGCAATCGCGACGGATCGCTCGATGTAACAGTGTCGTCCACGCGCGGAAGGAGCGGCAACTGGCTGCCGGCCCCGCGCGCCGATCTGCAACTGGTGCTGCGTTTGTACGCGCCGAAGCCGCAAGCCGCCGACGGCACGTGGCAACCGCCGGCCGTCGTGCGTCAGTAATCGGCGAGAGCCGGCTGCGCCAGTAGCCGTAGCCGCATGATCCGGCGGCAAGACTCGAGGCCGATTAGCGCGTCCGTCACAGCGCCATATGCGTGACGGATGCGCTACTCCGTAGCCCGGGCAATTGTGTAAGCTCAGCTTACATTTCTATCCCCACGAAAGATTCACGTCTTATACTGCCGCTTGCGGGATTTTCGTTTAGCGGCGGGCTTGCCGCCGCATTACTCAAAACCGAGCATGGCAAGCATCAATAAAGCATCATTCGCATCTTCCATGCAGACCATGCGCGATGTCGCGCAGTCGCGCCGCACACGGCGCGTCATCACAGGTCTGCTGATCTTCATCGTATTGTTCGGTCTGCTGGGTTTTTTCGCGGCGCCGCCGCTGATTCGCCACATCGCCGAGCAGCAGCTCAGCAAGCAGCTCGACCGGCCCGCAACGATCGGCCGCATCGCGCTCAATCCCTATACGCTCAAACTCGAAGCCGACCGCGTGCATATCGGCGAGCGCGGCGGTGCAGGCGATTTCGTGGATATCGAGCGGCTTATCGTGCAGCCGTCATGGAGTTCGCTGTTTCGCGCGGCGCCGATCATCGACGAAGTGCAGCTCGATTCGCCGCGTTTCCATGTGGTTCGCTATGACGCGCAGCGCTTCAATTTCACCGATCTGATCGAGAAATTTTCGAAGCAACCGAGCGCGCCCGACACCAAGCCGACGCTCTTTTCGGTGTCGAATATTCGTCTTGAGAACGGCCAGATTACATTCGACGACAAACTGCTCGGCGCCACTCATGTAATCGATCAATGGAAGCTCGGCATTCCGTTTATCGCTACGTTGCCTTCCAAAACCGACATTTTCGTCGAGCCGTTGCTGCGCGCGCGGATCGACGGTAGTCCGCTTGCCATCGACGGCAAAACCAAACCGTTCGCAGCGTCGCGCGAGTCAGAAGTGTCGTTGCGCTTCGACGGGCTCGACGTGCCGCGCCTCATCTCTTACGTGCCGACCAAACTGCCGGTGATCGTGCAATCGGGCAAGCTATCTACGGATCTGAAGCTGAACTTCGTCATGTCGAACGACGCGCCGACGTTGCGCGTCGCCGGCACCGTCGATCTGAATGACGTCGACGTGCAGGACCAGAGCAAGGCGCCGTTTTTTGCGGCGCGCGCCGTGCATGTCGCCGCGCGCACGCTCGAGCCGCTTAAGAGCCTCTATCATTTCGACGATATTCGCATCGACGCGCCGAGCGCGAATCTCGCGCGCGATAGAACCGGCGTGCTGAGTGTCGAGCGGATGTTTGCGCCTGCGCCGGCTGCTGCGAAGACGGCGGCTGAATCGGCGAGCGCATCGGCGGCTGCGTCCGCACCTGCTTCGGCGCAATCCGCGACGAGTGCGCCGGTTGCGGCATCGAGTGCGAAGGCTGCGAAAGGCGACACCACAAAAGCCGCACCGCCGCTCGACCTCTCGATCAAACGCTTTGTGCTCAACGACGGTACGGTGAATGTGCGAGACGAAGCTGCATCGCGTCCCGTCGATGTCGGGCTGGAAAAACTCGCTGTCACACTGACCGATTTTTCGACGCTGGCCACCGCGCCCGCGCATTACACGCTGAATACCAACCTCAAGCGCAGCGGAGGTTCGCTCGGCGTGGCTGGCGCTTTGAGCCTCGCCGCTAAAACCGCGAGCGCAAAGCTCGATGTCAAGTCGCTGAATTTGCCGCTGCTGCAACCGTATCTCGACGCTGCGACCACTGCGCAGGTGACGGACGGCGCGCTTTCGGCGACGGCGAATATCGGCGCGAACTGGTCGAAGTCGCCGGCTGCCGTGATGGTCGCGGATACGCAACTCGATATGCGCTCGTTGAAAGTTGCGGCGCGCGGCGGCAAGGAGCCTGTGATCGCGCTCGCGCAAGGCAGCGTGAAGGTCAAGCAGGTGGACCTGAATGCTCGCACGGCCGACGTCACGAGCGTCGACACGACGGGGCTTGCGGTCGACGTGCAACGCCTGAAAGACGGCAGCATCAACCTTGCGTCGCTCGCGGGTTCTCATGACGCGGAGCCGACGCGCACAGCCATCCACGCGGCGAAGAAGGCGGAAGCGGAAGGCCCGGCATGGCACTACAAGATCGGCGAACTGAATGTCAAAGACGCCACAGCCAATTTCACCGACAACACCACGCCGCAGCCGGTGAAACTGGGCATCACGCCGCTACAGCTAAAAGTGCAGCAGATCAGCGACGATCTGAGCCGTCCACTGCCGGTCCAACTGCAAGCCACGCTGAACAGAAAGGGCACGCTCGACCTCAAGGGCGACGTGAGCGCGACGCCGCTGAAGGTCGCCGTCAAGGTGAACGCGAACCGGCTGGACGCGGCGGCTTTCGAACCGTATTTCGGCAGCAAATTGAATGCGGCGATTGCGAGCGCGCTGCTCAATGCGAGCGGCGATCTTGCGTTGACCCAGGCGAAGTCGTTGAAGGCGAGCTATCGCGGCGACGTCGCGCTCGTCGACGTGCGGATGCTCGACAAGGCAACCTCGGACCCGTTCGCGGGATGGCGTTCGCTCGCGCTGTCGAAGCTGAAAGCGGATTACGACGAGCGTGGCACGTCGGTGGACGCGGAGCGCGTCACCTTTACGAAGTTCTATGGGCGCGTGCTGCTCGACGCGCGAGGCAAGCTGAATCTGAACGACGTCGTCGCGCATGAAACGGGCGCGGCGCAGTCGCTCACGCGCGACAAGAACGATAAGGGCGGCGCGGAACCCGTGCCGCTGACGCCGCCGACGGCGTCGGCTGTCGTTGCCGCGTCGGCGCCCGTGGTGGCGTCGGCGTCGTCCGCTGCGCCCGCAACAGTGACGGCCGCTACGCCGCCGCAAAGTCCGGTCAAACTGCATTTCGGCCAACTGGTCTTGCAGCAGGGCCGCGTGACGTACAGCGATAATTTCATCAAGCCGAACTACACGGCGAACCTGGTCGGCATTCAGGGTACGGTCGGCGCGTTCGGCACGCAATCGACCACCTCTGCGCCTGTCGACATTGCGGCGAAGCTGGCGGCCAATGGTCCGCTGTCCATTCGCGGCACCGTCAATCCGCTGATCGCGAAGCCGGCGCTCGATCTGACCGCGAGCGCGCACGACATCGAGCTCACCAATTTGACGCCGTATTCCGCGAAATATGCGGGTTATCCGATCACCAAAGGCAAGCTGAACGTCGATCTGCATTACAAGCTCGAGAACGACCAGCTGAATGCGGATAACCATCTGTTCATTGATCAACTGACATTTGGCGATCACGTCGACAACGACACGGCGACTAAACTGCCGGTGCGGCTCGCCATTTCGCTGCTGAAGAATTCGCGCGGTGAAATCGACGTGAATCTGCCGGTGTCGGGCTCGTTGTCGAATCCGGAGTTCAGCATCGGCGGGCTGATCTGGCATGCGGTGCTCAACCTGCTGCAAAAGGCGGTGACCGCGCCGTTCTCGTTGATCGCCAATGCGTTCGGCGGCAATGGCGAGGAGTTGGGCTATGTCGAATTCGAACCTGGCTCAGCACAACTCACCGAGGCGGACAGCAAGAAGCTCGATACGATTGTGAAGGCGCTCGGCTCAAAGCCGTCGATCAAAATGGACCTGATTGGCCGCGTCGACCCGAAGATCGACGAGCCCGCATTGCGCATGCGGTACGTGGACCGTCTCGTCAAGCAGCAGAAGATCAAGGACGTGGTGGGCAACGGCCAAAGCGTGGATTTGGCGAGCGTTACGGTCGATCCGAAGGAATACGACAAGTATCTGACCAAGGCGTATAAATCCGCGGACTTCAAGAAGCCGCGCAATATCGTCGGCCTGACGAAGAGTTTGCCCGACGACGACATGAAGAGCGCGCTCGCGGCCAACGCGCCTATCGACGAGGCCAGCCTGCGGCAGCTCGCGCAACAGCGGGCGCAGAGCGTGCAGCAGTACCTGGACGGCAAGATCGACAGCAGTCGCGTGTTTATCGTCGCGCCGAAGCTCGACGCGGACGGCATCAAGGATAAAGGCGCGACCACCCGAGTCGATTTCGGGCTGAAGTGAGCGCCGTGCGGCGTGGTGGCATCGCCGTCACGCCGCGCGCGTCGGCGTCTTCAGCGCAGTTTGCTCGATCACGCGCGCGAGCGTGTCGAACGCGGGTCCAATCTTTTCGTTCGGCACGCACGCATAACCGAGCAGCAGTCCGCGCATCGCGGGCGGGTCGCTGCTGTAATAGCTCGCGAGCGGCCGCACGATCACACCGGCGTCGAACGCCGCCGCCGTCACTGCGCGATCGTCCGCATGATCGGGCAGTCCAAGCACGAGATGCAAACCGGCCTCGTCGCCCATGACCGGCAGTTCGTTGCCGAACCGCGCGGTGATCGCGTCGATCAAAATCTGCCTGCGCTCGCCGTACAACGCACGCATGCGCCGAACATGCGACGTGAGGTGCCCGTCCATGATGAAGTCGGTCATCACCGCCTGCTGCATCAACTGACCTTCGCGATAAAGCTCGGCGATGCCCATGCGGAACGTGTCGACCAGATGCTCCGGCGCGATCATGTAGCCCATGCGCAAGCCGGGAAATAGCATCTTGCCGAGACTGCCGACGTAGATCACCTGACCAGCGTCGTCGAGACCTTGCAGAGACGCAAGCGGCCGGCTGCCGTAGCGGAATTCGCTGTCGTAGTCGTCCTCGATGATCCACACGTTGTGCTGGCGCGCGTATTCGAGCAGCGTGCGGCGGCGCGCAAGGCTCATCACCATGCCGAGCGGATATTGATGCGACGGCGTGACGAGCGCGAGACGCGGCGGCTCTCGCAAATCCTGCTCGCGCGGATTGAGGCCTTCCTCGTCCACCGGCACTGGAACGAGCGTGATTCCCGACGACTGCAACACGCTGCGCGCGCCCCAATAGCACGGCTCTTCGACCCACGCGCGATCGCCGACGTCGGTGAGCAGCCGCACCGCCAGATCGATGGATTGGTGAATACCCGTAGTGATGATGATCTGATCCGGCGTGCAATTCACCGATCGCGCCACTCGCAAATAGTCGGACAACGCCCGGCGCAGCGGACGGTAGCCACCGCCAGGGGCATAGGTCAGCAGATCGGGATTCGCTTCCTTCCACAAGCGCGCTTGCAGGCGGCTCCAGGTTCGCGCCGGAAATTCCGCAACGTCGGGCACGCCCGGCATGAACGCGCCCCACTGTTTCGCGGACACACCGGCTTGACCGATCAGGCGGCGCCCGCGATTGGACAAATCGTTCAGATCGCGCTTTGCCGGTTTCGCTGGAACGGCCCACGGCTTGCCTTGTGCGTCAACCGTCGCGACCGCCGGCTTGCGCCGCGCGTTGACTGCTGCTGTGTCCGGCTGCGTGTCCGCCACATAGGTCCCGCTGCCCGTGGTCGAGATCACATAGCCTTCGGCGGTCAACTGGTCGTATACATGCAGCACCGTATTGCGCGCGATGCCGAGGTCCTCGGCTAACGTGCGTGAACTGGGCAGCTTGGTGCCCGGCGGCAACTGTCCGGCGAGAATCGCCTGCTGCATCAGCCGCAGAGTCTGCCGGTAGATCGGCTCGGCGGCCGCGCGATCAAGCCTGGCGGCGAGCCAATCCGACAAGATGATCGTATCCAAGTGGTTCTATCCGGAATAATGAAATGGTTCCATATTGTAGAACCGTAACGGTCTATAGTGGGCCACGCATTTGATGCAAGCCGGCTGTTTCGTATAGGCAGCCGCCCAGACCGCAGAGGAGACTACGGCGATGAAAACGGATGAGGTGATCGTCAGCTTTCGAGGCGTGCGCAAGACGTACGACGGCGAAACGCTGGTCGTCAAACAACTGGATCTGGACATCTATCAGGGCGAATTCCTGACGCTGCTCGGGCCGTCGGGTTCCGGCAAAACCACCTGTCTGATGATGCTCGCCGGCTTTGAATTTCCCACGGGCGGCGAGATCTGGCTCGACGGCACGCTGCTTAACACCGTGCCGCCGCACAAGCGCAACATCGGCATGGTGTTTCAGAACTACGCGCTGTTTCCGCATCTGACGGTCGAGCAGAACGTCGCGTATCCGCTGACAGTGCGCAAGCTTTCCGCTGAGGAGCGCGCGCATCGCACCCATAGCGCGCTGAAGATGGTGCGCATGGAGAGCTTCGCGAAGCGTTATCCGGCGCAGCTTTCCGGTGGACAACAGCAACGCATCGCGCTCGCGCGGGCGCTCGTCTTCGAGCCCAAGCTCGTGTTGATGGATGAACCGCTCGGCGCGCTCGACAAGCAGTTGCGCGAACACATGCAGTACGAACTGAAATCGCTGCACGAGAAGCTCGGCGTGACATTCGTCTATGTCACACATGATCAGGGCGAGGCGCTGACCATGTCGGATCGCGTCGCCGTGTTCGACAAAGGCATCGTGCAGCAACTCGACACCGTGGACCGTCTGTACGAATCGCCGTGCAACGAGTTCGTCGCGAACTTCATCGGCGACAGCAACAAGCTGCGCGGCACCATCGCCAACGTGGACGGCGAGTATTGCGAGTTTCACCTTGTCGACGGCACACGGCTTACTGGCCGCAATATCGGCGGCGCGCGGGCGGGCACGCCGGCGGTGGCGTGCATCCGGCCTGAACGGATGAAGCTCGCGAATCACGGCAACGGCGCGTCGCGGCCCGGCGCCAATGCGCTTAGCGGCGAAGCGCGCGGACTCATCTATTTCGGCGACCACGTGCGCATGCGCTGCGGCTTGCCTCAGCAGGACGAGTGCTTTGTCAAGGTGCCGCTCGGCACGGACGCACTCGATGCCTTCGCGCCCGGCACGCCCGTCGCGTTGGAGTTTGCGCCCGAGCATCTGCGGGTATTCGCGGGGGGCGTGATTGCCTGAAACGCGCGGATGATTGCACGAGAAGAGCGGTCGGCGCCCACATAAAAAAGTCGCATGACGAATGCTTGAAACCACCACCAAAGGAGAGCAACACACCATGAGCAAGATCGGGAAATCGCGCTGCGCCATCGCTGTAGGTGCTGTGGCGCTCGCGCTGGGCGCGGCGCAAGTCAATGCGGCCGAACTGACGGTCGTCAACTTCGGCGGCGCCAATGGGGACGCGCAGAAGGCAGCCTTCAACCAGCCGTTCGAGTCGCAAAGCGGCAACAAGGTGACCGCTGTCGAATACAACGGCGAGCAGGCCAAGGTCAAAGCGATGGTCGAGGCCAAGCATGTGAACTGGGACGTGGTGGAAGTCGAGTCGGGCGACATCGGCCGCGGCTGTGATGAAGGTCTGTACGAGAAGCTCGACTGGTCGAAGATCGGCAAGAAGTCGGAACTGATCCCGGAAGCGCCGCAAACTTGCGGCGTGGGCTTTTTCGTGTGGTCGACGGCGCTCGCATACAACGCCGACAAGCTGAAGAGCGCGCCGTCCGGCTGGGCCGACTTCTGGGACGTGAAGAAAATCCCGGGCAAGCGCGCAATGCGCAAGGGCGCGCGCTACAACCTCGAATTCGCGCTGATGGCCGACGGCGTTGCGCCGAAAGACGTCTACAAGGTGCTCGCGACCAAGCAAGGCCAGGACCGCGCCTTCAAGAAACTCGACGAGTTGAAGCCGAACATCCAGTGGTGGGAAGCGGGCGCCCAGCCACCGCAATTCCTCGTGGCGGGTGACGTGGTGATGTCGACGGCCTATAACGGCCGCATCGACGCCGCGCAGAAAGAAGGCAAGAACCTGAAGGTCGTCTGGAACGGCAGCATTTATGACCTCGACTATTGGGCGATTCCGAAGGGCTCGCCGAACAAGGCGCTCGCGGAGAAGTACATCGCTTATACGCTTTCGTCGAAGCCGCAGCAGGACTACGCGCACCACATCGCTTATGGTCCGGTGAATGTGGCGGCGATCAAGGCGCTCGACGCGAAGACGCTCGCGGACCTGCCGAATTCGCCGGCCAACGGCAAGAACGCAGTGTTGCAGAACCTGTCGTTCTGGACCGACCACGGTGATGAACTCGAGCAACGTTTTTCGTCGTGGGCTTCGAAGTAAGCACCGAAGCGATGCGATGAAGCGCGCGCATGAGTGACCCATGCGCGCGCGAATGGGTGGACAGCTTTGCATGGAGACAGGTGTGACTACGATGACGATCGCCGCCGACTCGACGCCGGAATCAGCCGGGCGGCTCAAGCGCGAACTGAAGGCCGCCGAAGCGAAAAAGCGTGCTGTGGCACTGCTGCTGATCGCGCCGCTCGCGATTTTTCTGCTGCTGATCTTCGTCGTGCCGATCGGCGCGTTGCTGACACGCGCCGCGCAGAACCCGGAAGTCGTGAACGCGCTGCCGCATACGCTCGGCGCATTGAGCACATGGGATCGCAAGACGCCGCCGCCCGATGCGGCCTATGCCGCATTGGCGACCGACATGACCGTGATCGCCGACAGTGACGGCATGGGCGCGCTCGCGCGACGGCTCAACGTGGAGATTCCCGGTTATCGCTCTCTGGTCGCGAAGTCGGCGCGCGCGATGCCGTTCGTCGACGACAACAGCAAGCCGTTGCAACTGACGCCCGCGCAGTTCCATGCGAAATTCGCCGAGCTCGACGAACGCTGGAACGACATCGCGTACTGGCAAGCCATTGCGAAGAACGGCAGTCCGTATTCGCCGTTCTATCTGCTCGCTTCACTGGATCACAAACAGGATGCGTTCGGCCACATCGTTCCGACCGATCCCGATCAGCAGATTTATCTCGCCGTGTTCAGCCGCACTTTCGTGATCGGCGCGGCCGTCACGTTGTTCGCGCTGCTGCTCGGCTATCCGCTCGCATACTGGATTTCCACGCTGTCCGAGCGTCGCGCGAATCTCGTGATGATTCTCGTGCTGATTCCATTCTGGACGTCGATCCTGGTTCGCGTTGCCGCATGGATCGTGATTCTGCAAAGCGAAGGGCTCGTGAACAAGGCGCTGGTCGGCAGCGGCTTGCTGCACGATCCGCTCGCGCTGCTGTTTAACCGAACCGGCGTCTATATCTCGATGACGCATATTCTGCTGCCGTTCATGATCCTGCCGCTCTATAGCGTGATGAAGTCGATCCCGCCAACGTATCAGCGTGCGGCGGTTTCGCTCGGCAGTCACCCGTTCGCCGCATTCTGGCGAGTGTATGTGCCGCAGACTTATCCGGGCATCGGCGCGGGTGCGTTGCTGGTTTTCATTCTGGCGATTGGCTACTACATCACGCCGGCATTGCTTGGCGGACCGAACGATCAGATGGTCAGCTATTACGTCGCGTACTTCACAAACGTGACGATCAACTGGGGCATGGCATGCGCGCTCGGCGGGCTGCTGCTTGCCGCCACACTCGTGCTGTATGCGATCTACGGGCGCTTCACACGCTCATCGCTAAGCCTTGGCTGAACGGAGTTTATCGACATGAAACTTGCCAAGCCGCTGTTTGCGCCGCATACATCTCTCGTTGAACGCGTATGGTATTTCGCGTTGCGCGCGCTCGCCGTGCTCACGCTGCTGTATCTGATTCTGCCCGTGCTGGCGATCGTGCCGCTGTCGTTTTCGTCGAGTACATTTCTGGTGTATCCGATTCCGGGTTGGTCGCTGCGTTGGTACCAAAATCTGATTGCGTCTGATGAGTGGCGTATGGCGGCTAAGAATAGTTTCATCGTCGCACCGTCGGCGACCGTGGTCGCCACAGTATTAGGTACGCTCGCGGCAATTGGCCTCACCAAAGCGAATTTCCGCGGCAAGGGCTTGCTCATGGCGATCCTCATTTCGCCGATGATCGTGCCGGTGGTCGTAGTCGGCGTGGGCATGTATCTGTTCTTCGCGCCGCTCGGTCTCGCCAATACCTATATCGGCCTGATCCTCGCGCACGCGTCGCTCGGCGTGCCGTTCGTCGTGACGACGGTGGCCGCGACGTTGCAAGGTTTCAACTACAACCTCGTGCGCGCCAGTCTGTCGCTCGGCGCGAATCCGGTTAAGACGTTCTTCCGCATTACGCTGCCGGTGATTGCGCCGGGCGTGATTTCCGGCGCGCTGTTCGCGTTCGCCACATCGTTCGATGAAGTCGTCGTCACGCTATTTCTCGCGGGCGCCGATCAGACGACGCTGCCGCGGCAGATGTTCACCGGCATCCGCGAAAATATCAGCCCGACCATTGCGGCACTCGCCACCATCCTGATTGTTTTTTCGACGTGCCTATTGCTGGCGCTAGAGTGGCTTCGTGGCCGCAATGCAGCGCGGGCGGTCAGGGCATAAGCGTGGCCTGGCATATATCACCCGCTTCATTAGCGCTGCGTGACAATCGACAACTCATGACATCGTTCTAAGATTCATCCCATTCCGCGGGCTTCTGCGTCTCGTCATACTTTTATCCCTCGATAAGAAGATGCGCAAGACGCAGACATTTAATGAAAACCCCGCTAACCGTGTTTCTGTGCGCGCTGACATTAACAGCCTGCGCGGACAACGCCGCGCGCGCACGGCTCGGCATCGAAGACTCCACTCTGCTCAAATCCGGCATTGGCGCCTCGCAGGACGAGGCGGCAGGCGCCGCCAACCCGCAATGGGTGCAAACGTACGCGTCCGTGTCGAGAGGCGGCCCGGCGCTGGCCTCGTTGCAAGCGCGGCTCGATCGCGTGCCGTCGGAAGAGAACGGCTACTTTCGCGCAAAGGCGCAATGCTGGATCGACGCCGGCCAACAGGCACGGCAGGCCGGCGACCATTGGGGTTTCGTCGAAGAGGCTATCGGCCAGGCGGCGACCGTTACAATGGGCCTCGAAAACGGCACGCCCCTATCGGCGGCTAATCCTGCACTGCGCACTGTGTCTACGGTGCGCCCCGATCTGTGGAAGATCGTCAATACCATCAAGTCGGATCCCGCCATTGCGGCATGTCATGAGGCACAGCAGCCGCTGGCCTGCGCTGAAGTCGAACTCATGCAAGCCGGACACGACGCATGGATGCGGAGCTTCTCCAACGCCGAAAAGCGTCTGCCAGACGTTCAGGATAACTTGCGAAAGTCGGCTGAGAGGGCGCTGCAATGCAAACACGCTATACAGGCGAGCGCGTCCGCACCGGCTGGAAAGTTGCCCAAAACGGTCACGTTACGCGCCGACTCCCTGTTCCGTTTCAACGGCGGCAACGGTGCGGCGATGCTGCCCGCCGGCACACGTGAGCTCGATGCAGTCGCGCGCGGTCTGAAGGCGGACGCCGCCCTTCGCGGGCTAAAGATCACGGGCTACACCGACCGTCTCGGCGACAACGCGCATAACCAGAGCTTGTCGCTCCAACGCGCACAATCGGTGGCGCGGTACCTGCGTGCTCGCGGCGTCACATCGCCGATCGCAATTCGCGGGCTCGCCAGCGCAAACCCGGTGGCCGAGTGCCGGCAAATCAGGCGAGATGATCTAGTGCGATGCCTCGCGCCGAATCGCCGCGTGGCGATCGAGCTCGTAGTCGCGGCTTCCTAACGTGCTTTTTGCACTGTGCATGGGAGGTAGCCGCGTCAACAAGCAACGCGTCTGGCGGCCAGACGGCCACGATCGGCCCCAACGGGCAATGGAAGTTTTTCAGGAGGAATGCAACAGATGTCAACTGTTCTGATTATCGACGACCACCCAGCGTTCCGGATGATTGTCAGGTTGCAGCTAATGCAATTGCTTAGCGTCGAAGAAGTGATCGAGGCGGACAACGGCCAGACCGCTGTCGAGATGGCTCGCCAATACAAGCCGGACCTCGTGATACTCGACCTCGACATTCCGCGCATCAGCGGGCTCGATGTGATTCCGCGCCTTAAGCTCGTGCATCCGTCGATTCGCGTAATGGTGCTGTCCGGGCACGACCCGGCTACGTTCGCGCCGCGTGCAATGCGTTCAGGCGTGCACGGTTTCGTCGGCAAGTCGCAGGAGATGAAGGAAATCATGCGCGGCGTGGAAGCGGTGCTGGCGGGCTATACGGTCTTTCCGGTCGCGCCCAACGGCGCGAGCATTGCGCCGGGCGTATCGCCTAGCGGTGATGAGGGCAGAATCATGCTGCTTTCCGACAAGGAGCTCGTGATTTTGCAGATGCTCTCGAAAGGCATGTCGAACAAGGCGATCGGCGACGCGCTATTTATGAGCGACAAAACAGTGAGCACCTACAAGGGGCGCATCCAGGAGAAACTCGGGCTGTCGTCGCTCGCAGCGTTGATCGAGTTCGCTTCTTTGCACAAGCTGATCGACTAGATGTTGCCGCATGAATAAGACGAACTTGAACGCTGCTTTTGAGCCTTTTGAGCCCCGCTATCTTGAGGTGCTCGCAGAGGAAGGCATCGACCTTCGCGCGTTTCTAGAAAGCTGGTGCCGAGCGATGCGCGACGACCTCGACCGTCTCGACCAGTTGCGTCGCGAACGGGAGTCGGCCCACCATGTGCCAGCGTTGCTACATAGAGTGAGCGGGGCTGTAGGTCTCGTGGGCGCGCAGCATTTGATGGACGCATTGCGGCGCGCGAGTACCTCGCTATCCGAGCACAATGCCGGCTCTATTGATGCGCTCATGGCACGCACAAGTATTTTGATTGCGCAGCTCGAAGCAGCGCCTTATATCTATCGGAGCGCCCGACCATGAACAGGCCGCTGGCCTTGATCGAGGGCGCGCTTGCGCTTCCCAGTTCGCGTCCGCTGTCGGGATTGCCGCCGGCTTTCGGCTCATGGCGGCGGTCGGCGTCATACATCCAGCAACGCACCCCTCAACCGGGTCTTCCTGACGCCCCGCGATATGCAGCGCCTGCAAATCGTCGTGGCCGAGTTCCGCAGAACGCAAAGTTTCTGTTCTTCTACAAGCTGCCGCAGCGGCGCGACGATCCGAATCGTTTCGATGAGCAATTGGCTGAAGCGAAGCGTTATCTCGAAGCGGATAATTCACGTCCGACCTCGACGCGTTCAGACCATATACTCGGCGCCACGATCTTCGTGGGTTGCAGCATCGCGCTCGCATGGCTGCTGGCGACCTGTTCTACACATGACATCGCGAGCAGGTTAGCAACGGCCGCCAGACCATCTGCGGCGGCGATACATGCTGGCCCTGTCACCGTTCATCCGTTAGCGCGCGTTCAACCGGAACCAGCTGAAACGGCGCGTCGGACAGCAAATGCAAGTTCAACGATTGCGCAAGCCGCGTCGCCGGTAACGGCCCCGCTGCCGCAGCCCAGGCATCGCGTTGAAACGGTGACTTTGTCGCAGCGCGGGGAATCGCAACGTTATGCGAGCGCGCCCCGCCATGTCGCCGCTGAGAACCGGTTCGGGAAAATCCATCGTCCGTCTACGGCGGCTCCGGCGATCGACGTAGGAGTCGAACGGCGCGCAGCGTTGAGCCGTTCTATCGATTCCCCCGCGCGTCCCTCGCTATCCAGGCAGCCAGAACGGACCGCGTCACAGTCCTCCGCGAATGATTCAGCGGAACGCAGGGCATTGTTGGATTGGGCTGCGCAGCAGCGCCGCGCGAACGTTACCACCCGCGCAAGCGTACTTGTGCCGGGCGATACGGACTGGAACGCGCATATGACGCAGCGTCGCATTACCGACAATCCCGCCGCTTTCTAGGCCGGCCGCGCACAGCAATAAGCGGCGAAAAAAAGCCCGACCAAGGTCGGGCTTTGAAAGTCGGCTGCGCCCTCCACAGGACGCAGCCCCTGCAAAACAGCCAAGCCGTTTGCGTTGTCGCGAGCTTTAAGCAGCCAGCAGAGAACGCAGCACGAACGGCAGAATACCGCCGTGCTTGTAGTAGTCGACTTCGATCGGCGTGTCGATACGCAGCAGCACCGGAACGCGCTTTTCCTCGCCGTCCTTCCCGCGAATCACCAGCGTCACTTCCTGCTGCGGCTTGAAGTCAGCGCCCAGGCCTTCGATGTCGTACGTTTCTTCGCCGGTGATGCCGAGCGATTGCACGCTGTCAGAGCCCTTGAACTGCAACGGCAGCACGCCCATGCCGACCAGGTTCGAACGGTGGATCCGCTCGAAGCTGCGTGCGACCACAGCCTTCACGCCCAGCAATTGCGTACCCTTCGCAGCCCAGTCACGCGACGAGCCCGTGCCGTACTCTTCGCCCGCAAACACGATGGTCGGCGTGTCGGCGTCGATGTACTTCATCGCTGCATCATAGATCGACAGTTGTTCGCCGCTCGGCTGGTGGATCGTCAGACCGCCTTCCACACGCGAGCCGTCTGCCTTCGCCGGGATCATCAGGTTCTTGATCCGGACGTTGGCGAACGTACCGCGCATCATCACGTCGTGGTTGCCGCGGCGCGAGCCGTAGCTGTTGAAGTCGGCCTTCTGCACGCCGTTTGCCTTCAGCCATTTGCCTGCCGGCGAATCTTCCTTGATCGAGCCTGCCGGGCTGATGTGATCGGTCGTGACAGAATCACCGAAGATGCCCAGTGCGCGCGCGTTCTTGACTGCGGCGATGCTGTCGGCCGGCGTCATCGAGAAATCGTCGCCGAAGAACGGCGGCTCGGCGATGTACGTCGACTTCGGCCAGTCGTAGACCTGACCTTCTTCGCCTTCGATCTTGCTCCACAAGTCGCCCTTCTTGGTTAGCGACGCGTAGTTCTTGCGGAACGCTTCCGCGTCCAGCGCGAACTTGAGCAGATCGTTGACTTCGTCGCTCGTCGGCCAGATGTCGCCGAGGTACACGTCCTTGCCGTTCTTGCCCTTGCCGACCGGTTCGGTCATCAGGTCGCGCGTGATGTTGCCTGCGATTGCGTAAGCAACGACCAGCGGCGGCGAGGCCAGGAAGTTCGCGCGGATGTTCGGGTGAATACGCGCTTCGAAGTTACGGTTGCCCGAGAGAACCGCTGCGGCGACGATGTCGTTCTTCGTGATCGCTTCGTTCAGTTCCGGCGTCAGGTCGCCCGCATTGCCGATACAGGTCGTGCAACCGTAAGCGGCCAACGTGAAGCCGAGCTTGTCGAGGTACGGGAGCAGGCCGGTTTTCGTCAGGTACTCGGTAACGATACGCGATCCCGGAGCTAGCGACGTCTTGATGTGCGGAGCGACCGTGAGGCCCGCTTCGACAGCCTTCTTCGCGAGCAGGCCGGCAGCCAGCAGCACGCTCGGGTTCGACGTGTTAGTGCACGACGTGATGGCGGCGATCAGCACGTCGCCGTTCTTCACGTTGACACCGTTGCTCGTGGTGTATTGCGCTTCCAGGTCGGCGGGCTTCTTTGCAAAGCCGTTTTCCGCGACCGGTTTCGAGAACAGTTCGCTGAAGGTCGACTTCACGTGGCCGATCTCGATGCGGTCTTGCGGACGCTTCGGGCCTGCGAGCGACGGCGCGACGGTGCCGAGATCGAGCGTCACGACCTTCGTGTAGTCGATGTCGCCTTCCTTCGGAATGCCGAACAGGTTCTGAGCCTTGAAGTAGTTCTGGAACGCGGAGATTTCAGCGTCCGTGCGGCCCGTGCCGTTGAAGTAGTCGATGGTTTTTTCGTCGACGGGGAAGAAGCCCATCGTCGCGCCATATTCCGGGGCCATGTTGCCGATCGTCGCGCGGTCCGGCAGCGACAGCGAGCGCGTGCCTTCACCGAAGAACTCGACGAACTTGCCGACAACCTTTTCCTTGCGCAGCAGTTCGGTGATGGTCAGCACCAGGTCGGTTGCCGTTACGCCTTCGCGCAGCTTGCCCTTCAGGTTCACGCCGACCACGTCCGGCGTCAGGAAGTACACCGGCTGGCCGAGCATGCCGGCTTCAGCTTCGATACCGCCCACGCCCCAGCCCACTACGCCGATGCCGTTGATCATCGTCGTGTGGCTGTCTGTGCCGACGAGCGAATCCGGGTAATACACGGTGTCCGCGCCTTCGGCCTTTTTGTGCACGCCGCGTGCAAGGTACTCGAGGTTCACCTGGTGAACGATACCGACGCCCGGCGGCACGACCTTGAATGTGTCGAATGCCTGCATGCCCCACTTCATGAACTGGTAGCGCTCGTTGTTGCGCTGGAATTCCAGTTTCATGTTCAGATCGAGCGCGTTCTTCTCGCGGAAATGGTCGATCTGCACCGAGTGGTCAACCACCAGATCGACCGGCACCAGCGGCTCGATCGACTTCGGATTCTTGCCCACGCGCTGCGCTACGCCACGCATTGCCGCGATGTCGGCAAGCAGCGGCACGCCGGTAAAGTCCTGCAGCACGACGCGCGACACGACGAACGGGATTTCGTCGACGCGCGCTGCGGTCGGCTTCCAGTTCGCCAGTTGCGTGATGTGTTCTTCGGCGATTTTCTTGCCGTCGTAGTTACGCAGCACCGATTCCAGCACGATTCGGATCGAAACCGGCAGGCGGTCGATCTTGATGTTCAGTGCCTTGCCGAGTTGCGGCAGGGAGTAGAACTTGCCTTTGCCGGAACCGCTGTCGAATTCCTTGAGCGTTTTGTGGAGGTTGTGGGCCATGGTGTTTTCCTTGGTTTGATCGCGGAACTACAGTACTTAACTTGATCAGATGACGTACAAATCGACGTACTCATTGACCGGCATGGCTTCGAGCCGTGCCTGATCCAGCGACACGTCGAGAATCGCCAGTTGGTGCTTGACCGGAAAGCGGCGCGCGAGGTTGGTCTTGAACTTCTCGACCAGCAACGGAATTCCGTCTTCGCGACGACGCTTATGACCGATCGGGTATTCGACTACGACTTCGTCGAACTGCGACCCGTCGTTGAATTCGATCGTCAGTGCATTGGCGATCGAACGCTTCTCGGGATCGTGGTAATCCTTTGTGAACTGCGCGTCTTCCACACAGGCCATCTTGGCGCGCAATACATCGATACGCGCGTCCTGCGCGATCGAATCTTCGTAATCGGCAGCCGTCAGGCGGCCGAAGATCAACGGCACCGCGATCATGTACTGAATGCAATGATCGCGGTCGGCCGGATTATTGAGCGGACCTTTTTTATCGATGATGCGGATCGCGGCTTCGTGCGTGCGGATCGTGACTTTGCGGATGTCTTCCACGTGCTTGCCAAGCAAGGCAAGCTGCGCGTGCAATGACATCGCCGCTTCCACGGCGGTTTGCGCGTGGAACTCGGCCGGAAACGAAATCTTGAACAGCACGTTTTCCATCACGTAAGAACCGTACGGGCGCTGGAATCTGAACTCGTTGCCCTTGAAGAGCACGTCGTAAAAGCCCCACGTTTTCGCCGTCAGCACCGACGGATATCCCATTTCGCCGGTCTTCGAAATCAGTGCGAGACGCACCGCGCGCGATGTCGCGTCGCCCGCAGCCCACGATTTGCGCGAGCCGGTGTTCGGTGCGTGGCGGTACGTGCGCAGCGCTTGCCCGTCGACGAGCGCCTGCGAGACCGCGTTGATCAACTCGTCGCGCGTGAGGCCGATCAATTGACCGACCACCGCCGTAGACGCGAGCTTCACCAGCAATACATGATCGAGCCCGACCTTGTTGAAGGAGTTTTCGAGCGCGATGCAGCCTTGAATTTCGTGCGCCTTGATCATCGCGATCAACACGTCTTTCATCGTCAGCGGCGCTTTGCCGGCTGCGATGGCAGTGCGCGAGAGCCAGTCGGCTGTCGCCAGAATTCCGCCAAGGTTATCCGACGGATGGCCCCACTCTGCGGCGAGCCAGGTGTCGTTGAAGTCGAGCCAGCGGATCATGGCGCCGATATTAAAGGCGGCCTGAACCGGGTCGAGCTGGAACGAAGTGCCCGGCACCTTTGCGCCGTTGGGGACGATCGTGCCCGGCACGATGGGTCCCAACAGCTTGGTGCAGGCAGGGTAGGTGAGCGCCTCGAGTCCACAGCCGAGCGTATCGATCAGGCAATGACGCGCGGTTTCGAGCGCGAGCACGCTGTCGATCTGATAGTCCAGAACGTAATCGACGATATCGACCAGGACTTTATCCGGGTCGGATCGCACGTTGGAAATCGGAGCGGACATCGAGGGCTTTCCTGATGACGACTTAGTTGGTCTTGTTGATCGCGTTCGATTGCGTCGGAGCCGGCGCGCCTTGCAGCATGGCCGTCGTCTTGCATTCGTCGGCGAGGCGCGAGCTGTCCTTGTCCGAGAAAAGCATTGCCTTCGTCGGGATCACGACGAGATCCATGCCGGTTGCGGCGTCATGAAAGCGGTCCGCGCCGGTGGTCGTGGATTGACGCGGCAGATTGTAGTTCTTGTTCGCCCAGTGAACCGTGACGATCTGGTCGCGCTTCATGTCGCCCTTCAACTCGAACGAAAGGCCTTCATTGCACGACCATTTTTCTGCGCCTTCCGGAATCGGGTCGAGCTTCGCTTCCTTCACCGGATTCGCCTTGCGCTTGATCAGACGGCGCGGTTGCGGCTTTTTCGCCGTGGCTTTCGTGGCGGACTTCGTGGTGGTCGCCGTTTGCGCGGCGGCGTCAGTCGCGACGGTCAGCATCGTCGTGGACAGGGCGCCAATCACGGCGGCGATCATCAGCTTGTTCATGGAGAACCTTTCTATCTAATTTCAGTTGAACGGTGCGCGGGCTACCGGTCCTGGCGGCCGCGGGGTTGAACTGCACGCGCCTTGAAAGCGCACAGCGATCGCTATTTTCTCCTATTTACCGGCACGTACTTCAAATTCTCAGGTCCGGTGTAATTCGCGCTCGGGCGGATGATCTTGTTGTCGATCCGCTGCTCGATGATGTGCGCGCTCCAGCCAGCAGTGCGTGCGATAACGAAGAGCGGGGTGAACATCGCCGTCGGCACGCCCATCATGTGGTACGACACGGCGCTGAACCAGTCGAGATTGGGAAACATCTTTTTCACTTCGGCCATGACTGTTTCAAGGCGCTCGGCGATATCGAACAGTTTCGTGCTGCCCGCTTCTTTCGACAGCTTCTTCGCCACTTCCTTGATGACCTTGTTGCGCGGGTCCGAGATCGTATAGACCGGATGACCGAAGCCGATCACCACTTCCTTGTTCTCGACGCG
>NZ_AWZT01000035.1 GCF_000472525.1 Paraburkholderia dilworthii
TTGGCCTTTCCTTGAATTGGCAGTGGTCTATTAGTGTTGCCCCTGTGCGGGGCGGCACTTACTTTCTTTGCCGCCGCAAAGAAAGATAAGCAAAGAAAGCGGCTTCACACCGCCAGCTCGTAGGTGGATCCCCCGGCTCGGGAGGGGCAGTGGTGCATCTGGAATCCGTGCTCCCGCACATTCGGCGCCAGTGACAAGGCAGTCATACGTCCCGCCTCACACTGCGTGCTCGCCGGAAGGGTCTGCTCTCAACCAGCGGCTTGCGTCGGCGCAGCGGGCCGTCGGCTTCGCCTCGGCGACGTTGATCGGATTTGTTTGGTGATCACGCTCATCTCGGGGCGCAGTGCGCCCCGAGATGAGCGTCACGCGCCGGACGGCAAGTGGTCGGGAATGACGATACGTCGATAGCGCCGCACACCGACGAAGCACGTCAGCACCACCGGGAGGGGCGCCAAATTGCAGATTACCCGCGCAAAAGGAGGGGAGCGAATTCGCGACGTGCTGCGCCCTCGCCGAGCGCAAGCAGCTCCGTACAAAAGACAGACGGCGAATCAGGAGCGCTGAACGGCGACAGCAAAGAACCCGCGGTTTTCAGAACGACCGCCGCGGCGCGCAAAGCGACGCCGGAAGAATGACTGCTTTGTCACTAACGCGGAGTGTGCGGGAACACAGATTCCAGATGCACCACTGCCCCTTCCAAGCCGGGGGATCCACCTATGAGCTGGCGGTGTGAAGCCGCTTTCTTTGCTTATCTTTCTTTGCGGCGGCAAAGAAAGTAAGTGCCGCCCCGCACAGAGGCAACACCAATAGACCACGGCCAATTCAAGGAAAGGCCAAAGGGGTCGAAAACCGCACACCGCAGCTAAAACCCTAGTCCGGCAACTCAGCCGCCCCCATCCTCCGCGCAATAACCCGCGACCTCTGCGCCAGATACCGCGACCCTCGATGTTCATCGTAGTACTTAGGCTGCTGCAACATAACAGCGAGCCGCGCCGACTGCGCCGCACTGAGCCCGGTCGCCGAAGTCTTATAGTAGTAACGCGCCGCAGCCTCGGCGCCATAAACGCCATTGGCCCACTCAACGGAATTCAGATAGATCTCGAAGATGCGCTCCTTGTCCATCAAGGTCTCCAGCATCCACGTGATGATCAGTTCCTGCCCCTTGCGGATATAGCTCTTCTCACGCGACAGGAAAAGGTTGCGCGCGAGTTGCTGCGTGATCGTCGAGCCGCCTCGAACGATCCTGCCCTTCGCCTTGTTGCGCTCCCACGCCTGGAGGATCGCGTCGGTTTCATAGCCGTTGTTGTTGACGAAGTTTGCGTCTTCAGAGGCAATGATCGCCCGCTTCAGATTGCGCGAAATCTGGTCATACGGCACCCACGTGTGCTGCATCGACAGATCCGGCCGCTCCTGCGACAAGCGCCACGCGTCGGAACGCATATAAGCCGTCGAGCGCGGATTCACATAGTTCCACACCGCAATCTGCGCGAAGTAAAACACCTGCGTGACAAGCCACGCGAAGACGAGCACGGCGACAAGATAAACGATCCATCGCGCCGGACTTGGCCGGCTCGTGCGCCGCGTCGTTGTCATCGTGTGTCAGTCCTCGTATTCGTGGTCCGTCTGACGAAAGCCGGCTTCACGCGTGCGACGGCGCCGTCAGCAACGCGCGCAATTCCGCCAGCACAGGCGCGCCGTCGGGCCGCACGCCCCGCCAGACGTAAAACGATTCCGCCGCCTGCTCGACCAGCATGCCGAGGCCATCGGCGCCGCGTGCGCCGAGCTTCTGTGCATGCTCCATGAAGACCGTCGGGTGCGCGCCGTACATCATGTCGTAGGCGAGCGAACCGCTGCCGAATGCGCGCTCGTCGCACTCCGGCAACGATGCCTCGAGACTGCCCGCCGTCGCGTTCACGATCACGTCGTATGTGCCTCGCTCGATCGCTTTCGCATTGCCGCCGCTCAGACGGCATGCGGCGTCGGCTGCGGCTTGCGCGAACTGATCGACCAGCGCCTCGGCCTTGGCCGCCGTCCGGTTGACGATGGTCAACGTATGCGGCGCGCGTTCGAGCATCGGCAGCACTACACCGCGCGCGGCGCCGCCTGCTCCGAGCAACAGGACGCGCGCGCCCTTCAGCGGAACGCCGAGATTCACCTCGATGTCGCGCACGAGCCCGAAGCCGTCCGTATTGTCGCCATAGACGCCGCTCGTATCGACGCGCAAGGTGTTCACCGCGCCGGCAGCGGCCGCGCGCGGCGACAGGCTGTCGGCGAAAGCGTGCGCGTCGAGCTTGAACGGCACCGTCACGTTCAGCCCGCGACCGCCCGCTTCGATAAAGCCGCGCACGTGCGGCACGAAAGCGTCCACCGGCGCGAGCAACGCGCCGTACTCGACAGCCTCGCCGGTCTGCGCGGCAAAGCGGCTGTGAATGAACGGCGATTTGCTATGGCCGACCGGATTGCCGATCACCGCATAACGGTCTTTCATTTCTTCCCCGTTCATCGTCCCGGTTCCGCGATGTGCCGCTCGGTGGCGGCATCACTTGCGCTACTGTCGTTGTCGGCGTTATCCGCCCCGTCCGCCGCGGTTTCGCCCCGAGGCGCGCCGTCGACATCGGCTTCCGCTTGCGCCTCTGCTTCGCTTTCGGCGCTTTCATCGGACGCCTCGACGATTTCCTCTTCGCCCTCCTCGCCCCCCTCCCCTTCCTCCGCCTCGTCAGCTTCATTGCCGCTCGTGACGGTCGGCGCGTCGAGCACATGCAGAAGACGCACGGACGCCTCGACGGTCAATTCGTCGATGGACATCACCTCCATCTGCAGACGCGTGCCGCGTGCATGCACGCCGAGCCCCGGCACATGCAGCAGCAACGGAATCTCTTCAAGCCGCACGAGATCGCCCTTCACGACGGACGCCACCACCTGCTTGCGGTTTTCCTGCTTCAGCCAGCGCAGACACCAGAAATATTCCATGCGACGCTGATGATCGGCGTACGCGCTATATGTGTCGTCGAAACCTTGCACGACGGCGAACAGATCGGCGTCTTTCGGCTTGAACGGCGCAGCCAGTTTCGCGGTCACGCCGTGCTGCACGCACGCGAGCAACTGCCACTGATTCACGAGGTCGACGTAACGGCGCAGCGGCGACGTGCTCCACGCGTATTGCGTGACGCCGAGCCCTTCGTGCGGCGCGGCGTTGGTCTGCATGCGCGTGCGCTTCGGCCCGGTCGGCGCGCCGAACGCGCGCTGCGTGCGATAGATGCCGGGCACGCCGTGGTCGTGCAGGAACGCGCCCCACGACGAATTCGCCAGAATCGCCAGCTCGGCGACGATCGTGTCGAGCGGCGAACCGCGACGGCGCGGCGTGATCGTGATGTGCTCGCCGTCCACGTAGAAGTTGAAGTCGGTATTGCGCTGCACTTCGCGGCGCAGCCCGTAACCGGCGCGCGCCGCCTGGCGCTTTTCGAACAGCGCCTGCGCGAACGGCCACAAGACGGCGATATCTTCCTTGTGCGGATAGTCGCCCGTGCCGGCGGCGAGCGCTTCTTCGGTGACGAGTTCGTCGAGCGTGTTGTGGCGCAGATTATTCTTCACGAACACGCGCTCGGCGCGCGTTTCGCTCGCGACGATCTCCTGCGTCTCGCGATTGACGATCACATACAGTGACAGCGCCGGACGCAAGCCGCCTTCGGCGAGCGTGAACGCATCGACGACGCTATCAGGCAGCATCGTGATCTTGTCGCCCGGCATGTAGACGGTCGACAAGCGCGTGCGTGCGATCGCGTCGACTTCGTCGCCACGCTGAATGCCGAGGGCGGGCGCGGCAATGTGCACGCCGATCCGCACGCGGCCGTCGGCGAGATGCTCGACGGAAAACGCGTCGTCGATTTCAGTGGTCGTGATGTCGTCGATCGAGAACGCCTGCACGTCGGCTCCGGGCAGATCGTCGGGCAAGCTGCCGAGCGTGACCGGCGGAAAGCCGGTGCCGTGCGGGAAAAACTCGGACAGAAACTTCGCTTCGTGCAGTGCGCGCGCCGACGGAATGGCGCCGCATTCGAGCATGAGACGCGCCTGCGAAATGCCGCGCGCAGCCGCGGCGGCTTCGAGCGCCTTGTACTCGATCGTGTTCTTGTCAGGCTTCGTGAGCAGCGCGAGCGCCGTCTTGCCCGTGAATGCCTCCGGCAAGCGGCCGGCCTTCAGTTCTTCCTCGTAGCCTTGCTGCACGAGCGCCTGCTGGCGCTTGCGCTCGAGGCCCGCCAGCGCCATTTTCAGTTGCTCCTGCGGCGCACGCTGATACATGCCGCGGCCCTTGCGGCGGAAATACACCGGCGCGCCGTGCATGCGCAACACCAGCGCCGCGCGCTCGACCGGACCGAAGCGCTCGCCGAAGTATTCCGCGCCGAGGGTGACGAACGGGAACTCGTCGTCGGGCGCGCATTCCCACAGGAAGTCCAGGTCGATCTCCTGCGCAACGGCGTCGGCCTGCTGCATCAGGTCGGCCGCGCCCGGCTTTTCGAATTCGATCAGCACGTCTTTGGCGCGCACCTTCGCGCGCCGTCCGCCCGGCAATTCGACCTGAAACGCATCGCCCTGGCGCGCCAGCACGCTGCCGGCCTTGAAACTGCCCGATTCCTCAAAGAAAACGTTCACTCAATACTCTCGTCTGACTTGCATCCGCCGCGTGCGCGGCACGGCAACGTGTTCGTGATAATGGATCCGCAGCGCACAACGCGTGCACTAGCGGCATGAATCTGATGACCGGCAGCGCTTTGCTGCCGGGGCGCCCGGTTCCGGGTTATGTTCCCGGGCGACTTCGAAGGGCCGGTTTCAAGGCCCACTTCCAGGGCAAGCTCGCAAGGTCTTTTCGAAGGCTCACTTTCAAGGGGACCGGTTTCAAAGGCCACTTCCAAGGGCCGGTTTCAACGCTCGCTCCGAATGCCTACTTCCAAGGCCCGCTCTCGAAGCCTCCTTCGAAGCCTACCTCGAACGCCTACTTACAAGGCACGGTGTCGAGCTCTCTTCGAAGGCTCACGTTCGAGCCCCGGTCTCAAAGGCCACTTCCGGGGCCCGGTTTCAAGGCCCGGTTTCAAGGCCCACTTCGAACCGAACGCCCTCGCTCAAACTGGGCTTCGAACGCTCATTTCCGAGGCCCGCTCTCAAATCCCTTTCGAACGCCACTCTCCAAGGCCCCTCTTAAAGTCCGCTTCCCAAGGCTCGCTTTCAAGCCTCGTCCCGCACGCCGCCACTGCGCGTCAAGCAGCCTCGCGCGGCGCCGGCGGCTCGACGTCTTCTGCGTCGCAAAACGCAAGCACATCGTCGACATAGTCGGCGAACTCGCTGATCGCGTGGTCGCTTCCTTCGATCAGCGTAGTGCGCGCGCCGGGATAGTGCGCAAGCATTTCGCGATAGTCGAGCACTTCGTCGCCGGTGGCAGCCAGCAAATAATAACGTTCGGGGCGCGTGATCGACGTCACACCTAGCGCGCGCAGTTCGTCAAGATGATGCGGTTCGACGACGATGCTGCCGCCGCCATGCCACAACGGCTGCTCGCCGAGATACGCGCTCAGGTCACGCTGCGGCACAACGGCTGGGTTCAGCAACACGGCCGGCCAGCCGTGCTTTTCCGCCAGATAGGTGGCGAAGTAGCCGCCGAGCGAACTGCCGATCACCGTCACGCGGTTCGTGCCGGCTGCCGCCACCAGCGACTCAGCGAGCGCGACCGTCTCAAACGGCGAAACCGGCAGCATCGGGCAGCACCATTCGTCGCTGCGGCCGAGTTCCACGAGCCGCGCCGCCAGCACGCGCGCCTTGAACGAATTCGGCGAAGAACGGAAACCGTGCAGATACAGGATCACGAAGCGCCTCGCGCGGACAGGGCGTCGAGCAGCTTCTGATGCACGCCGCCGAAGCCGCCGTTGCTCATCACGAGAATCTGGTCGCCGGGGCGCGCTGCGTGCACTACGGCTTTGACTAGCGCGTCGAGATTGTCGAAGGCTCGTGCCTTGGCGCCAAGCAGCGCGAGCGCTTCACCAAGGTTCCAGCCGAGCGCGTCGCGCCCGTTCGGTGCACCGTAGCCGAACACCAGATCGGCGTCGGCAAGACTGGCCGGCAGTTGCGCCTTCATCACGCCGAGCTTCATCGTGTTGGAGCGCGGCTCCAGCACGGCCAGAATCCGTGTGTTGTCGCGGCCGACGCGCGCCCGCAGGCCAGCCACCGTGGTGTCGATCGCGGTCGGATGATGAGCGAAGTCGTCGTACACGGTCACGCCGTCGACGCTGCCGCGCACTTCCATACGCCGCTTAACGTTGCGAAAGCTCGCCAGCGACTTCGCGGCCTGCGCCGGCGGCACGCCGACATGGCGCGCAGCGGCAATCGCCGCGAGTGCGTTCATGCGATTGTGCTCACCCTGCNCCTGCCACTCCACTACGCCGACACGCTCGGCGTTGTGATACACGGCGAACCGTTCGTCGACCGGCACGCCGTCTTCCGCAGGCAGGGTTTCCCAGCCGCCTTGCACGCCAACCCGCTCGACTTCGCTCCAGCAGCCGCGCGTCAGCACGCGCTCGAGCGCATCCTCGCGACCGTTCGTCACCACGCGGCCAATGCGCGGCACCGTGCGGATCAGGTGATGGAACTGCGTCTCGATCGCCGCGAGATCGGGGAAGATGTCGGCGTGATCGAATTCCAGATTGTTCAGAACCGCGGTCTTGGGCCGGTAATGGACAAACTTGGAGCGCTTGTCGAAAAAGGCCGTGTCGTACTCGTCTGCTTCGATCACGAAAAAGCTCGAATCGGTAAGCCGCGCCGACACGCCGAAATTGAGCGGCACACCACCGATCAGAAAGCCGGGATTCAGACCCGCGTCTTCGAGCAGCCATGTCAGCATCGAACTGGTGGTTGTCTTGCCGTGGGTGCCGGCCACTGCGAGCACCCATTTGCCGTTCAGCACGTGCTCGCCGAGCCATTGGGGGCCGGACACGTACGGCAGACCACGGTCGAGAATCGCTTCCATCAGCGGATTGCCGCGCGATACCACGTTGCCGATCACGAACAGGTCGGCGTTCAGACCATTCAATTGATCCGCGTCGTAGCCCTCGATCAGACGAATGCCCTGGGCCTCGAGTTGCGTGCTCATCGGCGGATAGACGCCGGCGTCGCAGCCTGTCACCGTGTGGCCCGCGCCGCGCGCGAGGACCGCGAGACCACCCATGAACGTGCCGCAGATACCGAGGATGTGGATGTGCATAAGCCTGTCGTGCCGCGCGGGCGTTTTCCTGGAAGGGCCCCTACCTGTCGCTACGCGACAGCCCCCGAAGGGGCAAGAAAACTGGTGGGGCGGCCCGGCGTTTTCCTGAGAGGGATGAGAGAGCGGCGAGCGGCGCAAACAGCCGCCCGCAAAGGACGCTATTGTAACCGACGCCTCCCGAACGCCTATGCGCACTCGCCGCCTCCGGCCCGCCCGGCAGCCGCCCAGAGCCCCGGAAAGGGCTGTCATCAATCTCTAGTATGATTGAGGGATGGTTCGCAAATCACATTTTGATCCGCAGCGCGTGCGCGAGGAAATCGCCATTGCCGCTGCGCGCCTGATCGCCGAAGACGGTCTCGACTATGCGACGGCCAAGCGTAAAGCAGCCCGGCAAATTGTTGGGGAAAGCCGTGTTGCCGGTGAATGGCTGCCTGATAACGATCAAATCGAAGAAGAAATCCGCGAGTATCAATCGCTCTTTCAGGGCGACAGCCAGCCCGTGCTGCTGCGCCGCCTGCGTCGCGTTGCGGTCGAATGGATGGAGCGGCTCGCGCCTTTTAATCCGTATTTGACGGGCGCAGTGCTCGGCGGCACGGCTGGCGAACATTCCGATATTCATCTCCAGGTGTTCTGCGACAACCCGAAGGAAGTCGCCATCTACTTCCTGAACGCAAACATTCAATACGACGTCTCCGAAACGCGCCACTTTGCGGGTCGCGGTTACGTCGAGACGCTCAGCTTCTTGTGGCGTCCCGCGAGCGAAGGGCGCGACTCGGACCCGGTCGGCATTCACGTCGCGCTTTATGAGGCGGACGACCTGCGCGGCGCCGTCAGAGCCGACGCGCGTGGCCGCACCGCGCGCGCGAATCTTCAGACCGTTCAGTCGCTGCTTGACGGAAGCGGCGTCGCACCGTCCACCAACTAGACACGCATGATGAACATCAGAAGGATTTTGCTTGGCGCGCTCGTCGCCGGCGTCGCAGCCGGAAGCGGCGTGCTTGCCAACCACTGGCTGAACGGCGAAGACGGTCTGACGTCCACCGCTCATGCCGCCGGTTCTGCGTCGAAGGAGGGCGCCGTCGCTCAACTGTGGGCCGCGCCTGTTACTACTGCCGACGGCAAGCCCGGATCGCTATCTGTGCTCAAAGGACGCCCCGTCGTCGTCAATTTCTGGGCGTCGTGGTGCGGGCCGTGCGTCGAGGAAATGCCGGCGCTGTCGCAGCTTCAGCGCGACTACGTGAAAAAAGGCATCCAGTTCGTAGGACTTGGCGTAGATTCCGAGAAAAATGTCCAAGCGTTCTTGCAAAAAGTGAAAGTAGCCTACCCGGTCTACGTTACGGGCTTCGGTGGCGCAGATCTCGCGCGAGCGTTCGGGAATACGGCGGGCGGCTTACCGTTCACCGTCGTGATCGACGCAAAGGGCAACATCCGCTCGACAAAATTGGGGCAGATCGATCCCACAGCGCTGAAACACACGCTCGACGCGCTCTAAATCACTCAATCTTTTGGCAATGATTTTCCGACCAAAGGCGCGCAATTGCGCGAAATTCGGGCGGAATTGCGAGGAATTGAGCCTCCGCGACCATCCCAAAAACGTGTCCCGAACGCCGCCTCCGCGCAGGAAACTAGACAAGTTTCTCTAATCAGCGCTAAAGTGCGCCCAATTCCACGGAAAAAGAAGCGACCATGACGCGACTGCTGGTACTGCACGGCCCCAACCTCAACCTTCTCGGCACCCGAGAACCCGAGGTTTATGGCCGCGTGACGCTGCCACAGATCGATCAGGCGTTGGCCGACCGCGCGGCGGACGCCGGGGTCGAACTCGCGTCGTTCCAGAGCAATCATGAGGGCGCTCTGGTGGATCGCATTCAATCCGCGCGCACAGAAAAAACCGATTTCATCCTGATTAATCCCGCCGCGTATACGCATACGAGCGTCGCTATCCGCGACGCACTCGCAGGCGTCGGTATCCCGTTCGTCGAGATTCATCTGTCGAACGTGCATCGCCGCGAACCGTTCCGGCATCACTCGTATTTCTCCGACCAGGCTGAGGGCGTGATCTGCGGCCTCGGCTGGAAGGGTTATCTGTACGCACTCGAATTTGCGCTCGACCGGCTGGCTGCCGGTTCGTCGCGCAGCTGAACTCCAAACACGTCTAATTTGCGCCGGCCGCACGCACGCCGGCACTTCCACGCATTGAAAGGGGCTTCCTGATGGATCTACGTAAACTGAAAACTCTGATCGACCTCGTGTCGGAGTCCGGCATCTCGGAACTCGAAGTGACCGAAGGCGAGGGCAAGGTTCGCATCGTCAAGAATGCGCCGCCGGTTTACGTGCAACCGTCCGCTTCGTATGCGCCGCAGTATTCGCAGCCGGCCCCGGCCGCCGGCGAGGCGACCGCCGCGGCAGCAGCCGCTCCGGCCACGCCGGCCGCCGCCGCTCCGCAAGGTCATGTCGTGACCTCGCCGATGGTGGGCACGTTCTACCGCGCGCCGTCGCCGGGCGCCGATCCGTTCGTCCAGGTGGGCGACACGGTCAAGGAAGGCCAGACCATCTGCATCATCGAAGCGATGAAGCTGCTCAACGAAATCGAGTCGGACAAGTCCGGCGTCGTGAAGGAAATCCTCGTCGAAAACGGCCAGGCGGTCGAATACGGCCAACCGCTGTTCGTGGTCGGCTAACGCGGCGCGCACTGCGCCTTATTGGCGCATGCCGCCTTGCGCGCCCGTCGTACACGGCGCGCGCCCGATCCTCTGAGGCAGCCCGCGTTGTCAGCAACCCGGCGCCCATTGATGAGTCGAAAACCCGCTATGTTTGAAAAAATTCTCATTGCCAATCGTGGCGAGATCGCGCTTCGCATCCAGCGCGCCTGCCGCGAACTCGGCGTCAAGACGGTCGTCGTCTATTCGGAAGCCGACAAGGAAGCCAAGTACGTCAAGCTCGCCGATGAAGCGGTTTGCATCGGCCCGGCGCCTTCCAACCTCAGCTACCTGAACATGCCCGCGCTCATCAGCGCGGCGGAAGTCACAGACGCCGAAGCGATCCACCCGGGCTACGGTTTCCTGTCGGAAAACGCCGACTTCGCCGAGCGTGTCGAGCAATCCGGCTTCACCTTCATCGGGCCGCGTCCGGAAACCATCCGGATGATGGGCGACAAGGTGACCGCCAAGCAAACCATGATCAAGACCGGCGTGCCGTGCGTGCCGGGTTCCGAAGGCGCATTGCCGGAAGATCCGAAAGAGATCGTGAAAATTGCGCGGCAAGTCGGCTATCCGGTCATCATCAAGGCTGCCGGCGGCGGCGGTGGCCGCGGCATGCGCGTGGTTCACACGGAAGCCGCGCTCGTCAACGCCGTCAACATGACGCGCGAAGAAGCGGGCCGTGCATTCGGCAATCCGCAGGTCTACATGGAGAAATTCCTGGAAAACCCGCGGCACATCGAAATTCAGGTGTTGTCGGATTCGTTCAAGAACGCCGTCTGGCTCGGCGAGCGCGATTGCTCGATGCAGCGCCGTCACCAGAAAGTGATCGAGGAAGCACCGGCGCCGGGCATTGCGCGCCGTCTGATCGATCGCATCGGCGATCGTTGCGCGGATGCGTGCAAGAAGATGGGCTATCTTGGCGCCGGTACGTTCGAGTTCCTGTACGAAAACGGCGAGTTCTACTTCATCGAAATGAACACGCGCGTGCAGGTCGAGCACCCTGTGACCGAACTGATCACAGGCGTCGACATCGTGCAGGAACAGATCCGCATTGCGGCCGGCGAAAAACTCGCCTTCCGTCAGCGCGACATCGTGTTCAAGGGTCATGCGATCGAATGCCGGATCAACGCTGAAGATCCGTTCAAGTTCATTCCGTCGCCGGGGCGCCTGACGTCGTGGCACATGCCGGGCGGTCCCGGCATCCGCGTCGATTCGCATGCCTACAATGGCTATTTCGTGCCACCGCACTATGATTCGATGATCGGCAAGCTGATCGCTTACGGCGCGACGCGCGAGCAGGCAATCAAGCGGATGCGCATCGCGCTGTCGGAAATGGTCGTGGAAGGCATTCAGACGAACATCCCGCTGCATCGCGAACTGATGCTGGACGCAAAGTTTGTCGAAGGCGGCACGAGCATTCACTACCTCGAAAACCGGTTGGCCGCGAAGCTGCAGGCCGCGCCGGAAGAAGCGTAAGTCATGAGTTACCGGGAACTGGTCGCCGAATTGGCGCGCGAGCACGCGGAGGAATTGTCCGACGCGTTGCTCGAGTTGGGCGCGCTGTCCGTATCGGTCGAAGATGCGGACGCCGATACGCCCGACGAGCAGCCGCTTTTCGGCGAGCCCGGTCTCACCCCCGATCGTACGGCCTGGCAGCGCTCGCGCGTGATCGCGCTGCTCGCTGCCGAACATGAACCGGCGGTGCTGCTCGCGGCCGCAGCGAACGAGGTCGGCCTTGCGGCGGCGCCGTCGTTCACCGTGCGTGAAGTCGAGGAACAGGATTGGGTGCGGCTCACGCAATCGCAATTCGATCCGATTCCCATCGGCGAGCGCATCTGGGTCGTGCCGTCGTGGCACGACGCGCCGGACCCGGATGCACTGGTACTGGAACTCGATCCGGGCCTCGCGTTCGGCACGGGCAGCCATCCGACCACGCGTTTGTGCATGGAATGGCTCGAGCAATCGGTGCAGCCTGGGCAATCCGTGCTCGATTACGGTTGCGGCTCCGGCATCCTCGCGATTCTCGCCAGGAAGTGCGGCGCCGATCCGGTGTACGGCATCGACATTGACCCGCAAGCGGTCGAGTCGGCGCGTCACAACAGCGAGCGCAACCGCGCCGAAGTCACCTACGGTTTGCCCGACGAATGTCCGGCCGGCGAATTCGAGATCGTGGTCGCCAATATCCTGTCCAATCCGCTCAAACTGATGGCCTCCATGCTTTCGTCGAAGGTCAAGCCGGGTGGCCGCATCGCGCTCTCGGGCATTCTCGCGCGCCAGGCTGACGAAGTCGCGCAGGTGTACGCGCGATGGATCGACATAGGCGTGTGGCGCGAACACGAAGGCTGGGTATGCTTAACGGGAACGCGCCGCGAAAGCCATTAGAATAAGGCGTATTGTCCAACCAACGGCCCCTCGGCTAACCGGCTCAATATGCTTCTGGCGACGCGCTGTCCCTTCTGCGAAACCGTATTCCGCCTGCAACCGGCGCAGTTGGCGCTGCGCCGCGGCCTCGTGCGTTGCGGGCAATGCCAAGAAGTATTCGACGCATCCAGCAGCCTCTTCGACATTAGCGAAGGCGGCGACTTCTCCACCGCCAGACAGGTCTCCGCAGCGGCGGCAATCGAGGCACTCTCGGGCGTCCGGCCGAGCGGCGAGGACTTCAGCCCCGCCGCGTGGGATCCGTGGGCTCCCCGGCCCACGCCGCTCTTCGAGGAGCGCTTCGGTCACAATACAGAGAGCGTAGCGCCTCCGCCGCGCCATGCCGGTGCACGCACTCCTCACGCACCCGGCCGGGCCGCGATGGAGCCCACGTTGCCCACCGGCACGTCCGCCACTGCTGCTCCAGTCGATCACGAACCCGTCCTCGCCGACGCGCCACTCGAACCCTTCGCCTACGAAGCCGAGCCGCCCGCTGAAGAAGCGCCACGCGTCTGGCACAAGACCGAGCGCCCGTCCGATTTTTCCGAGGACGAACCGGTGCTCAAAGAGTCCGCGTCCTTCCACGGATTTCCCGATAACGAACCGCACTTCGGGACGACCGGCGTAGGCGCGGCTGGCCTGGGCGCCACACACCCACATCCCTATTCCGCCGATCCCGCCGATCCCGATCTGCGCGGCCCGACTCGTGCGGCTGCCACGCCGAGCGGTGAGCCGTTCTCGGTGCAGCCGGTCAACGACGACATCGATCCATTTCCCGTGGTGCGGGAAACGCGTGCCGCCGAACCGCGCCGCCTCGCATGGATCGTCGGCGGATCGGTGGCGGCGGTGCTGCTCGTCATCGCATTGCTCGCGCAACTCGCGTGGTGGCAGCGCGAAACCATACTCGTCTATCTGCCTGGCACCCAGATGCTGTACACGAAGGCGTGCGCGCAACTTGGTTGCCACCTCACGGCGCCGCACGATATCGACGGCTTGCAGGTCGAGCCGTCCGATCTGCGGCAAATCGACGGACCGCACAAGCTCGAATTGCGGATGCCGCTGCGTAACCGCTTCAACGTCGCGCTCGCCTACCCGGCAATCGAACTCACGCTGCTCGACGATCAGAACAACGTGGCGTTGCGCCGCGTGCTGTTTCCGCAAGACTACGTCGCGCCCGGCACGCCGATCGCGGCGGGTCTGCCGCCGCACATGACGCAGACCATGATCGTGCACCTCGATACGGGCAACGCCGTCGCCTCCAATTTCCGCGTACAGATTTTTTATCCGTAACGCATCCCTGCGCGCCTCGCGTGAAGCGGGCGCGTTCACCGTCATCACAGACGAACTTTCGGAGCACAACAACATGAGTCAAGTCACGCTGGGTGGTAACCCGATCGAAGTAGCCGGCACGTTCCCGTCGGTGGGCCAGGCGGCTCCCGCTTTCTCGCTGGTCGGCAAGGATCTCAAGCCGCTGTCGCTCGCCGATTTCGCCGGCAAGCGCAAGGTGCTGAACATCGTCCCGAGCCTCGACACGCCGACCTGCGCGACCTCCACCCGCAAGTTCAACGAAGCCGCGGCGAAGCTGACCAACACGGCTGTCATCGTCGTGTCGGGCGACCTGCCGTTCGCCGCCTCGCGCTTTTGCACGACGGAAGGCATCGAGAATGTCGTGACGGCCTCCACCTTCCGCGGCCATGAGTTCGCGCAAGCGTACGGCGTCGACGTGACGAGCGGCCCGCTGACGGGTCTGACGGCGCGCGCCGTTGTCGTGATCGACGAGAACGACAAGGTCGTTCATGCGGAACTGGTCGGAGAAATCAAGAACGAACCGAACTACGACGCAGCACTTGCCGCGCTGAAGTAAAACCCCAGCGCACGAAGACTCCGGCGCCGCGCTTCACGCGCGGCGCTGTCACATCTTCCCTACACATTTTTTTACAGGAACGCTCGCCTTGGCTACGCTGATTTGCGGCTCGCTCGCCTACGACAACATCATGACCTTCGAGGGCCGGTTCCGGGAGCACATCCTGCCGGAGCAGGTCCACATCCTGAACGTGAGTTTCCTCGTGCCGACGATGCGCCGCGAGTTCGGCGGCTGCGCGGGCAACATCGCGTATTCGCTGAACCTGCTGGGCGGCGACGCGCGCATCATGGGCGCGCTCGGTGCCGTCGACGCGCAGCTCTACATGGACCGTTTCGCGCAACTGGGGCTGTCGACAGAAAACGTGCTGGTCGTGCCGGGCACCTATTCGGCGCAGGCCATGATCACCACCGACCTCGAGAACAACCAGATCACCGCATTCCATCCGGGCGCGATGATGCAGTCACACCTGAACCGCGCGGACGAAGCGAAAGGCATCACACTCGGCATCGTCGCGCCTGACGGCTACGACGGCATGGTTCAACACTCCGAGCACCTGGCGGCAGGGGGCGTGCCGTTTATCTTCGATCCAGGTCAAGGCTTGCCGCTCTTCGACGGTGCTGCACTGCGGCGCATGATTGAACTTGCGACTTACGTAGCTGTCAACGATTACGAAGCCAAACTCGTGAGCAACAAGACGGGTTGGTCAATCGAGGAAATTGCCGGCAAGGTTGAAGCGCTCATCGTCACACTCGGCGAACACGGCGCGCAGATTCATCACGCGGGCGGCGTCGAAGAGATTCCGGCCGTCAAGGCACAGCAAGTACTCGACCCGACAGGATGCGGCGACGCCTTTCGCGGCGGCTTGCTGTACGGCATCGAGAAGAAGCTGGGCTGGGCGACCACCGGCCGTCTCGCTAGCCTGATGGGCGCGCTGAAGATCGAACATCAGGGTCCGCAAAATTATGCACCCACCCGGGCGCAGATCAACGAACGGTTCAAGCAGGCGTTCGGGTACGACCTGCCGTAATACCGAAGCTACTGGAGTTAGGGAATGAGAACAACGAGTCGCCTGATAGTGGCCGCCTTGATCGCCGGTTCACTGGCCATGTCGGGGTGTGCATATAACAGCAGTTCTGCGGACGTTTATACGGCGTCGCAGGCACAGCGCGAGGAAACGGTCCGCATGGGCACGGTCGACAGTGTGCGCGCAGTGAAGATCAGTTCGAATAACGGTCAGCCTAGCGGTCTCGGCGCAATCGGCGGCGGCGCGTTGGGCGCGGTGGCGGGTAGCGCGATCGGCGGCGGACGCGGCTCGATCGTCACGGGCATTATCGGCGGCCTCGCGGGCGCGGTGGCCGGCAACTCGGTGGAGAACGGCGTGGCCGTGCGCGACGGTCTCGAGATCACCGTGCGACTCGACAACGGCGACATCCGTGCGATCACGCAAAGCTCCACCGGCGAGATCTTCCGCGCGGGCGACCGCGTTCGCCTTCTTTCCAGCGGCGGCGTCACGCGCGTCACGCACTAGGCTTTCCCCTCTCGAGCGGCCAGTTTGACGCGGCCGCGTCGACCTCACACGCATGCCCTCCCCTGTGCATGCGTTTTTTTCGCCTGCGCATTGGCGCGCGGTGGCAGTCGGTGAACGACATGTGGCGCTTTACGTTCAGCGTTCGGCGTTCGGCATTCAGCGCTCGACGATTTGCACCGACGAAAAAAATCCCGTCGCCGAAACCCGGCAACGGGACCCCGACCGGGTAGCGCTCGCGAGACTACGTTAAGCGCCACTCGATCATCGGACACATCGAAGGATGCGTCGAAGTACTTCTACGGCTTGTTGCCCGATTACGGACGGCTGCCCGTCGGGAACGGCCATGCCGCTGCCGGGTTCAGCGCGGTCTTCACCGTCGCCGCCGGCGCGCTCGAAACAGAAGTCGCAGCGGGTGCAGGCGCAGCCTTCTTGGCGACAGCCTTCTTCGCAGGCGCGGCCTTCTTCGCAGGAGCAGCGGCCTTCTTCGCAGGAGCAGCCTTCTTGGCAGGCGCAGCCTTCTTAGCAGCAGCCTTTTTCGCAGGCGCAGCCTTCTTGGCAGCAGCCTTCTTCGCAGGTGCGGCTTTCTTAGCAGCAGCCTTCTTCGCAGGCGCGGCCTTCTTCGCAGCGGCCTTCTTAGCCGGTGCAGCCTTCTTCGCAGTCGCCTTCTTGGCCGGTGCTGCCTTCTTCGCTGCGGCCTTCTTCGCCGGCGCTGCCTTCTTCGCTGCTACTTTCTTTGCCGGTGCGGCTTTCTTCGCTGCAACCTTCTTAGCCGGTGCAGCCTTCTTCGCTGCAACCTTCTTAGCCGGTGCTGCTTTCTTTGCCGCGACCTTCTTGGCCGGCGCTGCCTTCTTCGCTGCTACTTTCTTTGCCGGTGCTGCCTTCTTCGCCGGAGCTGCCTTCTTTGCTGCGACCTTCTTTGCTGCAGGCTTCTTAGCGGCGGCTTTCTTTGCAGTTGCCATCATTTTCTCCTTCAGGTTTTCAGATGAGAGTCAGTTCAAACTACACCCTTCGTCAAAACCCGCTTCCCGCGGACGCTTCTCAGGGCGCGCGCTACGAAGCGGGCTATTCATCGGCGTACGCAGGTGCCGCGCGCTTACGCTAATGAATGCGGTAAGGCGCGCCGTGCCGAAAGGCACCGCGCGCCAAATGTCATCGGTGTTGGGTTTCAACACCGGCAATTGCTTGATCGAACCGCCGGCGAAAACGTCGGCGGCTTTTTCCGGGGGGAAGTTTGCCCATCCCACTGAAGGGTTCGCAAAGTGCCTGTCATGTTTGTGGGCCGCGAAGGCACGCGGCGCACCGGGCACGCTTTGCATCAGGCGGTTCAGCTCCTAAACATAATTGCCGCGGCAAAGCCCACGGCATCCCCATCGATGAATGCATCTACGACACGAACCCGGATCACTCCCAGGTCAGCGCGCCGCCAGTCTGATATTCGATCACTCGCGTCTCGAAGAAATTACGCTCCTTCTTCAGGTCGATCATCTCGCTCATCCACGGGAACGGGTTTTCCTCGTTCGGGTACAGCGGATCGAGACCGATCTGCTGGCAACGGCGGTTGCAGATGAAGCGCAGATAGCTCTTGAACATCGACGCATTGAGGCCGAGCACCCCGCGCGGCATCGTGTCTTCTGCGTAACGATATTCGAGCTCGACCGCTTGCTGGAAGATCTCGCGGATTTCCGCGCGGAACTCAGCCGTCCAGAGTTGCGGGTTTTCGAGTTTGATCTGGTTGATCAGGTCGATGCCGAAGTTGCAGTGCATCGACTCGTCGCGCAGGATGTACTGGTACTGTTCCGCCGCGCCGGTCATCTTGTTCTGACGACCGAGCGCCAGGATTTGCGTAAAGCCGACGTAGAAGAACAGGCCTTCCATCACACAGGCGAACACGATCAGCGAACGCAGCAGCGTCTGGTCTGCTTCGAGCGTGCCAGTCTTGAAGGCCGGATCGGTCAGCACGTGGATGTACGGAATGAGGAATTCGTCTTTCGCGCGGATCGAGGAGACCTCGTGATACGCGTTGAAGATTTCGCCTTCGTCGAGGCCAAGCGATTCGACGATGTACTGGTAGGCGTGCGTGTGGATCGCCTCTTCGAACGCCTGGCGCAGCAGGAACTGGCGGCATTCGGGCGCCGTGATGTGGCGGTAGGTGCCCAGCACGATGTTGTTGGCGGCAAGGGAATCGGCCGTCACAAAGAAGCCCAGGTTGCGCTTGACGATGCGGCGCTCGTCTTCGGTCAGCCCGTTCGGGTCTTTCCAGAGGGCGATGTCGCGCGACATGTTCACTTCTTGTGGCATCCAGTGGTTGGCACAACCAGCCAGATACTTTTCCCAGGCCCACTTGTATTTGAACGGCACCAACTGATTAACGTCAGTCTGGCCGTTGATGATGCGCTTGTCGGCGACATTCACTCGCGCTTCTGAAACGGCAGCCGTTCCAGCAGCATGAGCAACGGTAGCAGCGGGAGCGACAGCGATGTCGTTCGCGAAGATGTCTTGAGCCGAGGGAGCATGAGGAGCGGAACGCGTTCCGACTTGCGAACCGACAGCCGGTCCCGCAGCGTTGCGCAACACGTTCTGTTGCGTAGCGCTCGAGGGAGTTACGGCAGTGATCTCGTCATCCCAGTTGAGCATAAATGTCACCATCAATTTAGAACGGTTTGTACCATCTTTTCACGAGCGATAAAAGAGTCCGCTTGCGAAAAATCCTGTTTTCGATTCGCGTTGCTACGTTCATACAACACTTTGTTCAACAGACTGTGTACGTTGCTTCGTGTGAAGCGAGTTGAACGTGTGTCGTCGAGGTGCTTCGCGAACTCGAAGAGCAACGCGTTCAAGCGTCGTTTCGCTGCTCTATCTATCTGTCTTGCGGAGTGCGTTTGCTGTGTCTTGCACTTCTCTGCGCGTTGCCGGTTCGTCCGCGCGAGCGAGATGAAGTTCAATGCAATGTCGAGCGATGTGTGTGGCCGACTGCGTTGTTCGCTCCGTCGGTCGAAGCGTTGGTGAAGCGCGGGGCCTTGCGGCCTGCTGTTGTCTCGCGTGCTTCGTGAAGTGCCGACTCGTCGCTTCGTTGCTTCGTTGCTTCGTTGCTTTGTCGTTTAGCTTCGCCTAGCTGCTTCGCTTCGTTGCCCGGTTGACGATGAGCGGTGCGGCCTCGCTGACTTCATCTATCTCTCGCTTGCCGCACCGCACATCGCTTTACATCTGCTTCATCTCTATCAGGTTCATTGATCGCGGCATGCGGGTCACTACCTAGAACCCGTCAGCAAGCAACGAACCCGCTTGCTCCTTGATGCTTACTGGCAAGCCTCGCATTCGTCGAAGCCAGGGTCGCCCGGACGCATCATGCAGACAGGACCGTCCGCTTCGGGCGCGGCTTCCACGGCGACTGCCGGCACTGCCGCTGCTGCCTGAAGGCCGCCACCATTACCGGCTACGCCGCCGCTCGCGCCAAAGCCGCCTGCCGCGCCGCCGCCGACACCGCCCGTGCCTTCGCCGCCGCCCGAGCTCACTGCGTTGAGCGCGCCGTGAGCGACCGTCGACTTCTCGACGTGCGTTGCCGCCATCGTGCGGAGGTAGTACGTGGTCTTCAGACCGCGCACCCATGCGAGCTTGTAGATCTCGTCGAGCTTCTTACCCGATGCACCGCCCATGTAGATGTTCAGCGACTGTGCCTGGTCGATCCACTTCTGACGACGCGAGGCCGCTTCGACCAGCCACACCGGATCGAGTTCGAACGCGGTCGCGTAGATCGCGCGCAGGTCGGCCGGAATGCGGTCGATGCGCGAGAGCGTGCCGTCGAAATACTTCAGATCGGCGACCATCACTTCGTCCCACAGGCCGCGCGCTTTCAGATCGCGCACCAGGTAGTCGTTGACCACCGTGAATTCGCCCGACAGGTTCGACTTCACATACAGGTTCTGGAACGTCGGCTCGATGCAAGCCGACACGCCGATGATGTTCGAGATCGTCGCCGTCGGCGCGATCGCGATGCAGTTCGAGTTGCGCATGCCGTAGGTGGCGATGCGCTCACGCAGCTCCGTCCAGTCCATCGACTCGCTCGAATCGACTTCGACGTAGCCGCCGCGCGCGTCGGCCAGCAGCTTGACCGAGTCTTGCGGGAGGATGCCGCGATCCCACAGCGAGCCGCGGTAGCTCGAGTAACGGCCGCGCTCTTGCGCCAGTTCGGTCGACGCGTAGTAAGCGTAGTAGCAGACCGCTTCCATCGACGTGTCGGCGAACTTCACCGCTTCTTCCGATGCGTACGGCGTGCGCAGCAGATGCAGGCAGTCCTGGAAGCCCATGATGCCCATGCCGACCGGACGATGCTTCAGGTTCGAGTTACGCGCCTTGGCAACTGCGTAATAGTTGATGTCGATCACGTTGTCGAGCATGCGCATCGCGACGCTGACCGTACGCTTGAGCTTCTCGTGGTCGAGCGCGAGCGTGCCGTCGGCCTGCTCCTTCAGATGCGCGACGAGGTTCACCGAGCCGAGATTACAGACGGCGATTTCGGTGTCGCTCGTGTTCAGCGTAATTTCCGTGCACAGGTTCGACGAGTGGACGACGCCGACGTGCTGTTGCGGCGAGCGCACATTGCACGGATCCTTGAACGTGATCCACGGGTGGCCCGTTTCGAACAGCATGCCCAGCATCTTGCGCCACAGTTGCGCTGCCGGAAGCTTCTTGAACAGCTTGATCTCGCCGCGTGCGACCTTGTCTTCGTAAGCCGTGTAAGCCGCTTCGAACTCGGCGCCGAACTTGTCGTGCAGGTCCGGGCAGGTGGACGGCGAGAACAGCGTCCAGTCGCCGCCTTCCATCACGCGCTTCATGAACAGGTCGGGAATCCAGTTCGCCGTGTTCATGTCGTGCGTACGACGACGGTCGTCGCCGGTGTTCTTGCGCAACTCGAGAAATTCCTCGATGTCGAGGTGCCACGTTTCCAGGTACGCGCACACGGCGCCCTTGCGCTTGCCGCCCTGGTTCACGGCCACTGCCGTGTCGTTGACGACCTTCAGGAACGGTACGACGCCTTGCGACTTGCCATTGGTGCCCTTGATGTGCGAACCGAGCGCACGCACGCGCGTCCAGTCGTTGCCGAGACCGCCGGCGAACTTCGAGAGCAATGCGTTTTCCTTCAGCGCTTCGTAGATGCCGTCGAGGTCGTCGTCGACCGTCGTCAGATAGCACGACGACAGTTGCGAGCGGCGCGTGCCCGAGTTGAACAGCGTGGGCGTGGACGACATGAAGTCGAAGCTCGACAGCACGTTGTAAAACTCGATGGCGCGCGCTTCACGGTCGATCTCGTTCAGCGACAGCCCCATTGCGACACGCATAAAGAATGCCTGGGGCATTTCGATACGCACGCCGTCGTGATGCAGGAAGTAACGGTCATACAGCGTTTGCAGACCGAGGTAGCCGAATTGCAGGTCGCGGCTGTTGTCGAGCGCAGCACCGAGGCGCTTCAGGTCGAACTGCAGCAGCTTGTCGTCGAGCAGCTCCGCTTGCACGCCGCGCTTGATGAACTGCGGGAAGTACTCCGCGTAGCGCTCGCCCATTTCGGCTTGCGTGACTTCTTCTTCGAGAATCTCGCGGCGGATGGTGTGCAGCAGGATGCGAGCGGTGACCTGGCTATAGGCCGGATCTTTTTCGATCATCGTACGGGCAGCCAGAATCGCCGAGTCGTAGACCTGGCTCATCGGCACTCCGTCGTACAGATTCTTCACCGTTTCGGCGACGATGGGCTCCGCGCTCACGGCGTCGCCCAAGTTCGCGCAAGCGGACTCGATGATGCCGCGCAGCGCAGCCATGTCGAGCGGCCGCGTCACGCCGTTGTCGGTGACGTTCAGGCCCGGCGTGCTGCCGGCCGCGTGGTCGTCGTGAGCGCGCGCCTGCGTGCGCTTCTCGCGATACAGCACGTAGGCACGTGCGACGTTGTGCTCGCCGCCGCGCATCAGCGCGAGTTCGACCTGATCCTGAATGTCTTCGATATGGAACGTGCCGCCGTTCGGACGGCTGCGCACGAGCGCGCGCACCACGTTCTGCGTGAGTTGCTCGACCAGCTCGCGCACACGCGCCGACGCCGCGCCCTGACCACCGTTGACGGCGAGGAATGCCTTCGTCACGGCGATGGCGATCTTCGACGGTTCGAACGACACCACGCTGCCATTACGACGGATCACCTTGTAGTCGGCGTACGTCACTTGCGGCGCCAGCGCCTGAGCGCCTTGTGCCTGGCCGAAAGCCTGGCCAGTCGGTGATCCCTCATACCGGGTCGTCACATTGTCGGTGGTTTGCATGTGCAAAGCTCCTGGTCCTGGAAATGTTGCGGCGAGTGCCGCGGATTAAAACGAACGCTGCGCCGCCGCGTGCGCAAACGAGGGGGTGCAGGAAAAAGACCTACTTGGGCGGCTGACGGCACGCGACTGCGATGAAGCCTGATTCGAATTGAAAACGGTCTTCGTCGTAGGTGTCACGATCACTCTCAGCCCCTTTCCTGATGTTTCTGGTTGCCGCCGGCTGGTCTTGTCCGGCTGCGCCGCAGGAATTATTTTTCGCTGCCTGGAATGCTTGCGGCGCCGTACTCGGAGAGCGGGGCGCCGCGGACTTATGCACTCACTTGTGCACGCACTTATACACTCGGTTATTCACAAGGTTATGCACAGACACACAAGATATAGTGCAGAACCGAATTTGTGGCACCAAGTATAGTGGAGATTCGAGACAGGTCAAACGCTTTTATTTGCTTTTGAAGACTTGACTTTTAGATCGCGCGGCGCGAAGCGGCCTCGCCGCAGAAGCAGGCAGGGCCTCGCTCTGCGGCGCTCACGCGAGCTCGCGCGAAGTGCCGTTACGGCGTTTCGGAAAACTTGAGATAGGGGAAATACCGATCCGCGAGCAACGTGTCCCGTTGCAGACGCGGCCACTCGAAATGTGGTCCTGGATCGGTCTTGCGACCGGGCGCAATGTCGGAGTGCCCGGCAAGCGCTTCGATCGGATAGCGAGCCGTCAGCGCGTTCACGAGCGCGCCAAGCGTGCGGTATTGCGCCGCCTCGAAAGCAGTCGTGTCGCTGCCTTCCAGTTCTATACCGATGGAGAAATCGTTGCAGCGCTCGCGGCCGAAAAAATTCGACGGGCCCGCGTGCCATGCGCGCTCATTGCAGGACACGAACTGTTCGAGCGCGCCGTCGCGATGGATCACGAAATGCGCGGACACCCGCACGCCGCGCAGATGCGCGTCGTAATACGGATGAGCGTCGCAATCGAGTGTGTTGAGGAACAGTTCGGCAATCGCCGTGCCCCCAAACTCGTTGGGTGGCAGGCTGATGTTGTGGACCACGATCAGCGTCGGCACCGCGCCTTGCGGCCGTGCCTCGAAATTCGGCGAGGGCAGTTTGCGTGCTTGTGCAACCCAACCGTCTGCGTCGACGGCGAGCTCGACGCTCATCGAGCGTCGCGGCCCGTGGGTCGCGTGCCGTGCCGCTGCGCATGCGCGGCACTACAGAACGGCTGTCCGGCGACCACCACCGAGTCGCTCTTCGGCGCATGCACGCCACACTCGACACAACGGATCATTGGCTCGGCCAGTTGCGGCGCCTGCGCGGGACGCGCGGCGCCGTTGCCATCGCCATTGCTGGCGGTGCCCGGTGCGCCGCCGGCGCCCGTGCGTTGCGCCGTGTGCGCGTCATGACGGCGCAGCGCCTTCACGAGCCACTGGCCGACGAAGAATAACAAGATCAGCAAAAAGATTTGTCGCATGGGACACGCTCACACTACGGCACGGTGCAACAGCACCTCGAAAACAAAACGGCTGCCGACGTACGCCAGCAGCAACGCGACGAACGACGCCAGCACCCAGCGCAATGCGGCACGGCCGCGCCAGCCGGACACCCTGCGCGCCGTCAGGAGCGCGCCGAACATCACCCACGAAAGAATCGCGAACACGGTCTTGTGATCGAGCCGCAGCGCCCGGTCGACCAGTTGCTCGCTAAACAGAATGCCCGATACGAGCGTCAGCGTGAGCAGCACGAAGCCCGCGCCGATCAGACGGAACAGCAGCTTCTCGAGCGTGAGCAGCGGCGGCAGCGTGTCGAGCCAACTGGACAGCCAGCCGTTGCCCGCTGCGGCCACATTCCGCTGCGCGATACCGCCGCGCATTGCGTGGAGACGCCGCTCGACGAGCAGCATCAGAACGGCGTGCAGCGCCGCGATTGCGAACAGACCATAGGCGATGTTCGCGATCAGAAAGTGCAGCTTGAACATGGGTGCCGCCGAATACGGCAGCACGCGCACGCCGTTGAACGCGAGCGGCAATAACGAGGCGACGCACGCAAGCGGCAACACGAGCAGACGCAGACCGTCGAGCGGAAAGAAAAAACTTTCGATCCAGTAGATGCCGGCGCCGAGCCAGAACATCGCGGACAGCGCGAACGCGAAGCCGAACACCATCGCGTTCTGCGGGAAGATCGTGGTATGCAGCAGTACGCCGTGCGCGAGCAGCGCGACGAACAGCAACGCGCGGCCCGACGAGCTCATGCCCGAAGCTGCCGAGCCGGCAAAGCCGGACTGTGCTCGCGCGGTCGCGCCGGTGGTTGCGGCGGCCGGCATCGGCGGAACGCTTTCCAGCATGGGGCGCGAGCCGGCGTGCCGGTGCGAGCGCCAGCCGGCCACGGCGAGTCCGCCGTACAGGAGCGCGGTGAGGGCATACAGTACAATATCCATATTCGAAGTTTACACTAGGCCCCTGCTCCGCGACGTCTTCCACTTCGCGCCCGCCCGGGCCGCACTGTTCATCGCTCCCCATGCTCGACAATCTGACTCAACGGATGGCGCGCGTCGTCAAGACGCTGCGCGGCGAAGCCCGGCTCACCGAGGCGAACACCCAGGAAATGCTGCGCGAAGTGCGCCTCGCGCTGCTCGAGGCGGACGTGGCGCTGCCCGTCGTGCGCGAGTTCATCGCGAAGGTGAAGGAGAAAGCGCTCGGCGAGGAAGTCATCAGCAGCCTGTCGCCGGGTCAGGCGCTCGTCGGCGTGGTGCAGCGCGAGCTGACCGCGGTGATCGGCGGCGACTACGAAGGCAAGGCCGCTGAACTGAACCTCGCCGTCACGCCGCCGGCCGTCATCCTCATGGCCGGTCTGCAAGGCGCGGGTAAGACGACCACGGTCGGCAAGCTCGCCAAACTGCTGCGCGAGAAGTACAAGAAGAAGGTCCTGACTGTTTCGTGCGACGTCTATCGCCCCGCTGCTATCGCGCAGTTGAAGACGGTGACCGAGCAGGTTGGCGCGGACTTCTTCCCGTCGGAGCCGGATCAGAAGCCGGTCGACATCGCGCGCGCCGCAGTCGATTGGGCCAGGCGTCACTATCACGACGTGCTGCTGGTCGACACGGCCGGCCGTCTCGGTATCGACGAAGCGATGATGCAGGAAATCACCGCGCTGCACACCACGTTGAAGCCGGCGGAAACGCTTTTCGTCGTCGACGCGATGCTCGGTCAGGACGCGGTCAACACTGCGAAAGCGTTTAGCGACGCGTTGCCGCTCACCGGCGTGGTGCTCACCAAGCTCGACGGCGACTCGCGCGGTGGCGCGGCGCTCTCGGTGCGTCACGTCACGGGCAAGCCGATCAAGTTCGTCGGCGTCGCGGAAAAGCTCGACGGCCTCGAAGTGTTTTATCCGGATCGTATGGCGAACCGGATTCTCGGCATGGGCGACATTCTCGCCCTCGTCGAAGAAGCGCAACGCGGCGTAGATGTTCAAGCCGCGCAGAAGCTCGCCGACAAGGTCAAGAAAGGCGGCGACTTCGACCTCAACGATTTCCGCGCGCAGCTCACGCAAATGAAGGGCATGGGCGGCCTCTCGTCGCTGATGGACAAACTGCCCGCGCAATTCCAGCAAGCCGCCGCCGGCGCCGACATGGGCCAGGCCGAAAAGCAGATGCGCCGCATGGAAGGCATCATCAATTCGATGACGCCGCTCGAGCGCGCCAAGCCGGATCTCATCAAGGCCACGCGCAAGCGCCGCATCGCGGCAGGCGCGGGCGTCCAGGTGCAGGAAGTGAACCGCATGCTGAACCAGTACGATCAGATGCGCACCATGATGAAGAAGTTGAAGGGCGGCAATATGCAAAAGATGATGCGCGGCATGAAGGGTATGCTGCCCGGCATGCGCTAAGCTTTAGCAAGATGGCGGCGCGCGGGTTGCGGACCCACCGGCCGCCGCCGTCACCAAGGGGGACTTCCTTCGGGGCGTTCTCACTCACACTATGTATACAGTCACCGCCCGTCAGACGTCATGAACCGCGAAGAAGCCCTCCACATTTTTAGCCATTCCGAAGAAATCGTTTCGGCCGACGAGGTCAATGCGTCGATCAGCGGCATGGCTGCCGCCATCCGCAACGAAATGAGCGAGGACTTTCCGCTCGTGCTGTCGGTAATGGGCGGCGCGGCGGTCTTCACCGGCATGCTGTTGCCGCACCTCGATTTTCCGCTCGAGTTCGACTACATCCACCTCACCCGCTATCGCAACACCACCAAGGGTGGCAATGAGATGCAATGGCGCGTGGCGCCGGCTGAATCGGTGAAGGATCGCGTGGTGCTGGTGCTCGACGACATCCTGGACGAAGGGGAGACGATGGCGGCGATCCGCGACCGCATTCTCGCGATGGGCGCAAAGCGTTTCTTGAGCGCGGTGCTGTGCGAAAAGATCATTCCGAAAGCCAAGCCGTTGCGCCCGGATTACTGCGGCTTCGAAGTGCCGGACCGCTATGTGTTCGGCTGCGGCATGGATGCGAAAGGCTACTGGCGCAACCTGCCCACCATTCGCGCGCTGACTGAAGGCGCTTGAGTTGTCCGATTCGTCGCCGCGCTGTCTTGCGCGGCGCGGAATTGACCAGATGAAAAAAGCGGCCTGCGGGGCCGCTTTTTGTTGCGTGAAAGACTGCGAGATGAGCTCAACTCAGTTCAGAGATCTGCACCGTGTCGCCCGGTTGACCTCCTCACCAACAACGCGCCTCACTCACAGTTGATGCACAAACGCGCGGATACCGCCGAGCATCATTTCCACTGAAATCGCCACCAGCACGAGTCCCATCAGCCGTTCGAACGCCATCATGGTGCGCTCGCCGAGCCACGCCTGAATACGCTCGGCCAGCATCAGCACGGCTGCGCAGACGATCATCGTGACGGTAAGCGCGCCGATCCATTCGAACATCTTGCCAGGCGCCTGCGACGTCAGCAGCATCACGGTCGCGAGCGCCGACGGCCCCGCCAGCGCCGGAATGGCGAGCGGTACGATCAACGGCTCGCCGCCGCGCACGTCGCCGCCGAACGGGCCGTCCGGATGCGGGAACACCATGCGCAGCGCAATCAGAAACAACACGATGCCGCCGCCGATACGCAACGACTGGTCGGTGAGACTCATCATGCGCAAGAACGCGTCCCCGACCACCATGAACACCAGCAGGATCGCAAACGCGATCGCGACCTCGCGCAGGATCACTGCGGTGCGCCGCTTCGGCGACACACCGCGCAGGCAACTGATGAAGAGCGGAATGTTGCCGAGCGGATCGGTGATCAGAATCAGCAGGACGGTCGCGGAGAGGAAGGTGTACTCCACCGTCCGCCCCGCTTAGCGCGCCAGCGCCGCGCGAACCTTCGCGATGATCGTTTGCGCGGCTTCATCGACGGGCAGTAGGGTCGCCTCGGCGTCGCGGCGACCCTGATATTCGAGCTTGCCTTCCTTGAGGCCACGGTCGCCGATCACGAGGCGATGCGGCACGCCGATCAGTTCCCAGTCGGCGAACATCACGCCGGGGCGCTCGCCGCGATCGTCGAGAATCACGTCGATGCCCGCTTCGACCAGCGCCGCGTATAGCTTGTCGGCCTGCTCGCGCACTGCTTCGCTGCGGTCATAGCCCATCGGGCACAGCACGACCTCGAACGGCGCGATCGATTCCGGCCAGATGATGCCCTTGTCGTCGAAATTCTGTTCAATCGCGGCGCCGAGAATGCGCGTGATGCCGATGCCGTAACAGCCCATTTCCATCGGCTGCGGCTTGCCGTTTTCGTCGAGGCACGTCGCGTTCATCGCTTCCGAATACTTGGTGCCGAGCTGGAACACATGGCCGACTTCGATGCCGCGGCAAATGTCGATCACGCCCTTGCCGTCCGGCGACGGATCGCCCTTCTTCACGTTGCGAATGTCCGCGACGACCGGTTCCGGCAGATCGCGGCCCCAGTTCACGCCCGTGGTGTGGTAGTCCACTTCGTTCGAGCCCACTACGAAGTCGCTCATGTTCGCGACCGTGCGGTCCGCGACGACCTTCACCGGCTTCCTGGTGTTCAGCGGGCCGAGATAGCCCGGCGGCGTGCCGAAGGTCTCGATGATCTCAGCCTCGGTCGCCATGCGGAAATCGGCAAGGCCCGGCAGCTTGCTTGCCTTGATCTCGTTCAGATCGTGATCGCCGCGCAGCATCAGCAGCCAGATGGTCGGTTCGGCGCCTTTGTTTTCGGTAGCGAGCACGATCGACTTGATGGTGCGCTCAAGCGGAATGTTGAGCAGTTCGGCCACGGCCTCGCACTTTGCCTTGCCCGGCGTCGGTGTCTTCTTCATTTCCTCGGCAGGAGCCGCGCGCTGAGCGTAGAGCGGGAGCGCGTCCGCCGCTTCGACGTTCGCGGCGAAATCGGAGGTCGGGCAATAGGCGATTGCGTCTTCGCCGGTTTCGGCGATCACGTGGAATTCATGCGAGCCGCTTCCGCCGATAGAACCGTTATCCGCCGCCACCGCGCGGAAATCGAGACCCAGCCGCGTGAAAATGCGCACGTACGCGTCGTACATCTTGCGATACGACTCGCGCAGGCCCGCTGCGTCCTTGTCGAACGAGTACGCGTCTTTCATGATGAACTCGCGGCCGCGCATCACGCCGAAACGCGGACGAATCTCGTCGCGAAACTTCGTCTGGATCTGGTAGAAGTTGACCGGCAACTGACGGTAGCTCTTGATCTGACCACGCGCGATGTCCGTCACCACTTCTTCGTGGGTCGGTCCGATCACGAAGTCGGATTGCTTGCGGTCCTTGAAGCGCAGCAGTTCGGGACCGTATTTTTCCCAGCGGCCGGACTCCTGCCACAGCTCGGCCGGCTGCACGGCCGGCATCAGCAACTCGATCGCGCCTGCCCGGTTCATTTCCTCGCGCACAATGGCTTCCACCTTGCGAATCGAGCGCAGGCCGATCGGCAGATAGTTATAGATGCCGCCGGCGACGCGGCGGATCATGCCGGCACGCACCATGAGCTTGTGGCTGACGATCTCGGCGTCTGCCGGAGCTTCTTTCAGGGTGCCGATAAAGAAACGGGAAGCTTTCATTCAGATTTTCCAAAAGCGGCGGCTCCGGAGGGACCGCCCGAAAGGGTAAAACGGGAAATCGACACGGCTACGGCGCCGGGCACCGCCCGGTTCGCCAGTGCGGCGCAAGGACTGCCACCGGGGCGCCCCAGCCTCCGCGCAAAGCCTTTTGCACACGGGATAAGGTACGGGAAGACGGACAGGCTACCGCAAACCCAACCCTTTTGCGGCGAATCGTTCCAATCTGGTGCGAATCGGTGCGTCAGGTCCGTTATCTGTTTATAATCAAAGCAATTTTAAAGGATTCGAAGGTGGTTGTATGCTGGATCGTGAAGGCTTTCGCCCGAACGTCGGCATCATCCTCTTGAACGCGCACAACGAGGTGTTTTGGGGCAAACGGCTCCGTGAACATTCCTGGCAGTTTCCGCAGGGGGGCATCAAGTACGGAGAGACCCCCGTGCAAGCGATGTACCGGGAGTTACACGAAGAAACCGGTCTGCTTCCTGAGCACGTCAAGGTGATCGGCCGCACACGCGACTGGTTGCGTTACGAGGTGCCTGACAAGTTCATCAAGCGCGAGGTACGCGGTCACTACCGCGGCCAGAAACAAATCTGGTTTTTGCTCCGAATGGTGGGGCGCGACTGCGACATCTGCTTGCGCGCCACCGACCACCCGGAGTTCGATGCCTGGCGCTGGAACGAGTACTGGGTGCCGCTCGACTGTGTGATCGAGTTCAAGCGGGATGTGTATCAGTTGGCGCTGACGGAGCTATCCCGTTTCATGCGCCGGACTGCGCCGCGTGCGGAAAGACCCGGTGGGCACTCTGGAGCGCGTTATCCCAGGATAGCGTCGTCAATGGAAAGTCCGCCGGATTCCACGGTAATGACGGTGACCACGGTAACGTCCGTCAGGATCGAAACTTCGGTTCACACCACACGCGTGTCTGATTGCGGCGAAAACGCCAGCCCGGGGAACGAGGCAGGCGCCGTATCGGAACTCGAGGACGAATCGGCTCGCGAGGCCGCGGGTGCAATGCTCCGTCAGGGCATGCGTAATTAACCATTCTGCGCGGCTGTCCATGCCGCCTATGTCGCCTTATGCGGGCGCGGCTCCTCAAGCTGCGCCCGCTTTTTCGAGGAAACCATATTGAAAGCACTTGCTCTCGTCGTGGCGTGCGTCGCCACCGGCGCCCTGCTGGCTGGCTGTTCGAGCGCCGGCAAACCCACCAACAAGGACGACAGCACGTTTGCGTACCTGCTCGACCGGCCGACCACTTGGGTCGAAAACAAGGTCGATACCTTGCCGCCGCTGCCGCAGAACTCGAATCTGCTGCCTTTCGAGGTGTCGGGCAATACGCCGTTGCATTTCGCGATCGACGGGAATTCCCTTACTGTCGGCTCGGACGGCGTCGTGCGCTATACCGTGGTCGTGACGAGCCCGAGTGGCGCCCGCAACGTGAACTACGAGGGCATCCGCTGCGACACCTATGAATGGCGCCTGTACGCCGGCCTGAACGCGGATCACGACGGTTGGGACCGAACGGTCGCGAACGACTTCACGCGTATCGAGAACGGCGCACTGAACGCATATCACGCGGTGCTGTATCAGGATTATTTGTGCGCGAACAAGATCCCTACCGGGAGCGCGAAGTCGATTGTGGACAACATCCGCTATAAGCGCACGGCGGCGTCGTTGATCCATTGACACTCGGCTGCTCCGCTGACAAAAAAGCCGTTCCAGCAAATGCGGGAACGGCTTTTTTATATCTTACGCGTGAGGCGGACGGCAAATCAAACCAGCACGAGATTATCGCGATGAATCAGCTCCGGCTCCAACATATAGCCCAGCACCGATTCAATCTCGCCGCTCGGACGCCGCTGGATCAACTTCGTTTCAGCACTGCTGTAGTTTGTGAGGCCGCGCGCCACTTCCCGACCGGCCGCGTTCAGGCAAGCGATCACCTCACCGCGAGCAAACGCTCCCTGCACGCCGACAATGCCGATAGGCAGCAAGCTCTTGCCGCCTGCTGTGAGCTTCTCGACGGCGCCGTCGTCGATCACGACATGCCCGCGCACCTGTAAGTGATCGGCCATCCACTGCTTACGCGCTGCCATGCGCGCCGTGCGCGCGATCAATTGCGTGCCGATCGCTTCGCCCGAGGCCAGCCGCGACAGCACGTCCGCTTCGCGCCCGCTCGCGATCACCGTGTTTGCTCCGCTATGCGCGGCGCGCTTGGCCGCGAGAATCTTGGTGAGCATGCCGCCGCGACCAAGGCTGGAACCGGCGCCGCCGGCCATCGCTTCGAGGTCCGGAGCGCCGGCATCCGCCTGCTGAACCAGCGTGGCGTTCGGGTCCTTCCGCGGATCGGCGGTAAAGAGCCCTTGCTGGTCGGTGAGAATAACCAGCGCGTCGCCTTCAATGAGGTTCGCGACCAGTGCGCCCAGCGTGTCGTTGTCGCCGAACTTGATTTCGTCGGTAACGACTGTGTCGTTCTCATTGATGATCGGCACCACGCCGAGCCGCAGCAGCGTCAGCAACGTGGAACGCGCATTCAGATAGCGCTCGCGGTCGGCAAGGTCGGCGTGAGTCAGCAGGATCTGCGCCGTCTGGATCGAATGCTCCGCAAAGCGGCTTTCGTAGACCTGCGCGAGTCCCATTTGCCCGACAGCCGCGGCCGCCTGCAGTTCGTCGATTTCGCGTGGACGCTTTGTCCAACCGAGCCGCTGCATTCCTTCCGCGATGGCGCCGGAACTTACCAGCACCACTTCCTTGCCTTGCGCGCGCAAAGCGGCAATCTGCGCAGCCCAGCGGCCGATCGCAGCATGATCGAGGCCGCGCCCGTCATTCGTGACGAGGCTCGAGCCGACTTTCACTACCAATCGCCGTGAATCTGCGATGACGGAACGCATTGTGCGCAGTCTCCCAAGATGACGCCTGACGCGCGCCGGTAAGCCGCCAAGGCCCGGCGCTCGAGTTGCTTAGCCCTGCGGATCGCCACTGGGCTCGCCGGCGGGGGCGGCCGATGCTTCCGGCTTTTCGCGAAAGCGCACGTCGGCGGCCAGATCTTCGGCTTCGGCCGCGCGCTGCGCTTCCGAATGGGCGGCGATGTAGTCGAACACCGCATAGCAGAGATTCTCGCAACCTTGACCGGTCAGCGCCGAGATTTCGAAAACCGGACCGTCCCAGCCAAAGCCCTCGATAAACGCCGAAACGCGCGCTTCACGCTCGTCCTCGGGCACCATATCGAGCTTGTTGAGGACGACCCAGCGCGGCTTTTCGTACAGCAGCTCGTCGTACTTGCGCAGTTCGTTGACGATCGCCTTGGCTTCCGCGACCGGATCCACCGCTTCGTCGAACGGCGCCAGATCGACGATGTGCAGCAGTAAGCCCGTGCGCTGCAGGTGCCGCAGGAACTGGTGGCCGAGCCCCGCGCCTTCTGCGGCGCCTTCGATCAGACCGGGGATGTCGGCGATCACGAAACTGCGGCTCGGTCCGACACGCACCACGCCGAGATTCGGCGCAAGCGTGGTGAACGGATAGTCGGCGATCTTCGGCTTGGCGTTCGACACCGAAGAGATAAACGTCGACTTGCCCGCGTTCGGCATGCCGAGCAGGCCGACGTCGGCCAGTACCTTCAGTTCGAGGCGCACCATGCGACGCTCGCCCGGCTTGCCGTCGGTTTTCTGGCGCGGCGCGCGGTTGGTGCTGGATTTGAAATGCAGGTTACCGAGACCGCCCGCGCCGCCCTGCGCGATCTGCACGCTCTGGTTGTGCTCGGTCAGATCGGCGATCAGTTCGCCGGTTTCCATGTCGGTAATAGTGGTGCCAACCGGCATACGCAGCGTGATGTCGTCGCCGCCCTTGCCGTAGCAGTCCGCGCCACGGCCGTTCTCGCCGTTTCGCGCCATATGTTTCTTTGCGTAGCGGTAGTCGATCAGCGTGTTGATGTTGCGGTCTGCTACCGCAATCACGCTGCCGCCCCGTCCGCCGTCGCCGCCATCGGGGCCGCCGAACGGAACGAACTTCTCGCGGCGCATCGACGCGCTGCCATCCCCTCCGTCGCCGGCGATGACTTCAATCCTCGCTTCGTCAATGAACTTCATGCGTAACTCCGTCCCGTGGTGTACTGCCAGATGGTGCTGCTGGATACTGCTGAGTGCTTCTATTTTGCCGCGCTCGCCGCGAGGTGATCAATCGACCGAACGGCATAGGCCAAGGCCGGGAGTTCCAGCGCCAATGGCCGCCTCGCGGCAATAAAAAAAGCCCCGCTAACTTCGCGGGGCCTTTTTCCGGTCCTGAAGCCCGTGCCTGAGTAAACTCAGACTGCTGCCGGGATCACGTTGACCATGTGCTTCTTCGCGGCGCCTTTCGTCGAGAAATTGACGTGGCCGTCCGTCAGTGCGAACAAGGTGTGATCCTTGCCGATACCAACGTTTTCGCCCGGGTGCATACGCGTACCGCGTTGACGCACGATGATGCCGCCAGCGTTGATAGCCTGGCCGCCGTAAACCTTCACGCCGAGACGCTTCGATTCAGAGTCGCGGCCGTTGCGGGATGATCCGCCTGCCTTTTTGTGTGCCATTTGATTTGCTCCTTAACCGGTGCGCTTACGCGTTGATCGCGTCGATGCGCAGTTCGGTATAGTTCTGGCGGTGGCCGCCATGCTTCTGGTAGTGCTTCCGGCGACGCATCTTGAAGATGGTCACTTTTGCGTGACGACCTTGCGACACGACGGTAGCCTTGACGGAAGCCCCACTGACCAGCGGCGTACCGAACTTAATCGATTCGCCTTCGCCCACTGCGAGAACCTGGTCGAGCGTGATTTCAGCGTCAATGTCTGCCGGTATCTGTTCTACTTTAAGTTTTTCGCCGACGGCAACTTTATACTGCTTGCCACCGGTTTTTATGACCGCGTACATTGAAAACCTCACTCTGTGTTCATTCGTTTTTCATTTTCCCCACGCACCGCGCGCGGAAACCCGTGATTATACATAGAGTTAGCTGCTCGGTCAAAACTGATTGAGAGCGGCCCCGCGTTCCGGCCGGGTAACGCGCAGCCGGATGCCGGACGCCGCCCCGCGGCGTCCACGAGCGCGCCGCGCGGCAGTCCGCGACCCGGAACAACCGCGATTCGCCTTATAATTCGCGGCACTACCCAACTCAGCCATCATGTCGTCGACTGCCATTCCCTCCTCCAACGCCGCCAGCCTGCTCGCTCCGATCGCCGAAGACATGCAGCAGGTGAATCGCGTCATCCGGCACCGTCTTGCGTCCGAGGTGATGCTGATCAACCAGATTTCCGAGTACATCATCAGCGCCGGCGGCAAGCGGCTGCGGCCCGCGCTGCTGCTGCTGGTGGCTGGCGCGCTCGGAGAAACCACGGGGCATCGGCATGAACTGGCGGCAGTCGTCGAATTCATCCACACCGCCACGCTGCTGCACGACGACGTGGTCGACGAATCCGATCTGCGGCGCGGCCGCCAGACCGCCAACGCGCTGTTCGGCAACGCGGCGAGCGTGCTGGTCGGCGATTTTCTCTATTCGCGCTCGTTCCAGATGATGGTCGGCGTCGGCAAGATGCGGGTCATGGAGATCCTGTCGGAAGCGACCAACATCATTTCCGAAGGTGAAGTGCTGCAACTGCTGAACATGCACGACGCGGATGTGGACGAAGCCCGCTACATGCAGGTGATCCGCTACAAGACGGCCAAGCTTTTCGAGGCAGCGGCGCAACTGGGCGCAGTGCTGGCCGGCGCGGATGCCAGAATCGAGGCAGCGGCAGCGGAATTTGGCCGGCGCATCGGCACCGCTTTCCAGATCATGGACGACTGGCTCGACTACACGGGCACGGCCGAATCGATGGGTAAAAATGCCGGTGACGATCTGCGCGAAGGCAAGCCTACGCTGCCGCTTATTTACCTGATAGAGCGCGGCACGCGCGAGCAGTCGGCTCTCGCCCGCGAGGCCATCGAACAAGGCGGCACCGACCGTTTCGACACCATCTTCGAGGCGATCACGCGTTCCGGCGCGCTGGATCACACGCTCGAATGCGCGAAACAGGAAGCACAGGCGGCCGCAGCCGCAATTTCTTCGTTCCCGGATTCCATTTACAAAGAAAGCCTGATAGAATTATGTTCTTACTCGACGGCGAGACAGTCTTAAACGAGACCCGGACGCCAGCTTAGTCTTAATCGAGTCCGCAGTACACATCGGGGTGTAGCTTAGCCTGGTAGAGCGCTACGTTCGGGACGTAGAGGCCGGAGGTTCGAATCCTCTCACCCCGACCAGATTTTCCTTGTTAGTTCAAGGCTAGAAAAACCGCCCAGCTTGCTCGGCGGTTTTTTGTTTTTTCGGCCGAATTTTCCGTAAGGCTGCGCGTCAAGCTCGAACCTCAAGCATGGGCGCCCGCTGCCGGCATCCCCACAGGCGGATGGCGCAAGCCCCTCTGCTATATTCTCTCCATCCTTTCCCCTCTCTTCTTCACGACGCGTGGAACAACTTCCCTTATGGGCGCAGATTGGCGCCGTCTTCCTGCTGCTTATCTGCTCGAGCTTCTTCTCGATTTCCGAAACGGCGATGATGGCGCTCAACCGCCATCGCCTGAAGCACCTTGCCAGCAAGAATGCGCTGGGCGCGAAGACCACTCAGGGTCTATTGGCGCACACCGACCAGCTGCTGAGCGTCGTGCTGATCGGCAACAATTTGTTCAACACCATCATTCCGGTGTTGACCACTTCAATTGCATTGCACACGTTCGGCCGTAACAACATGGTGCTGTCGATTGCGACGGGTATCGTCGCATTCCTGATCATTGTTTTTGCCGAAATCACGCCGAAGATTGTCGGCGCGACTTTTCCCGAGAAGATCGCACTGCCCGCCAGCCTGCTGATCGCGCCGATGATGCGGGTCGCCAAACCGCTCGTCTGGTTCGTCAATCTGTTCGCCACTGGCATCTTGCGGATCCTGCATATCAACACACAAGGCGCGCGCGATCAGCGCCTCTCCACCGAAGAACTGCGCACCATCGTGCTCGAGTCCGGCAGCTTCATGCCGACCAAACACCGCAGCATTCTGCTGAATCTGTTCGACCTCGAAAACATCTCCGTGGACGACGTGATGATTCCGCGCCGCCGCATCGAGGCGCTCGACTTCGACGCACCGTTCGAACAGATTCTGCATCAACTCGAAACCTGCTATCACAACAAGCTGATCGTCTATCAGGGCGATATCGACCGCGTGCTCGGCGTGCTGCACGTTCGCAAGACACTCGCGGCTCTGCACAACCAGGAACTGGAGCGCGAGACGCTGCGCGAACTGCTCACCGAGCCGTACTTCGTGCCGACCGGCACGCCGGTGTTCCAGCAATTGCAGTACTTTCAGGAGAGCCGTCACCGGATTGCACTCGTCGTCAATGAATACGGCGAGCTGCAAGGGCTCGTTACGCCGGAAGACATCATCGAGGAACTGATCGGCGAATTCACCACGTCGATCCCGCGTGGCGCCAATTCGCGCGGCGGCTGGAACGAACTCGGCGAATGCATCGTCGCGGGGAGCATGCCGCTGCGCGAGTTAAACCGCTGGCTGCAACTCGCGCTCCCTACGGACGGGCCGAAAACGCTCAACGGCCTCATTCTCGAAATTCTCGAAGACATTCCCGATGGCGACGTGTGCGTGCAAATCGGCGACGTGAAGCTCGAAGTCATGCGCAGTGACGACCAGGCGATCCGCACTGTCAAGCTGTTCAGGCCACCGGTGCGCGTGAAGGGCGGCAAGGCGTTGCTTGGTTAGTTGCCGACCGGGGAGAGTCGAGCAGCCGTCAAGTCGCGCGCTAGTGGCGGGTTGGGTCTGACGGTGGTCTTCCCGGTGGTTTTGCCATTGGTCCGTCGGTGCTCGCCAGTTAGTCGCCGCTCGCTCACCGCTTGCTCGCCAGTTAGTCCCGGCCATTGCCCGCTCAGTCCCCCATCAGCCGCGCAATTTACCCTTCACTGCGGTGCGCCGTGCGCCGTACACCGTGCGCCGTACACCAGCATCCCACAACCCCACCCCGCCCGCCATTAGCCGAATGGCCGAATAGCGCCGCCGCCCGCCTTGCTCGAAGATGAACCCGTCGTGTTCTACAGGCGGCTCATCGCCGGCTCTTCATGCAAGCTTCTTTTCAACGTGCGGCCTTGCTGCGGCCGCTGCCGGCCGGCAGCGAAAGCGCCTCCCGCAATAAGCCAAGCGCGTTCACCGGCGAAACCGACGACGGCGCGGCAACGCTCAACGATCCCGACAACGCCCCCGCCGTGCGTCTTCTGACTGACACTTTGCGGGAAGCAACACGCCGCAACGCGTCCGACGTGCACATCGAGCCGGGGGAAAACGGCTGGCGCCTGCGCCTGCGCATCGACGGCGTGCTGCATGAAATGGCGACGCCTCCCGCCCATCTGCGCGACGCGTTCATTACGCGTGTGAAGGTTCTGGCGCGTATGGACATCGCCGAGCGGCGCGTCCCACAGGACGGCCGACTGCGGATCGCCACGTCGCCAGGACGGCTCGAGGACTATCGCGTCAACTCCCTGCCCACGCTGTTCGGAGAAAAGCTCGTATTGCGCAGGCTCGACGCGCTGCCAACAGATCTGTCGCTCGACTTGCTCGGACTCGATGCAGCGCAGCGCGATGCCGTCGATGCCGCGATTCGCGCACCGCATGGTCTCGTGCTCGTCACGGGCCCGACAGGCAGCGGCAAGACCCTGTCGTTGTACTGCTTCCTGAATCTTCTCAATAGCGAGGCGCGCAATCTCTGTTCCGTCGAAGATCCGGCGGAAATCCAGTTGGCCGGCATTAATCAGGTCAGCGTGCGTGAAAAGGCCGGGCTGACTTTCGCCGTCGCGTTGCGCGCTTTTCTGCGCCAGGACCCGGACGTCATCATGGTCGGCGAAATACGCGACGAGGAAACCGCCGACGTCGCCGTGAAGGCCGCACAAACCGGCCACCTGGTGCTGTCGACGTTGCACACGAACGACGCGCCAGCCGCTGTTGCGCGTTTGATCGACATCGGCGTGGCGCCGTACAACCTCGCGGCCGCGCTGCGCATGGTGACGGCGCAGCGGCTGGTGCGCCGCCTTTGCGCGGCGTGCCGGTCGCCCGCGCCGCACTCTGCGGCTGCGCTTCGCGCCGCGGGCTTCGTCGAGGACCAGATCCGCGGTTGGCATCCCTATGCTGCGACGGGCTGCGCGGCTTGCCACGGCATCGGCTATCGCGGCCGCGTCGGCGTCCATCAGGTCATGCCGGTGTCCGATGCGATGCGTGAGCTCATCGTCGCGCGCGCGGGTACGCACGAACTCGCCCGGCAGGCTCGCAGCGAACGCGTCGGCACGTTGCGCGACGCCGCGTTGGCTCTCGTGCGCGACGGCACGACGAGTCTCGCCGAAGCACTCGCCGCCACCGAGCTCGCATGAGTACTCCCACGACACATCGCCCGGCGTCAACCGATACGCGCTTCCGGTGGCACGGTGTCGATGCCGACGGCAACCGCAAAGCGGGCTCGCTGATCGCGCCGGATGCGGGCGCCGCTCGCGCGCTGCTCAAACGCGGCAACCTGTTCGTGGTCGACTTGAAGGCCCAAGGGCCAGCGCCTCGTCCAAAAACGAATGCCGCCGACGTCACGTTGTTCACGCGCCAGCTCGCCAGCCTGCTGCGCGCCGGCTTGCCGCTCGCCCCCGCGCTGGAACTGCTGGCCCAGGCGCAAAGTTCGCGCCGTCCGGGCATGCCGCGGATCGTCGGCGCACTGGCGCGCGACATCACGGCGGGCCTGCGGTTTTCGGCCGCATTGCAGCGGTATCCGGTGCAGTTCAACGCGCTGTATTGTCAACTCGTCGAAGTCGGCGAGGCCGCTGGCGCTCTGTCCGCCGTTCTCGCGCGAATCGCGGACGACCGCGAACGCGCCGCCGCGCAGCGGGCCAAAGTGCGCGCGGCATTGACCTATCCAGTCGCGATTCTGCTGCTCGCTCTGACAATTACCGCCGCCTTGCTCGTCTGGGTGGTGCCGACCTTCAAGCAGATTTTCGACGGCTTTGGCGCCCGTTTGCCCGCGCCAACGCAGTTTGTATTGGCGCTGTCGTCCGGTGCCGCGCAATGGAGCATCCCGGCCATCGCGGGCCTATTTTTGGCCTGTTCCGCAGTGACGTTTCTCCTGCGACGTTCCGAAGCGGCGCGCATCCGCTTCGCGCGTTTATCGCTGACAATGCCGGTCGCCGGTCCGTTGTTCGCCACGCTTTGCGCCGCACGCTGGAGCCGCGCGCTCGGCACCTTGCTGTCGGCCGGCACGCCGCTCGCCGATGCATTCGATTCGCTGACTCACGCCACGGGCAACGCTTTTTTCGACCACGCGACTGTGGACATCGCGGCGCGGTTGCGGCGCGGCGAACGGCTCGCTGCGGCGATGCGCGCGGCGCGCTGCTTCCCGCCCGAGGTCGTGCAACCGGTCGCCGTTGCGGAGGAGTCCGGAGCACTCGACACCATGCTTCTCGACGTGGCATCGCTGGCCGACCGTCAGGTAGACGAAAAGATCGGCACGCTGTCGAGCCTGTGCGAACCGCTCGTCATCGTGGTGCTGGGGGCGCTGGTCGGCGGGCTTGTCATCGCGATGTATCTTCCCATTATTCAACTCGGCAACGTGGTGTAGCATCGCAGCCGAATCTATCGTTTCATCCATGCAGGCAACTCATTCACTCGTGCCAGAAACCTCTTCCAGCCTGCTTTCGGCCCCGTTTTCGAACCTGCTGTCTGGTCATTTCGCAGCCGCTCTCGGTCAGGCATTTGGTAGCTTGCCCTCCGCGTTGCAGTTCGCTTTGGCGATCATATTTGGCCTCGTGATCGGCAGCTTCCTGAACGTCGTCGTGCATAGGGTGCCGGTCATGCTCGAACGGGCATGGCGCCTTGAAGTCAGCGAGGTCACTGACGAACCTCTCGAACAGGACGGTCTGCCGGCGCGCTACAACCTGTGGGTGCCGCGCAGCGCATGTCCTCATTGCGGGCATGTGCTGCACGCGTGGGAGAACCTGCCGGTGCTCAGCTACGTCCTGCTGCGTGGTCGCTGTTCCGCATGCAAAGCCCGGGTGAGCCTGCGCTATCCGCTGCTCGAAATCGCCAGCGCAGGGCTCGCAGCGGGCGCGCTGGCGATATTCGGCCCGACGCTCGCCGCGCTCGCCGCGTTCGGACTGTGCGCGGCCCTGCTAGCAATGAGCGCCATCGACATCGACACCCATCTGCTGCCGGACTCGATGACGTTGCCGCTCCTGTGGGCGGGCATCATCGTCAATTTCAACGGCATGTTCGCGAGTCTTCAGGACGCCGTGCTCGGCGCTATCTTCGGCTATCTGGTGCTATGGGCCGTGCATTGGCTCTTCCGGCTCGTGCGAGGTATCGACGGCATGGGTTACGGCGACTTTAAACTCCTCGCGGCGCTCGGCGCCTGGCTCGGCTGGGCGGCGCTTCCTCAGATCGTGCTGGTTGCCGCCGTGGCGGGCGCGGTCGTCGGTCTCGCGGCGACCTGGCGTGGCCGCATGCGGTTCGGAGAGCCACTGCCCTTCGGGCCGTTTCTTGCTGCGGGCGGCGTCCTCACACTGTTTTTCGGCACACCGCTTTACCTGGCTCTCGGAGGCTGAGCATGTTCGTTGTGGGACTCACCGGCGGCATCGGCAGCGGCAAATCGACGGTTGCCGACCTGTTCGCGGCGCGTGACGTGCCGCTCGTCGACACCGATCTGATCGCGCATCGCATCACCGCGCCGCACGGCATCGCAATGCCGCAGATCGCCGCCGAGTTCGGCAATGCGTTCGTGGCCACGGACGGCTCGCTGGACCGTGCACGTATGCGCTCGCTCGTCTTCAGCGACGATGCGGCGCGCAAGCGGCTAGAGAACATCACGCATCCGTTGATTCGCGCGGAAACGGAACGCGAGCAACACGAGGCCACAGGGCCTTATGTGATCGTTGTGGTCCCGCTGCTGGTCGAGTCGGGTACCTGGAAAAACCGCGTGAATCGCGTACTCGCCGTGGATTGCAGCGTGGAGACGCAAATCTCGCGCGTGATGAACCGCAATGGTTTCAGCCGCGAACAGGTGCTTGCGATCATCGCGCGCCAGGCCACGCGCGAAGCGCGGCTCGCCGCCGCGGATGACGTGATCGTCAACGACAACGCGCCGCTTGATGCGCTGGTCGCGCAGGTCGATGCACAGCATCGCGCGTATCTGTCGCTTGCGCGCGCGTGATGCGGCCTGTGATGCGGCGTGTCACCGGCGTGCGATGCGCGTTTGGAGTGAGCGGCAGAGTGGGCGCATGAAGTGGGCGTGTGAAGAGAGAGAGCGTGTCACGCAGGCGTATGAAGCGGGTATGTGAGGCGGCATATGAAGCGCGCCTCTCAAGCAGGGGGCGAAGCCGGGCTTAAGCAACACACATAAAAGCGACGCCAAAAACGCACGCCCCGCACTCGATAAGAAACAGCCCGCTCGTGCCCTATGTCACCGTATGCCACCTATTGGCGCGAATCGTTGAACTTTGACGCTCCGTATATGCCGAAGTAGCCGAAAACCGCGAGAAACGTGCGGAAAAATGTGCTGAAACGCGTGCGAAAAGCGCGCGATTGCTAGGGTAGTCCCACGGCATTAGAATGTCCTGCATTCCCGTCACCGACCACGCCCGAGGCGAGCCCGCTTGATCCTTTACGAGTACCCCTTCAACGAGCGAATCCGGACGCTATTGCGCCTCGAAGATCTGTTCGAGCGCTTCACGTTCTTTCTGACGCAGCAAGACGCCAGGGAACACCATGTCGCACTGACCACGCTGTTCGAAATCTCAGAGGTCGCGGGTCGCGCCGATCTCAAGTCCGATCTGATGAAGGAACTCGAACGCCAGCGGCAAACGCTCGCGCCCTTTCGCGGCAATCCGGGAATCGAGCAGAACGCGCTGGAAACCGTGCTGGGAGAAATCGAGCAGACGTTGGCGGGGCTTTCGCAGATGCAGGGCAAGACCGGCCAGCATCTTGCAGAGAACGAATGGCTTGCAAGCATCCGAAGCCGGGCGATTATTCCGGGCGGCACCTGCAAATTCGACCTGCCGTCCTACTATGCGTGGCAGCAGTTGCACCCCGATCAGCGTCGTCAGGACATCGCCAAGTGGGTCACGCCGTTGCTGCCGCTGCGCGACGCGGCCACCATCGTGCTGAGGCTCGCGCGCGAGTCCGGCCAGGCATCGAAGGTCATGGCAATGGCGGGCAGCTATCAGCAAATGCTCTCGGGCCGCTCGTATCAATTGATGCAGGTGCGCGTGGCACCTGAATTGCGCGTGATTCCCGAGGCCAGCGCCAACAAGTACATGCTGTGGGTGCGCTTCACAGTGCAGGACGGCGATTTGCGTCCGCGCGCGGTGGATGTCGACGTGCCCTTTCAGTTGACGCTTTGCAGCCTGTAAGCAGGCCCGTCGCAATTCTCCATAGACTCGAATAGAGCGGTCGGCCCGCTCGGCCGCGCCTTTGAAGCGGCGACAAATGCCCCTATATTCGTTACTTGTTCGACTTGCACTGACTGCCTGACCGTATGCCTACCGTCGTCAAATGCCCTACTTGCGGAAAGGACGTCCGCTGGACACCTGAAAACCGCTTTCGCCCATTTTGCTCGGACCGCTGCAAGCAGATCGATCTCGGCGCCTGGGCCGCCGAGAAGTACAAGATCGGCGGGACCGATCAGGAAGCGCCGTCGGACGAGACGCCTGACGGGGATTACAACCCGCATTGAGCAGCAGCCAGGGCGCGCAGTCCGGATGGCCGGCGCTGTTGCCGCTGTGCGGACCACGAAGGCCCCACGGCTACAACCCGCTCAGCGGCGATGAGCAAGCGAAACAGCGCCCACTGCGGCGGACCAACCGTCAGCCATAGGTTCCATAAGACCGGCGTGCGCCCGCGCTGCTAAACTGTGTTGAGCCGCTTAAGCCGTGCCGCAACGGTGGCTTCGTAGTTGTCAGCACTTCTCCGCCGCGAGCCACTCCAGGACCGGCATGGTCGCCGGCAACAGCGGCGAAACGTCGGCAGGCAGCGCCTGCCACACGAACGCCTGGCCTTCGCGGCCGTGCGGCTCGCCCTTCCACTGCGTCACCTTGCAGAAAAAGAGCCGCACGTACGCGTGCGGATAATCGTGTTCGAGCGTATGCCAGAGGTGGCATGCCTGAACTTCGATACCCAGTTCTTCGTGCAACTCGCGGGCAAGCGCCGCCTCGACGGATTCGCCCGCTTCCAGCTTGCCGCCCGGAAACTCCCAGTAGCCCTCGTACGGCTTGCCCGCCGGACGCTGCGCGAGCAGATAGCGCCCATCCGGCTGCACCAGCACCCCGACAGCGACTTCCGTCACCGGACGGCCTACGTCGTTCTTCGGTGCCTCGCTCATGCCTGAGATTTCCGGCCGGACCAGTCGCGCGCGAACTGCCATGCAACGCGCCCGGAGCGCGACCCGCGCTCGAGCGCCCACACCAGCGCATCGCCGCGCGCGGCTTCGACTTCCGCGTCGTTGCAGCCGAAATGCCGCAGCCAGTGGCCGATGATCGACAAGTAGTCGTCCTGCTTGAATGGATAGAAGCTGACCCACAACCCGAAACGTTCTGACAGCGAGATCTTTTCTTCGACGAGCTCGCCGGGGTGAATCTCACCGTCTGACGTGTGCTTGTACGTCTCGTTGTCGCTCATGTACTCGGGCAGCAGATGACGACGGTTCGACGTCGCATAAATGAGCACGTTGTCCGATTGCGCGGCGACCGAGCCGTCGAGCGCCACTTTGAGCGCCTTGTAGCCCGACTCGCCGTCTTCGAACGAGAGGTCGTCGCAGAACACCACGAAGCGTTCAGGCCGCTTCGCGATCAGATCGACGATATCGCCGAGATCGTGCAGATCATCTTTGTCCACCTCGATCAGGCGCAGGCCGTCTTTTGCGTACGCGTTCAGGCACGCCTTGATCAGCGACGACTTGCCGGTGCCGCGCGCGCCCGTCAGCAGCACGTTATTGGCCGGCAGCTTGTGCACGAATTGGCGCGTGTTCTGTTCGATCAGCGCTTTCTGACGATCGATGTTTTGCAGATCGTCGAGCGTGATGTCTGAAATCGCCGGCACTGGCTGCAGATAGCCGCGCCCCTGCCGCTTGCGCCAGCGAAAAGCGACCGCCGCCGACCAGTCGATCTCAGGCGCGGCGGGCGGAAGCATCGCTTCGAGGCGGACGAGCACGGCTTCGGCCCGTGTCAGAAACTGTTCGAGTTTGTCCATAACAATGAATGAGCGGCCAGAGGCCGCATGATGAGCCCGGTTACGAGCGGTAGTCGGCGTTGATGCTCACGTAGTCGTGCGACAGATCGCAAGTCCAGATCGTGGCTTGCGCATTGCCGCGGCCGAGCACGACGCGAATGCCGATCTCGCTCTTTTTCATGACGCGCTGGCCGTCTTCTTCACGGTACGCCGGATTGCGGCCGCCTGCAGTCGCGACCAGCACGTCGTCCAGATACAGATCGATCTTGCCGACCTCGAGATCGTCGATGCCGGCATAACCGATCGCCGCCAGAATGCGGCCGAGGTTCGGGTCCGATGCATAGAAGGCCGTCTTGACGAGCGGCGAATGGCCGATTGCATATGCGATCTGGCGGCATTCGCCGACGCTCGAACCGCCTTCTACGTGCACCGTTATGAATTTCGTCGCACCTTCCCCGTCGCGCACAATCAGTTGCGCGAGCGTTTGCGCGACTTCGGTCACCGCGTCGCGCAACGCTGCGTAAGCGGGTGAACCGGTGGACGTGATGGTCGGCAGGCTCGATTTGCCCGACGCAATGAGGATGAACGAATCGTTGGTGGACGTATCGCCGTCGATCGTGATGCAGTTGAACGAACGGTCCGCCACGTGTTTGATCAGCGCGTCGAGTACCGGCTGCGCGAGAGCCGCGTCGAACGCCAGGAAGCCTAGCATGGTCGCCATGTTCGGCTTGATCATGCCGGCGCCCTTGCTGATGCCGGTCAGCGTGACCGTATGGCCCTCGATCGTGACCTGGCGCGAGGTCGCCTTCGGCAACGTATCGGTGGTCATGATCGCCTGGGCGGCGTCGTACCAGTTCGCTTCGTTGCGGTTCGCGAGCGCGGCAGGCAAGCCAGCCTTCAGGCGATCCACCGGCAACGGTTCCAGGATCACCCCCGTCGAAAACGGCAGCACCTGTTCGGGGGCGATGTCCGCGAGACGCGCGAGTTCCACGCAAGTTTCACGCGCCGCCACGAGGCCCGGTTCGCCCGTGCCCGCGTTCGCATTTCCGGTGTTGATCACGAGCGCACGAATCGGCTTGCCGCCTGCGCGCACGCGCTCCAGGTTCTCGCGGCACACGGTGACCGGCGCCGCGCAAAAGCGGTTCTGCGTGAAGACGCCGCCTACTGTCGCGCCTTCATCGACGGAAATGACCAGCACGTCCTTGCGGTTGGGCTTACGAATGTTCGCCTCCGCCCAACCGAGCGTGACGCCGGCGACGGGATGCAGTTGAGCGGGATCGATCGAGGGGAAATTGACAGCCATTGGTCGCGACCTGTCGAAGAAAATGCCGGCGAGCGCCGGCATTGAGGAAACGGAACTGGTAGCTCGGCCAGATGCCGGACCACCGCGAATCAGCAACAAAACACGGTGAAAAAAAGACCGCGCCAAGCGATGCGGCGCGCTCGGTGGCGCGCCGCCCAGGACATTATGCGATCTTGCCGTGGCACTGCTTGTACTTCTTGCCGCTGCCGCACGGACACGGATCGTTGCGGCCGACCTTCGGCACGTTGTCCGACCCGGCATGCGACACCGCTTGCGACGATGAAGCGTGGCTCATTGCGTCGCCGATCATTGCGGCGGTAGCAGCTTCCGCTGCAGCAGGCGCGGCAGCTGAGGCTTCCGCGAATTCGGCGTGACGGAACTCGACGTTTTCCAGGTGGCCGCCCTGCTCTTCCATCTGTTCGGCCGCCTGTTCCAACTGCTCCGGCGACTGAATCTGCACGTTCATCACCATGCGGGTAACTTCGAGCTTTACCGAATCGAGCATGGCGGCGAACAGTTCGAACGCCTCGCGCTTGTATTCCTGCTTCGGATTCTTCTGCGCATAGCCGCGCAGATGGATGCCCTGACGCAGATGATCGAGCGCGGCCAGATGTTCGCGCCAGCTGCGATCGAGCGTTTGCAGCATGATCGAGCGTTCGAATGCGCTAAACGATTCGCGGCCAACCAGTTCGACCTTCGCCTCGTACGCTTCGTCCGCGGCGGCTTGCACCGCTTCCAGAATCTCGTCGGAGGCGATCGAGTTCGACTCGTTGATCATTTCCTGGATCGCGAGGTCGAGCTGCCATTCGTTGCGCAGCACTTCCTCGAGCTCCGGCACGTCCCACTGTTCTTCGATACTGCCCGCCGGCACGAACTGGTGAACGATATCGGCAATCACGCCATGACGCATTGCGCCAATGGTTTCGGTGATGTCGTTCGCCTCGAGCAGTTCGTTGCGCTGCTGATAGATCACCTTGCGCTGATCGTTTGAGACGTCATCGTATTCGAGCAGTTGCTTACGAATATCGAAGTTGCGCGCCTCGACCTTGCGCTGCGCCGATTCGATGGAACGCGAGACGATGCCCGCTTCGATCGCCTCGCCTTCCGGCATCTTCAGGCGATCCATGATTGCGCGCACGCGGTCGCCCGCAAAAATGCGCAGCAGCGGATCTTCCAGCGACAGATAGAAGCGCGACGAACCGGGGTCGCCCTGACGGCCCGCACGGCCGCGCAACTGATTGTCGATACGGCGCGATTCGTGGCGCTCGGTGCCGATGATGTGCAGACCGCCCGCGGCCTTCACCTGATCGTGCAGCGTCTGCCACTCGTCGTGCAGCTTCTGGATACGGCGCTGCTTCTCGTCGTCAGGAATCGTTTCGTCCTGCTCGATGAACGACGCCTGCTTTTCCGCGTTGCCGCCGAGCACGATGTCGGTGCCGCGGCCGGCCATGTTGGTGGCGATCGTGATGCGCTTCGGACGCCCCGCTTCCGCGACGATCTCCGCTTCACGCGCGTGCTGCTTCGCGTTCAGCACCTCGTGCGGCAAACCGGCCTGCTTCAGCAGATGCGAAAGCAGTTCCGAGTTTTCGATCGAAGTCGTACCGACCAGCACCGGCTGACCGCGCTCATAGCAATCGCGGATGTCGCGGATCACCGCGTCGTAGCGTTCTTTCGCCGTCTTGTAGATCTGATCCTGCTTGTCGATCCGCTTGGGCGGACGGTTGGTCGGGATCACCACTGTTTCGAGACCGTAGATCTCGTTGAATTCGTACGCTTCGGTGTCGGCCGTGCCGGTCATGCCGGCCAGCTTCGCGTACATGCGGAAGTAGTTCTGGAACGTGATCGAAGCGAGCGTCTGGTTCTCGCTCTGAATCTTCACGTGCTCCTTCGCCTCGACAGCCTGGTGCAAGCCGTCGGACCAGCGGCGGCCGGCCATCAGACGGCCGGTGAATTCGTCGACGATGATCACTTCGCCGTTCTGCACCACGTAGTGCTGATCTTTGTGGAACAGCGTGTGCGCGCGCAACGCGGCGTACACATGGTGCATCAGCGTGATGTTCTGCGGCGCGTACAGGCTTTCACCGTCGCCGATCAGGCCCCACTCGGCGAGCAGGCGCTCCGCCTTTTCGTGGCCCGATTCCGTCAGGAACACCTGGCGGCCCTTTTCGTCGAGCGTGTAGTCGCCCGGCTTTTCGACGCCGGTGCCGTCCGCTTTCTCTTCGCCGATCTGGCGCTCGAGCAGCGGCGGCAGCGCGTTCATGCGCACGTATAGTTCGGTGTGATCTTCGGCTTGGCCCGAGATGATCAGCGGCGTACGGGCTTCGTCGATCAGGATCGAGTCCACCTCGTCGACCACCGCGAAGTTCAGCGCCCGCTGCACGCGCGCTTCCGGCTCGTACACCATGTTGTCGCGCAGGTAGTCGAAGCCGAATTCGTTGTTCGTGCCGTACGTGATGTCGGCGGCGTACGCTTCCTGTTTCGCAGCGTGATCCATCTGCGACAGATTGATGCCGACGGACATGCCGAGGAAGTTGTAGAGACGCGCCATCCACTCGGCGTCGCGCTGCGCGAGGTAGTCGTTGACCGTGACTACGTGAACGCCGCGGCCCGACAGCGCGTTCAGATACACCGGCAGCGTAGCGACGAGCGTCTTGCCCTCGCCGGTGCGCATTTCGCCGATCTTGCCGTAGTGCAGGACCATGCCGCCGATCAGCTGCACGTCGAAGTGGCGCATTTTCAGCACCCGCTTGCTCGCCTCGCGACACACCGCGAAGGCTTCCGGCAGCAGCTTGTCTAGCGACTCGCCGCCCGCGACGCGCTGGCGGAACTCATCCGTTTTCGCGCGCAGTTGATCGTCCGTCAATTGCTCGATCTGCGGTTCGAGCGCATTGATCGCCGTGACGGTCTTTTGATATTGCTTGACTAGCCGCTGGTTGCGGCTGCCAAAAATCTTCTGTAGAAAACCGGTGGTCATCGGATCGGTGTCTGCGTCGCGGCTTCGGCTGGGGCGCGGCGTGCGGTTCACGCACGCGCGCTCCGGGGTCGGAATGGCCTCGGCGGCTTAGTCCAAGAGTGAATTCGAATCGGGCATTTTAGCACGCGCCCCCGCCCGCGCCTGTGTCGGTGGCGCGACGCCGATCGGGCAGCAAAGCCCGCCGCGTCAAGCTTCGACGGTGTGCATGCGGTTGGGTCCAGGCGCATCGCGCGCGGTACAATCGGAACGTGTTCGCGCATTGGGTGCGAAGACGCCGTCACTGTCAAACATGCGCCGTTTCCCCTCGTTTTCAAGGCCGCCGCCCAAGCAGTTCAACGCGCGCCGGCCTCAGCCGGTCGCCGAAGTGCTCAATCGCACCGACGCGTTTGCCGCGCTGCGCGCGGGCGTCGAGCAGATTGCCGCGTTGGAGAAGGACTTGCGCGAGCTGCTGCCCGATTATCTGGCGACGAGCGTGGAACCCGGCTTTATCAAGGAAGGCGTGTTGGCGCTCTTTGCCGCCCATAACGCGCTGGCTGCGCGGCTGCGGCACCTGGAGCCGCGGTTGCTATCGGATTTGCAGCAACGCGGCTGGCCGGTGAACGCATTGCGCATTCGGGTCCGCCCGCAGCCCGCCAAGGAGCCGCCGCCGGTCAAGCAGGCGCGCATGACGCCGGTGGGCGCCGACGCGCTGCACGCGCTGAGCGAATCGCTCGCGCCGTCGCCTCTACAGGAAGCGTTGGCAAAGATGGCGGCGCGGCATCGGAGATATCGTTGAACAAAAGAAAAAGCGGCTCAAATGAGCCGCTTTTTTCGTACGCCTGCTTCGGAAGTTTCACCAAAGACTTGACGCAAATTCTTTACGCAAAAGCCGTCTGCGTCTCGTAAGCGAAACCGCGCGGCGCCTTCTGCGTGTCGTCGAAAGTGACAATCTCGTACGAATCTTCATGCGCAAGCAGTTCGCGCAGCAGCGCGTTGTTCAGTCCGTGGCCGGACTTGTACGCGTTGTACGAAGCCAGCAACGGATGGCCGACCACATACAGGTCGCCGATCGCGTCGAGCATCTTGTGCTTGACGAACTCGTCGTCGTAACGCAGACCGTCGTTGTTCAAAATGCGGTATTCGTCGAGCACGATCGCGTTGTCCATGCTGCCGCCGCGCGCGAGACCGAGCTCACGCATCATTTCCACTTCGTGCGCAAAACCGAAGGTGCGGGCGCGAGCAATTTCGCGCACATACGACGTATTGGCGAAATCGACTTCCAGCGCCTGGCCGGTTTTATCCACGGCGGGGTGGCGGAAATCAATCGTGAATTTGAGCTTGAAACCGAAATACGGATCGAGCCGGGCGAATTTATCGCCGTCACGAATCTCGACCGGCTTGGTGACCTTGATGAATTTCTTCGCTGCGTTCTGTTCTTCAATTCCCGCCGATTGAATCAGAAACACGAATGAGCCGGCGCTGCCGTCCATGATCGGAATTTCTTCGGCGGTCACGTCGACATACAAATTGTCGATGCCGAGACCGGCGCAGGCGGACATCAAATGCTCGATGGTCGAGACGCGCGCGCCGTCTTTCTGCAACACGGAAGCCAGACGTGTATCGCCAATCGCCATCGCCGACGCAGGAATGTCCACCGGCGTGGGCAAATCCACGCGCGAAAACACAATGCCCGTGTCCGGCGCTGCCGGGCGAAGCGTCAGGTCGACCTTACGGCCGGAGTGCAACCCGATGCCGACGGTCTTGACGATTGATTTGATGGTGCGCTGCTTCAACATGGTGATCTTTTGCTCGATTGAAAATCCCAATCGGGACTTTTTATTCCATAGCGCGAATTATACTCCATAACCCTAAGGAGCGTCTTTGCACGGAACGTATCAATCTGTTTCGCTGCATTACCCGCATTATCCATTGGGCGCCCGTAGGGGAAAGCGTGACGGGCCGACGTCCGGAACGGAGGCGTTTCCGGTCGTCGGCCCGCGTAACGGCCTGTCACAAAAGCGTCGTTTTCACCGTTGCCGCCGTACAACGCGTTTGACCGCATGTCCGGGCGAAGGCGACGACGCCGCCATAACTAGCTCAACGTAGCGAGAATACTCCTTGCATCGCTCACTTCGAATTTGCCGGCAGCCTCGACGTTCAACGTCTTGACCACGCCGTCGTCGACAACCATCGCGTAGCGCTGGGAACGGATCCCCATGCCGCGCGCCGACAAATCCTGCTCGAGACCCAGCGCTCGTGTGAAAGCCGCACTGCCATCCGCCATCATGCGCACCTTGCCCGAGGCGTGCAGATCGCGTCCCCACGCGCCCATTACGAACGCGTCGTTCACGGACACACACCAGATTTCGTCGATGCCAAGCGCGCGCAACTGCTCGGCGTGTTCGACATAGCCCGGCACATGTTTGGCAGAGCAGGTCGGCGTGAATGCGCCCGGCAATCCGAAGATCACCACGCGCTTACCCGTCGTCTGCTCGCGCACGTCGAAGCTGTTAGGCCCGATCGTGCAGCCCGCGCGCTCGTCTTCGACGTACTCGAAGAGCGTTGCGTCGGGCAGCTTGTCACCAGCTTGAATCATGCTCGGTCCTTTGCATCGATGCGAAGCATTGCTCGCACGCTATCGTGTCGCAGTGAATCGGCGACAGTTGCCCAAGCCGCTTCGCGATTCCGAAGAGGGCACTTGTCCTTGCCGCGAATCCGACGATACGCGGCTTGTTTGCCGTTCACCCGCCACGCTCGTGCATTCGTCCGCCAACGCCTTAAAGCCAGGACAACCCGGCGGCGCGGCAGCGAAAGCCTGCCCGTGCGCTCAGTCCGCCTGCTTGCGCAGGAACGCCGGAATGTCGTACGTATCGACGCCTTTTTCCTGCAGCGCCTGCACGTGCGAGGCCGCGGTGTCGCGCGACGTGCGCCACACAGCCGGCGTATCCAGCGCGCCGTAGTCGGCCGTGCTTGCGTGCGACGGCGTTGCGTACGCTGAGTGTTGCGCGGCGATCGGCTGATTATCGGTGCCGGTGCGCAACAGCGTCATCGGTGCCGATTGCTGCTTCTTCGCTGCGCGGCCCAGACCCGTTGCCACGACCGTCACGCGCAGCGCGTCGCCCATTGCATCGTCGTACACTGCGCCGAAAATCACGGTGGCGTCTTCAGCTGCGTAGCTCTTGATGGTGTTCATCACTTCGCGCGTTTCCGACAGACGCAGCGAACGGCTCGACGTGATGTTCACCAGCACGCCACGCGCGCCCGACAGATCCACGCCTTCCAGCAGCGGGCTTGCAACAGCCTGCTCGGCAGCAAGACGTGCGCGATCGACGCCGGCAACCGTCGCCGTGCCCATCATCGCCTTGCCCTGTTCGCCCATCACCGTCTTCACGTCTTCGAAGTCGACGTTCACCAGACCGTCGACGTTGATGATTTCCGCGATGCCGGCAACTGCGTTGTTCAGAACGTCGTCTGCGCACTGGAAGCACTTGTCCATCTCGGCGTCATCGCCCATCACCTCGAACAGCTTGTCGTTCAGAACGACGATCAGCGAGTCGACGTGATCCTCCAGTTGCTGCGAACCGGCTTCTGCCACACGCATGCGCTTGCCGCCTTCGAATTCGAACGGCTTGCTGACCACGCCAACGGTCAAGATACCCATTTCCTTCGCGATCTGCGCGACCACGGGTGCTGCGCCCGTGCCCGTACCGCCGCCCATGCCGGCCGTGATGAAGACCATGTGCGCGCCGCGCAGTGCGTCGGCGATGCGTTCACGTGCTTCCTGCGCTGCGGCGTGGCCCATCTCCGGCTTGGCGCCAGCGCCCAAACCCGTATTGCCCAACTGGATCACCGCGGTGGCGCGCGAACGCGACAAAGCCTGCGCGTCCGTGTTCATCACGATGAAGTCGACGCCTTGGACGCCCTTGTTAATCATGTGCTGAACGGCATTGCCGCCAGCGCCACCTACTCCGACCACCTTGATGATGGTGCCGTTCGTTTCGGTTTCCAGCATCTGGAATTCCATGTTGCCTCCGTCAAGATAAAAAATTCAGCCACTCGGCCGTTATTCGGCAAGAGATCGGGCAACCTCCTGTCGCGCGCCAGCCGCCGGCACCAGCGCGTATTTCTGAACCTGTCGAAACCTTTGAAACCCGTTGAAACTTGCTCGGTAAAACAAATTCGTTAGAAGTTGCCGAGGAACCAGTCCTTCATGCGCGTGAACACCTGCCCCATCGACCCTGACTGCACCGCGACCTTGCGGCCGCGCATGCGTTGCGAGCGTCCTTCGACGAGCAGGCCCATCGCGGTCGAATAGCGCGGGTTGCGCACCACGTCGGCAAGACCGCCCGCGTATTCGGGCACGCCGATACGCACCGGCTTCAGGAAAATGTCCTCACCCAGTTCGACCATGCCGAGCATCATCGACGCGCCGCCGGTCAGCACGACGCCGGAGCTCAGCAGTTCCTCGTAACCCGACTCGCGCACCACCTGCTGCACGAGCGAAAACAGTTCTTCGACGCGTGGCTCGATCACCGCCGCCAGCGCCTGGCGCGACAGCGTGCGCGGGCCGCGCTCGCCGAGACCCGGCACTTCGATCATTTCGTCCGGGTCGGCGAGTGCCTGCTTCGCGATGCCGTAATCCACCTTGATGTCTTCCGCGTCCGGCGTCGGCGTGCGAAGCGCCATTGCGATATCGCTCGTGATCTGGTCGCCGGCAATAGGAATCACCGCCGTATGGCGAATCGCGCCTTCGCTGAAAATCGCAATATCAGTCGTGCCGCCGCCGATATCGACCAGCACCACGCCCAGTTCCTTTTCGTCTTCCGTCAGCACCGCGAGCGACGACGCGAGCGGCTGCAGGATCAGATCGTTCACTTCGAGCCCGCAACGGCGCACGCACTTGACGATGTTCTGCGCCGCGCTTACCGCGCCGGTGACGATATGCACCTTCACTTCGAGCCGAATGCCGCTCATGCCGATCGGCTCGCGCACATCTTCCTGACCGTCGATGATGAATTCCTGCGTGAGGATATGCAGCACCTGTTGATCGGTGGGAATGTTGATCGCTTTCGCTGTTTCGATCACGCGCGCGACATCCGCTTGCGTGACTTCCTTCTCCTTGATCGCCACCATGCCGCTCGAATTGAAGCTGCGGATATGGCTGCCGGCGATGCCGGTGAAGACGTTCGTGATCTTGCAGTCGGCCATCAGTTCGGCTTCTTCGAGCGCGCGCTGAATCGACTGCACGGTGGCTTCGATATTCACCACCACACCCTTCTTGAGCCCCTTCGATTCGCTCTGGCCGAGGCCGATCACCTCGTAGTGACCCTCGCCCTTCAGCTCGGCGACGATGGCCACCACCTTCGACGTCCCGATGTCGAGGGCGACCAGCAGATCTTTATAGTCTTTACTCATAGCGTGCTCATTGCGTGTGATGTCCGTTTACTTCTTGCCCTTGTCGGGTTCGCTGATAAAGCGCATGCCAGCGGCACGAATCGCGAAACCGTTCGGATAGCGCAAGTCCGCATACTCGATATCCTTTCCCCAACGTTGCGTCACCGCGTTCCAGGCCGCGGTCAGGCGCTTACTCCGATCGAGCAGCGTGTCCTGATTGCGTTCGCGCCCCAACTCCACCTGCATGCCGTTCGACAGCTTCACCGTCCATGCGTAACGCGGCGACAGCGTCACTTCTTCGGGCGTTGCGTTCAGCGGCGCAAACCATTTCTGAAAGTCGTGATAACGCGCGACCACTTCTTTCGCCGTACCGTCGGGGCCGTCGAACGCGGGTAATTCTTCTTCGAGCTCACCCTGGTTCGCGGTGAACAGATCGCCGTCGACGCTCACCAGTTGATCGCTGCCCCACGTGCCAAGCGGTTTGTACTCTTCGAGCGTGACAGCCAGCGCATTCGGCCAGACTCGCCGCACGCTCGCGTGGCGCACCCACGGCATCTGCTCGAATGCCTGACGCGCGACATCGAGATCGACCGTGAAGAAGTTGCCCTTCAGCCGCCCCACTACGCTTGCGCGGACAGTCGGGGAATTGATGTGCTCCGTATCCCCGTCGATCTGAATTTCGCGCAGCGCAAAGTTCGGACGCTGAATCAGCCAGTAACCGCCTGCCGCCAGCAGCACGAGCACCAGCAACGCATGCAATGCGTTGGCGGCGAGATTGAGCTGGCGAACGTTGTTCCACATGGTGTTGCTTTCGGGTTGCCCCGGTTAATGCTTCGGTTAGTGCTGCTGGTTAATCCTTGAGCGTCAGCGCCAACACGCCGACAACCAGTTCCTGATAGCTGATGCCCACCGCGCGCGCCGCTTTCGGCGGCAGCGAGTGATCGGTCATGCCGGGCGCCGTATTCACTTCCAGAAAGTACGGGTTGCCGTCGGCGTCGAGCATGAAATCGGCGCGACCCCAATCGGTGCAGCCGAGCACGTCGAACGCAGTGCGCGCCAGCACTTTCAGACGCGCTTCTTCCGCCGGCGTCAGACCGCAAGGAATCAGATACTGCGTGTCGTTCGCGATGTACTTCGCGTGATAGTCGTAAAACTCGCCAACCGGCACGATGCGGATCACCGGCAAATCGAGATCGCCCGCGATGCACGCGGTGTATTCGCCGCCGCCCTCGATGCTCTTCTCGACCACGACAATCCTGTCGTACTTGACCGCTTCGACGAGCGCGGCCGGCAGTGCGTCTGCGCTCTTTACCTTGATGACCGCGACGCTCGACCCTTCGCTTGCCGGCTTCACGAAAAGCGGCAAACCGAGCTTCGCGACGATATCTTTTGCGCGCGCTTCGTAGTCGTCGCCGCGCAGCACGGCTTCGAACGGCGGCGTCGGAATACCGAGTTGCTGCCACACGAGCTTGGTGCGGAATTTATCGAGCCCGAGCGCCGAACCGAGCACGCCGCTGCCCGTGTACTTGATGCCGTAAAAATCGAGCGCGCCCTGAATCTGGCCGTTCTCGCCATAACCGCCGTGCAGCGCATTGAACGCGCGCACGAAGCCTTCTTCCTTCAACGCGGCGAGCGGACGCTCGGCCGGGTCGAACGGATGCGCGTCGATGCCGGCGTCGCGCAGACCTTGCAGTACGAGGCGCCCCGAATTGAGCGACACCTCGCGCTCAGCGGAATTTCCACCGAGCAGCACGGCCACTTTGCCGAATTGTTTGGCGAGTTGATCTGACTGGATGCTGCTCATCTCACACCTTCGTTTCGAGAGCGAGACGACCCGGCACACCGCCGATCGAACCCGCGCCCATCGTGATCACCACATCGCCGTCGCGCACCACTGCTGAGAGCGCGTCCGGCACTTCATCCACCGTATCGACGAACACGGGCTCGACCTTGCCCGCCACGCGCAATGCGCGCGCGAGCGCACGGCCGTCCGCTGCGACGATCGGCGCTTCGCCGGCTGAATAGACTTCGGTCAGCACGAGCGCATCCACCGTCGACAGCACCTTGACGAAATCCTCGAAGCAATCGCGTGTCCGCGTGAAGCGGTGCGGCTGGAACGCGAGCACGAGACGTCGCCCGGGGAACGCACCGCGAGCCGCCGCGACCGTTGCCGCCATTTCGACAGGGTGATGACCGTAGTCGTCGACCAGTGTGTAAGCGCCGCTCGTCTTGCCCTCGCTCACAACCGGCACTTCGCCGTAGCGCTGAAAACGCCGGCCTACGCCGTTGAAATCCGCGAGTGCCCGCTGGATATCGGCATCTTTCACCTCGAGTTCAGTCGCAATCGCGATTGCAGCCAACGCGTTCTGTACGTTGTGCTCGCCCGGCAGGTTCAACACGATGTCGAGCGGCGCCGCGTCTTCGCGCATGGCGGTGAAATGCATCTTGCCGTCGCGTGCTTCGACGTTGACCGCACGTACCTGCGCATCGGGCGCCAGGCCGTAGCGGATGATCGGCTTCGACACGAACGGCAGAATCTCCTTCACGTTCGGATCGTCGACGCACAGCACCGCGATGCCGTAAAACGGCAGACGGTGCGTGAATTCGATGAACGCCTGCTTCAGGCGCGCGAAGTCGTGGCCGTAGGTATCCATGTGATCGGCGTCGATGTTCGTAATGACTTCGATCACAGGAAACAGATTCAGGAACGAAGCATCCGACTCGTCTGCTTCGGCAACGATAAAGTCGCCGGTGCCGAGCCTTGCATTCGCGCCCGCGCTGATCAGCCGGCCGCCGATCACGAAGGTCGGATCGAGCCCGCCCGCGGCGAGCACGCTCGCCACCAGCGACGTCGTCGTGGTCTTGCCGTGCGTGCCGGCAATCGCGATGCCCTGCTTAAGGCGCATCAACTCAGCGAGCATCACCGCGCGCGGCACGATCGGAATGCGGCGATGACGCGCGGCCAGCACTTCCGGGTTGTCGCTGCGCACCGCAGTGGAGACGACCACGGCGTTCGCGCCTTCGATGTTCTCCGCCGCATGGCCGATCGCAATGCGCGCGCCGAGCGCGGCGAGTCGATCGGTGATGGCATTGCTCGATAGGTCCGAGCCGCTTACCTGATAGCCGAGGTTGACCAGCACCTCCGCGATGCCGCTCATGCCGACACCGCCAATGCCGACAAAGTGAATGTGTTTGACGATGTGTTTCATTGCTTTCCTTCTGGGCTCGCGCCCGAAATCGAACCCGCCACGGTCGCGCAAATCTGCGCGACCTGCTCCGTGGCGTCGGGTTTCGCGAGCGAGCGCGAACGCTCCGCCATTTCCGCGAGACTTTCCCGCGTCTGGCTGCGCAACCAGCCGGCGAGTTTTTCCGCCGACAGATCGCGTTGCTGCACGACCAGCGCCGCGCCGTTGTCGGCGAGAAACGCTGCATTAGTGGTCTGGTGATCGTCTACTGCATACGGGAACGGCACGAACAACGCAGCCACGCCTACTGCTGAAATCTCCGACACCGTCATCGCGCCCGAGCGGCAGATCACGAGATCGGCTTTTGAGTAAGCGCTCGTCATGTCGTCGATGAACGGCACGAGTTGCACGTCCGCGCCCGTTTGCAGACCGGCTGCCGCGTAGTTCTCGCGCAGCGCGTCGATATGCTTTGCGCCCGCCTGATGCACGATGCGCGGCCGTTGGTCGGTGCTCAGCAGCGCGATCGCGCGCGGCACTACTTCATTGAGCGCCGCAGCGCCGAGACTGCCGCCGACCACCAGCACATTCAGCGGACCGTTGCGTTCTGCATAGCGTGCTTTGGGCGCAATCGCGCGCGCAAGTTCCGCACGAATCGGATTGCCGGTCCATTCGCCGTGCGGCAACGCATTCGGAAACGCAACCAGCACGCGTTTGGCAAGCTTCGCGAGCACCTTGTTCGCGAGGCCCGCAATTGAATTCTGTTCGTGCAGCACGAGCGGACGTCCGCTCAATGCGGTCATCAAGCCAGCGGGGAACGTGATGTAGCCGCCCATGCCAAGCACGACGTCCGGTTTCACGCGACGCAGCACGCTCAGGCTCTGCGTGCACGCGCGCAGCAGATTCAGCGGCAGCAGAAGCTTGGTCTTCATGCCCTTGCCACGCAGTCCCCCGAAGCGCACGTATTCCATCGGGATGCCATGTTTCGGCACCAGCGTGGCTTCCATGCCGGCGGGGTTGCCGAGCCATACGACCTTCCAGCCCCACGCCTGCATCAGATGCGCGACCGCGAGCCCAGGGAACACATGTCCCCCGGTGCCGCCGGCCATCACCATCAGCGTGCGTTGGTGCGTGAGGGTCATACCTTCCCTCCACGCATGAGCACCCGGTTCTCGTAATCGACGCGCATCAACACCGCTACGGCGACGCAATTCAGCAAAATGCCCGAGCCGCCATAACTGACGAGCGGCAACGTGAGGCCTTTAGTAGGCAGCAAGCCGAGATTCACGCCCATGTTGATGAACGTCTGCGCGCCGAACCAGATGCCGACGCCCTTCGCGACGAGACCCGCGAACGTGCGGTCGAGCGCAAGTGCCTGACGGCCGATCTCGAAGGAGCGGCGCACGATCCAGTAGAACATCAGGATCACGACGAGCACGCCGACAAAACCCAACTCCTCGCCGATCACCGCGAGGATAAAGTCGGTGTGCGCCTCCGGCAGATAGTTGAGCTTTTCGACGCTGCCGCCGAGGCCCACGCCGAACCACTCGCCGCGGCCGAACGCGATCAGCGAGTGCGTCAATTGATAAGCCTTGCCCTGCGCGTAGCGGTCATCCCACGGATCGAGGTACGCAAAAATCCGCTCGCGCCGCCAAGGCGACGCCCACACCAGCAGGCTGAACGTGCCGACCGCCGTAGCGACGAGCCCGCCGAACAGCTTGCCGTTCACGCCGCCGAGAAACAGCAGGCCCATCGCAATCGCGGCGATCACCATGAACGCGCCCATGTCCGGCTCGAGCAGCAGCAACGCGCCGACGAAGCCGACCGCCATCGCCATCGGCAGAAAGCCTTTGGCGAAGCTGTGCATGTATTCCTGCTTGCGCACCGTGTAGTTCGCCGCGTAGATCGTCACCGCGAGCTTCATGATTTCGGACGGCTGCATGTTCGTGATGCCGAGCGGAATCCAGCGGCGCGCGCCGTTCACGCCCTTGCCGACGTGCGGAATCAGCACGATCACCAAAGCCACGAGCGAAATCAGGAAGAGCTTGGGCGCGTACTTGTCCCACGTCGAAATGGGAATGCGGAACGACACGACGCCGACTACCGCGCCCATCACCACGAAGATCAACTGACGCACGAGAAACGCATAGTCGCGATACGACGCGTACTTGGGCGAGTCGGGCATCGCGATCGACGCCGAATACACCATCACGACGCCAAGCCCGAGCAGTGCGACGACCACCCACAGCAGCGAATGATCGTAGTCGAGCATGCGCGAGCGCAACGGCCGCACGCCGTTGACGGCGCTCGCGAGACCGGTGCGGCCAGCGACGCGCGTCGCGCTAGCCGAGTCGCTATTGCCGGCGGCACGCGAACCGAATCGTTCGGACCAGCTCATATCATCGTCCCCCGTTCGGCCGCGATTTCTTCCACCGTGCTGCGAAACACCGCCGCACGATGCGCGTAACCCTTGAACATGTCGAAGCTCGCGCAAGCCGGTGACAACAGGACGGCGTCGCCCGGTTGCGCGAGCGCGGTCGCCGCACGCGTCGCTTCTTCGAGCGTGGCGTGATTCGTCATCGCGATGCCGGTTTCCTCGAGCGCTGCGCGAATCTGCGGCGCGTCACGGCCAATCAGCATCACGGCGCGGCACCAGCGCATAACCGGCGCGGCGAGCGGCTCGAAATCCTGGCCCTTGCCGTCGCCACCTGCGATCAGCACGACGCGCTGCGCGAGACCGTCGAGCGCGGCAACCGTCGCGCCGACGTTGGTGCCCTTGCTGTCGTCGACGTAATCAATGCCGTCGATCGACGCAATCAGTTCCACGCGATGCGGCTCGCCGTGATACTCGCGCAAGCCGTGCAAGAGCCGCGCGCCAGGCAGGCCGATTGCGCGCGCGAGCGCATAGGCGGCAAGCGCGTTGGCTGCGTTGTGCAAGCCACGAATGCGCAAGGCGTCAGCAGGCATCAAGCGCTTCAGTGCAATGTTCGGCGGCGTGACCGCCTCGTTCTTGCGGCGGCGCTTCGGCGCGGGTTCATCGCTCGCGTCGAGATCGTGCGCTTCGACGAGCCAGATCATGCCGTTATCGCGCAGCAGGCCGTAGTCGCCGTCGCTCTTCGGTTCGGTTACGCCGAAGGTCACGACAGCCGCATCGCTAGTCTCGGAAGGCGCGAGCGCCATCACTCGCGCGTCGTCACGATTCAGCACGCGCACAGTTTGTGTACCAAAGATGCGCCCCTTCGCCGCAGCATACGCGTCGAGCCCGCCGTGCCAGTCGAGGTGATCCTGCGTGATGTTGAGAACCGCCGCGGCGTCCGGCTCGAACGTATGCGCGGTTTCCAGCTGGAAGCTCGACAGTTCGAGCACCCACACATCGGGCAGCGCGGTGTTGTCGATGGCTTCGCTGAGCTTGTCGAGCAACGCCGGGCTGATGTTGCCCGCTACCGCGACCTTCTTGCCGGCGCGTTCGCAGAGCAGGCCAGTCAGGCTCGTCGTCGTCGTCTTGCCGTTGGTACCCGTGATCGCGATGACTTTCGGCGCGTAACCACTCTCGCCGAGCGTTTTCAGCGCTTGCGAGAACAGTTCGAGTTCGCCCCACACAGGTATGCCCTGCTCGCGCGCTGCCGCGATCAACGGCAGCAGATCGGCGGCGAGCGGCGACAAACCAGGACTGATCGCAACGAGTTCCACGCCTTCGAGCAACACTGGAGAAAACGGGCCGCCGACAAACGCGGCGTCGACGCCATGCGCTTCCAGTGCGGACAGGTTCGGCGGTACTTCGCGGGTATCGGCCACACGCAGCCGACAGCCGTGCCGCGCGCACCAGCGCGCCATCGCGAGACCGGATTCACCCAGTCCCAGCACGAGCACCATCGGCTTTTGCCGATCCCGAAACTTCTCGCCGAACATCGCCTGCTTCCTTTAATGCCCGCTGCTTAACGCAGTTTGAGCGTGGACAATCCGAACAGACACAACATCAACGTGATGATCCAGAAACGCACGACCACCTGCGTTTCCTTCCAACCCGACAATTCGAAATGGTGGTGCAGCGGCGCCATCTTGAAGAGACGCCGCCCTTCGCCGAAACGGCGCTTGGTGAATTTGAACCACGCCACCTGCAACATTACGGAGAGCGTTTCCGCGACGAAAATGCCGCCCATGATGAAAAGCACGATTTCCTGACGCACGATCACCGCGACGGTGCCGAGCGCGCCGCCGAGCGCGAGCGCGCCGACATCGCCCATGAACATTTGCGCCGGGTGCGTGTTGAACCAGAGGAACGCGAGGCCCGCGCCGCCCATCGCGGAACAGAAAATCAGCAACTCGCCCGCGCCGGCGATATGCGGGAACAACAGATACTTCGAGTAGACCGAGCTGCCCATCACGTAAGCGAACACGCCGAGCGATGCGCCGACCAGCACGACCGGCATGATCACGAGGCCGTCGAGCCCGTCAGTGAGATTGACCGCGTTGCTCGCGCCGACGATCACCAGATACGTCAGCACGATGAAGCCCCATACGCCGAGCGGATAGCTGATCGACTTGACGAACGGCAGCATCAGGTCGGCGCGCGCGGGCAAGCCCATCGACAAACCGCTGCGCACCCACGCCATGAACAGGTCGAACACGCGCACATTGCTCGCCTCCGACACGCTGAACGCCAGATACACCGCGGCGAACAGACCAATCACCGACTGCCAGAAATACTTTTCGCGCGACGACATGCCGCGCGGATCTTTGTAGACGACCTTGCGGTAATCGTCGACCCAGCCGATCACGCCGAAGCCGAACGTGACGAGCATCACGATCCAGATAAAACGATTGGTCAGATCGGCCCACAACAGCGTAGCCACAGCGATGCCGAGCAGAATCAGCACACCGCCCATTGTCGGCGTGCCGGATTTCACCAGATGCGATTGCGGACCGTCTTTGCGGACCGCCTGACCGACCTTCATGGCGGTCAGCTTGCGAATCACCGCCGGGCCGCAGACGAGCCCGATCAGCAGCGCGGTGATGGTGGCCATCACCGCGCGGAAAGTCAGATAACTGAACACGCGCAAGAAGCTTGCGTCATTCTGCAGCCATTGCGCCAGCGCCAGTAGCATGCTTCGGTCCTTCTATTTCAGTGTGCGGCGGGCGTACTGCCCGCTGCGTTGGGTTGTGGACTCGTAACGGCGTCCACCACGCGCTCCATCTGCATGAAGCGCGAGCCTTTCACGAGAAGCGTTGCAGCCGCGCCGAAACCGGCCTGCTGCAATTGCGCGACCAGCGTGCCGACGTCGGCAACGTGATGCGCGTTGGCGCCATACGCGGTGCAGGCGTCGCGCGACGCATCGCCCATTGCGTACAGCGCGTCGATACCACGCTCTTTGGCGTATGCGCCGATTTCGCGGTGAAATGCCGGACCGTTGTCGCCGACTTCGCCCATATCGCCCATCACCAGCACGCGCGGCGAAGCGTGCGATGCGAGCACGTCGATTGCGGCGCGCATCGAATCGGGATTGGCGTTGTACGTGTCGTCGATCACCGTCGCGCCGGCGAGCGTACCGAGCGCGGCGTGCTTGACCTGCAAGCGGCCTTTCACCGCGCCGAAAGATTCGAGGCCGCGCTTGATCGCGTCGAGCGAAACGCCCGCAGCGAGCGCCGCCGAAGTCGCGGCCAATGCGTTGTGCGCGTTGTGATTGCCCAGCACTTGCAGCGTGACCTCGACGTGGCCTTGCGGTGTGTCGATGCTCAGGGACATGCCGTCGAATGTGCCAGTGACTGCGGCCTGCGTGCTGCGTCCCGCAGAATTCAGCGCGAAATCCATGATCCGGTTGCCGGTGGCGGCCACGCGCCAGATGCTTGCGTACGCATCGTCCGCGGGAAAGACAGCGACGCCTTCCGGGTTCAGCGCGTGAATGACGCTCGCATGTTCGAGCGCGACGGCCTCGACGGTCGCCATGAATTCCTGATGCTCGCGCTGCGCGTTGTTCACCACGGCGACCGTCGGCTCCGCGATCTTCGCGAGCAACGACGTTTCCCCGGGATGATTCATGCCAAGTTCGACCACCGCCAATTCGTGCGCGGCGTGCAGACGGAACAGCGTGAGCGGCAAGCCGATATCGTTATTGAAGTTGCCCGCAGTCGCGAGCCGTGCATCGGCGCCAACAGCGGCAGCGAAGATCGACGCGATCATTTCCTTGACCGTGGTCTTGCCGTTGCTTCCGGTCACGGCGACGAGCGGCATGCTGAACTTGCGACGCCAGCCGCGAGCGAGTGCGCCCAAACCCACGCGCGTATCGGTCACGCGCAGCGCCGGCACGTTCCAACCTTGCGGCGTGCGCGAGACGAGCGCCGCCGTGACATTGCGCGCTGCGATGTCGGAAAGGAAGTCGTGCGCGTCGAAACGCTCACCCTTGATCGCGACGAACAGATCGCCCGGACCCGCGCTGCGGCTATCGGTCGACACGCGTTCGAACGTAACGCTGTCGTCGCCGAGTACGGTTGCGCCCGGGATCAGCGCCGCGGCTTCACGCAGCGAGAACATCACATTGCCTTGCCCGCTCATTCGCCACCTCCGCGTGCCTGCGTCGCGCGCGCAGCGAGCGCGAGACGGGCGTGATCCTGGTCGGAGAAAGCGCGCTTTTTACCCATGATTTCCTGTGTCGCTTCGTGCCCCTTGCCGGCCAGCACGATGACGTCTTCGCGCGCGGCGCTGCGGATCGCCTGAAGGATCGCGCTCGCGCGGTCTTCGATGCGGCGCGCTTTCGACGCGTCTTTCATTCCCGCTGCGATTTGCTCGATGATCGATTGCGGATCTTCGCTGCGCGGGTTGTCGCTCGTGACCACGACGCCGTCCGCGATCTTCTCGGCGATTGCGCCCATCAACGGACGCTTGGTCGCGTCGCGGTCGCCACCGCAGCCGAACATGCAAATGAGTTCGCCGCCGCGCGCGGCCGCCATCGGGCGCAGCGCTTGCAACGTTTTTTCGAGCGCGTCCGGCGTGTGCGCGTAGTCGATCACGACGAGTGGCTCGTCGTTCTGCAAGCGGCCGCCAAGGCGTTCCATGCGGCCGTTCACCGACTCGAGCTTCGCCAGTTGGGCGAGCGCCGCGTCGAACGGCGCGTCGGCGGCAAGCAAGGCGCCAAGCACGCCGAGCAGATTGCTCACGTTGAACGCACCGAGCGTTTGCACTTCGACGTCGGCCTTGCCCCAATCGGACGTGCTTAGATGGAACGCGGTGCCCGTTGCGGTCGCCCGCACGTTCGATGCGAGCAACCACGCGTCGGCTTGCGGCGCGTTTTGCTGTGCACTTTGCGACGCGTCTTGCAACGCGGAGTCGAGGCCGTAAGCGATGGTGCGCGCGTGACCTTGCGTGCTGGCAAGCAAACGGCGGCCGGCCGCGTCGTCGCGATTGATCACCGCCGCGCGCAGTTCCGGCCACGCGAAAAGACGCGCCTTCGCCGCTTCATACGCTTCGAACGTGCGGTGATAGTCCAGATGGTCTTGCGTGAGATTCGTGAACACGGCGATGTCGAACGCGGTGCCGTTCACGCGCCCCTGATGCAGCGCGTGCGACGACACTTCCATCGCCACTGCGCGCGCGCCGGCGTCGCGCAACTGCGCGAGACTGCGCTGCAATTGCGGCGCGTCGGGTGTCGTGAAGCCGGTGTGCACGAGTTGTCCCGGCAAGCCGGTGCCGAGCGTGCCGATGATCGCGCAACGTGTGCCGAGCGCGGTCAGCGCCGCGGAAATCCACTGACTGCACGAAGTCTTGCCGTTCGTGCCAGTGATGCCGACCGTCAGCATGTTGTCGCTCGGATCGTTGTACCAGGCACTCGCGAGTGCGCCGGCGAGCTCGTTCAACGCCGGCACGGCCAGCGTGATGGACGGATCGAGCGGGCCGCTAAAGCCTTCCGGCTGGAGGAGCACTGCGGCGGCGCCGCGCTCTATCGCGCCGGAGATAAACGGACGGTTGTCCGCGCCATCCACCGCGTAGGCGAAGAACGCGTCGCCAGCCGCGAGCGAACGCGTGTCGGCATGCACATGCGCGCCTGGCTGCACGCGAGCGCGCAGCCAGTTCAACGCTTCGGCGATCTGCCGATGCGCCGGATGATTGTTGCGCAGCGCGCTCATCGAACGACTCCCGGATGGCTCTTCGCATTCGTGGAAATCGTCATCTTCTTAGCGCCGGCGTTGGTCGAAATCTTCTTCGCCGCGGACGGCGCGGGCGTTGCGGAAGGCGCGGCAGATGCGGAATCGTCCGATACCACCATCTGCTTCACCGGCATTTGCGGCGGCACGTTCAGCGAGCGCAACGTATCGCCGACGATGCTTGAGAACACCGGTCCCGACACCTGGCCGCCGAAGTGACTGCCCGCAGTCGGCTCGTCGACCGACACTGCGACGACGATGCGCGGGTTGGGCATCGGCGCCATGCCGACAAAGGACGCGCGATACTTCGAGTGGTCGTAACCGTGCGGACCGTGCTTGTATGCCGTACCGCTCTTGCCGCCGACGCGATAGCCCGGCACCGCCGCGTCCGGCGACGTGCCGCCCGGCGAGACGACGGTTTCGAGCATCGCGCGCACTTCGCGGGCGGTGGTCGGCGAAAAGATTTGCGGCCCTGTAGCCGGTTGGTCGACAGGCGTGCGGAAAATCGACACCGGCATGATCTGACCGTCGTGTGCGATGGCGGTATATGCGCGCCCCAACTGGAATAGCGACACCGACAGGCCGTAGCCGTACGACATGGTCGCCTGCTCGATGCGGCGCCAGCTCTTCCACGGACGCAGCCGTCCCGCCGCCGCCCCGGGGAAACCGACCTTCGGCGCCTGCCCGAGACCGATGCTCGTATACATATTCCACATCTCTTCGGGCTTGAGCTGCATCGCGATCTTCGTCGCGCCGATGTTGCTCGACTTCTGGATCACGCCGCCAACGGTCAGGACACCGAACGCGCTGTCGTCGGTAATCGGCGCACCGTCAAGCACGAAGCGGCCGCCGCCTGTATCAACCAGTGTAGTCGGCGTGACGCGGTGCAGATCGAGCGCGAGCGACACCGTGAACGGCTTCATGATCGAGCCCGGCTCGAACGTGTCGGTCAGAATGCGGTTGCGAAGCTGGTCGCCGGTCAGGTGTGAACGGTCGTTCGGGTTGTACGTGGGGTAATTGACGAGCGCGAGCACTTCGCCGGTCCGCACGTCGATCACCATCGCCGCGCCGGCCTTCGCCTTGAATTTTTCGACCGCCGCTTTCAGGTTCGTATACGCGATGTACTGGATTTTGCTGTCGATCGACAGATCCACGTCTTGGCCGTTATGCGGCACGACCTGCTCGTCCACGTCCTCGATGATGTGGCCCATGCGGTCCTTGATCACCCGGCGGCTGCCGGACATGCCCGCGAGCAGCTTCTGATCGCCGAGCTCGACGCCTTCCTGGCCTTCGTCCTCGACGTTCGTGAAGCCGATCAGGTGAGCGGTGATCTCGCCTTCCGGATAGAAGCGCTTGTATTCGTCGCGCGCGTAAATGCCTGGGATGTCGAGCGCCTTCACCTTCTCGGCGATGTCGACCGGCACCTGGCGTTTCACGTACACAAAGTTCTTGTCTTCCGAGAGCTTCCTGCGCAATTCCTTGTCGGTCATGCCGAGCAGTTTGCCCAGCGCGCCGAGCTTGTCGGCGCCGAGATCGTCCGGAACCGATTCGGGGATCGCCCAGATGGCGCGCACCGGCAGACTCGTGGCCAGCACGAGACCGTTACGGTCGAGAATCTTGCCGCGCGTGGCCGGGAGTTCGAGGCGACGCTGGTAACGGATTTCGCCTTGTTTCTGATAGAACGCGTTGCCGGGGCCCTGAATCCAGAAAGCGCGTGCGGTAAGCGCGACGAACGCCATGAAGAGCATGAACACGACGAGCTTCGAGCGCCACATCGGCAGGCGCACTGACAGGATCGGGTTGGCCGAGAAGGCGACGCTCTTGCGGGCTGACGATTTTTTCATCGCACGCCTCCGCTACGGCTCGCGGCCGGCGCGGATGCCGGACCGGAAGTCGGGATCGGCGCGTCTTCAGCCTTCGCGGCGCCCGGGTCGAGCGTCAGATATTGCGTGCGGCCGGTCGTGACCGACTGCATCTTCAGCGACGCGGTGGCGATCTGCTCGATGCGCGACGTTTTGGACAGCGCGCTCTGCTGATATTGAAGTTGCGAATAGTCCTGCTGCAACTGGCGCTCCTGCGATTGGGCGCGCTGCAACTGGATAAAGATCTGGCGCTGCTGATTGGTGGCGTTGACGACAGACAAGGCACATCCCATCACGATCATCAGCAGGAAGATGTTGAGGCGATTCATGGTGCGATTCGCTCCGCCACGCGCATCACGGCAGAACGGGCGCGCGGATTCGCGGCGACTTCAGCGTCGCTCGCAAACACGCGGCCGATGATTTTGAGCGGGGGACTCGGCAGATCGACGGCACGAATCGGCAGACGACGATCGACCGTCGGCGTACTTGCGTGCGCCTGCATGAATCGCTTGACGATCCGGTCTTCGAGCGAATGAAAGCTGATGACCACCAGCCGCCCCCCTTGCTCCAACAGCGACAACGCTGCTTCTAAAACGACTTGCAGCTCCGCAAGCTCTTGATTGATGTGAATCCGTATAGCCTGAAAGGTGCGGGTTGCCGGATCCTTGCCCTTCTCACGGGTTTTGACGACGTTAGCCACGATTTGGGCAAGCTCGCCCGTGCTGACGAGAGGCCCAAGACGGTCGGACTCTGCCCGGCGAGCAACAAGCGCCTTTGCAATCTGAAAAGCAAACCGTTCTTCCCCATAATCTCGTATCACCTCCGTCAGTTCCTGCACCGTGGCCCGCGCCAGCCAGTCAGCGGCAGACTCGCCGCGCGTCGGGTCCATCCGCATGTCGAGCGGGCCGTCGGCGCGGAAACTGAAACCCCGCTCCGGGTCGTCGACTTGCGGCGACGACACGCCCAGATCCAGCAAAACACCCGACACCCGTTCAATCCCGCGCTCCGCAACTGCGGAGCGCAGTGAAGCAAAACTCTCGTGCACGATGCCAAAGCGCGGATCGGCGATCTGTTGCGCGGTGGCGATCGCGAGCGGGTCTTTGTCGAAAGCGATCAGACGCCCCGACTCGCTCAGCTTCTCCAGTACCAGCCGGCTATGACCGCCGCGCCCGAACGTGCCGTCCACGTACACGCCGTCCGCACGTGTGACGAGCGCCTCTACCGCTTCTTCCAGCAGCACCGTGCGATGCTGCAATTCGTTTCTCATCGCAGGTGCCATATATGTAAGCCGCGATCAGAACGTGAAATTCTTCAACGCTTCGGGCATGCCCTCGGCGATCGCCGCCTGTTCCTTCGCGGCGTAAATCTGTGCGTCCCATAACTCGAAGTGACGCCCCATGCCGAGCAAGGTCACTTCTTTTTCCAGCGTGCCGGCCGCGCGCAACTCCGGCGACACGAGCACGCGGCCCGCGCCGTCCATGTCCACGTCCATTGCATTGCCGAGGAAAATGCGCTTCCACCACGCCGCGTTCATGGGAAGCTTGTCGACTTTGTCGCGGAAGATTTCCCACTCCGGGCGCGGAAAGAGCAACAGGCAGCCGTCAGGGTGCTTGGTGATCGTCACCCGGCCCTCTGCCTGTGTTTGCAGCGCATCCCGATAGCGGGACGGAATCGACATCCGTCCTTTCGCATCGAGAGTCAGCGCCGACGCCCCTTGGAACACTTCGCTCTCCCTCTTGACCAGCGCCGTTGCGCTGGTTGCCCGATTCGTAAAAATCTACCCGAAACCGCGTGTCAGATCACACAAAAATACACTTTCTCACACTGTCTCCCACTTTAGAGGAACGCTAAACAGGGGTCAAGGGAGACAGACCGTTTTCGAGCGAATTTTGTTTGTAAGAACAAGGACTTAGCGCGACTCCTTCACGTCAGACGTAAAACGGAAAACCGTTATAAATGAAAGGGCTACTGACGCTTGTGAAGGTGATACGTGAAAAGTGCGAGCGAAAGGCGCTGTTCGTCAGCGATCGCGATGGGTGTCTGGAAGGTGTTTGGCGGGGTTTTCGGAGCTGATAGCGGACGACGCGCACGGCGTCGTCCCACTCACGGCAGCTGCGGAGGGTTGCAGCAGTCAAACCGACGTCTGCGGTTTCTTATATGTAGTAGGCCGTGCGAGTCATCACTTTCGACATGGCGCGCATTAACGCGCGCACCGGGAACGGTAACTCGATGCCGCCGGCGTCCATTGCGGCCTTTCCATGCTCGGCTTCGTCGATTCGCATCTGCTCGACAATGGCACGCGACTCGCGGTCGGCGGCAGGCAAACGGTCCATGTGGCTATCGAGATGCTGTTCGACCTGGCGCTCGGTTTCCGCCATGAAGCCCAGACTGACGCGGTCGCCCAGGCGTCCGGCTGCAAGGCCGATAGCGAGTGCGCCTGCATACCAGAGCGGATTGAGCAGACTCGGACGCGAGTCCAATGCCTCCAGACGTTTAGCGGTCCATGCGAGGTGATCTTCTTCCTCGACTGCGGCGCGATCGAACACCGTCCGCAGCGATGGCGACCTGGTCGCCAGCTTCTGCGCCTGGTAGAGCGCCTGCGCGCAGACTTCACCCACGTGATTCACGCGCATGAGGCCTGCGGAGTGAGCACGTTCGGCGGGAGATAATTCGGGCACTTCCGCGTGAGCCGCCAATTCTTGCGGAACTGGCAAAGGACGGCTCATGCGCGACACCCCAGTCATTGAGCGTAAACCCCGATCAAATTCAGTAATCAACTCGTCCAGAAACATTCGGTACTCCCTGATTCGACAACTGGCTCCCCGCACCGCGCGCCCCATACAGCAAGGCTTTTCGAAGAAAAATGCGGGCCGCGGCGAGGTCTGATTCAGCTGTCTGACGCATCAAAATTTCGATTCTAGATCATGTTGCGTAAACGAAACAGGACCCTTCCTGGCGACCTCCTTTTTCTTTGTGCCATGTAGCCATTTTGTTACATTACGTGCAACTTCTCGCGAAGTTGGACAAGCAAGGCCTCAACGCTACATAAATATTCGCCTTGTACAAAAGATTCGTAATCCTTGGAGATCATTCGATGAAAAAGTCGCTTCTCGCTCTCGCAGCACTGGGCGCATTCGCAGGCGTCGCACATGCTCAGAGCAGCGTGACCCTGTACGGTATCATTGACGAAGGCTTCAACATCAACACCAACTCGGGCGGCAAGCACCTGTACAACCTGTCCAGCGGTGTTATGCAAGGCTCGCGTTTCGGCCTGCGTGGCACGGAAGATCTGGGCGGCGGTCTGAAGGCCATCTTCGTGTTGGAAAACGGCTTTGACGTGAACAACGGCAAGCTGGGTCAAGGCGGCCTGATGTTCGGTCGTCAAGCTTACGTCGGTCTGTCGAGCCAGTTCGGCACGGTCACGCTGGGTCGTCAGTACGACTCCGTCGTCGACTACGTTGGTCCGCTGGAAGCCGGCGACCAGTGGGGCGGCTACATCGCTGCTCACCCGGGCGACATCGACAACTTCAACAACGCATACCGTACGAACAATACGGTCAAGTACACGAGCGCGGATTACGGCGGCCTGAAGTTCGGCGGCACGTATAGCTTCGGCGGTGTTGCTGGCAACGTTACGTCGAACCAGATCTGGTCGTTGGGCGCTGGCTACAACAACGGTCCGTTGGTTTTGGGCGTCGGTTACTTGAACGCACGTACGCCGGCAGCTTCGGGCGGCCTGTTCAACAACGGCGGCACGATCGCCACGAACACGCCGGCAACCCCGACGGCCGCTGCGAATTTCGCAGTGACCTCGCCGGTCTACGCTGGCTTCTCGTCGGCTAACACGTACCAGGTAATTGGTGCAGGCGGCGCGTACACGTTCGGCGCGGCAACGGTCGGCCTGACGTACTCGAACATCCGCTTCGCGAACCTGGGTGCTTCGTATGCATCGCCGTTCAAGGGTCAGTCGGCTACGTTTAACAACGCGGAAATCAACTTCAAGTACCAGTTGACCCCGGCGTTGCTGGTCGGCGCAGCATACGACTACACGCGCGGCGCGGACATCGCTGGTGCATCGCGTGCCCAGTACCACCAAGGCTCACTGGGCGTGGACTACTTCCTGTCCAAGCGTACCGACGTCTACGTGATCGGCGTTTATCAGCACGCTTTGGGTGACACGCTGACCGCTACTGGCGCAGTGACTTCGGCAAAGGCTGGCATCAACGGCCTGTCGGGCTCGTCGAACCAGAACCAGCTCGCTGCTCGCGTCGGCATCCGTCACAAGTTCTAATAAGTCGTAAAAACGCAGTTTGCCTTAAAGGCGCCTTCGGGCGCCTTTTTTTATGTGTCCGACGAAGCGAGGGGCGCCCTGTGCTTCGCTGTTGGCGACCGCGCGTAAAAAGGCCCGGCAGACCTGTTGTCTGCCGGGCCTTTCTCGTTTTGCCCACTGAGTCCCCGTTATGGGAACTTCAGATGCGCGCCAATCGCATGCGCCCCACGTTCATGCACGCCCGTCGCGCAGCTCGCGACGCAATATCTTGCCGACATTGCTCTTCGGCAGCTCGGTGCGGAATTCGACGATCTTCGGCCGCTTATAGCCGGTTAGCTGCTGCTTGCAGTAGGCGAAAATGTCCGCGTCGGTCAACGCCTCGTCCTTTCTGACCACGAACAACTTCACTGCCTCACCTGAATGCTGATCCGGCACGCCGACCGCGGCCACTTCGAATACACCGGGCAGCTTCGCGACCACGTCTTCGATCTCGTTCGGATAGACGTTGAAGCCGGAAACCAGAATCATGTCCTTCTTGCGGTCGACGATTTTCACGAAACCGCGCTCGTTCATGAAACCCACATCGCCCGATTTGAAGAAGCCGTCCGACGTCATAACTTTGGCCGTTTCATCGGGCCGGTTCCAATAGCCAGCCATGACTTGCGGGCCACGAATGCAGATCTCGCCCGGTTGCCCAAGCGGGACTTCGTTGCCCTCGTCGTCGCGGATCGAGATTTCGGTCGACGGCAAGGGTAAGCCGATCGTGCCGCTATATTCCGTTACCGTGACCGGATTGCACGTGACGCACGGCGAGGTTTCGGACAAGCCATAGCCCTCGATGATCGGCGTACGCGTATGCTCGAACCAGCGCTTCGCGACAGCCTCCTGGACCGCCATGCCTCCGCCGTTGGCCGCGATCAGTTTGGAAAAATCGAGCTTGTGGAAGTCAGGGCTGTTCAACATCGCGTTGTAGAGCGTGTTGACTGCGGGGATTGTCGTGATCGGATAACCTTCCAGCGCTTTGACCATGCCGGGAATATCGCGTGGATTCGGGATCAGCACGCCCAAGCCTCCCGTGCGAATCGTCAGCAGCCCGCACACAGTCAGCGCGAAAACGTGATAAAGCGGCAGCGCCACGACGGTAATGAACTGCTCGATGTCCGTGCGGTTAGCGCGAACCGGATCGAGCCAGATTTCCGATTGCAGCACGTTGGCGATCAGATTCCGGTGCAGCAGCGTTGCGCCCTTGGCGACGCCTGTCGTGCCGCCGGTGTACTGGAGGAACGCAACATCGTCGGGGCCTTGCTGGACAGGTTTGAACGTCTGACGCCCGCCTTGCGCGATCGCGGCGTTGAACTGGATGTGGCCGGGCAAGCTCCAGGCCGGCACCATCTTCTTCACCCGGCGCACGACGAAGTTCACCACAGCGCCTTTGACGCCCATCAGATCGCCCATTGCGGCGACCACGATATGCTTGATTGCAGTGTTACGCACAACTGCCTGCAATGTGACGGCGAAGTTCTCGAGCAGGATGATTGCTTCGGCGCCGCTGTCCTTCAACTGATGCTCGAGCTCGCGCGGCGTGTACAGCGGGTTGACGTTCACAACCACGTAACCCGCGCGCAGGATCGCTGCAATCGCTACCGGATATTGCAGCACGTTGGGCATCATGATCGCGATGCGAGCGCCGCGCGCAAGTCCCTTCGACTGAAACCACGCGGCCAGCTTGCGCGAGAGCGCGTCGAGTTCGCCGTAGCTGATCTCTTTCCCCATGCACACGAACGCCGGCTTGTCGCGGTGCTCGCGGAATGCCTCCTCAAGCAGTTCAGCGACGGACGAATAGCGGGATGGGTCGATCTCTGCGGGAACGCCGGGCGGGTAAGATTTCAGCCATATTTTATCCATGCAGCGTCTCCTTCTTTATTTTCGAATGGTCGTGCTAAAAACGCATCGTAGCATGGGGCTCTCTGCGGCATTCGCGAAAAACGGCGTGGTTAGACTGCTGCCTCGAACCTTCAAACGCCTTTGCGGCGAAGCTTGCGAGAGATGAAAAGCGAGCGTCAGACGCGCTCAACTTCGACGAGGCAGTCGTAGAAAGTTGCAGAGCCACCAAGATCGGTCAGCGCCTGGCTCGTGACCTGATTTGCGTTGCGGCCATCGGGCGCGAGTTTCTTCCACCAGATCGAGAGGCCGACCACGAGGCCCTGACGCGCCCGGTCGGTGACGCGGGCGCGAGCCTGCATCGAGCCGCGGTCGTTGAAAATGCGCACTTGGTCACCGTCGACGATATTCCGCGATTCAGCGTCCGCCGGATGGATATCCAGATGCGGCTCGCCTTCGGTCGACCGTAGACTTTCAACGTTGACGAACGTGCTGTTCAGGAAGTTGCGCGCGGGTGGCGAAATCATCGCAAGCGGGTATCGAGCGGCGAGTTCTGGCGCGAACTCCGCGGATTCGTAGGGCGGCAGATAATCCGGAAGCGGATCCAGCCCTTGTTGCGCGAGCCGCGCACTGTAGAACTCGCATTTGCCCGAGGGCGTGCGAAACCCGCCCTTCGCAAAAGGCGCGTCGGGGAGGTTTAGCTTTGCCCAGCCGGTTTGTTTGAGCATCTCCCAATCGACGCCAGCCAGCGTCTCGTCTTCCCAACGGAATGCACTGCGCGCGACGGCTTCGTCGCTTTCGAACAGCGCAGGCTCGTCAAGCGCCATATGACGCGCCAGGCCGCGGAAAATCTCAGTGTTAGGGCGCGCGTCGCCCACCGGCGGGATTACCGGCATGTTCACCATCACGTGCGTGTGGCCGTATGACTTGTGCACGTCGAGATGCTCGAGTTGAGTGGTGGCAGGCAGGAGCAGGTCCGCATAATCCGCGGTGTCGGTCTGAAAGTGCTCGAGCACGATCGTGAAAACATCCTCGCGTGCGAACCCCGCTGCAACGCGCTCCGAATCAGGTGCGACGGCGACGGGATTCGAGTTATAGACGACGATCGCCTCGATTTTCGGACCGAATGCCGCGTCGCCCGGATGTAGCAACGCGTCGCCGATTGCGTTCATATTGACTTTGCGGCCCGGTTTGCCCGGCCAGCCCGGCATCAGGTCGGGACGCTGCAGCGCATGTGTGTCGATCGGCGCCCATCCGGATGACGACAGCAAGGCGCCACCCGCGCGCTCGCGCCAGGCACCGGTCAGCGACGGCAGGCACGCGATCGCGCGCACGGCGTTGCCGCCACCGCGTACTCTTTGCAGACCATAGTTGACGCGGATCGCTGCTTTCTTTGTGCTGCCGTAAAGTCGCGCGAGGTCGACGATAACCTGTTCGTCAATGCCGCAAATTTTCGCGACGCGCGACGGCGGGTAACCGAGTGCCCGAGCTTTGAGCTCGGCAAAGCCCAATGTATGCGCCGCAATGTACGCGTGATCGAGCAATTCCTCCGAGATCAGCACGTTCATCATGCCGAGCGCTAGCGCGCCGTCCGTACCCGGCTTTAGTGCAATGTGTTGATGGCATTTTTCCGCGGTCAGCGAGCGATAAGGGTCGATTGCAATGAGCCGCGCGCCTCGACGCTTGGCCTCTTGCGCACGCGTCCAGAAGTGCAAATTCGACGCGATCGGATTCGAGCCCCAGATCAGGATGACCTCGCTTTCCTCGAAAAACTCGGTCAGCATGCCGAGGCTCGCGCCATACGTGTACTTCAGGCCTGCCGCACCGGCCGCAGCACAAATCGTGCGATCGAGCTGCGATGCGCCGAGCTTGTGGAAAAATCGTTGCGCGATGCTGTCGCCCTGAACGAGGCCCATCGTGCCTGCATAGCTGTATGGAAGGATGGCTTCGGGCTCGCGCCCCGCGATCTCGGACAGATGCTTCGCGCCCAGCTCGAGCGCTTCTTCCCAGCTAATCGGTTGAAAACGGCCTTCGCCCTTGCGGCCAACGCGCTTCATCGGCGTTGTCAGCCGTTGCGGATGGTGAACGCGCTCAGCGTAGCGACTCACTTTGGTACACAGCACGCCTTGTGTCGGAGGATGGTCCGGGTCGCCGACCACTTTGATTGCGCGCCCGCTCTCCACTATTACTCGCATCGCGCAGGTGTCGGGGCAGTCGTGGGGGCACACGGCGCGAGCGAATTCGGTCGGAGCGTTCATTGGGTAACCATTCAGGTGAGCAGGGGCAACGCCGGATTTTATTACGTCCATCAGCAGTTGCCTGCATGGTGCCGCCAAAAAGCCTTCGGCGTAGAATCGTTAGCATTGCGTCCGGGCGCATATCGCCCGAGCGATCCCCCGTTAGTCAAAGCGCAAGCGCATCGGCACTCCATTATGAAACTGATCCCCGAAATTCAAGCTGGCCACGGAGAAATTCAGACTCTTCGACGAACGATCCACGCCCACCCCGAACTGCGTTACGAAGAAACTGCGACTGCGGATCTGGTCGCCAAAACGCTTGATTCATGGGGGATAGAAACCCATCGTGGGTTGGGCAAGACAGGCGTGGTTGGTGTGCTCAAACGCGGCAATGGCACGCGCTCCATCGGTCTGCGTGCTGACATGGACGCTTTGCCGATTCAGGAACTGAATAGCTTCGAGCATCGATCGAAAAACGACGGGAAAATGCACGCTTGTGGTCACGATGGGCACACAGCGATGCTTCTCGGCGCAGCGCGACATCTTGCGAAGCACGGCGATTTCGACGGCACCATCGTATTCATTTTTCAGCCGGCCGAAGAAGGCGGCGCGGGCGCGCAGGCCATGATCGACGACGGGCTATTCGAGAAATTTCCGGTCGACGCTGTGTTCGGGATCCACAACTGGCCGGGCATGCCTGCGGGAAAATTCGGCGTAAGAGAAGGCCCCATTATGGCCTCGAGCAACGAGTTCCGTATTGAGATCAAGGGCGTCGGCTCACACGCGGCACTACCGCACAATGGGCGCGACCCTGTCTTTACTGCCGTACAGATTGCCAACGGGTTGCAGAGCATCGTCACGCGAAACAAAAAACCGCTCGATACAGCCGTGCTGTCAATCACGCAGATTCACGCTGGCGATGCGGTCAACGTCGTTCCTGATGATGCGTGGCTCGCTGGCACGGTGCGCACTTTTACGACCGAGACGCTCGATCTTATTGAAGCGCGCATGCGCAAAATCGCTGAAAGCACAGCAGAGGCTTACGATTGCTCGGTCGACGTTCATTTCCACAGGAACTACCCGCCTACCATCAACTCCAGTAAAGAGGCCCATTTTGCAGCCGCCGTCATGAAGGAAGTCGTGGGGGCAGAGAACGTCGACGACGCTGTCGAGCCGACGATGGGCGCCGAAGACTTTTCCTTCATGTTACTGGCGAAGCCGGGGTGTTACGCGTTTCTTGGCAACGGGGATGGTGGGCACCGGGAGGCCGGTCACGGCGCGGGGCCGTGCATGCTGCATAACGCAAGTTATGACTTCAACGATGAATTGCTGCCAATCGGCTCGACGTACTGGGTACGGCTTGCGCAGCGATTCTTGGGGCAAGAAAAGTAGGATGGGCGAGTGAAGATTCGCTGACATCTTGCGCTGACATGGCAGATCGATCCGCCGATGGACGATCAGGAACTGGACTCGCGGCGGTCGACCGGCGCGGTGTACTGGGAAGGTGCGGCGCGGGTGAGCCGCGATGGCGCCGCGGCTGGGGCTGGGGTTGAGGCTGGGCGAGGCTATCTGGAACTGACGGGCTACGNGAACGCGCTGCGCATCGGCAGGCAGTGACGGACGACGAGGCTGTGCCTGGCGCCGGTCGATGCGGTTCTATCGCGCCGTAAACGCAGAAACCCCACCGTGTTGGGGTGGGGTTTCTGGTTCTGCTGGGGAGCCTGACGATGACCTACTTTCACACGGGCAATCCGCACTATCATCGGCGTGGAGTCGTTTCACGGTCCTGTT
>NZ_AWZT01000036.1 GCF_000472525.1 Paraburkholderia dilworthii
CGGAAGCCCGTCGCGATCGACCATCGCCGTGTAGGCGGCGACCAGTTCGGCGTTATCATCGGCCCACCGCCGCGCCTCGGCCTCCTGGATTTCTTCGCGCACACCGCGCTCACTCGCGCGCGAAAGATTGATGCCAAGCTGTTTGGCCCGCGCCAGCACGTCGGGAGGCAAGGTGACATTGGTGGATTTACGCGGCCGGACTTCGAGTGCTTTCCCCATGTGCGACTCCGTGTTGCATATCATGCGGATTATGGTCCACACACGCTACGGATCGCAAGTGGTAAGCTGGTCCCAACGGACAGCACACGGCGCAATCAGGCGAGGCGGACCTAAGATGAATCAGCTAGTTGACATAATGTTTTTTATCAACATTTATTTTTGGACCGGTTGCTATAATGCGTCAGCCAGTCGCCGGCTGACTGCTGGCAACTCCGGCTGTAAAATCCATCTTGGGTCCGACAGCCCATACGCAACGACCAAACGCATGACCAGAGATTTGGGCAATCCCACTTGGGCTGACGATTATCGCCATTGGTTCGCCGAGCTCAAGCACCGGGTAGAGCGCGCGCGTCAGCGAGCTCTAGCCAGCGCGAATCGTGAACTGGTCACCCTGTACTGGCAGATCGGCCGCGACATTCTCGATCGGCAGCAGACGCAGGGCTGGGGCGCTGGTGTGGTCGACCGACTCGCACGCGATCTGAAGGCAGCGTTTCCAGACATGCGGGGGTTCTCCCCGCGCAATCTCAAATACATGCGCGCACTCGCGCAAGCTTTTCCGCAGCCTGAATTTGTGCAACAGCCTGTTGCACAATTGCCCTGGTCCCACGTCGTGACGCTGTTGGACAAGCTGGATGATGCCCCTCGACGGCTTTGGTATGCGGAGAAGTCGCTTGAGCACGGCTGGTCGCGAAACGTACTCACCATGCAGATCGAGACAGCTGCCCACGCACGCGCCGGCAATGCCGTTACGAACTTCGCCGACCGATTGCCGCCTCCACAGTCAGACCTCGCTCGCGATGCGCTAAAGGACCCTTACATATTCGACTTTCTCGGTCTGACTGAGAATGCCCAAGAGCGTGACATCGAGCGTGCGCTCACACAACACATTACGCGCTTTCTACTTGAACTCGGTGCTGGCTTTGCATTCGTTGGGCGCCAGTACCGGTTGGTGGTCGGTGGAGACGAGTTTTTCATCGATCTGCTTTTCTACCACCTGAAGCTGCGTTGTTATGTCGTCGTTGAACTGAAAACGACGCCGTTCAAGCCAGAATTCGCGGGGCAGTTGAACTTTTACCTATCGGCGGTCGACGCACAGGTCAAAGCGGCGGAAGACCAGCCGACCATCGGCCTGCTACTGTGTAAGGAGAACAACCGGCTCGTCGCTGAATACGCGCTGCGCGGCGTGGCCAAACCGATGGGGGTGGCCGAATACCAGCTCATGCGCGAGGTTCCCCCTCCTCTGGAAGCAGATCTACCGACTATCGACCAGATCGAAGCCGAGCTGCGTCCCGATTTTCCGGACGCCCCGGAATAGTGTGCGTTAACAGAAGTCGATGACCGGATCCCGGTGCTCGAAGCAATGGCCAAACGTCCCCCAAAATCCGCTCCCGCGCGCGTACGCACGGCGCGTGTCTGATTTATGGATCGACATTGCGATGCAGCAGATGACGGCGATTCTCCCGACGCGTTGACAGCGGGAATGGCACAGTCATCCAGTACAACTAGCCAACTCATCGTCTGCCTAGCCAGAAGGCGGTACCAAGGCCTGCTCGCTGGTGAACGGGCGCGTCGATGGCATCAGCATGCGTCTGAGGCCGGTGGCTTCACACGTCCGTCTGTGCGCAACGCCATGCCGTGGTCAGTGTTTCGTGCCAGTTGTTACCCAGGCTCGGTGCCTCCGAGCGGTGCCAAGCGCATGAGTGACTAAATCAGCCGGGTGAGCCATCCGTCCATTTCACGATGCATCGCCGGGGCGAGCGCTTTCATCTCTTCGGCGATGTTTTGGCAGTCTAGCTCTGTTGCGCCCGTCCGCAACGGCGCCGACTGCTACCTGGCCGACAGCGCAAAGTTCGTTGTAGTCCGTCATGTGCCCGCCTTTTCCTGCCGACTGCCGTCTCAGCGTCCCGCTACTGGCTGAAGGAGCCACTACGTTGGAGCGACTACATCCTCATGATTTTGCCAACTGTCTCATGGAAATCGCTTGTTGCATTATCGATCGCGCCAAGGCTGCGGTGGCAACCGGTCTGTACATCCGGGCGGCTGGTGCCGGCCGCCAAATCGTTGAAAACGACTTCGGTTGCAAGCTGAAGTTCCGAATTTGTGGACACATGCAGGCTGTACGCTTTGTGCCGTCCGGAAGCCGGCGGCGTTGACCGTTAGTTGCGTCCGACGCTTTCACTCGCGCGATGACGGTGAGCTTTTGCAGGAGCCGATATTAGCGACCAGCGCGCGAACTGCGGCGGCTGTGCCCCACACAACGACCAAATTCGGATGCACACCGCCCTGCTGCTAGGCGCGCCGACCGCGCAGTCCTGCGAGCGCAGCAGACATCAGCAGAAATGCCGTTGCAAAAGCCGGAAGCATGACATCCCGGATCAGAGCCTCGATTGCGGTGGCCGCCCGCAGCGTGAAAGGCGATTGGGATTTGTCGCCGCTACCCGGCCGGCTCGTCAACAATGCGCTATCCGAATTCCCCGGCTTTTGCGTTTCACCCTTCTGGTTCGTGAGAATCTAGGTCGTCGCGCTAGCAGCGAGTTGGACGCTTCCGGCGCGACAAACCTAACTAACATTCGCCTATGGGGTAAATATGGACCGCATCGATTCAGTCCTTTTGACGCAAAATACGGGTTACTCGTCGCTCGGAGAAGACTTTACACACGACACCGTCAAGAAAAAGGAAAGGTTGCCGTTTACGATAAAGGTGGTAAGCAGTCAGGCGGAACTGGAAAAGGCGGTCGTGATGCGCCGCGCCGCGTATGGCCGTCACTTGCCGGAATTCGCCGAGACGATGGGGGTGGAGGCGTTGGATGCCGCGCCCGGGACGGTCGTACTGCTCGCGCAATCACGGCTGGATGGCGGCCCCCTCGGTACCATGCGGGTGCAGACGAACGCATTCGGTGCTCTCGCGGTAGAACAGTCCGTCCGCCTGCCGGACTGGCTGAACCAGGCGCGCCTCGCTGAGGCGACGCGGCTGGGGGTCGCGCGCGGTGCGATCGGTCGGATGGTGAAGGTCGCGCTATGCAAGGCGTTTTATCTGTATTGCGCACAGAACCGCATTGACTGGATGCTAATTACGGCGCGTTCACCACTCGACCGGGAATACGAAGCGATGTTGTTCGGCGATGTGTACGGTCATAATGAGTTTTTGCCGATGACGCACGTTGGTGGGTTACCACATCGCGTAATGGCGAAGCCAGTGGCATTAGTCCGTCAGCGTTGGACGAAGGCCAACCATCCGTTCGTCGGATTCTTTTTCGAAACGGATCACCTCGACATCGACGTCAACGTCACACCGACGCAGGATGGAGAAGGCGGCCATATGGTGCCCGGTGGCGTGACAGCGGCACCGGAAACAGTCTGCACAAGGTGAGCAAAGCGTAAAGAAAAATAGCCGCCCGAAGAGATTCGGGCGGCTTGCACATCGGCGGCGAGCACATTCGGACCCTCGCCGCCAACTGCCGCAGCATTGCAATGAGACCGACACTGAAGTCACGGGGAAAAGCAGCAAATGACAACCGGTAAATGGGCGTTTCGGGACCGACTGACAAGCTGGGCTTTCCAGCGCTTCTCTGTCTACGTCGCGCCATTTGTGATCGCGCTGGGCAGCATCACAGTTCTGCTTTGGGCGCCGCGCCAGTTCGATACAACAGGGACAGTTCCGCTCACCTTCGCTGTGATTGCGGATCCGTCAGCAACACTATCACCCGCCGACGCCGTCGCTCGCTTGCGAAATATTGCGCCCACTGCACGTTTTAGTACGCATCTCGCGGAAACCCCATTCTGGTTAACGGTGATCCCGCCTGCCGAGGCCGGCGGCGGTGCTACGTTCATCGACCTGCCGTCGCGACATGCGCAGACGGTATCCTGCTGGCGGACCGCTCCGTCTATTTCGCCACTCGGCGCGGGCGACCGCCACGGCGCGAGCGGTGAAATGCGCTCCAATAAGGCAGGCTTTGCGCTCAGGCTCGTAGAGGGTTTCGGTCGCACGCCGATCCTCTGCAGAGCCACCTTCTCAGGACCCGCGTATATCACGGCTTCGGCATTGAGCCGCGACAAGCTCGAGGCAACAACCCTTGATTTCCACAACGGCGCATCGCTGATCACCGGTGGCCTCCTCACGCTCGCGATCTTCGTGTTTGTTACGGCAATCATCAATCGCGAATGGACTTACGTGATTTTTGCCGCATGGCTAGTCGGCAACCTCCGGTTGACCGCAAACGCAATGGGCTTCGATACCGAATGGCTGGGACGGCTGATTCCGCCTGACCATCTCGCGGTTGTGCGGGAGTTCACATTTTCCGCCTATTACCTGCTGACCACCACGTTGTTTGTAGAACTGTTTCGCCGCGAGCTGAAAACAATCGGCCTTCGCTGGAGCCTGCATGCAGTGCGGTATGGAGGCTGCCTGCTGATGGCCGCGGCATTTATGCTGAATTACGAGCATTTCATTCCCGTGCTGTGGGCCAGCGCCAGCTTTTGCATCGTGGTACTCACCTACTTCCTTGTGCAGTTGGTCATCAAGGCGCGATCGCGTACCGTGCTCTGGTATGTCGCGTCCATGGGCATCGTGCTGTTCGCGACGTTGTCGGAAGTGCTCGCCGCCGCAGTTGGTCTGAAAACACTCGCAGGCACGCATAGCCCTGTACTGACGGCGCTGTCCTCAAGCATGCTTTGCGCATTCGCTATTGCTGAACGTATGCGCGAAGAGCGCGAGCGCCGCCGGCAAATGGAGATGGAACTGCGCAACACGTATGACGTCACGCCGATCGGCCTTTTCACACTGAACAAAGAAGGTGGCTTTGTTCGGGCCAATCCGGCGCTTCACTCGATGCTGAGCCTGCCTCGTGAGCACCACGGCAAGTACCGCTGGGCCGACTATTTCGCTGCCGGCGCTGAGCGCGACCTTCGCGAGCTTCTGGAACGCGGTGACTCTGCGTCCGTCGAGATTCAGGGCACGGCCAACAGGAAGACTGAAGCGCGGCGCTATTCGCTGCGGGCGATTTCTGCCAATGGCTTCATCGAAGGTTCACTTGAGGACGTAACCGATCGCTCGAAAGCAGTGGAGCGACTGCACTTTTTAGCCTGGCATGATCCTCTCACCGGCCTCTTGAACCGCCGCGGCATCGAGCATGCGATCGACCGGCAGTGCGACGCAAGTGTCCCGTGGGCACTCGCGTACCTTGATCTCGATCGGTTTAAGCTCTTCAACGATCTTTTCGGCCACAGCACCGGCGACGAAATTCTACGGCATGTTGCCGCACGCCTTGTCGAACGACTGGGTTCGCACGTGCCCATAGGGCGCATTGGCGGTGACGAATTCGTGTGTGTGCTCGCCGACATGGACGTAGACGATGCAGTAACGCGCTGCCGTGAACTCATCGTCGCGCTCAACTCCGCGCCGATTCAAGTCGGCACACGCGCGTTCCAGGTGAAGGGATCGATCGGCATAGTGGAATGCGCGCAGGGTGAACGAGTCGCAGACGCCCTCGCCCATGCCGACCGCGCGTGCCGCACGGCGAAGCGCGGCGGCAATACGCGGTTCGTCGCTCTACGCACGGGCGCGTCGGCGTTCAAGGAGCGCGCCGCCGAAATCAGCTTTATTGAGGCGCTGGGGCAGAGCCGGTTGCCAGAGGGTCTCTTCCTTATGATGCAACCGATCATGTCGATGCAAGCACCGGAGGAATCTCTCGACTTCGAGGTGCTACTACGCCTGCGTGCACCGGACGGCTCCGTGACGACGGCTGCAAAGCTGATCGCCGCTGCCGAGGACTCGGGCACCATTGTCGCAATCGACCGGTGGGTGCTTTCTACGACGCTCGCATGGCTCACCGACAACCTCACGTCGCTTTCCACCACCCGGTTCGTGTGCGTGAACCTCAGCGGTGGTTCGCTCAACGACGAACACTTTCTCGACGAGTTGTTTGCGCTGTTCGCGCTTCACCAGGACGTCGTCCAATACGTGTGCATCGAGATCACCGAAAGCGTTGCGCTTCACGATCTAGAGCATACGGAGCGCTTCATCGCCCGCGTACACGACATGGGCGCAAAGATCGCAATCGACGATTTCGGTGCAGGTCAGACATCGTTACGCTATCTGAAGAAGCTGTCGGCCGACGCACTGAAGATAGACGGCGAGTTTGTACGGACGATGTGTGATCATCCCGCCGACATCGCTATCGTGGAAGCGATCATTACCCTCGCACGCAATCTCGGCATGCGCAGCATCGCCGAATGGGTCGAAGATGTGCAAACTTTGCAGGCGCTCAAGGAGCTGGGAGTCGACTACGTACAAGGGTTTGCAATCGCGAAACCTCAAGAAGCGTGCGACATCCTTGCGGCCTCCTCCGCCGCGAGCTTTGTGACGGACGCCGAGGTGACAGGTTATCTAAGAGCGGAGCACACGCTGCGAGTCGACCCTGTTAGTCAGCGCGTTGAGCGGGAAAGTACCGTCTGAGGCGGCTAGTCGCGCCCCGGCTGATGGCGCCGCCATGCGATGAACCGGTTCGCGGCCCGTGGCGTTGCCGTGTCGCCGGCGCGCTCCCGCTCCCCCGCAGCATGAGCTAGACGTTTCCCGGCTCGGCTCCTGATCCACGGGATCCTCAATGTACACATCGCATCTTTGGGCGTTCGAAGGCTGCAGGACCTTTGTGAACGCGCATCGTAGCTCTTCGACCTATGGAAAAAGCGCCACTTTTGCTGCGATTCGCCGGCCATACTACCAACTTGCCAAAGGGGGATCGCGCTTTGGTGGGCTTGCTCAAGTTCCAGCGCCCGGGGGCCGATACACCGTAACGCCGGCGGAGCACTCATAGTCGAGACGACGTAAGGAACCGAGATGACGGTAACGAAGACGAAGACCTTCGGTCCAAAGGCCAGCATGGAAAAGCTGTTGTCTGTATGCGGGGTAGTGCGACGTTTGTTCACCCGCGCCGAGTTGGCGCGGACTATTCATATCGGGGTAATCGGGTTCGTTGCAGGCTTTTTGCTGCTTGTTATTAGCGGGCAGCTAAAAACCATGGCGGGCGAGATCGTTGCGATCTGGATTGTCGATGGTTACCTTCTTGGCCACACGCTGGTGCTCCGCCGGCGGCACAAACCCATTTTCCTGCCTGGCTCGTCAATGGGAATGCTCATTGCCAATCTGCTGGGCAACGAAACCCTCTATGTTGCGCTTTCGTTCACCCTTGCGGGAATCGTTGAAACGTGTTGTGCCGCACTGATCCTGCCAGGGGTAAAGACTGCCAGAGACCTGGTTGAGCCCACAGCGCTGCTGCGTTTCGTATTAGGCGCATGCATTGTCGCTCCCATCCTTTCAGGAGTTGTCGCGGCGCTCCTATTGGAAGGAATCTTCACCAGCCATCCGTTTTCCTCGTTTTCAAACTGGGTGATATCCGACTCTTTGGGTATCTTGATTTTCACACCGGTCACGCTGGTAATGCTTTCTGGCGAGTGGCGAAGCTTGCTAAATTGCGGAAGCCGCGCGAAATCGATTTCGCTTCTCGCAATGGTCGTCGCGGTAACTGTGCTGGTCTTTTCGCAAACGAGCTACCCTTCGTTATACTGGGTACTTCCACCTCTCGCTCTTCTCGCCTTTCATGCTGAACTGTCGACTGTTCTTGTAGGGACTCTGCTGTTCATTGCGATCTCCGTCCCGTTGACAGTACGGGGCACCGGACCGCTTTGGCTCTTTTCGTTTCCCTCGATGCAAGATCGCGTGCTGGCGCTGCAGCTGTTTACGGTCGCAGCACTATCGACCGTCCTGCCGATCACGGTCTTGCAAACGCAGCGCAACGCGCTTCTCGCATTGCTGGCGGACGGACATCGGCGATTCAGACAGTTGACCGAACATTCAGAAGAGATCGTTATGCAACTGTCGGCTGAAGGACTGCTTCAGTACGTCTCGCCAAGAGCGACAAGCGTCCTAGGATACCAACCGCAGATCCTACTCCGGAGGCAGATACTCGACTTTGTACACGAAGACGATCGCCACCAGCTGAAGTCAACGATTACAAAGGCGAGCGCGTCATCTGCGGACGAATCAGTTCAGTACAGACTCCGTCGCGCCGACAACACCTTTATATGGGTTCGAAGCTTCCTCGCTGCGATGCCGGCCGACGTGTCTGATGAGCAAACGACACTGGCATTTACCGTGAGAGATATTGACACCTATGTGTTGTCGGAACAGCGGCGCAGTGCCGAAGAACAACGACTCAATGATCTCGCGTTTGTCGACAGCCTCACTGGCCTGAGAAACAGACGCTATCTTGATAGCAAGCTGAATGAGCTGTTGCAATCCCTGTCGGTAGACGCCGATGTTCGACATCTAGCCGTCCTTTTTGCCGACATCGATTACTTTAAAACCTATAACGACCGGTATGGCCACCAAGCGGGTGATGAATGTCTCAGGAAAGTGGGTAAGTGCATCGAAGCTACCATAAGAGATGCCGACATACTCGCCCGCTATGGCGGGGAGGAATTCGTTGTCGTGCTTGATGATTTCAGGCTCGAGCAGTCGGTCGATACCGCGGAACGGATACGGGCTGCCGTCGAGGCGTTGGCGCTCGAGCACGAAGGCAATCCCCTTGGGGTGGTTACGCTAAGTATCGGCGTGGCACAGTCCCCCTTGGGACAACCGGCCGACACCATCGACCTTTTTGAAAAAGCCGATTCTGCGTTGTATATGGCAAAACGTCTTGGACGGAACCGTGTCGGGGCAATGCAAGACGCATGAAGACGTCTAACGCGAGCCGTTGCTGGTGTGGGGCCGAGTGGACTGACCCGGTTGATGGGCACTAGTTGCAGTGTTCGCAGCCGCCAAATTGGAATGGGCTTGGGCACCGTCCGAAGGTACGCGGCTTGCGTATCGGACTGTGTTTCTCCGGGTGCCGTACCATGTCCACCGTGCTGCTTGTCGACGATGACTTCGAAATCCGATGGGCGTTGCAACTGGCGCTGGAAAGTCGTGGACACCAGGTCGTGCTCGCGGAGAATGGATGTGACGCACTGCGAAAGACAGCGGAAAACTTTCCCGATTTGGTTGTCACGGATTTGCAAATGCCAGAAATGGACGGTTGGGAGCTGTGTTGCCGCATCAAGTGTCACCCCGCATTTTCTGCATACCGGTACTCCTGCTGTCGGCTAGTCCGAGCCGACCGATGAAATCCGCTATTGGACTGCTTTCCTCCGTAAGCCGGCCGCGCTCGAGGTTCTGCTCGATACGGTCGACACTTTCATAGCAGCACGCCTGACGAACGCGCGGATTTTACGTGCAGGCGAGGACCACACCAGGTCGCGCTCGGCCGCCATCGACTCTCGGTGTTGGCCCTGAGCCATCGCCGAACTCCGCACGTACACGTGCTGACTGGAATCGCGGGCGCAAACAGTCCGCGCCTGGAATGGTCGTCTCGGCTTTCGACGTATGAAGATGGGCACTCATTCAAAGCACGGCTCGCCAAGCCGTTCTGACGCGCGGTCGTTCAATGGTTTGCGCCGACGCGCCGCCAGCCGGCGCGGGGCCGCATAGCTGAGCGCTGGAACCCAGCGTCGCCGCTGTTGCTATTGCTGTCGCGTCGTGGGAAAAACCGCACGCGCCTGAGCGCAGGGGGCAAGGCCCGCGCAGCGACTTCGTCGGTTTCTTTCTTCACGTTTCAGCCTGAACGCATTGCCTCGACCGTTTTGCGCACTCGCCAATTGTGTGACGGTGCAACAGCGGTCGCAAATCCAAGCGAGGCCGTTGCTGGCGACCTTCCCCCATGTTGAGCCCGGCGGCACCTGCGAGGTCCAGCCGTCTTCGAAGTTCTATCAGTCGACGCGGACCCGTGCGGTATTCGCTCGACAGAATGTTCATTGCGCTTAGAAATTCTGCCGCGATGACGCCGCTAGTCATGATCTCGTTGACATGAGGGCGACTCACTGGCCCGATGGACGAATCGCGAGCGCCACATGGCTCACGCTTTCCGACTCGCCTTCTGCCGTATTCCAAGACTGACGGGCAACGCAAAAAAGGGAGACGATACATTTCAAGGCAACAATCCGGCGACCCGCAGCCAGCAGCGATTCAGCAAGCCTCAATAGGTGGCTATATCGCCATTCCTAGCGTACGTACCGGATCGGCCAGCCTGCAGGGTTTGTGCATAAGAGCGGAACTTGTCGACAATGGCGCGCTGTGCCCTGAGGGCCGGAAAAAGCGGCCAGTCATGGCGAGCGGGCATCTACGTGCAATATCAATGGTTCCAAGATTTCCGCGCGCGGCTCGGGGATACGTTGCGAATCTTTGTCCGACACACCGTCATGCATGAATAGACTTTGCAACTCCGGAGCGGTCACTGCAGTCGCGGACAGCGCGAAATACACGGTCTGCCTTCAGCGACAGGACAGCGCTCGCGGCGCTACCGTCCTGACTCACCCATCATCCCAGTGGGGCAGGCACGAGTCGTTCGCGTTCACCTTTGCCGAGCACGTCGAGCCACCAGCGTTCCGCCCCAATCGGCGTCGCGCTCGCAGCAAAATGTCCCATCGTGTTGCCGCTGAGCTCCGAAGTACGCAGAGCACCGAGATGGAGCCAAAGTGAAAAGGCAGCGCGCGCCAGTAACGTTCGCGCTCGCGATCTGTATCACGCGGCAGGAAGCCACATACGCCCGCGGCGTTCCACGCAATCATTGAGGGCGTTTCTGCTGGCGCGGCGGGAAAGCTACGACTCGCGGTGGCAACTGCGCGGCGTGCGCGGCGCAACTCGAGCGAGCGCCGGCGCACTCGTTACGCCACATCGCCGGTTTAGCTTTACCCGCGCGTATAGTCCGAGGCGCAGTCTAAGGCTCGAATTTGCGATGCGCATGGGGGCACGTACCCCCGTCCCTGGATTCAGTTGATTGCCGGGAAAGTTAACGGTGCCTTCCGGGTGAAGCTCTTTCATCCTCCAGTTCCGACGCGCACCGCACTGCCCGCTCCGATCGCGCTCAGTCTTGAGACATTGAGCGTTGTATCGCAGATGACTCTGCTCGTCACAATAGAAGTGGGCGATGTCGCTTCGTCTGCTGCTAACATTACGCTCGTGGGCTACTGAAGCGTCTGATCGATGCATAAAGGCGGCACTCTCCTGTGCGACGACTTTAGACGATGCGGCGCGCACTGACGGGCACCTTCGACGAGTCCCGAATCCAGCCACAAAAGAGAGAACCTGGCGGTATGCGAATCGATCCGTACAGCCTGGAGTTGTTTATTGCCGTCGTGCAGGAGGGCTCGATTGCCCGGGCAGCCGGCCGTAACCACATCGCAGCTTCGGCACTGAGCAGGCGCATCGCGGATCTCGAATCGGCAATGGGCATTGCGTTGCTGATTCGTTCGTCGTCGGGAGTCGAATTGACCGAGGCGGGCCGTCATGCGTTTGCGCGCGCCGTGTCGGTCCACGACCAGTTGCAATCGCTCGCACGCGAAGTGCAATCGCTCAGCGGTCAGGTTGCCGGCTTCGTGCGGCTCTATGCAAACGCGTCGGCAATCGTCGGCTTTTTGCCCGAAAGGCTCAAGGCCTTTCAGGCCCAATACCCGCTGGTGCGGATCGCGCTCACCGAGCAGATCACCGACGAGGTCATCCGGGCGTGCATGGACGACCGCGCCGATGTCGGCATCTCGGCGGGTAGCAAAACTCCTACCGGCCTAGAATCGTGGCACTTTGCTGATGATCCGCTGATGGTCGTGTTGCCGCGCGATCACGAACTCGCCGCCATCGAAGCGCCGACGTTCAGCAATGTCATCTGCTTTCCGCTCGTGGCACTTCAGGCGGGTGGCTCGTTGGACCAGATCATTAAGGAACGCGCCGATGCGGCTCGCACGCCGCTCAAACTCGCCGTCACCGTTAACAGTTTCGATGCGCAGTGCCGGATGGTCGAAGCGGGGCTCGGCATTGGCATCGTGCCGACTAGCGCGGCATCCGCGTTTGCCGGCTCACACGCGTTCGTGCGCCGGCCGCTCGACGAAACCTGGGCGACTGGCCGCACGCTGCGCGTTCACGCGCTGCGCAAGTCGTCGCGTCTGAAGGCGGTTCAGGCGTTGATCGATGCGCTGACGCAGTCGGCGCATTCGCCTGCGGGTTAACGAGGGCATCGCGAATCGCGATACCCCTCTTGCCAATCCAGCACTTCGCAGCGCTCGCGCCGCCGTCTAGATTCTGGTTCAAGGAGAATCAGATGGCAAAACTGGACTTGACTGGCCGGGTACTGTTCCTTTGCACGGATCCCGAACGGGTCGCGCAACAACTCGGCGGTACAAATCTCAGCACAGCCGCGGCTGGAACCTTGAGAGACGACGTGTCGACGGACGAGATCACGCCGATGAGCGTGCTAACACGCTTCGACGAACGCCTTGGGCGGGTCCCCTATGTCGGCTTCCGCGCGGGCGATAAAAATCCCATCGGAATCGGCGCCATCCGCAACGGCGGCTTTCGCGTCACGGTGGCGGGTAACCGGTACGGCAAAGGATCGTCGCGCGAACATAGCCCGCTCGCAGAATACCGCGCCGGCATCCGGCTCGTGATCGCGAAGAGCTTCGAGCGCATCTATCGCCAGAACGCGGACAACCTGGGTCTTTTCACATCGACGGACTTTGGGCTCATCGAGCGCATCCAGCAGGGCGAGCCGATCGATATTGAAGAACTCGCAGCCTCGCGCGACAGCCTCGCTGCCGCGATCCTCAGAAGCGGCGGTCTGCTGCGCTATGGCGCGCAAAACATGCGTGACATCCGGGTCGTAACTCCCGCCGCCGGTGTGGATACCGATAAGCAGCCGCGCACCTTCGCGCAAAAAATACTGGAATGTCATGCACTTGCCACGGAAGCCGCCGGCGAGACGCCGACGCCCGGCAGGGGCGCGTTCGCTCGCGCGGACTGGCGTTTCATCCACGAGTACTACACGGGCATGGCGGCACATATGCTGCATGCCACGTTCGGCAAGCCGCTGACGCTTCGCGAGCCCGAATCGATTCTCGCGTTCGAGGATCACCTGTCGTATTCGCACAACAGCGATCTGCATGTCAGGAACGGCCTGCTGCCCGACGTCCGCGAGTTGTCGGCGGCACACCGGCAGTTCGCTCACGACTACGCAATCACGAATCACGGCTATCTGAGCGAGATCGACAGCACCTTCACCGAAGGCTCTGAAGGCATCTCTCACGCGATGATGGCCGAGCGTTACGCGCTGCCGGGGCAGTTGATCGTCGGCACGGATTCGCATACGCCGCATAGCGGCGCGCTCGGCTGCCTCGCGTTCGGCGTCGGCACGACCGACATGGCGAATGCTTTCGTCACCGGCGCGGTGCGCATGACCGTCCCCGAATCGCTGCGCGTGAATTTTAACGGTTCAATCGCGCCCGGCGTCACGGCGAAAGATCTGGTGCTGCACCTTCTCGCCGAGCCCCGGATTCGTTCGGGCGCGGGCGTCGGCAAGGTGTTCGAGTTCGCCGGCTCCGCGATCGCCCAGTTGACGACCGACGAGCGAACGACCCTCACGAACATGACGGCCGAACTCGGCGGCTTCTCGGGAATCGTCGCGCCCGACGCGGAAACCGTCCGATTCCTGAAGCAACGCCGGGGCATCGACTTCATCATCGAACCCTGGATGGCGAGCGATTCGGGCGCGGCCTACGCCGACGTCATTGAGATTGACTGTGCGGGCATTTCGCCGATGCTCGCCGCGCCCGGCGATCCCGGCAACGGGATTGGGCTGCGCGATCTCGCGGAGCGCCCGCACGTGGATATCGCGTATGGCGGCTCATGTACCGCCGGCAAGCGCGAAGACTTCGACCACTATCACGAGGTGCTGGCGTGGGCTGCGGCGCGCGGCCTGCGGGTGCCATCAGACGTGAAGCTGTATCTTCAGTTCGGCACATCCGACGTTCGCGATTACTGCGTCGAACGCGGCTATATCGAGGCATTCGAGCAGGCCGGCGCGATTCTTCTACAACCCTCGTGCGGCGCATGCGCCAATTGCGGACCCGGCTCCTCTACCCAGGCGAGCGAGGTCACGATCAGTGCGATCAACCGCAACTTCCCCGGCCGCTCCGGACCGGGCCAGGTTTGGCTCGCAAGCCCGCCAACGGTTGTGGCAAGCGCGCTCGTGGGCAAGATCGCTTCGTTCGCCGAGCTGCAGGAACAGTATGAGCAGGCGTGACCCATGGCCGCGGCGCAGGTAGTAACTTATTCAAAAGACGATACCGGAGACAGACATGGCCATTCTCGAGGGCGCGTCACCGCTACGCGTCGGTGACGATGCAGCACGAGCCGAAGCCGCCGCGGTCGCCGGCACCGGGGCGATTTCGGCGCGCCTCGACCGGCTTCCCGCAACGCGTGCGGTCTGGAAGCTGATCCTGCTGCTGAGCCTCGGCTTCTTCTTCGAACTGTACGATCTTCTCTTTACCGGCTATGTCGCGCCGGGTCTTGTGAAGACCGGGATTCTCTCACCGACCACCTCAGGTCTTTTCGGCACCTCCGGCGTGGCGAGCTTCGTTGCCGCCCTCTTCGCCGGACTGTTTGTCGGAACCGTTGCCTGCGGGTTTCTGGCCGACCGCTTCGGCCGCAGGGCCATCTTCACGTGGTCCCTGCTGTGGTACGTGGCGGCGAACACGGTGATGGCTTTTCAGGACACGGCGCACGGCCTGAATCTGTGGCGCTTCATCTCGGGCATGGGCATCGGCGTCGAACTGATCACCATCGGCACCTACATGTCCGAGCTCGCGCCGAAGCATCTGCGCGGCCGGGCCTTCGCCATCTGTCAGGCGATCGGGTTTTCGGCCGTGCCGGTCGTGGCGTTTCTTTCATATCTGCTGGTGCCGAAATCGCCGTTTGGACTCGACGGCTGGCGATGGGTAGTGCTGCTCGGCGGCATCAGCGCGCTCTTTGTCTGGTATTTCCGGCGAAACTTGCCGGAAAGTCCGCGCTGGCTTGCCAGCAAAGGCCGCATGCGCGAAGCGGACCAGGTTCTCACGCGCCTCGAAGAAAAAGTCGCGCAACAACACGGCAAACCGCTACCTGAACCTGGACCGGCCGACCCGGTGCCGCGCAAGGCAGGCTTCGCCGATATGTGGAAACCGCCCTATCGCAACCGCACGGTGATGCTCATCATCTTCCATATCTTCCAGACGGTCGGCTATTACGGCTTTGCGAACTGGGTGCCTACCCTGCTCGTCAAGCAAGGCATCACGGTGACGCACAGCCTGCTGTACACCACGGTTATCGGCCTTGCCGCGCCGCTCGGTCCGCTGCTTGGCTACTGGATCGCCGATCGCTTCGAGCGTAAGCACGTGATCGTCTTCATGGCCGCGGTCAATATCGTGAGCGGCCTGCTGTTCAGCCAGGCTTCGGCGGCGGTCGCGATCGTGACGCTCGGCGTTCTACTCACGCTTGCCGGTAATATCATCTCGTTCACTTATCACACGTACCAGCAGGAACTTTATCCAACGGCGATTCGTGCGCGCGCGGTGGGCTTCGTCTATTCGTGGAGCCGCCTGTCGGCGGTATTCAGCTCGTTCGTCATTGCCTTCACGTTGAGGGAATTCGGCGTGAGCGGCGTGTTCGTTTTCATCGCGGGTGCGATGACGCTCGTCATCCTCGCGATCGGCCTGATGGGGCCGCGAACCCTCGGCAAGTCGCTCGAAAGCATTTCGCACTGAATCTTCGGCCCGCCCTGCGCCGGTTGCCTTGTGAGCGGCGCCGGTCACGCTTCGTCACTTACCGCATGCGTGGATGCGAAACAGATGCGATGCCGTTCCCGGGCGGTTTAGCTGCACGCCCCTCTGCCACAGCATGCCCGCATCCATCTGAGGCGGTGTCGAGTATCGGCCGCACTTCTCTACGTTTGCCTTCGAGCGACCTCGGACGAAGCACCATGTCCGAGAGCCCTGTCACACCAAAGCCATGCGCGACGAGCCCGCGCAGCGCTACGATGGAACTCGCGCGAAAGGCGATGTTTGGCTCCAGTCCTTCCCTGTCCCAATAGCACAGCGTCGACTGTTCGCCCTCGTCGACCGTGTCAGCAGGTACTGGTGAGCTGCAATATCCTTCGACGGCGCATCGCAGAACTGCTGCCGCAAGCGCATCAAAGCGTGGCTTCCGTAGCTGCCGGGTTTCTCGACATTCGGAAAGAGCAGACGCCGATGTCGATCTCGCCGTTCATCACCGCTCGCTCGACGTCGGCCCGCTCAATGTGCCGAACGTCGAATCCGATCAGCGGATACGTCCGGCGAAAATGGCGAGAGCAGTTCCGGCACAAAATCTGCCCAAGAACGTACAGGCCGCTGCGATGCGCACAGTCCAGCGCATATCGTGTGAACGAAAAAGCGGCTTGTGCACGCCGCCGCGCTCTGTATCAGAACCGCGTGGGTGAGCGCCTATTGCGACACGTGCTCCTGCGTCGCCGCCATCGAAAACTGACCGGTTTGCGCGGCCCTAATGAACCGGTCATCATCACGCATCGCGCCAGCGTGTTGTTCTGCATCGATCTGCAGGCATGAGTTCTCGCACAAGGTGCGATTCGCTGATCATCGTCGGCATTGCGTCGACCGGTGTTGTCCTGGCGTTTGCAGCGTACGCGAGCGATGCGGACTCCCGTCCGTACACGGTCAAGGATTGCTGTTACGACCCGGATCACGTGGTACATAACCATCTGTTCTTCGCCGCATCCGTCTCGCGCTGTACGGTGCAGTCATTCGCGGATGCGTTGGTGCTGCTCACCTAGACGTTCGACGTCTGCTCCATTGTGCCGAGACTGTCAGTTCCCCGGGCTGAAAGCCGGATTGGCCTACTATATGGTGAAGCGTAGCGCGCGCAACGCCCGACAACCCGCAGACCCTTGGGTATTGTTGCCTTCCGTTCGCCGCATCTTCATTAAGCCCGAAAGGCAAAGGAGCGGCCATGACTGGGAACCTCGCACCGTTTGAGACCACGTTAACCCGCTTACTCGGTTGCCGGCATCCAATCATATCGGCTGGCATGGGAGGCCCTGCGCGCGCCGAACTCGTGTCGGCCGTTTCGAATGCTGGCGGATTCGGGTTGCTCGGCATGGTTCGGGAGCCGCCCGACGTCATCGAGCGTGAAATCGCTGCCGTGCGCGCGGTGACCGATCGGCCCTTCGGGGTCAACCTCATCCCAGCCGGGACCGAGTCCAAGCTTCTCGAGGCCGAACTCGAAGTATGCCTATCAGCGCAAGTGCCGGCGATGTGCTTCTTCTGGGACGTGTTCCCCGAAGTAATCGCACGTGCGAAGAATGCAGGCGCGATCGTGCTGTATCAGGTCGGCTCCCTCCGGGACGCGATTGCATCCGAGCAGGCCGGTGCGGATGTGGTCATTGCTCAGGGAATTGAGGCCGGCGGCCACGTGCGTGGACGCACAGGCATCCTCACGCTGCTGCCAGAAATCGCACGGTGTCTGCATGTCCCGGTGGTCGCCTCCGGCGGATTCGCGACTGGTGGCGGACTCATTGTCGCTCTTGCACTCGGCGCGTCGGGCATTCATTGCGGCACCGCGTTCCTCGCGACTCATGAATCGTTTGCCCACGACTACCACAAGCAACGCATTGTTGAGGCGCAGGCCGGCGATACCGTTCACACCGACCTCTATGCAATCAACTGGCCGCCTGGCGCGCCCGTGCGAGTGCTGGCCAACAGCGTGACTAGAGAGGCAGGCGATCACCTGTTGGGCAACAATCCCTATCTCCTGTCGCGTGAAGTGATCGCACAAGAACCGGACTACCCCATTTATAAGTTCAGCACTAACTCGCCATTGCGCACCACCACGGGCGATCTCGAGAAGATGGCATTGTTTGCCGGCGAGTCGTCGGCGCTCGTAGACAAACGCACGTCTGCCGCCGAGGTCATCGATCGCCTTCTGAGCGAAGCAATTGAGGCGTCGACGCGCATCAGGCCGGCGAGTGGCTGACCGGACCGACGATTGGCCGAAGAGCTTTCGTTGTAGTCGCTGGATTAACCGTGGGGCACCGCGCGGAAGATCTTTCCCACGCCGCTCTAACTCATTGCAACTTTTTTCTATTGAAACACCGCGCTTAATCTGCTGTGCCGGACATCAGGCCGATTTACCGGTCAACCGACCGTTAGCGCATGATCGCACACCGATGTCATCGATCTTGGATGCGGCGAAGGCCATCTCGATCGCCGTTTCCTCCGCGAATGAAGCTCTGGCACAGACGGTTCGGCAATAAGTGGTTCGCTGAAACTCGCAGGCTGCACCAAACGGTCTATGCAGGCAGCCATTTGCCCTAATTTACGATCACACCGCGGAACGTGGACCACGGCATGCAAGGGCACCAACGACTTGCGCGCGACGTACCACGCACGCACGCGCGCGGCGCGGCAGCTAACGACCTTGCAGGACAACGGTAGGCAGATCCCAAACCTGACACAGACATTTGAGCAGGCGTTTTAGCAAGGCTGGTTCTCGGCCATTGCGGTCATTGGGCCGGTCGCCGGCGGAGGGCAGCTATTGGTCGCTCTGCGGTCGTTGCACCAGCTGTTGCGCCGAACGACAGCTGTCCTTCTGCCGGAGGAGAGCACCCGACCTTCGACTGCCGCTCAGCGCGCCGTGTCGGCAGGCCGGATCTGGCTTGAAATGGGCCATTCGTTTGGAATCGATACATGTGAATCTCCCTCGTCGGCACAAACCACCCATGCGACGAGACCTGGATCACTGCAGGCAGCATTCAAACTAGCTGTCACGCGGACTTGGCTATCGGGACGCACCGGACACCGGAACAAGATCTCAATGCGTCTCTGCTTCACCCTGCGCTATCCGGCAAGCCGACTCGCGATCACAATGTCCTCCGTCACTGCAAGGAACCTCGCAACGTCGCCCGGCGCATGGCAATGCAACGGGGAGATGCGCACCGCACCGTCGAGGTTGAACGATTTCAACATTCGCCCCGAGTACAGGCTCGTCGCAATCCGCTCATAGACGATCACGCCCCGCTCTTCATAGGCGCGCACGGCGGCGGTCGGGTCCAGGCAATCGAAGCCGAGGCCCGCAATCAAATCGCGGCGCGTCAGATCGTTACGATCCCAGAATACACGTACGCCTTCGATCGCTCGCAGCCCGCGCTGTCCGTCAACGCCGTCGAGCAACAACGAGAGCAGCGCTCGCTCATGTTCTTCGATGCGTTGCATGCCCTGCACGAAGAGCTCGCGCCGGTCTTCGGCGTCGCTGAACTGCGCGCCGATCCACGCGACATAATCGACGATCGCGCTCACCACGGCAAACTGCGCTGGCGCGGGACTGCCAAGCTCCCAGACGCCCTTCTCTTTGGCCGCGAGCCGATGATGCGGAAGCTCCGCGAGCCGTTCCGACAGCCACGCCACGCCTGCGCCGCGGCATCCGAAGAACTTGTACGGCGCGAAGTTGATGCCGTCGACGGGCGTCTTCTGCAGGTCGATGACCGCGTGCGGCGCATGCTGAACCGCATCGACGATGATGAAGATATCCGGCTTGCGAGCACGCGCACGTTCGACGATGGCCGCGATGTCCAGCTTCGCGCCCGAAATGTTTGATGCGTACATCACGCTCAATAGCGCCGTGTCGCCGTCGATCAGCGAGACAATGGCATCGACATCGACGCCGCCGGTTTCGGCATTGCTTGGTGCGACACGCAGCGCCTTGCCGGTGCGCTCGCAGTACAGCTTCATCGCGTCGAAGGACGACGGATGCTCGAGAATGGTCGTCACGGCATTTGTGCCCGGAACGTTCTCCATCACCGCGCGCACCATCTCGAACATCGCCGCCGATGCCGTCAGCGAGAGGTACACGCTGCCATCGCGCGCATTGAGAATGCGGCGGACGTCGTCTTCGCCGCGCGTCTGAATGTCCTGCAAAACCAGCGCGCGTTCGTGGATGCGCTCGGGACAATCCGGCAACGCATCGACCTGCGCGAACGCTTCCAGTGCCGATTTCAGTCTGAACGATCCGCCGGCGTTGTCGAAGAAGAGGCGCGCACGCCCGTCGACATCGTGATCGACGTAGTGAAATCTGCGTTTGATCTCCTCCATGATCGACTCGGGAAACAACTGCCCGCCATTGCTATGCATCTTATTTACTCCTCGTTCCATGATTTCCATTTCTATCTTCACCGACTCTCATGCCTCCAGCGACGCGATATAAGCCTTGCCCTTTTCAACGTCGTACTGGCCCTCCCATTTGGCGATGACGAGCGGCGCGAGCGCGTTGCCCACCACGTTCAGCGCAGTGCGTCCCATATCCATGATCCGGTCGACGCCCGCGATGAACGCGAGCCCTTCGAGCGGCAGCCCCGCGCTCGCGAGCGTCGTCAGCAAGATGACGAACATGAAGCCGGGCACGCCTGCAGCCCCTTTGGACGTCACGACCATCGTCAGTACGAGCACGATCTGCTCTTGCAGGCCCAGATGTACGCCATAAAGTTGTGCGACGAACAACGTCCCGATGCCGAGATAAATCGACGCGCCATCGAGATTGAACGTGTAGCCTGTCGGCACCACGAACGTCGTGATGTTCTTAGGCACGCCGAAGTCCTCCATCTTCTTCATCAGTTGCGGCAATACCGTCGCCGAACTGCACGTCGAGAACGCAATGATCAGTTCGTCCTTGATGACGCGGAGCAGCGTGAAGATGTTGAAACCGAAGAGCCGCGCCGTGACGCCGAGCACAAACACCGCGAACAAGATGATGGCGAGGTAGGTCACCGCGACGAGTTTGATGAGCGGCAACAGCGAACCAAAGCCGAAACTCGCGACAGTCACCGCGATCAGCGCACACACGCCGAACGGCGCGTAACGCATGACCATGCCGGTGACCTTGAACATGGCGTCGCTGATGCCTTTGAAGGTCGCGAGCACGGGCTTGCGATATTCAGCAGGCACGGATTGCAGACCGAGTCCGAACAGCACAGAGAAGAAGATCACCGGCAGGAGATCGCCGCGCCCCATCGCCATGACGATGTTGTCGGGAATGATGCTCAGCAACAGCGCCATGAACCCGTGGTGTCCCTGCGTCTGCTGTGACGTCTGCTGATAGCGCGAGATATCGGTGTGGCCGAGCTGGGACAGATCAGTGCCCAAACCCGGATGCAACACGTTGCCGAGCACGAGACCCAGCACGATTGCAATCGTCGTGACGACTTCGAAGTACACGAGTGTCTTCAATCCGATGCGCCCGAGCGAGCGCCCGTCGCCCACGCCCGCGATACCCATCACCATGCTCGTGAAGACGATCGGCACGACGACCATCTTGATCAGGCGGATAAAGATATCGCCGGCCGGTTGCAGAAAGCCGTTGATCGCTGATTCGCGAAACTCCGGGAAACGGTTGAGCACCAGCCCTACCGCGATGCCGACGACTAGTCCGATAACGATTTGCCACGCGAGCCCGACGCGAGGCTTACGTTCCACGCGATCGGGTTGAGGTGTTTCCATGACGGATTCCATGCGATCTCCAGACACGTACTAGTTGATATGGATAAGCGAAGCCTCGGCCGGGACTCATTAAGGGGAAAGTAAGCAGCCAAAATGAACAAAAAAAGCGATTTTTTTCTATGAGAAACTATCGCTTTTAGAGATATGAAGTACTGCCATGCTGACGTTTAAGCAGATGGAAGCTTTGTACTGGATCGTTCAGCTCGGTTCGTTCGAGGCAGCCGCGACGCGACTGAGCACCACTCAATCGGCGATATCCAAGCGCGTTCAGGAACTGGAACGCGCATTCGGCGTCGCCGTGTTCGATCGCGCGAATCGTAGTGCGCGTCTTACAGAGAAAGGCACGGAGTTCTTCGAGTACGCGAGAGAACTGCTCGAACGGAGGGAATACATCGTCGAGCGCATGAGCTCGAAAGAAGCGCTGGTGCGACAGATTCGCATCGGCGTGACGGAACTCACGGCGCTGACGTGGCTGCCGCGTCTCATCGCGGCGATTCAGGCCGAATACCCGAAGGTCAAGGTCCAAGCAGAGGTGGATCTCAACGCGACCTTGCGCGAACGGCTGGCAGCGGCGACTGTAGACGTCATCATCGTGCCGCAGACGCACGAGGTCGAGCCGTACACGTCGACGCTGGTCGGTCAGGTCCAGAATGCCTGGATGTGCGCGGCCCGCCTGGCGCCGGGCAAGCGTGTCATTCCGCTCGCGGAAATCGCGAAGTTTCCGCTGATTTTGCAGGGCGGGTTATCGGGAACGGGTTACGTGTACAGCCGGTTTCTGGAGGAACAAGGCGTGGCCTTGCAGAGAGTGCTGGCAAGCAACAGCCTCATTGCGCAAATCGGGCTCACGCTGTCGGGGCTCGGCGTCAGTTACTTGCCCGAAGCATGCCTTGCGCGCATGCTCAAGCGGCGCACGCTCGTCGTCGTGCCGACGGTGCCCGCGCTGCCCCCTGTCAGATACGTCGCCATGCATCGCGCAGAGCAGTCGCATTCGCTCAGTGCTGCCGTGGCGCGACTTGCAGCCCAATCGTGCGACTTCTGCTCCAATCTGCTTGATCCGGGAAGTTAGGCAAGAGCGAAAGCGGTAGAAGTCGCCGAATCGCAGAACCGAAAGTACGTGGCGTGCGCAGCCCTCGAAGGAGCTTGGTCTAGAGCTGAAAGCCATCGTTCGCCAGTCTTGCGGAGCGAGCGGGTATTACGATGAACTGCTCCTGCTCGCGCTGACTGCCAGTTTCGTCCGGCGCTGGATGCGCAATGACGTGGTGAGGTTGTGGCTGCAGTCGCGATATCCCAGTAACGCGGTCCTCCTCGAGCGGATGGCATTACGATCGGAAAGCGCAAGGCAGGCAAAACGCCCTTTAAGCTTTCCTGACCCCGGTCAGTGCAGGATCACGGCCGGTCCGCAGCCCGTAGGACGGGTTCCGCCATGACCTGCGGTAAAGGGTTCAACACTGGCAAGCGTGCAGTGTGCAGGCAGTGCGGATGGCCGGACATTTCCGTCGTGAAGGGTGCGGTACTCGCACCAGCAGGCGTTATCACATCTACGTCGCACTCCTGCGTCCGTGTGCCGTTTATGCAACACGCGATGCGCTGACGGTTTTCGACAGACAGCCGTTCCAGACTTTAATAGCCTTCGTCGTGGCCGGGCACCCGGCGACAGGAGGGCTTCACCATGCTGCGATGGCTGGCAAACTGGGCTTCACATCACGCGCCACCCCCGAGAAACAGGCGGAACGTGCACTGAATAACCTGCGTATGGAACTGTTCCAGGCCGAGCAGCATGTGCTCGATGCACAGTTACGTGTGGATTACTATCGGGCCCGGCTGACCTTTCTGGAGGAGGTGGCCAGTAAAGCTATCGAGCAGGTCTCCGACGAGCGCAAAGGCCTGCAGGAACCGTCGCCGGCATTAAGGCCAGGCCTGAAACTGACCGCGGCGCAGTAGTGTTCCGGCCCACACCGCTGTCGCCTTGCTCTGGACGCGAAGGGGTCTCTGGATGATCGCATTGGCGGGGGCGTGGCGGCGCGACGGTCAGCACGAGTGACGCCCCCGACGGGGCGTGTGTTCACACGCGCGGTGGCGAAGGACGGTTCACTGTCCTGGTCCAGTAAGTTTCATGCGTATCAAATTTCGACGAGCGCTGCGCAGACTGAGCGGCGAGACCAGACCATCCGGCAACCAGCACCAGGCGGGGCCCATCAACGCGGCGGCCGGTTGTCGCTGCACGGCCCGGCCATGGTCCAATGACGGTGGGTTACAGATCTTAGAGCGTTCCTCGACATGTCACTTCCTGAGAAGCTCGGTAATGAGGCTCGCGCAGAACTGCTCTGCTACCTGGTGATCGGCGAACTTGTCGCAATGGCACGAACAGGTAATTGGTTGCGCACAGATCACCTGGTCGAGTCTTCGCGTATCTGGCTGAAAACGAGCGGCGCTACATGCCATTGGCAGGATCGGATTGCGCTAGCGGCCGCTGCCGCCGAGCTGGCGCCGAGCGTCCCTCAGGTTTTATGTCAACAGGCGCCTCGGCTGGATGAATAACTCCGGCCGAAACTGGCAGACATCGGTTCGGTAGCAGGAACGCTCGATGCGAGCTCCATATCCACGGTCCGACAGGATTGGCCCCTTATTCATAAACGGAGGTGTTATGACGCAAATAACCAGGGATGAACCTGACGATTCCGAAAATAGACAGCAATCAGGCGACGCGGGCCGGGCGGATGAGCTCACCTCGGAGCAGGCCGCGCAGCGAGCACTCGATGAAGGCGACAACAAAAAAATCGACAGGACCCTTGATGAGCTTGACGTTTCAACAACCGAGTCGGGCAAGGATCAAACTTCCAAACCGGATACGGAAGGGTCCAATTCCTCGAGCAAAAATCTTGATGAGCAGAACGAGTGAAGGGATGGCACCCACGGGTGACCGTAGAGGTGTGCTAGTTCCGGTCGCGAGGCGCCATATTGTTTCGACGGTCAAAGGGGTGCTGGCGGATGAGACGGCGAGCGTTCCATCAGCGATCAGCGACTATCGGGGCCGAACCAGAAGGCGCACACTATTGCCTAGAGGTGGCTCGACCGCGCGAGTGGGCTTCCGGCGAAGGGGTCGTTTTTCCAGTCCGCACCGGTCCGCGTTGCCGGCTGGGCGAGCGCTCCGCATGGAAGCTCAAAGTGCCCGATTGATTGTCCCGCGCTAATAGCCTGTCTGAGCCATTGAGGCACCTCGCCTTCACCGCTCCAGGTATCACCACCCGCGCTACGATAGCGACCCATGTCCGATCCCGCAGGCTCGGTCGCCAGGAAGGTAGCGAGGTCATCGGGGCTGATGCCGAAGTCATCCATGCGGTGGCGGAGATACGCAATCATGCTGTCGCGTTTCCGTTCGTCCATAAGGCGTTCCTGTAAAGTATTTTGCTGGCGCTTCTCAGCCATCAGAGGCCGGCGAGGTGCAGGGGTGAAAGGGGCGACATTAAACTGCGCCGCGAAACCATCAGCGCCTACCGTGCGAAAAGACGCTGTCAAGGGTTGCCTGAAGCCAGTTGGCGCGGAAGACAGGGAAGGCACGTGTTATTTGAGACTCGCCGCTTCGCATTTCGGTGAAATATCATCTCCAGCTGCGCCCTGGGTAACGCTTCACAGATGCTGAACAGCAGTCGCGTAGGACTTCGCGGCTTCCTTCAGCTGCCCGGCTGCGGCCTGTACGCGCGTGGGCAGCTCGCTCAGCGCGACCAGGGTATCGGCACGGTCCAGCCGCCTGCGAAGCTCGACCACGAGATCCATGATGCTGGCGTCACCCACCCGCCGGCGATTGCTTTGTCGGGAGCTCACCCCGGAGCAGTCGACGAGGCGATCAACCTTGCGGAAGTACGCTTGAGCAGCTACGTGATGCCTCGCATACAGCGAGGCAACATTTGACTTTGAAAGACAGTCCCTAACGACCTCGGCATTCATGTCGAAATGAACCTGCAGCGCGTCGGCGGCATCTGCCCGGTGAAAACATGCCACTTGATCGAACAGCGTCTCGCCGTCCGTGTCGATGAGATCGATCCAGACCTCACCGTCTTCGAGAATCTGACCGGCGCGAAGAATCGCCCGTTCGTCCTCATTTGCATAAGCGAGCATCCGGTGTCCGTCGACATCATCAACCGGCATCTCGAACACCTCCACCAGTTCCCCGCTCATTGCGACCTGCATAACCAATAACGCCATCTCTGCTCCTTGCAATGGGAATGACGGGAATACCGCTGCGCGGATCAAGCGATCCGACCTGGCGACCGATATGAGTGACATTTCAGGGAGACCAAGCGTGACCCCGACATCTTGGCGGTTTCTTCAGTACGACGTTTCGCGCCAACCTGGTTGATGTGGGCACACGGCCCCGGCGACACCAACACCTGACCGGCAGGCAGCCTTTTTGGGGCCATGAGATCCGGCGGTCGAAGGTCGGCGACAGGGGTACTCGCATCACGACGGGACGGATTTTCGTCTAACCGGGGAGCGCCACGCATGGCCGCTCGTGCGCTGGACGCCATGCCAGCTTAACCGCGACTGTCGACCCAGCCGCGTGCCCATGCTGTAGCGTGCCCCACAGCCTGTGTTTCGCTATCGAAATAGTCGAGCGCATCAAACTTATAGGCGACTGGCGCAGCACTGCGGGCGTCACTTCTTGTGAGCAGCAGATTTGCAGCAAACCAGCCGTCAGGTAACCGGTGAGCGGATGGGGAGATTGAATAACCGTGGTACTGGTGAACAGGTTTGCTATTTTGCATAAGCGATAACCGACCGCACGACATCATGTCGTACAGGCGAAATAAATTAAAAAAATGGGGCGAGACGGGTCGGGTCGGGTCGAAAAGACAAATGATGCGCGCGTCGAAAGGCGGCGATCAGATCGGGAGCGCATGGCATCCCGCGAGGATGCTAGTCAAGCTAACAAGCAAAGGGCCGGTAGACCGGCCCTTGAAATACTTACTGCGGCGAGATATTCGCGGCCTGCATACCCTTGGGACCGCGCTTTGTCTCGTAGCTGACCTTCTGGTTCTCTGCGAGCGTCTTAAAGCCGTCGCCCCGAACTTCCGAGAAGTGAGCGAACAGATCGTCGCCGCCAGCGTCAGGAGTAATGAAGCCAAAGCCTTTGCTATCGTTGAACCACTTGACAGTACCGGTATCCATGAAAATTCCCTGAAACAAAAATAATAGCTCCGGTGCGGAGCGACAAAAACTTCAAGGAAGAAGAGAGGACAGCGAGTACCGCGCAGAAGAGGCGGAAAATGGTGATCAGCAATCGAGCTTCTTGAATATTTCGAGGTTCACGATATAGTGCCGGAGTGGGTCTGTCAATGCTTTTCGCAATGGGGTCCTCTCTCATCAGACGGTCCTTCGACGCAACGTGATGGAGGCTTCTCGTTCGCCGACAAAGTGCGAAGGACTGTTCCTAGCCGATACTGTTGAAAAAGTCGCCGCGTGGTTTTTCAGTGCTCCTGCGCGAAAATCGACCTCTTAGATCAGCCTACAAACGGCTCACGCATGTCGGCCAAGGGTAAGAGGACCCCCACAAACCTCGCGAGAGAGACGACCAATGATTTCATCCATCGCGGCACGCCGCGTCGCGAAGTGCCGACCGTGCAGTCGCGCGACCTTCAGCGACCCCACAGACTTTCGGTCGGCGCATTTCTCGACGCGGAGTTATGACGAGGCGGCGAAGAGCCTAGGCCTCATGCGAGCGGTATATATCCCAGTGATCGGTCATTCAAATGTTAGCCTTCTATGCCGAATTAGAATGGAATTGATCCGCTTGAGGCACCCCCGCGCCTTGACGGCAGCGAGCCGGACTCATCCACGACCTGTCCTGAATGACTGCACCTACCTACCGCTGGCGATTCCTGCCAGACGAATTCAGCGTAAGCCTGGAGGGCCCACTGTCGCGCCCGTCGCATGCTCAACGGCGTATAACGGTGTCGCTTGCCGACAGCCCACAGCAGGTGATGACGTGCTTTGCATCGCCGGGTACGTATCCAACGGAGAACACCACACAGTCGGTCGAAGTTACACTCGGCAAACGCACATTTAACGTCGTCGGGACTGGACCCAACGACGGCTATATCGTTGATCTGTCTCCGATGCTTCGCCGTCTGGCCAGAGCACAACAATACGCGCGTCTGATGGAGGAAGGTATCAACGCGTTGCCTGAGGGCTATGTGCTCTACGACAATCAGGACCGCTTGCTGATCGCCAATCCGCAGTATTCCGCGCTCTACCCCACCATCGCAGATACCGTACGGCCCGGCGTAAGCTTCAGCGAAATCGTGAACACGTCGATCGCACGCGGTCAGATGCAGCTCGACGGCGAGACCGCGACCGACTGGATCCGTCGCCGACTCGACTTCCATCTCAAAGGTGTTGGCTTCTTCGAGCAGCATCTCGACGACGGCCGTTGGCTAAGTGTCAGCGAACGGCGCACCGCGTCCGGCGGCATCACCAGCGTACGCTCGGACATCACGGTGCTCAAGCAGCGCGAGCAGGAGTTGCGCCTTGCTTCGGAAACCGCGCAATCGCGCTCCAACTCGATCACGCGCTTCCTCGCGATTTTTAGTCACGAAGTCCGTAACGGTTTGAACGGCATCGTTGGTCTCGCGCAGATCCTCGCCTTCAACGCGCGTGTCGACGGCGAACACGGCAAATCGAAGTTGCTGCTCGAATCGACGCAGCGGCTCTCGACGGTCCTCTCCGACCTGCTCGAATACCTGAAGAGCGAAGCGACCGATTTCAGCGTCACGCTGAGCGACGTCGATCCCCGCTTCCTGATGGAGGCGATCAGCATGCAATTCGCACCGCGCGCGCTGGAGCGCGGCTCCGCGCTGGTGATCCGGATCGCCCCCGATGTGCCGGCTGTCGTGCGCGGCGATCCGACGCGCATCCAGCAGGTCGTGGCAAACTTGGTGAGCAACGCGATCAAGTACTCGACGCAGGGTATGGTCGCCGTCGCGGTGACGTGCGAGGGCAATCACTTGCACTACGAGGTGACCGACGAAGGCATCGGCATCGCTGCGGACGACGTGCCGGGCCTGTTCGAATTCTTCTCTCGCTCCGCGCCGGACAATCCGCTGAGTACGGGGCTCGGTCTCGCGATCTCGAAGAAGCTGGTCGCGGCGATGGGTGGCGAGATCGGCGTGCAAAGCCGCCTGGGCGTTGGCAGCCGGTTCTGGTTCGACCTGCCGTTGATTGCCGTGCGGACGCCGACACCGAGTGAGATGGCCGTCGTACCGGTCGGCCCATCGCGGCGGCTGTCGGTCGGGGTCATCGACGATGATCTGCTCAATCGCGCGATCGCGGAGGATCTGCTGCGTCAGATGGGACACACGCCGCACGTCTTCATCGATGGCGACGCGCTGCTGCGACACATGGCGGCGCATCCGCTCGACGCCGTACTGCTCGATCTGATGATGCCGAACGAGACGGGCCAGCAGATCGTCGGCCGGATTCGCGCGGCGATTGGCCCGGCCTACGAGCAACTGGCAATTCTGCTGGTCACAGGCAACGTTCTGTCGGACATGCTGGTTCACGTCGGCATGAGCGGCATCGACGCGGTGCTGCCCAAACCGTTGCTTCTAGAGGTACTGGGGGCGGCGCTGCAATCGGCCGTCTCGCGCCGCTTGCAGGGCCGGCGAGGCCGTACGGCACCGGCGGCTGTCACCGAGGCTGAATCCCAACTGGAGCGCTTGCGCCTCACCATCGGCGAGCGCCGTTTCGAACAGAGTTTGCGGGCGGCAGATCGCGTGCTGTCGGACACGCTGGCGGCCATCGAAGCGAACGCATTGGATACGCTGCCCGACCTCGTCCACCGGATCGCCGGCAATGCCGCAGCATTGGGTTTTGCGTCATTGGGCGCTGATGCGAGCGCGTTGGAAAATCAGTTGCGAAAGCCGGCATCGACGGATGTCCAACGCGGATCCCTACTCGACGCCACCGAACGCCAGGCCCGCGACGCGCGGCAGGTGTTGCGCGATCAACTGGCGATGTACCGCCCCGCTCGCCGTAGGCCGAGAAGCCGCTGACGCGCGCTTTCAGCCCCCACGATTCGACGCAGAGATCTCAACCACCGTACTGTCGTCCACCGGCAGCCGATACCCCGTGCCTCGCACGGTCACCAACCGGGCTTCGCTGCCGCGTCCGTCGCTCGCCAGCTTTTTCCGCAGACGGCTCACAAGGATATCGATCGCACGATCCGACTCAGGATCCGACACACCGGTCACCGCATCGATCAGCTGCGCCCGCGAGAACACCCGTCCGCCGCCGCGCAGCAGAACGGCGAGCAGATCGAACTCGGTTCGCGTCAATCCGGCGGACCTGCCCGTGCGCGTCGAATGAATCGTGTGCGCATGCAAATGAATGCGCCATGACCCCAGGACATACTCGCGTGGTGGCTCCGGCGCGCGCACGTGCCGGGCGATCACATTGAGCGCGCGATACCGCAATTCGCGCGGATCGAACGGTTTGGTCAGCACATCCTGCGCGCCCAGCTCGAACGCCGCGAGACGGGCGTCGATGCTGTTGCGCGCGGTCACCACCATCACAGGGATATCGAGCCTGCCGCCCAGCTTGCGCAGCAGACTCAAGCCGTCCTCATCCGGCAAGCCCAGGTCGAGCAACACCAGCGCATAGGCGCGTGTGCGCAAACGACGCATCATCTCGCGCCCGTTCGACACGACTTCCGACTTGAAGCCTTCGGATTTGAGATAACCCGCAGTGATCGTGGCGATCGTCGTGTCGTCCTCGACGATCAGAATGGGCGGTGGCATCGGTGTCTCGTCTGGAAACAACCTGGAAAATATACAGCAACAAAATAGAAATATGTCATAGAGATACTTGGAGTCATCCGAACTGCTGACCTAACCTATCGCGGGCTATCGACATGACAACGAAGACGGATAACAGCTGGTCTCGCCGGCATTTCCTGCAAACGATGGCTGCGGGGACGACTGTCCTCGGGGGTTCGGCCTTCAGCAGTATTGCCCGCGCGCAGGATGCAGGCGAGCTGGTCGTGAGCAACTGGGGGGGCGACTGGAGCAACAACTGCATGAAGGCGCTGGAAACACCGGCGCTCGAAGCGAGCGGCGTGCGCATCCGGCGCGATCTTGCATCGGCCCCGGTGCGCAAGGCGAAACTGCTGGCCGAGCGCGCCCTGCCGCGCGGCACCATCGACGTGGCACATTTCACCGACGCCGACGCCTACGAGCTGCAGATCCAGGGCGCGCTCGAACCGCTCGACTACTCAAAGATCCCGAATGCGGCGCACTTGCTGCCGGGCATGCGCAATCCGTACTTTGTGCCGTGGATGTACAGCGGCGTCGAGCTGATCTACAACCCGGACAAGATGAAGATCCCGCCGACCTCGTTCGCGGATCTGTTGAACCCGGCCTACGCCGGCAAGGTCGGCCTGATCGACCAGATCTACTTCAACTATTTGTACGCTTATGCGCTTCTCGCCGGCGGCTCTATGCAGAACGTGACGCCGGGGCTCGCGAAACTGCTCGAATTGAAGAAGGCCGTGCAGCCGCGCGTCTACCCGTCGCACGAACAGATTGCGGCAGCGATGTCGTCGGGCGACGTGTGGATCTCGGCCAACTACAAGGCACGTGCGGCACAGTGGACCGCCGCCAGACTGCCGATTCGCGGCGCCTACCCGTCCGAGGGCGGCATCGCGATCCAGTTCGGCGTGGTCATCCCGAAGCGGGCGCGCAACAAGGAGCTGGCCTACCGCTACCTGAACGAAATGCTTGCGCCGGCCGCCGCGCGTTCGATCTCGACGCTGACCTACTACGCGCCATCGGTCGACAACGCGGCGCTGCCGACCGACCTGCTGCGAGAAATCGACTTCACCGACGCGCAACGCAAGCAATTGCACTACGTCGACTATGCCTACGCGGCGAAGAACCAGGCGCAATGGCTCGAATGGTGGAACAAGGAGATCAAGGTTTGAACGCGCCCGCGCTCGAGGCCCCGGCTTCGACGGCGCCCGCGATCGAAGTCCTGGCACATCACGGACTGTTACGACCGACGAGCAAGCTGACGGCGGCGCTGCTGGCGCCGGCGCTGCTCACCATCGTGCTACTGCTCGGCATCCCGTTGCTCCTGCTGATGCGCTACAGCCTGAACCGCTTCGTGCCGGGCGAATTCATGGTGCAGGCGGTCACGCTCGAGAATTACCACAAGTTCCTGGGCGATCCGTTCTATCGCGGCATCCTTGGCCGCACCGTGTACGTCGGCGTCGTCAGTACGCTGGCGGCCGTGGTGTTGGGCTTCCTGCCGGCGTATCACATTGCCCGCACGCAATCGCGCCGGGCAAAGAGCGTGCTGATCATCGCCGTCATCCTGCCGCTGCTGATGGGCAACGCCGTTCGCGTGGCTGGCTGGCTTGTGCTGCTCGGCGACCGGGGGCTTGTGAACTCGGCCTTGCAGGCCGTCGGCATGACGACGGCGCCCGTCGAGCTGCTCTACACCGAGAACGCTGTGCTGATCGGTACGATCTCGGTGCTGCTGCCCTATATGATCATCACGCTACACAGCACTATCGAAAGCATCAGTCCCGCGCTCGAAGAGGCGGCGCTCGGACTCGGCGCCGGTCATTGGCGCATGTTCCTGCGCGTGCTGCTGCCGCTGTCGATGCCGGGCGTCGTGGTCGGCGGCGTGCTGTGCTTCATTCTCGCGATGAACGCGTACGCAACGCCGATCCTGATCGGCGGCTCGACTTTCCACATGATGGCGCCCGAGGTCTACACTCAGATCAGCCAGGCGAACAACTGGCCCTTCGGCGCAGCGCTGGCCTTCGTGCTGATGCTAACGACGCTGGTGCTCACGCTCGTGTCGACGTGGTTTCTCTCCCGACGCGGCTCCGCCGTGCATGGAGCCTGATCATGCGCGCCGTTTCCTTGCGTACGTGCGCGTATCACGTCTGTCTCTGGAGCACGCTAGGCTTCGTGGTGCTGCCTCTGGTGATCGTTGTATGGGTAAGTTTCTTCGCCAACAAGATCGTGGGCTTTCCGGCGACCGGCTACACGCTGCACTGGTATGGCCACGCGTGGGCGCAGGACCCGTTTCGCGAGGGCTTCGTGACCAGTGTGCAGGTGGGGCTGTGCGCAACTGTCATCGCACTCCTGATCGGCGTGCCCGCGGCGCTCGCGCTCGCCCGTGCCACCTTCCCGGGCGAGGGCGTCATCAACACGATGCTGCTTTCGCCGATGCTGGTGCCGGGCATCGTGGCCGGCTGCGCGGTCTATGTCTATTACATCCAGATCGAGATCTTTACCGAGTGGCAAGTGGCGGCCACGCTGCCCGGCCTGATCGCTGCCCACACGCTGCTGGCGGTGCCCTGGGTGGTGCGACTCGTCACGGCGTCGCTGCAATCGGTGGGCAGTGGCGTCGAAGAGGCCGCGCTCAATCTCGGCGCCACGCCGTGGACCACGTTCCGCCGCGTGACGCTGCCGCTCGCCCGCCCCGGGCTGGTGGCAGGTGGATTATTCAGCTTCATCGTGTCGTTTACCGATGTCGAAAAATCGCTGTTTCTCGTCGGCCCGGGCCGCACGACGCTGCCGATCGCCATCATCAACTATCTGGAATGGAACCTCGATCCGACCATCACGGCGGTCGCCACGGTGCAGATCGTGATCATCGGCATCGCGCTCGTCGTTTCAAATCGATACGTCAAGCTCAGCCACGTCTTCTGACGCAGATTTCCCCAGGCAATTCGGATCCATCGAACATGGCATACATCGAGTTTTCCGGCGTCGAGAAGCGCTACGGTAATTTCCAGGCGGTGTCGCGCTTCGACCTTACGGTCGAGAAGGGCGAGATGATCGCGGTGCTTGGGCCCAGCGGCTGCGGCAAGACGACCACGCTGCGCATGCTGGCCGGCTTCGTGCCGGCCAGCGCGGGCACGATGCGTGTCGACGGGCGCGACATTACGCGCGAGCCACCGTATCGCCGCAATATGGGCATGGTCTTCCAGGGCTACGCGCTGTTTCCTCATATGACCGTCGCGCGCAACATCGCCTTTGGTCTCGAGATGCGCGGCGTGCCCGCAAGCGAGATCACCGCGCGCGTCATAGAGGCGCTCGATCGCGTGCGTCTGCACGACTTTGCCGAGCGGCTCCCGCGTCAACTCTCCGGCGGCCAACAGCAACGCGTGGCTCTCGCACGGGCGATGGCGATCAACCCCGACGTACTGCTGCTCGACGAACCGCTGTCCGCACTCGACGCACGCCTGCGCCACGAAGTGCGGGCCGAGATCCGCCAGTTGCAACGCGCAACAGGTCTCACCACGCTGATCGTCACGCACGATCAGGACGAAGCGCTCAGTATGGCCGATCGCCTTGTCGTGATGAGCAAGGGCTGCATTGAGCAAATCGGCTCGCCGGCGGATCTGTACGAGCGTCCGTGCAATCGGTTCGTCGCCGACTTCATGGGCCGCTCGAATTTCCTCGGCGGCAAGCTCGATGGCGACGGCCGCTTCCTGACCGATCACGGCGTCGCACTGAATTTCGACGGTGCCATACCGAACGATGCGAGCACGCTGAGCTTCCGCCCGGAGCGCACGCGTCTGGTGGCACCCGATGCGCTCGGCGCATCGGCCACGGACGGCGGCACCAATACCCTCGCGGGCACCATCGTGTCGTTCGCGTATCTGGGACCGGTCATCGAATGCCAGGTGCAGGTCGACGATGGCCCAACAGTGACGGCACTGCTGACGAACACCGTTGACCCGGCCAGGCTCGGCATGCACGAAGGCAGCCGGATCGGCGTGCAGTGGTCGCGTCGCGACTCCACCCTGTTGGCGTGAGCGCCGCGATGCTGATCCTCCATGACTGAGTTCCCGGGTTATTGCACGTTGTGTCGCTCGCGATGCGGATCGGTGAACCATGTCGAAGACGGCAAGCTGATCAAGGTCACGCCGCTCGCGCAGCATCCGACCGGTGGCGCCCTGTGCGCAAAGGGACGCGCTGCGCCGGAGCTGCTCGCGAGCCCGAAACGGCTGACTACACCGATGCGTCGCACGGCGCCGCGTGACGCGGCCGATCCCGGCTGGATCGAAATCTCGTGGGACGAGGCGCTCGAGGAAATCACGCGGCAACTGCTCTCGATTCGCGCAAGCGATGGTGCCGAGGCGGTCGCCTTCGCCGTCACGACACCGAGTGGCACCCCGATGGTCGACAGCTTCGAATGGGTCGAGCGACTGGTGCGCTGTTTCGGCAGTCCCAACATGATCTACGCGATCGAGGTCTGTGGCTGGCACAAGGACTACGCGCAAAAGCTGACGTTCGGACGCGGTATCGGCGTGCCCGACTGGGACCACACCGACGTCATTGTGCTGTGGGGCCACAATCCCGCCCGCACGTGGCTGGCACAAGCGTCGCGTGTGGCACAGGCGAAACAGCGTGGCGCGCGCGTGATCGTCATCGACCCGAAGCAAGATGGCAGCGGCCAGCAGGCCGACCTCTGGCTGCGCATTCGTCCCGGTGCGGACGGCGCACTCGCGATCGGTGCGATCCGACACCTGATCGAAACGCACCGCTACGATGCCGATTTCGTTCGGCGCTGGACGAATGCGCCGTGCCTGGTGGATATCGATACGCGACGTCTGCTGCATGCGAATGAGCTATGGCCGGAGGCTATCGACGGTGCGCTAGTCATCATCGACAGTGACGGGCTACCGCATCCCTACGATACCCGTCGCGCGATGGATGATGCGCAAGCGGTGGACCTGCACGCACGTTCGGCGTTGGATGATCGTCGAGGAGAACAACGTCGATTCGCCACTGTCTTCTCGCTGCTTGCTGACGCTGTCGCCGTCCATACGACAGAGCACGTAGCTGCACTTACATGGATCGATGCGTCATCGATCGAGCAGTTCAACGCGCTGTTCGAAGGTGGGCCAAGGCTCAGCTATCACACGTGGACTGGCGTCGGCCAACATACCAACGCAAGCGCTACCGAGCGCGCCATCGGCACGCTCTATGCGTTGACCGGTGCGTGCGATGCTCAGGGAGGCAACCTTTGGACGGTGCCGCCGTCAACGCGCAGTGTCAACGACTACGACCTGCTGGTACCCGCGCAACAGGCCAAGGCACTGGGCCTGGAGGAGTTGCCGCTCGGCCCGCCGTCGCTGGGATGGATCACCGCGCGCGACTTCGCCGGTGCCGTGCTGCGGCGCACGCCGTATCCCGTGCGTGCGCTGGTGAGCTTCGGCAGCAATCTGCTTGTCTCGCAGGCCGATTCCGCGCGCAACCAGCAGGCGTTGCAAGCGCTTGACTTCCATGTGCACATCGACCCGTTCATGAACCCGACGGCGCAGAGTGCCGACATCGTGTTGCCGTCCACATTACCTTGGGAGCACGAAGCACTGAAGATCGGCTTCGAGATATCGCAGGCGGCCGTCGAGCACGTGCAGTTGCGTCCGCGTATGCTCACGCCGCTCGCATCGGCGCGCACCGACTACGAGATCGCCCTCGACCTCGCGGTTCGCATGGGCATGGGCGACCGATTCTTCGGTGGCGATATCGTCGCAGGCTGGAATTATCAGCTCGAGCCGCTCGGCGTCACCGTCAACACCTTGCGTGCGGCACCGACGGGCATGCGTTTTCCGCAAGCCTTCAGCTATCGAAAATATGCCGCGCCGGTAGCAGACGGTAGCGATGAAGTCGAAGGCTTCGATACGCCGAGCAACCGCGTCGAGCTATATTCAGAGCGGCTGCTTGACTTCGCTCAATCACCACTGGCGACCTTCGTCGAACCGGCACAAAGCCCGTTGCGCTCCGACGCCGACGCGCGCTATCCGTTGGTGCTTACGACGGCGAAGACCGGCTGGTATGTGCACAGTTCGCATCGTCATGTCGCGTCGCTGCGCAAGAAGGCCATCGACCCGACGGTGCAGATCGGTGTTGGCCTTGCCGCAGCGAGAGGCATTGCGGCAGGCGACTGGACTCAGTTGTCGACGCCGTATGGCCACGTAGTGATGCGCGCGAAGATCGACGACAAACTCGACGACCGCACGGCAATCGCCGACTTCGGCTGGTGGCAAGGCGCGACCGCGTTCGGTCGCGAAGACACGCCGCTCGTCGGCGCGAGGTCGGCGAACATCAACGGCGTCTTGAGCGATTGTGACCGAGACCCTGTGAGCGGTTCGGTGCCGCTGCGTGCGACGCTATGCAACGTGCAACGACACGCAACAATGAACCGTGGCCGATGGACAGAGTTGCGCACGTTCCGCATCGTCGCGCGTGAGGTGCTGGCCAGGAACATCGTGCGTTTTGAATTCGCGCCGGTGGATGGCGGCGAGCTGCCCGACTTCCAGCCCGGACAACATCTCACGATCCACAACGCAGGGCTTGGCATTACGCGCGCGTATTCGCTCGTGTGCGGCGGCAAAGCACCTCGTACGCTGTCGATTGCCGTGAAACGCGATGGCCGGATGTCGAGCCATCTGCACGGCCTCGCGCCCGGGGCGCTTGTCGAGCTCGGACCGCCCGGTGGCACGTTTGCAATGCCGACGCGCGGCGACCGGCCGCTGATCCTGCTGGGCAGCGGCATCGGCATCACACCGTTCATCAGTTATCTGGAAGCCATCGATGCCGAAGGGGGCGATGCGTATCCCGACACCACGCTACACTATGTGTGCCGCGACAGCGGCGGTCATGCCTTCGCGGCGCGCATTCGTGAAATCGCATCGAAGCTGCCGCGTGTGCGCGTGGTGACGTATTATCGTGCACCCCGTCCGACGGACACGCCCGGTGTCGACTACGATCGCACCGTCGATCTGACCTTGGAGCTGATCGACGACGACACACTCGCGCGTCGACCGTTGGCGTATCTGTGCGGATCGGAAGGCTTTATCGAGACGGCGACGCGGGGGTTGGTCTGGCAAGGCATCCCGGCATTCGATGTCTTCGCCGAGACGTTCAAGTCGGAGATAACGGTGCCGACGAATCTCGTGCCGCAGCAGGTGACGGTGAGCGGCACAGGCCGAACCTTTGCGTGGCGCCCGGACCTCGGTACGATTCTCGACGCAGCCGATGCTGCCTCAGTCCCGATGCTGAGCGGTTGCCGTGTCGGTCAGTGCGAAAGTTGCTTGGTGCGTGTGGTCCGGGGCACGGTGTTGCACCTGCAGCCCTACGACGGCCCTGCCGACGGCTGTCTGACGTGTCAGGCGGTGCCGCTCGACGAGGTCGAACTGGCGCCTTGAGCGATCGTATGCGTGAAATGCGCTCTCGGCGCAAGTTGCTCCCGGGCGAACCAGAGGTTCACGCGATGTCGAGCGGCACATAGCCTCGTTTTGCAGTTTGCCCATGATCTGCTGCACCTGCGACGCGAGTTCTGCCACCTGTGCGCTTCTGTTCATTGGCCCGTGTCACGTACATATTTTAACTTCGGGGTTAGCAATCGGCGCGAACCGACCGATGCCGTGCGAAAGCGCTTGTTAAATGCGGTGTTCCAACCGTTCAGATGGGGATTATTTATCCGACGGCGATAGTGGCAGCGGACGTAGCCCGAGCACGGAACAGATGTGGTCAATAATTTCCGGCGGGACGTCCGACACGAGTGGCATATATCCTAGGGGCATTGTCACGGTAACCGGATTTGCAGGTAGAGTGGGACGATGAAGAACTCGAAGCCGCTCTATTACCGCCATCGCTTTCCGGGTGTCGTCATCAGTTGCGCAGTGCGCTGGTATTTCAGGTTCCAGCTAAGCCTGCGCGACATCGAGGAGTTACTGTTCGAGCGCGGAGTGACCGTCAGCTATGAGACCATTCGACGCTGGTGCGAGAAATTCGGCGCTGGTTTTGTGCATCGTGTGAAAGCAGCTCGGTGCAAACCCGGCAGGACATGGCGTCTGGACGAGGTGTTCGTGACGCTGCGCGGCGAGCCATACCTGCTGTGGCGGGCAGTCGATCAACACGGCGCCGAACTCGATGTCCTGCTGCAGAAGCGTCGCGACAAGGCTGCAGCCAAGCGTTTTTTCAAGCGCGTGCTGGCCTCGTGTCCCGAAGTGCCGCGAAAGATCGTGACCGACCAGTTGCGCAGCTATTCCGCGGCGAAGGCCGAAATACCCGAGCTCGCCACCGTCAAACACGTCTTCGTCAAGGCCAGTGCCCGGGTGAACAACCGGGGGGAAAATAGTTATCAGCCCACTCGTGAACGCGAGCGGCGCATGCGAGGCTTTCGCGATCCCGATCGCACTCAAACTTTCCTGTCGACCTTCGGCCTGATCCGGCAACACTTCGCGATCAAACGACATCTGCTTCGCGCGTCACTCTATCGAAAGCAGCTCGCCGCGCGCTTTGAGGCATGGCATCGCTATACTGAACTCGCCCAAGATCCGCCCCGTTTTGAGGAAGGGCGAATCCTATCGGCCATCCTGTCGTCGGCCTTTAACTTGACAGCGCCCCTTCATGTAGTTCTCGCCGCTGGCCAGCCCCCGGCCGCCTGACACGATGATCGATGCCGAGGTCAGTTCCGGACGGTCCAGCTTCGTCACCGCGCGGCTCACGAACTGCGAGATGCCCTGATCTGCAGCGGCTTCGATCTTCTCGACCGTCGCGCCGCCGCCTTCAGCCGCGTCAGGGTCGAAGCCCGTCGTGCGCACCGTGATCACCTTGATCGGGTCAGTCGACTGCACAGTGGAGATCGCGTTGCCCGCGTAGATCGGACGCCCGAACGTGTCGCCCCCACGTGTCATCATGAAAGCCACCGGCATGAGACGTGCCTGAACCGCTTCATCGGCTGCGCCGCTCCGGCACCAGAGCGGGACGCGGTGACGACGCCGACAACGTGCGAGGGACGGTTTATGGCCCGTCACTGCCTCATGCAAGCGGCATACGGACGGCGAGGCGCCCAGCGATCGGCAGCATGCGGACCCGTTACGGTCCGCTTATGAAGACGCTCGAGTGAACGGGAACGCGATTTGCGATATCTGCAATGATCACGAGGGGCAACAAGCCAGCAGATCGCGTGCATTCCGTTCACTGAGCACCGAGAGCCAGGGTTGCAGCCATGTCAGGAGGAATTCGCGATGAAACTAACTGCGAGACATCTTGTAATTGCGGGGTCGGTCGTGCTGTGACGATGGGTGCATCTGGATGCAAGCGGGCGGACAACGGTAGCGAAACAAGCGGCGCAGCGGCAGGCAGCAGCGGAACGATGGCTAATCCCGCAGGCACCGGAGCGATGGGCGGAAGCGGCCCGGCGGCAGCATCGGGAGCCAAATAACGGAAAACACAAAGCCCCACATGGTGCCCGCAAGTGAGCCGGTATCAAATTGGTAGAGGAAGCCGGCGGGAGCGGCACCTCATGAACATCGCAGCTCCCGATGAGGCTGTACTGAGCAGATTCAAATTGGAGCCCTGGGGTCCACTATCAGGTCAATATCTGCAGTGGTGATTTCCAGCACGTCAGGGGCTGTTTCAACGACTGGAAGCGCCAGCCGCTTGTTTATCGCACGGACCGGTCGACGTTCGAAGGTAAACAGGAAGTCCGTCCGCTGTCTGCCGGGCCGTTCAGCAATGGAGAAGCGGCGCAGGACGTATTGGAGCAGACGTGCGATCCCGGGATCCTTACGATCGGGACGATCAGCGCGATATGTGGCTGGTGATGGCAGCCTAGGAGGAGTAATGTCCGTCGCGCGCTCAGGCGCCACTGGACGTGAGGCAGACGCACGCCGTACGCGGTTTCCCGCCAGTCGACGCGCCCACTCCAGCGTGTGAGTCTTGCGCCGGACGTTGCGATCCGAGCGGAGGCGCGCCCCATCGACGCGTTTTGTGTGCCCGCGTCTGGAATAGTCCAGCCGGCTAGCGAACGTAGACGTACTTTCTACGTCGGCTCTGCGCCAAACTGTGACCATTCGATGGCCACAGTTGAATGTCCTCTGATGGCCCGGGTGCGGACGAACCCAATCGCCCCGTCGGCGATCAAAGTGACGCCAGTGCACCGTTGCCGAGCGGGCCGGTCAACGTAACTGTGAGGCGCGTTGAAGAGTCGCGCGTCCGTGCACGTAGTGTCCGGACATCGATATGTACCAGAAAGGACACTATCGAACTGACCGTGCCTTCGCAACCTACACGGAAGGGCGTAACCTCGTATGACCGGAGGAAGCCGCGCTACGCCGAGCGACGAGCGCAGATCTTCGTCGCTAGTAGCCACCTACCCTTAAGGCTTAAGGTGCGGAAGAGGTCGTCATGCCCGGTACCGCGGTGTACAAATTTCAATACGCGCGTCGACAGGGACTGCAGCGTACCTATGATGTAGTTCTGAATATTTGTCGGCTGGAATCCGGCGTATGTTCTTACGCGGCATGGGTCCATTTCGCCGGTGCGTTCAAAGGGAACGGACTGATTTTCCCACTGATCGCAAAGACTACGGAGGAAGCGGCGGTTGAAGCGCGAGGACGTATTGAAAACGACATCGAAGACCTCACCGGCATCGCTGAATAACATTTCAATTGTTGTCTGGAGTCGGCCAGAGGCTGCATTATCACGGTCAGCGCGCGCGAGGACTGCGACGGCGGGTCGACCGTTACCTTGCCGGTGGAGCAGATGTCGCGGCGTGGCGAAATCGACCGCAAGGGCGGCCGCATACCTGAGCCGGGCTTGTCACGTTGGCGCTGCGGTCAGTTAAGATGAAGTGATGAAGAAAACGAAATCGCTATGTCACGGTCACCGGTTCGCGGCATCAGTCATCAGCCACGCCGTACGCCGATATTTCAGGTTCGAGCTCAGCCTGCGCGATATCGAGGAGTTCCTGTTCGAGCGTGACGTGATCGTCAGCCATGAATCGATCCGGCGGTGGATAGACAAGTTTGGGGCTGGTTTCGCGCATCGCGTGAAGGCTGCCCGCTGCCAGCCGGGCAGCACGTGGCATCTTGACGAGGTGTTCGTGTCATTGCGCGGTGAACCTTATGTGCTGTGGCGTGCCGTCGACCAGCACGGCGTCGAACTCGACATCCTGCTACAAAAGCGGCGCGACAAGGCCGCCCGAAACGATTCTTCAAACGTGTAGTGTCGGCCTGTCCCGAGGTGCCGAAGAAGATCGTCACTGACTAGTTGCGCAGTTACCCCGCAGCAAAGGCCGAAATCCCGGAGCCGGCGAACGTGAAGCATGTGTTCGTCAAGGCGGCAGCCCGCGTCAACAACCGGGCAGAGAACAGCCATCAGCCCACACGCGAGCGCGAGCGACGTATCCGTGGTTTCCGCCTGCCCGGGCGCACGCAGGCGTTCCTGTCGTGCGTTTCGCCTGCGCACGATTCGTCCAGTGATCGTCAACGTGACAAGGCCGTCGAGAGCCATATCTCCCCCGCGAGTGCCGCCGTTGTGGATGACCCCTATTCTGCACTCAATGCCAAAGCCCGGTCTACCGCGGCCTCACAGCCGTTGCGCGCTGCCTGCATGCCTTTCTGCGGTTTTGCCTGCGTTGCCCCTTCGCTATTCCGGCGCCTCGCCCACCGTCACCAGCCGGACCGCGCGCGCCGGATGCCCGATCAGTTCGTCGAGCAGATCCGCCATTTCGCAGAGCGTCTGGAAGCACCGATCGTCCATTTGATCCGCGTGATAGCGCCGCAGATCGTGCATCGCTTCGCGTAGGCGCCTGAGCGCGTCGGGGGTGCTGTCGACCAACGGCCAGCAGTGCATCAGATACGCAAGCGGTGTCACGCTGCGCGTCTCGCACCAGGTATCGAACAGCCGTAGACAGATTGCGTTGACTTGCTCGACGATGTTCTCCCGCTCCGACAGATAGGCGATCATGTTGCATCGGTACGAATGGCGTTTCGACCACACATCATCTGCCAGCAGAATGTCTGTCGCATTCAGCGCAAGATGGAAAACCAGGGTGTGACATTCTGATTCGCGCGTCAGGAAATCCTTAACGCCTTTCACGCAAAGAAGGCCCGTTGGGTGAACACCCTTGTATGCCATTCTTCATGCTGCCCGCGGTTCAGGAAATCCTGACGGCCGAAATCAGCGCTTCCTGATATGACATTCCGCCAAAGCCGATTGGTCGCGCACACCGATCGCCATAGCATCGATTCATCGTGCATCGCGGGGGAAGTCATGGCGGGCGACAGATCGCTGCGTTCTCAGGTCGAGAAAAACTGATTGGCTCGACGCGTGGCCAACCGGCGCGCGTGCGCCTGCTGGAGAGCGCCCGCTCGGGCGGCACCTGCCGCGTGTGCATTCAGATCGACCGGCCGACCGGGACGTTTTCACTTTTCTTTTTTCGCCATGCCGACGGCACGTGGCACGTGTTTCCGCCGGGCCAGCGACGTCCGGCGATGGGGACAAGCCGCAAAGCGGCCTGACCGTTCAGCAAGCCTAGGGAGGCGCCCATGCTCGATGACGCTTCAAACACAGTGCCGCAGGTATTATCAAGTTGGCGCCGGGGTCGACGAATATAATGGGGCATGAAGAAAGCTTCCGTTTCCGTTTTGCTGTCGGCGGAGGCGCCGATTCGTTCAAGGGCTATCGATTTCCGCCGGACATCATCAGCTACGCGGTGTGACTGTACTACCGGTTCCCGCTCAGCCTGCGCATGGTTGAGGAGATGCAGGCGGCATGGGGAATCGAGCTTACGTACGAAACGGTGCGGTGCTGCGCGACGAAGTTCGGTCTGGCGGTCGCGAAGAGTATCCGTTCGACAGCCCCAGGTCGCGGCGACAAGTGGCACCTGGATGAGGTGGTCGTGACGATCCACGGCAGGAAGCATTGGCTGTGGCAGGCTGTCGATCAGCACGGCGCAGTACTCGATGTGCTGGTGCAGAGCCGCCGCGACAAGGCGGCGGCCAAACGGCTGATGCGCAAGCTGCTCAGGCGCCACGGCTGCCCACGCGTGATCGTCACGGACAAGCTGCGCAGCTACGCGGCGGCGAACAACGAACTGGGCGTGAACGTCGACCATCTCCTGCGCGCCCTTCAACAAGCTGACAATAGCGACCAACGTGATCGACGTGCACATCAGCCGTCTGAGAAAGAAGATCGACCCGGACGGCACGGCTCCGATGATCGATACCGTGCGCTGTTCGGGGTATATGCTATGCGCCTGACTGAACTGCACCGCACCACCGGCTATCGCCTCGCCATGCTGTTTCTGGTGTTGTTCGGCGTGATCGCGCTACTGCTGTTCGGTCACCTGTATCGGGAGATCACCGGCTTCGAACAGGAACGCATCGACGACTGGCTGCTTCGCGAGCACGCGCAGTTGAAACGCGAAGCGCCGAATGAACTGGTCGCGCGATTCGAACATCAAAACCAGTTCGATCCGCGCCGTCAGCGCCCCTTCGGCCTTTTCGAAGCCAGCGGCAAACACCTTGCCGGTGGCTATCCGGGCGGTCAGCCGGCGATCCCCGTCTTTGACCAGCCGTTTTCAATACGACTCGCAAACCTGCCAGGCCAACCGCCTGGCCGATGCATCGCTGCGCACGTGCCCGATAACCGCATCGCTTTGCAATGCCGGAACACCCTCGAGCTCGACCACTTCGACGACGAACTGGTGCACGCACTGCTCTCGACCGCCATGATCGCGCTCGTGATCGGCCTGATCGGGGCGACTCTGATTGGCATCTCCGCGATGCGGCGGTTCGATGCGGTGACCGCTTCGATCGAGGAGATCGTCGCCGGCAATCTCAGCAGGCGCTTGCCGGTGCATGCGAAACGCGACGACATAGACCGGCTGGTGGTCGTCGTGAACGGCATGCTCGACGAAATCGAACGCCTGATGAACGAGGTCAAAGGCGTGTGTGATGCGATTGCGCACGATCTACGCACGCCGCTCACGCGGGTACTCGCCGGACTGGAACGTGCGCAACGGCGCGCCAGAACCGAGGCGGAATACCGCGCGGCGATCGACGAAGCCATTCTTGAAACCGCCGGCCTGTTGCGCACCTTCAATGCGCTGATGCGGATTTCGGAAATAGAAAGCGGCGTGCGCCGCGCCGGCTTCACCGCGGTCGATCTGGCCGCCGTCGCCGACGACGTGTTCGAATTCTACGAACCGACTGCCGAACACAGGCAGATTGTATTTAGACTGGAGCGCGCCGTGTCCGGGCCGTTGGAGATCCGGGGCGATCCGAACCTGCTGTTCGAGGCGCTTGCGAATCTGGTCGAAAACGCCATCAAGTTCGCACCGGATGGCGGAGCGGTGCATATCACGCTGTGGCAAGATATAAGAGGCACCGGCGTCACTGTCAAGGACGATGGACCAGGCATCGCACGGGCTGAGCGCGCTGCCGTCCTGCGCCGCTTCTATCGTGGCGAGGGCAGCCGTCGTACGCCCGGCAGCGGCCTGGGGCTCAGCCTTGTCGCCGCCGTGGCCGGCATGCACGGCATGACGCTGGAGTTCCACGACGCGGACGTCGGTTGCGAGATCAGTCTGTTCAAACCCGCGCAAGCTCAACTGGCAGATAGCCGATGATCGATCGGTAACTGCCGGTCATCGACCTCGCTCCTTCAGGCTCTCCTGGGCCCAAGCCTTCATATAGCCCTGGATAGAGCCTTCGATAGGCTCCCGCGTTGTCACGGTATTGTCACGTTGTTGATGTTCGGCCAAACGAAACCGCGGCGCGCGAGGATGATGAACTCACGCGGCGAGACGTCCGAGCATCGAGACGCACGTCACCCTCTCCCAAGCCTCGAAGGCTTGGGTGCGTACCTCTCGCTTCTGTTGCGCATTCGTGTGATATCGGCAGTGCATGAACAGGTTGCCCACCTGATCATGGACCGGAGTGAATCGTTGCAGGTGACGCACTGACTTGAAGCGGCGCATCACTTTCTCGTGTACCCGCGTTGGCTGGTGCGAGTTGTCCGCGCGGTTGTTCAATCCTTTGTGCTGGCGGTGTTCGACGTTCAGCCCCAGATCGCTGTTGGCTGCGGCGTAGCTCTTGAGCTTGTCGGTGATCAGTACACGCGGGGCGCGCCCGTGTTTCTTGGGCAACTTGCGCATGAGCCGCTTGGCCGCACACCTGTCGCGCCGGCTTTGCACCAGCACATCGAGCACCGTGCCGTGCTGGTCCACCGCACGCCACAACCAGTGCTTCTTGCGGTTGAGGGTGACCACCACTTCGTCGAGGTGCCACTTATCGCCGCGGGCCAACGCGGTAGAGCGAATACGCCGGGCAATGCCCAGGCCAAACCTCACCGACCAGCGCCGCACCGTCTCGTAGGTCAGATCAATGCCGCGCGCGGCCAGCAGTTCTTCGACCACGCGCAGGCTTAGTGGGAAACGGTAGTACAACCACACCGCGTAGCCGATCACGTCGGGCGGGAATCGGTAGCCGGCATAGGAAAATGTCGGTGGCAGGTGCATCGTGCTGCAGGGCGGCTCCTTTTTTCATATCAGAGATTGTCGCCGGATCTCCGTCAACCTGCCAACAACGTGACAGTACCGCGTTCAGTGCCATGACTCCAGGTCAACGCGAATTTGCCACCGTGGTTCTGGCGGATCGTTTCGACTTCATTTTCTCCCGCAGTTTCGCCACATCCGGCACCGCGACGCCCAGCAGCGTGTATACGTAACTGATGTGCTCATGTGCAAAATGGTCGTCGAGCGGGCCATTGCCGAGCAATAGTCGCATATACACCGGCGCGTACAGCAGTTCGCCCAGCGTCTCGATGTTCGGCGGCACTGGGATGCTGGCCGAACTGCGCCATTCTTCGAGCATCTCGCGGATAAGCGCCCGGCGCCCATAGTGAAAGCGCTCGCGGAACTCGCGCAGCACCGCGGGATCGGCCTGACCCTCCGCGATGATCTGCGCCACGATCGATCCCGACCACCCCGCGTATTCGTGGATCAGCGAAATAAGATGTACGGCAATTGCGTCGCCGGGCGGCAGGTTGTGCGGCATCGGCGTCTTCACGACATGATGTTCGATGAACGCATCGATCACGACCAGCGCCTTCGAATTCCACCAGCGGTAGATCGTCGCCTTGCCAACGCCCGCCTCCTTCGCAATCGCCTCGATTGAGATCGACTGCACCGTGCGGCTTTCGAGCAGGCGAACCGTCGCCGCCAGAATCTGTGTGCGCGTTTCCTCGCTGCGCGGCCGGCCGACGCCTCGTGCGGCGGAAGGAGCGTGAACGGAAAGCTGTGCGTTGATTTTCATTGGCGTAACCGGAAGTCGGCGCGCAACTGCGCTTCAGTGGCCTGCCCGGCAATACGCGGACGAGCGGCCTGCCGCGAGCGCAAAGCTCGCGGCAATGAGTTATAAGACACATCGTATCTTAATTGATCCGTGACCGGACACTTCAAAGGCCGCCGAGCGCGACGTATTTGATCTCAAGGTAATCGTCGACGCCGTACTTCGAGCCCTCACGACCCAGCCCCGACGCCTTGACACCGCCGAACGGCGCAACCTCGGTCGAGATCAGTCCTTCGTTCACGCCAACCATGCCGAACTCCAGTTCATCGACGACCCGGAAAATCCGCCCGACGTCGCGCGCGAATACATAGGAGGCGAGCCCGAACGGCGTGTCGTTGGCCAGCGCGATGGCCTCCTCTTCCGTGTCGAAGCGGAACAGCGGCGCGACAGGTCCGAAGGTTTCGTCGTTAAAGATCAGCGCGTCGCGAGAGACATCGGCCAGCACGGTTGGTTCGAAGAAAAAGCCGCCGAGCGTGTGACGTTTGCCGCCGGTCAACACGCGAGCCCCCTTCGAGCGCGCGTCGGCAATATGTTCTTCGACCTTCAGAACGGCGTCCCCGTTAATCAGCGGTCCTTGCGCCACGCCTTCATGCATGCCATTGCCGACCTTTAGCGCAGCCGTCGCTTGGGCCAGCTTGCTGGCGAACGCATCGTAGATGCCCGACTGCACCAGCATGCGATTGGCCGCGACGCAAGCCTGCCCGGCGTTGCGATACTTGGCCGCAAGCGCGCCCTTGACGGCGGCGTCCACGTCGGCATCGTCAAACACGATGAGCGGCGCGTTGCCACCCAGTTCCATGCTGGTCTTCTTGATGGTTGGCGCGCACTGCGCTAGTAACTGCGCGCCAACCTCGGTCGAGCCGGTGAACGAAAGCTTGCGCACCAGCGCACTCGATGTCAGTTCACCGCCGATCGCGCGTGCCGAGCCGGTGACGACGTTGCACACGCCCGGCGGCAAGCCGGCTCGCTCGGCAAGCACCGCCAATGCCAACGCGGAGAGCGGCGTCTGGCTCGCCGGCTTAATGACGCCGGCGCAACCCACGGCCCATCCGGGGCCGGCCTTGCGCGTGATCATTGCGGATGGGAAATTCCACGGCGTAATCGCGGCGAAAACACCGATTGGTTCCTTCTGCACGAGGATGCGGCGGCCTTCGACGTTGCGCGGAATGATGTCGCCATAGACCCGTTTTGCTTCCTCGGAAAACCACTCGATAAAGCCCGCCGCGTACAGAATTTCTCCGCTGGATTCGACCAGCGGCTTACCCTGCTCCGCGGTCATGATGACCGCAAGGTCGTCGATATGCGCGAGCATCAGGTCGTAGAGCGCGCGCAGCACTTTGGCGCGCTCCTTCGGCAACGCCTTGCGCCAGCTTCGCGTTGCACGCGCTGCCGCTTCAATCGCGCGGCGCGTCTCGTCGGCACCGCCATTCGGCACGCGCGCGATCAGTTCGCCGGTGGCCGGATTGCGCACCTCGATCGTTTCGCCGCTGTCGGCGCGCACCCATTCGCCATCGATCAGCATGGCCTCGCGCAACAGGCCAGAATCCTTCAACGGAAGCTTGACAGGCTGATTCATGACGTCGTCCTCACGATGGATTGCGCCCGACGAAGAAGGCCTCGTCTGGGTCAGCGGTCGGATTGAGGCCGGCTAGTTCGAGCCCCTTGCGCAGGACGTTCATGTCGCGCTGGAACACGCGCTGCGTCGGATGCGGCATCGGCCCGCCGTTGTAGCCCTGCAACCATGCCTGATACTTCCACAGCATTCGGTTCAGCAGCCCGTTGGCCGCGATCGGCAAGCTCGCAAAGGCCTTGCGCGCCGGGTCCATTGCGTACCAGAGCTGGGTCGCCTGATCGTATTCGCCGGCGCGGATCAGCTTATGGATGCGCGGCAGCAGCGGTCCGTAGTAAGCGGAATAATTGGTGCCGCAAAACGGAATGTCCATCACCTGCGCGAGCGGCACGTATTCGTATTCCAACGGCGACGAAATCACGACTTCCTCGTGGAATTCCCGATGAACTTCGATCGCCGACATGATGTACGGCATGCCGCCTTCGGCCTTGATCGCGACGACGTTGGGAATCTCGTCGACCATCCGCCGCAGCACCGCCAGCGGAATGTCGGCGGGGTGCAGCCGCGAAAAACCCCAGGCCGGCAGCGGGAAGACAATCACGCCGAGATTCGTTGCCGCGCAGATCTCCCTGGTGTACTCGAAAACTTCGTCGTAGGACTTTGGATAGAAGTACGGCGGATAGCCGAGCAGCACGAGATCGGCGCCGGCCGCTTCCGCCAGTTTGACGGCCTCGATGTTGTCCTCGAGCGTGTTGAACACCGCGTGGTGTACGACGATCAGACGGCCCGCCGCCTGGTCGGCCATGATGCCGCAGAACTCGCCGTATTGCGCCTGCGTAATGGCGACTTCCGAGCAGGAAAGCGAGCCGACGAAGCCGTGTTCGATCGCCAGTTCGACATCGTGGCGAATGGCTTTTTCGTTGATGCGTCTGAAGTCCTGAGTCATCGTCGGAATGGTCACATTGGCGACGCCAACGAGGTGCTCACGTGCCCATTCGCGGGCTTCGCTTCTGGTATAGCGGGACATGCTGTGCTCCCATTGTTTCGTTCGTCGGTCTTGTGCCGAAGAACGCTGCGTGTATCAGCGCTTGGTTTCGAATTCGATCGGCAAGCGGGTCGCGAGGCCCGCCTCGATCGCCTTCTCGAGAATCAGTTCGGCCACGACTACATCCTGCAGACCGCTGCCCACTGATTTGTACATGCGCGTTCTCGCACCCTGCAGCGGTTCGTCGATGGCTCCGCTCATCAACTGGTCGAGGCCAAACGATTTGTCGCGGAACGCGATGCCCGCTGCGTGGGCCGCGAGCATGTCGCCGGTTTCTTCGAGCACTTCGTCGAGCGTGTCGCACACGATGATGTCGCTGCGCTCGACCACCGAGACGTCGATCTCGCGCTGCTCGGGAATCGTCGAGCCGATTGATACGACGGTCGCGCCGGGCTTGAGCCAGTCGCCGAAAAGGATCGGTTGTTCGCCGTGCGAGCGGGCCGCGGCGAGCACCAGATCGGCGCCCTCCACTGCTTCCTGCGCCGAGGCCGCGCCGCGCGCCGGCACGCCCAGATCGTGCGTCACTGCTGCGGCGAAAGCGGCACGCCGCTCAGGCGTAGGGCTGAACACGACGACCTCGTTCAGATCGCGCACGCTCGCGATGGCGCGCGTATGCATGGTCGCTTCGAGACCGCTGCCCAGCACAGCAAGGCGCGCGCTGCCGCGAGGCGCGAGCCGGTCCAGCGCGGCTGCGGAAGTCGCCGCCGTGCGAAATCCGGTCAGCAGATTGCCGTCGACAAACCCGGCGATGCGGCTGGTTTGCTGATCGAACAGCACGATCACGTATTCGACGCCGGGCGTCGCGGCGCCCATCGCCATCCCCATGATCTTCGCACCGTAGTAGCGGCCGCCGACCGGCACCGCGGGCAGCGTGCGCAGCCACGTTTTCCCGGCGACGGCCACGGTGCGTGGCGGGCTCGAGCGCGGCGGAATCGGACGCGCATAGGCGGACTGCAATGCGCGTATCGCATCGGTCCAGGCGAACACCGCGCGTGCTGCGTCGCCGGAAACGAATACAGGAGCAAATGAAGTAGTGGTCATGAGCAAAAGTAAAGAGTGACTGGAACGATGCGGGGACTGACGTTCAGAATGGCTGCGCCAGCACGCCATAGCCTTCGAACAGCAATTCGACGGCACGCGCTCCGTCGCCGTGCGGGTCCTGCTCGGCCGCGCAGATGGCGAGCGAGATATCGAAAACGCGCTTCACCCGCTCGCTGCGCCGCTGTCCGTACGCGAGCAGCGCATCGTCGATCTTCGCGCAGCGGGTCAGCTCTTCCGTGAGCACGACGGCATCCTCGATCGCCATGCCGCCGCCGGAGGTCAACTGCGGCGTGACCGAATGTGCGGCATCGCCGGCCAGGACGACCCGTCCGCGATGCCACGGCTGCGGCATCAACAAAATGTCGAAGGGGCGATAGCTGATGTAACGTGTGCCGTCGCAACTCTCGAGCGCCGCGCAAAGATCGGGAGCCGAGAATCCGTCCAGACGTTGCCTGAACATGTCGACAAGCTTTTCCTGCGGCATGTGGGCGTGAAGCTTCGCGTTCTCGAGGAAGAAGTAGTAGCAAAGCTTGTCCGACAACGGCAGCCCGCCGACCATACGGCCGTCGTCATGCTTGTACAGCACCAGCCCGTCGAAACCCGGCGGACGTTCGACGGTAAAGCGCCACGCACCTTGTCCCGCATATTCCGGGCGATAGTGCGCGCCGAATACCTTCGAACGCGTTTTCGAGTATGTGCCGTCGGCGATCACCAGCAGATCGCAGCGCCCCGCTTCTCCCGTCGAGAGCCGATATGAAACGCCATTGCCATCCTGCTCGAGATCGTCCACGCTCGTGCCATAGTCGATGCGCGCACCGCTCGCGAGCGCGTGCCCTTCGAGTACCTCGGCCAGCTTCGGCCGCATGATGCCGATGGCGCCCGCGGCATCGGCGCGAAACGTGCGCGGCGGACGCCGCTCGTTGACGACCTCGCCGGCACCGTTGCGCACGCTTACCGTGTCCCAGCCCGAACCGGCCGCCATACAGCTATCGGCGAGGCCGACGCGATCCAGTGCGCGCAGCGCGTTACCGAGCAGCGAAATGCCGGTTCCCTGCTGATCCGTTCGATGGCTGCATTCGACCACCCTCACGTCCGCGCCGTCGCGCGCGAGTCCGTGAGCGAGTGTCATTCCGCTGATCCCGCCGCCAACGATAAGCACCTTATGCTGTGAAGCCATGACTGTGTCTCCTTGAAATTGTTGTCGTCGGGCGAGCTCACATGAAGGGCGCGCGCTCCTTCGGCCACCACAATCCCTTCTGCGGCTGTCCCATGCGGTTGCGCAGAATACCGATGCCGCCCACTTCGAGTTCTACCACGTCGCCAGGCTGCAGCTTGCGGTCCAGTTCGAGCGCGGAGCCGCCGCCCATCGTCCCCGAGCCGATTACGTCGCCCGGTTCCAGCACTTCGCCGAGGCTGACCCACGCGATCAGTTCGTCGACGCTCCACAACTTGTTCGCGCTGGTGCCCTTGCCCCACGTCTCGCCGTTGACTCGCACTTCCATTGCGATGGCGTCGAGGTCGGCAAATTCGTCGATCGTCGTGATCCACGGACCGACGCCATAAGCGAAATCCTTGCACTTGGTCGGGCCCATCTGGATCGGCATCTCAATCGACTGGCGATCGCGCGCGCTGAAGTCGTTGAACACCGTAATGCCGAACAGAAACGGACGCGCCTGCTCCGGGCTCAGATTGCCGCCACGCCGGCCGATCACGTAGCCGAGTTCCAACTCGTAATCCATACGCTCGATGTAGCCCGGCCACGGCACTTCAGCTTCATGGCCGATAACCGTATGCGGCGTGCCCTTGAAATAACCCGGCACCTTCAACAGGCTCTCATGCGGCTGATGGCCGATCTTTTCGTGGAAACCCTTGATATGGCCGATGAACGTCAAGCCGTCGCGGACAACGGACGGATCGCTCGCCGGCAGCCATTTCACGTCGCCGATCGGCAACGACGCTGCTTCGGGACGCTCCTTGTCCGCGCGGCGGGCCGCATCGAGAAACCGTTCGCCGAGGCCTATCGCGGCTGACATGCTGCCGGGAAACAGCGCGTCCGATAACCGGCGCGCCGACTCCGCGGTCGCGCCCTGCTTCTCCAATGCGAGGATCGACGCGCGTTTCAGATCGATGACGCGCCCCTCTTCAGGCAATACGAGTACGAGACGCGCAACCTCTCCGTCCGGTCCATTCACAGCGATTCGACCCAGCTTCATTCTTCGGCTCCAGTTTGTGAGTTGCACACGTCGCGCCGGCATCACCGGTACGACCACGGCATCGCGTTAGCAATCGATCCACAATATATACGATACGCCCCGTATCGTAAGCGAGGGTTTTTCCTCATCCAGAAATGCACGGGACAAACCCCAACTGGTCTTGCGCGACAGAGAACAACGGGAATATTATGATCCGGACCGTATCGTATTAATCAATGGCGATCTTCTCTCATCAACAGGACGATTACAGTGAGAATCCTTGGACCTGACACACTGGTTTTCGGCGTCGACGACGTCGAGCGCTGCGCAATCTTTCTCACCGACTACGGACTCGCGCCGAAGGGCGACGGCGCATTCGAGGCGCTCGACGGCACCGGCGTCGTGATTCGCCACAGGGACGACCCGGCGCTTCCCAAGTGGCCGCTACCGACGGCCAATCAACTGCGCAAGACAATTTACGGCGTGGAAGATCGAGCCGCACTCGACGAAATCGTGCACGAGCTGGGCCAGGATCGCGAGGTCAAATTCCTGCCGGACGGTTCAATTGAAGCGACCGACGATAGCGGCTTCGTGCTTGGGTTTCAGATATCCGTGCGTCGTGCGCCGGCGCTTCCGGCCGAGCAGATCAATGCGCCCGGCGACGCGCGGCGCGGCGTCAACGTGCTCGGCGCATCGGCCAGCTTCGACGAACCGCCGCCGCTTCCCAGGACGCTTTCGCACGTCGTCTATTTCGTGCCCGACACCGACAAGGCCGAGGCGTTCTATGTGAACCGGCTCGGGTTTCGCGTCAATGACCGGTTCGACGGAATGGGTCCATTCCTCACTCCACAAGGCACGCTCGATCACCACACACTGTTCCTGATCCGAACTCCGCCGGTGATGCAGGGGTGCGATCACTTCACCTTCCACATGGGCGGTCCGTCAGAAGTGCTGCGCGCCGGCTACGCATTCGCCGCGAAGGGTTACGAATCGTTCTGGGGGCCGGGACGTCACCGGTTCGGTTCGAACTGGTTCTGGTATTTCAACAGTCCCCTGGGTTGCCACATCGAATACGACGCGGACATGGATCAACTCGACGATTCGTGGGTGCCGCGCGTCGCGCCGGCCATCCCCGAGAACTCGCAGGAGTTCCTGTTCCAGTGGCGCGAGACGTGGGCACCGGGAGGTCCTCCCACGGCGCAATCCTGAGCGCCGTCCGCCATGTCGGAATTGGGTTCGCTGTTCCGGCTGCGTTGGGTGCGCCTGTGCGAACTGGACGCGCTTCCTTCGACGGGCGCACAAGGATTCGATTTAAACCGACGCGGCGTTGACGATCTCTTTGTCGTGCGCCGCGACGGGCTGCTGCGGGCATATTTGAATTCGTGCCCGCATTGGCCCGGCGCTTCGCTGCCGTGGCGAAAGCACGGCTATCTCGACCAGGGCGCGAACCACATTGTTTGTCACGGCCACGGAGCGATATTCACACTTGATGACGGCCTGTGCGTCGCCGGACCGTGCACGGGTCAACACCTGCAAGCGGTGCCCTTGAGACTCGAAGCAGACAGGCATCTCGGCGCGCTATGTCCCATGCCGCTTTGACGAAAATAGCGGCCATGCGCCGCGGCCTTCTGACGGAACATAGCTGATTGCGCAATAGGAAGCGATCGGCTTCGACTTAAAACTTCGTACAACCAACTACAAGTCGTATAACTACAGGAGACATTGCAATGAAACGATACACGATTTACGGCGCCATCTGCGCCGCGGCGGGTCTTGCACAGAATTCTGCTTTCGCGCTCGAAAACGGTAGCAGCAGCTATCCGTCCGGAATCATGACCGTCATGAGCGGCGTGCTTGGCGGCCCCGGAAACTATCTCTACAGCTACAACCGCTTCGAGGACATCACGTCGCTGCGCGACGGCGGCGGCAATACCAGCCCGCCGGGCGCCAACGGCGGCGTACAGGCCCATGCGCTGCGAGCGGTGCACGTATTTGATACGCCGCCGATTTTCGGTGCCAACATTGCCGTGCAGGCTGCCCTTCCCTACGTCGACGGTACGCTGCATTTCCCGTCGTTTGGCATTTCCGGCGGCGGTCGCGGCTTCGGCGATCCGCTCTTTGGCGTACTACTTGGCTGGCAGTCGCCGCAGTATTTCCAGACGTTCGAGGTCGACGTGGTCGCGCCGACTGGCTCCTACGACAAGACCCGGCTGTTCAATCCCGGCACCAACGTCACGAGCCTGTATCTTGCATACGCGTTCACCTGGATGCCGGTGCGGCAGCTAGAACTGAGTTCCAAGATCAACCTGAACTACAGCAGCGTAAATTCGGCGACGCACTATCAATCGGGCGTTCAGCTCACTGCTGACTACGGCGTCAACTATCACATCAACCAGACCTGGCTTGTCGGCCTCGGCGGATACCTGAATACGCAGCTCAACGACGACAAGATCAACGGGCAATCCGCATTCGGCGACGGACATCGCACCAACGAACTGACCTTCGGGCCGCAGGTAGGCTATGGAACGCAAAAGTGGGGGGCGATGCTGCACTGGCAACGTCATATCTATGCGCGCAATGCGGCTTACGGCAATGCGCTATGGCTAAACGCGTACTTCAAGTTCTAGCATCGAGGGCGGCGGGAAATGGCTGGCTTGTCGGGCGTTGCAATTGAATCGCCCGGCGCCGCTCTTCGCTTCAGAACGCGCGCAAAAGCAACGGCAAGTGCGAGCACCCCGATCCCACAGCCGACGAATACATAGCGCATTGAAGCGTGACCGTCCCTCCAGGCGCCAATCGAAATCCCGAATGATTGCCCCAGAAACAGCACGCACGAAAACAGTGAAACGGCCGTGCCGCTCGCCTGCGGGGCCATCTGTGCGGCGTGGTTCTGCAAGACGTTGTGAAGAGCGTAAAAGCCGAAGCCGGCGAGCGCACAGGCCGGCGCGCAGCACCACCAGCGCGGCGAGGCCGTGAGCGCGAGTAGCGATACGGCGAACAGCAGCCCGCCCGCGCGCGCTAGGTGTGCATCCTTGAAACGCCGTGTTACCCGCTTTGCACTCAAACTGAAAAGCAGCCCTCCCACACCGTAGCTGGACGCAATCAGGCCGGCCCGCGATAAGGGCAAACCGAACGCCGAATTCAGATACGTCGGCATGAACGCCAATGCACAGTAGGCGAAACTTCCTTCGACGAACGTCGCAAGCAACACGAGCCGAACCCACCTTGCGCGCAGAATATCGCTTGTTTGACGGACGAATGTGAGTTGCCGCAGCGCCACCTTTCGTGCAGTGCACGGCGAGGCGCTTGCCGTCATCAGCGCGCCGAGCGCAAACGCAGCGGCAATCGACAGGAACGGAGCTCGCCATCCCAGGGACGCGGCGAGCGCCGCGCCACCCCATTGCCCTGCGATCATGCCGAGCACGGTTGCGCCGAGCAGGCGCGCAAGCGCCTCCTGACGCTGCTCATTGGCCGTGTTATCGCCGATCCATGCCATCGTGAGCGGCACGATGCCGGCCGCTGCAGCGCCGGAAAAGAACCTCGCTGCAAGCAGTTGATCGAGGTTGTTCGCCAAGGCAGCAGCGACGTTGCCGAGCGCGCAAGCAAGAGCCGCGAGCGCGACCATGCGCGTCTTGCCGAGCCAATCGCCGAGTGGTCCGGAACAAAGCTGAAATACACCATAGGCAAGCGCGAACAGCGAGATGGTTTGCGGCGCGCGTTCGATAGGCATCGCGAACTGCGCCGCGAGAATGGCCAGCATCGAATCGCATAGACGCATCGACGCCATGCTCGCGAAGCAGCACAGACAGCAGCACAGAAAGAGCGGCCATTGCGCGCGGCGGATCATTGCCCGATTCGTATCCGACGGCATCCGGCTTCTCGAACGGTAAGGTGGCTGCCTGGCAAATGCCGCTGCTCGCACTCAGCCGCGCACGTCGAACACCGCGAACGGCGCAGTGGCGCTGGCAACACGCCGGGCGCAGGTCGCGTCGTAAAGATCGGCCTCGACAAACGACACGCGGCCGCCGAGACGCTTGACCCGCGCATCGGCGATAAACTGGCCGACATACCCCGGCTCGATCATGTCGACGTTGAGGCTGATGGTCGCGCATGTGCGCCCCTGCGGGAGTTTCGAAAGCAGTGCGAGAGCCATCGCGAAGTCGAGCATCGAAGCCAGCGTGCCGCCCGATACCACGCCGTTGCCCTGCACCGAATGCTCGGGCGCGGTGAAGCCGATCGACAGCGAATCCGCGTTGCCTATCAATAAGGTCGCGCCAAGCGAGATCAACGCAGGATTCATGTGAAGCGCGACATTGCGCGCTTGCGTCGACAGAAGGTCGTGCAGCAACGCACGGTCGGGATTGTCGCGAGCTACCGTCGTTGCGCTTATTTCAGCCATAGCTCAGCCACGTTGTTGTGCGATGCAGATTTGCCGCTGACGGCCCAGTCCTTCGATTTCGGCTTCCATTACGTCGCCGTCGCACAGAAAGCGGTTGTAGTGCGTGCCGTTGCCGGCCGGCGAGCCGGTACAGATCACGTCGCCGGGCAACAGGCGCGAATAGCGCGAGATGTATTCGATTTGCCGTTCGATGCCGAACAGCATGTCGGCGGTCGTTTCGTCCTGCATGATCTGCCCGGAGACCGTCAGCCGCATCTTCAGGCGATGGGGATCCGGCACAAACGCCTTCGGCACCAGGTATGGCCCAAGCGGCAGAAAACCAGGCTGCCCCTTTGAGCGCAACCAGTCGGTGCCAAGCATCTTGTAGTCGGTGCGAGGAATCAGATCGCGCGCCGAGATGTCGTTGACAATCGCATAACCCGCTACATGGTCGAGCGCCCGTTCGCGTGGAATCTGGTAGCCGCCGCGACCGATTACAACGGCCAGCTCCAGTTCCCAATCCGGCTTGTTTGTGGTGCCCGGCAGCACTAGCGGATCGAAGGCGCCGGAGACAGCGGAAACCGGTTTGGTAAATGCATAGGGCTCGCCGCTCACAAGCCGCTCGTCCATCATCGCTTCGGCCCAGCGCCGCAGTGCGGCCTCGTCGAGTCCTTCGGGGCCCACCTTCGCATCGACGGTGAGATCGACGACGTGCTTGCGATAATTTGCGCCGGTGCAAAAAATCTGGCGCGGCAGATCGATGGCCGGATGCGTGCGCAGTTCGGCAAGCGCATGCCATTGACCGTAGTTTTCTGCGACCTTCTCTGCGAGACGGGCCAGCGCCGGCTCATTCGTCGACCAGTCCTCCAGCAGCGCTAGCACGGTGGTCGCCTGCAACATTTCAGACTCGCGATGAGCCGCCGCCAGTCCGGCGAGCGAGGCCACGCGATCATTCATGACAAGGCCGACAAAGCGGGCACCGTCGCCCGCCGAAAATGTTCCCAGCGCATATCGCTTCACCTTGCTTCTCCGGTGCATTTGCCAATCATCGAATCGTCGACGATGGTGGAATAGTCATTGTCCGCGCCAACCAGACCGAGCGCCCGCCGATGGGCGACGAGTAGCGCGACGCCCGCCCGGCTCGGATGCAGCGAGTCTGGATTGAGCGCAATCATCGCGTCGGCCGCCGCTGCGGGTAAGCCGGCGGCGAGCACAGCCGGCCTGGCAAGTTCACCGTTCTCGCCGACGCGACGGCGAGCTTGCTCCAGCGTTCGCAGCCATGTCGCGACCTTCGGGCTCGCCTTGCTGCCGGTTCGTACCACGACGCCCTGGCCGGGAAAATCGGGATAGCTGTCCTGCACGCTCGCGATACGCGTCAAGCCCGATGCCGCCGCCATCGAATCGAATGGCGGCCCTAACAAGGTCGCGTCGCCCTGCCCGGCCATGAGCGCATCGAAACGCTCCTTGACGCCGCCCGCAGGCGTCAAGCGGACCGCGCCGGGTTCGATGCCCGTTTCAATGATCGTTTCAATGCCCGCCTCGCGCAGCATCGCTCTCAGCGCAACCACGAAACCGTTCCCGGTCGCATCGACCAGCAGGTTGGTGCCGCGCAGGTCGCTCAACTTGCGCCATTGCGGCTGCGCGACCAGCGTCAGCGGCGTGGTTCGCTCAATCTGCGCGACCACGCGAAAGTCGCGCTGCCCCTCGCGGCCATTCCATCCGATCACGTTGTCCATCGACGTCACGACCGCGTCCACATCGCCGGCCACGAGCGCGTCGAACTGCTCATCGGACGAACGGTTGCGCGTGGCCTCGACTGTCATTGCCTGTTCCTCCTGACGCGCGACGATGGCCAGCAGCGGCGGCACGAACCACATCACGCGAATCTTTTCTGTCTCCATGAATTCAGGCCGTTGTTGTTTGAGTGCCTACATTACAAGACGGACCGTTCACCTTTGTCAAGGCGATCTTGAGCCATATTCCCTGATCATGGCTAAGTCTTTTCCCTATTGACAGTTCATTCCACCTACTTAACGATACGATACGATCCGACTCGTTAATGGAAAGGAAATGGAGACTCTGGTAACTCATCGCGACCCGCAGCAATTTGGCACCGACGACTGTCGCCCAGTCCGCCGAATCGTCACGGGCACCAATGCGCAAGGCAGATCCTGCGTCGTTTCAGACGGCCCCACATTGAACAGGACCAATCGCCCCGGATTGCCGCTTGCGCAAGTCGTCTGGGCGACCGGCGAGGCGCGCGCGACCGGCGACGAACCGGCGCCGCCCGGCCATGCGTTTGGTTTTCATTCGAAAGGCGGCTCGCTGCTGCGCATCGTCGATTTCCCGCCCGATGAGAACTACGACGAAGCGCAACTGAAGCAATTCCTCGACGACAGCGGCGTGCGGGACAAGTCCGGCGCGCGGCATTTCTGGTTTCACAAAACCGAATCGCTCGATTACGCAATCGTGCTCGACGGCGAAATCTGGGCGCTGCTCGACGAAGGCGAAACACTGATGCGCGCTGGCGACGTGCTGATCCAGCGCGCGACCAACCATAGCTGGGCAAACCGCTCGGGCAAGCCGTGCCGGATGGCCTTCGTGCTGCTCGACCTCGTTGAAGGAGAACCGCTGTGAGCAAGGCGATCATCACCTGCGCCGTGACGGGCGGCGCGCATACGCCGTCGATGTCGCGATTTCTGCCGGTCACCCCGGAGGAGATCGCCACAGCGTCGATTGAGGCCGTCGAGGCCGGCGCCTCGATCATTCATCTGCACGCGCGCGATCCCGACGATGGCCGACCCTGCGGCGACCCCGAGATCTTTCGGCGCTTCGTGTCGACCATCAAGTCGGCGACCAACGCGATCATCAATATCTCGACGGGCGGCGGTGGCCCCAATATGCCCATCGAGGAACGCACGGCCGCCGGCCGCGCGCTAAAACCCGAGATGTGCTCGCTCAACATGGGCTCGCTCAATCTGGTGCTATCAGAGATGGCCGAGCGCGAGCGTGAATGGCGCTACGACTGGGAAGTGCCCTTTCTCAAGGGCACGCGCGGGCTCATCTTCAGGAATACTTATGACGACATCGAATGGACTCTGGAGCACGTCGGTAAAGCCGGCGGCACCCGTTTCGAGTTTGAGTGCTACGACGTCGGCCATCTGTACACGTTGCAGCACTTCCTCGAAAAGGGGCTCGTGAAGCCGCCGCTTTTTGTGCAGACCGTGTTCGGCCTGCGCGGCGCAATGGGCGCGCATGCGGAAGACCTGCTGCATCAGAAGCGTACCGCCGACCGGCTGTTCGGCAACGATTATCACTGGTCGGTGCTGGCGGCAGGCAAGCATCAGATGCCGGTTGCGACGATGGCGAGCCTGATGGGCGGCAATGTGCGGGTCGGGTTGGAAGACAGCCTGTACATCAACCGCGGCGAGCTTGCGCAAAGCAACGCGGATCAGGTCGGCAAGATTCGCCGGATTCTCGGCGAGCTCGGCATCGAGATCGCCTCGCCCGACGAAGCGCGAAGCATGCTCGATCTGAAGGGCGGCGACCAGGTCGCCTTCTAGCGGTGCCGGGTATCGATCGGGCGAGCTCGCCGCGATGCAAGCGGCGGTGAGCCAGCAGGAGGCGATCGAGGTCTGTTGATGGCTGGCGAGCGCATTGCGCCGACGCGCCGCGTCACGCGCACGAATTCTAGACATATTGGAGACGACATGATGCAGATTCCCCCTGGAGCCCGGTTCGCGCGTGTTGCCGGCAGCCGGCATGGTTGGCTGCTGATGGCGAGCTGCTGGCTGGCATCGACCGGTGCAGTACTGATCGCCCCTGTCCTTCCGCAGATGCGCCACGATTTCGCCGGCATTCCGAACGCCGATGTGCTGACGTTGATCGTGCTGGTGATCCCCGCGTTGATGATCGCGCTGTTCAGCCCGCTCGTGGGATCGCTAGTCGACGCGTTTGGGCGCAAACGTCTTTATATGATCGCGGTCGCGATTTATGCGGTTGCTGGCGTGCTACCGTTCTGGCTGAAAAATCTTTACGCGATCGTCCTCTCACGCGCGGTGATCGGGCTTGCGGAGGCCGCGATCGTCACGGTCGCCACTGCGCTGGTAGCAAACTATTTCGCCGGCGTGCAGCGACAGAAGTGGCTGACGATGCAACACGCTTCGTCGTCTGTGGTGGCCGCGCTGATGTTTTCGGTTGGCGGCGGACTCGGCAGCCTGGCGGCGGGCTGGCGCGCGCCGTTCCTCGTCTACGGATGCGCGGTCCTGTTTCTGCCGTTTATCGCCGCGCTGATCTGGGAGCCCGAGGAAACCGATGTGGCCCCGGAACCGTTGCGGGAAATGCCTTTTCCGTGGCGCGCAATCGGCCCTCTGTGCGTGCTGATTCTGTTCGCGTCGGTGATGTTCTTCGTGGTGCCCGTGCAGATCAGCTTTCTGTTGAGCGCACGCGGGGTCACAGCACCGGCCGTGCTCGGTTTTGGCGGCGCAATCGCCAACGCCGGCATTCCAGTGGGTTCGTTCGTCTTTCACCGGTGCGCGCGATGGCCGATCAACCGGCTTCTGGTAGCCGCCTTCGCACTGCTCGCGTCAGGCTTTTTTATCATCGCATCGTCCACAGGCGTCAACGCGACAATTGCGGGCGCCTCTATCGCCGCAGCCGGCGGCGGGATGGCACTTCCGCTTCTTGGGACGTGGACCCTCGCACGTGTGCCGTTTGAGCAAAGCGGCCGCGCGACCGGCGGGTACATGGGATCCTTCTTCCTCGGCAATTTCCTGAGCCCGCTCGTCGTCGAGTCAATTGGCAGGTTCTCCGGTGGACTCATCCAGACGGTCGCGTGGATGGCAGTCGTATGCGCGGGAGCGGCGTTCGCAATCCTGGTCCTGACGCTTGCGAAGCGTGGGCCCAGGGAATCCGTTCACGCAGCACAGGCAAACCGGGTCTCGCTCGGTTGACGTTGCGTCGCCCGGCGGCTGAGGGCCGGGCTTGCTCATCTGTCTCCCTTCTTCTAACGTCTGGCGGCGGTCGGTTACGCCGTCATCCTGAATACTCCCCACACAAAACGCTTGGCGCTCAATTAATTAACCTGTTCACATTGTACGAACGCAAGTTCAACCTGAACGAACTCCAACAATCTCGAGCCACCTCCGGGCGTAGGCAAAACGACCATTACTAACGTTGACTAGCGTTGCGTTTACGCAAAAATGGCACGGAATCACGCCGACCGAAAATGAGTATCAACGAGCACACAATCGAGATAGCTCATAGAAATCTCATTAAAAATCAATTAGCTAAAACGCAAATGCGAGTCCTCTGCTGGGTACCGTAAAAATAGGTCCAATTTAATTACCGGACGATGTTTGTCAAAAGCCCCCTTTTGCGAGCTTTTTGTTTCTGGAGGTCCTTAGAAGACGCTCGTGTCCCACCATAAGGCGACGTCGAATGAGTACGTTTTCGAATACATGAAAGTTTGCGCCCCTGGAGACGTACTCACCACACCCTGGCATCTTTCCCTTGCCGATAGACTGGCACCACACACGGGGCAAGGTTTGCCCGTTTGACCTCCACCACTATGCCGCATGGCCCACACCGTGCGTCGCAAGGGATCGCTGACGAGCTGCTGCATCGGCTTGGCGATCTCGGCAATGCGTGCCTTTATCCCGTCACGACTGCAGTCTTATAGCACTCCTTACATTTCGACCAAGGTCGGCGAATGTCTTACAGGTCCGCCCTTGCGCTTTATCGTGCAACGCCGCGACATGTTCTGTGCGAAAGGCACAGGCACATCAGCATCGCAGACAGACTCTCCCTTCCCCACAGCCGCTCGATGAACGCGGACAAACGAGCCCAACACGGCCGGAGCCGACGTTCGTCCATTCACCTCGCTATGGCCGTTCACTGTGCTCTTTCGGCCGTTCGCATAGCAGAGTCGCCTGCTGCGCACGGACACCCGGCCTGCTCTGCCTCAAAGGCGGCCGCCTCGCGCTTCTGTCGGAGAGCCGCTTTGCATCAACTCACGTTAAAGTGTACGCGAATGTCTTGGCGGGTTTCAACCGGGTGTCCGTCTTGCATTGCGGGAAAAAAACGCCAGCTTCGCAATGTCTCGAGAACAATCTGATTGAGACGCGGGTACTGCGTAGGCTTGATAAGTTCGACTGCGACGGATCCGTCCGTATGGATGACGAGGCGGGCTGTGGCGACCGTCTGGTAGGCCTGCTCCCGCAATTCGTCGGGGACCGGGGGCAGCGGTTGCGCGATCGCCCGCGCGGGTGAGTTGCCGGTAGACGATCCCGCAGATGTCTCCTGAGTGGCTGGCGCACCGATGGCAGGCAACGGCTCTGATAGCGCCGCCGTCGCCGTCTGTGCCGACGAACCGCGCTCGGGCTTCGCAACCGGTGCGGACTCCGGGGCGTGCTCACTCGGGGGGGACTTCGCAGCAGGCAGTGGCGTGTGAACTGGCAGCGTCGGGGTATGCGCTGGTTTGAGTGGCGGTTGTTTCGGTGGGGCGACCGCATGCGGCTCAGTAGTCTCCTGTGGTGAGCGTGTTCTGACCATGGGCGACGTCGGACCGGGTTCTGGTACGTCAACGACGCTCACCTCCAACGGCTGCTGCAGCACCCGCTCGGTTGCCGGTCCCGGATCCAGGCTGCGTCCGAGCACCACAAGAAAAATTCCCCATGCAAATGCACCCAGCGCTGCGGCAATCGTGAGCCTGACCTTCCGGTTGTCACACGCCTCGATGCGGAGTCGCGAAAGTCTACTCACGATGAACTGCAACGAGAAAATGTTCCGCGCCGGCGCGTCGGGCCGCCAGCATTGCCCGCACGACAACGCCGTGCCCCGCTGCATCATCGGCGGCGACAATGACGTCATGGTCTGGGCGCAGTGCGCGCCTCATGGCAGGCTCCACCTCATCGAGCCGAACTGGTTCGCGGTTGACGAAAATCGCGTTGCTGCGGTCGACCGTCAAAGTCGGTGGCCCGTCCACCGACATCTGTTGCGCATGACCCGACGGCAGGTTAACCTTCACGGCGTCCAGCCGTTGCATGGCGAGCGATGCCAGCATGAACGTAGCGAGCAGGAAGAACATCACATCGATCATCGGAATGATTTCGATGCGGCCGCGCTTCGCGGCACGGGAGCGACGAAACTTCACGGCGTATCACCACCTGTTTCTGACGCGAGGCGGATCCCGCTAATGCGTTCATTTGCGAACGCTTCGAGCTCGTCCATCAGCCGCTCGAGGCGCCGGGAAAAGTAGTTGAAGGCGAACAGCGAAAACAATGCGACGACCAGGCCAACCGCAGTCGCCACCAGTGATTGGGCGACGCCGCCGGTGACGCCGCCCGGATTGACGAGACCGCTTCCGCCGAAGAGTTGAAAAGAATGCATCATGCCCACGATCGTACCCAGCAACCCGAGCAATGGCGCAGCGGTCACGATCGTTTCGAGTACCCAGAAGCCCCTGCTCATATCCCGCTCAATCGCTGAGGCGATCACTTCGGTCTTCGCCTCGCGATACCAGACAGGCACAGAGGGTTGGCGCTCAAGCGGCTCGCTCAGGCGTCGGAAAACATGCTCCGCCGGCAGCGAATCGAATGCTTCAACGATTGCGCCGGGCGACGCATCGGCTGTAACCGGGGCGGACAGATTTGCGCCGGGCCGGCGGGCGAAACGCGCAAAGACATATGATCGGTCAACCACAATGGCGATCGCCACGATCGCAAGCAGGCTGAGCGGGTAGATGACCCAACCGCCAAGCTGCACGGCGTCCACAAGATTCATCCAGTCTTTCATTCCGGCATCCTTTGGTCACGCATCAAAACTTTTTGGAAATACCCGCGTACAGCGCGATGTGAGGTCCGTATTGCGGAGCGCCCACTCCAATGCCGGAGCCGTCGCGCAACTCATACACGCGGTTGAACGCATTGACGAGAAGCAGGCGCGCGTCGAATTTGCCAATCAGGGGATTGTTGACGTTGAAGTGCTGGATCACGCCAAGGTTGACCTGTGCGTAAACCGGCAGACGATCGGTATTGGCAAAGCCGCTGCGCAGGCCACTTCCGACCAGCCCGTCAAACGTGAATGTGGTACGGCCGAGTTCGTACGTGCCGCCAAATGACGCGGTCACGCGTTGATCGTGATCGAGAAATACGTAGTGGTCACTGATGAACGCGAGTTCGTCGGCGCCGAAATTGAACTGCGCGGAATTGATATTCTTGCCCTGTGCGCGGCTGAACGCGAGATTCAGATAGGCGGAAACGTTGTCCTGCTTGTAACTGGCCGTGAACTCGACACCAAAGGTCCGGCCGTACTGATAGTTGAAGGGGGTAAAGATGAGCGCGGTGCCAAACTGGCCTTCGTCGAGCAGATTGGTCGACTTCTTGTAGTAGGCGTCAAGCCCGACGGTCAGCGACGGCGTCAGCCGCTGGGTGACGCCCAGGTCAAAGTAGTGGCTGCGCTCGGGCTGAACCGGATCATTCTGTCCGGACACCTGCGCTGTGGTCCCCGCAAACCGCGCGATGTCGGAGTCGGATACGAGTTCGAACGCGGGCGGCGTGAAGTAGCGCGCGTAGCCCGCGTGAACGGTGGTGGACGGCGTTAGCGCGTACACCAACCCGACGCGCGGGCTCACCTGACTCGCGCTGACATACTGGTCCATCTTGTCGTAGCGCAAGCCATAGTTAATGGTGAGCCTGTCGGTGAGCTTCCAATCATCCTGCACATAAGCGCTATACAGGTAGCCGGTTTTGCTGCTGCTGTCAGGAATATTGACCGGCTGATCGGACGACTGATTGCCCTCGGCGTCAACCGGAAAGACAGCGAGACTGTTGTCGAAGATTGCGTGTTCCTGCTGGAAAAAGATGCCCGCGCGGATCGTGTGTTTCTCGTTTAGCCGGTAGGTTGTGTCCAGTTGAACCCCATTCGCCCGATCGCTGTGAAAATCGCTCGCCGCGACACCGTTAAACAGCAGGTCGCCGACCGGGTCGGGGTTGAACTGGGTGCGCGAATAGCGAGTGAAAACGGCAAGTTGATAATCCAGTGCCGCTCCGTTGGTTCCCTGCAGCGCTACTACGGCAAACTGGTTGAGTTCTGACTGGGTTTCGTTGAGCTGACTCGAATCGAAGCTCGTGTTGCCGTTCAGCGTAAATGCAGTGGGCAAGCCCGGCGTATTGGGAATCTCAAACTGATTGCTGGTCGTGCCGAACATCACACTCACGCGCGTGAGCGGATTGATGATGTACGACATGTAACCGAAGGCATCGCCCTGACGCGTGTGATCGTGTATTGGGCTGGCGCTAGAGGTTGGGTTTTCGATACCCAGATTGTTCTCTCCAAGCGAGCCGCTGAAATAGTAGCTGAAAGGTCCCTGACTGCCGAATACGTCACCGCTCGTCTTGATGGTCTGATGGCTGCCGCCAAACACATCAATGGAACCGCCATTACCGGTATCGCCCGATTTGGTCCTGATATCGACGATGCCCGCTGTGCGATAGCCATACTGGGCAGGAAGCGCGCCCGTCAGAAAATTCAGCTGGTCGATGATGCGGCTGTCGAGCGACTGCCCAAACCCGCTGATCGGCTCGGGAATGATGACACCGTTAATCCGGTACTGCAGGTTTGCGTGATCGCCGCGCACGTGCAATTGGCCGTAGGAGTCGCTGGCAACCCCGGGCGCCTGCAAAAGGACCTGGTTAAGCGGCGTGTCCTGCCCTGCCGGGAGGTTGTTGATGTCGCTCTGGCTGAAGCGGTAGACGCTGCTGCCCGTTTCAGGCAGCAGGTCATTGCGAGCCCGGTTCAGCCGCTGCGCATTAACCTGCACATCGAGCGTATCGCTTTTTGAAAGTGCAATCGACACAGAGCTTTCCTGCCCCGGACTGGTTGTGGCGACGCTGCTTCCGCTGGTAAATCCGGGGGCGGAAACAACAACAGCATAAGTTCCAGGCGCGACGTGCCCGACTGTGAAATGCCCGATCGCGTTAGTGTCTCCCTCCCCAACAGACGCGCCCGCTGAATCCTGAAGAGTGACCGTCGCGTTACGAACGGGTTGGCCTGCGCTGTCGACGATGGTCCCGCCGACCGAAGTGTCAGCCGGGGCAGCGTGAGCGCGGGCCGCAATCACAGACAACATTAGCGCGGTCTGGGTGAGGCGGTGGCGATTTCTCATCTTGTCAGGTTTTTGTTAGGTGTACAAATCGTAAACTTCACCGCAGCAGCCAGTTCCTGCTCGGGCGACGAACTCCAGGCGTGGGCAGGGCGAAGGGGTCGTGCTGCCGTGATGCTACCCACGGGTGCCGCCGCAATAAGCCTTGCGCATCCGATGCAATGTTATATTATTACTCACCGGATTGAAACATATCGTTACTTTTTGCCGACGGTACGATCAGCCGCGAGCGCCGAGCAGTCCTCACAGACGCCCTTGATCTCGGTTTGCTGACCGTCCACGCGGAAGTGAGCAGTCTGTGCGACACCGAGCAGGACCTGCTCGAGCGTTGCGTCATTTAGTGCGCGCACGGAATGGCAGCGGGTGCAGACTGCGAGGATCTCATGGCGGCTGCTGTTCTGTTCAGTCAACCTGAAGGTGCTTGTCGTCGAGACATGACTGACCACGCCCTCCCTGATCAGAAACTGCAATGCGCGATAAACGGTAGGTGGCGCGGCGTGCGGACGCTGCCGGTGCAGGTCTTCGAGTAGCTCATAGGCTGTTGCAGATCCTCCGCGCGCATTGAGAAGCCCCAGCACGAGTTGTCGCAGAGGCGTGAACCGGGAGGGCTTCGCTGCTGTGGGCCTGTCGCCTGTCGATGGTCGCGAATGTCGCATTAGCGATATGTGTGGAAGTAAAAAGTCAGCATCGCATACATGCAATGTTATAACATATCTGCCAAACCACTAGCGCGATCCGTTATGAACAAACTTCCTGTCACGGTCCTTTCGGGATTTCTCGGCGCCGGCAAGACAACCCTGCTCAATCATGTGCTCAATAACCGGGAGGGAAGACGCGTTGCCGTCATTGTCAACGACATGTCCGAGGTGAACATCGATGCGCGCCTGATCCGCGAAGGTGGCGCCCAGCTCTCGCGCTCCGAGGAACGGCTGGTCGAAATGAGCAACGGCTGCATCTGCTGCACCCTGCGGGAAGACCTGCTGGTCGAGATAAGGAGGCTGGCAGCGGAACGACGGTTCGACTATCTGTTGATTGAGTCGACGGGTATATCGGAACCGCTACCGGTTGCTGAGACGTTCACGTTCCGTGATGAGAGCGGCCTTAGCCTCTCCGACGTGGCGCAACTGGACACCATGGTCACCGTCGTCGACGCGTACAACTTTGTGCGCGACTACAGCTCACACGACCATCTGCGTGACCGGGGCGAAACGATGGGTGATGAGGACGGGCGCACCGTTGTGGATCTCATTACCGAGCAGATCGAATTTGCCGACGTGATCCTTCTCAACAAGGCGGATCTCGTCCAGCCGGAGGAGCTGACGCAACTGAAGGGTGTACTGCGCGGCCTCAATAGTCGCGCGGAAATCGTCATCTCGACGTTTGGTCAGGTACCGCTTGACAACGTGATGGGAACCGGACGCTTTGACTTCGACGCTGCGTCGCAGGCACCCGGATGGCTCAGGGAAATGCGCGGCGAACGAATCCCCGAAAGTGATGAATACGGTATCACGAGCTTTGCATATCGGGCGCGCAGGCCCTTTCATCCAGCGCGGTTCTGGAACTGGATAAAGACGGAGTGGCCGGGTGTAGTACGTTCGAAAGGTTATTTCTGGCTCGCATCGCGCAACGACCTCGTCGGAACCTGGTCGCAGGCCGGAGCGATTTCCCGACACGGTCTGGCCGGCAGATGGTGGGCCGCGGTACCTCAAAGCCGTTGGCCTGAGGATGCTGAAAGCCGCGCGACGATCTCGGAGCGCTGGACGGCGCCATTTGGCGACCGCCAGCAGGAACTGGTCGTCATCGGCACCGGCATCGACGAAGCTGCGCTGCGCGCGGGGTTCGATACGTGTCTGCTGACGGATGCCGAGATGGGCGTGGGTCCGCATGCGTGGGAAAAATATGACGATCCGTTCCCTGCCTGGCCGACGCAAGCCGAAGTGGACAGCGACCGCACGGACAGCGATGCAATCGAGGGCTAGGTTCAGTCCATCGAACACAGCCTCAACGTGATTGAAGACCGATCGAATATCTTTTCCTTCCGCGCGCAGTGCACGGCTAGCGTGACGGCAACGATCCGTGTCGGCCACCGACAAGGTGATCCTGCCAAAGCACCGGCATTCTTTTACATCTATCAGTAAGGATATTCATGAACAGGCTTGTTAACGTGCTGTACCCGGTCGCGCTTGCATTTGCATTTGGCGTCTGCGGCCAAACGGTGGCAGCGGCACCGTCGGTACCCATCCCGGTCGTAGCGGCAGAAAATTTTTACGGTGACGTGGTCAGGCAGCTCGGCGGCGACCACGTACAGGTCACCAGCATCCTGAGCAATCCCGAGCAGGACCCGCACCTGTTTGAAGCCAGTCCGAAGACGGCGCGGGCGCTGCAGAATGGGGCACTCGTTGTGTACAACGGCGCCGATTACGACCCGTGGATGGAAAGGCTGTTGACGGCCTCGAAAAGGTCGGACCGCACGACAATTGTCGCAGCACAGCTCACGGGACGAAAGTCCGGCGATAACCCGCATCTCTGGTACGACCCGAAGACGATGCCCGTCGTCGCGAAGGCGGTGAATACGTATCTGGTAACCACCGATCCGGCGCATAAAGGTGACTACGATGCTCGCCTGGACCGCTTTCTCAACTCGCTCAAACCGGTCGACGATAAGGTCGCTGCCCTGAAAGCGCACTACGAGCACGTGCCGGTGACAGCGACGGAGCCGGTTTTCGGTTACATGGCCAGTGCAATCGGTCTGGACATGCGCAACGAGCGCTTCCAGCTTGCAACGATGAACGATACAGAGCCGAGTGCGGCGGATATCGCGTCATTCGAGACGGATTTGACCGCTCGCCGTGTACACGTCCTGATCTACAACAGCCAGGCGAGCAGTGCAATGACCCGGCACATGCTGAAGCTCGCGAGCAACTCGCACGTACCAGCCATCAGCGTGACCGAGACTTTGCCCGCTGGAAAAAATTTCCAGCAGTGGATGGGTTCGCAACTCGACGCGCTGTCGGCCGCGCTGAAGCGCTAGCCTGTTGAAGGCTACAGGTCCTCCCAACTGTCGCCCGGACGCCCTTTTTCCCCGTCCCATCGATAACGACGGTGCTGGCGATGTCATTGATGCCTGCGCAAGTCCATCACGTCGCTGTCCGGCAGTCGGGGCCATGCACTTCTCCGCTCTGGACGTCACGATGCGCGAAGGCAATTTGATCGTTATACCCGCAGGACCGAGCAACCTTATTTGACAGGGAATCAATCATGACCAGGCTTGCTTCAAATGATGGCCGTATCCCGACGACAATCCTTACCGGGTTCCTCGGCAGCGGCAAGACCACGCTGCTGAATCGAGTCCTGGCGGAGCACCATGGCGGACGCGTCGCCGTGATCGAAAACGAATTCGGTGAAGCAGGTATCGACAATGAACTGCTCGTGCAGGACGGCCACGAGCAGATTGTTGAGATGAACAATGGGTGCATCTGCTGCACGGTGAGAGGCGACCTTGTGCGGATCCTTGGATCGCTTGCCGAGCGTCGTCGCACAGGCGATCTTGATTTCGACCGTGTGATCATCGAGACGACCGGACTTGCCGACCCTGCTCCCGTCGCCCAGACATTCTTCGTCGACGAGACAGTGCAGGAGAACTACGTGCTCGACGCGATCGTTACGGTCGTCGACGCCAGGCATGGGAATGCACAGCTCGACGAACATCACGAAGCGCAGGAACAGGTTGGTTTCGCTGACCGTATCCTTTTGTCGAAGACCGATCTTGTCACGCCCGACGATGCACAGGCCATTACCGCACGTCTTCGCCAGATGAACGCGCGCGCCCCCATTGAGCATTCAGATTTCGGAAGGACTGATATCAGCAGGCTGCTCGATATCCGCAGTTTCGATCTCGATGCAATCCTCGAGATCGAGCCGGATTTCCTTGAAGACCTGTCCCACGAACACGATGATGACGTGTCGTCCTTTGTTTACCGCTCGACAGTCCCGCTCGATGCCGACCGGCTCGAGGAGTTCTTTGGCTCGATCGTGCAGATCTACGGCGCCGCCATGCTGCGCTACAAGGGCGTGTTGAACCTCGCTGGAGTGGAGCGCCGGACGACTTTTCAGGGCGTTCACATGATCTTTGGCGCCGATGTCGGCAAGCCGTGGCGATCCGACGAAACGCGGGAGACAAAAATCGTCTTTATTGGCCGGCAGTTGCCCCAGGACCTTATAAGGCAGGGGCTCGACGCGTGCATTACTACCGAACAGAAAAACAGATAGCTGGAAGGCGGCAATGCCACCGCTCCTACGACAGGGACGGCGTCAGTACACCGCCGGTCTGCAGAGCGATCTGAAGTGCGGCAAACGCGACGATAGCGATGCTGCCGAGCAGAGCCACCGTTCGCTGCAAGTCCGCGACGCCAGGAGCATAACGCAGTGCAAGGCGCCCAACGCCGCGGTTCAGGCCGGATGCACCAAGGCCGACAAGCGTGACCGTCACCGTGACGCCCAACGCCATCGCCAATGTGGCTAAGACGCCCGCCTCGGGCACGTGGGCGCCTACCGAGACGACCAGCACAAAGATCGCTCCCGCACACGGCCGCATGCCCGCGCCCAGCCCGGTCCGGCAGATCTGCGACAGCATGCCGTTCGTCCCCGGGATGCGAGTTGTCTTTGCGTGCACTGGCAGACGAAGTGCGGGGCGCAGGTGCACCGGCAGCCGGTGGCCGAGACAAACGCGGTCGTGATCCTCCAGGCTGTTCGTGATGCTCCAGCGTCTTGGAACCAGCACGATCTTGCTGCCACCGGAGCAGCAGTCGCGCCGCGTGGCGATCGACCAGACGGTCCAGCTTCCGGCGACGCACAGCATCACGTAGCTGACGAGTTCAAGGGAAACAGCGCGCGCGAGTATGCCCGGAGAGCTCTGGTGCAAATAGCGCGGGGGCAAATCGGTTAAGGTATCGGGCTGAACGACTTGAGAGCCGACGATGAGCAAGCCGAAGAGCCTTGACGAACTGTTCGCAGGCCGTCACTTTGACCGCGATGTGATCATTCTGTGTGTTCGCTGGTACCTGCGCTACAAGCTTAGCCTGCGCGATCTGGTCGAAATGATGGCAGAACGGGGTCCTTCGCTGGCGCACACGACGATCCTGCGCTGGGTGCGGCGCTTTGCGCCAGAGTTCGTCAAACGGTGGAACTGCTTTGGGAGGCCCACTGGCCAGACGTGGCGTGTCGACGAGACTTACCTCAAGCTGCGCGGCAAGTGGGTCTATCTTTATCGAGCGGTGGATCGGGTGGGCCAGACGGTAGACTTCATGCTCAGCGCCAGGCGTGACGTGAAGGCGGCAAAAGCCTTTTTCAGGAAGGCAATCTAACATCAAGGCAAGCTACCGAAGACCATCACGCTTGATGGTTACGCGGCATCGCACCGCGCCGTGCGCGAGATGAAGGCCGACGGCTTGCTGCCCGAGGATTCGAAGATCCGATCCTCTAAATATCTCAATAATCCGGTCGAACAGGACCACCGCAACATCAAGTCCCGGACGAAAGTCATGCTCGGCTTCAAACGTTTCAGGAACGCAGCGATCACTCTCTCAGGTATTGAGTTGGTACACCGTATTCGCAAAGGCCAATTCAATCTCGGGAAGCTCGGCCTCAAAGATACCGCTGCACCCACAGTCTGGAAGGCCGTCCTGTCTGCTTCATGAGGTATCCTTTCTATTAAGATCTTGTCCACACCACCTATTTGCACCAGAGCCCCCAAAAGGGACGCTCGTCATCCTACGAAACGGTCGTTCAACGGTGAATCAGGACGATACATCTAAACTCGCGGCTGATCGCGGCTTGCGTTCCTTCCGCTCGTTTAAGAGACCAGATCTAGAAGCATCGGCAGGCTTGTACCTCTGCGTGGGTGTCCGGCCATGATGGAGAAACCTAGCGCTTTGTAAAATTGAACTGCATCGGGTGCCGAATTCACTTTGACGAAGCCCCCTATCATTTGATTCGTTGAAGGCGAAGACCGCAAGCAGGTAACGTTGTTGCCTGAATGCCGGGACGACTTCTTTGCCGAGGATAACGGCTGTAGCAGCGCAGCCGCTTGACGCACCCATGAAGCCAGTGTCGCCAGGTCCAGTTCGATGCCCGCGCGGCGATAGATGCCGGCCTGCCGTTATAGCGGGCGCATGGTCAGCGTACTTTGCGATGACGACCTNCGCGACCAGCAGGCCCCCGGGCGCTGGCTTTTCGTCAGGGCCAGCATTTCGAAAGAACGGGTTGCCATCTGGTGGGCGCGGGACTGCTCTGAAAGGGCCTGGCAGAAGTTCGGGGCAACCGTCCAGCGAGCAGGCGGGCTGCCGAAAGTTTCAGTGTCTCCACGTTGACCGGCTTCTGCAGGAACAGGGTCCATAGCGCCTGCTTTCTGGCCGGCGGATGGCGGGCCGAGATCACCGCGATAGGCACCGAGGCGAGCACGGGATGCCCGCGCACCTGCCTACATAACTCCCAGCCATCAGCTTCCGGCATATGCCAGTCGGTCAGGATCGCATCGGGTAGGTGAGCAATCGCTGTGTTCAGCCCCTCCTTTCCATTCGACGCGGTCAGGACGCGATAACCCTGCTCTTCTAGCACCAGCTGGAACACATCACGTAGGTCGGGGTTGTCATCGACAAGGAGAATATTGAACACGGGTCATCAGCGTTTTTTCTCTGACGGCAACAGCTATGCCGCGAGTTTCCGGCGCAAGCCACAGGGCTCACCCGGGTATCCGATGCCCAGTCAGCCGAAACTGACTTCCATCGATCATGATGGTCTGTTGTACATGGTAAATTGTCCTGTCAAATAAATTTATTATAAAAAGTTAACCAATTTGGGGCCGTGATGACACGAATACTGTCGCGGCGAGACACAAGCGAACGGAAAGCATCATCCGCCGAACTGCCATTGTGCTGCTGCATGCAGCACTGGTCAGCAGATCAGGCTCGTCTATCAAATCTTTGATCGCCGTTGCTTTGCAAAATTGCGGCTCACCGCTGGTCAGCGGACATCTGCCCGCAGAGTGTCGGTGCTGAAAGCCGTGCTACTAGCGAGGATGCCCCGCTGCAGCGGGTGCGGCGAATTTGGAAAAGCGGAACGCGCAGTTTCGGGCATACGCTCGGGAAAACGGATTAACCGTAATAAAGGAAATTTTTGGGCTTGAGGATTCCGACCGGCTCGTGGCGATCTGGCGTCGACAGTACAGACCTAGTGGTAGTGGGCACGATGGTCGCCGATTGCTGGATTAACCGGCGACCTTGCCGCCCACATCCGGCCTGAACGCTGACTTGAACGCCAATTCGGGCCTAAATGTTTACGCCCGGCGCCCGCGATGGCACGACAGGGGCAGCCGGCGCCGGCGCGCGACGCGGGTCGACGACGATGACAGGTTGCGGAGCCGCCCACACTGGCATGGCGAACAGCACCTGCATCGGCGCGGGAAGCGCCAACGCCCCGTCGAACGCGGCCTGCTGAAGGTGCTGCATCTGGACCTGCAATGGCCTGCATTTGCGCATCGATGGCGCGCATTTGCGAGAGAGCCCAGACAGGCGGCGCACCGTTGGTCGACTGCACTACGATGCTGCTGGCCCCGTTCGGGCTATGCCAACTCCAGGTGCTGACCTTCATGGGCCCCGCCGCCGTCTGGATAACGCGGGTCGGCCTTGGCCGGCGCGACCGCCAGTGCGGCCGCCGCGATAGCAGTGCGAAAACGCATCTCATCCTCCATTGATCGAGCCCTACGCGCGGGCGTGCGCGAAGGTGTTCATTAATATGTCGGGCGAGACCTAAAATAGCCTTAAAAAGAGGGCTCGGCGGCGTGTTCGGCTGCGAGTTGCCGTCGCTTTGTCTCGGCGCCCTGCGAAAGCGTCAGTTTGGAATTCGGTGAAGCACCGGTCAACTTTGTTACGGACGCGCTACCTCCATAGTAGCCAATGAGCTGTAATTGGTCGATTGCAAGGGCCGTAGTCTTTTACTGTCGATCGGGTTTCCACCGGTCCAATCAGCGGTATCGACTTGCCACGCAATGAACGTCTGGTTGTGTACATTCAATGGGTTTCCGGCATTGAGACAGCTCCACGACGAAGCCTCCTCCGTGGCGATCGAACCGCACCGTCAACAGATCGACCGTCCATCTCGTTGTCGTCGAAAACGAGGCAAAGAACCCTTGGACCCTAGCTGGCGAAGTGCGGGAACAAAACGCGCTTTCAACGCGCTGTTCATCTCGTTACGGCTCATCGGCTTGTCTCGTCAGAATGAGGCAGCCGTGTTGCCGCCTGTTTCGCAATCCCAATTGTCAGCAATTCGGGCGGTGATGTCGACTGACCGTTCGTGGCGGCGGATTCAACCGGTCGATGCAACACACTAGAGTCTGCGCAGGCAGTGGAGGTGTTGCAATGAAACAGAGGCCGAGGATCTACTATTCTGAGAGTCAGAGGGCACTGATGTGGGACCGCTGGCGCAAAGGCGAAACAATTCATCAGATTGCCAGACTGTTCGATCGGGGCCACTCTTCAATACAGCGGATACTCGCGGAGGCGGGCGGCATCGAGCCACCGCAAAGGCATCGCGCACTGAAGGCATTGACGCTTGCGGAACGCGAGGAAATTTCTCGCTGCCTGGTAGCCCGATCGTCGATTCGGTCTATTGCAGCCAGGCTGGGACGAGCTCCTTCCACGATCAGCCGCGAGCTGCAGCGCAACGGAGGCATGCAAGATTATCGAGCGGGTCAGGCGGACGCGCTCGCCTGGGATCGGGCACGTCGCCCGAAGGTTTGCAAATTGGTGAGAAACCAGACACTGGCGCGAGTCGNCGCTGCAAAGCTGAAGCTGCAGTGGTCTCCTGAGCAGATTTCTGGTTGGCTCAGGCATGTATATGCCGTCAACAAGGACCATCTGGTGTCACACGAGACGATCTATCGCAGCCTCTATATTCAGGCTCGGGGCGCCCTGAAAAGGGAATTGCTTGAACACTTGCGACGCTCTCGAGTCATGCGCCGGTCCCGGCACCACACATTGA
>NZ_AWZT01000037.1 GCF_000472525.1 Paraburkholderia dilworthii
ACAGCACAGCACAGCACAGCACAGCACAGCACAGCACAGCACAGCACAGCACAGCACAGCACAGCACAGCACAGCACAGCACAGCACAGCACAGCCTTGCCCGGCACGTCCGCCCACAAGCCCCACCCGAGCAAGCCCGCGCAGCGCCGACCCAGTCCCCGCCGCCTAAGTCTGCCCCTGCGCCGCCATCCGTTTATTACCCCGCTGTTTCAGCACTTTCGCCTGCAAAACGATCACGAGCAGCAGAAACACACCGCGAATCACCGATTGCCAATACGCCGACAAGCTGATGAACCCGAGACCGTTCTCAAAGTTCAGCAGATTAAAAACGAGGCCGAGCAACAACACGCCCGCAATCGTCATCGCAATCGAGCCTTCGCCGCCCGTAAGCAGCGTGCCGCCGAGCACCACTGCCGAAATCGCGAACAACTCCCAGCCGACGCCTTCGTTCGGCTGCCCCGCGCCGAACTGCGCCGCGAGGATCACGCCCGCCATGCCGGCGAGCAGGCCGCTGACCGCATATGCCATCACGAGCGTGCGGTCCACGTTCAGGCCCATTAGTCGCGCGGCTTCCTCGCTTCCGCCGATGGCGAGCGAATGCCGCCCAAAGCGCGTGCTGCGCAGCGCAAGCCAGCCGGCCACGGCGACGACCGCAGCGACGATCCCCGGAATCGGCAAGCCGAACAGATCGCCCTGACCGAAGTTGGCGAAGTTCGAATCCGACGCGATCGACACCGCGTCGTTCTTGCCGAGTAGCAACGCGACGCCGTGCGCGCCGAGACTTGTCGCGAGCGTCACGATGAAGGGCAGGATTTTCAGCCGCGTGATGATGAGCCCGTTCAGCACGCCGGCAGCGAGCCCGGCCGCGCATCCCGCGACCACGGCGACCCAGCCGCCGTGCGCGCTCGCCAGCGCCGCCACGACGCTCGACATGGCCGCGACCGTGCCCACCGACAGGTCGATGCCGCCCGTGATGATCACGAACGCCATGCCGACCGAGATCAGCGCGAACATCGAGTTGTACCGCCAGAACGATGTGATGTTGTAGGCCGACGCAAAATGCTCGTAGCGCACGAGGCCGAGCACGACGAGCGCAACCAGCGCGAGCAGGATAGGCAGATTCTTTTTCATCGCGACAAGTCCTTTGGCGTTAGCGCGAGCGCCGCTGCACGTACACCGCCGCGACGATAATGCCGGCCTTCACCACCAGCGCCGCCGCGTCGGGAATGCCGTGCGCGAGCAACGTGTAGCGCAGCAACTGGATGATCAGCGCGCCGATCAGCGTGCCGCCGATAAACGCCTTGCCGCCGGTCAACGCCGTGCCGCCGACCGCGACGGCAGCAATCGCGTCGAGCTCGATGCCGAGCCCGACCACGTTCGCATCGGAAGATGAATTCACCGAGATCGAAATCAGCCCGGCCAGCCCCGCCAGCGCCGCACAGAGCGTGTAGGCGATCAGCTTGACGCTTGCCGTCGGCACACCTGATAGGAACGCCGCCTTCTCATTGCCGCCGGTGATCAGCAGATACTGGCCGAATAGCGTTTTACGCACGACCCACGCGAACACGGCGACCAGCGCGAGCATCAGCAGCACCTGAAACGGCACGCCCGCGACCTTGCCGAGCGCGATCCACTGGAAGGCCGGCGTATTGAACGCCTGCAGACTGCCGTCGGTGACGACTTGTGCAATGCCGCGTCCCGCAATGAAGAGAACGAGCGTCGCGACAATCGGCTGAACGGCGAGCCTTGTTACCAGCAGCCCATTGAAGACGCCGCACAGCGCGGCGGCGAGCACCGGCAACACGAACGCCAGCGCGATGCCGCCGGGTCCGGGTATGTTCAGGAACAGCATCGGCGCGAGCGCGCCTGAGATCGCCATCGACGCGCCGACCGACAGATCGATGCCCCCTGTTGCCACCACCAGCGTCATCCCGATGCCGACGATCACGATCGTCACCACCTGCGTGAGATTCACGTTGAACGTCTGTAGCGACCAGAAATGCGGCGTGAAAATCAGGTTGAACAGCACCATCGCAAGCAGAACGATCACTTCGCGTTGCATCGCGAGGCGCCGCCAGTTGCGCACGGCGGTGGGCTGTGAAGCGCGCGGCTCGCTTTGCAAAGACTCCGTGTCCAGCTTAAACACCATGACGGTCGCCCTCCAGCGCGTCTTCGATATGTGCGGCACTCGCCGTCTGCGCGGCCTCGGCCAGTTGCGAACGGCTGTCGCCGCCGTAGGCGATGGCGTCCATGATCGCGCTCTCGCTCATCTGCGCGCCGTTCAGTTCCGCGACGGTCCGGCCATCGCGGATCACGACCGCACGGTCGGCCACCGCCGTCAACTCTTCCAGTTCAGAAGCGGACATGAGCACGGCGAGCCCCGCGTCGCGCAATTCGCGCACGATCTTCGCGACGTCCGCTTTCGCGCCGACGTCGATGCCGCGCGTCGGTTCGTCGAGCAGCAGCAGCGACGGCTCGGCAGCGAGCCAGCGAGCGAGCAGCACCTTCTGCTGATTGCCGCCCGAAAGCTCGCGGATCGGCTGATCGGCGGAGCGCAGCTTGATGCCGAGCGACGCAATGAAGCGCTCGACAATCGCCTGCTGCTTTTTCACATCGACGATCCCGTTTCTGGTCAGCGTGCGCAAACAGACGAGCGTGAGGTTGTCGCGCACCGACAGTTCCGGAACGATGCCTTCGGCCTTGCGGTCCTCCGTGAGATACGCGAGTCCGCGCGCGATGGCGTCCTGCGGCGATTTCAGCGTCACCGTTGCACCGTCGATCAAGACCGACCCGCGTTCCAGCGGATCGGCGCCGAACATTAGCCGCATCGTTTCAGTACGGCCTGAACCGAGCAGGCCCGCGAGACCCACGGCTTCGCCCGCATGAACTTCGAGCGAGACGTCGCTCACTTTCGGATGCGCGCCGAGATCGCGCGCGGCGATGGCCTGCTTGCCGCGCCGTGCGAGATTCGCTTCGCGCGCAGCCGGATCGTCGTGCACGACGGCGGCGAGCGTGCGGCCGAGCATCGTGGTGACGAGTTGCAGCTTGTCCATCTCGGCCATCGGGCTTTGCGCGACTGTCTGGCCGTCGCGCATCACGGTGACGCGGTCGCACAGCGCATACAGTTCGTCCAGCCGATGCGACACGAAAATCACCGCGCGGCCGTCGTCGCGCAGCTTGCGCACCACGGTGAACAGCAGCTCCACCTCGCGTTCGTCGAGCGAGGAGGTGGACTCGTCCATGATGACCATTTTCGCGTCGGAGGAGACGGCGCGCGCGAGCGCGACCATTTGCTGGATCGCCGTCGAATAGCGGCCCACAGGCTTTTTCACATCGATATGCAAACCGAACGAGTCGAGCAGCGCGGCGGCGCGATGCTGCACCGTGCGCCAATCGATCAGACCGAAGCGGCGCGGCTCGCGGCCAAGAAAAATGTTCTCAGCTACCGAGCGGAACGGCACCAGGTTGATCTCCTGATAGATCGTGCTGATGCCAGCCTCGCGCGCCTGCTTCGGCGTGCGGAAATCAACTTCGCGGCCTTCGAAGCGCACACTGCCCCAGCCGCGCCGATAGGCGCCGGTCAGGATCTTGATCATGGTTGATTTGCCCGCGCCGTTCTGGCCGATCAGCGCGTGTACTTCGCCCGCCGCGACGCTCAGATTCGCGCCGCGCAACGCAGGCACCCCGCCGAAGCTGATGCCGATGTCCTGCATCTCGAGCAGGAGCGCACCGGAAGCCGGCGACTGCGAAGACTGTGGAAAGCGTGGCGTGTGCGTGCCGGATTGCGTCACAGGTGTCCTCCTGATGCGCGTGCAGCGATCGACCCGTTGCGGTTGACCATCTTACGCCGCATAAAAGCGAAGCGACGGTCCGTGGTTTAACGGGCGCGTCGCTTCGAACCCTTCCGTCATCCGCCTTCAGAGGAGACTGTTTTCAAGGCGGAGACTTCCTACTGCCGGGTTGGCGAGCTTTCCGCCGATGCCGTCAATAGCCGTATTGCATGCTCTGTTGCACGTTGCTCTTGTCGTAGAAACGGTCCGATACCTTGACCCACGTCGGGATCTTTTCACCTTTCGCGTAACGCTGCGCGACGTCGCAGGCGAGCGGCCCGAAGAACGGGCTCGACTGCACGCTCGCGCCGAGTTCGCCGGCGGCGATTGCGTCGAGTCCGCCCTTGGTGCCGTCGATGGTGACAATCTGGATATCTTTGCCCGGCTGCTTGCCCGCCGCCTTGATCGCGGCGATCGCGCCGAGCGCCATTTCGTCGTTGTGCGCGTAGACGGCGGTGACGTCCGGATGCGCTTGCAGCAAGGTTTCCATCACCTGGCGGCCCTTGTCGCGCGCGAAGTCGCCGCTTTGCGACGCGATGATCGTCATGCCCGGGTTCTTCGCGATGATTTCGTCGAAGCCCTTCTTGCGATCGTTCGCGGCGGACGCGCCCGTGGTGCCTTCGAGTTCGATGATCTTCGCCTTGCCGCCCGTTGCCTTGACGAGCCAGTCCGCTGCGCGATGCCCTTGATCGATAAAGTCCGAGCCGATAAACGTAATGTAGTCGCGGCCCGCCACCGCCACCGACTGATCGACATTACGGTCGACCAGAATCACCGGAATGCCGGCCTTTTTCGCCTGCAGCACGACGGGCGCAAGCGGCTTTTCCTCGCGCGGCGGGAACACCAGCAGATCGACGTGCTGCGCGATCATGCTTTGAATGTCGGACACCTGCTTGGAGTTGGAACCGTTGGCGTCGGTCATCACGAGTTGCCAGCCGCATTTCGCGGCCACTTCCTTGAAGCTGCGTGTTTCCGCAAGACGCCAGGGGTTGTTACTTTCGGTTTGCGCGAAGCCGACTTTGAGCGGGGTCTTGGTGGCCAGCTTCGGCAACGCGTCGTCCGCGTGCGCCCCCATCGCACCAAGGCCTGCGCCGAGACCGACTGCCAGAGCCAGCAGCGAACCCGCCAGCGGACGATTCTTCTGCGTGCGCGCGTGCCTGCGCGCCTCTTTGTTGAGCAACGCCATGTCTTCCTCCAGTACCTGGTGAGGTGTATTTTGCTTTTTGATTTCTGCTGCCGCCCAGCGACTTTGCCACCGCCGGACCTGCCGATTATTTCACCGCGAATTATTATCGGTCAATCACTAATAATATTAGTCATGGGATTTTTCGCCTCGGTAATTACCCGCACCGACGCACGTTCGACCAGCGGCCCGTCGAGCTTCACCATGCGATGCCGCACCGGCGCACCGGCCGCGCGGTTGTGTTCCTCCTGTAGCAGCGTCTCGACGGCCCAGCGTCCCAGTTCGTAGTTCGGCAGCACGACCGTGGACAGCGGCGGATGCGTGTGGCGCGCAATCTCCTGGTCGTCGTAGCCAAGCACCGAAACATCTTCCGGAACGCGAAGACCGAGCTGCTTCAGCGCTTCGATTGCGCCGATCGCAGTCAGGTCGTTCGCGCAGAAAATTGCAGTCGGCGGATTGGGTTCGCGCATCAGCGAAAGCGTCAGTTCGAAGCCGAGGCCCGAGCTCCAGTCGCCGTCGCGCACGAGTTCGGGCGCATACGGCAGATCAGCCGTTGCGAGTGCGGTGCGATAACCCTTGAGCCGGTCTTTGGACGCGTCTTGCCACGGCTCGCCGTTGATATAGCCGATGCGCCGATGCCCGGCTTGCAGCAGATAGTCGGTGGCCAGATGACCGCCCGCGACTTCGGCCGGCACGACCGACGAAAAGCCGCTGTCGCCCGTGTAGCAGTTCAGCAGCACGGTCGGCACACGCGCGAGCGCGGCGGGTGGCGTCACCTTGCGCGTATAGACGGTCGCGTAAATCACGCCGAACACATGCGGGTTCGACAACGTTGTGTCGAGTACCTGTTTTTCGATGTCGGCATTGCCGTGCGTCGAATAGACGGCCAGCATCTTGCCGCTCGCGTAGGCCGCGTCGCGCGCGCCGTCGACATTGACGACCGGATGCGGGCTCGTCGAAATTTCATCGGCGAGATAGACGATCAGATTGCGTTCGTCGCTCGATGCCGCGACCGGCGCGCGCGGCGCAAGGCGGTAGCCGAGGTCGTGGGCGGCCTTGAGAATCTTCTTGCGGGTATTCTCGGAAAACTTCGCGCCGCTCGCGTTGTTGAGCACCAGGGAGACAGTCGATTGCGACACGCCGGTGAACTTGGCGATGTCGGTCATGGTGGGACGGCGTTGAGTCGATTTTTTCATTGTGCGGGCCGCGCGGCAGCGGCGCTAAAGCGAAGACATGCGGTATTCCGTGCTGACGGTACCACTAATAATATGCGCGCGGCAACGCGCGCTAACCCGTCACGTGCGGCGCGAGCGGCAAGGTGTTCAGTCTCGATGGCGAACCGGATTATTACTAATAATATTGACCGCGGCGTCGCGCCGTGCGATTCTGCGACGCGCGGACCCCACGATCCGCAGGGACCGCGCACTCCGCGCGGTACATCGACGTCTACAACGTCCGCGTTGTCGCCGTCTTCGCGCGTTGCCACGTTTTTTCTCACCATGCCCGACGTTTCCGTCAATCCGAAGCCGCCCGCTGCAACCGAACTTGCCTGGCTCGACGATCCTTCCATCGCGCCGCAGCTTGTCTCGCTGACCGCCGGCCCCCTGCGGCTCGTGATCGCGCCCGCCATCGGCGGCGCGCTGGCTGCTTTCTACGAGAGCACGCCGAACGGTGCGATGCACTGGCTGCGGCCCGCTTCATACGCCGCATTCACTGAGCAGGACCCGTTGCGCATGGCGAGCTTTCCGCTCTTCCCCTATTGCAACCGGATTCGCGATGCGCGCTTCGCATTCGATGGCGCCACCGTCGATCTCAGCGGCAACGACCGTCGCTTCGCGCACGCGCTGCATGGCAATGCCTGGCGGCGTCCGTGGCAAGTAACGTCGCTCACGCAAAGCTCGGTGGACCTGCATTTCGAGCATGAACCGGATTCGGGCATCCCCGGCGATTGGCCGTTCCGCTATCGTGCGCGGCAGCGCATCGAGCTTGGCGATCAGGTATTGCGCATCACACTATCCGCGCAAAACCTGGCGGGGCGGGCGATGCCTTTCGGCATGGGACATCATCCGTACTATCCGCGTACGCGGCAAACGCGTATCTACGCCGAAGTGGAGGCGATGTGGCACGCCGACGCCCACGTGCTGCCGACGCATCTGGGCCCGCACCCGGCTGTCGATGCGTTACGCGACGACGGCTTGTCGCCGGATGCTTTCGATCTGGACAACAATTTTGCCAACTGGGCGCGCGAAGCGACGATTGCATGGCCAGACGAACGTCGTCAATTGACGATGACCGCCGAAGCCCCGTTCGACCACATGGTGATTTTCGCGCCCGCCAACGACGCGCAACTATGCGTGGAACCGGTGACGAACACGACGGATTGCTTCAACGCGTCAGGCTCGCGTGAGCATGTGGGCGGCTGCGTGTTGCAACCGGGCGAGGAGGTCGCGGCCACGGTGACGTGGACGCCGAAGCGGATCTAGCGGCTTTGGCGTCTGGTCATGCGAGAACCTTTCAGACGCGACTGCATTGAAAAAAGGTGGGGCGCGCCGCCGCTGCACGTCAAGCTGCGCGCGCCGTCATTCGACGCGCAACCGCGCCATATACGGCAGATGATCGGAAAGCCACGCGGTCTCCTGTGTCGGCTGAATCCATTCGACCGGCGTCATGCCGCGGATAAACATCTTGTCCAGCGCGAGGGCGGGCGAGAAGGCCGGGAAAGTGCGACCGGATTCGCCGAGCAGGGTTGCCACTTCGTGCAGGCCATGTTCGCCGAAAAGCGGCACGGAGTCGTTGCGCCAGTCGTTGAAATCGCCGGCCAGCACGAGCGGACCGTCCGGCGCTTCCTTCGCGATCCAGTGAGCGATCCAGTTCATCTGACGCAGGCGCGCCGAGCGCGTGAGCGCAAGATGCGCACACAACAAGGTGACCGAGTGGCCGCCGAACGTCGCGCGGGCGACCAGCAAGCCGCGTTTTTCGAAGCGATGCGCGGAGATGTCCCAGCGTCCGCCGAGATCGAGCGGATGCGGCGACAGAATCGCATTGCCGTGCCGCCAGGACGGCTTGAACACATTTGGCCCGAGCGCGATTTCCAGTTGCAGCGCCCGCGCGATTTCGGTGGCCTGGCAATGCCAGACATCGCTTAACGGGTCGCTAACCGGTGCGCCGAAACTGCTCGCCAGCACCGGCGACGGCATGCGTCGCGCCATTGCTTCCTGGAGAAAATAGGCGTCCGCCTGAGTCGACTGGACCCAGCGCTGCATGGCCTGCCAGGCCTGAAAGCCGAGCGGCGTGCGGCCTTTGTGAAGGTTCCAGCTCACCGCCACAAAATCCTTGGGTGCTGTGCTTTCGCGGATCAATTCTTCGGGGTTTCGCATGCCGCGTTATCCACGTGTTCTGTTTTCAGGGCTTTGATTATTCGTGCGTTGTTCGCGCGACGTTCAGGTTGGCTCTTCAACTTCGCTTTTCAACCCTTCGCTTGCCGCTCAGTTCGTGGCGTTGGTGCCACTCGGGCCATCCGCTCCACTTGCCGCGCTTGCCCCACTTGCCCCGTTAGTCAGGTTCGCTCTCACGCGATAGACCAGCGTCGGATCCTTGGCGACGATCGTCCAGCTTGCCCATTGACCGGCCGCCACTTTCAGGCCCGGATGGCTCGCGCTCACCTGGCGCGGCTGCGGCGGGAGCTTGCAGCCGGTGTCGGTTTGTCGCGCGGCGGCGTCCTCGAAAGTTTCCTGCGCCTCGATGGACAGCGTGACTTCGTTGCTGTCCGCCTGCAGCGGCGACACCGTGAGGGTGCGCGCAAGGTCGATGCTGCCCGCCGGCTGATCTTTGCAGCCGACGTTATGCTGCACCACCTTGTGATGGGTATCCGTACGCGCCTGGCCGACTGTGGTGGTGCCCTCGAACGCGTCGACCTGCTGGCCGTCGCGAACCACTTGCAGTTCCCACTGCACGACCGGCTGCGGCGGCCGTTGTTGTGCCTGTGCAAGCAACGAAGTGCCGAGCAGCACGGCCGCGATACTGGTTTTCCACATAGAGCAAATCTCCGGTGACTGCATCCGGCAGCGTAGTTAGATGGCCATCTTACGCCTGATGAGCGGAACGCTTTTCTGACACGTTAAACGGGGCCGGGTTCAGCGCCAATGCATTTCTAGTCGCACCGCTAATCCCGGTGGTGCGTCTCCGCGCGTCGTCAAAACGGCGAATTGTTAGCAGCAGAGCCGCAGGACTGCTGGCTTGCGTGCTGATCTGTCCTCGTTAAACTGGACCTGAAACGGCGTCTGTCGGGGCGCCGCCCAGCAAGGCCAGCCAGACGGGGTGAGCAATGACAACTGCAATGGTCAAACAGGAAATTGCCGTGGCATCTTTTAGTCAGGTGTACGACCTCGACCAGGTCGAGACCGCGCTGAACGATCTCGGCGAAGGCGCCAACGAGGCGTTGCGCACAACCTACGAAAAGATGCTGAAAACCGGAAATCTGCGCTTCTGTGTCAAGCCGAACCGGATGCCGTCGATTGACGATCTGATCGACGCATTGCCGAACTTCGCCGGCCCGCTCGACGATATCCGCAAACAGGTCGCGCTCTGTCTCGAGACGGAAGACCGGCTCGAACTGATGCCGATTCTGTTGCTCGGCGATCCGGGCATCGGCAAGACGCATTTTGCGAAGCAGTTAGCGCGCCTGCTCGGCACGGCTTACCAGTACGTCGCAATGAGTTCGTTGACGGCCGGGTGGATTCTTTCCGGCGCGTCGTCGCAATGGAAAAACGCGAAGCCGGGCAAGGTGTTCGACGCGCTCGTCAACGGCAGCTATGCCAACCCGGTGATTACGGTAGATGAAATCGACAAGGCCACCGGCGACTCGCAATACGACCCACTGGGCGCGTTGTATGCGCTGCTGGAGCACGATACGGCGCAGGCTTTCATCGACGAATTTGCCGAAATCCCGATCAACGCCGGGCACGTGATCTGGATCGCCACGGCCAATGACGAGCGCTCGATTCCCGAGCCGATCATGAACCGGATGAACGTGTATGAGATTCCGCCACCGGACCGCGACGGCGCGCGTCGGATCGCGCAGTCCATCTACGCGGAAATCCGCGGCGCGCACAACTGGGGTCTGCGCTTCCCGGAACTACTCGGCGATGACGCACTCGACGCGCTGAAAAATGCGTCGCCCCGCGAAATGCGCCGCGCGATCTTGAACGGCTTCGGCGCCGCGCGGATCGACGGGCGCGATGAGATCGGCGGCGGCGACATCCGGCTCGATTACGGCAATCGTCGTAGACCGATTGGCTTCTAAGCATCTGTCCATTCGTGCATCGCAAGCTGCCGATGCCCTCGGCTGGAAACCGCCGCGGACATCGGTGTCTGTTCGGCGTCGTACAATTCCACGCAGCGGGTTGCGAAACGGCAGTGCGTTCGGCAGCGAGCGGTGAACGGCGTTCGTTGGCTGCATGCTGTCGTCATCTATATTGGTGAACGAGGCGGCGCGTGGCGAAGTCGGCTGCGTCGAGGGACATGGACCAGATCGAATGTGTCGTGATCGGCGCGGGCGTGGTCGGGCTCGCGGTGGCGCGCGCGCTGGCGGCGCGCGGGCGGGAAGTGATCGTGCTTGAAGCGGCCGAGGCGATCGGCGTGGGCACGAGTTCGCGCAACAGCGAGGTAATTCATGCGGGCATCTACTATCCGCGCGGCTCGTTGAAGGCAACGCTGTGCGTGCGGGGTCGCGAGATGCTCTACGACTATTGCGTCGAGCGTAACGTGCCGCATTCGCGCTGCGGCAAGCTGCTCGTAGCGACGTCGAACAATCAGATTCCGCAACTCGAAAGCATCATGAACAAGGGCCGCGAAAACGGCGTGCTCGATCTGATGCGCATTACCGGCGGCGAGGCACAGGCGCTCGAGCCGGCGCTCGAATGTGTGGCGGCGGTGTTCTCGCCGCAAACGGGCATCGTCGACAGCCATCAGTTGATGCTCGCCTTGCAAGGCGACGCCGAACGCGACGGCGCGGTGTTTGCGTTTCATGCGCCCGTCGAGGCAATCGAAGCGAGCAACGGCCGTTTCATCATCAAAGTGGGCGGCGACGCGCCCGCCACCATCAGTTCGGCTTGCGTGATCAACAGCGCCGGACTGCACGCGAATGCGCTGGCGCGCAAGATTCGCGGACTCGACGCGCGCCACGTGCCGCCGCTCTATCTCGCGCGCGGCAACTATTTCAGCATCTCGGGGCGCGCGCCGTTCAGCCGCCTGATCTATCCGATGCCGAACGAAGCGGGGCTCGGCGTGCATCTGACCATCGACCTCGGCGGTCAGGCGCGTTTTGGTCCCGACGTCGAATGGGTCGATGCAATCAACTACGACGTCGATCCGCAGCGCGCCGAATCTTTTTACGCGGCGATCCGCGCCTACTGGCCCGCGCTTCCGGAGCATGCGTTGCAGCCCGCTTATGCAGGCATCCGTCCGAAGCTCTCGGGTCCGGGCGAGCCGGCCGCCGACTTCGTGATTCAGGGGCCGGCCGCGCATGGCGTGCGCGGACTCGTCAATCTGTTCGGCATCGAATCGCCGGGACTGACTGCTTCGCTCGCCATCGCGCAGCGCGTGTGCGAATTGAGCGGGCGCGCATGAGCACGGCCGGCTCGGTCTGGCGCCCGCCGCTTGCGCGAGTCGTAGCGATCCGGTTATCTCTATCATTTGAGCCGTCACGCGAAGCGGCTTCATTGTTATGCTTGGGGACCGCTGTCATAGAACGGCGATCAGTTCAATACAAACGGAGTGAGTCCCCATGAAAGCTTCCCGTCGTACGTTTTTGATCACTAGTATCGGCGTTGCCTCGTCGCTCGCGCTGTCGCGCCAGGCATTCGCCGACGCGCCAAAGGTCGCCGAAAGCGATCCGACCGCGCAAGCGCTCGGCTACAAGGAAGACGCCAGCAAGGTCGACAAGGCGAAGTTTGCGAAGTACGCGCCGGGCCAGGACTGCGGCAATTGCAGTTTCTATCAAGGCAAGGCAAGCGACCCTTACGCGCCGTGCCCGATGTTTGCGGGCAAGCAGGTCTCGGCCAAGGGTTGGTGCAGCGCATATAACAAGAAGGCTTGATCGCACCGCTGCGAGGTCGCACTCCGGTGCGGCATGAAATGCGCTGCGAGATTGCGGTGCCTAGCTGAAGAGCGATCCCCGGGCGTCTGCCGCCATGCGCGACAGACGCCCTTTTTGCGGCATGTGGGTGCGCTCTGTCCGGTTATCGCTTGGCTGCAACATCGAGGGAATGCTGTCCGGCAGCTTCGCCCCTTGGCCATAGCGCGGCTCGCCTGCCGCTTTCGCCAGCTTTCTACGTGATGGGCGGACGGGCTGCGTCGCTTGTCACGATTGCGTTATGCCGCGCATGGCCTGCATGCGCAACGCCGATCTGCCAATGCGCCGCAAGCCGGCTCATAACGAGCCATTCGCCAACGAGCGCCGCCTAGCTGCGAGCTTTGATCAGCGGGGGCCGCTTGTCGAACCACGGCCGCGCCGTTTCGAGTTGTGCGGCGAGGCGCAGCAGCGTCGCTTCGTCGCCGTCACGCGCTGCAAACTGAACGCCGACCGGAAGCCCGCGGGCATTCCAGTAAAGCGGTATCGACATGGCCGGCTGGCCGCTCAGATTGAATAGCTCCGTGCAGCCCGCCCACGCGAACGCCTTGTTCGACGCTTCGGCGAGCAGTTTCTTCAGCAGCGGTTCGAGCGGCATTGCGCTGACCGCGCGCATTTGCATGCGCTCGGTCGAAGTGGGCTGCATTTCGCCGATCTTGATGGGTGCCCCCGCGAGCGTCGCGCACAAAATTACGTCGTAGCGCTGCAGCAGACCGGTCAGACGTTCGGTGATGCGGCGCTGTTCTTCGAGCGCCGCGGGCAGCCCGCGCTCGCCGAGTTTGCGGCCGACGTGCGCCATCGCCCACGTCGAAATTTCGAACTCGTCGCGCAGGGGTTTGCGTCCGGTGATGCGCTCGGCGTTGAGCACCAGATCTTCCGCCGTGACGGACCAGAGCGTGAGAAACGCATGCCGGACCGCCGCGAAATCGATGCCAAGCGAAATCGGCTCGATGTTGTGTCCTAGCGAGCTTGCCAGTTGCGCCGCGTCATCGAGTGCGGCGCGTGCGTCGGCGGAGAGCGATGGCGCGAGCATCGGTTCGGTGACGTAGGCAATGTTCAACGGCTTGCAAGGCTCGCGGCTCGCGCCGAGAAATGTACCCGGCGCGCCAGGCGGACGGCCCGCGTTGCCTGCAAGGAGGTCGAGCAACAACGCGCTGTCGCGCACGCTGCGCGATACGGCGTGATCGATGCCGAGTTCGCCCGCCGTGACCGCGGCGGGCATGCGCGGCACGCGTCCGCGCGACGGTTTCAGGCCAAAGAGGCCGCAGCACGAAGCCGGAATGCGGATCGAGCCGCCGCCGTCCGACGCATGGGCAAGCGGCACGATGCCGGCCGCGACGGCCGCTGCCGCGCCGCCGCTGGAGCCGCCCGGCGTATGGTCCAGATTCCACGGATTGCGGCATGCACCGAACAGTTCGGGCTCCGTATAAGGCATCTGGCCAAGCTCGGAAGTGCTGGTCTTGCCGAAGATGTTCAGGCCCGCTGCTCTCGCAATCGCAACGACCGGGGCGTCGTCGCCCGGAATGAAGTGACGGTAGTGGCGGCTGCCCATCGTCATGCGCAGTCCTGCCACGGCAGCGCCGAGATCCTTGATTAGATAGGGCACGCCGGCGAGCGCGGCGCTGGCGGTCGGAGCAGCGTCGCCGTCCACGCGATTCGCGCCGTTCGACATACTCGCGTCGTAACGCGACGCGCGTTCGCGTGCGGCGTCGTAGTCCTTGAGCACGATCGCGTTGATCGCGGGATTGACCGCTTCGGTGCGCGAGATCGCTGTGTCCAGCAACTCGCGCGCGCTGGCTTCGCGAGTTCGCACCAGTTCGGCAAGGCCGATGGCGTCATGAGCAAGATAGTCTGAAAGCACGACGGAGGAGCCCTCGCTGCCTGATATTGAATGCCGGACGTTGAATGCCTGTTGTTCGTGCTCGCGATCAACGGCTCGGGCGAACAGGCTCGCCGCGATCGTCGAACCGTTTATGCGCGCACAAAAGAAGACGGCGCGCGGCGACGCGCCCTCTTTGACAGGGTAACTGACTTACGCGCTGGCGTGACGAGCCGCGCGCATCATCGCGAGTATCGACTCGGACTTACAGACGCTCGCCAAGGAACGTCAGCGTGCGGCCATGCGCGAGCGCCGAAGCGCGCTGGTTATACGACGCACGGTCCGAACAGTTGAAGCCGTGATCGGCGTTCGGATAGATATGGAACTCCGTATCGGCGCGGCCCGCAAAGCGCTCCTGAATCTGCCCGACGGCCGACAGCGGAATATGCGCGTCCAGTTCGCCGTAGTGAAACTGCATCGGCACCTTGATCTTCGCGGCTTCGTCGAGCTGGTTCTGGATGCCGCCGCCGTAATAGGCGACCGCGGCGTCGACGCTGCCGCGCGCCGCCGCCATATATGCAAGGCGTCCGCCGAAGCAGAAACCGATGGCGGCGATCTTGCCGGTCACTTCTGGCATCGCGCGCAGTGCCGCGGCTGTGGCGCCAATGTCGTCGGCGGCCTCGTTCGCGTCGAGCTTCTGCATCAGTTCGACGCCCTTCGCGCGGTCGGCGCCTTCATACGTCAACTCGACGCGCGGCTGCACGCGCCAGAACACGTCCGGTGCGAGCGCGACGTAGCCGTCCTGCGCGTATTGATCCGCGACCGAGCGGATATGGCTGTTCACGCCGAAGATTTCCTGGATGATGATGACGGCCGGGCCCTTGCCGCTCTTGGGCAACGCCAGGTAGCCGCCGAACGTGTCGTTGCCGGCGGGGATGTCGATCCATCGCGAAGTGGTGCTCATGGTGTTCTCCATAGCCGCGCGTTGCCGCGCGAGTTCAGTCTGCGAGTTGAGTCTGGATAAGTTGCAAGAGGCTGGAATGCCTGAAGCGGGCGGTCAGTTTGCCACCAAAAGGATGCTGTTGCAGGCAGGCGCCTCCGAAGCCTTGCGCGCAGCCTTCGCAAGCCCGCCCGGCGCGCGTCGTAAAGGCAATCTCGTAGGACGATTGAAACGTTCTCGATAATTCATTTTTCCGTTGCGCGCCACGCCGGTAGAGTCCACGGTAGCGGTTCGCCACTACGGCGAGCGGGTTGCGCGAAGGAGAATCGATCATGAGTGAAGGCAGTTTTGTGACGCCGTTTGCCGAACGCTTTGCATTGCGAGTGCCGGTCGTGCAGGCGCCGATGGCGGGCGCTACCACGCCCGAGCTGGTGGCCGCCGTGTCGAACAGCGGCGGGCTGGGCACGCTCGCGGGCGCGGCGCTGTCGCCAGAGAAAATCGCAATCGATGTCGCCGCGATTCGCGCGCTCACGGATCGTCCGTTTGGCGTGAATCTGTTCGTACTGGAGCCGGCCTCGCCGGACGACTCGACCGTGCGCCGTGCGCTCGAAGCGATCGACCCGTTGCGCGCGGACCTGGGCTTGCCGCCTGGCCGGCCGCTCGAACGCTATGCGCCTGATTTCCGCGCGCAACTGGAAGCGCTGATCGAGTCGCGCGTGCCGGTGGTGAGCTTCACATTCGGTTTGCTGACGCGCGAGGATGTCGCGCGGCTGCATGCCAACGGTCAGTATGTAATCGGCACCGCGACGCATGTCGCCGAAGGCATCGCGTGGCGCGATGCCGGCGCCGATGCGATTGCCGCACAAGGTTCGGAGGCGGGCGCGCATCGCGGCACGTTCATCGGTTCATTTGAAGAGGCGCTGGTCGGCACGATGGCGCTCGTGCCGCAACTCGTCGACGCAACCGGACTGCCGGTGCTCGCCGCGGGCGGCATCATGGATGGACGCGGGATCGTCGCCGCGCTTGCGCTCGGCGCCCAAGCCGCGGTCATGGGCACCGCGTTTTTGACGAGCCGCGAGAGCGCGATACCACAGGCATGGAAAGACCGGCTGCGCTCGATCTCCGACACGTCGACCTCGGTGACCCGTGCGATCACAGGCCGTCATGCCCGCGGCATACGCAATCCGCTGATGCAGCGTTTGAGCGAAGCGTCGCAGAAGATCGCGCCATATCCCGTGCAAAACGCGTTGACGCAGGAGTTGCGTCAGACCGCCGCCCGCGCGCAGAACAGCGACTATCTCTCGCTGTGGTCGGGGCAGGGCGCGCCCTTGGGCCGTGCGCGGCGCGAGGACTTCAGCGCGACGGAGTTGATGCAGCAACTCGAGCGGGAATGGCAAGCGGCAAGCGCGCGCATCGCGGCATTCAAACGCTGATCGAGCATGACTCAGGCGCGCATCGTCCTCCGCTTGCGGCGCGCGTCGATTTCACATTCAAAGGCCGCTCGAAGCCTATTCGAACCATTAACGGTTTAGCCCGCTAAAAGCTCTAGGGCTTGGTTCCGAAGTCACTCCTCATATAGCGGAAACCCGCATGGGCTGGCGCTCTGCGGGCCGCGACGCAAGCCAGAAGCGGTTCGTCCTGGATAAACGCTATTAGTGTTCATCCCACTTCCTCAAAAAAGTCCCACAAATTAATTTGATAGCCTACACTTGCGCGCAAGTACGGGTCGCCGCCTGCCACAAACAGTCCGGCGGACGTGCTGGCCAAGTGCATGAACGATGCAACCGGCGTGGTCGTCCACGGGACTGAGCGACACGTGTAGGGGAAGCGGGGGCACAGGGCGATTACGTTGTTTTTGGGACCGAAACTGGAGACTTACATGAACATCAAGATTCAAAAGCTGTTGCCGATCAGCGCTGCGGCGATGCTGTTCGCGACGTTGGCAACATCGGCTGCGGCTGACACGGTCGTCAAGATCGGTCACGTTGCACCGCTGACTGGCGGTATCGCTCACCTGGGGAAAGACAACGAAAACGGCGCGCGCCTCGCGGTTGAAGAAATCAACGCAAAGGGCCTGACGATCGGCGGCCAGAAAGTCACGCTGCAACTCGACGCGCAAGACGACGCAGCCGACCCGCGTACCGCTACGCAGGTCGCGCAGAAGCTGGTCGACGACAAGGTCGTCGCAGTGGTCGGCCACCTGAACTCGGGCACGTCGATTCCGGCTTCGAAGATCTATAGCGATGCGGGCATCGTGCAGATCTCGCCGTCGGCAACGAACCCGGCCTACACGCAGCAAGGTTTCAAGACGACGTATCGCGTCGTCGCGACCGATGCGCAACAAGGTCCGGCACTTGCCAACTACGCAGCAAAGGGCCTGAAAGTGAAGAGCGTCGCGATCGTCGACGACTCGACCGCTTATGGCCAGGGTCTCGCGAACGAGTTTGAAAAGACGGCGAAGTCGCTGGGTCTCAACGTGATGTCGCACGACGCGACGAACGACAAGGCTGTCGACTTCCGCGCAATTCTGACGAAGATCAAGGGCGAAAACCCGGACGCGATCATGTACGGCGGCATGGACGCCACCGGCGGCCCGTTCGCGAAGCAAGCCAAGCAGCTCGGCCTGCGTGCGAAGGTGCTGGCAGGCGACGGCGTGTGTACCGACAAGCTGTCCGATCTGGCCGGCGACGCAACCGACAACATCGTCTGCTCGGAAGCTGGCATGGCGCTCGAGAAGATGGAAGGCGGCCCGGCGTTCCAGGCGAAGTATCTGAAGCGCTTCGGCCAGCCGATCCAGATCTACGCTCCGTTCACGTATGACGCGGTGTACATCATCGTTGACGCGATGAAGCGTGCGAACTCGACCGATCCGGCGAAGATCCTGGCTGCAATGCCGAACACCGACTACAAGGGTGTGATCGGTGAAACCACGTTCGATTCGAAGGGCGACCTCAAGCACGGCGTGATCTCGCTGTACAACTACAAGTCGGGCAAGAAGTCGCTGCTCGACGTGGTGAAGATGTAATACCGCCTGTGTGCGGGCAGCGTTGCGCTGTCCGCGATCGCATGGTTAAAAAGGCACGCGTACCTTGGGTCGCGTGCCTTTTCTTTTGGGTGGCGCAAAGCGGTGGGTTTTGCTGCGCGCGTTCGTATCTGCGCAATCGTTTGCGAGTGTATGAGTCCACGCGGATCGTGGGCGGCGAGTGGAGGCGCGATGCGTCGGGCAGATGTTGTTAAGCGATGCTCACGGCGCGTTGCGCCGCAAACCACGGCGGGCGGGATACGCTTGCGCTTGGCGAATTGCTAAGCATGACGAATCGCAACGCGCGCATGAGGGTCGCCTTGTTAGGTGCCTTCATTTCCGTCATCCGTTGAGACAACGCGGTGAAAAAATGGCGAGTCAGGTAACCGGCTCGCTTTTCCACCTGCGACGCTTTTAATCCGCGTCGTTATCTGTTGTTGTTATTCCTATTCTTCACTTCTTCGCAGTGATGCCGGCGAGGCCACCGAGCAGGCCATCCGCGAGAGGTTCAAGCGGCGGAAGTTAAACGCCAGGCCGCGCAAGGGTTTGCGCGCCGCGTCAGGCGAATCTCGAACGAGTTGGCTAAAGAAATGTGCGCTGGAACACATCCGCGTGGGCGCGGCACGTAACGTAACGCCGCACACGTGAATCGGCGAAACCGGTGACGGCGAAATCTCGTGCAGCGTCGCGCGAATTCCTCAGATTTTCAGGCGCCGCAGCACTTTCGGGCCTGCGACAGCAATCAGCGCACAGCACACGGCGACCACCGAGAGCCCGATCGACAGATTGGTCACCTGCGCGACCGCGCCGATCACGACCGGCCCGAACAGCAATCCGAAGTACGCGAGTCCCGCGACGTGGGCAAGACCCTCGGCCGCGTGGATGCCTTTCACGCTTGCCGCCGCCGCGAACAGCACCGGCATCATGTTGGCGAGGCCAAGACCCATCAACGTGAAACCGACGAGCGCCGCGACCGGAGTCGGCAGTAAAAGCGCGCCGATCATTCCGGCGAGCGCAAGCGTCGCGCTGCCCATTACCAGTTGCGGAGCGCCGAAGCGCGCACGCACAGCATCGCCGGCAAAGCGGGCGGCCGCCATGCCGCCGGAAAACGCCGCATAGGCGGCGCTCGCCAAGGCCGGCGTAGCGAGGACGACGTCGCGCATATAGACAGTCGCCCAGTCGTACATCGCGCCTTCCGCGATCAGCGCGACGAGCGCCATCGTGCCGAGCGCCCACAGCGCCGGCGAGCGCCAGCGATTGGCGCGCGGCGTCGCGGAGTCGGGGTGGTCCTCTTGCGGCACATGCGGCAACACCGACGGGCAGGCCGCGATCAGAACCAGCGCGCTGACGGCGGCGGCCAACGCGAGATGCACGGCCGGCGCCATGCCGTGCGCGAGCAGCGCGCCGCCGGCCGCCGCGCCGGACATCCCGCCGACGCTGAACATGCCGTGCAACGACGACATGATCGGCTTGCCGAGCGCCTTTTCGACGGCGCTGGCCTCAGCGTTCATGGCGACGTCGAGCGTAGCCATGCCCGCGCCGAAGATGGCCAGCACGACCAACAGGAGCCAGTAAAACGGCACCACGAGAATTAGTGCGGCGCACAGCGCCATCACGAGGCCGCCGGTAAGGCAGGCGCGGCGTGTGCCGACTCGCGCGATCCACGAAGCATTGGCCGCCATCGCGCCGATCGAGCCGCCAGCGACGGCGAGGAGTGCGAGCGACAGCAAGGCGGGACTCAACTGGAAACGGTCGCGCACCGTCGGCACGTGCACGCCCCACGACCCATACACCATCCCGGCGATGAAAAACACGGCCATCGTCGCAATGCGCGCTCGCTGCCGAACGGTGTAGGACAGGTCCCGGTGAGCGGATGGGATGGCGGCGAATTCGGAGGAACGATCGGACACAGAAGTCTCGTGAATTGGAGATATGCAGAAGAAAGCGCACTGAAAGCGAATTTCCGATTCTAACGAAGCGGGCTATCTTATGCTTGACGCGGTGAAACCGCGCGTTGGAGACGGCTGGCACAGGCCGCAAGTGTTGGCGACTAACACGTGCGACAGTTCCGGCGGCCCGGCCGGGCAACTCGTGCTCGCGATCTGCGGCAATCCGCGCTCACTCATCAAGGAGGGCAATTGAACATTCCCGCACAAGCTCCATTGCACCTGCTGCACACCGCGGCCGTCGGCACGCTGGCCACGCACGCGCGTCAGCCGGAAGGCTTCCCTTATCCGTCCGTGCTGCCATTCGCGCCAGACGAGCGGCACCGGCCTACCATTCTGGTGAGCCGGCTCGCAGAGCATACGCATAACCTGCATGCAGACCCGCGCGCCGGCTTTCTGGTGGTTGACGCGCCCGACGGCGATGTGCTCAATGGTCAGCGTGTCACGTTGCTGGGCACCTTCGAACCGGTCGATCCCACGCCCGAACTCGTCGCGCGCTATCTGCGCTACCACCCCCATGCCGAGCGCTATCTCGTGCTCGGCGACTTCACGTTCTGGACGATGACGCTCGGCCGCCTGCGCTACATCGGCGGGTTTGGCGCGATGGGATGGCTCGGCGGCGACGAACTGGACCCGATGCCTGCGCTCGATGCCGGTCAGGAGGAAGCGCTCATCGCAGAATTTGCCGACGAGCTGTCCGACTGCTGCGGGTACCAGCTTATTGGCGTGGATCGGTATGGCGCGGATTTGAGACAAAACAGCCTGCGCAAACGTTTCGCATTCGAAAGTGCGAAGCCGGACAGGGAAACCTTGTACGCGGCACTGGAAGATTGCCTTCGGCGGCGAGCCAATTAGGCGTTTATTGCGATTCGGGAAAACCTTATCGCGGAAAAACATGGACAAGGCGACGCCGCAATATGTTACGACGTTTCATGTGGAAGCTTTCATGAAATGAAATGTTTTTGTTCCGCGGCGTATCTTAATTTTCATCTGCTGATAATTAATCCCATATTTACCGGTCGGCATAGTCTTTCCATCCAAAATTACGGAGCCAGCAAAATGAAAGGCGGCGTGCGACAGTGGACCGCGCCGAAAGTTTTTGAAACGGAGAAGTATTAGTTTTACTCAGACGCATTTGTAGTCTTTCTATTTTGTGTTAATCTCGCGTTCAAATTCCGAGGCATGAACACTTTCAAAGGGCAAGCCGGCTCGAGACCGACAGTCGTTAATCCAAACCACAAGGGAACCTATGTCTTCCTACAAGGAACTACTCGCGCAGCGAGAGAAGCTGGAAAAGCAGATCGAAGAGGCGAAGTCGCGGGAATACGCGGAAGTGCTGAACGAAATCAAACAGAAAATGGCCGACTACGGCATTTCTCTGAGCGAACTGGGTGGCGGCCGCGCAGTCAAAGGCGGCAAAGCCGCTCGTCCGCGCGCAGGCGTTGCACCTAAATACCGCGATCCGGAAAGCGGCAGCACATGGTCGGGCCGCGGCAAACCGCCGCGCTGGATTGCGGGTTTGGATCGCGAGAAGTTTCTGATTGAGAAGTAATCCCTGCAGGCGATTACCTGGACGTAAATACCCGTCGCATTAAAAGTAATACGAATACGAGCCTGTCGCGCACGCGGTGGCCTCGTCAAGAAAGGCCGCGTACTGTTCGGAACGCGGCCTTTTCATTGATGCATGAAAACTCGCGATAGTTCTCGCGCGTCGCCTCGGTGCGGGCAGAATGCGAATGCTTTTCGTTTTCATAAGCGGCTGATTTTAAAAGGTCTTTTTCTAGAGCCTGCGCTCCTTTGGAAGACGCGGCGGGTAGAATGGAGGCATTGAACTCCTGCTTCTTCGAGATGCCTTCCGTCGCCATTGAGTCCGCCGAAAAACACCGCGTCGCGCGCAAAAGTACGTTCGTGAGTATTGCGCTGAATACGGTATTGATGGCGCTGCAAATCGCCATCGGTGTGTTTGCGCACTCGCAGGCACTCGTGGCCGACGGTATCCATTCTCTCGCCGATCTGATTTCCGATTTCGTCGTCCTGTTTGCCAATCGGCACAGCGGCGCGAAGCCCGACGCCGACCACAATTACGGCCACAGCCGTTATGAAACTGTGGCTTCTTTATTCCTGGGCGCACTGCTGATTGCAGTCGGCGTCGGCATGTTGTGGCGCGCCGGCACGCGCCTCGCTGACCTAGACAGCATCCCAGCCGTTCATTTGAGCGCGCTGATCGTGGCCGTGCTCGTGCTGTTTTCCAAAGAAGGACTGTTCCGCTACATGCTGCGCGAAGCCCAACGCGTGCGCTCGGCCATGTTGATTGCGAACGCATGGCATGCGCGTTCGGACGCGGCATCGTCGCTGGTGGTGGCGCTCGGTATTCTCGGCAGCCTGGCAGGTGTGCGACTGCTGGATCCGATCGCCGCCGCGATCGTCGGGTTCATGGTGGCGCGCATGGGCTGGATGTTCGGCTGGGACGCGCTGCAGGACCTATCCGACCGCGCGCTGGATGAAGCTGCGACTGCCGACATGCGCACGCTGCTGCTGTCCACGCCCGGTGTGCGCGACGTCCACGAATTGCGCACGCGGAAAATGGGCGATTTCGCGTTAGTCGACGCGCATATCCTAGTCGATCCGCTGATCTCTGTGTCCGAGGGGCACTACATCGCCGAGAGCGCGCGGCTGCGCGTGCTGAGCGACAACCGTGTGCTCGACGCGCTGATCCACGTCGATCCGGAGAACGATGCAGTCGCGCATCCTCCGGTGGGTTTGCCTTCTCGCGAGCGGATCGTTGCCGATGTCAACGCTGCGTTGGCGGCGGGTGGCGTGAAGGCTGCGGCGGTGAACATTCACTATCTGAGCACGGGGCTCGACGTCGAAGTAGTGCTCCCCGTGCGGCCTTCTCATCACACTGACAAAGAGGATAGACAAGCGCTAGAGCGTGTCGATCTCGCCGCGCTGAAGCGCCGCCTCGGCGCGCGCAAGCTTGATGTGCTGCGGGAGGTGAGCACGCCGGCGACGCAAAGCGGTTCGTCGACGCAAGCCGGCGTCAGCGACCATCGCCGCAAGAGCACGGTCCCGCATGGCGCGAGCTGAGCCGCGCAATCGACACGACGAGCAGCGGTAGCGCGCGCAATTGCGAGCCGCGCTCAATGCATCGCCGCTCGCGAACCAGGCGGCACCGGCTCGGGCTTAAGCTTCATGCCCGGGTGTTATCAGGCAGCACGGATCACAGCGGCAATTGCGTATCGAATTTGATTTCGCGAAGCACGACGCTCGTGCGCACCTGAGCAACCGCGGGAATCTTGAAGATGCGTTCGTGCAGAAACGTGTCGTACGCCTTGATGTCGGGCGCGACGATCTTGAGGATGTAATCGGACTCGCCGGTCGTGCTGTAGCACTCGGTGACTTCCGGACACGTGGCAATTTCCCGCTCGAACTGTTCGACGCCTCCCTCGGTGTGGCGCGTGAGGTGGATGTGCGCGAGCGCGCACACGTGCAGCCCCAGTTTTTCTCGATCCAGTAGCGCTGTGTAGCGCTGGATCACGCCCGATTGCTCCATGTCCTTGATGCGCCGCCAGCAGGGCGTGCTCGACAGGCCGACCTGGTCGGATATTTCTTGCACCGAACGGCGTGCATCTAGCTGCAAAAGGCGCAGGATTTTTTGAGAGAACGTATCGAGTGTCAACTGCGCCTCCGTTTGCGTCGCCGTATCACCGCATGGTAGAGGGCGCGAAAACGAAACGCAATGCAAAACGGCCCCGACGAGGGAGATTACCTAATTTGCCGGTTCCTCAGCGGGATTTTGTCCTGAGTCGTCCCCTTCTTCGCCGGCCGCCAGAGCCGCAGCCTGCATCGCGCGCAGATCCTTCAGCATGTTGCAGAAAAGCGCGCCCTGTTCAATGGCGTCGTCGAGCGCGACGTGCGTATGCGGATGTTCGTCGAACCAGCGTTTCGGAAAGCGCGGCTTAATGTTCTTGCGATACGGCAAGCCGGTCATTGCAAACGCAAGTGTCTTGATGTCGAGCGCCGACCATGAAAATGGGCAGCGGCCGACAAAGCGCATCATGTACCAGAACATATAGGTGAAGTCGAAGCCGGCCGGCATGGCGACAAACACCGGCTTGCCGGGCAGCGCCTCGACCCAATCGACGTAAGCCGCGAGCGCTGCTTCCGGGCGTTGCAAATCTATACGGCAGGCCGCCCACGCCTCAGGCTGCGTCTTCCACCACGCTTCTTGCACGGGGTGTGGCGCGGCGCCTCCAAGCAATTCGAGATTCGCGGAGAAGGTGGCGATGAGTTGCTTGTCTTCGGTATAGGCGGCCGATGCGAAACTCAGCATCGAATGCGGACCGGGAATAGGGCCGTCTGCCTCGACGTCGGTGCTGACGTAGATTTCACTGCTCATGCGACGACTCCGTCGGCAACGTAGGGATTGCTGCGCCGCTCAGCGCCGAATGTCGACGTGGGGCCGTGGCCCGGCACGAAGGTGACGTCGTCGCCCAGCGGCCAAAGTTTTTCGCGAATCGAGCGCACCAGATCCGCATGGTTGCCGCGCGGAAAATCCGTGCGTCCGATCGAGCCGGCGAACAGCACGTCGCCGACTAGCGCGAGCCGGTGTGCGCGGCTAAAGAACACCACGTGCCCGGGCGTGTGCCCCGGGCAGTGATACACCTCGAGCGCCTCCTCGCCGAACTGCACTGTGTCGCCATTGTCGAGCCACCGGTCCGGTTCGAACGCCTCGGCGGTGGGAAAGCCGAACCGCGTGCTTTGATCCGGCAGCTTGTCGAGCCAGAAGCGTTCATCGGGATGCGGGCCTTCGATCGGCACGCCGTAGTGCGCGGCGAGCGTCTTCGCGCCGGCGCAGTGGTCGATGTGACCGTGCGTCAGGAAGACTTTCTCCACGTTCACGTTCTGGCGTGCGATCTCGCCTTGAATCACGTCGAGGTCACCGCCTGGATCGACAACGGCCGCGCGTCCGGTCGCCTGGCAAACGAGCAGCGAGCTGTTTTGCTGGAACGGCGTAACGGGGATCAAGGTGACTTTCATGGATGACGGCGCCGCGGGAAAAACGTTGATTGTACCGGCGTCTCAACGCGGCGCGCCGAGGTTTGCCGCGACTCGGGAGTGCTTCCGTCGAGAGGTTTTGTCTGCTGATTTTTGCAGCAATGGTGAAGATTCATCAAGGTTTTCAGTCGCTTAGCAACACAGCATTCTGTTTTAGGTATAATGGACCCCATGCACGAGGAATCGTGCTGCCACAAGGCGATGCGTCCCCATCACAAATGGGAGCGCGGATCGCCACTCAAGTATGGGCTGTCGCGGTTATGGACGGCCGTCAGGTATCGAGCATTCGATGCACACGTCTTGCCCAGCCAGGCGCCACGCGCCTGCTACGACTCTTACGGTCGTGACGCTGGGTGGGGCCTACGCCGCCGTTCCTGCGCGCTGAGTTTCGCGCGCAAGAACGTGTTTGCCACGTTCGATGGCGGCATGTGGGGTCTGGTCAGGCTGCCGGGGACAGGTTGCGCCAGACGTGAAAATTAACCGTGCGGTAGCGGCTGAATGAGCCGCATCCGGGCTTTGACGTTCTGCGCTCGTCTGCGCGGCGCGTTGTCGTCCCTTGCCGCCGGAGTCGCAGGCAACACGCTCAACTACGCGTGATGCGGCTCGACAATTTGATTGCACGTCTTATGAAAACTCGGTTATCCCGCAGTCTGGGGACTCTTTTCGCCTTTTTTGTGCTGGCCGGTTGCGCCACGCCGCCGGGCGTCGACAACAGCATCGCAAACGCTGTGCCGCTCCGCACGAAGAATGCGCAAGCAGCGTCCTTCGGACCGCAAGCCTATGGCAGCGCGCCGGCCTCGGAAGTTGCCGCTCAAGGGCCGTCGCTGGCCGATGCGAAGCCGCTTTCCGATGACGGCGCCGACGTGTCGGACTTTCATCAGACCGGCCGCGCCTCGTGGTACGGCCGGGGCTTTCATGGCCGCCGCACCGCCAATGGCGAGCGTTACGACATGCACGCGCTGACCGCGGCGCATCGAACGCTGCCGCTCGGCTCGTATGTCCGAGTGACGAACCCCGCCACTTCGCGCTCCGTCGTCGTTCGAATCAACGACCGCGGCCCGTATGCGCGCGGCCGTGTGATCGATTTGTCGATGGCTGCTGCGAATGTGCTCGATATGCGCCACGCGGGCACCGCGCGCGTGAAGATCGAAGGTTTGACGCAGGAAGAAGCGCGCGAGGCACGTAACGAAATGCTGGCGTCCAACTCGGGCTCCACCGCGCAGAAGTAATACACGGACGGCGCGCGCTGCGCCGTTCGGCATGGCGAATCGACACGCCTGTCTACAGAAAACAGAAGGGCCGCTCATGCATGGGCGGCCCTTTTCGTTTTACGCGGCTGCGCGTATGGCGTTGCCGCTTCTTTCAGTCGTCTTCTTTCTTGAGCGCCAGCGCGCGCGTGTACAGCGCGTTGCGCGACGCGCCGGTGATCGTCGCCGCCACCTTGGCTGCGCTGCTCACGGTCAATTCTTCCAGCAGAATTTCCAGTAACGCATCGTGATCGTGTTCGCCGGTCGTTTCCTGCTGCGCGCCTTCCACCACGAGTACAAATTCACCGCGTTGCCGGTTCGGATCGGCGGCGAGCCACGCTGGCCCTTCGGCCAGGGTGCCGCAATGCAAGGCTTCGTGTAACTTCGTGAGTTCTCGCGCGATCAACAATTTGCGCTCGCCGCCCCACGCATCGGCTAACGCCTGCACTGTTTCCACAATGCGGTGCGGCGCTTCGTAGAAGACCATCGCGTGCGGATGCTTTGCTAGCGTTTGCAGCGTGGCGGCGCGGGCTTTGGGTTTCGGCGGAAGGAAGCCGAGGAACGAGAATGTCGCGACCCAATCGCCCGCCGCGCTCAGCGCGGTTGCAAGCGCACTCGGGCCGGGCAGCGGAATCACGGCAAGGCCCGCTTCGCGAGCGGCATCGACGAGCTTGGCGCCCGGATCGGAGATGCCGGGCGTACCTGCGTCGGACACATAGGCCACGCGCTCGCCCGCTTGCAGATGCTCGACGATGCGTTGCGCGGCAACTCGCTCGTTGTGCTGATGAACGGCGATAAGCGGCTTCGAGATGCCATAGCGTGCGAGCAACTGACCGGTGTTGCGCGTGTCTTCGGCGGCGATGCGATCGACGAGTCCTAGCACATGGAGCGCACGCACCGTGATGTCGGCGACGTTGCCGATCGGCGTGGCCACCACATATAGCGCGGCGGCGGGGTACTGCTGTCCTTGCGCGAGTTCGGAGAGAGGAGTCATGAGACAGAAAACGCAAACGGACGGAATGAGGCCGTCATTGTGCCACGCAGTGCCGCGCGTTCCGGCCGGCGCGCGGAAAGCGAGCGCAGTTCGCACCGCGTCGAACTCGAGCGCCGCCATACCGGACAACTTTTCCGGGCGGGCGGGGTCCAAACTCGTCGGCGCGGCTTTCGAGGCGCGTGCACAGGAGTTTTTGCAACGTCAGCGCCTGCGGTTCGTCGCGCGTAATGTGTCGTGCCGCGGCGGTGAGATCGACCTCGTGATGAAGGAGCGCGATGGCGTGCTCGTATTCGTCGAAGTGCGTGCGCGCGCGCAACGCAAATATGGCGGCGCGGCGGCGAGCATCGGGTGGCAGAAGCGGCAACGAATCGTGCGCGCCGCGCAGCACTATCTCGCGACTCAGCGTTCGCATTCGCGCGAGCAGCCCGCTTGCCGCTTCGACGTGATCGCGTTCGAAGCCGGGCGGCTCGTCTGGTTACGCGATGCTTTCCGCGCCGACGAAGTATGACGCGACGCGCGGAGAACGCGTGTTAGTGCGATAAACTTGCGCTCGCGTGCGAGCTACGGGGCGAACGGGTGATACTACAGCGCGCCGCACAGCGCGTTTTGCGAGGTGTTGAAGCGCACGCGCCTCGTAGCGCTGAAACTTCAGTGCAGCGGCATGGCTCGCAGCACGACTTCGCTAATACGACTTCACAACACGGCCGCACGTTGCGGCCCATTCGCGGTAGAAGATAGAGACTCGATGTCAGTCGAACGCATTCAACAACACTTCCGCGATAGCGCGGCAGTCAAACTCGAAGCTTTGGAAACCTTGTCGATGCCGATTGCCGCAGCAATCGACACGATGTTTGCCGCGCTTGCCAACGGCAACCGGATTCTTGCTTGCGGTAACGGCGGCTCGGCTGCGGATGCGCAGCATTTCGCTGCCGAACTGATCGGCCGCTTCGAACGCGAGCGGCCTGGCTTGCCGGCCGTAGCGCTGAGTACCGACACGTCGGTGCTTACCGCCCTCGCCAACGACTATTCGTTCGAGCAGATCTATTCCAAACAGGTGTGGGCATTGGGTCAGCCAGGCGACGTGCTGCTCGCGATCAGTACGTCGGGTAATTCCGCGAATGTGGTTGTTGCGATCGAGGCTGCGCATGAGCGCGAAATGATCGTCGTCGCGCTGAGCGGAAAGGGCGGCGGACGCATGCAGGAAGTGTTGAGCGATACCGACATCCACGTGTGCGTGCCGTCGGATCGCACCGCGCGTATTCAGGAAGTGCATTTGCTGACCATCCATTGTCTATGCGACGGCATCGATGCCATGTTGCTGGGCGAAGACTGAGACCGATTCGAAGGAGAGCTAGTTGATGAGCGTATTCCGCGTCAAGAAGACACTGGTGAGAACCGTGCTGGTGGTTGGGTTTGCGGCGGGGTTATCCGCGACGTTGCAGGGTTGCTTTCTCGCCGTTGCGGGCGCGGCGGGCGGCGGCGCGTTGATGGCGACCGACCGGCGTACGCTCGGCGCGCAGACGGAAGACCGCGAGATTCAGGTGAAGGCGCTCGCGCAGATCAGCCAGAATCTGCCGGACTCGGCGCACGTCAACGTGACGGTGTTCAACCGCCGTGTACTGCTGACGGGCGAAGTGGCCGGGGACGCGTCGAAGCAGCGCGCGGAGACGATCGTGCGCGGCCTGAACAACGTGAATACGATCGTGAACGAACTGGCGATCATGCCGGCGAGCTCGTTTTCGTCGCGCACGAATGACACGTATCTCGAGACACGCGTGAAGACTGCGCTGATCGCCGAGAAGGATATTTCGGCGAACGATTTCAAGGTCGTCGCCGAGCGCGGTTCTGTGTATCTGATGGGCCTCGTCACGATGGACGAAGGCAATCGCGGCGCGGACGTTGCGAGTCGGGTGCCCGGTGTGACCCAGGTTGTGAAGGTGTTTCAGTACATTCAGCCGCAGGAAGCCGCGGCAGCGGCCGCTGCTGCGGCTACTGCACCGGCTGCAGCGTCGCAGCCCGATGCGGGCGCGGCGACGGTGGGCGCGATTCCGGATTCGTCGGTGAGCGCGCGGCCGCTTGAACAGCAGTCGCCGGCGCCTGTGACGAATTCGAACGCGGTGCATCCTGGCAATCCGAAGGCGCCGCAATGAAAGATGCGGTTGCCGGTGGTGTTATCGCTTTGATACTTGCTGCGTCGACGGGGTTGGTTGGATCGGCGGCACATGCAGCCGATGCGCCACGCGGTCAGAGAATTGCCAGCGCGAACGCTTGCATGGGATGTCATGCGGTGGATCGCAAGCTGGTCGGTCCGTCGTTCCAGCAGATCGCCGCCAGATATAAGGGCGACGTACAAGCGCCCGCGAAGTTGGTGCGCAAGGTGAAGGACGGCGGCTCTGGCGTGTGGGGCATGATTCCGATGCCCGCCCATCAATCGATGAGCGATGCCGATATTCATGCGGTGGTCGATTGGGTGCTTGCTGGGGCGCCGCCGAAGTGATGTTTTGCCGCGCTTTGCGGCGTGGCAAAACGGAAAATGCTTGTGCTAGAATTGTCCGCACGTTGGGGGGGTAGCTCAGCTGGGAGAGCGTCGCGTTCGCAATGCGAAGGTCGGGAGTTCGATCCTCCTCCTCTCCACCAAATTCAAGTCTGAATAAGTATAGTGTAGGCCGGAAACCCCTTATCCCATAAGGCTTCCGGCCTTTTTTACGTCCAACGTCGTCCAGCGACATCCAGTGGCATTCTGGCGAAAGCCGGGGCAGCATATGGGGCATAGGCCTCTGCCCCCGGCCAAGGATGCCCCCAAATGGCCCTTACCGACGTCGCCATCCGGAACGCCAGACCCACTGGCAAAACCCAGCGCATGTGGGATGGCGGCGGCCTGTATCTCGAGCTTACTCCGAGCGGGTCGAAGCTCTGGCGGCTGAAGTACCGCTTCGACGGCAAGGAGAAGCGGCTGTCGTTCGGGCGGTACCCGGACGTCAGCCTGAAGGATGCGCGGTCCAGGCGCGACGAGGCGCGCAAACTCCTGGCCGACGACACCGACCCGAGCGAACACCGGAAGGCAGCCAGGGCGGCCAGGCTGGCGAATGCCGCCAACAACTTCGAAGCGGTCGCGCGCGAGTGGTTTGGGCGCATGATGGCCGACAAGGCCAGGTCTCACAAGGACAAGGTCATTGCGCGACTCGAGAACGACCTCTTTCCCTGGCTCGGCAGGCGGCCCGTGGCTGACATCACGGCCCCCGAGATACTTGCATGCCTGCGACGAATTGAGCAGCGCGGTGCCCGTGACACGGCGCATCGCGCGCTGCAGAACTGCTCCGCAGTTTTCCGGTACGCGGTGATTACCGGCAAGGCCCACAGTAATCCCGCTGACCATCTCAGAGGCGCCCTGCCGCCGGCGAGGCCCGGCCACTTTGCGGCCGTCACCGAACCCGAGAAAATCGGCTCGCTGTTACGCAGGATGGATGCAGTGAATGCGACCTTTCCCGTCCAGTGTGCACTCAGGCTGGCGCCCTATCTGTTTTGTCGGCCAATCGAGTTACGGACGATGCGCTGGGACGAAGTCCATCTCGACGAAGCAGAATGGCGCTACATCGTCGGCAAGACCCAGACGCCCCATCTTGTCCCGCTCGCGACGCAGGCCGTCGCCATCCTGCGTGAACTGCAACCCATGACAGGCCGATGGGACTATGTCTTTCCGGGCAGGCACGACAAGAAGCAGCCCATGTCGAGCAACACGGTGAATGTGGCGTTGAAGCGCGCCGGCATCAGCACGCGTGACGAGCAGACGGGGCACGGGTTCAGGGCGACCGCACGGACCATCCTGCACGAGCGGCTCGGCATCCGGCCAGAAATCATCGAACACCAGCTCGCGCACAGTGTCCCGGACCCGCTGGGCACGGCATACAACCGGACCAAGTTTTTGGATGCGCGGAGAAAAATGATGCAGGAATGGGCGGACTATTTGGACAAACTGCGCGAAAACTAGAACGCGCACGCAATTAATGCTCAAAAAAGCGCTTGACGACGGGATTAAGTGCGCGCGATACTTCGTCCGTCGTCGATGCACGACAGCTGCTGGCAAGCCCTGCTCCAGCAGCTCTGAGGAAACTATTGAGGCAGTATTTCCACGCTCAATGTGTGGATTGAGGACATATCTCCAGGTAGGGGCGTTTTGGAGATGGTCACATGCAAAATCTGCATGACATTGTTATTAGCCAGCCCGATGTGGCGGCGCTTATTCCTATTCAGCACCAGGTTGCGATTGAGCGTCGGGCTCACAGTCCGCTCACGGACGTCGCAATCAAAAACGCGAAGCCGCGTGACAGGAGCTATCGCCTGCATGATACCGGCGGCCTGTATCTCGAAGTGTTTCCGAATGGCTCGAAGCTCTGGCGCTGGAAGTATCGCTTCCTGGGAAGGGAGAAACGGCTGGCTCTGGGGGCGTATGGAGCGTCGGAGTCGAGCGTCGGACTGAGGGCCGCACGAGATGCACGAGATGGGGCCCGCCTGATGCTGAAGCGGGGCGATGACCCCAGCGCCAACAGAAAGCGGCTCAAGGTCGAGGAGCAAATCGAGACCGCCAGCACGTTCGAAGCGGTTGCGAACGACTGGTTGGAGCGGATGATGTCCGACAGGGCCGAGTCCCACCGCGTAAAAGTCAAGGCGCGACTGGAAAACGACCTCCTTCCATGGCTGGGCAAGAAGGCGGTAACGGACATCACGGCGCCGGACATCCTGGAATGCCTGCGGCGAATTGAAGCCCGAGGTGCGCGTGATACGGCCCATCGGGCGCTGCAGAATTGCTCCGCTGTTTTCAGCTATGCGGTGGCGTCAGGCAAGGCGAAGGAGAATCCCGCTGTCCACCTGAAAGGAGCGTTGTCGCCCGCAAAACCGGGCCACTTCGCCGCCATCACGGACCCAGAAGGCGTGGGTCCACTGCTGCGCAGGATGGATGCGGTCAGCGCCACCTTCCCGGTTAAATGCGCGCTGAAGCTTGCTCCCTATCTGTTCTGCCGGCCGGGGGAGCTGCGGACGATGCGGTGGGACGAGGTACATCTGGACGCAGCCGAGTGGCGTTATGTGGCGAGCAAAAACGGTCCGCTTCATATTGTCCCGCTTCCGGCGCAGGCAGTCGCCATCCTTCGCGAGTTGCAACCTTTGACTGGGCGAAGGGAGTTCGTTTTTCCTGGGCGAGACGGCAGGACGCAGTCGATGTCGAACGGAACCGTGAACAATGCATTGCGGCGTGCCGGAATCAGTACCCGGGAGGAGCATACCGGACATGGATTTCGCGCCATGGCCCGCACCATCCTGCATGAAGGGCTGCGTTTCGCACCCGAGGTGATTGAGCACCAGCTGGCTCACCGTGTTCCCGATGTACTGGGGGGCGCCTATAACCGGACAAGGTTTCTGGACGACCGGAAAAAGATGATGCAGCAATGGGCTGACTATCTGGACCGCCTGCGCGACGGTGTCGAGCCGGACGTGGCCGCTGAACCCCGGCGGCTTATCGGACCACGCGAGGGCAGGTAGTACGTCGCCCGTTCGCCTTGAATGACAGCTGCCGGCAAGCCCGTCCGGCAGCTTAGATAAAAAATTGAACCAGTAACGCCACGACCGATTCGTCGATTAAAGGACATATCTCAAGGGCGTTTTTTGGAGATTGATACATGCAAACTCAGCATGACTTACTATTGCGCTTGCCTGAAGTGCTGGCGCGCATTCCGGTTTCCCGTGCAACCTGGTACGCAGGGGTGAAGAGCGGCCGCTTTCCGCAGCCGGTGTCACTAGGCCCCCGGTGCGTTGCCTGGAAGGCCAGCGATATTCAGCGAATCGTCATTGAAGGCGCGCAGGGCGCTTACTCAGCGGAATAGTCAATTTTCGTAGCGTCGAATCAAAATCGGTTCGGCTGCCAGGCGCTGATTCCGTTGTCGAACATCGCGCCTGCGCGAGAAAAAGCACGCGAGCTGTTAATTATCACGAATGGCGTATTGATGATAAGCAGGCGACGGACCATCTGAGGTTTACTTGAACCGACTATGGAGAAGCAAGCGGGTGACGTTTCTGAGTGGACGGTTCGACACCACCGTTGAGCGCATGCGACGTCGGAAGCGGAGGGCGCGGCGCGAGACCTCAAGCGCCAGACCGCCCTCCCTGGCTGCCCATCGCCTCACGAGAGGGGTGCGTCAGTTCCGTCGAGCTCTATATACCGTTGTGAGTGCGCAAGCCTTCAATGACGGTGGCGCGCCGAGCTCATCTGTAAAGTATTATGGCAACCAGGGCCGGCGGTTGCCGGCTCCTCTCCATCAGCACGTCGTTGAAACAACGGCTCGCCGGTTTCGTTCGCGACCAACGTCCGGGACGCCTCACGCAAGTGACGCCCAGAAATCATTCATCGTCGCACGTCGCGTGAGGCAATCCGGGCCCGGTGGGTTGTTCACCGGCCCCCGGGCATGCGGGCGCGGCTATCCATGCTACAGAGTCTATACATACTAAGCGCGCCGACCGAGAACCAATAAATCACTGGCGCTCGGTCTCTTTTTGAGAGACGGTGACCTTCGCGCGATGTGGGGTACAAGTAGGCGCGATGTCGGGTACATGCGTGCGCGATGCAGGGTACAAGTCAATGCGATGTGGAGTACAAGTCGACCCACGCGCGATAACAAAAAATTTATCGTCCTTCCTTTAGCCGGTGTTTTCGCGCAATCGCGCACGAAAGGCCGCTTTCTGCGAATTCATGTTGTTCATCTGGACGTATACAGACTGTCTCAATCAGTTTGTACACACCATGGCAAGACGACAATCATCACGTCGCGACCCCACCAGAATTCCCCGCGCCGCGCCGTTCTCCCGTCACCCTCACCAGAATCTGTTCGCTGGCAGCGCCAACCCGGTCCTTTCGAGCTCCCATGATGCCGTGTGCTGTAACGGGCTGTTTTCTTTGACCAGGCGGCAGCACTATGGCTGAGCGGATAGCACCGAACATAAGTCGGAACAGGGCCGCCGAGCTGCGTGCGCTGGCCGCGCGTGCAACCGAGGCAGCCATTGACGCCGCGCCTGACCACCAATCGGCTGTACGGGATGCTGCAGAATGCATCAACCGGATTGCTGGCGGCTTGGAGCGCAAGGCCGAGGAAGCGTCAGCCGAGCCGGCCATTGCTGTCTTGCCCCCGAACGCAACCGTCGAGGAGGTTCGACGGGCGCGCTGTAGGCAGGCCGCACGTCGAGGCGCAGATGTGTATCTGCCCAACTGGTCGGACATGGCACAGGCGCTTCCGGATGCATTCCTGCGGACTGCGTTGTTTGGCTCAGGCCGAAATATTCAGTCCGAAAACGACAAGGTGCTTTCGGGCGACCAAACTCTCCTGGTTGCTGGAAAAGAGGTTGCCTCGTTCCAGAACCTGACCTTGACCTTTAGCGGCTACGAGCTTTGCCAGTTTGACAGGCAGGTCTACGCCACCTGCCTGGACTACTACCGGGAGAGGCCGCTTTGCCCAGACGAGTGTCCTCGGCATGTCCGCACCTCGTTCTATGAGTTCGCGTGTCGTATGGGCAACGCATACAGTGTGAAGGCGCACAAGGCTATCCGGGCGAGCCTGCTGCGACTGAGTTTTGCCCAGATGCGTCTTCGGTGTCAGCGTATGAATATCGAGATACCGAAGTTGTTGTCAGTGACATTCGAAGACGGTGAGGCCGGTGGGGACTTTAAAGGCAGTGATATGCTCCTGCTCAGGGTGACCGTTTCAGTGGCAGAGTTATTCGGGCCCGGTGCGTGGACGGCCGTCGCCAGGGAGGTCGTACGCTACGACGGGTTGACAGGCTGGTTGGCAAGCTTCTACGCAAGTCACTCCGCTGCAAAATGGGTGTGGGTTAATCAGCTTTACGCACTCTCCGGCTACGAGTCACACACGCGCAACTTCAAGGCTAGCCTGATTCGTGCATTGGAAAAACTGAAAGATGGGGAAACACCCCTGTGTAGCAGAGTGTCCGCGTACCATTTCAGCAAGGACGGTACAAGGATTTACGTTATTCGTAGCGAATGGCGGGCGGACGTCCCGAAGTGAATAATTGTGAAGTCCTGCGGAGAGCTTCATCAGGGAGCCGTAAATTCGGGCGTGCCTGTTTTTTTTTAAGAGCCGGCCTTGCGAAGTTAGTTCGCTTAATCTGGAGAAGTCGGCGACGGCGGACTGAGTGAAGTGGTTAATCTGCTGCGTACGAGGCCGTAGTAGAGCACAATCCACCAAGTTTGCTGTCGGCGGATGTCCTTCTACGGCATCGAGACCGAGCCCAGGAGCGGTCGGTTCGAGCAACCCGCCTCATCGAGGGAGATTTTGAGGCCAGGTCCGAGAAGAACGATGGTATGTTCGTCGACTAATGCCCTGAAAAAGTCGCCAGGCGGATTCAGGGTCTGCATGTTCCGGCCTTTCGGTGAGTTTGCCGATTTTCGAACACCCTACCTAAATACTTCCGATTCTGGCGAATACGTGGCCCTTGTGTGAGCATTCAAAGAACATAAGCGAATTCGTTGACGTAAATGGTCAGCAATCGCCCGAGCGGCTGCCACTTTCACCAAGAACACCCGTGGGCTATCAACGCCCTGTGCTCGAATTTACTTGTGCTCCGATGTTCGATATAGTCTGCACCCTGTAAAGACATCGTACCGAAGAGGCGCCACATGAGCGAGCGCAAGACTACGGCAATCAACTTGCGCATGTCGCATGACGTCAAGGAGCTCCTTCGGCTGGCCGCGGCGCAGCAGCACCGCACCCTGTCGAACATGCTTGAGTTTCTTATTCTGCAGCACTGTGAACAACAAGGGCTGCGCTTGACCGCATCTGAGTCAAACCCGGCCGCAGTCGCGAACGGAAAGCAGGGGGCACAGTGAAGAAGGAAGAACTCAAGGCCGGCGTCGTGGTGTCAGGACCGCTCTTTCCCGAGCCAATCCAGGTCGTGCTGGTCCAGGGGATTGGTTCGTCAGTCAGGATGTTTGGCAAGGGGCTGCGCACCGAAAGAATGTACGACCCCATCCTGACCGAAGAGCAGATGGAGTCGCTCCAGGCCAGTCCCGAGAAGGAGCCGTACGACGGTGACCCCCTGCGGTTTCGCCTCGGTGTCGAGGCGATGCGCTTGGGCCTGGCCTACGAGTACGACCCCTACTTCTCACTGTCCATTGCTAGGGTGGACCCACTGCCGCATCAGCTGGAAGCCGTCTACGACTACTTCTTGAAGCTTCCGCGCATCCGCTTCCTGCTGGCAGACGACCCCGGCGCAGGCAAGACCATCATGGCAGGGCTCCTCATCAAGGAGCTGAAGATTCGCGGCCTGGTCAAGCGCACGCTCATCGTGACGCCAGCAAACCTGTCCTTCCAGTGGCAGCGGGAACTCAAGGACAAGTTCCGCGAGCAGTTTGAGGTAGTTCGCAGTGACGTGCTGCGAGCCAATTACGGCAGCAACCCTTGGCAAGACAAGAACCAAGTCATCACTTCGGTTTCTTGGGTCTCCCGCATCGAAGATGCCCGCGAATCCCTGCTGCGCAGCCATTGGGACCTCATCATCGTTGACGAGGCCCACAAGATGTCGGCCTACAGCTCCGACAAGAAGACGCTTGCCTACCAGCTGGGTGAGCACCTGTCGCAAATGACCGACCACTTTCTCCTGATGACGGCAACGCCGCATAAGGGGGACGCCGAGAACTTCTGTCGGTTCCTGTCGCTGCTCGACAAGGACGTCTACGGAGACGTTCGTAGTCTTAACGAGGCTATGGCGCAGCAAGAGGCGCCGTTCTACCTGCGACGGGTCAAGGAAGCGTTGGTGACTTTCCCTGACCCGGAAACAGGGCAGGTGAAAGCACTCTTCACTCGTCGTATCGTAAAGACAAGCGAATTTGCAATAGGTTTGGAAGAGTATGAGCTGTACGACCAGCTGACCCGCTACGTTGAGAACCAATCCATCCGCGCTGCGCGAGATGACAGTGCTCGTGGTCGTGCGGTCAGCTTCACGATGGCGATGCTTCAGAGACGCTTTGCCTCCAGCACTTACGCCGTCAGGCGCAGCCTGGAGCGCATGAAGGAGAAGCGCGAGAGAATTCTTGAGAACCCTGAAAAGTATCGGCAGGAGCAGATTGCGCGCCGCCTTCCAGACGACTTCGACGAACTGCCTGACGATGAGCAGCAGGACATGCTCTCGGACCTAGAGGCGACGGTAACCTCGTTCAATCCGGAGCACCTCCGCGAGGAAATCGCAGGCCTGTCCGCTCTGATTGGCCAAGCCAAAAGGCTGGAGTCGACGGAGCAGGAGGTCAAGGTTCGCAGCCTGAAGACGCTGCTGACCGAGAAGGGGGTGTTTGACGACCCCACGATGAAGCTGCTCATCTTTACTGAGCACAAGGACACCCTAGACTTCTTGGTTGGCGATGGCCGCGATGGTCGTCCGCTCGGTAAGCTGCGCGAGTGGGGGTTGACCGTCACTCAGATTCATGGGGGCATGAAGATTGGGGACAGAGACACCCCGGGCACGCGCATCTACGCTGAGCGCGAGTTTCGCGAGTCCTGTCAGGTGCTGGTTGCAACTGAAGCCGCCGGCGAAGGCATCAACTTGCAGTTCTGCTGGCTGATGATTAACTACGACGTACCGTGGTCGCCGGTCCGGTGCGAACAACGGATGGGGCGCATTCATCGTTACGGACAGGAGAAGGACTGCCTGATTTTCAACTTCGTCACGACGAACACCCGTGAGGGCCGCGTGATGCAGAAGCTGTTCGAACGTTTGAAGCAGATTGAACTCGACATCGACCCCGGTCAGACGGGGAAAGTGTTCAACGTCTTGGGCGACGTATTCCCTGCCAACCAGCTCGAGCGGATGCTGCGCGACATGTACGCGCACAACAACATGACCGAAGACCTCATCAAGCAGCGAATCGTTGAAGAGGTCGACACCGACCGGTTCAAGGGCATCACGGCCTCTACCCTAGAAGGCCTAGCCAAGCGGGAACTCAACCTTTCCGCCATCTTGGGCAAGTCTGCGGAGGCCCGTGAGCGCCGCTTGGTGCCAGAGGTCATCCAAGACTTCTTCCTGCAGGCCGCGCCAGTCACTGGTATGACGGTCAGCGAACCAAGCCGCGACCGCAGCACTTTCCGTATTGGCCGGGTCCCCCGCCACCTCTGGCCCATTGGCGAACGCCTTGAGCCTCGCTTTGGGCGACTTGGGCACGAGTACAAGCAGGTCGTTTTCGACAAGGAAAAGCTCAAGAAGGACCCGACGGCAGACTGGGTAACGCCTGGGCATCCGCTCTTCGAGGTGGTTCGCAATGACTTGCAGGAGCACGTCCGGGACGACCTTGCGCGCGGAGCCATCTTCCTGGATATGAATCGGGCCGTGCCGGCGAGGTTCAGTGTGTTCTCCTCCGCGATTCGGGACGGGCGTGGCAACGAGCTTCACAGACGTCTCTTCATCGTCCTGCAGAACCTTGATGGGACGATGCAACTCAAGCAGCCGACGTTCCTGCTAGATGTGGTGGCTGCGCCGAAGGGCACTCTCGCGCCAGACCTTTCCGTTGTGGACGAACAGGCGGCAGAAGCCTACTTGGTCGTCGAAGCGCTTCAGCCGTTCCTTGAGGAAATCAAGGGGCAGCGCATCAAGGAAATTGAGACCATTTCCAAGCACATGGAAATCAGCCTAAACGAGCTGATTCACCGACAGAACCTCCGGATGGCGGAGCTACATGGCCAACAGTCTGCCGGTGACACTGACTCCCCTGTCGCAGCCAACATCAAGCTGACGGAAGACAAGCTCGAAGAGCTCAATGGCCGGCTTGAGCGCCGACGTGTTGAACTGGCCCAGGAGCGACACTGTACCATCAGCGACATCCGGCGCCTCGGTGTGGGCTGGCTGCTGCCTCACCCGGACAGAACTACACCAGGCATGGCACCCTTTGTGCGCGACGACGAGATTGAGCGCATCGCTGTCGTGGCGGTCATCGCGATGGAGCGCGCGCGTGGTTGGGAGGTGGTCAGCGTCGAGAGCGAGAATCGCGGCTTCGACCTCATCTCTCGCCGCCCGCATCCCGAGGACCCAGCGAGTGCTCTCGAGGTCCGCTTCATAGAGGTGAAGGGCCGCGCCGGTGTTGGCGAGGTTGCGCTCTCCTCGAACGAGTACAGAACGGCCCAGCGGCTCCGCCATGACTACTGGCTCTACGTCGTTTTCAACTGTGCGACGACTCCTGACATTAAGGTCGTCCGTGACCCTGCCGTACAGATGGACTGGGAACCGGTGGTGCGTATCGAGCAGTACCATGTCAAGCCCAATTCCGTCATTCAAGCAGCGAACTAAAATTAGAGCCAGCATGCAAGCATTTCCAAAGCGACTCATCGAGGTTGACCTCCCAATCCGTCGAATTTCTGCCCATGCACGTCGCGAGAAGTCGATTCGACACGGCCACATTTCAACCTTGCATGTGTGGTTCGCACGTAGGCCTCTCGCATCCTGCCGGGCGGTCATCTGTGCATCGTTGTGGCCAGACCCAGTGGACCCCCTGTGCCCTGCGGCATTCAGGGAGCTGGTGACGACTGAACTTGCAGCTTGGGCACAAGACAACCTTGGAAAGGCATCTCAAGACAGCTATAAGTCGCTGCTCGACATTCGGCAAAACCCGGAGCGAGCATCAGCACCGGAAGTCCAGCGGCAGGTGTTGCTTGACTTCTTGGCTGACTTCGCGAATTGGGACAATGCGAATGACCCAGCCTTTGTCGGTATGTCCACACGTCTGACTCAGGGCGCTCACGTAGCCCTAGGTGGTGCTCTGGGTAGCAGCCCTTTGGTCATTGACCCGTTCGCGGGCGGAGGGGCAATTCCTCTCGAAGCGTTGCGTGTCGGAGCTGACGCTTTTGCCGGGGATTTAAATCCAATTGCAGTGCTGCTAAACAAAGCGGCTCAGGAGTATGTTCCCCGATTCGGACAGTCGCTGGCAGCCGAAATCCTGCGCCTGGGCGCAGAGGTCAAGAGCCGTGCCGCACAGGCCTTGATTTCTCTCTATCCCACGACTGCGGACGGGGAGGTGACAGTCGCCTATCTGTGGGCAAGAACAGTCCACTGCGAAGGGCCAAATTGTGGAGCAGAAGTGCCGTTGCTTCGCTCCGTACAATTGTCGAAGCGCAAGGGCTCCTCGGTCGGAATGGAGGTCGTTCCTGACAAGGCAAGCCGGACTGTTGGCTTCCGACTTCCTAAGACAGGCGAGACCATCACTGCGGCAGCCGGCACAGTAAAGGGCGGGGCCGCAACTTGCCCTGTTTGCGGCTTCACCACCTCAGCAAAATCTGTCCGGGCGCAACTGACCTCCGCACATGGCGGAGCAAAGACCGCTCGCATGTATGCCGTCTACTGTGAGGGTGTGCGTGGACGATTCTTTCGACTTGCTGACCAGTCGGACTTCGCTGCGTATGAAGCAGCGACAAAGGTGAAGGAGAAGCTCGAGACTGAGCAACCAGGCGCATTTCCCTCGGAACCCATCAATCCGATTCGCCCATACAAGAACACCCGGGGCCTCAGCGCCGTGACCCGCGTTGGCTGTGCCACTTTCGGCGACCTCTACAACGACCGGCAGGCTGTGTCTATCCTGACGCTGTTCCGCCTTGTCACCGAAGTGGTCGAGCAGGACAAGAGCGTTCCAGAGGAAATGAAGGCTGCGGTCGCCACACTACTGGCTTTCGCCGTTAGCCGCAGCGTCTCCCAAAACACAACGATGTCTCGATGGGACGCTTCCCGCTTGACTATTAAGGGAGCCTTCTCCAAACAGGCCCTCGCAGTTGTTTGGGATTTTGCTGAGGCTAATCCATTCTCGGGCGGCACGTCCGACTGGGATGGTGCGCTCGGGTGGGTCGTCAAGTTTATTCAGGCCTGTTCAAGCATTGACCACGGCGGGCATGCGATGCGCGTCTCGGCCACGTCTCAGGCACTCCCAGACGACTCTGCTGCCGCACTTGTGTGCGACCCTCCCTACTTCGCAGCCATCCCGTACGCGGACCTTTCTGACTTCTTCTTTGTGTGGCTGAAGCGAGCGCTTAAGGGCATTCATCCCGAGCTGTTCGTGCCGGAGCTCACTGAGAAGACGGAGGAACTTATCGTCACCAATGCGCAAAAGACGGCCGAGGGCGGTGCAAAGGATGACTCGTTCTTCCGCAAAGGCATGACCAAGGCACTGGAAGTCGCACGTCGCGAGGTAATGCCATCCGGTATTGGCGTTGTTGTCTATGCTGAGAGCACCACGGCGGGCTGGGAGGCAGTCCTGGGCGCCATCATTGAGGCTGGCTGGGTGGTAACCGCCTCTTGGCCCATCGAGACCGAGATGGAAAACCGAACGCGAGCGCAGAACACGGCCTCTCTGCAGTCTTCGGTGCATATCGTCTGCAGGCCGCGTGAGGCCCTGGACGGGAGCCTTGTCGAGCAGTCCATTGGCGATTGGCGTGATGTACAGGTAGAGCTACCCGCTCGAATTCACGAATGGATGCCGCGACTCGCTCAGGAAGGTATCGTGGGCGCAGACGCAATCTTTGCCTGCCTTGGGCCGGCGCTGGAAGTGTTCTCGCGATTCCATCGGGTCGAGAAGGCCAACGGCGACGTAGTAGAGCTGCGCGAGTACCTAGAGGCAGTCTGGGCTGCCGTTTCCAAGGAAGCGTTGAGCATGATTTTCTCCGGAGCCGATTCCGGCCGTTTTGAGGAGGACGCGCGTCTTACTGCGATGTGGCTCTGGACGATGTCCACATCCGGCGATGACGATGGCGCTGAGGCCGATGTGGATGAAGATGCGGAGGACGACGAAGGCACCCCGACCGCGAAGGCCTCGCCCAAGGGCTTTGTGCTTGACTTCGACGCAGCCCGTAAGATTGCTCAAGGTCTAGGAATCAATCTGACAGACATCAATTCAGTGGTCGAAACACATGGGGACAGCGCTCGATTGCTGCCAGTTTCGGAACGCGCAGCCTACTTGTTCGGCAAAAGTGACGCGCTCGTCCCAGGTAAGCGGCCGAAGTCGACTGAGCAGCTGAGCCTTTTTTCCATCCTTGGTGTAGACGAGTCTGACGACGCAGCCGTCGAAGGCCTCGGCATTCAACCAGGCAAGTCTGTACTGGACCGAGTCCATCAAGCTCTGCTGCTGTTTTCCACGGGGCGAAGTGAGGCGCTTAAGCGTTTCTTGGTTGGAGAAGGTGTTGGGCGTGACCAGGGATTTTGGAGCTTGGCGCAAGCCCTCTCCGCGCTCTATCCATCCAATGTCGATGAAAAACGATGGGTCGACGGCCTGTTGGCTCGAAAGAAGGGCCTTGGCTTCTGATGTCTTGACACCACTGCATCGGCGCTAAGGACGATGACCACCGTGGCGCGCGATGCCACGTAGGGAGCAGCGGCGACCTCGACGAGGGGGTGACGCCTGCAGAACCTAAAAGCACTGAAAAGAATCGAGGAAAGCGAGATGGCAATTAAGCCTTGGTATAAGGTGGTGACTCCTAGGGAGGACCTGAGGGAAGACCGCCCCCTGGACGCATCGGAGTTTGCCGTGCACCTGGACCAGGTGCGCGACAGGCGTGCACCGGAGGTCTATCAGAACCCTGCCCGATTCTTCGAACGGACATTCCTTACCAAGGGCTTAACCGGGCTGGCTTCCGAAGTCTTAAGGCGGCTCTCGGGCATCAAGACGGAGACATCAGCCGTCTTCAATATGACCACGCAGTTCGGTGGTGGTAAGACGCACTCTCTACTTCTGCTCTATCACCTAGCCATCAGCGGAGCTGCGGCAAATGAGTGGCAGGGGGTTCGCCGGCTTACAGAGGCCGCAGGCATCAAGTCCGTCCCGAAGGCCCGTGTTGCGGTTTTTGTCGGCACCGAGTTTGACCCCCTCAGTGGTCGCGGCGGCGACGATGGCACGCCCTTGCGAAAGACCCCGTGGGGCGAGCTGGCTTATCAACTCGGCGGAGCTGAGGCGTTGGCTGTCTTGAAGGAACACGAAGACCAAGGTATCGCCCCTGGCGGTGATGTCATCCGACGTTTCCTTCCAAAGGGCGAGCCTGTTCTCATCGTGATGGACGAGCTGATGAATTTCGTCAGCCGTTGCCGCAAGAGCGGGCTTGCAGCACAGCTGTACAACTTTCTGCACAACCTGTCCGAAGAGATGCGCGGCCGCGACGACGCGGTCCTTGCAGTCTCCATTCCAGCCTCTGAGTTGGAAATGACGGCTGAGGATTTCTCCGACTATGACCGCCTCAAAAAGCTCCTAGACCGGGTTGGCAAGGCAGTCATGATGTCTGCTGACTCGGAGACCTCCGAAATTATTCGCAGGCGTCTGTTCGAGTGGGACGAAGCTCAACTTAGTCCTGACGGACGGGTGCTCCTCAACCGCGATGCACACGCTACCTGCAACGAGTTCGGCGACTGGGTGCGCGACCACAAGCACCAGGTGCCGGATTGGTTCCCTTCCGATGCGTCGAGGGAGGCGTTCGCTGCGACCTACCCGTTCCACCCGACTGTCCTCTCGGTGTTCGAGCGCAAGTGGCAGGCACTGCCGCGCTTCCAGCAGACGCGGGGCGTTCTCCGGCTCTTGGCGCTTTGGGTCGCCAAGGCCTACCAAGCTGGCTTCAAAGGGGCACACCGAGACGCACTGATTGGGTTGGGCACAGCCCCCCTCGACGATTCACAATTCCGGGCTGCCCTCTTCGAGCAGCTTGGTGAGCATCGCCTGGAGGCTGCGGTCGGCACTGATATTGTTGGCAAGAAGGACAGTCACGCGCTTCGTTTGGATAATGAAGCTTCGGACGAGTTCAAGAAATGGCGCATCCATCGCAAGGCTGCAACGGCTATCTTCTTCGAGTCCAACGGAGGCATGTCAAGGTCTGATGCGTCTGTGCCAGAGGTCCGGCTAGACGTTGCGGAGCCCGACATGGACATCGGGAACATTGAAACGGCACTCGAATCCTTGGCCGACTCCTGCTATTACCTAACCGTTGACCGAAACCGCTACCACTTCAGCTTCAAGGAGAACCTGAACAAGCGATACGCTGACCGCAGGGCAAACATCAAAGCTGACGACATTGCTGAGCGTGTGCGCACTGAGGTTCAGCGGGTCTTCGGCGGACAGGCCCCTGTAGAGCGCGTCTTCTTTCCGGAACGGAGCAACCAAGTTTCTGACCGACCGGTCCTCACATTGGTCGTTGTGAACCCCGAGAGGACGCTGGACGATGAGAAGGCGACTCGCAGTTTTGTTGAAAGCCTGATTCGCGACGTCGGAAACACCGGACGGACGTTCAAAAGTGCGCTTATCTTCGTCGCTGCCCAGTCGGGGACGCAGCTCAACGATGATGCCAAACGCCTGCTGGCTTGGGAGGAAATCAACGAAGAGCTCCCCACTATCAACATCGACGAAACACAGCGAAGCCAGCTCGGAGAGAATATACGTAAGGCGCAGCGTGACCTGCGCGAGTCGGTTTGGCGGGCCTACAAGAACATGCTGCTCCTTGGCAAGGACAACGGTCTCAAGCTGCTCGACATGGGCTTGGTCCATAGCAGCGCAGCGGAAACCCTGGTGCAGTTCCTGCTGAATCACCTCAAGCAAGCTGATGAGATTCAGTCGGGTATCAGCCCCAACTTCTTGGTCCGCAACTGGTCTCCCGCCTTCAAGGAGTGGAGCACCCGCGCCATTCGAGATGCGTTCTACGCATCCCCGGTGTTCCCTCGGCTACTGAATCCGGATGCGCTCAAGGAGACCATAGTTCGAGGCGTACAAGGCGGCGTAATTGCCTATGTCGGCAAAGGGGCGAACGACAAGTATCAGCCGTTCCACTTTGAGCGGTCCGTATCGGTCGAGGACATTGAAGTCTCGGACGAAACATTCTTGGTCACTCAAGAGACAGCTCGTGCCTACCGTGACGCCCTTGAAATGTCCGTCACGGACCCCACGCCGCCAGTGGTGTCGCCGGTGCAGCCCTCTGCCGGACAGGAGGAGGACGAGGACACGGTACCACCTTCGCAGCAACCCGAGTCGCCGGTCGCACCTGAGCCGCAGGTAATTGATGGGTTCAGCTGGACGGGAGACGTCCCAGCGCAGAAGTGGATGAACTTCTACACGAAGGTGCTGGCCAAGTACGTCACCAGTGGCGGGTTATCACTACGCCTGGATGTGAAGGTCGCACCCGCATCTGGAGTGACACCGCAGCAGCTTGAAGAAGTAAAGGCTGCGCTCCGCGAGTTGGGGCTGAGCGACAAGCTTGACTGAGTCTTCGAGAATTCATTCGTGACACCCGCTCAGTCTGGCCAGAAAGCCAAGGAATGTAAGTTGTCGTTGGCTTTCTGATGCTAGTCGGTCAGCCTGTAAGCTCTCGCTAGTAACCTGCACGAAATGGGCGTGGTGCAGATTACCCGCCGTCTTTGCCTTTAGATGAGCGTCGAGAAAGAGGTCACAACATTCGTGACCTAATCAAAAGATGCACTCGAGCGCCTTCATGGCACGTCGGCGACGCCACAGCTGTTCACATACGCGCAAATGCGGAGTCGAGCAACGTGTGTACGAAGTTACCGCCATCGGAGGGGCGCAAATGAGCATAGTGGGCCTTCACCGTGTCGACCTCATCGTGGAGAACGGCAGCAGCTGCATCCCAAGCCCCAGGAGCTTTCTTCAGCGTGGCAGTGCCAATGATGTATCGAAAGCTGTGTGTTCCGATACCTGGACAGTCCCACAAGTAGCGACGAGTCAGGTAGAAGACTCGTCGATTCAGGGATTGCCATGCGCCTACATTTCCCTGAGGTTTTTCATCTGACGACGACAAGAAGACGTAATCCACCTTGTCGGCATCCGGCAACATTGAGCGATAGACATTCAGATAACGCTCAATGTCTCCCCAAACCACGTGGTTGACGGGCATGTCGTAGTCTCGGCTCTTTGCGGCGCCCTTGGCATTCTTGAATGCACGTTTTTCGATTCGGATGAACCAGCTCCCATCTGGGCGACGATAGAGGTTGCCTGTATTGTCAGCGCGATACGTGAGCAACTTCATGTTTTTGGCACGCAATGGATTCGATGCCATCAGTTTGATGAGGAGCAGGTCTCGCGCCCAAATGGCCTCACGCGCACCCCCAATGGTTGGTCGGGAACTCTTCATCCGGGAAATCATGTCCGCGACAGCCTCAAGTGGGTCATCAAGCTCCAGCACTTTCTTGATGGGGGCCATCGGCTCCCTCGAATGCTCGACACCAGCCACCAAGAGATTTTTTTTCGTCTCAGCGGCCCAAGTGTAGGCTTCATGGCAAGCGTCCTTCCAAGCTTGCGGCCGGTGACCTTCCGGCAGCCCCTCCCGGAGTTCGGGCATCTGGGTGAGATAGCCGTGCTGGGGGTGGTTGAGCGACGCAATTAAGCTTGCAAAGTCGAGCACGCCACCATGCACTTTGTCGTCAGCGCGCTCAATCAGCCAATTCATGTAGCGATGAACCATCCGCTTGCTCGAGAACCACGCGAGCGTCTGCACCTCGTCATTGTTGAGCCCTGCTCCGCCTAGCTCACGTGTGCGGTTGAGCCACCCCAGGAAAGACGTTACATGTACCCAGACTATCCTTGCCGTGGGAACGTGTTTGCCCTTCGTGAAGCAGTACCAGTTGCGGGCGGTTTCCCCCTCCGTGACTAGGTCCGTCGTGACCCAAACTCCGCGCGAATATCGTCGAAGCTCTGGCAGCTTCTCCGTTTTGTGGACAACAAAGTCCAACCATTCCCGTGCCAAGGAATCGGAGACTTGCTTCAGGCGGTACGTGTCCTTCGAAGCCCTAGCCAATCTTTCCCGATATGGGATTACCATGGCCGGCGCGGCCTCGACCGGTCTGAAATTCTGGCGCTCATATGCCAAGTTCAGGAGTGTATTCGACTCCAAGGCGAAGAATCGCTCAAGCCGTTTCAACGAAGGAACCGCGCGGGGATTCGGCAATGCCCCTTTAAGCCAGCCTCCAAGGGTAGCTTTGGAAATACCTGCCGCTCGCGCCAAGCCCGCCACGGTCGTTTTGCTTCGCGCGAGCAGCTCGTTAAGCGCGGACTGAAACGGGGACATGCGGTTCGATGCGGCTGCCTCGATGCGGTCGAGATGCGTTACGAGTGAGCACCACTTGCCCATCAAGCTTTTGCGGTTTGCTATATAACTTTTGTCGCGACCCTCGGCTTGCAATTTCTCCACGTGGAGGCGCAGGTTTCGGTAGTACGAGCGGCGCAGCAACGAACCAACAGTGCTTTCTTCTGAAACGCCGAAGTTTACGAGGAAGGCGCGAAGGGCGGATTTCAAGTTGGGCAGCGCTGAAGCTGGGGTTTCCCCATTCGCCACACTCTGTTGCATCTTTTCCGAGAGGTCTCGGAAGGTTAAAGTTGAAACTGCAGACATACGACTCTTTCGTTTGTCTGCCCGAACTGTCCGGATTGGTCGCCTCTGCGAGCTATTAAGAGTGACCGGTATGAGCAAATTATCCATCGTCGTAAGTCCCTGACGAAAAAGGACAATGCCGAGATTCTATGAGGCGCCTGCTTTGCAAGAGATATGTTCTATTGCTCATTATTTTGTCCTCTTCATACCGTAAAGTCGGAGTCGGGCATTGTTGACTCGCAAACGGTATAGCTCGAAAACTGGGCATATAGCTATCGTTGACGCTACTGTGGGTCAGTGCGCCAAAGCAGCCGTACACGGGAGCAACGCCTTGAGGGGAGGCGGTTGGAAATCGTCTTTGACCAGCGCCCGGAGCGCCGCAGCCGCGGTACGCTTGGATTACCGTTCGCAATTGCGCTTGCATGTTAGGATTTTCGCGGGATTAGCCTTGGTACGAAAAACCACCACGCGAGCTGAGCAGACGACGACTGGACAGGGATGGCTGCGCGCGGGATTGGGGCGCGTGGGGCATCCGTCGGTTACCTTAAGAGGTGCCGATAAGACCAGTGACAAGAAGCGCGGAGAAGCGAGCTGAAATCAGGCGTTTTACCCAATACGCATCGACCAAATCAGGCAATACACTTTGCGGGCAATGGCGAGCCCTCGCGAATTGCGCCATTGCATTTGACGGCGCGACTCGAAGGATTCGCGCCGGCACTTGGATAAACTGCAATGCGCCACGCACTCGCGGCACGGTGGTCAAGAGCCACCGGAGGTCATCATGCACGACCTACCTTACTTATAAAACCAGAAACGCGATGCCTGCGATTATGGTTGGTATTAGCGCGGCGCCGAGCAGTTTCGTCGGACTCACCGCGCCTCCTGAAAACCGGTTCCCAAGTATCGCGAGGCCGGCCGGATTCGGAGCATTTGCAATCACCGTCAACCCTCCGCCCGTCACCGCTCCTGCCACGAGCAGGTACTTCGCGCTGTCTGATAAGCCGGGTATGAACGACCCGAGATACGTGATGGCAGCGTTGTCCATGACCGCCGTCAGACCTGTTGCGCCGAAATACAGTGTCATCGCATCCATGGAACGCACAATCGGCTGAAGCCACCATTGCTGTAGTCCGCCGAGCACAACCAGGCCACCAAGGAAGAACGCGACCAGGAGGCTCTCGCGCAGCATGAGAGGCGACTGGTGGCGTTCGTAAGCGTGCGTGTAGCCCAGGAAAAAGAGGAACGCTCCGATGAACACGACAGCGTGATGCGAATTGATGATGACCAGCGCGAGAAATGCGAGATGAACTAGCGTGACGCCAATCGGAACATGTTGGGACGATGGGGTTGTACCGCTCTCGCTCCCTCGCGTCGTCGGCAAGCTTCTAGCAATCAGGGCGACGAAACCCGTGGCATTGAAAACAACCGCAAGCGCTGCTTTCCATCCGAAGGTCGCTGCCATAAATCCGGTGCTCCAGCCCCAGGCACTCGCGACCATCAACACCGGCGGTGCTGCGTACGCCGTCATCACCCCACCGATGGACACATTCACGAAGAGCAGCGCCAGGCCGAAATACTTCACCCGCTCCGAACTTCGCGCGGAGAACAGCGTGTCGCGCAGCAATAGTGCGGCGAGTGTCATTGCCGCAGGTTCTGTGATGACGGAGCCCAGAAGGGGAACGGCGGACAGGGAGAACCAGATTACAGCAACCTCGGTGCGAACAGGCAGAAACCGCGCGAGCCGCATCACAATGGTCGTTACCAGTTCGAGAATGGGTCGACTCGCGGCGACCACCATAATGACAAAGACGAACAGCGCCTCCGTGAACTCACGATGCTCCAGGTACTCGATGGTCGCGTGTGACCCGACGAGCGCCCACATCACAAGACACAGAATCAGCGCCCAGAATCCGAAGACGACCTCCACCTCCGCGAGAAAGTGGAAGACGCCGGCATGCCGGGGGAAGCGGTGCGACAGCTTCTCAATGCGTGCTACGGCGAACGTATGAATGAGCGCAAGGGCAAAGATAACGGCGGCAGAAATTTCAACAGAATGGGGCATTGAACAGGGTGGTGGAGACGCTTTCGTGTTGACAACTCCGTCATAATATTACAAATACCATACGCACCAATTGTATCGGCGACGACGACGTTGCATTCGCGGCACTTGCGCCGGTTAAGATGACACGCTGGAAGAAGGTCAACTGACTGATGCTGCAATCGCCCTGACAATCCGACATTACCATGCGCTACGCCACCTATTCCCGGCGCGCTCGGGCGTTGTTCATTGATTCGCTTTGGTGGACCGTCATCGTGCTTTTCGTGCCTCTCGGACCTTCGACTCAAGACCTGCTGCTGGCGCCTGACGCCTTTGCTTCGACTGTTGTGTTTTGGCTGCTGGTTGGCCAGTGCGTCCCGATTCTCGTGACTGGCATTCTTTGGGCCGTATGGGGCACATCTCCCGGTAAGCGCGCCTTGCGATTGCAAATCGTGGATGCAGATACCGGGCAGCCAATGACGGTCAGGCAAGCTTTCTTGCGCACAGCGGGCTACATGCTCACCTTCGCTACATGTGGAGCGGGATTTCTATGGGTTTCGTTCAATCCGCGTAGACAAGCGCTGCATGACCGGATGGCAAATACTGTTGTCATCGCTGGTTTGGCACTTGTTCAAATTCCGTAGAGATTTCCTGCATCACCTCCTCGCCGCGACTCCACGTGAATTATTTTGCAGCCAAATCTGCCTGGCTCGCGGCTAGTTTTTCCGAGCGCGTCCTTCCGATGCGAAATCATCACCCCGGTTGCGCGGTATACATAGTGCTGCCCGTTCCGCGGTGCAGCCGCGCGACTGGTCGGACATCAACGGCAGCGGTCGCGGGACAACCGGTACTGTGCGATAGTCTTGAGACACCGGACAGGGTGGCGAAGTTAGCGCCCTGAGGCGAACGGCTGACGGGCGACGCTGGCTCCGAGGGGCATCTCACGATGCTTTGGAACGTGTCTGAAGGCCTCGCTCAGGATAAGGCGAGGCTCAACTTCACCAAGGGGCATTCAGAAACAAACAAGAGATGTACGCTAGAGCGAATGCTCAAACGTTGGAACGTGAAACAAAAGGCTACGAGTTGAAGCGCTTCCGCCGCGACTCAGAGGCTCGTTGACGGGCGCAGCGCTGCGCGCTGCTCAACCCAGCCATCGATGTCAGAAATCGTGAGCCTGAAGTCGCGCAGCACGAAGAGAACCGTTTGAAGTGCATCGCGGTAGAAGAGCCGTTGCAACCCTAAATTCGCGAAATGCCGACGCGGTTATCTCTACATTCAGGAGGCGCACCGCGAGCATTTGCAGCCAATCGCCACGCAACTCGGCAATGAGTGTTCTGAAGAGCGTGCACGGTTGCAGACCGAACCAGCTCTCTTCTGCTAACGCTATCCCTTTCGAGTCCACACGCCGGTTAATCTGGCCTACTACTGCTGTGGCCTCCAGCTGTGCGATGTGGCGATGCGCTGCGCCATTGCAAGGGTCGGCCGTTACGCTCATGCAGACCACCGAGGCGCTTAGGGTCAACTCTGCGGACGAAGCCGACGCTGGCGCGCCGTGTGGGGGCCTCGCAGTGTTCGAGTCTGACTCGCCCCTGTGCTGCTCGCGCACCGAGTGCTCACGAATCCAGCGCTCAGCCTCTCTTAAGGCCTCGTTCAGAATATGAAGCCCCGCCAGTTCTCGGAGCGTAAGTTCGCTTAGTTCGCGAACGCTTGAGTTCGTCTGTGGCATCTCGTCCAATCTCCATAAATCTATCAACCTGCATGGATGATTGCGGGCCAGCGGGACATTTCCTGTCCCAGCAGCCAACGACTATCCGTTGGGATGAATCGACGAAGCTGAAGGTACAACTTCTTTGAACGGGTATTCATCATCGGGACACATTTTGTCCCGAGGGAGTTCCACTATCGGCCTACCAGTTTGAGCCACATATCTCTGATGTGACTTGCCTGTGCTGGTTATCTGGTACGGCTTAAAGTTTTTTGCGCCTTGTGCCGTTAGCCGATAGGGTCCCTTTGCGTCGCAAACGGTGCGCAGAGTGGGCGAAGCAGTCGCAGTACGTGCCCAACGCGATATATCGGCTCGGGGCGCCGCCGCGTTGGGGAAGACAAGATTAGCAACGGAGAGATACATGCTGAACAGAGAGGCTGCATCAAATGCCCGTAATCAACTCGAAGCGGCGGCCAACGAATATGACAAGCGCCAGAACGAAGTCCAGATGCTGGCCACGGGGCTGTACAACCTGCGTCGCGAGAGCAGTCAGCTGCTGATTGGGGATGTCGAGGCGTACGTCAACGGTCTTGCTTCGACGCCCAAAGAATTCAGTCGCGCTTTTACTGAATACAAGGTCCAGTACCACACGTTTGAAGGCGTCGTTGCTGAGGTCGACCGTCAATTGCATGACATCAACGTGACGGGCGGTGCCGCCGCGGGTGTGGGCGCGGCAGCCGGTGCGACGACTGCCCTGCTGGCTCCGACGGCTGCCATGGCGGTTGCCACGACATTCGGCACAGCGTCGACGGGTACCGCCATTGCATCCCTTTCGGGCGCAGCCGCGACGAACGCGGCGCTGGCCTGGCTTGGCGGCGGGGCGCTGGCTGCCGGCGGTGGCGGCATGTCCGCTGGCGGCGCTCTGCTTGCGCTAGCAGGCCCGGTCGGCTGGACACTTGCGGGCGCGGCCGTTGTCGGGGGCGGACTCTTTGTATGGCGCTCGAATGGAAAGGTCGCTGAGGAAGCTCACGCCAAGCGAGTGCCTATCGAGAAAGGTATTGCGTCGCTCAAGATGGCCGCCTCCGAAATCGAAATCCTCAAGCATCTGACGCTCACGCACACCATAGGCATGAAATCGCTTCTTGGCAAGCTCACGCGGACCGCTCCCACGGATTACGGTCAGTTTTCCGCGGAAGACAAAGACACGTTGGGTTCGCTCATCAACCATGTGCGCTCGCTGTCGGCGCTGTTGAATAAGACCATCATGTCGAAAGCTTCCTGAGGCCTGATATGACTATCGACTCCGGGGTATCAAGAGCTGCTGCGTTTCACGGCGGCCCGGCGGTAGAGACCACGTCCTCGCTTGGCGACCAGGCGGCGGGTATTGTGGTCGACGCAGTGAACAACGCGCGTATGGCCGCTGAGGCTGTTCTGCAGTCTGCGCAGGACAAGGCGTTCGAAAACGCTATGGATGCAATGGCGGGGCTGCGCGAGTTCATCGGTGACCCTGGCAAGATTTTGGGCCGAATGGACACCAAACACGGTGAGGTAGCCGAGCATGTCGAGGTTGCCGTGCGTCGCGCTCGCGACCTGCTCGCTCAAGTTATGCCCGGCGCGACGTTCGAGGGGGTTGGGCGCACAGCGCCAATGGATTACCGCATCGAGGGAATCGACGTCCAGTCGAAGTTCATCAACGGCGCCAATAATGGCCTCAAGCATGTGCTTGAGCACATGGATACGTATAAGGACTTCGGGAAGGACGGCTTTTATCATATCCCCAAGGACCAGCACGCCCAGATTCTCGAAGTTCTAAAGGGGAATCCGGGCGAACTTAGCGAAAAGACTGTACGCGCAATTCACGAAAAGGTCGGCCAAATCGAGCTTGCGACTGGCAAGCCGTTCATTGAAGTCGTGCAACCTTCCGTTTCGACTTACGGCGAAGTGCAACTCGGCAAGGTGGGTGAAACAGTCGACCACCACGAGCAGGACCTCAAGCAGCAGAATGAAGCGCTCAAGGACCAGATTGCTCTAGAGCACGAACCATCGCTGGCCGAAGGGTTGAAGGCGGCCGGCGGCGCAGCCGCAGTCGGTGCCGCGCTGGGCCTGACAATGAACGTGTGGAGGAAGTATCGCGATGGGAAAAATGTCTTCGCGGGTGACTTTACTCTGGAGGACTGGAGTGAAGTCGGTCTTTCCACTGTTAAGGGTGCCGCCGGTGGCGCCATTTCGGGTGGTGCCATTTACGCGCTGACCAACTGCGCAGAGATGGCTGCTCCGTTCGCTGCTGCATTCGTGAGTGCCGCCAAAGGTATGGCATCACTCGTCGCTGACTACCATGCCGGCAAACTGTCGCTGGATGCGCTTATCGACAATGGAATGTTCGTGTGTAGCGATGCGGCCATTGTGGGCCTTTGTACCGCCGCCGGTCAGACGCTTATCCCCGTGCCCGTCCTTGGCGCGGTTCTAGGTTCCATCGCTGGTAAGTTTTTGTCGTCGTTCATCGGCAAGAAGGCTCGGGAGATAACAGACCGACTAGCGGAACGGATGAGCCGCATCGTCGCGGGTCTCGATGCTGAAGTGCGCAAAGTCCTCGACTTTCTGGAGAGCGAATTCGACCGCCTGGGCGAACTCACAACGATGGCGTTCGACCTGTCGGCCAATATGCGCCTGCTCGATGCGAGTCTCGCGCTGGCGCGTGCGCATGGGGTGCATGAAGCGCTTCTAATCAAGAACGAATCAGACCTCGACGCTTTCATGAGGGGCGCCTGAGACCGACAAAGCATGATTGGACTATCGGACTTAACGGAGATTTTCTGATGACGATTTTCTGGACTGCACTCACGGCAGCGCTTTACGGTTGCCTCGAGGTTCTGGGCACCTTGCTCGGTACCGCACTCGCTGCAGCGTTTGTCTGTTTTCTCGTTGCAGCATTGGTCGCTGCCGTTGTTGAAATATTCAGGCAGCAAACGGCGACCGCTTGAACAACGCGCTGCCTTTAACGGTGGCCGCACGGGGCGGCCCACAATTCACGGCGCACACGCTGCGCCTCAAGATATAGGGATTGAAATTGAATACGGCATTTCTCAAAGATTCAGGGGACCTCGCAGCACTGTTGCAGGTGGCGGACGTTGACGACCTCGATGCGCTGGTCGACTACATCACCGACAACGGCAGCGGGCGCGTGGCCCTTGCCAAGGATGTGCGCGAGCGCTTTGTCGCCTGCAAGAATGCGCGCAACTATCGAGCGGCTGACCGCGGTGCGATTGCCAGTGAAATACTGCTTTTTGGTGGCAACTCGGTTGCCAACCTGTTCCGGGGCGGCAAGGGCGTGTCCTACAACGAACTTGCAGGCGACGTCGGTGTACACCTGAAGGTGACTTTCGCCAAGGGCGCCGACGCGCGAACGATTGAAGAAGCCATCGTCGCAAAGCTGTACAGCGATGCGGTCGCAAAAATGTCGTCCGACGAACTGCGAGAGTTCATGGCGACCATGGGCGCGTTCAGAGCAGCGACCGGGATGACTGCCGGAATGAGTGTTTACGCAATGTCAATGGTCGTCGCGAGCGCCATGGCCTCTACAGTAATTGGCCGCGGGTTACCGCTTGCCATGAGCGTCATCGCTTCGCGCGGCGCTGGCGTTCTTCTTGGCCCGTTCGGCGTAGCCCTCTCCGGCATATGGACGGTTGCCGAGCTCGCCAGTGCCGCCTATCGTGTCACTGTTCCCTGCGTCGTTCAAATTGCGCACATTCGGCAGAAGGCCCTGCAAAAGGCTCTTGAATGCCGCTGCAGCAAGTGTACGAAAATCAACGCACCGGAGGCAAAATTCTGCTCTGAGTGCGGCAATCCCATGCCTCAGAAGACCGTCCCGTCGACAGCACTAGCAACGTCGAGTTTTTAAGGTATTAAGACGCGCTCGCGTGTAATGTGAAAGGCACACCCCGATACCGTCGTGGGTGTGCCTTTTTTATTAGAGCAGTCGCTCACGAGCACTATTTGCGTGGTCCAATGCCTTGCGATACGATGCCGCACGCACCGGGATTCAGCCTTTGCAGGACGCGTTCTGCGCCTGTGCCAGCAGCTTGGGCAAACGTGCCATACGCGCTCGCTGCCCCGGAGTCAGCCCAGAGGTCGCGTCAATCTGGGCCACTCTTGCTCGCCAATACTGCATTCCAAGTACCGCGGTCACCTCGCTGACTGACAGCACGAATTCGAGATGTGCTAGAGCCTGGTCGATGTTCTTCGCAGTGTATGGACTGACCGCAGTCTCAGCTTTCACTACATCCGGATTGCTCGAAATTTTTTAGCTCCTGTTGAGTTGCAACAGGAGCATTCTTCCTGCCCAGTGGGACAAAACCTGTCCGCCGAAAAGACGCTAGCGCGCAACAGTAGGTGCGATTACGTGTCCGTAGCGCGTGGCGAGTCTGTGATATTCGGCAGCAAATTCTTCGCGCAGGGCCGCCGGAGCGAGGATTTCCACGCTCGCACCGAAAGAGCGTAGCCACCAGCGCAACTTCAGACTCGGGATGACCGTGCCAGTCACCATCATCCGCCCGTCAGCAAGCGTCTCGATTTGCTGGTCCTTCGACATGGGCGTTTCGCGGAGATGATTTCCAGCGTGGCCGTCAAAGGCAATACTCAGCTGGACCGCCGGCTGGGTCAGAAAGTTAAACGCCTGCTCGCTCCCAATATAGTCGCGCAGACTGAAATCTTCGGGGTAAGCGAACGATTTATCCGATTCGGTTGCCGACACAATCCGGTCGAGACGGAAAAGGCTGCGCAGCCACCTAATTTTCGGCTTGTCCCTGCGTGGCTCGAACGAAGGGTCTTGCGCGACCATGTACATCACGCCCGCGGACTCAACCAGCGCGAGCGGCCATAGTGTCTTCGGTTTCAGGTCCTCGGTCTCAGGCTTACCCGCTGGCCGGTACTTCACCGAAACTTCTCTTTCGAAGAAAGTTGCTGTCGCGACAATGTGGAAAATACCCTCATGCAGATTTGGGCGGCAAAGAGCAAAGGTGCCGTCGACTGAGTCGACCTTGTCGGGCCAAGCCCGATAAATCCGACTATCTTCTTTCTCCTGCGAAAGGCGGATTTCGGCGGCTGCGAAAAGCGGCTCGATGTCCTTGGTAACGGCGGCAGGCAGCTTGTTGCGCGCGAAGCGCTGCAAAATGTGAAACGCGACAGCTTCGGAAGCACCCATTAGACTCGCGCTATCGCGCGCACCTTGCAACCACGGTTTTCGCTGCCAGAGTAGTTCCCGACCGTTCGACGTTGATAGAACGAGTTTTTTCTTCTCCAGCTTCACCAGTTCGCGCAAAACCTTCTTCGGGTATTTCGTGCGATGCCCGCGTTCCTCAAGTAGTTGGCGGACTTCGGGTGTGGCCATCCAGGACGTCCCATCGCGTTCTGTCGGCAGTATCCGGAGTATTGCTTCGTCAAGCGTTGTAGTCATTGGTCCTCGCGTACATTCTTCTTGCTTTCCGCTCTTGTCGTTCGCGACTGTCGAGACGATAGCCGAGTGGGCATCATATACGCTTCCGGGCCACTTTTCGGGCCATTCGGCCCTATAATCCATTTCGCGAATTGCCTTTCAAAGGCCGCCTACTTCACCGGTTTGAATACCGTTCGCTGATGCAAGAATATGAAAACCCGCCGGTGACGAGTGGGAAAACGAGAGACCAGACACTGGACGCCCGTGCATAAAGCGTGAGCAAACGCTCTGCACCCGCCGATGCCGCCGCGAGGCGTCCAGGCCAAACTTACGGGTATCAAATGACCGACCGGCTTGTAAATTTCCTGGCCGCCTTCAATCCGGCCTTGCGTGAGCTGTCCGGCTTTCCTTTGGCCGTTTTCTGTCTCGTCCTGCTGCTTACCGTTTTATTCGTTGCGGGGTACGCGTGGAAAGGCTCGCAGGTATGGTGGCAACTCCGTGCGGTAATACGCGGCGTCAGGCAGGCCGGCGTGCGCCCGGACCCGGACGAAGTTGGCAAACACTTCAATCGCGCGCCGCTGAAACACCTTTGGTTGGAATATCGGGATACCCTTCATCCGCTGCGTCGCACCGCCAACGGAACTCCAGAGACCCGGGCGACGCTTCCCGCAGAGACCTATTTCACTCGAGACGTGCTGGTTGATGCGCGACTGTTTGACGATTTCGCGAGGCACCTTCCCGGCATCCTGACAGGTCTCGGCATCATCGGAACATTCGCGGGTCTCCTGCAGGGCTTAAGTGGGTTTGACCCGTCCAACCCGACAAAAGCGGTCTCCGGTCTCACGCCGCTTCTCGCCGGGGTTTCCCACGCATTCATTGCCTCCGCAGTTGCGATTTGCTGCGCGATGGGCGTCACCTTTCTAAGTCGCCTGACGCTCGCTTACCTGTATGGTCTGGTCGAAAAACTGAATCACGCGATTGACGCGCTCTACAACACGGGAGCGGGCGAGGAATATCTCGCGCGACTCGTTCACGCTTCCGAAAAGAGTGAGGCGCACGCGGCCCAGCTCAAGGACGCGATGGTGGAAGACCTGAGCCGCATGATGACGAATCTGGTCGAGCGCCAGATTGAAGCGCAGGCGAAGGCGTCCGTGATGCTTGGCGAACACATCGGACAGACCATCAACAGTACACTCGCTGCGCCGCTCCAACGAATGACCGATGCGATGGAGCAAACGAGCCGCGGAAACGGTGAGGCTGTCAATGGGATGCTTGAATCGATGCTGACGAGCTTTATGGCCAAGCTCGAAGACACCTTTGGCGGCCAGATGCGCGGCGCGAACGAACAGATTGAGCGCTCGCTGGGTGCCATGCAAGCGGTTCAGGATTCCATGCAACGATTGCTGGGTGACATCTCAAGAACCAATGAGCACGCGTCGACCCAAGTCACGGGGAAGCTCGAAGAGGCCCTTGCGCATGCATCTGCGAACCAGGAGCTGATGACCACGCAGATGCGGGACTTCGTAAATGAGTTCCGGCAACTGGTCGCCGACGAGCATAGCAAGTCCAGGCAGGTGATGGACGACACCGTTGGTCAGGTGATGGCGCGTGTCAACGACACGCTTCAGAGTCTCGCGGACAGCAGGAGCCAGTCGACGCAGCAGGAACAGCAGCGCAATGAATCGCTGGGCCGCCGAACCGAAGAAATCATCAGCGGCCTCTCGGGCCACCAGGAAATGATGGCTACGCAGTTGCGCCAGTTTGCGGCGGAACTGGGCACCGGTGCCGCAAAACAGCAGGACTTAAATAGCCAGGCAATGAACGATGTGGTCGGCCGGGTTCTGCAAGAAGTATCCGCGTCCGTCGCCCAGTTGCAGGCAACACGAGACGCGGCGGCAACTCAGGACCAGGCACGGAACGAGGCACTTACGCGTCGCACCGAAGAAGTCGTCAGCAACCTTTCCGCACAACTGAAAGCCATGACCGAAGCGGTCACTGGCCAGATTGCGCGCACACAAGCCAATATCGATGCGCTTCAGGCCGTCAGCATCCGGGCAATCGACGGGATGAATAACGGTGCGGCGGCCATGAATACGGCGGCGAACCGGTTTGAAACCGCAGGCGCTTCCGTCACTACCGTGTTCGAGAAATCAGTGGCGGTCGCGGCCGACTTGCAGCGCGCCACTTCGGCGCTTCAGTCGGCGTCGACTACGGTCACACAGGCATTCCAGCAGTATGACCGCACCCGTGAGACCGTCCAAGAATATGTTGGCATCCTGAAGGGTCTCGTCGAGTCCGCAGGAAAAGAAGCCGGACTGACGCAATCCATGCTCACGGACCTTGAAGGGATTGTTCAAACGCTACGCGAGGCGGAACGGCAAGCTACCGAGTATCTGAACGGTGTCAACCAGACGCTCGCCGAGTCTTTCGAGCAGTTTGGCAACGCCATGACCAACCAACTGCGTCAGACCATCGGAGAGACGGACCGCCATCTCGGTCATGGGGTCCAGCAACTGACCGGCGTCGTCCAGGAGCTCGGCATCGCCCTTCAGCGCATGAAGCGCGCGGCGTAACGTCATGTTTCCGCGAATCGTACTCAAACGTCCGGGCAAGTCCGAAGGTGAAAGTCCCTTCTGGATTTCCTTTTCGGACCTGATGTCCGCATTGATGACCCTGTTCTTGGTCGTGATGGCCGCGACGCTTATCACTGTCACCAAGAGCGTCTCGACCGTTGAGCAAAGGAAGATACAGCGCGAAACGGACATCCGGGAACTGATGGCGCAAATCAAGGAAGTGTCGCGGCAGTTTCCAGAGGTAAAGGTCAATGAAACCACTTATCGCATCGACCTCGGTGACATTGTCCGGTTCGATAGTGGACGGTCAGACATCTCGACCAGCGGGGCGACATTCCTTCGCAACTACGTACCGGTTCTTCTCAAGGCGCAACAGACAGATATTGGCCGGAAATGGATTCGCCGCATTGTCGTGGAAGGGTTTACCGACCAGGACGGCAGCTATCTATACAACCTGGGGCTGAGCCTCGACCGCAGCCGGCGTGTGGTTTGTTCACTTTTCGCACTACCAAGCCGAGACGAGACGCCTTTGAGCGTTGGTCAAAAAACGCAGATTCGTGACCTGTTCCTTGTCGGTGGATACTCGTTCAACTCTACGAAGGAGTCCAAGGAAGCGAGTCGCCGGGTCGAACTGAAGGTTGAGTTCTGGGCGCTGGACGAACAGCCCTCCGCACTGCCCGCGCCCGTGTCGAAGGAGTTTGGGCAATGCAGCTAGGTGCCGACGCACTCTCCCTTCTGAAGTCGGCGCTCGACCGAAAGCTTGTCGCTTTCAGTTCGGACTGGAAGGAACTGGGACAGCCGGCACTGGTGGAAAAAGCGAGTGAGCAGGCGAAGCGGACTTTTCAAGAATACGCGAGTGCGCGCCCCTCGGCGCACGATGCCTACGCATCTGCGCTCGCCTTCCTACGCGGACACGAACTCGACGAATCACAGAAGGATACAGTTGCAAGCGCGCTAAACCAGGCAGTTTCAGAGCGCCAGGGAGCGAGGCCGATAGGCAGCGACAGGCTGACGGCACTTTTCAGATACTACGAGGACGAAGCAGTTGCCGGTACTTTGTGGCGTCTGACCTGGTTCGGCTTGCTGGTGTCGTATTTCTCGTACGACCCGCTCTCCGCTCGGGGGATTGAACACGATGGCTGGCTGTTGCTGAGGAAGCTTCTTGCTACGACCTGGTCTCATATCGACAGCGCTAGTGGCAATGCGACGGTCCCCGATTGGCTTGCCGCTTTACGACGACACCCCGCACTTATCAGCGAAAGGGCTGCAGACGAATTTGCGGACCATTATCTTGCCGGTGACCGGACTACCCTTGATTTGATTGTTGAGAACGTCGGTATCCCGGAGAGCAGCTGGTTCTGGCACTCACTGGTCCTCAGTGCAGTGAAGACTAGCGCCGGCTATGGGGACGAACGGTTCGTGGCCCACATACCGCGCCTGATTGCGCTTATCAAATCTCGTCCTGTGTTTCGTGATGAAGCCCTCGAAATCCTTCTCGCGCGATACCACCGCATTCCTGGGCATCCCGTTCACCACGAATTGCGAGATTACGTTGTCGGCAAGGATGTGTGGCGCAATCCGAAATTGAAGGCGGCAGGCATTGCGACGGCCTGGAATCGCGTGCCCGACTCCGTTTGGCGAATGGTCTTGCAGTGGGTAAACGAAGGCAACCTGCGGGACTTTTTCGATGTACTGGCTGCCCGGAATAGTGCCGATGAGGGCCGGCTTGCGTTCTGGAGCCGCTACATGCGACAGATTTCGTGGACGCGCCTGATTTTCAGTAACGAAACGGTGTTACTCGCGCGAAGCAACCGGGGAATCCGGGAGCTTATCGCCCGAGAGGCTGGAGCGTACGCGACGCTGTATGGGAACAAGAACATTGATGCGTTCATCATGCAGATTGGCGAGTACATCATTGTCGAGTTCAGCACTACGGGCAACGCCGCGTACGTCTACGATTCTGCAACCCTCCGGTTCGACAGATATTCACCGACTTATCACGGCGGCACCGAGGATTTGCGCTACGGATTTCGCACTGGAGCCCGATGTCGAATCATCCATAATGCGGGCTGGCAGTCCAGCGCGGCGCACGAACTGGCTCGGCTTGGCATTCGTCCCGACGAGGATATAAAGCAGTCACGACTGCCCCGTCCCACCTTAGTAGAAAAGCGACAAATCAAGACGCCGCCCCAATCGGGGCTGGCAGGACCGAGATGGGTTTCGCCCACCGTTCCCTCCCGAGTCGCCACTCAAACACCTTTTTCCATGGCAGCGCTGGAAGCCCATGTCGAGCAATACATTGGTGCCTACGTCGATGACAGGCGCCAAGCCGCCGGCGGCCGACTATGGGTTGAAGACCCGCGACAGGACATAGCGCTTGGCAGACAGCTGAAAGCGTGGGGCTTCAAGTGGGCTAACTCACGTTCGGCGTGGTATTACGCGGAGTAAGGATGGCTTTCTTCAATCTGTTCAAACGCGGCGCTTCGACAAATACGGCGCGTCCGAGCTTCCAGCCGGAATGGACCGAGCGCGGCATTGCGTTCAGGCTGGCCGTTCCATTGCCGGCCCCGACAGTCAATGAGCTCCAGGCGAGGGCGTATGCCGTTGAGCAGCACGAATTCGTTCTTGCTCATTACCTCCTCCAACTGGCGCAAGGAGGCGCCGCGTCGGTGGATGCAGACTGCCTTCTTCTGCCCTGGTCGGAGTTTTTCCGACTGAGGGAGATGCCCGAACATCAGTCGTCGCTCGCTAGCTTCGTCGTCCCACCCGAGCGACCGTTCCAACCAGTTCTGAACCATCAGGCCACGCTATCAGATTCCTCCTTCGACATATTTGTCGAAAGCTGGGAGCTGAGCGGGTTGAGCATCCGCACTGCTCGACGGACAGGTGCCGTGCTGACTGTCGATGATGAGGAAGCGCTCCTCCCCGCGGCAACATGGGAAACGGTCGAGACCATCGACCAATTCCGGCACCGTTCCGCCGAGCAACGGACGCAACATTTCAACGAACTGGGTTGGGGAAAGATTCGCTCACAGGCGGATATTGCCAGCGCTCTCTATAAATCCCAGTACCTGGCAACGACACACGTTCTGACACCGGACAAGCTCCGTCTTCCTCAGACGAGGGAAGAGACTCCTTTCGGCCGTGTTCACACTGTTATGCCCACGTTCGACGGCGCGCCTGACGGATGGTTACGTGCCTTTGACCAGTTTGGGACTGTCCAGCCTCACTATGACCTCGCGAGCAGCGACGGCGGCCGGGTCCGCATTGTGTTGTCCGAGCCCGTTCTCAAGGTCCTCCAGGTCATCAAACGCGACATGCCGGGACGCCGTGTCGCGGGCGCACGTGCCGAAAAGTTCGTCCACAACCCGTGGGCTTTTCTTGGTGACAGTGCTGCTGAAGTGCTCAATGAGGAAGACTTCCTGCTGGACAGAGCTTCTGCTGGTCCGCTCACGACCATCTTCTCGGTCGCGGCCCGGATGAGCGACGGTCGCATCGACACCGTTGGACTCGTCGTGACCGAACACTACGCCGATGGCACGGCGCGAACGTCCGATTGCAGGTTTGAAGGTACGGCATCGCTCGCGGAATTTGTGATTACGCTAGAGGGCGCCCTGTGCGAGGAGCGAGAGCTTTTTCCGTGGAACGAGTTCGACCTTACCGTCGATGCCGAATCTGCCTCCCAGCTTGAGACCGCCCGACAGGTTTTGTTTTTGTGGCGTAGTCAGCCCGCAGGGCGGATTGATTTCACGGACGTATACACGCTGGACGGGTACAGCGACCGGATTCACGGAATCGGCGTAGCCAAGCCTGTGTATGTACCAGTCATGCAGAACGCTTCTTCCGTCGCGGATGATGAAGGCGGCTGGCTGCCCGACGAACTCACTCCGATGGTCTCAGTCACATTGTCCGGACACGACGGTCACGTGCTCATTCCGCTCACCGCAGAATGGGTTGGAAACTTCGAGCAGGCAGTTCAGCAGGCGGAAAAGGAAGGAGTTGGCGAGGTGTGCGACCCCGAACTGCCAACGGCCATCGATACCGCCCAGGCGCGGCAGCTCGCCGACGCATTCGGTTCGATGATTGCCGCCAGTGAAAAGGTCAAGGCGGAAAAGGCCGGCGGAGAGACGAAGTCGCGCAGAACGAAGGAAAGCCTGCTCGTCAAGACTAACTTCAACGAGGTTGACTATCAGGAGGCGAGGCGAGCCGTCCTGACACCGCCTGAGGAGGCGAAGGCAATCCTACCGGCGTCCCTGCGGCCATCCGTTTCGCTGAAAATGCATCAGCGACAGGGCATTGCTTGGTTTCAGCATCTCGTCGCATTGAGCCCTTCGGAGTGCCGGGGAGCGCTCCTCGCGGACGACATGGGCCTGGGGAAGACGCTTCAATTGCTTACCCTGCTTGGCTGGTTTTACGAACAGCGGCCCGAAGGAAAACCCTCATTGGTCGTCGCACCGAAAAGTCTGCTTGACAACTGGGCCCAGGAAATTGAGCGATTTTTCACTCCTGCCTATCCCGACCATCTTGTGTTGCATGGCGACGAATTGCGAGCGAGAAAGCAGCCCATAGACCTCATCGACGAACAACTGCAGACGCGCGGTATCACCGACCTACTCAAACGAGACTGGCTCGGGAACCACAAGGTCATCATCACGACCTACGAGGTACTGACGAATTATGAATTCTCGTTCGCCCGCAAGGAATTCGCGTTTGTCATCTGCGATGAAGCGCAACGCATCAAGACCCCTGGAACGCGGGTCACGCTTGCCGCAAAAAAACTGAAAGCGGACTTTCGTATCTCCTGCACGGGTACGCCAGTAGAAAACTCCCTAGCCGACCTATGGTGCCTTTTTGACTTTGTGCAGCCGGGTCTGCTGGGTGCGCTGGAGACTTTCGGCCGAACTTACCGCCGGCCGATTGAGTGCAACACCGAGGAGCACCACGACAGTCTGAACCGGCTCCAGTTGCTCATCGCCCCGCAAACCTTGCGTCGAACCAAGGAAGACATTGCCGGCGAACTGAAGAAAAAATATTTCGTCCTGCAAGGGCTAACGCAAGCAGCAACTTCGCTCAGCGTCAATCCATTAGACGGTGAGCGGCTAGAGGTTGCCATTTCAGGCCACCAGTTGGTGCTCTACAAAGGCGGTCTCAAAAAGCTACAGGATGCCGCCGCGGAGCGGGATGCCCGGCAGCGCGCGAGACTTTCGTTCGGCGCTCTGCATCTCATGAAGGCTGTTTGTGCCGAGCCATACTGTTTGCCGGGAAGCCGGTTCGCGCCCGACAAGCGCGGTCTTGATGCGCATCTCGAAAATTCGCCGAAGATGCGGTGGCTGCTCGAACAACTTGGGGCGGTTGCAGGCCGCGGGGAGAAAGCGATTGTCTTCACAGAGTTGCGTGAGGTGCAGGCGGCGCTCGCCTACTTCATCCATCAGCGCTTCGGCCTGAAACCGTCGGTGGTGAATGGCGACACGCAGGGCCGGCAGGGTTTCATCGACCGTTTCTCTGGTGCCGGTGGCTTCAACGTCATCATTCTTTCAACCCTGGCTGCAGGCGCTGGACTCAACGTGACGGCGGCAAACCACGTTTTCCACTACACCCGCGCGTGGAACGCCGCGAAGGAAAATCAAGCCACGGACCGGGCGTATCGCATTGGCCAAGAAAGGGATGTGTTCGTCTACTGTCCAACCGTTGTCGCCGACTTTCCTACGTTCGAGGTACGTCTTGACGAAATGCTGAAACGCAAAGGAAAACTTGCGGGTGCAACCATGAGCAATTCGTCAATGGAGGCCATGCTGAACGGCAACATCGAAGACGTGCGGATGTCTGAACTATTGGGAGACGTGCCTGGTTCCGCGCAGATTGAGCTCAGGTACCTCACGATGGATGATGTCGACCGTCTTGATGGCGCCAGCTTCGAATACCTTTGCAGGCTGTTGTGGGACAAGCGCGGATTCGTGGCGTCTGTGACGACAAAGATGCGCGGGGACGGTGGCATTGATGTGATTGCACTGCAGGGCAAGGAAGGTGAGTTACTCCAGTGCAAGTCGTCTGCGAATGGTGAACTCGGATGGGATGCGGTAAAGGAAGTAGCCGCCGGTGCCGCACGGTACCAAAACGCGTATTCGGGTACGCGCTTTAGGCGTATATGCGTAACGAACCGGCGTTTTAACTCTGGCGCGCACGCTCAAGCTGGCGCGAACCGTGTTCAGTTGATTGAAAGAGATGGGCTAGAGCATCTGCTCACACAATACCCTTTAACGGTTGACGAGTTAGACGATGAATTGTTGAGCAAATTGTCGCTCTCGAGCGCAGCGTAGCAATTTGTTGTTGAACCCGTTCAACTAGAACACCCGGTGTGAGTCTAACGGCTGGGACTGCGAACCCATATTATGCTTAGCAAGATGGAGAGTCGAGAAACCTCGACTTGCCTGCAACAGATACGCCACGAGAGTTGCCCCTTGACCCCAACCGTCATGCACCTCACTTCCTAACACCGCTATCCTCAAAGACTACATTTATTACTATGGCTAGGTCAGCGTTTCAAACGAATCCAATCGCCCTGCGGGAACTACTTGACGATTGCGATAGAGGTGCCCTCCAACTGCCCGACTTCCAGCGCAGTTGGGTCTGGGACGAAGACCGCATCAAAAGCCTAGTCGCGTCCATCTCCCGAGCGTTTCCTGTTGGAGCACTGATGACGTTGGAGACGGGAGGCGATGTTGAGTTCAAGCCCAGGCCAGTTGAGGGTGCGCCGCGCTCAGCTCAGTCGGCTGTGCCGCGGGCGTTGTTGCTTGACGGCCAACAGCGGATGACGTCACTCTACCAGGTAACACTCCGCGGAAAGGTCGTGGAGACCGTTACCCCGAAGAACAAGAAGGTTAAACGCTGGTTCTATATCGATATTAGAAAAGCAATGGACCCGTCGTGCGACCGTGAAGACGCTATTGTCGGTGTGCCGGAAGACAGAGTTATCCGTACGGATTTTGGGCGTTCAGAGGTTCTTGACCTGACGACGCCGGAGCGCGAGTACGAAACGCTGATGTATCCCGTTTCACAAGTGTTCGACTGGGATTCATGGCAGGATGGCTTCCAGGAATATTGGCGCGGAGACGAGCACTCAGACACGCGGAAGTTGTTCAAAGCATTCAAGCTGGCGATTTTGGAGAACTTCAAGGACTATCGGGTTCCTGTCATCGCGCTCGACAGGTCCACATCGAAGGAAGCAGTGTGCGTCGTGTTCGAAAAGGTCAATACCGGTGGCAAACCGCTTGATGCATTCGAATTGGTTACCGCGACGTACGCCGCCGAAGGACATGAACTCCGAAAGGATTGGTTCGGCAGTGAAAAAACGAAGGGTCGGCAGAGCCGCTTCGTAGAGACTTTGCGTCCCGCAGATGCTACTTCCGGCATCATCGCGAACGTTACCAATACCGATTTCTTGCAAGCCGTCTCGCTCTTCTACACTCGCGAGAAACGCCGTGAGGCGGAGCAAGCCAATAAATCTGGAAAAGATTTGCCATCGGTCAGTGGAAATCGTCAGGCGCTTCTGAATCTTCCGTTGGCCGCTTATAAGAAGTATGAGGCGCAGGTCGAAACTGGCTTCATCCATGCAGCCAAGTTTCTTCATATGCTGCACATATACCGAGTGTTCGACCTACCCTATCAGTCACAAATCGTTCCGCTTGCGGCGATACTCGCCGACATCGGAACCGCGTGGGAGCACGATACGATTCGCACAAAGCTGGTTCAATGGTATTGGAATGGCGTCTTTGGTGAGCTATATGGTTCGGCGGTTGACTCGCGCTTCGCCCGAGACTTCTTGGAAGTGCCGGTTTGGTTGAACGGCGGACCGGAACCGACGACAATCAGCGAAACCATCTTTCGCGCCGACCGGCTGAAAACGATGCGGATGCGCCTATCAGCCGCGTACAAGGGGGTGAATGCGCTGCTCATGAGGGAGGGCGCCCGCGATTTTCGTTCTGGGCAGAAATTCGACCATACCGTGTTCTTTGGTGAGAACGTCGACATCCACCATATCTTTCCGCAAGACTGGTGTAAAGCCAACGGCATCAAACCCGCCGTATACGATTCGATAATCAACAAGACCCCTCTGTCCTATCGAACGAACAGGATTATCGGTGGAGTGGCACCGTCCGAGTATCTCGCGAAGCTTGAGGGCGGTAATTCGACAACCCCGCCTATCGATGGGGAACGACTGAACGAGCATCTTGAGTCGCACTTTATCAATCCCGCTTTGCTTCGAAGCGATTCGTTCGAAGCATTTATGTCAGACAGACAAAAGCAGTTGCTGGCTTTGATTGAAGATGCGATGGGGAAGCGTGCGTACACCGGAGAGATTCGTGAGGAGGGTGAAGATTACGAGTCGGACGAGGCGACATTGGAAGCCGATTTGACGATGGATGCCGCATAGCGGCGACCGCAGTCGTAGCGCGAATTAGGGGTTTGGTGGAGACGAGAGCAGAGCTGGGGAGAAGCGACCGCTGAAGTTAAGGCGTGCTGGCTCCACGCTTCCCCGGGCGCCTGCGTATGTTGCAGGACCAGCTCAAGGGCGCCGTCCTGCTGGTCCGGCGGGTACCGGCTGTGTTTTTTAGGGCGGGGTGTTGCGTCGCTTTTTCAGCGAATGTGCTTGCTATCCATCGGTTGCAGCTATTAGAAGTTGTCGCGTGCGCTTCATGACCCACACCACCTCCGCTTGCGAAAAGTCCCACTCACTCGAGTCGACCTTCAATCTCACGCCTTTCTCGACCCTGCTCAACGCCACGTCCCGGGACATGCCAGAGGTCGAAATCTTTCGCAATGCGTACACAGATAGCTGAGTAGCAAGGTCCTCGCACGCGTCATAGCGTACCCACAGCTCCTCCTCCGTGAGACCGCTTCGATAGCGCCCATCGACTTCGCGAACGAGAAGCTTTGGTTGAACCCCGGTTACAGAACCTAGGTCTTGGTTTCTCGGGAAATCAGCAGGCACGCGTCGGTCTGTCATCTCGTTCTCTAGGCCTTTGGCAGTTGTCGAGGCGGTCCGACCATCGCACACGCCTCTTATGTCGCCGCCCCGCTCAAGATTTCGCTCAGCGCAGCGCCAGCACCTGGCTGTCGATGTGTACCCCCACGATGCAGTTGATTTTGATTTACTAAAACTCACATCTGGGCGTTAAGCATTCTGAGCGTCGCCGCGGCGGTGCCCTCCAAACCAACTCCATGCGACGGGTTCGTGTTCGACTCCCGAAGGTTGATTCGAATGAGCCTCTGCGCCGAGAATCGTTCGCTGAAGCGTCGTACGGTCGGTAAGGCAATCCCGGCGCCCACTTCCACAACAACAAGCTTCGACACGGATGAAAGCCAGGCTGCAAGTCGCTGCTGCTGTTTCTCATAGGGAAGGCCAACCCGACCCCAGTCGCCGAACATCAGGATATTCGGGCGCGCGACAGCACCGCACCGAGGACAACGCGGCATCGGGCACTCCAACTCGGAGGTTGTTTGATTTACGAGTGGATGAAAATCTCTCGCCGACCAAGTATCGTCCGTACAGGCCTCCAGACATTGAAGTGCGTGAATCGAACCGTGGCATTCGTGCACGCGGTGCTCCGGGAACCCGGCCTTTTTGAACTGTCCGTCGACGTTGCTGGTGAAACATGAAAGCCCCATGGCTCATTCGGTCCGCCCAACTGCGCAATATCGCAAAGCCTTCGTGTGGAACGGTGTCGCGGTACAACTTCAGGCGGTGTCCGTAGAAGCCCCACGCAAGCTTCGGGTGCTCCGCAAACCGAACGGGGTTTGCCATGTCTTCGAACGAGAGGCCTTGATGCCGAAGCGCGGGGTACGCTCGCCAGAAACCTTACTGGCCGCGGAAATCGGGAAGGCCCGAGTCGACGCCCATGCCAGCGCCTGCAGTGATGAGCAGACCGTCGGCTTCTCGCAGCCAGGCGACAGCTTTTTCCCGCTTTTCGTCGTGCGAATCGAGCACTTCTATGCTCCCATTACAATGCTACGACTACCGATGGGCTGAAACGCAGATGCATTAATCTAACGCGCCGCGGGAGCGACGTGTGCGGCAGCTTGCCTTGCAATCGTCCTCATCGTCGAAACCGTCGACGAAATTTGGCCTCGCTGATTACGCGCGGTGTCGTCGCCACGCTTTCATGTCCTCGATGGTCACCCCTTCGACCGGGGATTCCACGGCTCCCGCCGACTCCAGAACCGACTTCGATTTTGCTCGTACCAGGACGTTGCCATCGGGCATGACGTGCCACACCCGCCGCGTGCCCGGCTTCATGCCTAACGCTTTCCTGACCTCGGCAGGCACCGTGGTACTGCCTCTGGTTGTAAGGCGCGATTCAGCCATGTAACTTCCCCTTGGATGTTCGGGTAGCCTACCGGCAGAAGCAATCTCCGTGAGTGCTACTCTGACACGCGCTAGTGCATTCTCAGGCGATATTCAGACAGGTCCCGCCCGCGATGATTTGAATGCATCGGCGCCGGTTTGCGTGCAGCTTCGACGTGGTTTGACGTTGCTGGTCGTCCCAAAACGCGCACTTCAGCACGAACTGGCGACAACGCGCCTTCATGAGCTTGGCCCCCGTTCGTCGGACGTCCACTTTGACAGGTATGCCGTCGGCACAGCAGGAGTAAGCCAAACTCCGTTATCCGACCGCGCGAAAGAGTACCCGTCAGCGTGCATCTGCGCTGCGTCCACCACCAATACCAGTGGTTGGCCGTGGCGAGCTCCTACGCGCGTCGCTGTGTTGACGTCCGTGCTCAGATGGACAGCGTGCCGGGTCCGAGGCGTCAATCCGTCACCCGCGATACTCTCCCAGTTGCTCCACGCGGTGCCATGATAAAGAACAGCCGGCGGCTCCATATCGGCATATCCGAGGTCCACGCCTATCGAGTGACCCTGTGCCGCTCGTATCCGCAGGCCATCCTGAGATAACGAAAACCGCTGCTTCTCGTTTGTGGCCACGACCGCGAGGATGAGTTCTCTGGTCACTGTCGGCAATGTCCTCAGTCGCTTCGATGCGTTCGCATTGCGCGCAGTACGCTCTATTGCGCGTATCAGTTCATCGACAGACGCCCAGCCCTGACGGTCGAGGCGTATGCCGACCATCTCGGGCTCATGGCGCAAAATCTTTGAGAGAAGTCTGCTAACCGCGGCGTGGCCGGCCGCAACGCGTGAATCGGCATTCGTGTTCATGTAGATATACCTCCGCCGGAATGTCCCGAACTTGCAGCGAATCCAAGCTTTGAATCCTTAGCCAACTGGTTCCGCTCATTCGTTGCCACCTGCTGAAGCCTGGTAAGCTTTTTCCGCAGCACGTTGGTGCGCCTGATAGGCCAGCACTGACGCCTTCGTCAGGAATCGGGTGTTCCCAGCTTTGTGGTGAAGCTTGAGTTTGTCTTGCTTGAGCAGCTTCACGACATGTGGACGGGAAACAAATAGCAGCTTCGCGGCTTCGGCGGTGGACATGAAATCGTCGGCGTCAGGGGGCGGTGGAATCTTCGCGTTGGTCGACATTGTGGCTCTCTGATTTGATTGCGACGGCTGGCTACGCACGTAGGTACGACTCTCCAGAGCCGTAAATGCGGTTTCGTGTATCAATGTCACGCTTGTAGCCGAGCTCCTTCACGAAGCCCAGCGACTGCAGCACTTTCCGGGCGCGCATGAGGTCCTGCCTATCGGCCCAGTCACGCGTGTAGACACAGATGACGTGCCCATCGCGCCCCATGCTCCGCAGAGCGGTGGACACCTTGGCAAATATCAGCTGTTCAGCCTCGATAGCACTGCTGATTTTGCTCCACGCATCGTCCATGTCGGTGGGGCTCACAAAGATGCACCATTCCCCAGATAAATCTGTCGAGGCAAAGTCGCTGTAGCTCGGGGACTTCTTATAGTGCCAGTTGCAACTCAAGTCCTCAGACGGCTTGTCCTGTTTCCTGGACAGTCGCTCTTCCACACTAATCCCTTCCTTCACGGAAGCCTCCTCGCGCGTGGCGCTGCTTTCGTATCAATCCGCCTTGCTGGGCCTCGCGCGACATTGTTCCAACTCCTTTCTGAGCTCGTCTATTGTCGTTTGCATGCCAGCTGCTCGCTTCAGTAGCTGTCCGACTTCATACCAGTAGGCATATCCTAGGTCGCCGTCCGCTAGGCCCAATTCGTGGAACTTGCGAAGCGCAATCGCGAGGTCAATATGGCCTATTCGAGTTCATGTCTTCGCCGCTTTGTGCTTCGCGAAACCACTGGCAGCCTTCGCTACTACGGTGACGTCTGCAATCGCGAGGCGTTGGAGCGGCGTGGAGCCTCCAAGGTCCGCGATTGGTGTGGTGAAGAAATGCCATTTTTCCAGCCCCGATGCAGTGACACCCAACCGACGTATGACCTTCGCGAAGACATCCCGGTGAATCAGCGATGAAAGAAAAAACGCAGGGATGTACGTCTCTTTCGCCATTTCAACGCTGAAGATTCGCTCTGCAGCGAGATACTTGTTCAGTTTCTTCTCCGTGATACCTGTTGCCCTGCAGAAGTCTTCTGCGCGTAGCAATTTTCCTTCACGCACGAGGGCGCTATGCCCCGAGCCTTCCAAGGTGCGCTGTGTCGAATCTTCGCGCGGTGTTTGCTGTTTCGAGATACGGCTAGCTCGCTTGCGTAGCTTCTCTTCTTCTTCGCGCATCGACTGTATGTCGAGATTGAGAATGGTTGCCACGCCTACGATTTGCCACACACGATTTTTGATTAGCCGGCCTAGCTCCTCGTCGGGGATGTCAAGAAGTGCCATGGCGCCTATTGGGTCAACCAGGACAGCAGCGACGGCCGCACGATGAATCGCATGGTCTATCCGCGCAAGCCGCACTTCTTCCGGCGAAGGCGCGTCTCGCCTTTGATTAGACGGCCGCGGCGTTACTACTCCTTTGGTCGTGATTCGATTCATCGCGGTAGGAGCTAGTCAGAGAGGGGTGTCGTTCTTGTGATACTCACGGATAAGCGCGTTCTGCCGCCCGCCGCAGATTTCGAATCTCGCACGTACTCATCCGTTTTCGAAGCTCAATACTTTGACCAACCGTGGTCTCTTAACATGCCTATCGGGTGCGGCAGGCCAACACCGTCTTGTCTCTCCGTCGGCGGTCGAATACCAGTAGTGCACGACGCCCTTATCATTGCCCTCCGCCTCCTGCCACAACCCGCTTACTCGGCAGAGCGTTACGGTAGCGTCAGCTTCATTGCGAGCCAACAGGTGAACGGAGAAGCTGACGTCGCCAAGTTGCAGTACCAGTTGAATCAGCGCCTCGGCACCGTCCACCACCCAACCGTCCGGGCTCCAGTCCGCGCCACGAGAGGAGGCAATGACAAAGAAGTTCGGCGTTGCGTCCGACCATCCAACGCAGCGCCAAGGAAGAAATGGCTGCATGAGCCTCTTCTTTATGGGATGTGGCTCTTCCCAACTGGAGTCAGTAAATAACATCGGACAGTCCAAAAATGATGACAGGGCTCGTGCATGTGCGACCGCTCGTTGGTGACACACATATTCCATAAAGGAGCAGTATATACGTTTACGCAGTATATGTTTGTACGGTATATGTTTGCAGAGTAGACGAAAAGGTCATGTTGCGCCAACCTCCGGGCCATGACCGACAGTGACAACAAAGACATCGACCCCTACCTCCGGCGCCGACTGGCAGCGCATGTCCGGAGACTGCGATTGGAAAAAGGTATCTCTCAAGAATTGCTCAGCGTTGAATGCGGGTTCCATCGCACGTACGTCAGCCACATCGAACGGGCTGCGACGAACATTACGCTCGACAATCTCCAGAAGCTAGCTTCCGGGCTTGAGGTGGACCCTTCGGAGTTACTCATCCGTTAGAGCGGGCAGCGAGCGAGCGGCGCCGACTTCAGTGTGAGTGAGAGGGAATCGGTTACGCAGTAGAAACCACCAAAGCCTCCAAGAGGCGCCAAGTCAGCGTTGCTGGAATCGGTTTTGCCGATGCCAAGCGAGGAACTGTCGCGCCAGCTGGGAAGGCGTCACGGATAACGAGCCGCCGGCCAGACCCAGCCGCGCCTAGTCTTCCGGCCCGAGGGCGGGCGAAACCGCAACCGTCCCTCTTCCTCGAACGTGATGAAGCCGGCGTCGAAGGCTGCGTCCCGTTGCGGAGCGAGCAACAGGATGTTCGCCGGATTCAGTCTTTCACTATCCGTGGACTCCGACCGGGAGGAATGCCGTCGACCTCTGCATGCGGCGGTTTGCCGACGAGCGTCAGTTGATACGTACCAACGGACGGTTTGTGGTGCGTTACATGAATGGCGCGCAGGTAGTCAGATTTTGGCTGCCTGCGGTTGATGCGTATCACGACACCGAGTTCACCAATCTGCAGGACCGAGATAGTCAGCCTCCCGCACATCGCCAAAAATGGGGCCGAATTCCATGGAAAGTATTGACTTCGAGCCTCTTTGATGCTGCAACTTCGTCCGGAAAGCCGTGCTGCCGCAACTTGGCTTTCTCGTGGGTTGGCGACGCCACGTGTGCAGCTTCGCACCGAAGTGACGGGCTGGCTGCCGGTTCGCGAGCGCCCCATTCTCTGTTACGACATCGATGTGAACCTGCGAATACTCGAAAGCCTGATTGGGGGCGCGCTTCCCAAAGGCGGGCCAGTGGAGGACATCTGGCCTATGCTGAGTCCAGCAGGACTGGACGCGTTTTTCCCGGAGCATGCCATCAGCAGCACGCCCTATGGGATGCCGGCGCCAATCTCGCCTGCTTCAAATCAAAAACGGACAGGGGCACGGGCCAGAATTGGCGATAATGAGTGGTGCGCCGGTATTGCGGCAGTCATGTTGCAGATTCTGCGGTCGGACTTTAAGGCCGGATTTGCAGCTGCACCCGGCTTGGGGCATGCCATGGGGCACGCTGAACAGTTGCCACGCGAGATTCAACACTATTGTTTGGTGGAGCCTGTCAGATTTTTAGTGTGTCGAGGTCATGAGACGATAACGGAAATAACGTCCAATGACCGAAACAACAGTGACCAGGAAGAGCAAGAACCCGAAGGCGCCGAAGCTGTTCCCCGATGAGCTGATCGATCAACTGCTGGCGCAGGTGCAGAACAGGAACGCCGAGTCGGTTCTCGGGGAATCGGGCCTGGCCGGGCGACTGAAGAAGCAACTGGCTGAGCGCATGTTGGCCGCGGAGCTGACGCATCACCTGGAGAGCGAGGCGGAGCAAGGCAGCGCCGGCAAC
>NZ_AWZT01000038.1 GCF_000472525.1 Paraburkholderia dilworthii
TAATCATTTAATGAATCCACAAAATGTCCAGTCGCTCTGGCCGCACATCCATTCGCTGACGGTACTCGCCATGACCGCGAGTTTCACGGCCGCCGCACAGCGGCTGGGGATCAGCAAGGCTGCGATGAGCCAGCGCATCGCCGATCTCGAGGAGGCCGCCGGCGTGCCGCTCGTGCGTCGGACAACGCGTAGCGTNAGGCTCACAGAGGCAGGGCAGACGCTCGTCGATAGCACGCGCGAGGCCTACGAGACGATCGAGATGAACTTCGCGCGCGTGAAGGACCTGGCCGGCGAGCCGCGCGGCCTCGTGCGCGTGACGGCGCCCGTTGCGCTCGGCCGGCAGCAGATCGTGCCGTTGCTGCCAGCGTTCATCGAACGATATCCCGGGTGTGATCGATGTTCTCACTCCCGAGCCGGCCTGCTTTCACTCAGCTTCAGGCATCCCTCGATGCCGCGACTGACCAGCCCTCAATTTGCTGCCGGCGGATTGCGGCAAAGCCGTAATTCAGGTGCACTTCGCTTGTGTGTCCGCGTTGGAGTCACAGCCGTCCTATGAATATCAAACCCGCAACTTTCTCAACGGCTCTTCATGGCCGAACCCGGAAGTTACTCGTCGGTCGACGTTCAACCGCCCCGATTCAACCCCGAGCTTCCGTCTTCGCTTAGCGTTATTCGATGCCTCGATGTGAATTAGGGCAGGCGTCAATAACGCTAAACGAGAGCGGTAAGCGGGGCGGGCAACGCGAGTACGAAACCGATCGAACGCTGCGAGTATACTCATAGCCCGTTGTCTATCGATAAGTGCCCGTATCGGGTTTGCTACTGGATGAAGGTTACCACTACCCTTTTGTTTCTCGTTGTTTGTTGCTGGACTTACCACCTGGCTCGCGCCCAGACGAAGCCCGCGCCATTAACTGACTACTCCTATCTCAGACGCATCCACGTTCGCAAAGCGGTCATAAATTGCATTGCGGCCTTCGACCAGTGGGTTCGAACCGGGCAACGCTACGATTCAATCGTCGTCTCCGAAGGTAATGCTTTGCGCGCAAAAGTACTGCCAGCAAGGCCCACGCAAGAGTCTGGGCGATTGACTGCAACGGACGAAACGGTGCATATGCTTGCGGTCGCCAAGCTTCGGCAACAGTATGTTTGGATTCCAGTGGTGGCTTCCTGCGGTGTATGGCACAAACATGTTGTTTCGTTCTCGCTTAGTCCGAGGGCGCGGCGCCAATAGCGCACGGGGCCGGCTGCCGCTCGCACTAGCAGTCGCTGTCGCTTGTCCCGCCGATCGAACGCCGGCTCCCACGCGCGAGTGGGATTGGCACCCATCTACAGCAAAACGAATGCTCTCCACGCGGTCGCGTGACCGTCGCTTTACGGCGCTGTTGACCTTTTCCTTCCGCACCGTTCGTTTCGACGAGGACCTGCTGTTCCTCCGCTAAGGGGCGTTGCCGGCATCGGCAACGCGAGAAAGCGCTTCGTCGATATTGACGCGCCACGATGAGGCCGTGCGACGGCGAAACCCTCTGTCGCGCAGGTAGCGTATCAACCGTTCTGACGCATGCAATTCACGGCGCCGTGCCTGCAAGCATCGAGACTGCAGTCGCGAATCAAAGCGCGCGTCTAGAGCCCCGTGAACGAGCACGACGATCTCGGCGACAACTCGCTGCCAGACTACGCCGCTGTGTAAGACGGCTCGTTATATGGTTTTCCTCGCGGTTACTATGGCCAGTGTCTCGAAGCGCGTGCCCGGCCTCACTCAGCGGCTCGACCTGGTCGCAACGGCCAATTCACCGAACCATGCGGTCGGCAATCGTATGTCGTCGCTGTTCTATTCCTTTTATGACGGGACGCCGGTCCGATGCACTACCGCGGTGGTCCGTTCGTCCGTAAGCATGCCTCACGGAACCACAAGCCGGGCGCCGGTTACAAGCTGGGCTACGACCACCGTCTTGCCCCGATGCGCCGTAGAACAGTGCGTAGCTTCAATAAATCCGCTTCGTGTTCCAGCCCCTGGTGTAACCGCTGCACCGTTTGCGCCATCAGGCGTCACTAGTCATAGAAATCGTGGCGCGCAATGGCAGGGAATACAGTGATCGCCTTGGTTGCGCCGCCGCGAGGGACACGGCGGCGTCGCTGCGCCTCAGCTAAATGCTGAATCAACTTCGACATTTATGTCACACCGTGACATGTAATGGAATGCAAGCGCCTCGTGTGAGTTGTGGTTCCATCGCCGATAAAGCTTGTTCGTCGGTCTGGGGAACGGCCTGGCCGATTTCCTCCAGCGGATCATTTAAAAGGCCAGGTTTTCGCGGCGGAGATGGATATGAGAGGGTCAGCGGTCCATGCTGATTTTATAAGATCAGCGAGACGAGGCAGGAAGCGTGCACGGTCGGCGCCTGTGTGGGTCGACACAGTGGTGAGGCGTACGGTATCGGGTCAGACGTTATATGCGCGCATCGAACCATTTGCGGCGCGGGGCCAACCGGAAGCACTTGAACGAGTTGCGCGCGATCAGGCAATAGAACATGCGCGTAACTCATTAAAGCAACGGTTGAGCAGACGCCAGGACACGAGGCAGGCCATGTTTGTCATCATCAAGCCATCTTTTCCGTACTTTCGACGAGGAAAATCGATCAGGGAGTCGGATCGACCGGTCTGACGAAGTGGTGCGCGAAACCCGTGTCATGCGATGGTGGGAACGGTCGCGCAACCAGCCCGCGACGGTGAACAGGATCAATCACCACAGCGCCGAGCCCTTCGGTACGCCGGCTACCACGACCGAAGGCCGATAGCGCGCGGCCAGCCAGCGCATCGACCACTGCTATGACCGACAGAATGGTCATCGAGTCCAACAGCGTCGGCGCGAAGGTGCCGGCCAGGTCACAGTAGCGTGCCGGTCCGAGCGGCAGCCCGTTGTGCCAGCCATTGGTGGGCGGCATCAGACGCATCGACGCAGCCGCAGTGTGCGAAGGACGGCACGATTGTCACAAAGAAAGACGGCACCCCACACGTCAATCACTGGCAAATGCAATTGTGGACAGCAGTGCCAACTCGGCCTGGCGAGAATCGAGGCGCGTATGCTGCACGACTACGGGAACGTCCGAATGGAACACGCTGGCGTATTCCGTGCCCGTCGGAATACGCTCGGGTTCGCTCAGATCGTTAAAGCGCATATGCAGCGTTCGCCTCGCAGGAACTGTGACATGGTATGGTCCCGCCGGTTCGCGATCACTGAAGAGAATCGTCAGTTCAATGTGCGCGTCTTCATCGCCGGCGTTCAAAATGCACGCCGCCTCGTGGCTGGCCAGGTCGGGACCATCGCCAGTGCCGTACTGTGGCAAATAGCCCTCCGCGACCGCCCATCGTGTCTTTCCAATAGCTTGCATGGCCCTCCTCCCTTACGCGCCTGGTGGTGCGGCGTGTACTACGCCCGCAACCAGGCGCAACCGCCATACCCGGCGGTCACCGCTCCGTGTGACAGTCGTCGAAACTCGCGACGCCCGCTCGTTGCGGTTTCGATACCCGGTCGTCGTGCATTAAGGTGCTGGCACGCTTCGCAGCCGTTTGCTGACACATGGAGGGCAAAGCCGCGTAACGCCGCGAGGTACAAACAGGTTGTCTGTCAGGTGTTCTACTGTTGAATCTGCGTTATCCGATGGGAGTGAACTCACTGGAATTACGAGGACAAAGGCAGGGACTTCTTCGCCGCCTGATCGACCACTCGCCGAAGTCTATGAGCATCGCGATGGAAGCGGCCGGCGGCCGTGATCTGTGGACCCAGATCGACGATACCGCGCATCTGCACGGCACCGCGCGCATGGGCGACAGCCCGGCGACAAGCGTGTTCAACGCGGATTGCCGCAGCTGGGACATCGACAACCTGTGGGTCTGCGACGGATCGGTATTTCCGACCGTCGGCGGCGTTAATCGATCGCTGACTATTCAGGCAATCGCGCTGCATACTGCAGACCGTATTGAAGCGCTCGCCGCTCGCGGGGAGCTTTAGCGCGACGGTAACGAAATTCCAGCGTCGCTTGCACCGCTAAGCAGGCAGGAAAAAGAAGGGACATTCGTCTCGCCCTCGCCGAGACGGAAAGTCCTGGCGCAGGTTTTGCTCGACGGTGCGGGGGAGCCGCTCCGGAGTTAGAGACGCCGGAATGGCTCGTACTGGTATAGAGAAAAATGTGTCAGCTACATGGGGCCAGCTAATGTCCAGGATAGCGGTTATGACAGGTGCCGGCGCGGGGATAGGCCACGCGACGGCCGAACAGTTCGTCCGAAACGGCTACGATGTCGTGCTCATCTCGCACGGTCGTGAACGGCTCAATCGCGCAGCGTCCAAACTCAGTAGCACGCATGGCATCCGAGCGCTTCCGATCCCCATCGACGTCGCCGACGCGCAAGCCTTTGATGCTGCCGCCCCACGCGTCGAACGGGCTCTCCGCCCCATCGACGTACGGGTGAACGTAGCGATGGCGACTGTCTTTGCGCCCCCTATGTTCATCAACCGCCATCGCACAGCTCCGTTCGGAGTCCCGGGCGCAAGCGCGGTCGCTATAGCGATGGCTGCTGTTGCACGCAGACGGGGGCGACTGCGATGAGCCGCCCCGCGATCGAAGACTACGCACTGCTCGGCGACGGTGAGACGGCTGCACTGGTGAGTCGAGACGGCTCCATAGACTGGTTGTGCTGGCCGCGCTTCGACGGCGCCGCCTGCTTTGCCGCGTTGCTCGGCACCGCCGACAATGGCTGCTGGTCGATCGCGCCGGTCGAGCGGGTCATTCACCAGCAGCGCCGCTACCAGCAAGACACGCTCGTCGTTGAAACCGACTTCGAATTGGACAGCGGTGCAGTGCGGGTGATCGACTTCATGCCAGTCGGCGACGGTCCAAGTTCCGTCGTGCGCATCGTGACGGGACTACGCGGAGTCGTGACCATGCGCTCACAACTGCGGCTACGTTTCGATTATGGAGCGCTGTCGCCCTGGATCGCGGAAGTCGATGGGACGGTGCAGGCCCGCGTCGGACCAGACCTTGTCGTATTGCACACAGACGTCGAGCTCGATGCGAACGATGAGTCGGTCGACGCCATTTTCGATGTGGAAGCTGGCAAGCGGGTGGCCTTTTGCATCAGGTATGGTCCTTCGCACGAGCCCGCACTGGAGCGTCTTGATGCTGAATCCGCCCTGCTCGCTACACAACGGTACTGGCGTGAGTGGATCGGCCAGTTCGACAACAGCAGAACAGCGTGGCCGGATGCAGTCAGGCGTTCGCTGCTGACGCTCAAGGCGCTGATTTACCACAGGACGGGCGCGATAGTCGCGGCACCGACAACCTCGCTTCCGGAAGCCCCGGCGGGACAGCTCAATTGGGATTACCGCTATTGCTGGCTGCGCGACACGAGTTTCGCGTTAGTCGCATTGCTCAATGCCGGGCTTTACGATGAGGCACTTGCGTGGCGCGACTGGCTGTTACTGGCAATTAGCGGTTCGCCCGAGGACATTCGCGTCATGTATCGCGTCGATGGCAACCGCCATCTGCACGAACAAACCATTGACTGGTTGCAAGGCTACCGTTACGCAAGCCCCGTACGCGTCGGCAATGCGGCGGCTGTCCAGCATCAGGTCGACATACTGGGCGAAATCGTCGACAGCCTCGCAGTCGCGCGGCGTGCCGGATTCCCGACCTCCAGCCACGAAGAAGAGATTGAAAGACGTATCGTCGAGCACGTGGAGACGGTCTGGAACACGCGCGGCTCGGGAATCTGGGAGTCCCGTTCGCAACCTCGTCACTACACGTACTCTCGCGTTATGGCGTGGGTCGCAGTTGACCGTTTCATCGCGCGCCGTCCAACCAGTGGCCCAAGGACCTCACCGCTCGTCGAACGCCTCCTTGTGCTTCGAGAAACGATCCGCGACGAAATCTGCCGCGAAGCCTGGAACGCCGGTCTGGGCACGTTCACGCAGTACTACGGCAGTGACACACTCGATGCAAGCCTGCTGTTGATGCCGCTCGTTGGCTTTTTGCCAGCCGACGACCCACGCATGGCATCGACCATTGACACTATCCGCCGGGAGTTGACCGAAGACGGTCTGATCCGGCGACGCAAGAAAGACTCCGACGGGCCAAATGAAGGAGTCTTCCTGGCCTGTTCGTGCTGGATGGCCGATTGTTTGCACATGCAGGGCCGTGATTCTGAAGCACGCGAACAATTCGAGCGTGTGCTTGCCGTGGCGAATGATGTCAGTCTTTTTTCCGAGCAGTACGATACACAGCATCGGCAGATGGCCGGCAACTTTCCTCAGGCCCTGACGCATCTCGCTGTGGTTAACACTGCGTTGGGATTGTGCGGATCGATCTTGCAACGGGGCGGCGGCTAACCTGCCCAGACAAGCGCTTGCCATGCGGCGGGCGATTCGTGGAAACGCCCGCCCGGACTATTTAAAGGAGCTATCCTTTGTTCGATGTGGTTGCAATATGCCTGTCTCTTACAGCGATCCTCGCGTACCTGAACCACCGCTACCTGCATTTTCCGACAATGATTGGCGTTATGGCCACGTCCCTTGGCGTATCCGTCGCGGTCGTCGGCCTCGACGCCTTTGGTCTGGACTTGCTCGGCGTCGCTCACAAACTCCGGCTCGCAGAAACAAACCTGATACGTTCTGCCGATCTCGGTGGACTGTTGTTGCAAGGAATGTTGTCACTCATGCTGTTTGCTGGCGCCATGCACGTCGATCTGGGGAGGCTCCAGAAATATAAATGGCACGTCATGGCGCTATCGGTCATCAGCACCAGCGTCTCCACGGCGATTGTCGGCATCGTCATGTGGTATCTCCTGCCAGGCATCGGCGTCCAGCTGACGCTTCCATATTGCTTGTTGTTTGGCGCGCTGATCTCACCTACCGACCCAATCGCAGTGATGGGCATCGTCAAGTCTGCCGGAGCTCCTAAAAGCCTCGAGGTCGTAATCGCGGGTGAGTCACTCTTCAACGATGGCGTGGGCGTCGTGCTGTTTTCGCTGCTTCTGTCGTTTGCGACGAGCGGCAAGGCTCCAACTCTGCAATCGGGACTTGTGGATCTGCTTCGAGAAGCAGGCGGCGGTTTGCTTTTTGGCTACGCAATCGGCTGGGCTCTATATCGACTGCTGCAATCCGTGGATCATTACCAGATCGAAGTGCTGCTCACCCTTGCTGCCGTAGTCGGCGGCTATGCTCTCGCGAACCATCTGGAAGTCTCCGGGCCGCTGGCCATGGTTGTCGCCGGTGTCATGACTGGCAACCGCGCTCGCCGCCACGCAATGTCATCGACGACTCGCCAGTACGTCGACGTGTTCTGGGAACTGATCGATGAGATCCTCAATGCGCTGCTGTTTGTACTCATCGGTATGCAGGTACTCCTCATCCCGTTCCCGGCCACTGTCGTGTTGGCTGGTGCGCTGGCTGCAGCCGTGGCACTCGTGTCGAGACTGCTTTCCGTCGGCGCTCCCGTTGCGTTCCTGGGTCGAACAGCCGGTCTGCCCGTGGGCTCCTGGAAAGTGCTAACGTGGGGTGCGCTGAGAGGAGGGATTTCCGTCGCGCTTGCGCTGTCGATTCCGGCTAGCAACGCGCGAGATGTAGTTCTTGCGATGACCTATTCTGTTGTCGTGATTTCCATTTTCGGGCAAGGCTTGACTATCGGCCGCCTCGTGCGCAAAGCTGTTAGCCACCGAGGCGCAACTGGCCCTTCGCGCATGTAGCGACCACTCCGTTTTCGCCTGCTGTACCGATCGCAGGCGCCGACGCGCTCTGGGTGGTAAATGGGATCCTGCGCGTTCCCCCGTGTATCGTCTATCCTTTTCGGGCAGCGGAATTTGCCAGCTGACGATTGCAATAGCCGTTAACTCGAACCCTTGCTGTCGTTCGAAATCCCTCGAAACGGAGCCAACTATTGATGCGCAGCAGACTGGGACAGCGGTGGGCGCCGATGATGCGGCGTCTGAGTGTTATCGGTTATAGCGGGATGTCTCGGGCGAGTTCTTCCCGAGATGCGCGAACCGGCGACAAGAAGAAAACGCCGAAGAACGGGCGGACGTGGCATCTGCTCATCGCGCTTGGATGTTCGGCAATCCTTGCGACCGCCTGTACGCGGACGGACAGCCTGTTTTCCGGGGCACCCGCTCTCACGCTGCATTCTCACGCATCCGTCGAATCGATTGCGAGGTGCATCGCTTTGAGGTGGCGGACAGGCGCGCGTCGCTTTCGCAGCATACATAAGGGCGACACGATCAATCTGCGGGCGCAATCCTTCTATAGAGGCGTGAATATCGGCGTCCGACTGAAGAAGCGCTCCGGCATGACGGTTGTAGAGTACTTCGAGCGACGCCTTACCGCGCCACCTTACGCCGCTATGGTGCGGCGTTGTGCAATGCCAGACGGAACGCGCGCACCCAAGCGCATCCGCATACCCAAATAGCGTTGACGATCCAGATACTGCTTCGAGCGACGCACCCGCAGCTTTGCCCCGTCAGGGCAAAGGCCAATCACGGTGTCTTAACGCTTCGGCATCCGAACAGCGTGATATTACATGTCACGATGTGCCATTTTTTCAAACGGCTTGTAATAAAAACCGTCGGCATTCAGAAAGTCGTCGGAAAGCCAAGGCGAATGCCAGCTGGCGCATGATGGCGAACCGCAGACACCGGCCTGCGCACCATGTCTGTTGCGCCGCGCCATCGCCTCACATCTTTTCCTTCACACCCGAACGGATCAACAGCCAGTTGACGGGATAGCTAGTCGCAAACCCCGCAAGCATCGCAAGCTGCATTGCAAACCAGAACTCCGGGCTGGCGACGTTCGCAATGCCGCCATAGGCCGGCTTGAACCAGAAGAACTGGATGAGTGCCATTAATCCATACATGCCTATCTGCCATGCGCTTATCGAGGCAATGTCCGCCTTAAGCGCGGCGACCAGGCCCTGCCGGACGGAAAGGTCGCGCATCGGCTTGATAGTGAAGTACTGGAATAGCACGCCGAGCAGAAACGCGACAATGAAGTCAGCGATCCAGACTGCGAATGTCTTCTCGGCGAAGAGCGTATGCCAACCGAACCACACTGCTACGTTCGGGAACATAAACGCCGCCCATTCTGCAACGATGTCCCCTAGCGTGCAACCGGCGCCCAGTGGCTAGTGCCCTTCAGCACCATTGCCGGAAAAGCGGGGTCGCTGTTTTGATCCCCGGCCGCCGGGGAGTTACGGCCCCAAGCATAGTAAGCAGCCAACCAGAGGAAGGTGCCGAACAGTGCAGTCAGTGGCGAGACGAGGTTCATGATCCACATCTTCTGCGGTCGCCGGAATTCATCGGCCACGATTACAACGGCGCAAATCGCGCCCAGTGCCAGCCATGCGATTGAAAGGCCGTGTAACCAGACGGGAAAGATACCGTAGCTCATCAACTGTCTCACTGGGCCGCAAGTTGCCCTCCAAACATGAGCGATTCGGAGATGGTTGCCAGCAGTCGGTGTTCCTGTTCCCTGATTGCTATAGCTTCCGACGACTTTCCGATGAAGCCGAGCGCCTCCATGAAGAGGCGCGCACTCTTTGAAACGTGCGCCACGGCCGGCCCTTGAAGCGCTGCAACTGACAGTTGCCATTGGCGATCGCGATATGCGCCGCCGGTTGCAGGAGGGTCCGGCTATGGTTTCCAGACGCGAAAATTAGCCGGCAGTCAAAGACCGATGAACCAGGTCTGGACATCCATTTCTTCGGCCCAGATCTGGACATCGAGCATTTCCTGCAGTTCGACGGCTTCGCCCTGATAGATGCAGCAGAAACCGTGCGCCGTCCGGTAGACGATCGCCCATTCAGGCCCCCGTTCCAGTTTTCCGGCTCGCATCGCGCCCGACATCTGTTTAATGTAGTCGAGGTGAAGTGCTCTGCCGATACGCTCGCGGAGGTTGTCGAGGTCATGCGTCAGTTTCATTGCCAGCTCCTTTGCCGTCGCCGCCGACTTTCTTCTTTCTTCGGTTGCTGTCAAACGGCCTCACGGCGCCTTGCCGGGGCCGACTCTCGGCCTGTCCCGGGAATATCTTTATGCTGCTCGCAACTGCATCCGCAATGTGTTCCTTGGCGATCACCCCGAGCACGCGAAGGGGACCGTGTCCCTCCTGTCGCCCAACCACGACCGCCATCGCCGCACGCTGTTTCCAAAGGCGGGTAATCACACCGAACGCAACGTCGTTCTCCTCTACGACAATGAAGTTGCGCTGCGCGAGAGCGCCAAGTGAAATATCCGGAGCGCCATGACTCACGGCGCGGCGCAGTCCGGTATTGATCCGCAGCACTCCGTGGATTTCATGCGCCCTCGTGATCACGACATGCCGGAAAGCGGCGCCTTCTACACCGGCAAGCACGTCGCGAAACGGTACATGCTCATCGAGCACGAAGACATCGGTTTCCATGACCTGGGCCGCGCTCTGCACCAGAAACATATTCGCATGCAGGGCGTTGGGAATCGGGTGTCCGCGCCGCACGAGCTTGAGCGTATAGATACTTTCGGGAGACAGTAGCCGGCGTGCGCCGAGGCTGAAGGCCACCGCGATGATCATCGGCAGCACGATGTCATAGTCCCGCGTCATTTCGAAGACCATCGCAACCGCGGTCATCGCGGCGCCTGTGCCGCCGCCGACCATTGCTCCCATGCCCACCATCGCAAACGCAGGTGCGCTGACGGGTGCCCCCGGCAGCGCAAGCGCAACCACGGACGCAAACGACGCCCCGAGTGTCGCACCGATAAAAAGCGACGGAGAAAACACGCCCCCAGACGAACCCGAACCGAGGCTGACCGATGTCGCCAGCATCTTGCACAGCGCCAGCATCAGCAGGAAAGCACCACCCTGCAGTTGTCCGTACAACGTGGCCTGGATTGTCGCGTAGCCGACACCTTCGACGTAATAATGCCCCGCATAGCGCCATAGCAGATACATCGTCGCGCCAACGATCAGCATCCCGAAGGCGTGACGCCCGTATCGTCCCGGTATCTTGTCGAATCCATCTTCTGCCCAATGCAGCGCGCGTATCAGCAGCGCCGCGGCCACGCCCGTTGCGGCACCGAGTAGCGCATAAAGGATCAGCGTTAATGCACTGCCCGGCTGGTTTGGAATTGCGCCCAGTTGCGCAGGGACAAAGAACGCTGGCGCAGCACCGAAGAACAGCCGACCTAGAAAGGTCGCCGTCCCCGTTGCAATCGCCACAGGCAGAAACGTGTTGACGCTGATCTCCGGCATCATCAATTCGGTGGCGAACAGCACCCCGCCGATTGGCGTATTAAAGGTCGCGGCAATGCCGGCACCGGCGCCCGCGGCGACCAGCGTGATACGCTGCCCGGCCGTCATGGTCACCAGCTGACCGAGAGTCGATCCGAGTGCGGAGCCGATCTGGATGATCGGCCCCTCGCGTCCGACGGCAGCGCCGGAGCCGATCGCCAGTGCAGATGCAATCGATTTCACCACGGCCACGACGGGGCGGATCGCACCGCGCTTATAGTAGATCGCGTCCATCACCTCCGGTACCCCGTGTCCCTTGGCTTCCGGCGCAAATGTGCTCACGATCCAGGTGACCGCGAGTCCGCCTACGACAGGCACGAGAATGACAAACATGCCCCACGGTGATGCGGGCGTGAAGCGGCTGGCATCATAGGCAACCGACAGTTGCCCGAGAAAGAACAGGTTGTGCACCAGCCCGATCAGTCCCCGGAACACGACGGCGCCGAGCCCAGTCACAATGCCGACGACGAACGCGAGACAACATAGCCAGTAGAGGGCGACCGGCATGACGGAATCGTCATCGAGGTGAGCGACCGGGCGTGGTTGCACCGGCGCGACCTTCACGTGGTGCGTCTGGCTGGAGGAATCCTGATCATGCCGATGAGGCTCGCCCGTCATAGCTTGTCATCCCCAGAACGACTACATGGTGGATCTGCTGGCGTCATGCATGTCCGGGCGGCCATTCCGGACCTCGCGTCCAGCTTCCCAGCGATCCGCAAAAGCGTCCTGCCGGTCTTCCGGCACATCGTGCCGCGTGATCGCATTGCCCAACTCGCGCCTGCGCTCAACTGGTGCGTTTCATCCGTTCCATCATGGCCGTCGTTCCGCCCGGGCTCAGCGCACAGCGCATTGCGAACAGGATGACGATGACGCGCCAGACCGCCAGCAGCAGAATATCCCAACCAAAACCAATCACGTTCCGGCCGCCTCCGACGTTGCCCAGCCATGACAACACCCAGACCCCCGCCAAACCACGGCGACAGCCACGCGATGTTCTTCCAGCCGAACCGGCTAGCTCGCTTGCGTGCAATTACATGGTAGTACACGGCGTAGAGCACGAAACCGATCGCAACCAGCGAAAACAGGAATGTGTTGGTTTTGAAGCCCGTCCAGTGATCACAGATTACTGCAGATGAAGCTAACTGTCGGGCGCCGCGCTCAATACGTTCCAATATCTGCTCGCCGTCATCAGTCCGATGATGGTGAGCACCGGCACCAGAATTTTCCACCCTGTAATGGTTGAATTGACGTTAAGCAGCCATCGGACGACCATCGGGTTCAGCAAGGCCGTGACGCCCAGCAGCGACGTGCATGCGACAAAGCCAGTGGTCGTGAGTAGCCCTTCACTGCCAGGACGGATGAAATACGGCAAATAGTTGTTCGCGTAGGCACGAAGACGTTTTCTTATTGTCTGCCGGCTCCGCCGAATGCCCAGCCGAACGACTCCATCTCGGACTTGTGCAGCGACGCCAGTTTCAGCAGACAGCGCTCACCCTTCGCCGTAAGATGCACCTGAACCTGACGACGATCCACAGTGTCCGGCCGACGAACCACGAGGCCGACCGCTTCGCAGCGCGAGACCAGTGCGGCCGTTCCGTTCGGCGCGGCCTGGAGACGCTCGGCGAGTTCACCCACCGTTGCCCATTTACGCCCCGGAAACCCTCTGACATGAAGCAGTAATTGGTACTGCAACGGCGTAACGCCTTCCGCATGCGTAATTTCTTCGGAGAACCTGAGAAATTGTCGTAGCTGGTAACGGAATTCGGACATTGCCTCCAGATCCGGCTTGCCCGGTACCTTGACTGTGGTGCCTTTGCGGGAACCCATCCCACCTCCAGAAAATTCGACAACACATTAAAAATATGTCATCTTGTGCTTAAACCGCACGACGGCATGCACGCGTACAGACGGTGCGCCGGGTGTTGCTCTCCTGCGGCGAACGCAGCGTTCAGAGGCCGTTCGCCATGTCAGGATGCTGCGATTCTAAAACGCCAGGAGCGGGAGACCGATTCTCTACGTGTCGCCTTGCTTGTCGTGTTCGTGCAGCCGCGATATTCCCGCTTATCCGGGAGTGATCGATGATCCGTTATTTTGCGTGCGCATTACTTGTCGCGTTAGCAACACTACCGGCGGTTACGGCCATCGCAGACACGCCGGTCACCGTGCGTGTCGCGATGCTGGAGTCGCACGGTCCACAGACCCTGTCTGGCGAACCCGTGTTCAGCGCGCACGATGGTGGAAACTTCCCCTCGGATCCGCGACAGTACCGCTCGCCCTCCGTTATCAACGGACCTTCGTATTTCTCCGCGCTGCGACGCTACGATCGCCAGCATTTAACGATGCCCCAGCGATTGCAGGGGTACGGGTTCGGCACTGGCTGGAGCGCGAAACCACACTAGTCGGTGCAAAACCCTTTGATGCCGAGTCCTCATTGCCGACCGATCAGCCACCGGAAGGCGCGCCTCAGCTCCGCAGCTCCGTCTCTGCAATACCAGCGGCCGTGCGAGATGATGACGCGTTCGGGATCCCATCGGATCATCGTTTCCACGGCGAGTCTGAGCTCGCTCCTGTGCCGTGCGAACGACAGCCGCATATCACGTGGCATCTGACCATCGGGGTGCCGCACACCGCCCAGTTGAGTGAGAATCCGCGCCATCGGAGAATCAAGCCTGTCCGACTCGAAGTTTTCTATCAGATCCGCCAGGATCAGGGTCCGCGAGACACGATGAAAAAACACGATTTCCGTAAAGTAACTACCTGCAATGGGTAATGTCGCTATATGCGGTTCCCATCCGTAGGCCGTGATTCCGTTCAGTGGCAGACGGTGCGTAATGGGTGGATCCGACATGCCTCTCCCGTCGCTTGGGGCCACATATGCCAGCGCGTCCGGATACGCCGATGACCAGTCCTGGAGCCACCGGGTGTGCATCCGGTTCGGCCCAATAAGCCAGCTCGGTGTTCCGACCTGCGCCAGCGCAACCTTGAGGGCAGGCGTAAGCCGGGTGGGCGAATGGATGAACAGCTGCCGTCCAGCGGTACGGATTATCGTCATTCTGGTTGGAAACGCAATCCTAAAGCAAGGAATGCCGAACCGGATCGCCGGACCGTCCACGATCCAGACATCCGGCGCAATCTCCTTCAACGTGTCGAGCGGCGGATACGTCACTGTCTGTGTTGCAGGACTGTCGACTGCGCTCATCGGCGTGTAAGCCCCCTGAATTTTTGAAACTGGCGCCATTGCGCCGTGCAGATCCTAGCGTGTAGCTGCGCCGGACAGGCTTTAGTCATAGCATGACATAAATCGGGCTCGCACCGGGCCATAGTCTTGCAGGGTTTAAATCATCGGTGCCAGTGTTGCCCGTTGGGCTCCGGTCCAATTCCGATTGCAGGGGCTCCATGATAGCCAGCCGCGAAGGCAGAAGTATCATCGAGCGCCGCGTCTGGCCCATGCGGCATAATTGTAATGCACCCAGCCAGGCCAATCATCCGTGCAAAAATACCCAGAAGTCTGATCACGATCCCTCCGCTTTCACCGGGCCACCACTGGAAAAGAACAGGCGCGCTCGGTTCGGAGCGGGTCTGCACAGAATGACGTCCGGGCGTTACTGTCAGGCCAGTCCCCCGCAAGCGCCGCGCGCGATGAGCTTACATGCAGTCGTTGATTGAGGAAATGTGGAGAACCCGTATCCTCGGTTTAAAGACCAGCAGTCGGCTCATGCACAGGGTGTCCCGAGACTCCTTCTTTGGGCGATCACACAAGCCGGTAGACTAGTTCGCCATTTGACAACCGGCGAGCCGGGAAGGCGCAATAGAGAGCATCCGTCACGCCGAGGCAACGTCCTGTGCGCGCAACGCTCAGCGCACTCGCGGGAATAGCCTCGAGTTCGGGCCGTGGTTCATTGATGCGGTCGTTCTCCAATGCTCCATATGGTCCGACACGCGAACTTCAACAGGATTTAATAGCGTATTTTGCGGACGACGGAGGCACGGACCGGTGAAACCTTCTATCTGGAGCAATCACACTTTGCACCGGGAACCCGGACACTATCGGCGATCGAAGGGATGGCGACGGATGCAGCCACGCGACCCATGATTGCGGCATTGAAGCGATCGCGCAATGCAACCCGCTGAACAAACACCGATGCGATACCACGACAGCACAGAACGAGATTCCGCACTGCGAAGAATTACCCATCGAGTGCACCGCCAGAGGTTCCGCAGAAACTCACTTTCGACGACTAGCTCGTTTCTAACTTGGTGTGTCAAGAATCTGCTTCTTGAAAGGCAGCTCTTCTACGCAGCGCATGCAGCAACGTGATATCGGGTTGCGCCCCAACCGGGCGACGAGCTGACTGCCAGCGGCGCGGGCGCCAGTTCGTGGGAAGGCAAAGCTGCGCCAGACTAGCTGCGCAGCACGTGGACAAGATTCTTCGCGACTCCTGCCCCCGGGTTCCGTTGCACTAAGGCCGTCAACTGTGTTGAAGCAAGCATTTCGCCACCGGTACGCCGCCATCATCCGGCAACCTGGCTACCAGTGCCGGCCCACGCGCGCTCGATCAGTTCGGTCAGCGCAGTTGTTTCCAGCGGCCGTGGATTGGCGTACGGGTTAGCCAGCAACTGATCCACCGCCCCGGCGATACCCTCTTCCGGCATACCAATGTCCTTCAGCGCCATGGGAATCCGACAGACACGCTCCAGAGCAAGGAGAGTATTGACCGGATCGTCATCGTTCATCGCGTCGGACAAACGCGCCATTGCGTCCGGTATCGCCGGCGCATTGAACTCGAGCACATACGGCAGCACGATCGTATGCGTTTCCGCGTGCGGCAGATTGAAGGCTCCGCCCAACGTATGACAAAGCTTGTGATGCAATCCCATCGTGGTGCTGCCGAGACAACATGAACAGAGCCACGCGCCGTATAGCATGTCACTTCTGACGGCGGGATCGTGAGGCGCTTCGATCAATTCCGGCAGCGCACGGACGAGCGAGCGCACACCTTCTTGTGCCATCAGCGAGATGATTGGGTTAGTGTCCGGTGCGTAGAGCGCCTCGACTGCGTGAGCGATTGCATTGAACGCAGACAGGGCCGATATGTGGGAGGGCAACGACAGGCTCAGATTCACGTCGTAGATAACGGTTTCTGGCAAGATTCTCGGGCTTCGCTGCGTCGTCTTCAGACCGTCTTTCGTTTCACCGAGAATAGGCGTCATTTCGGAACCGGCGTAGGTCGTCGGCAGGACGATCTGCGGAAGATCCGTCCGAAGTGCGATCGCCTTGCCCAAGCCAATTGTCGATCCACCGCCAATGGACACGACACCATCGGCACGCAGATCCTGCACCACATCAAGCGCACGTTCCGTCACATCGACGGGCGTATGCATGGTCGCGTCGGCGAATATGCCAACCACCCGTTCTCCTGCCCATTGACGTGCACGCTCGGCCAGTGCGGTCTGCCCAGGTGTGCATAGTATGAGCAAGCGCTTCAGTCCAAGCCGCTGCGCCTCATCGGCAAGCTGTGCTCCGGTCCCGGAACCGAAGATGACACGAGCGGGCTGCGCCTGATAGATAAAAGATTCCATATCGCACCTGGAGATTCAGACAGCCTGAACTGATGGTTCACACCGCGCTTTCATGCGCAGGGTTGAGGACGAATGTGAAATCCAGCGTGCTGTATGGCACATCGATCTTTGTACCATCGGGCGCAATGCCGGCGTCGTGCTGCTGCCAGTCGGCGATCAAAGAGGAGCGCACGCCAAATACCGCGTCCGAATCCAGATACCGGTCTCCCGAGCGAAAGACGTGTGTGATCAGGCGCTCGTAGCCTGGCGCTTCGATCATGAAATGCAGATGCGCGGGCCGCCACGGGTGACGGCCGAGCGCCTCGAGCATCTTTCCGACGGGGCCGTCATACGGAATCGGATACGACTCGGCCGTGACGGACCGGAAATTGAATGAGCCGTCCGCGCGGCTGCGCAATCTTCCACGACCGAGCGCGTCAGCATTGCCGTCGTACTGCACGTCGTAGAACCCGTCGGAGTCGGCCTGCCATACGTCGATAATGGCGTTTGCGACAGGCTCACCGCCGAGCCCCTTCACTCTTCCCATCACGAAGCAAGGTTCCCCTTTCGCACCGTTCGCCACGTCGTCGCCATTCTGATACGCCGGTGCATCGGCGACGAAGAACGGGCCCAACACAGTTGACTCGGTGCATCCAGCCGGCTTGCGGTTATTCATCGCCGTGACCAACATCGACAGACCGAGCGTATCCGACAGGAGAATGAACTCCTGGCGTTTATCGTCGGTGATATGGCCAGCGGCCGTGAGGAACTCGATTCCCTTGAACCACTCCTCCTCGGTCAATCTGACCTCACGAGCGAATGCGTGCAGGTGTTGGACAAGGTTCGTCATGATCTGATTGAGGCGGGGATTTACCCCTTCAGCATGTCGTGCCAACACGATCTGTGTGATGGTGTCTTCGTCGACGTTACGCATCGTAATCTCCCACTTCTACCGGTTCAGAACTTGTGACGCATGCCAAGGCGCAGGCCGACCTGTTTGTCCGTTGCGGAAGGCGTAAATCCGCTGATGGCAGCGACTGACGACTGTCCGAGCGAATCGCGACCAGTCGCCCGTTGCAACGCCACTAGCGCATAGATGTCGGTGCGCTTTGACAGACTGTAGTCCATTGCGAAGTTCAGTTGCATATACTTCGCTCCCCCATCGCCCTTGACGGAATTGCGCGTCGTATAGTCGAATGCGACGCCGGCCAGCAGCGCCGGTGTAATCAACGTCCGCACACCCAGTTCCGCGTTCGTGAATACCGCATTGCCGCGGTACCCAAACGGGTTCGGTCCAGAACTTGATCCGAGGCCTTCAAAGCGCGTGTTGGTAACGACCGCGCTGACCGTTGTCCGGCTCAGCGCGTATGAAGCTCCCAAACCGACGATTTCCAGTGTGTTGGCAGACGCATAGCCGGCGTAGGCCGGTAGCGCCTGCGGTGCGGTCGCCGAGCCGAGCGAGCCGATGTTGTTCACCGTCGCAAGACCTTTGTTCGGCGTGTTTCCATAGAACGAGACGTTCGGGTTGCGCGCATTCAGGTAGCCGGCGCCCGCAGAAAACGCGCCTCCGTTGTAACTGACACCGAGCGACCAGATCTGATTGCGCGACTGGCTGCCAGCCACTCCGCCGAAACTGTAAAGTGCTCCGGCTTTCAGTCCACCGAAGCTTGGTGTCGTGTATTTGACCGAATTGTTGATGCGGCTGGTATTCGCGAGATTGTCGACGTCTCCGATATGCGACGACATATACCCAGCCCAGTAAGGAGCCGAAAACTGCTGGATCGACTCGACCACTGGATCGTACTGACGGCCGGCCGTCATGGTGCCGATGTTCGGCGACGACAGGCCCACATATGCCTGCCGGCCGAACTCGGCACCGCCTTGCGCCAGTGCGCCACTATTGACCATAAAGCCATTTTCAAGCACGAATATAGCCTTGATCTGATTGCCGAGATCTTCGGCGCCTCGCAGGCCCCAGCGGCTACCCGACAAACCTGTCGCATGTGCGTCAGTCAAAGCAACCAGACTTTTCCCGTTCACCTGACCGCCCGATTTTCCTGTCTGCGCGCTATTCTGGTAGCTCATACCCACATCGACAACGCCATAAAGTGTGACGCTGCTCTGCGCATGCGCCGATAAAGCCGTCACGAGAATAGCGCCACCACAGACTGCCTTTTTCATTATGAAGTCTCCTTTAGTTCTACTATTAATTTGTACCGCTTTTATTGAACACGACGACAGCGTGGCTGTGGCCGCTGCTAACCCAATTCCTGGTTCAGACCGTTTGCGGAGGTGATGCCCGTTGCCGTTGCCACATCGTCAGCCTCACCGCGGCTATCGAAGCGGCAACCGGCCGATCTGGTGGCAAACCGCACAGTGACTGCTGCGCCGCCCGCCGCAATGACGATGGCGAGCAACATCGCTTGTGTGCCACCGAATATCTGTTGCAACGCTCCGCCAATAAACGGCCCGAGGATCGCGCCAAGTCGCCCGACGGCGAGTTCCATGCCCACGGCGGTCGCCCGCATCCGCGTTTCATAGGAGGCAGCCGTAAAGTTGTTGAGAACAAACTGGCCGCCGATGATGCAGAAACCGGCCATTGCACTGCAAACCAGATTGACCCAATGCGACTGCAGAAAAACGAGCGCCAGGACTGACAAAGCCCCTGCGGCCCACCACATGCAAAGCCAGAACCGCGGATGCCCCGTCCGGTCGACCAGACGTCCGCACACCAGGCCGCCGACGAATGACATCACCTGCATCAACGCGCCGAACGCGAAGCTCATACCGAAGCTCTCGCCACGCGCCTGCATCAGCGTCGGAATCCACCCGGAAAGGCCGAAGATACAAAAAAGACTGAGAAAGCTGGTCAACCAGATAGCGATGGAAAGCCGGCGGTATGGAGCGGCCAGTAGCGCGAGAACGGGAGCCTTCTCCGGCACGAGCGGCTTCCTGATGGAAAGCGTCTGATAAAGATGCGCCCGCTCCGGTCGCAGCTTCGCAAGAATGCCCCTGACTTCGCTTTCACGGCCGCGCAGTAGCGCGAACTTCGGCGACTCCGGCAGATAGAGGTGCACGAAAGGAATCAGCAAGATGGACAGCGAGCCGATCCAATACAACCCCTGCCAGCCGGTGTGAGGCGTGAGAAATACACCGACGAGTCCCGCCGCGGCGCCGCCCGCAGCCCATCCAAGGGCCACGCCCCACAATGCAAATGTGTTCTCGACGCGTCTCGGCGCGAGTTCGTTGATGTAGGTGGTCGCAAGCGGCAACAGAACGCCCAGACCGAGCCCCGTCAAAACGCGAAGTGTGCAGAAGCTGGCAAAAGTGTCTGCTGCGAGTGCCGTCAGCACGGAGAAGACGGTGGTAATCCATAGTCCCGCAATGAGCGTGATGCGGCGGCCAAACCGGTCAGCAATCGCGCCGTGAATAGCGGCTCCAAAAAGGAAGCCGACCAGTCCGCTCGAAACCAGCAGCCCCGCCTGCTGTAGCGACAACAGCCAGGGTCCGCGCACATAGTGGATCACGTACGCAGGATTGAACGTGTCGTAGCCATCGAATAGCGTCATCAATGCGAGCAGAATGCCAAGTTTGATGTGCATCCTGCCGACAGGCGCATCTGATAGTTCATCATTCACATCGATCGAATCGTTGTGCATGTGTCTCACTCCATTTTATATTTTCGTATCGGGCAGTGCGGCTAATCGGCGCTGCCGATGCCGGTGCCCGTATCCTTCACTTCACCGCTTCATGGTCTGCTGCATTCATTCAGTCAGGACGATTACGGCTCAAGCTTGAATAGGCGCGCTGCGTTGGTCCTTCCAATCTTGATGCGGTCGTTGTCGCTGATAGCGGCTTCCTCGAACCAGTGCGCCGCGTGATCGACGTTTTCAAATGGCCAGTCCGTCGAGAACAGAATGCGGTCGGAACCGATCTCGAGCATCGCGTCGATCAACGTCTGAGTCCGGAAATTGCCGGACGTGGTCAGCCAGAAGTTATTGTGGAAGTACTCCGCGATGTGCTTTTTCGCGGGATAGCTCGGCTCGGTTTTGACCCACGCGTTGCGGTTGTCGATGCGCCACATGCTATAGGGCAGACCTTCTCCCATATGTCCCAGGATAATCTTCAATTCCGGATACTCGTCGAAAAGACCCGAGCCCATCAGACGCAGCGCATGCACCGCCGTTTCCTGGCCAAAAGCCCACGTGGGACCGAGCAGCCACGCGTGTCCATCATAGATCGGCGCATGCGATGCAAGCGGATTGCGCGGATGCAGATAGAAAGGAACATCGAGCTTCTGAACGACTGACCAGAACTGCCGGTACTGGGGCAAGTCGTAGTAAAGCGCTGCGTCAGAACCTTCGACCTGCGAGAATCCATTGACCAGCGCGCCGACGAAATTCAGCTCCTTGACGCAGCGCTCGAGTTCACGCGCAGCGAGTTCCGGAGATTGCATGGGCAAGGCGGCAAAACCCTTGAACCGGTCCGGGCGCTTCACGATCTGCTCGGCGAGAAAGTCATTCGCGCGGCGCGACAGGTCGTACGCGTCCTTGATATTCGGCACAGCCTGCACGGTCGGCGCATTGAGAGAGAGGATCATGAGGTCGACACCGTTCTGATCCATTTCGTCGATACGCCGGCCCTGGATATCCAGCAGGCGCGCCTTGAGTTCTACCCAATACGAGGCCGGCACGAAACCGGCGGAATCCTGAACCGTTGCGTCGATTGCGAAGTGCTCTTCGAGCGCAATTTTCCTGGTTGCTTTGAAAGACATGCGATGCTCCGATCGTATTAGTATTGACCCTTGGGGTCGAGCCCGAGCGCCATCTGGCCGTACATGGTTCCTACCGTATCCCAGTTCATGCTGATATGGCGCCCCACTGCATTGACGTCGCGCCATGCACGCTGAACGGGATGCGAGAGATCGAGGCCCTGCCCTCCCGTCGACGCGTTCAGCGCCTCGGCTGCGCGAATCGCGAGGGAAACGGCAAATGCCTGTCCGAGACGACTGCGAATGCGCTCCTCGACAGAGACGCGTTCGCCCTGATAAACCGTGGCTTCGCGCTCGCGCAGGTCGCTCAACAGAATCTTTCTCGCGGCGTCCGCACTGGCCGTGGCCTCGGCGACGCGCAACTGGATCGTCGGAAATTCGGCCATGCGATTCTGTGCGCCGGCGACTGCGCCTCGCGTCACGCGCCGCGCCGTGCGCTCGAGATAGTCTTCCAGCGCGCCCAGCGCGGCGCCTACTGCGACCGAGGCGAGGCAGGACGGAATCGCAGTGAGCATCGGGATCGAAAAACCTGGATTCTCGCTATAGGTCCGCGCCCCCGGCGTTTGTCCGCTCGTTGTCTCCGAGAAGAAAAGCAGGCGATGCTTCGGCACGAATACATTATCGAGAACCAGCGTCTTGCTACCCGTACCGGCCAGTCCTACCACGTGCCAGGTATCGTCGATGACGTAATCGGATTCGGGAACCAGCAGAAAAGCGGGAGAGGGCTTATCCCTGTCACCGTCCGGAGGAATCACTGCGGCGCAAAGCGACCATTGAGCGCATTCACAGCCGCTCGCGAAACTCCATCGCCCGCTGATCAGGTAACCCCCTTCGGTTGCCTGCGCCTGACAGGCCGGCGCGTACGAACCGCAAACAAGCGCGTTCGGATTGCTGCCCCACACGTCGTGCTGAGCTTGTTCCGGGAATCCCGCGACTAGCCATTGATGCGCGGCGAGAAGGCCCGCGACCCACGCCGTGGATGCGCAGCTTCTGGCGAGGTCGACATTCAGATCTACCAGCGTGGAAAAGTCGTACTCGAGACCACCGAATGCCTTCGGCTTTAACACGTCGAAGTAACCCTCGGCGCGCAATGCCTCAATGTTTTCCATTGGAACGCGCCGTTCAGCCTCAACCGTTTGAGCGCGAGACTTCAGCGCCGCGCTCAGTGCCGACATGCTAGTACGGATCTGTTCCGCTGTAGGCCGCAACGCGTCGCCAGTCGCGCGGTCTTCTTTTTCTGCAACAAACATAATATCCCTCCAGATATCAATTCCCGCTGGGGCGTTCCGGTACGAAAAGACGGTCGACCTCCACGGCGCTCAACAGTAAGCAGCGTTCCTGTACAGGAGCGGGCGGTCGTCTTCGTTCAAGAGAACTTCGTCCGCTTTACCGATGAAAATGGTGTGAGTACCGAACGGAAATGCCGCGACCTTGGTGCAAAAAATGTTCGCCTGAGCCGTTGCCAGATAGTCGATACCGGGCTCGTTGCGTTTCCATGCACCGACATCGAAACGTTCGGCGGGCGGGGTGGCCCCGCTGAACGCACTCGACACATCGGCCTGATCGTGTCTGAGAACATTGACGCAGAAGATTCGTGCCGACATCAGGATGTCGTGCAGGAACGTCGTCTGGTTCACACACACGATCATCGAAGGCGGGTCCATCGACAGCGAACTGACGGCCGTCATCGTCATTCCGTGACGGCGTTCGCCGTCCGAAGCAGTCACGATGGTCACGGTCGAAGCAATCCGGCGCATGGCAGCCCGGAAGGAAGCAGCGGTTTGGGGTGAAAGCGATACGACGTGCGTATCCATGACGTCTCCTTTGGGGATCCGGGCTTCAAGGCACCGTGTTGAAACAACTATAGTTTCATTTGCAACTGTTGGCAATGAAAATAATGAGGCCGAAACTGTTGCTTTGATAGAATCTGTCAATCGATAACGAGGTGCCCCATCGTGTACAAGCTGACCGACTCTTTTCCTTACCTGCTGGCCCGCGTGGGCGTTCGCATGGGTGAGCTTTTCTCGCGCCGCATCGCGTCCTACGGCGTGACATTGCCGATGTACCGCGTGATGGCTGCGCTTCACGAGGTGCCGGGACAACGTCTGAACGATCTGGCGGACATGACGACCATCGAGCTTTCGACGCTGTCCAGGCTCATCGGGACGATGGAGAAAATGAAGCTGGTATCGCGCAGCCGGCTGGAGAACAACGCTCGCACGGTTGCGATCAATTTGACGAGTGCGGGAGACAAACTGCTTCAGCAACTCGTGCCGATCGCTCAACACTTCGAAGCTGTGGCGATCGGCAATCTTTCGCCAACGGCGCTGAAGGCCCTGAAGAAGAATCTGTCCGATATTTTCGTGTTGCTGGACAGGCTGGAGGAAGAGCTGACCGCGCCGGCCGACGAAGTCTGAAGCTTCAGCTTTTGCAGTTGGCGCTCGCAGCGAGCAGATGCTTTACAGCGAGCCAGGTCAACTCGCGCACAACAAGTATTAGAGACCGTTGAGCGGGTACTCCCGTAATGGAATCCCCTGGCGCGCACTTCGTCCACCGCGCCATGACTGCCTGTCGCAAAGACGGCGCTCCCACCGCCGCCGTTGTCTCTCCGTGCATCATGCGTCGGCAAGACGCGTGAAATAACTATCGTGAATGTCGACTATTCACCTGCTTCCGTAGACGAGCAGGCGACCGGCCATTTACCTTGCACGGCATAGCAAAACGATAAATACGTTTGGAGACAACGCATGAATTCCCCTTCCCCCGTCATCGACGTTCGTGGCTGGCTCGACGCGCAGCCTTTCTCTTCGTTCCAGTGGAGAGTGGTGCTCCTCTGTTTCTGCATCGTCGCCGTCGATGGCTTCGATACCGCCTGTATCGGGTTCATCGCTCCCGCGCTGATGCGCGAGTGGCACATCGGCGCGTCGGTACTGGGGACGCTGTTCGGTGCGGGCCTTGGCGGCCTGATGGTCGGCGCACTGCTCTTCGGCCCGCTCGCCGATCGCATCGGACGAAAGAAGACGCTTGTCGCAACAGTCGCCTTCTTCGGCGTAGCAAGTCTGGCCGCTGCGTGGTCGCCTGGCGTCGGCGCGCTGATCGCGCTTCGCTTCATCACCGGTCTTGGACTGGGCGGCGCGATGCCGAACGCAATTGCGCTTACCTCCGAATATTGTCCGGAGCGCCGCAAATCGTTCCTCACGACCGTGATGTTTTGCGGCTTCACGCTCGGCTCGGGACTCGGCGGCGTCGTGGCCGCCCAGTTGATGCCCGATCATGGATGGCGCAGCGTCCTCCTCTTTGGCGGCGTATTGCCGCTCGTGCTCGTGCCCATCATGGTGATCCTGCTGCCGGAATCCGTACGCTTCATGGTCGCGAAAGGCTACCCCTCGTCGAAGATCGGAGCGCTGCTCAAGCGCATTGCACCGTTGCCGGCCGACGGAAATACGCGTTTCATCCTGCAGGAGATTAAAGCCGAGGGCTCGCCCCTCAGACAGCTGTTTACGCCGGGTTTCCGCACGGGTACGTTGCTGCTCTGGTGCGTGTTTTTCATGAGCCTGCTGATCGTCTATCTGCTGACGAACTGGTTGCCGACGCTGATTCATCACGCCGGCCTGTCGCTCGCCGTCGCATCGCGGATCGGTGTCGTGTATCAGATCGGCGGAACGGTTGGCGCGCTAGTCATCGGCCGGCTCATGGACCGCTTTGCGCCGACTGCGGTTCTCGGCTTTGCCTATGCGACAGGCGCACTATTTCTCGCCCTGACAGGCATCGCGCAAGGCGCACTGCTTGCCGTGGCGGTTGCCGGCGTCGGCTTCTGCATCAGCGGCTCGCAAATCGGCGCCAACGCGTTCGCGGCGCGCTACTACCCGACCGCGAGCCGCGTGACCGGCATCAGTTGGGCGCTCGGCATCGGGCGGCTCGGCTCGGTCTGCGGCGCGCTATTCGGCGGCGTGCTGCTCGGCGCGGACATCGGCTTTTCGGTGCTGTTTCTCATCGTCGCGGTTCCCGCCGCGATCGCCTCCGCCGCAATCTACGCATGCGGCGTCCACACTGCACGCCATCGCACGCAATCGGCCGTCGCCTGACTCCGTCCTGATCTGCTACTTCGGGCGCCGGTTCAAGCCGGCGCCATCGCTTCCCGCATGCCTCGTCGAGGCGCGTTTTACTTTTCGCACAACACCTGGAGACTTCTATGAAGAAGCACGCCGCTGCCTGCGCTCTTGCCCTTTCGGCAGGCGCCGCACACGCACAAAGCAGCGTCACGCTGTATGGCCTGATCGACGTCGGCATCAGTTACACCAACAGTGCGCAGACGGGAAAGACCAGCGGGCATCCTAAGGGTGCCAGTCAGTTCGCTCTCACCGACGCGCACGCCACCGGCCTGTCCGGCAGCCGCTGGGGTTTGCGCGGCGCCGAAGACCTCGGCGGCGGACTTCAGGCCATCTTCGTGCTCGAGAACGGCTTCATGGCCAATAGCGGTGCGCTTGCACAAGGTGGCGCGGAATTCGGGCGTCAGGCATATGTGGGTCTGCTGTCTTCCAGCTATGGCACGCTGACGGCCGGCCGCCAGTACGACCCGCTTGTCGAGTCGGTGCAGCAGTTCGGCGCGTCGGGCGTGTGGGGCGGCTACATGTCGTCGCATCTGAACGACGTCGATAATCTCAGCAATACGAACCGCATCAACAATTCGATCAAGTTCACGACGCCGGTTTTCCACGGCATTCGCGCAGGCGGGCTGTATAGCCTCGGCGGCGTAGCGGGCAGCACGACACAAAACCAGATATGGTCGCTCGGCGTCAGCTACAACGGTGGATCGCTCGCCCTCGGCGCCGGCTACCTGAATGCACGCGATCCGAACGTGTCGTTCTACGGCAATACGCCGAACAAGGGCCTTGCTTCGGCGAACAACATCGGCTCATTCGGCTCGGCCACCGCGCCCGAGGCGTCGCCCGGATCGGCGGGATATGCGTCGGCGAAGACGCTCGAAATCATCGGCGCGGGCATCGCCTACACGATGAGCCGGACCACGGTCAGCGCAGTCGTGACGAATACGCGCTTCGAATCGCTCGGCTCGGCGTCGGGACCGAATCCGCTCGGTTACACGGGCAATGCCATTTTCACGAGCGGCGAACTGGGCGTGCGCGTGCGCATCACGCCGACGCTGCTCACGGGCATTGCATTCGACTACACGCAGCGCAATTCGGTCAAGGGCGACGGCGGGGCCAAATACATGCAGTTCGATCTCGGCGCGGACTACAGCCTGTCGAAGCGCACCGACCTGTACGCGCTCGCGGTGCTGCAACGCGCGAGTGGGCACGACTCGCTCGGGCAGTCGGCCGTAGCCAATGTCAGCGGCTTTACGCCATCGGCAAGCAACAAACAGTTGGGCCTGCGCGTCGGACTGCGGCACAAGTTCTAAACGCAAAACGCGGTGCGCCCGGCTGACATTCAGCGGACGCACCGCGTCGAGTGTTACGCAGTGAAGAACCTCTGGCACAGGCTTAAGTTTGGAAACCTAAACTTATGGCGTCACAAAATCGGGCTGCTTCTGCGGCTGCGCGGCGTCGAAAGCGGGATGTTTCAGCGCGCGCTCATAGACGGCAAAGCTCAACGGAAAGCCGCTCAGATCGCAACCCATGCGCTGCGCGTTCGCCATCTGCGGAATCAGGCAGCAGTCGGACAGCGTCGGCGCTTCGCCGAAGCACCACGTGCCGCTTCCATGACGCTCAAGAATCCGCTCTACGCCTTTCATCCCTTCCGACACCCAGTGTCTGTACCACGCGTCCTTCTGTTCGGGCGACACCTTCAGCACCGTCTGCAGATAGCCGAGCACGCGGAGATTGTTGACCGGATGCATGTCGCAGGCGATCAGCGAGGACAGCTCGAGCACACGCGCCCGCAGCGCGGGCTCACTAGGAATCAGCCGCGGCTCGGGGTATCGCGCGTCGAGATAATCGATGATCGCGAGCGACTGGCCGAGTGTAAAGTCCCCGTCTTCCAACGCGGGCACCGTTGCCGACGGATTGACCTCGGCAACGTACCGCTCGGCGCGATGCTCCCCCACACGAATGTTGACGGGCTGATAGTCGTAAGCGAGCCCTTTCAGCGCGAGCGCGATGCGCACGCGGTACGAAGTCGAGCTGTTGAAGAAACTATGAAGTTGCATCGCGCGTTCCTCCGTCTCAGACGATCGCAACGGTAAGCTCGCCAAGCCGCTCAACGCCGACGGTCATTGTGTCGCCCTTGTTGACCGCGCCAACGCCCTCGGGCGTGCCGGTGAAGATCACATCGCCCGGTTGCAGGTGGAAGAACTTCGACAGATCCGCAATCGTCTCCGCTACCGACCAGATCAGATGCGATACGTCGCTTTTCTGCTTCGTGACGCCGTTGACGTCGAGCCAGATGCCGCCCGCGGCGAAATGGCCGACGTCTTCAACGGCATGGATCGGACCGACGGGCGCCGAGCGGTCGAAAGCCTTGCCGATTTCCCACGGACGACCCATCTCGCGCATCTTCATCTGCAGATCGCGGCGCGTCATATCGAGCCCGACCGCATAGCCCCACACGTGATCGAGCGCGCGATCCAAGCCGATATCCGTGCCGCCTTTGCCGATCACCACAACCAGTTCGGCCTCATAGTGGTAATTGCCGGTTTGCGACGGATACTCCAGCGCCAGCGGCTCGCCGTATGCGACCGGCACGATGGCATCCGCGGGCTTGCAGAAAAAGAACGGCGGTTCGCGATCCGGATCGAAGCCCATCTCGCGCGCATGGGCGGCATAGTTGCGGCCCACGCAGTAGACGCGGCGCACGGCGAACTGGGCATCGCTGCCGACAACAGGCAGGGCAACAGGCGCTTCAGGAGGGAAAACGAATGACATGATGAGGGAACTCACTTGATTGAAATGGTGGAAAACCACACGCGCCTCGCTCGCACGGTGGACACGCGCCGCCGCTGACATGCAGCGTCTACACGCGTTCTTCGCGCAGCAGATTCAACGCGGACAAAACGGGGCGGTCCGAATAGCTGAACAGAACGCAGTCGGTCGACGCGTCGAGCGCAACTGGCTGCCACGACGGCGCGACGAACACGTCGTGAGGTCCGAACGGCAACACGGTGTCGCCGATACGCGCCGTCCCGGCGCCTTCGACGACGCAATAGATCGTGGCGTCCGTACTGCGATAGGTGCGGCCCGCGAATCCCGCAGGCAGGAATTGCATGAACGTCGCGATAGTCGGCATCGGCCAGCCGCCGGTCGCGGGATTGACGTAGCGCAGCTTCACACCATCCCAGGCGTCGAGTTCGCCGTTTCGGTAAAGCGCGTGGAGCGCCTCGCGACTGCGTTCGTACGGATAGCTAAAGATTGGCGACGAGGGGTCCGTCGCCCGATGCCTCACCGGCATCATGTTGTGTCCGAAGCGGGCGAAGCTGTCACCTTCCGGGCGCAGCACCGGTTGCGTCGATTCGGGGTAGGTCTCGGCGAATCCCGCATCGAGAGTCGCGATGAGCGGAATATCCAGGCCGTCCAGCCAGATCACGGGCTCACCGCCTTCGTCGACTGACGGATTGCCGTGGTCGTGCCACGCCCATGACGGCGTGATGATGAAGTCGCCGGGCTTCATGGTCGTGCGCTCGCCGTTCACGGCCGTCCATGCGCCCTGCCCTTCGACGATAAAGCGCAGCGCGGATTGCGTATGCCGGTGGCTCGGCGCAATCTCTCCCGGCAGGATCAGTTGCAGGCCGGCATAAAGCGTCGGCGTCATACTCGATTTGCCAGGCAGTCCGGGATTCTCAAGCACGAGCACGCGCCGGACCGCTTCCTCGGCGCTGATCAACGCGCCCGACTGCATCACCAGATCGCGGATCTCCGCGTACTTCCAGATTGCGGCCTGCGCCTGCGGGCGCGGCGTTTTCGGCACGAGGTTATGCAACGACTCCCACAGCGGTGCAAGCCGCTGTTGCGCGATCCGTTCGTAATAGATCGTGCGTTCCTCCTGCTGCGTTTGCGCGCTCATGTGCGTCTCCTAGGATCGATGGTCGATGTCGACGAACACGCTGCCCGCCTCGATTCTGACCGGATAGCTCCGGATATCGCTCGTGAGCGGTTCGCACATGGCGCGTCCATCGCGAATGTCGAAACGTCCTTGATGCAGCGGACATTCGATCTCATGCCCTTCGAGAAAGCCGTCGCACAGACGCGCATGGCCGTGCGTGCAAATGTTGTCGGTGGCGAAAACTTCGCCGCCGACGCCGTAAATGGCGAGTTCCTTGCCGGCGGCCTGCACCGCGACGACATCGTCGTTCGGCACTTCAACGAGTTCGATGACTCTTGTCCATTGCTGTCTCATGAGCAACCTCAAATCGGATAAATCAGCGAGTTGGCAATCAACTCGCTGTCGAACACACAGATGCGCGACTCGAACTTCAAGCCCTGATCCGTGCGGCGAATGGTGTCGATGTAGCGCCCCACGTTGAACACAGTGGATATGTCGTCGGGCTTCGTGCGAAACACAGCATAGTTCGCTTCGGCGCGAATCCGTTGCCCGTCGGCTTCGAGAATGCGCGGCACGCTCACCACATGCCGCTGGTAGTACGGGTCATGAAAAATCGTCTCGGTCACGCCGAAAACCCGGTCCTTCAGCATGCCGCGGCTCTCGAACGAAAGCGTCGCGAGCGGATAGCCGCGCTCGAAGTTCTCGCGAGGCTGCACCTTGTACACACATTGGTCGGTAAAGAACTCTGGCCACTTGTCCAGTTCGTTGTTGTCGAGCGCTGCGGCGTAGTCGGCATAGAGCGCGAGCAGTTGCTGATAGGCATTGAAGTCGAGCATCTCAAGCCTCCATCACACGGCGCCAGTAGCGGTACATGCCGCGGATCAGCGTCTCGGTCACCATGTGGTCGGTGTCGGCCACCTCGCGCCCGCCCAGTTCCGCGACGGTTCGGTGAAACGGCTTCTGCTCGAAGCCTTCCTGCGAGAATTCGATCACTTCGCCATCGTCCGCGGAGACGAACCCAGCCGGCCCGAACAGGTTCGCCTGGCGAAGCCGCCGCTGCGTCATGTCCTCGCTGTCTTCCTCGAAGCCAAAATGCGTCCAGACGAAATCGAATGAACCGTGGCCGTTCGGCTGGATGTGCCGTGTCGAAATCGAATTAACCTGCTGCTGGATGATCACGCTCGGAAAGAGCGTCATCATCACGGCGGTCGGAGCGCCCCACCACTCTTCCTTGACCACGTCGAGAAAGCGGTCGTCGTGCAGGGTCATCTGTTCCTTGAAACTGGACACGCCACTCGTCACGTCACCCTTGCCGCCGGTGCCGCGTGCCGAGATCATCGCGGCGTGACGGAAGTGCTCGTCCATCTTGAGTTCGGATTTGTTGTCGGCGCGCCAGAGGCCGAAGGTGACAAACCACGTGTGCAGAAGGCCCGGGTGATACGGGTCCTTGATGTTCTCCTGCATCAGTTTCCAGTTGCCCGGAATGCGTTGCCGGTTGTAGCCGAGAATGGTGAGCTTGCGTCCGTCGAAAACGCGGTCGAAATAGCCGAGGATCGTTGGACCGAGATAGTCCTCGAACGACGGCACGTCATGCTCGAACGATGCGAACACCACGCCATTGCGCGCGGCAACCTTCAGCTTCGTGAGACCGTGTTCTTTCGGATCGAAATCCGGCGGCATGCCGCCATTGATCTTGCCGTCGAGCTTCACCCCGCGGCGGAAAGGCACGCCGACAAGGTTGCCCTTCAGGTCGTAGTTCCACTGGTGATACGGGCACGTGAAGTCCTTCCGGTTGCCGGACTTCTCGCGGCAGAAGCGCACGCCGCGATGCGCACAGACGTTTTCGACGACATGGATCTGGCCATCCGCAGCCCGCGTGACGATAACGGAACGCTCGCCGATCACGGTGCGCTTGAAATCGCCAGGATTCGGTATTTCGGCTTCCAGCGCTACGTAACACCAGTGCCCGGAATAAAAGAAGCGCTCCAGTTCGCGCCTGTAGATGGCGTCGTCGGTATAGGCTGCAAAAGGGATGCGGCTACTGCCTTCATCCTTCCATGCCGGCTGCCTGAAAGCAACGGGTGCCTCGATCATGTGTTGTCTCCAAGAATCATTAATAGCGCGATGCGTGCCCACGCGCACAGATCAAACGCCGCTCGAATGAAACGCATCGGCATAGATTCGCCCAGGCTCAACCCCTTTCTGTCGCAACAGGATCGAAGCGGCGTCGACCATGACCGGTGCGCCGGCCACGTATGCGCTCCAGCCCTTCATGTCGCTCCAGTCGTCGCTCACGGCTTGCGTGACGACGCCGTTGCGGTAGTCGTCCACTTGCTTGCCCGATGCGACGACGACGTGAAAGCGCATGCGTCCAAGCCGGCGCTGCAATTCATCGAGCCACGGTTCGCCGTAGATGTCAGCCTTCGAGCGAACACCGAAATAGACATGCACGTCGTTCTCCATGCCGGCCTGCTCGATGCCGCGCAAAATCGCAAGGATCGGCGCGAGTCCCGTGCCGCCCGCGATGCATACGATGGGACCTGTCGTCTTGCGGCGTAGATATGCCGTGCCCAAAGGACCGCTCACGCGCACGATGTCGCCGACCTTCAACTCGTTTTCGACGTAGGAGGTAACTCTGCCATCGGGCACGACGCGTATATGGAATTCGATCTCGTCGGCGTTCTGCGTAACCGCCATCGAATACGGCCTCGCATGGTGCGGCGTGAACTGAAGATTCGCGTACTGTCCCGGCGAGAATTCGAATGCTTTAGGCAGCTTCAGGCGCAGACGCTTGATGTCGTGCGTCATGTCCTCAATGGAAAGCACAGTCGTCTTCAGTATCTTCGCGGGATGAACGACGATCTCGTCGACTTCCGGAATTTCGATTGCGCAATCGTCGACGAGCGTCGTCTGGCAGGCCAACACCGACTCGCCCATGTTGATCGGTGCGTTCGATTCGCCGCTGCCGGCAGTGAGCACACTGCCCGAAACCACGCGGCAACGGCATGTACCGCAGCGGCCCGACATGCAGCTATACGAAACAGGGATCTGGTTGGCCCGCAGGAGGTCGAGCAGGTTGTCGCCCGCACGCGCGTCGAGCGCGCGTTGAAGCGGCAGAATGGATACTTTCATGGCGCCAGTGTCTCCGGGCTGGTCTTGATGAGGCCATGATGCCGCCGGCTGCGCTATAAATGAATAGAAGATGCTTGATATACTCCATCACTGCCAGTGATAATGCGCACCTGCGGCCACCGGAGACAAGCTATGGAACTTCACGACATCGACTTGAACCTGCTGGTGGTCTTTAATGAACTGCTGCGGCAGCGTCGCGTGTCAGCGGTTGCCGAGAAGCTCGGCATTTCGCAGCCGGCCATCAGCAATGCGCTGAACCGCTTGCGCCGCATTCTCGGCGACGAGTTGTTCCTTCGGACATCGAAGGGCATGATTCCGACGCCTTTTGCCGAAACGCTGGCGGAGCCCATCGGCTTTGCGCTGGGCGCAATCTACAACACGCTCAACGCGACGACGACATTCGATCCCGCATCGAGCAGCCGCACCTTCACTGTCGCGATGACGGATATCGGTGAAATCTATTTCCTTCCCGCGTTGATGAAACGGCTTGGCAAGATCGCGCCGAACGTCACCATCAGCACGGTGCGCAGAACATCGGACACGCTTCAGGAAGAGATGGAAACCGGACGCGTGGACCTGGCGATCGGCTTCATTCCCGACCTGAAGACAGGCTTTTTCCAGCGCCGATTGTTCCGGCAACGATACGTGTGCATCTTCCGCAAGGGGCATGCGGTTGCCAAAGCGGGCATGACGCTCGCCGCGTTCCGCGAGGCCGAGCACGTGTCGATCGTGGCCGAAGGCACCGGTCACGGCATGGTGGACGATGTGATCCAGCGTGCGGGTATGGCGCGAAACATACGGCTGCGTGTACCGCACTTTGTGGCTGTCGGCCACATCCTTCAGACGACGGATCTGATTGCCGTTGTGCCGCAGGCATATGCCACAAGAACCCTCGCGCCCTTCGCGCTCGAACAGGCTGCATGCCCGGTGAAGATTCCGGACATTGCCATCAATGTTCTGTGGCATGCGAAGAACCATCGGGAGCCCGGCAATCAATGGCTGCGGCAGTTGGTGTTCGAAGAGTTTTCGTTGTAGCCGCTCAATTAACGGTGGCATGCCGCGGATGATCTTGACCACGCTGCTCTAATTCATTGTTGCCCGTCGCTTCCACCAGCCCACGATGGAAGCCTTCGTCGAGCCCCGCGGCCCAGAGCCGACATTGGGCCTAGTTCCACCAATTCGGCAGTTTCCAAAGCACAGCGGCCATTCAATCCTGTTAGTCGCTCGGCGTGTCATCGGCCTAGCAAACCACGTTCACCGGCCGCACGATGTCAGTCCGGTTCGTCCTCATCCCTTGCCGAGTGGCGGCCGACCCGGAAATCCCGCCATATTGCTCAACTGGGCAAGCTCATTCGCCGCCTCCCGCAACAATACCGAGTACTCGTGAATCTTCCCGGCAGTCAGCCGCGCCCGCGGTCCGGCCAAACTGATAACGCCGACGCAGCGCGAGCCACTTACCACGGGCGCCGCCACCGCTGACATGCGCGGAGCAAACACCTCGTCGATCATCGCGTATCCACGCACGCGCGCAGCGTGCAGGAAACCCAGCAGCGCTTTGATCGTCGTCGGCGCATTCGGTCCGAACTCATTCGGCTGTCCGAAGCCCTGCTTCAAAACGAGTGCGATCGCCTGTTCGTCGGTCATCGTCATGAGCCACGCGTGTCCGGTCGACGTGCACGAAAGTCGTGCTGCCTGGCCCATGTCGGGATCGTAGCGAAAGCCGATGCGCTGTCCGTCCGCCTTACCCACCCAGATAATTGCCTCGCCGTCCACCAGCGACAGCCGTGCCAGTTCACCGGTCTGCGCGGCGACGCGTTCGATGATTGGCTGGGCGATATCTGCGATGCCCGTCAAGCTCAGGAATTCGAGCCCGTTCGAAGTCATGCGCATTGTCAGAATGTAGCGGCTGTGATCGACCAATTGCCTGACATACCCGCCTTCAACGAGTTCGGTAAGCAGGCGGTGACAGGTGCTGCGGGGCAGAGACAACGCGTCGGCAATAGCCACGAGGCCTGCGCCTTCGCCTTGCGACGCCAGCAAATCGAGAATTTTAAGGCCGTGTTTGAGCGACATTTCTCGCCATATCCTACGATGTGAAACGCAGTTCCGGTGCGGAACACCCCTCTTTTGCAGCGGAAACAATAGCACTTGTTCGTCGCCAGAACGAACGTTTCAACATACCGAGAATCAGGAGACAACATGTCATTTTTCGCTGACTCAGACCTCGCCGCGGAAGAACAATCCGCGCAGGCCCACTTGATGGCGCGTCGTGCGGTGGCAGGCGCGACCGTCGGCACAGCGCTCGAATGGTTCGACTTCGCGTTGTATGGCGTGGTCGCGGCCACGATTTTTCCGAAGCTGTTTTTCCCGTCCCTCGACCCGACCGCCTCGCTGCTCGCGTCGCTGGCGAGTTTCTGGGCCGGGCTCGCCGCCCGCCCGCTGGGCGCGGTGATCTGCGGCATGCTCGGGGACCGCTGGGGGCGCCGCAAACTGATGCTGGTCACCGTGTCGGTGATGGGCGTGTCGTCGTTCCTGATGGGGCTGCTGCCCACCTATCACCAGGTTGGCATCCTGGCACCGACGTTGCTGGTCTCGCTGCGCATCATCCAGGGTTTTGCGCTTGGCGGCGAATCGACCGGCGCGCAACTGATGGCAGTGGAGCATGCGTCTGCTAACCGACGTGGTTGGTATTCGGGCCTGCTCGGCATTTGCTCGCCGCTCAGCCAGATCCTCGCCAATTTCTCGCTCTTCACGCTGGCTGCGCTGCTTTCGTCGGATGACTTCGATTCCTGGGGATGGCGGGTTCCGTTCCTTGCAAGCTTTGTCCTGGTGCTGCTGGGCATCTACATCCGCAGAAAGGTTAGCGAGACACCGGCCTTCGAGGCACTCAGGAAGAGTGGCTCGCCCAAACGGGCCGCCAATCCGCTCGGCACCGTCTTCAAATATCACTGGCGCACCGCGCTTCGCCTGACGCTGTTCTTCTGCGGCCCGGCCGCGCTGTTTTATCTGATCGTGGTTTTCTCGCTCAGCTATCTGACGAAACACCTCGGCGTACCCAAGCAGACCGGTTTCATGCTGTTGATGGTTGCGAATGTCTGCGCCATCGCGGGCGCGCTGGCGGGCGGCTATCTGAGCGATAGGATTGGACGCAAACGTGCGCTGATGATCGGCTCGTTCTGCACGCTGATCTGCTGCCTGGTCTATTTTCCGATTCTCGACCAGAATTCGATCGCCATGACAATGGCCGTGATGGGCGCGTTCCTCGGCTTCACACAGTTCCAGAGCGGCATCCAGCCGGTATGGTTCGCCGAGTCCTTTCCGACCGAGGCGCGCTACACCGGGTCAGCACTGTCGTACTCGGGAGCCAACCTGCTCACCGGCGGGCCAATGCCGATTGTCGCTGTCGCGCTGCTCAATGCCTTTCATGGTTCTCCGTGGGCCATCGTGGCTGTTTGTGGCTCGCTGAATCTGCTCTCCTTCCTCATGATCGCAGTATCTCGGGAAACCAAAGGCACCGCCTTGGAACGCTCCTCTACACATTGAAACCATGACTCGAAAACTGTACATCCTCAATGGCTCGAACCTGAACATGCTGGGCGTAAGGGAGCCTCACATATACGGCAGCACCACGCTGAAGGACATCGAACAGAACTGCCTGACACTCGCCGACGCGCTCAAGTTCGACTGCATATTCCGTCAGACCAACAGCGAAAGCGAGCTCATCGGCTGGATCCAGGAAGCGTTCCTGCAGGACGCCGCGCTGATCATCAATCCGGCCGGCTTTTCGTTCGGTCGTATTCCGGTACTCGATGCGGTCAAGCTCATCCAACGGCCGGTAGTGGAATTGCATATCACCAACATCCACAAGCGTTCGGAAGAATATCGTCACTCGACGATCTCGGTGGCGGCGACCGCGGTGATCTGTGGGGCAGGAGCGAATGGATATTTGCTAGCGATACGCGCGATTGAAGATCTGTGGGGCAACCAGACTTGAGCGGTCCCTCAATTTAGGAAGCACGCGGGCTGCCCGCGGGAGTCCGCTTCGGCCGACATGCGCGCATCGAGCATCGGCTGATTTCGGAACAGACCGGCCGTTCGAGAGACCGTTGCATGGTTCTGGCGAGTGACAGAAATTGGCCGTTAGCCACCGCCCCGGTCAGTCGATCGTAGGAAGGACGAACCGTTCGCTGAACGTGAGATTTACCCCCACGAGCGGTCCGCCGGTTTGCTGGAGTCGGCCGCCCTCTGCGAGTGAACCTAGATCGAGACTGTAGAAACCAATCTCATCAATAAGGTCGCTTACCGCCTTTTTGGCGCCGACGTCGTCTCCGGACACGAAGAATGCGGTCTTCTGCTTTGCCGGCGAGAAATCCGAGATCCAGGACATCGGAACGGTGTTGAACACCTTGACGACCTTCGCTCCCGGAGCGAGATCTGCGACGATCTCGCTCGACGTCCGACCGGTTATGTCGCCTAGCGCCAAAGGTTGAACGCTGGCAACGCGATTGGTTGTATCCACCAGGATCCGGCCCGTCCAGTCGCCGACTGAAAATAACGCCGCCTGTACGTTCCACCATTTGACGGCGAGCACAACGAGATCCTGCTCCGCAGCCTCTCTCGCCGTTCCGGCCGCAGCGCCAGAACCCAACTCCGCCACAAGCGCGGCGAGTGACTCAGGTCCGCGCGAGTTGCTAAGTAAAACCTGGTGGCCGACCGATAGTGCGTGTTTAGCGATCGTCTGGGCGACAGGGCCAGCGCCGATAAAGCCGATTTTCATTTCGAATTCCCTTGCTGATGTGGGTTGACCATTCATGGAGTGCCGGCGCGATCCAACGACCGCGCTCGACGGACAAACCATGCTAGCCACATCACTTGCAAAATGCAAGTAAACAAGCGAACTTAACTTGCGAGATGCAAGCGATGTTAAAATCTGCCCATGAAGACGACGTGTAAAGAGGACCTTCGGTCCCATTGCGCAGTGAATTACGGCGTGGAGATCTTCGGCGACCGGTGGTCGCTCCTGATCATTCGCGACATCGTTTTTGTCGGCAAGAAGACGTATGGCGAGTTCCTGAAATCGGAGGAGGGAATCGCGACCAATGTCCTGGCTTCCCGCCTTTCCTTTCTTGAGGGGCAAGGAGTTCTCTCGAGGGCGCCCAGCCCCGACGACAGGCGTAAGGACTTCTACACTCTGACCGACAAGGGCCTCGATCTCATTCCCATCGTGCTTAACATAGTCCTTTGGAGCGCGAAGCACGATTCGAAGTCGTACCTGCGGCGCCGCAAGGAGTTCCTGGCTCGTTTAAGTCGGAGCCCCATGCAGGTGAGCGAAGAGGTGAAGGCGCTGGTCCGCAATGGCGGATGTATCTTTCCTGAGAGCAAGGAATGAGCAAGGCGGGAAGCACGCCCCTTCCTGTCGCACGAACGATATGCATAAACCACCGGCTACAAGGTGCTGCGAATAGCGAGGCCGATGTCCGAAACGGTCCGGGAACCCGCCATTAATGTTTCACCGACCCCAGCGGCTGATCGATGTCCGGACGCCGACCTCGACCGCCGGCGGCGCCCGCGCTTCAATCACACAGTGGTTGCTCTTTTTGAGAGGCAGGATCGCGTCGAGATCTACGATCACGATTAACTAGTCGAACTGGACCAGGTCCTTAAAGATCAGTCGACCCCAGCTATTCCCGCGCGCCTGCACAAGCAGCCCGCCTTCCGAAAGCCCGCCAAGTTTGATCGGGGCGAAACCAAGTTTTTCTGCTAGCGCACCAATCTCCGCCGCGGCGCTGTCATCGTCGCTCGCCAGGAACACTGCTCTCCTGCCACCATGTACCGCCGGATCCTGGTCAAGTACAGCAGCGACCAGATGATTGAAGCCCTTGACCAGTCGCGCGCCGGTGAAGGCGTGCGCGACGACCCTGGAAGAGGGCTGTCCTCCGAGTTCCTCAGGGGGCACGCCATAGGCATTGGTCACATCGACGATGGTCTTGCCCTGCCACGCGGGCAGCGCCTTCGCGACGTCCCGGTGCGACTCGAAACGGACAGCCAAAAAGATGATGTCCGCCTTGACGGCGTCCGCGAGTTTTTTGGGGATGATCTCAGGTCCAATCGCGGCCGCATCGGATGCAAAGCTTTCCGGGTCGCGCGTGGTTGCAACAGATACTTCAATGCCGCTGCGGACAAATGCCTTTGCAAGAGCTTGGCCAATCTTGCCGAAGCCGATAATTGCGTAACTCATATGTTCTCCTTTGGTTCACCACGCCCTACCGGCTCCGAATACGGAACGGAGTGACCGGCCGGGCACGGCGCGTCAGATTTGCGCCAGGCCGCCGTCGACAGCGACCTCGCTGGCAGTCATGAAGCTGCTGTCCTGCGACGCGAGAAAAGCCGCCACCGCCCCGATCTCCGCCGGATCGGCCATGCACTGAAGCGGATTCATCGAGGCGAACGCTTTCATGCCTTCCTCGCCTAGCGCTTCCTTCGCGAGTTCGGTCGCCGTCGGCCCCGGCGACAGTACGTTCACCCGGATGCCAGTGCCCTTCAGGTCTTCCGCCCAGGTCCGCGCGAGGTTGCGCACCGCGGCCTTGCTCGCGCTATAGGCGCTGAATGCCGGGGCGCCCGTGGTGCCGGCGCTCGATCCGGTCAGGATGATCGAACCGCCCCGGCCCATCAGCGGCAGCGCCTTCTGGATAGTGAAGATCGAGCCTTTGACGTTGGTATTGAAGATCTCGTCAATGTGCTCGGCGGTGATCTTGCCGAGCGGAAGCGGGCTTCCGGCCCCGGCATTGGCGAAGACGATGTCGAGGCTTGCGCGCTCGGCCTTCACAGCCGCGTAGAGCCGGTCGAGGTCGGCCGGATCGGAAACCGAGCCCTTCACCGCGCGGGCATTAGGCCCGAGCTCGGCCACAGCGGCGTCGAGCGCTTCCTGTCGGCGGCCGAAAATGAAGACGAAAGCGCCCTCTTCGATGAAGCGCTGTGCCGCGGCGCGGCCGATGCCGGTAGCACCGCCGGTGATCACGGCGGTCTTTCCATTCAGTCTGGTCATGTCATGGATCCTTTGTGGGAGTTGCACAAGTATCCAGACCTGATTACATTATGACAAGTATGCACTTTTTGGTAAGTACCGAAACATGACGACACCCTCTCAAATTTGCGATACCGGCTGCGGGCTCAACGCTACGCTGCGCATCATCTCGGGCAAGTGGAAACCGCTGATCCTGTTTTTTTTACGCGACGGCCCGAAGCGCTACGGCGAACTCAAGCGCTTGACGCAAGGCGTCAGCGACAAGGTGCTGATTCAGCAGTTGAAGGATCTGGAGGCCGATCGGGTGCTAGCGCGGACCGACTACAAGGAGGTGCCGCCGCGCGTCGATTACGCGCTGACCCCGCTCGGTCGCAGCCTGGCCGACGCGATCGTCCCACTGTGCACTTGGGGAACCGAGAACGCGGCGGAAATGGCAAGCATCTTCGCCGGGCGCGATGCGTCGGAACAACCATCGCCGTGAATTGCAAATCGACCGTGCGCTTTGGGTCCGTTTGGCCCGCTCGCCGTCGGCCCGGATATGGGCCAGTCTGAGTCATTTGACGTCATGGTCTGGATCGTTGCCAATTGACGCGGAGTTATGAGGACATCTGTGCAGACTCGCTCAAGCATGGTCCCTGGCTCAAGTATCGCGATAGAGTGCCGATAAAGCCGTCACTGCGGAACTGAGAATAACCATGCGCGTCAAGTACTCCAGTGCAAAGGCATTCACGTGCTGCGTCGCCGTTTTGTCGCTTACGCTGAGCCCGTTGCGTATGGCACGGGCATCGTCGGACGATACACGCGGCGCGGCGGCACTTTTTGTCGAGCAACAGCATATCGGGAGCAATCTTCCTTCGCTGGCCTGGATGGTCGCAATCCGCACGGTGACTTTTGCCGCGCTGGTGCACCGACTCGGACGAACGGAGGCCGCATCGCTCGTCCGCGCGAAGCTGAGCCTATACCGCAGTGACTATCAAGCGAGCTGGGACGCGAACCTCGCGTCTGCCTACGCAAACGAGTTGACGGCCGACGAACTGCGTTCGCTTGCAAAGTACGGTCCCACCTCGCCTTTCGCCTCAAAGCTGCGCTCGGTCCAAAACGACGTTGGCGGCGAGATGCAAGTCGCTTCCAAAGCCCTTTTGACGTCCTACGTCTCTATCGCGTTGAACGCCGCATTGAGGGAGGCTCCTTCGCCTGATTCGTCCGGCCACGTTGGCGATCCCCGGTAGTTGGACGGCCGATCCGTCGAGGAAAGTGATTTTCAAAAGCGCAGGTACGTAGGAGCCTAAGCGCAGTTTCGCCACCGTAGGCACAGCAGCGTGGTGGCCATAGCAGTCCAGCGGGAAAGCGAGACTGCCCGCGACAGACTCATTTTCGTCAGGCTTCGATCGGATTCCAAGCCTCGAGGACACCGTACAAACGGGATACGTAGGCGGGCCGCATGTGTCGCGATCTAACACACAGCCCCAGACGGAAAGTTGGATCCGACCCACCGACCGCAGCGCGCACGTCTGCCTACCGATTCACACTGATCGCCATTGAAATCCAATACGTTCAACCACTTGTGTGATCGCTTACCGCGGCGCCACTGTTTGGCGCGCACTTTGCTTTGATCACCATCGAGGAGTGGCGACACCCTCAAAACAAGCTCTGACATTCCTGACTGACTAATTTGCCCTTGGAGAATCGAAATGAACACGCTAGTAATCAAAGACCTCCCCGTAGCCGTTGAGATGGAGCGTACTGCGATGACCGCCGTCAGCGGCGGCAGGTTGCCGCAGCAGATCGTGAACATCATCCAGGCCGCTGCCGACTATGCATATGACTCTCCTGTCCAGCACAGTTTTTCTGGCAGTGGGGCTTCTGTGACGTACTAACAGAAACACGGTGATCTCGTGGCTCAAGGCCCCGCGAACGAGGGGGCCTCTTTTAATTCGCTTCCGGTGAATTTATCTGCGCTGCGTCGATACGGCATCCGGCCTCGTCGGCAACTGTTCAACCTGGTCAGGAATCTGTCGAGCCATTTCTTCTACCCACGTGTTACGACGAGCATGGTCACGTGATTCAAAGCAACCTGTACGCGAGTCGCGCGGCCGCTTTCGCGGTGCGCGTATCCTGATCGAGCGTCGGGTTGTACTCCGCGATATCCGCCGCGCGGAGTTTGCCCGAAGCCCGCACGCACAGCGCCATCGCTTCGACCACCGATAGCGGTACGCCCAACGCGGCGGGCGACGACACACCGGGCGCGGTGGCTGCCGGCAACACGTCGAGGTCGATTGTCAGGTAGACGTCGTCCGCTGCGTCGAGCAACTGCTGAAGCTCATCAAGACGCTGCGCCAGTTGCGTTTCCTGCATATCGACGTCGAGCACGTAGTGCACGCCGAGTCGCTCCGCGTGCGCGAACAGAGAAGCAGTATTGCCCAGATCGCTAATACCGAAGCACGCATAGTTGAATGGCACCCTTCGTTCCGCGCAGTCGACCGCGATCTGATCGAACGGCGTGCCGGAATTCGCTGGGCGCTTCTGGCGCAGATCGAAATGAGCGTCGAAGTTGATGATCAGCAGCTTGCGCAATGTGAGTGACATATCAGCGTTGCCGGCTTCACGCTGCTGATGCAGCCGCCAACCGCTATACGTGCCCCACGCGACCTCATGACCGCCACCGAACACCAATGGCCGCCCACCGCACGCCAGCACTTCGCTGACCACGTGGGCCAGTTCCGCCTGGGCGCCTTCCAGGTCGCCGTCGTCGCACACCACGTCACCTGCATCGGCGAGCGCCGCCATCGACGTTTTGGCTGGCAAGCCCGCCAACGCACGGCGCAATTCTTTTGGCGCATGCGCTGCGCCAAGCCGCCCTTGATTGCGGCGCACGCCTTCATCGGAACCGAAGCCGACGATCACTGGCGCATTGCGCTGCATCTGCATAGCGCTGCGGAACGGAATCACCTGATTGAAAACACGCCGCGTGTCGCCGGGCTCGCCGTCGTCGGAACGGCCCGCCCACACCTTGTCATGGAATGGGACTCTCATGTGCGCGACAACACCGCCTGCAGGAATGCGCGTGTGCGCGGCTGCAAAGGCGCAGAAAAAATCGTGGACGGCGGCCCCGCTTCAACGATCACCCCACCGTCCATGACAACCACCACGTCCGCCACTTCTTTCGCGAAGCCCATTTCGTGCGTGACGACCACCATCGTCATACCTTCGCTCGCGAGCAGGTTCATCACCTGCAGCACTTCGCCGACGAGTTCCGGATCGAGCGCGGACGTCGGCTCGTCGAACAGCATCACACGCGGCTGCATCGCCAGTGCGCGAGCAATCGCAACCCGCTGCTTCTGACCGCCGGACAGGCTCGCCGGCATCACATGCGCCTTATGCGCGAGCCCGACTTTCTCCAGCAGCGCGAGCGCAGCCGCTTCGGCCTCTCCTTTGCTGAGACCGCGCAACATGCGTGGACCCACGGTGATGTTGTGCAGCACCGACAAATGCGGGAACAGATTAAACGACTGAAACACCATGCCGACTTCGGTGCGCAGCGCATTCAGCGAGCGCTCCTTGAGCATCTCGCCCTGGTCGACTAGCCGATGCCCACAAATGTCGATCGTGCCGCCTTCTGCTTGTTCGAGTCCGTTACAGCAGCGCAGAAAAGTACTCTTGCCCGACCCGCTCGGCCCGATCACCACCACGACCTGCTGCGGCTGAATATCGAAGTCGATGCCGTTGAGCACGGTATGCGAGCCGAACGATTTCGTCAGACCGCGAATGCTAACAATAGGCTCATTGACTTTGGCCACGGTATTCATTGCACCATCCCTCCCGCACGCAAACGACGCTCGACGCGATGCAGCGCGTAATTGGTCGCCTGCGTCAACACCAGATACACCAGCGCGATGGCCAGATACACTTCGAGCGAACGATAGGACACGCTGATGATCTTCTGGCCTTCATGCATCAGATCGTCGATCGTCAACAGCGACACCAGCGCCGAGTTCTTGATCAACGCGATGAATTCGTTGCCGAGTGGCGGGATCATCCGCACGATGGCCTGCGGCAAAATGATCGCACGCATGGCCTGCCCCGACGACATGCCGATCGAACGCGCCGCTTCCATCTGGCCGCGATCGACGGACTGAATCGCGCCGCGCACGATCTCCGATACGTAAGCCGCCGAATACAGACCGAGCCCCAGCATGCCGCATACAAACGCCGGCAGCAGAATGCCGAATTGCGGCAGGCCGAAGAACAGCAAGAAAAGTTGCACAAGCAACGGCGTGCCGCGGAAGAACATCAGGTACGCGGTGCAGAAGCCGTACACGACGCGCCGCTGCGGCGTCAGCCGACCAATGCCGATCAGCAGTCCAAGCACACAACTGAGCGCAAGGGACGCGGCGGTCACTTCGACCGTCACCAACGCGCCATGCATGATGTCTGGCCAACCGGCAATCACCGGCGAGAAGTCAAGTTCCATTTCGTGTGTCCAGCCGTTTATTGCGCACTCGCGCCGAACCACTTCTTGACGATCGCCGCATATGTGCCGTCAGCCTTGATCCTGGCGAGCGCGGTGTTGAACGCTGCCTTCAGTTGCGGCTCGTCTTTGCGCACGGCGATGCCGTAGGCTTCGGTCGTCAGCGTTTTGTCGAGTACGCGAAAGCCGGTGCGCGTTTTCGCAACTTGATACGCGGCCGGCTTACCCGTTACAGCAGCGTCGGCACGGCCGATGCCCACCAGGTCGAACATTTCCTGGTTCTTCTCGACCTCGACGCGATTGATCTGCGGGAAGTTATCGCGTAGGAAGTTCACCGACTTCGTGCCTACCTGGACCGACACTTTCTTGCCGTTCAGATCGGCCACCGTCTTGACCGGTGAATCGCTTTTCACCAGCACAGCCAGACCGCCCGCGTAGTACGAATCGGTGAAGTCGACCACTTTCGCGCGCTCGTCGGTAATGTAGATGCCAGAGATCGCAGCGTCGAAACGATGCGCGATCAGGCCTGGAATCAGCCCTTTGAAGTCAATGTCGGTCCATTGCACGCGCTTGCCCATCACCTTCGCGAGCGCATTCATGAGGTCGACGTCGAAGCCGGTGCGCGCGCCGTTCTCGGTGTACTCCATCGGCGGGAAAGTGGCGTCGGTGGCAACGTTCAGCACATCCGGCGTTTGTGCTGACGCCGCGATGGAAAATCCGCCAAACGTCACGGCGAAGGCGACGCATCCGAGAGACAACAGTCGTTGCAGCTTCATGGTTAGGCTCCTTGTGGTTCTATCAGTTCGTGCGGTTAATTCGGTATCCGTATTAAATGATGAAATTGAAACGCTTCGTCCCGTTAATCGGTTTGCATATGCTCGGAAATGGCGCGGGCCGTACGTAGCGTCCCGTCGATGAATTGGCTTTCTCGCCCGATGGCGCGTGTCGATGGCGCCATCAGCGTGATCGACGCGCTGCTGCCAGCGCCGCGTCCACTATGATGAAAAATCGGAGCGCTGACGCCCCACACGCCCGGGTCGACTTCGCTATCGCTAACGGCGTAGCCTTGGGCGCGAATCTGTTGAAGTTCGGCTTCGATCGCGGCACGGCCGACGGGGTCGTTGTCGAACACGCTGTCGAGTACTTCGACGCGCGCCCTGTCGGCCATGAATGCCAATAAGGACTTTGCCGAGGCGCCCGCCTTGAGCGGCACGGCGCGGCCTTTCTCGAATGAGCAGCGCAACGAATGCTGGCTGTCCACCATCTCAAGGCACATTACCTGATGCCTGACCGCGACCACCAGTCCAATGCTTTCCTGCGATGCGCGCGCGAGCTGCTGCATTTCACTGCGGCTCGCTTCGACGAGCAGCGAATTCACATCGAAGCCAAGCGCGAGTTGCAGGCTGATCGGACCGGGCGCGTAATACCCGGCGTTTTCAGCGACGAAGCCCCAGCGCTTGAGCAGCGCGATCTGACGATACAGTGTGCTTTGCGCAAGCCCGGTCACGGCTAGCAGATCTTTGACCGACATCGCCTTGCCATGACTGGCAAGGGCGGCCAGCACCAGTAATGCCCGTTCGGCACCTGTCACACCCTGTTCCACGTTCACGATCACGCCATCCACGATCCACCAGGCGTTCAGAATGCCAGAAGATTCTCAAAATCAAAAAACCGTATTCTCGCTCAATGGGAATCAGTGGAGAGGGATTTCCCGAGGTAGGACGTCGAATGGGCAGTGACCGGCCACGATCCGCCGTTGGGCGACCGAGGAATCCTGCCGTCGGAGCGGCTGCACTATTCGGGAACCCGACGGACAAGTTGTGCGCACGATGTGGCCAGAGCCGAAGTCCAGTTCGAGGTTTCGATCAGGCGCCCAAGCGCCGTGTCCCGGCCTCTTCTAGTTCGGACTGGCTCGCCAAATCTGCGCACGTATGACGGCTGCCGCTCGGAAACGGGACAGTACGCTGGCCCATTTCTCAGCGGCGGCCGTCCGATCGTCGCCCCTGTTACCGCGTTGATCACATGAATCGACCCATTCGTGCCCAGAAATCCCTATGACCCATCAACATCCTTTCTTCGATTCGCATAACTAAATTCTCAAATAAGACTGCACGTTCAACGCGGATCATGTCCGCTGATATTCAGTGAAAGATCAGCGGACCCGCGTGCAATGACTCGATTACGATCCCGCTTTCCTTGTATGCCCACGAGATGCTGGCGAGCAGTGCGCCGACTCCAAACTCCCAAGGTTAATGGACGCCCCCAACGGTCGTCACACATGACACCGGGGATACCACAACGGACATCTCGCTGATCGAGGGTTTTGCCCGAAGCGTGCCCGAGGCCAAAGACGGTTCCTGCCCGGCGCTTGGGCATTAAAACGTCAAACGTCAAAACAGCTTACTAATTTAGGTGCTTGTAGCAACTCGCGTTGTCCTGTAACGTCACGTGGTTCCACGCATGCAGCACGGGAGAGATCGTTCAGTGAGCGACGCCGACGGAGCAACCGCCCCGGAAACTCTCAGGCAAAAGGACTGTGCTGCAGGAACATCTGGAGAGTGACGCTGCGTGCGTCCACCGAAGGGGAGCCTGACCTTTGTCGGCCGGGCGAAACTCTCAGGTACAGGGACAGATGGGGCATCAAACGCCGGAGGCCGTCTCGCGCGAAGCAGCGCGATGGCAGCCAACCGGGGATGCTCAACTCGATCTGGACCATCTTATGTCACGAATCGCCATTATCGGCGCCGGGATCACCGGCGTCACGACCGCTTACGCCCTCGCCCGCCGCGGCTTCAATGTCACCGTCTACGAACGCCATCGTTATGCGGCAATGGAAACCTCGTTCGCGAACGGCGGACAGCTTTCGGTCAGCAATGCGGAGGTCTGGAACCATACGGCCACCGTCCTGAAAGGACTGCGCTGGATGCTCACGCGCGACGCCCCACTCCTGTTGAACCCGTCTCCTTCATGGCACAAGTATTCGTGGATGGGTGAATTCCTGCGTCAGATCCCGAACTACCGCGCGAATACCATCGAAACCGTACGCCTCGCACTGGCCGCGCGCGAGCATCTCTTTTCGATCGCGGAGCGAGAAGCCATCCAGTTCGATCTGGAACGCCGCGGCATTCTGCATATCTACGGGCATCGCAAGGACTATGACGCCGCCGCGCGAGTGAACGTGCTGCTGCGTGAAGGCGGCCTTGATCGGTATGCGGTCGGCGCGAACGAAATCGGTCTCATCGAACCGGCGTTGCAGGGTGAGTTTTACGGCGGCTTTTTCACCCCGTCCGATTCGACTGGCGACATTCACAAGTTCACGCGCGGTCTGGCCGACGCGTGCGTGCGTCGCGGCGTCGAGTTCCGTTACGACACGTCGATCGACTCGATCAAGCAAGGCGGTGACGGGCACTTCACCATCGACGCGACGAACGCAGGTGCACGGAACGCGGACGTTTTCCAACAGATCGTCGTGTGCGCAGGTGTCGGCAGTCGCGCGTTCGGCGCCATGTTGGGCGACCACGTCAACGTCTATCCGGTGAAGGGCTATTCAATCACCGTCTGCCTCGACGACGAACAAAGCCAGCGCGCGGCGCCTTGGGTCAGCCTGCTCGACGACAAGGCCAAGATTGTCACGAGCCGGCTCGGCGTCGATCGCTTCCGCGTGGCGGGCACGGCTGAAATCAACGGCTTCAGTCGCGACATTCGTGCGGACCGCGTAACGCCGCTGGTCGAATGGACCCGCCGCCTGTTCCCTGAAGTCTCCACCGCGCGGGTCATTCCCTGGGCGGGTCTACGCCCTATGCTGCCACGCATGTTGCCCCGAGTCGGACGCGGCAAGCGCCCGGGCGTTTTCTACAATACGGGACATGGCCATCTCGGTTGGACCCTGTCCGTCGCAACTGCCGAATCGCTTGCGCAGGCAATCGAAGCTTGAACTAACGAACGAGTCGATCTCGAAGCGGCCAATGTCCAATGACGGCCGCTTCGATCGCGCAAGCTTCGATACGAGCGCCGCCTCGTCGCCGCAGTGGTCTTTTGGACAACGCAGCAGCCCTTCCCCGGTATTCTTGCCGTCCACAGCGGCGTGGTCGCTTCCAGCTATTTATCGCCGGCTAGGTGTACATTTTATTCAGCACTTCCATTTCTTCGCGGATAACCGGACGCGCTATCTGTGCAAATGCACTTACCAGCCGGGTCTGAGCCTGGTAGGGCGGGAACAGCAGCGCAACCTCGCTCGGTATATTCACCGCGAAGGGCCGCACCTCGATTCCTCCATTAACAAATTCATCGCGAGCTGCTAGCGGGTTGACCAGACTGATGCCCATGCCTGTGCGCACCAACGCGCACACCGACGAACCAAGACTTGCCTCCGCGACGATCTGACGAGGCACATGCCCGGCCGCGAATACATCGTCAATCGTGGATCTGAGCGCGCTTTCTCCGGTGGGCGCTATGAATCGCTGATTTGCGAAGTGCGCGGGCTTCAGCCTGCGCAGGCGGCAAAGTGGGTGGTCCCTCGGCAGCACCGCGACGCACCGGAGGGTCGCAATCGTCTCGCGACGGATGTGAGGTGCATCCCCGGTGAGTAGAGCCAGGCCGGTATCGCAGAAGCCTGAGCGGACCCACTCCTCCACATTCACCGCGTTGCCGGAGTGAATTGACACTAGAACATCGGGGTGCGCAGCGTGAAATTCAGCGACAACCTTAACGAGCAGATCGCCGGCCAGCCGCGGCATCGCGGCGATGCTCAGCCGCGCGGCGCTGAACGAACGGATGTTGGCAGCCACCGATTCAAGTTCTGCCAGCCCGGCAAAGGTCCGTTCCACTTCGCGATGAAAACGCAATCCGTCCTGGGTGGGATTGAGCCGGCTACCGTTACGTTCGAAAAGCGGAAACGCCGTGATGGTCTCGAGCTGCGATATCAGGCGGCTCACCTGCGGCTGCGATGTATGCATGACGCGAGCGGCATTCGTCATCGAGTTTGACGACATGACAGCACGGAAAGCCTCGATGTGGCGAAATCCTAACTTTAGCTTTTGCATATCGTTTTTGTATCGTTCAATGCGAGAGACGCATTGGACTTTAGCATATTGATGACCGATATTGAGTTCGTAGCCAAGCAAGTTCCGTTGTTTTGAATCGCACTGCAGCGGTCCGGGATCGCGGTCTAAATCGATTGTTAAGGGAAGCTAAGGACATGAAAGTTTCTTCCATCCTGACCGCTGCGATGACGCTCGCGGGATTCTACGCAGGACTCGGCCTGACGACCGCAGCTTATGCGGATAGCGCCAGCCGGCTGGATCGCATCAAGGAAACCGGCACGATTACCGTCGGCTATCCGACCACCTCGCTGCCCTTCGCCTATCTGGACAACGCACATCAGCCGGTCGGCTACTCGGTTGAAATATGCCAACGCATCGCTGCCAGTCTCAAGAGCACGCTTGGCCTTGCCGATCTGAAAATCCGCTATTTGCCCGTGACGTCGGCCACGCGTCTGCCTCTATTGGCAAACGGCACAATCGATCTGGAATGCGGCAACACCACCAACACAGTCGAGCGCCACAAGCTCGTCTCGTTCGCGCCGACCACGTATGTCGCGAAGGTCGTGCTGATGGCGCGCAAGGACAGTGGACTGGATGTCAACACGCCCGCTGCGTTCAGAGGCAAGACGGTGACGAGCCTTGCGGGGGGCCTGGATCTGCAGGTTATCCAGCAGATCAGCACGCAGCAACACCTGAACATTTCGGTGCTCCCGGTCAACGACACCGCGGCGTCTTTCATCGCGGTGAAGACCGGCCGCGCGATGGCCGTCTCCACGGACGACGGGCTCGCCTACGGTCTGGTCGCGACTTCAGACCAGCCACAGGACTATGTGATCGGCACGAAGGCAATGCTGCTCGCACCGTACGGCATCGTCGAGCCCAAGGACGATCCGCGTTTCAAGCGGGCCGTGGACGGCGCCGTACTCGATCTCATGAAGTCAAAACAGATTTACGCGATCTACGACAAATGGTTCAACGCGCCGGTGCCGCCGAATGGCATCAATCTGAAGTATCCGATGAGCGCCGAACTTAAACATGCCTTCGAACATCCGTCGGATTCCGGCGATCCCGCGGCTTATCAATAAGCCACACTTAAGCAACCCCACTTCGAGGCCGCGCAGCCATGAACTATGAGTGGAACTGGGCCAGTTTCAACGACCTCTCGCCCGACGGTGTCCATACCTACCTGCAGACGATGCAGATTGGAGCATGCTGGACCATCGCACTCGCGGTGAGCGCCTATGCCATCGCGCTGCTGCTCGGCTCGATCATTGGCGTGATGCGTACGGTCGATTCGAAGATCGCGCGAACTATTGCTGCGACGTACGTCGAGTTGTTCCGCAACGTGCCGCTGCTGGTGCAAATGTTTCTCTGGTATTTCGTGCTGCCGGAATTGCTTCCCAGGTCGCTCGGCACCGCGATCAAACAGATCCAGCAGCCGTGGGGCCAGTTTTTTCCCGCGCTGCTTTGCCTCGGCTTCTACGGCACGGCGCGCATTGCGGAAACCTTGCGATCCGGTATCCGGTCGCTGCGCGCGGGCCAGCGGCAGGCGGCGCTCGCGCTTGGTCTGTCGGGCTTCCAGGCGTACCGCTTCGTGATCCTGCCGCAGGCGTTTCGCATCGTCGTGCCACCGCTCACGTCCGAGTTTATGGCGACGATCAAATATTCCTCGGTCGCGATGACGATCGGCCTGCTTGAACTGACGGGCGCGGCGCGGTCGATGCAGGAATTCAGTTTTCACATCTTCGAAGCGTTCAGCGCCGCGACGCTGGTCTACTTTGCGATTAACAGCGTGGTGGTCTATGGGCTGATGCTGGTCGAGCGCAGGTTAGCGGCGCCGTCGGCCGGCTCGCGCAAGGTGTCGTCCGCCTTGCCGCTGTCCGAAGTCGAACCCTCTTAGGACGGACACCATGACCTTCCTCGGACTGAAAGAGATTGTCGCTTCGTTACCGTATCTGCTGAAAGTCGGCCTGACTTTTTCCCTGACGCTCACGGCACTGGCCGCCGTGTTCGGTCTGATGCTCGGCACGCTGCTCGCGCTCTGCCGCATGTCGCCATCCAGGCTGCTATCTGTCCCAGCAACGCTGTTTGTGAACGGCATGCGCTCCGTGCCGCTGCTGCTGGTCATTTTCTGGTTCTATTTCCTCGCCCCGTACGTCGGTGCCTGGATCGTACGTTCGCCTACTCCGGTCGACGTCGGCGCGTATCGCTCCGCTGTCATCACGTTCACGCTCTTCGAGTCCGCTTATTTTTGCGAAATCATGCGCGCCGGCATTGCGTCCATTGCAAGAGGACAGATGCAGGCAGGTCTCGCGCTCGGGCTCAGTTATCGTCAGACGATGGTCACGGTCGTGCTGCCTCAAGCGGTGCGCAATATGACACCTGCATTGTTGACGCGTGTGATTACGCTGTTCCAGGACACGTCCCTCGTGTATGTGCTCTCGATGACCGATTTCTTCGGCGCAGCGTCCGAAATCGCGGCTCGCGACGGCAGCACGGTGCAGATGTACGTGTTTGCCGCAGTCGTCTATTTCGTTATCTGCTTTGGCGCATCACGCTTCATCAAACGTTTCGAAACCGCGCGGCACGCGCACTGATCCGGCTGACCTATCTATGATCCAGATTGAAAATATCAGTAAGTGGTACGGTGCCTTCCGGGTGCTGACCGACTGCAGCACGCAGGTGACCGCTGGCGAAGTGGTCGTGGTGTGCGGTCCGTCCGGCTCGGGCAAATCGACGCTCATCAAGACAGTCAACGGTCTCGAAACTGTCCAGCGAGGCGAAATCCACATCGACGGGATCGGCGTCACCGGAGCTCGCGTCGACCTCGGCAAGATCCGCTCGCGTGCAGGCATGGTCTTCCAGGGCTTCGAACTTTTTCCGCACCTGAGCGTCCTCGATAACCTGTGCCTCGCCCAGACGCGCGTACTCAAACGCAATCGCGGCGCGGCTCAGAAGCGGGCCATGCAGCTTCTCGAACGGGTCGGTCTTGCAGCACATCGTGACAAATATCCCGCAGCGCTCTCAGGTGGTCAGCAACAGCGCGTGGCGATCGCCCGCGCGCTGGCGATGGATCCAGCCGTCATGCTGTTCGACGAGCCGACGTCGGCACTCGATCCGGAAATGGTGAACGAAGTGCTCGACGTGATGACCGATCTCGCTCGCGATGGCATGACGATGATGGTCGTCACTCATGAGATGGGGTTTGCGCAACGCGTCGCGGATCGCGTCGTTTTCATGGACGGCGGCCGCATCGTCGAAGATTGCAGCAAGGACGACTTCTTTGGCAACAGCGCCGGACGCAGCGAGCGCTCGCGTCATTTCCTGTCGAAGATCCTCCATCACTAGCCTTTCACAAGAGCCGATATGCAGGACTTTCCCATTTTCGATTCCCGCCACGCACATCACGCGCGGCTGGCAGATCTGCGCAGCGATACCGTCACTCGCCCGACCGAAGCCATGTATGCGTGCATGCGTGAGGCGCCAGTCGGCGATGATGGTCTCGATGGCGATCCGACCGTCCATGCGCTTGAAACCGCCGTTGCGGCGATGCTAGGCAAGGACGCCGGGCTCTATGTGCCCACCTGCACAATGGCGAACCTGCTCGCGGTGCTTGCTCATACGCAGCGGCACGAACAGGTACTGCTCGAATCGAGCGCCCATATGTTCACCACCGAGCGCGGCGGCTCGTTGCTTGCTGGCCTTGCTTACACGCCAATCGAAGGCGAGGCCGGCGCGATGGATCTGGGCCGGATGGAGGCGGCGGTCCGGCCGGGCTCATACAGGATCGGTGTGGGTCTCATCGCGATGGAAACGTCACACAACAATGCCGGCGGCGCTGTATTGCCACTCGCACATATGCGAGACGTCCATGACATTGCGCAGCGGGCGGGTGTGGCCGTGCATATCGACGGAGCGCGCCTGATGAATGCGGCAGCCGCACTCGAAGTACCCGCGGCGACGCTTGCGCAATATGCCCAATCCGTTTCACTGTGTCTCTCGAAAGGTCTGAGCGCACCTGTCGGCGCGGTGCTCGCAGCGAGCGATGCTGCGATCGCCAGAGCGCGGGCATATCGGAAGATGCTTGGCGGCACCCAGCGCCAGGCTGGCATCATGGCCGCCGCCGGCCTTGAAGCCCTGCAGACGATGAGCAAGCGACTCGTGGACGACCACGCCAAGGCGCGCGCGCTCAGCACGCGTCTGAACGGTATCGGCGCGCCCTTGCCTTTTGCCGCGGGTAAACCTCAAACCAATATCGTGCAGGTACACGTCGGGGGAACAGGAATGTCCAGCCATCAATGGGTCAAAGCGCTAGCCGAATTGGGCGTACTGACTCGTCCGTGGGGCGAAAAAACTATCCGGTGCGTGACCCATCGCCATATTGACGATGCCGATATCAGTCACACCGTCGATGCGTTCGCGCAGGTGTTAGAAAAGCAGGGGCAGGCATGAACAGACAGGCCGCTTCAACGGGCGTGCAGCACCACGTACCCGCCGACGCATGCGACGCACACATCCATATCTTCAACGCCAGGTTCAGGCAGACGCTCGCAGCCGATGATATGTCGGCGGTGCCGACAACCGTTGACGACTATAGACAGGTTCAGCCGAGCTTCGGCACGACGCGCACCGTGATTGTCACCCCGCGGAATTACGATGTAGACAACACCGTCACGCTCGATGCGATACGCCAGCTTGGCATCGACCGGACGCGCGGCATTGCGACCATCCGGCCAGACATCAGCGATGGCGAACTGGACGCGCTAAACGCGGGCGGCATCCGCGGTATCCGGTTCACGCTCTACACGCCCGACGATGCGCCCACCAGTTTTGAAATGGTCGAGACGTTGAGCCACCGGGTGCATGAGCTCGGCTGGCATCTACAACTGCACTGGACTGCCGCCCAGATCATCGAATACAGCGATTTGCTGGATCGCATTCCTACGGAATTCGTGTTCGATCATCTCGCGCGCCTGCCAATCCAGGCTGGACTAGCGCACCCTGCCAGACGACTTGTCGAACGATGGCTGACGACCGGTCGCGCGTGGCTCAAGCTGTCGGCACCTTATCTCGACTCACTGATCGGAGAGGCCGGCACGTTTTCGGATATGGACGCGATGGCCCAACATTGGATCAGTGTTGCTCCCGATCGCCTGGTCTGGGGCAGCGATTGGCCGCATACGTCAATGAGGCCAGGTCCGCAGCCATCAAACATCATTGCAGGTCTGAACCGATGGACTGAATGCGCGTCCACCCGCCGTCAGATCCTTGTGGATAACCCCGCGAGACTTTACGGCTTTAGCGACCCAACGAACCAGTTTGCCGCAGAGAGCCCGACGTTAAGGTGAACGGCACTGGACATGATGTATGGACCTGCCGCACGTCAAGGTATACGTCATGGTGACCACCGGCACGTTGTCGCGATACCCCAGCGAAACGTGCGAAGTGATCGAATCTCAGGTGGCACAAACTGCGTAATGGCGATTGCAACAGGCCGCGGCCGCGTCAACGGCAACGAGATCGAAGGGAAGGCCGATAGAAACCGCTGAAAAGTGTTTGCGTCCGCTGATCGAAAAATGGTTTGCGCCCACGCCGGCGATGCCAGCTGGCTTACCAGGGGACGCCTTGGCAGCGACAGGCGCCGGTGGCTAGAGTCCGCTATAGATTCGACCTCATGGCAGAAATGTCGCTTCGCTTCATACGAAGCGACCGCCGCCATCGACATGCAGCACTTCACCATTCGTATATTCATTGCTCAGCAAAAATGCAATCGCGTCGCCAACTTCCTCCGGATACCCGATGCGGCCACCAGGTAAGGTGGCGCTTGCCTGAGCGAGAATCGCGGCACGATTTTCCGGGTCAAATACGTCGAACAGCGGCGTGTCCACGAACCCAGGCGAAATCACATTGACTCGAACAGGTTTGAGCTCAAGCGCGAGCGACCGGGCGAGCGCTTCGACGCCGCGCACCGCAGAAGCGATCACCGAAGTGCCTTGCCCTGTTGGACGATCGGCGAGCTGTCCACTCGTCAGTACGATCGAGGCCGTAGGTGGCATCAGTGGCAACGCGGCCTTGATTGCGTAGACGGGCCCGGCGATGCGTTCGTGCAAAGCAGCCAGAAGCCGGTCCGGGTCGCTGTCGACCAGCTTGCCCGTAATGAAGCTGCCCGCGGTGACGACAAGGTGATCGACGCGCGTCATTGCCTCGAATAACGCTTCGACAGCATGTTTGTCCCCGATGTCGGCAACCGCTGTACGAGCGCCGCCAATCGTCCGCGCCGCGGCTTCGAGCCTCGAGCGGGTCCGCCCAACGAGCGTTATTTCGGCGCCCCTCGCTTTGGCCGCAGCCGCAGCCGCAAGGCCGATTCCCGAACTGCCGCCAAACACGATGACATGGGTGTCCCGGAGCGGCGATTGCATCGTAGATTTCATTGTTTTCTCGTCAACGAAGTGAAGGTGGATGAACGTTACGCCATTCCGTAACGCCGCGGAATGCGCGAGAATTGCATATAGCTCATTCCACAAGGGAATCTCTTGGATTCACTTCTATCTATGCGGTTGTATGCGCGTGCGGTCGAACTAGGCAGTCTTTCAGCAGTCGCCAGGGAGGAGAACATCGGCCAGCCGACGATGAGCAAGATGATTTCCGCGCTCGAGAAGGACTTGGGCGTTCGGCTGCTTCAAAGGACAACGACAAGCCTGACGCCGACTGAAGAAGGTCGACGGTATTACGAGCGGTGCAAGCAGATTCTTGAAGAGTATGCCGATGCTGTCGCGGACGTCCGGGGGCAGACCCAACGACCGATAGGCAAGCTGGCAGTTAGCGCGCCAATGGGGCTTGGCGAACTGCGCCTCAATGCCCTGGTTCTCAAGTTTCTGGAAATGTATCCTGAGATCGAAATCGAATTGAACCTGACCGATCGCATCATCGATCTGGTTGACGACGGAATCGACGTCGCCATCCGCATCGGCGACGAACTTCCGCCCAACGCCATCGCGCGTGACATCGCGTGGTCCTCACGATTGCTGGTCGCGACGCCCAAATACGTCGAACGCGCACCTCGCATTCGCAGGCCAGAGGATTTACTCGAGCATCCGCACATAGGATATGCCCGCGCCGCCACCGGCACTCGGCTCGAATTCTCCAATGGCAAGGAAAAGGTCGTCGTTCCGGCTGAGGGACGATACCGCGTGAACAGCTCGCTGGCCCTGCGTGAATGTTTTCTAAGGAGCCGGCGTAGGCAGCGCTCCGGCATGGCTTGTTCAGGATCTAATCGATGCAGGCAAGCTCGTCCCGCTGCTAGCCACATGGGACCTGCCGCGGCACACAGTTCACCTGATATCGCCGTCGCGCAGATATCAGCCGCTGAGGGCCCGTGTTTTCCTGCAGTTCATGGCCGAACATATTCCGAAGCTACCGGGCCTTCATGCATCTACGATTGCGGCCTAGAACTCGCTGGCGCATATAAGCGAATTTTCCGACTTCAGCGATACGTAAGCTACGGAGGCGCGGCCCCAGTTGATTCTGGCCGCTGCTCCGCAGGTTTCGGACATTCGCACTTGCGCCCGACGACTGACATGGGTCGATCGCAGGCGTCGCCGCTCGGCCCGGAAGCAGACATCGCCGCGATGACTCACGAAGTCGTGACGGTGTTTGTGCAGAAGCGACGTCAACGCATTCGTGAGACACGTGTCCAGGCGCTCATCGGGCCAGGTAGAAATCAAGAGGGATAAGCTCGACGGCCCATCCGCCTTCTTCGCCCAGCGTGGCCGCCGGGTGCATGGAGGCGATGCGCAACGCCTCGTCACGGCTATCCGCCTCGATGACGAACAGGCCGCCCACGACTTCCTTCGACTCGGTGTAGGGCCCATCGGTGACGTGCGTCTTGCCACTGCGCGGGCGGAGCGTCCTCCAGTTGTCCAGATCGCCAAGCGACGCGGAAATCAGAACCTTGCCGGTAGCCCGCATCTTCTCGTCCAATGCGGGGCATTGGCTCACCAAGTCCTTGACGTCGTCTGGCGCCATCGCGGCGAATTTTTCGGGGGTGAAGTAGGCCAAGCCGAGATATTTCATGGGAGATCCTTAGGGTGCGGATGCATTGACGACGAAGCTGATGACCGAAAATCGACAATCTTCTTGGAGAGTTTGTAGCAGGTCTCGCCAGCCTGTCCGCTTTGGAGTCGCGTGCTGCCCGACCGCCGGGCTCGTGCGGCACATGCGGATGGCATGAGGCAGTGGCCGGCCCCTATCTGCCGTTGGGCGACCAGGGAATCCTGCCGTTAAAGCGGCTGCACTATTCGGGAACCCGACGGACGAGTTGTGCGCACGATGTGGCCAGAGCCGAAGTCCAGTTCGAGGTTTCGATCAGGCGTCCAAACGCCGTGTCCTGGTCTTTTCTAGTTCGGCGGTCGCGAATAACCAGTCTGATGCGGCCAATACATCGTCGTCATAATGCCCATTTTATATTTACCTTTGGCCGCGAGATCGTGAGCGATGCACAGCGCGCGCGAGCAGTTATCGAAAAAGTCGTGAGAAAAGATTCTCTCCGGGCAAACAGCGATGCCGCCGCCAGTGGGCAATCCATTTTTAACCTAGACTTGAATGGCACGCTTCGCGACGTGCTTCCTGAGACGAAGGTCGTCGCCAGCGAGCGCTCAGCTAGCGGCCCGTCTTCGCGCAGCAACCGTGACTCGTGGAGGCAATCATGATGCGGGCAATCTGCACACTTCTTTCGCTTGCTGGCCTTTTCGGCGCGAGTATGAACGCGTTGGCTGCCCCTATACGGATCGAGTCTGGCACCTATGGCGCGAATTGTGGCGCTCATCATGGCAATGCGACTCGTGCGTTGGCTCTACGCTGTAACGCCGTCGATACCTGCCACTATCCGGTTTCCTTGCCGGCGGCCTCTCGTAGTCGAAATGCTTGCAAAGCCGATTTCGTTGCCGAATGGACGTGCGGCCCGGGAGAGTTCCATCAAGCAGCGGTCAGATCTGCCTCGAATGATAACGGGGGAATTCTAGTGCTGACTTGCGTTCCGTCCACCGGTGCAGGCAAATAACCGATTCGACAGCGGCAGGCGTCTGATCCGCGCTTCATCGGCACGACGTGCGCCATGTTTCTTCCTGTTTCGCGCGAGCGCCTAGCGTTGCGCGAGGGGAGCGAGTCGCTTCATGAACCGACTACTTTCTCGAAGCACGACTCGTCGTACTATAGCAGCCACGTGCCCGGACGGCTCGATGTCATGGACGCGCAAGTGATTACGTGCATGTTCTGTGAGGCATACCGGAAACGGCGAGCCAATGTGCGATCGCCTAATCCGTCGTGAGTGCAGTGAGCGAGCGGTATGCCAACGTCGCAAATCGCGACACCCGTCGGCTTTGCCCCCAATCGTCAGATCCGCGCGTAGATAGAACTGCCAATCGTGAGCGTCGTCGCACTGATCGACGCAAAACGGATCTCGTAGAGGTCGCGTCCAAAATTGCCCGGCACTTTGATCGACATGCCGCCGAGCGTATCGCTCACCGGCACCAACAGTTGGTAGCGAATATCTTCGTTGCCGTACAGCACGTAGCCCGGAAGTTCAGCGAGCGTTGCGAAAAACGCCGGCGGATTGCCAAGAACAACAATCGGAACGGCGCTCGGGGAGTCGTTGGTCAAGGTCCATTGCGTGCCGAGGCGCTGCTGCCACGCGCTGTCGAGCGCAGCCCGCGGTGCGAGTTGCTGACCGACCGGCAGCGTCAGATACGCGTAGCCCGCGCCCGGCACGACCCGCTTCATCAGATAGCGATAGTCGAACGCATTTCCTTCGCTGTCGTTGCCAGACACGACTGTGAAGCGATACGACGCCGTATCTGTATCGCTCCACCACCAGCCGTCGCTGCGGTGCTGGTACTCACCGATCTGCGCCCAGCCTCGCGTATTGGCGTCCCACTGGTTGATCTGCAGACTACCGTCCGCATTGGCGAGCACCTGATACGGCGAATCGGAATTGCCGTAGATGCCCGCGCCGCTCGCAATGCCCGGCCCCGATACGACCGGCGGCGCCGTGGTACCGAGCTTCGCCGGCAGAGACGAAATCGTGCCGTCTTCCTTCAACGCCGACAGCACCAACGTTTCCGCAATCGCGCGAGCGTTGTATCCCGCATTGCCGGTCACGAGCAGCGCGAACTGCGAGTCGGGCACAACGAAAAATTCGGTCGCATAGAACGCAGTGCCTCCGTCCTTTTCCCAGCCGAGCACGCCTGCGGCGTTCAGCGCCGGCTGTACGACGCTGTCCCAGCCGAGACCCCAGCGCCATTCCGGCGACGGGTTAATCGTCAGGCTTTTCGTCTGATCCGTGCCCATCTGCGCGATGCCCGCCGCGGACACGATGCGCCGTCCCTGGAACACGCCGCCGCCGTAGATCATCTGCGCGAGATTCATCATGTCGACGGGCGTCGAACTCAGTCCGCCGGTCGCATACGCATTGACGAATTCCTGATGCTGCGTGCCGTTCACGTACGGCAGCGAGAACGATCCGCTGGAAGGCACACTCGTCAGATAGCTGGAGTGCGTCATCTTCAGCGGCGCGAGAATCTCTGACTGGACGAAGTCCGCAAAGCTCTGCCCCGTCATGGCAAGCACGATCTGTTCGACCATCGTGAAGCCGTCGTTGCAATAGACGGCCAGTTCACCGGGCAGATGCTTCAGGTGCGAGTTGGCGAGTTCGGCCTGGGTGTCGGCGGCGTAGCCGGCAACCGGCTCGAACGTAAAGAGATCGCGCCCATTCGTGCCGGGCAGACCGGATGCATGCGACAGCAGATGACGCGTGGTGATCTGCGCGTATTCCGGCGACAGCATCGTGAAGGTCGGTAGATATTTGACGATCGGCGTGTCGAGCGTGATCAGCCCACGATCAACGAGGATCGCCGCCGCCAGCGCCGGGAACAACTTACTGACCGATCCGATGTTAAAGCGCGTCTGCGGCGTCGCCTTGATCTGCCCCGGCACCGAAGCCACTCCGAACGCCTGCTGCCAGACCACCGTATTGCCCTTAACCATCGCGACCGATATCGCCGCGATGGGATTCGACGGATCGCTGATCGCCTGCTGGATCATCTGCTGACCAAGCGCAATGGTCTGCTGATAAGGCACCGAATGGATGTCGTCGTTGCCGCAACCGGGCAGCGCCGCCGCGAGCACCCCGGCGCCGGTGTAACCGAGAAACTGCCGCCGGCCTGCGCTGAAAGGACCCTTCTGATTGCGGTTACACCTGGCCACGGCATTCCCCTTTGTTCAAGTTTCCCGGACGTGCAAGAAGCACTTTTCTTCAAGCACGGCGCCGCCAACGCGGCAAAGGCGGCAAAGGCGGCAAAGGCAATCTTCGCAATTCGGTGCAGTGGCACGGCGTTCCTGAATGCGCCACCCTGCGCCAAATCATAGCTGTGCGATGCGCGCGCGGGTAGTGACGTGTCGAGATGCCATGAAACTTTGGCTCCAGAGTGCGCACAACGAGTCCCCGGCACCTGCTCGGTTCAGCCGGCCAGTTCGTGCACGATATCCACATATGGTTCCAGCCAGTTCGCGAATCCCGAGGGTGGCGTAATCGAGGTTCGGGAAACGGGCCAATACTTCCGTTCCAGCGGGTTCGTCAGCCACACATTTAAGCTTGGCATGGGCCAACCGCTGCAGAACTCCACCGTGACGTCCCTAGGGAAAGTTCGGCATCGCGTATCTCGCGATGAGGGTCCGTCAGAAGAGACAAGCTAACAGGAACATCATAGTCGCCTTACCGCGCGCGATGATCGTCCAGCGGAAAATGCGGCGACCGGCACAAGACTAACGAAGTTCGCCGCAGACGCATCGCACCGTTAGTTCACCGCAACGGTCCGTGTTATCGAGCCCGAGAGTGTGTCGCGAGTTTCGAGACTTCCGTGACATTCAACCGCTTGAAAGCGTGGGGCGCTTCATACTCATAAGCTCTGTCACTTCATGCCGGTCACCCGCGGATGAGATCGGAACAGTCAACCATTTCCCGTCAGGGTACGCTCTGGCTTCATCGTAGAGCTTGACCAGCTGTGGGCTCCAGAAATAACGCCGCGCCTCAAACTTCTCTCGCTCAGCTCGACCCAGGACCACCAGAACCGAAAACAGCTTGTATGCCGGCAGGAAGGTGCAGAGCGCCTTGGTCTTCTTGTAGCGAAGGGACCAGCCGCGTTTCTTGCCACCATAGAGCCAATCTGGTGCGAAGACACCGGTGTAGGATGCCTCGATCCATCTCTGCAGCTCGGTCCAATGCCCAAACGCCTCCCGCCCCATCCAGCCGCGGATAGTACGCTCATCGGGCGGTGAAGATTTGTCGGTGATCCTGTCGCCGATCTCGGGGGACTGTTTCACGTTGCTTTCCTCTTCCTCTTCATGGGTGAATGTTCCTGGTGGTGCCGGTCTTTTCATTTTCCGAAGATCTTTCATGAACCTGTCGCAGGAGATTTAAATGCTTGCAAGACATTCTCGTATCTTCTCCAGGCCGAACAAGCCAGTCCGGATATCCGGCCTTCTGTTCAGGTCAGGACTTTTGAGCATTAGCCCACCGGCCTTGTACCGATGCCAATAGAAGCGAAAGCGATGCAGCCAGCAAAACGACGTCCTTAAGCAGAAACTGACCAGGTAGCGCTGAAATGGCCGGAAATCCACCCGCCGTCGCTTCTGCTACTCCAGGGGTGCTCAGGAAGAAGGTCAGCGTGATCAAATAGGTCGCAGCCGACATCGCCGCTCCCAATGCGGAGAAAAAGGGCCGGAAGGCTCCGACGATCAGCGCTGCCGCAGTCGACAGCTCAAGTACGCCTATAACGTCACTTGCCCCTTGAACTCCGAATAAGGCATGCAACCAGCTCATGATGGGGCTGTTGACGATAAACGGAGCGATGCCGTTGGCTTCATAAGCGGTGAATTTCATTGCGCCGAACCACAGAAAGACGACGACAAGCGCCCACCTAAGCAGGGCCAGTCCAGAGAGCGATTCAACGCTCTTTTCAGCGATTTGAAGACGAAACTGATTTGCGCGAATGTTCATTTTGGGTTTCCAGGTTCAGGTTGTTCGTTGAGTCATTAGGAGCCTCCACTTTAGGCTTACCCTATTCCCGTTTCGAGACTACATTTGCTCAATAAAATATCGAAAAGGATCAAAGCGACGAGACGATCTATTGCTGCGGCCGCGTTGCCGGACGGCACGATACGAGCCGTTTCGTCGAGACGGTGGTTCAGATACTTGTGGGTATTAGACGAGCGCGTCGGGGATTCGCCGGACGCCGGTTCGCCGGCTGAAAAGAGCCGCCGTTCTGGCGGACGAGCCGTCCTTTTTCGCGTGATGAGACCAACCGATTCCAGAAGTCCGACGCTGCATCGACAGCTCGAGGCGACGTGAAGAGAATTGCCCTCATGAGCCCCTCGCACGCGTACCTCGTGCTTATTCCTCGATGTGTTTCACACCGTACTTTCTATAGTACGTTTTCCTGATCTCGTCCTGACTTCGAGGCGGGTCGGCAAAGACATGCGCGGGCGACAGCAATGGGGTAATCAAAGTAATTTCGATCTTTGCGACGTGATCGACAGGATATTCGAGGCCGTTCGTCGCCCGAACCCAGTCCGCGATCATCAAATACTCACTATTGCCTGGTGGCAGTACCAACGCACGGCCCTTGAATCGATAACCGCGCCTTTGAAAGATGTCGACTACGTTGATCTCGACTGCCGGGTTGCGCCTCAAGTTCCGTATTGTTCGGGGCGACGCGATATCGGCGAAGTAGAGAACACCGTTCCTGACCGTCAAGGACGCCTTCGGCGAAAGACTGGGCGTGCCGTCCTCGTTGACTGTCGCGACGAACGACAGTATCGCCTCCTTGATGATCGCCTCCACGTCGGTATTGATTTCAATCATGGATATCCTCGCTTTAAAAGAATTTGAACGGCTCCATGCATCGCTCGCCCGATCTCATCGAATGTTTAGCCGGCGACGACGATGTTCGGATCTTCACGGACTTCTCCTTCTCAAGTGTCGGCTAATCTTTGCTTTTCCCTGTTTCATGCCGACCTTGCTTCAGGCCGCCGTCACTTCCAGCCCGCGCTGCACCGCCGGCCTCGACTCGACGTGTCTCTTCCGCCTGGATCAATGTCGGGACCATCGCCGCCAGGCGAACGGACAATCATGATCCACGGGTAGCGCGAACTGTTAGCACTCCCGGTTTTCTCACGGACGAACGCGGATAATCGTCTTCCCGCTGATCCGCCTGGTCCCGTTGAAGGTGGCCACGGCGTCGTCGAGGGTCGAGACGTTGCCGACGTTCGTGCGCAGTCGTCCGTCCCGCACCCGCTGGACGATCTCACTCAGCTGCGCGCGATCGGACTCGACAACGAAGTCAACCGCCAGGCCGTCGGCAGGTCGCGCCTCCGTCGGCCCGGCGATAGCCACCAGCGTTTCCCCGGCTCGAATCAGACCTGCAGAACGCTTCGCGATGTCGCCGCCGAAGACATCGAAAACCAGATCGACGCCGCCGACGTCTTCCAATGCGTCGTTCTCGAGATCGACGAACTCCTGCACGCCGAAGTCGAGCGCCGTCTGACGGTGGGCCGCGCGCCCGGTGCCGATAACGTAGGCGCCGTATTCACGTGCGAGCTGGGTCACCATCGACCCGACTACGCGCGCCGCGCCATGCACGAGGACGCTCTGCCCCGCCCGAAGGCGGCCGTGTTCGAACAGTCCCTGCCACGCAGTCAGACCCGGCATCGGCAGGCTCGCGCCCACCGTGAAGTCGACGTCACCCGGCAGCGGCGCGAGGTTGCGTGCCTCGACGGCCACATGCTCGGCCAGGGTGCCGTCGCGATACCAGTCCGTGAGGCCGAACACCCGCTGCCCTACTGACAGCCCTGTCGTGCCGTAGCCGAGCGCGGTGACCACTCCGGCCAACTCGTGCCCAGGGATCGACGGTGTCCGGCCACGTCCTTGACGATCGGTCCAGGTCGAGGGCCACGTCAACTCATTCCAGGTGAACCCTGAGGCATGGACCTGAACGACGACGTCGTTTATCCCCGCCTCCGGCCGTGGCCGCTCTGTCAGCTGCATCCCTGCAGTTCCTGCGGCCTCGTTCGTCACAATGATCGCCTTCATCGTCCATCTCCTCGTGAGTGGTACACCGTCCTTTCGGGATCCCTTCGCAAACCGGCGAATCGATTTCAGATCGAGCCGGCCGGCGCAACAGCGGGAAAGTCTTTCTCCGGATCGAACACGTTATTGAAAAAGTTCGTCAGCGAGTACATGGCCACCAGCGCGACGATCTCCATCACGTTTGCATCGGTGTAACCCGCATCGCGGACAGCTTTCAGATCGGCGTCAGTGACCTGTCCTCGGGTTTCGACGACTTTGCGCGCAAACTGGACGGCAGCATCCCGCTTCGGGTCGGTAGCATGGCCCTTCCGCGCGAGAATGATTTCGTCAGCCGGCAGCCTCGCCATGTGCTCGGCCGTAAAGCTGTGAACCGTCAGGCAGTAGTTGCACCCGTTCACTTCAGAGACAGCGAGGCCGATGCTGTCACGCGTCTTCACGTCGAGTGCCTTGCTCAAGGAGCCGAGCAGGGTCGCCCATGAGTTGAACGCGATCGGGCTCTGCGCGAAAGCCGCCATCATATTCGGGGTGAACCCGATATTTTTGGTAAATGCATCGAGTGTCGGCTTCGAATCGGTCGGCACCTGATCCTGCTTTAAGATAGTAGTCCTTGTCATCATAGTCTCTCTAAAGTCACTGGTTTCACTGGTTGAGGAAAGTTCGTGTTTGAACCATTCCCTTGGCTTACTTCGTGCCTGGCCCCGGGTCCTAGCAGGTCAGGCCTTCAAATGGGAGCTACCTTACGCTTGCCTCCCGTTTTCGCGGCCCCTCGATCGTTCCATGCGATCACCGCCCGACGACGCACCTATACGAGCGCCAGCACATCGCCCAGGGGACGGCGCGGTTTCTGCGCCCAGTTGCCCGGACGCTCCGCTCCTATGGACAACAGCATGACCGGCACCTCATCCTCGGCCAGTCCGAACTCGCGGTGCACCGCATCGGCATCGAAACCGATCATCGGCGTCGAACCCAGGCCTAGTGAGCGGGCCGCATAGATCATCGCCGACGCGCCGAACGTGGCCGTGCGTACAGCCTCGTCGCGCCGGCGCTGCGGGTACGCCATGTACAGATTGCGTGCGGGGTTTTCCCACTCCGGCACCATCGCCGCCGGCATCACGCCCGCTTCCACCAGCGGAGCCAGGCGCTCCGGGATGACGCTGGTATCAACCAGCTGGCCGCAGACGATGAAGGTTACGGCCGCATCGGTGATCGCCGGCTGGTTCCAGGCAATGGGACTCAGCCGGGCCTTCGCTTCGGGCGTGCGTACCGCGATGAAGCGCCAGTTCTGCAAGTGGAATGATGTCGGCGCAGTGGTGCCAATGCGTACGAGCTCGCGGATCTGGTCGTCGCTCAAGCTCGCCGAAGGATCGTAGTACTTCGCGGCGCTGCGGCTCACAATACATTCGATGACTGCATTGGTCATGGTGAATCCTATGGATGAAGGGATACGTCGAGGAGTACGCTTCACGATTTCGGGCCGCTCGTGCCGCAGCACGAGCGCACGCGAAGATCGCAACTGTCGCGCAAAACGCAGGCAGAATCGGGCGAAGGATCATGCCAGCTATCTCTCTTTTGGCCTTACGTTCGGAGCAGTGATCGTGCAATTATTCTGTACTATCGATGGTGCGAATAAAAGAACCAAGATCACCCATTTTTGTGTGTACTAAGAACATGGATTCAGACTTGCAGATTCAGCTCGACCGGACAGCGAAGCTGTCCCTGGCCGAACAGATTCATGAGAGCATCAGTAGGGGTATAGAGTCAGGTCTGCTCGCACCTGGCACCCGGCTGCCCTCGTGGCAGGACCTGGCCGCGCAGCTCGGCGTGGCGCGCGGAACAGTTCAGGCAGCATATGAACGGTTGTCCGACGCGCAGATGATCGAAACATTCCGTGCAGGGGGCACGCGCGTAGCCCCGCGGCTTCGCATGGCGGCGACTCAACCCAAAGCGCCGCGGCTCGGAGCGTTTATGAGGGCCTATGAGGAGATGAACGCTGGGCCGGCGATCTTTCAGCTCGGCATTCCGGCGTTTGAAGGGCTACCGGAGAAGCTTTTTTCGCGGGCGCGCTCATCCAATCTACTGAAAACCGGATGTCTATCGTCCCTGCTCTATCCCGATCCCAGAGGAGAGTTCGAACTGCGCAGGGAGATCGCGGGCAATCTCTCCATCGCTAGGAACTTCCACTGTCATCCTGAGCAGGTGTTTATCACGTCGGGATACAGCGGCGGCTTAGGCCTGGCACTGCGGGTGTTAGGTTTGGATGGTAAGAAAGTCTGGATGGAAGAGCCCGGTTTCATGGTCACCCGGAAAGGGCTGGAACTCGCTCGCCTGAATATCGTGCCGATACCGGTGGATGCAGACGGTCTCAACGTAGACTATGGCATCGAAAAAGCCGGCGACGCAGCGTTAGCCGTCTTGACGCCCGGTCAACAGGCGCCCTTGGGCTCGACCCTGTCGTTGAGGCGACGTCTTCAGCTGCTTGAGTGGGCGGCCTCGAGCGATGCCTGGATCATTGAAGATGACTACCTCGGCGAGCTACAGTTGCAAGGCAGGCCCGCACCCGCCATGGCGTCTCTGGGCGAGGGCAAGCGGGTCATTCATATCGGTTCCTTCAGCAAGACTGTTACCCCGGCTCTGCGGCTCGGATTCGTCGTGGCGCCTACCGAACTGGTCAACGCATTCGCGGAGGTCGCCGCAACGCTTGCTCCCGCGCCGTCACCAGTAATTCAACTCGCCACGGCTCAATTCATGCGTGACGGCCACTACATCCGACGCGTGCGTCGGCTTAAGCGTCAATATTCCGCCCAGCGTGACGCACTATGCGAGCAGTTGCGAATGCGCGACGCGGAGTGGGTCAATGCCGGCCTGGCAGTACTTCTCCGGCTCCCGGACGGCGCACCCGACGTGCGGATCGTTCGCGAAGCGATGACCGTTGGCATGGCGCCATCGCCTTTGTCCGTATGGTTCGCGACTCCGTCGTGGACTTTACCCGGCCTTTTGCTCGGCGTTGCCACAGCGCCTGAGCATCACCTCGCCGCATCGTGTCAGCGACTCTTCGAGATCATTGACCGATACCGCTCATGAGACATCCCGGGCGCCGCCTGAGGTTTGATGAGCATGGCGAATTGCGCCTGCCGAGCGGCGAAGTAACGCGATCGGCACGTGAGCCTGACCTTCCGATCAGCAACACGACGGCCGCCTATTCGCGCGCGGCAAGCATCCCTTCGATACCATGCGGGCCCAACAGGCCCAACAAGTTCCTCAATCCCGACGCCGTCACCGGCCGCGAGAACCAGAACCCTTGCGCCTCGTCGCAGCCAAGGGCCTGTAGTTGCGCGGCCTGCTCCGGTGTTTCGACGCCCTCCGCCGTGACGCGCAGCTTCAGTGCGTGCGCCATCGCAACGATTGCGCCGACCAGCGCGAGGCATTGCGGATCGCTGCCCATTCGCGTGACGAACGAGCGGTCGATCTTCAAGCGGTTCAACGGGAACCGCGTCAGATACGCGAGACTTGAATAGCCGGTGCCGAAGTCGTCGACGGCAACTTCCACACCCAGTTTGCGCAGCGCATGCAGCGTTTGCAACGCCTGCTCGGTGTCGCCCAGCAGCACGCCCTCGGTGATTTCCACTTCGAGGTAAGACGGATCGAGCGCGGCGCTGGCGAGCGCCTCGCGAATCGTCTCGAAGAGGTCCGGCCGGTGAAACTGCTGCGGCGACACATTGACCGCGACGCGCGGGAGGTTTCCGGTCAACCGCAGCAGTTTGCCGGCGTCGCGGCACGCGGTGCGGATGACCCATTCGCCGATCTGCTCGATCAACCCCGACTCTTCGGCGACCGGCACGAATTCCGCAGGACTGATCATGCCGCGCTGCGGATGATTCCAGCGCAACAGCGCTTCCACTTGCGCGATGCGGCCAGTGGCGAGCGTCACTTGCGGCTGATACACGAGATGCAATTGCTGGCGCTCCAACGCTTCGCGCAACATCGTCTCGATCTGGAACCGGCGCGCGGCCTGCCCTTCGAACGCGGTCGAAAAACGCCGGACCGCATTGCCGTTGACCGCCGTTGCCGCCGACAGCGCCACACCCGCACGGCGCATCAACGTGGGTGCATCGCCGCCGTCGTCCGGATACGCGACGATGCCGATGCTCGCCGTGATGTTAAGCGCCGTACCGCCATAGTCGATCGGCTCGGCAATACGGTCGAGCGCCTCGGCGGCGAACGAATCGGCGGCGGAGCCGGCCTCGTTGATCAGCAATGCGAACTGCGTGCCGCCGATCGATGCAATCGTGCCGTCGTTCGGAAAGAGGCCACGCAACCGCTCGCCGACAATCTGCAACACGAGCTCGGCCGCATGCAAACCGAGCGCGTCGCGAAGTTTGCGTAAGTGGTCGAGCTCAGCGATCAGCACGGTGAAGCCGCTGCCGTTGCGTTGACAGCGCGTGATCGCCAGTTCCAGGCGCTCGATGAAAAGCGTTTGATTGGGCAGGCGCGTCACGCCGTCGTGATGCGAGACATACCAGAGGCGCGCTTCGGATTGCGCATAGCGTGTCATGTCGACGACAACGCCGACGTAACGCGCGTCGCCGGCATGACAGCCCGCTTCAACGGACAGCGGCGAGAGCGCCAGCACTACGCGAACCGGCGTGCCGCTGCGTCGCAGATAAGTCCATTCGCCCTCGTAGCGCGCGCCGATCGCCGTCAATATCGGCAATTCGGCGCGGCGTCTCGCGAGCTCGGCCGGATCGTGCAGCGATTCAAAGCCGTACCGGCCGACGAGTTCATCGGCCGTGAACCCCGTCAGCTTTTCGAGTGCCGCGTTGACGGACTCGAACACGCCTTGCGCGTTGCAAACGAACATACCGAAGGGCGCCGCTGCGAGAGCGGCGTCGCGCGCATGCACTGTGAGATGAACCTGGTCTTGCATCGCGCCGGCCTTGTGTTTTTCTGACGATGACGATGACGAATGACGGTGGCGGAAACCGTGTGTCGTGATTACGGCGCGCGCGGTAGCGCTGCTTCGATGAACACCGCGCACAGCGCCTGCATGCCCTTCGCGTCTTCTTCGTCGAAGCGCGCGATAAGCGGACTATCGACATCCCACACGCCGATCAGCGTGCCGTCCGGCGCGACGAGCGGCACGACGATCTCCGATTGCGACGCGGAATCACACGCTATATGGCCGGGAAACTCATGGACGTCACGCACAACCTGCGTCTCACGCGTTTGCGCGGCGGTGCCACAAACGCCTTTGCCGAGTGGAATGCGCACGCACGCGGGTTTGCCCTGGAAAGGGCCGACCACGAGTTCGCGGCCGTCGTGAAAGTAAAACCCGGCCCAGTTCAGATCGCTCAGCGAATGAAATACGAACGACGAAAAATTCGCGGCGTTCGCGATCCACTCGGTTTCGCCGGCGAGAAGCGCGCGCGCCTGCGCGACGAGTTCTTCGTATTGCCCGGCCTTGGGCAAATGCGAGGCGGGAGAGACTTCGAACATGACGGGTCCGTGATGAATGCGGAAAGTGAGGCAACAAAGCGGTCCAGTGTAAAGCAAGCGGCTCGCCAATTCACTGGAATGCGGCCACTACGACTCGACACCGACGATCACGCTCGATGCCTTGAAGATCGCCGTCGCCGGTTTGCCCGCCGCGAGGGCGAGGCGCTCGGCACTCTCGTTAGTCACGATCGCGGCGATCTGCTCGCCGCCCGCGCCGATGATCACTTCCGAATTCACCGCGCCTTTGGTCACCGCCGTGACCGTCCCCGCGATGCAGTTGCGCGCCGACACCTGATGCTTCGCTACGTCGACCATCACGATGACCGACGACGCCTTCACCAGCGCGAAGGCTTTCTTGCCCGCGGCGAGCCCAAGCGCGCTCGCGCTGCCGTGCGTGATGACCGCGACGATTTCAAGGCCGTGCGCCGTGCGCAGCGTGACTTCGTCGTTCACGGCGCCATGCGTGACTGTTAGCACTTCGCCGGCAAACTGATTGCGTGCGCTGGTTTGCATGTCGTGCTCCTCTGGTTTAACGCACGAGGCGTTGGAGGCCCTGGATGCGTTCGTTTGCGGATCGATCAAGTGTAATGGAACGCGCGACGCCGTATCATCGTGCCCTTGGACTCTCTTTGCCGAACTCATGCCTGTAGCCGTCCCTTTCCGCATCGCTCGCCTGTGGCCGAATGTCTCGCGCGCTGTCGTACTTTCCGTGGCACTCGTGACGCTCGCGTCCATCGCCGCGTGTAGCAATCCGTCGCAGACACGCGACGCGCACGTTGCCGTCGATACGATCACGCTGTTTCCGCTCGGCGCTTATGACCAGAACGTCGATCACTGGCTGGAGCCGGACAGCACCGGCTACGACCACGCGTTCCTGAGCCCCGCCGACCAGCAGGCGCATTTCCGGGCGTTATATGCGCGTTACTTCGGCACCGGCACGAGCTCGCCGTCGCCGTGGAATTCCGCGTATGTGGCGATGCGGGTGTATCGCCAGGAGGGAGCGGATATTGCCGCGTTGCAACAGCGCCGCATCGCCAGGTTCGACAACACCGGCAAGAGCGGCGCGGCCATCGGTTATGGCGAGAATTTCCGTCCGCATGACAAGGCGTGGATCGACGCCATCGCGCGGAACATGAATGTCGCGCAATTCACCGAGGCGCCGGTCTATCAGCCGGCATGGCGCGCAATCGCGACGACCAATCTCATGGTGCGCGAGCTGCCGAGCGCGGACCCGTCGTTCTACGACCATCGTCTGGCCGGCGAAGGCTATCCGTTCGACAACCTGCAAATCTCCGCCGTGCGGCCGGGCACGCCGCTGTATGTGCTGGGCACGAGCGTCGACGGCGCGTGGCGTTACGTGCAGACGCCGGATGTACAGGGGTGGGTGCGCAGCGACGGCGTGGGCATGGCGAGCGAGCGTTTCGTCGATATATGGCGCGCCGCGACGGCGAAATCGCTCGGCGCGGTGGTCGTCGCTTCGGCGCCGGTGCGCGATAACCGTGGCGTGTTTCGCTTCGATGCACCTGCCGGCACGCTGTTGCCATTGGTTGGGTTGGCGTCGGTTAATGCGGTGCGGAGCGGGAAGGTGTATGGGGCGGCGGACGTGGGGGGGCGTGCTGGGGCTGGGGCCAACGAACGTAGCGTAACCGCCGACGCGCCGACCTCGCAAAAAGTCCTCGTGCCGGCACGCGACGCAGAAGGCCAAGCGCTTATCCGCACAGCCGAGCTGAGCGACGCACAAATTGCACCGATGCCGCTCGCCGCCACGCCGCGCCATCTGGCGATGCTGATGAAAGCGCTGATCGGCCGGCCTTATGGCTGGGGCAACAGCGGCCTCTACAACGACTGTTCATCGGAATTGCAAAGCATCTTCGCGGCTTTCGGCGTTTGGTTGCCGCGCCATTCGTCGACGCAGATGAGCGCCGGACGCATGATCGACCTGTCGGCTTCCACGCCCGCGCAACGGCTTGACTATCTGGCGCAGCATGGGGTGCCGCTGCGCACGCTGATTTATATCGGCGGACATGTGATGCTTTACATCGGCAATACGACTCGCAACGGCGTCGCGGTTCCGGTCGTCTACCAGGATGTGTGGGGACTGCGGCCGGCTGACAACAGCCGGCGCGCGGTGATCGGCGGTTCGGTGATCCTGCCTCTCTTCGAGCACATTCCGGAAGATTCCACCCTGCAATCGCTCGCGGCCACGCCGACTTTCGAGATCAGCATACTCGGTGCGCCCGCCGGCGCGGCGGCGCCCTCGCCGGGGTCCGCAGCGGTGCCCGCGGCGCCCGCCGACGAGGACAATCCGGCGGGCTAAGGGTGGGGCTGAAGGTTGAGGGTTGAAGATTGAAGGCCAACAGCCAACAAGAGACTTTCATGCATTACAACGTTGCCCAGTCACGCGCACGTGCGTGCTGAAAAATATTTTTTACGGAGTGTCGATCCCGCGGTGGCGTAACCGTCGTAACGTTGAAAGTCTGGCTCAAACAGTCGGACTTTCAATCCACGAACCTGTTACTTCAAGGAGTCGCCGTCATGACCAGCCCTGCTGCCACACCGATCCCGGACGGGATGCACTCGCTCACGCCGTACCTGATCTGCGCAAACGCGGCGGAAGCCATCGCGTTCTATATGAAAGCCTTCAACGCCGTCGAACAGTTCCGGCTGCCGGGGCCGGGCGGCAAGGTGATGCACGCGTGCCTGAAGATCGGCGATTCGATGCTGATGCTCACCGACGAATGGCCCGAACATCAAACGTTCGGACCCAACCACCTGCAAGGCACGCCGGTGACGATTCACCACTACGTCGAAGATGTCGACGCCAGTTTCCAGCAGGCTGTCGATGCGGGCGCGACCGTCAGAATGCCCGTCACCGACATGTTCTGGGGCGACCGCTACGGCCAGTTGATAGACCCGTTTGGCCATAGCTGGTCGTTGGCCACGCACAAGCGCGATCTCAGCACCGAAGAAATTCAGCAAGCAATGGCCGCCATGAAGTAACGCACGGCGCGCGCTAGAAAAAGAGAGGAGATCGTCATGCAGAAGATAGCGCCGTGCCTGTGGTTCGACGGTAACGCGGAAGAAGCGGCACGTTTTTATACGTCCGTGTTTTCCGGGTCGCGCATTGTCACCACGATGCATTACACGGAGGCCGGCCCCGAACCCGAGGGCGGCGTGCTGGCCATCACGTTCGAGATCGAAGGCCAGGAATTCATGGCGCTCAACGGCGGCCCGCAGTTTCAGTTCACACCGGCGATCTCTCTGTTCGTCCATTGCAGTTCGCAGGAAGAGATCGACACGTATTGGGCGAAACTCACGGACGGCGGCGCACCATGGCAATGCGGCTGGCTGACGGACAGGTTCGGCGTCTCGTGGCAAATCGTGCCCGATGCGCTAGGCACAATGCTGCGCGATCAGGATACCGCCAAGGCGAACCGCGTGATGCAGGCGTTGATGAAGATGGTGAAGCTTGATGTTGAGGGGCTGGAGCGGGCTTATCGGGGGGAGTAGTTTGAGTAGCGGGAGCAGGTTATCTGCGGAATGTGTTCAGTTCAGTAGTCTGTGAGCAAATCGCACTCTGTGATAAACAGCGCCGCTGCACGATGCTTTGCGGGTGGCGTGTGGGGAAATCTCTTCTCCGCGCGCCCCCAAACATCCATTCCCCCACGCCGCCCCAAACGCTGCGTGCGGGGAAACCTTCGGCGTCTACGGAAGGACGGTCGTACGTACTAGACATGTGTGCTGTTTGAGTTTCAAGCTAACGGCTACCCATGACGGCGACTGACAGCGCAAGTGCCTTGTCTGAAACCTGAACAGGTGATCTGTCGATGCTGCGATGCCCGCAGCGTGGGGAGCCTGTCAGATTTTTAGTGTGTCGAGGTCATGAGACGATAACGGAAATAACGTCCAATGACCGAAACAACAGTGACCAGGAAGAGCAAGAACCCGAAGGCGCCGAAGCTGTTCCCCGATGAGCTGATCGATCAACTGCTGGCGCAGGTGCAGAACAGGAACGCCGAGTCGGTTCTCGGGGAATCGGGCCTGGCCGGGCGACTGAAGAAGCAACTGGCTGAGCGCATGTTGGCCGCGGAGCTGACGCATCACCTGGAGAGCGAGGCGGAGCAAGGCAGCG
>NZ_AWZT01000039.1 GCF_000472525.1 Paraburkholderia dilworthii
GCTGGGCCTCGCGTTCAAGGCGACGGCTCGATTGGATCCGGTTCAGGTAACCATAGATATAGATCTTGAGCATCACCTCGGGGTGATACGAAGGCCGACCCGTCAACGCTGGTTCGACGCCTTCAAACCCAAGCTTATGAAGATCAAGCTCATCTACAAAGACATCAACTACGCGCACGGGATTTGTGTCCGTCACGTAGTCATCGAGCGCTTCAGGGAGGAGAAAGCTTTGCGTACGATTGTCGCCTTGAACGAACCGTTTCATCCTGCTTATCCCTCGCTGTCGGATGGCAAATTTTAGCGCTCCAAAAACCGTTTTGACACAATCTGGGCCGAACCCAGACTCTTCTGCAGCTGGACATGCTTTCCGGAGAGCTAGACAAATGGAACTTCCCCTTGAGATTCCTTGACGCTGATTGCCGTGTCGTAACAGCTCGCCGACAATGATGCAGTCGTGCTATTACGCAGACGTCTCAAAGCGCGGATCACGTTGCGGACTGCAGGTCGGGCTTGCGGTCGTCAACCGACACATCGCGACTGCGGCGCTGTTCAGGATGGGCGCGCGCACATCGATCGCTTTCGCAATGCCTTGCCGGATCCCGCCACAAACGCTCTCCGATACCTCATTAATGCAGGATTGGCGCAAAGGCCGCAACGGCACGACCTAAATACGTTGGACGATCCAGAATCGCTTTCCGTGGCACTGCCCGACGGCACCAAGGTCTCTGCGCTCCTCCGGGCGCCGGAGGACGCGCGCGCCCTGTATGTCTTCGCGCACGGTGCCGGGACGGGCATGCAGCACGCCAACATGTCGTCATTGGCCGACGCGCTTGCGGCGGCAAATGTCGCCACATTGCGCTACCACTTTCCGTACATGGAGCGGAGCTCCAAGCGGGCGGACTCGCCGGCCGTGGCAGATGCTGCCGTGCAGGCAGCCGTCGCAGACGCCCGCCGGCGGTTGCCTGCCCTGCCGCTCTTCCCGGGCGGCAGGTCGTTCCGCGGCCGCATGACTTCGCAGTCCCAAGCCATCTCAGCGGACGTTTGAATGCAACCGGCGGCGGGTGACTTCTGAGGGCAAAAATCTTCGCGTGCGCGACACGCACGCGTACAACGAGTTCGGGTTCTAGTGCAAAGCGAATCATATCGTGGCTACGCCCTTTGGGGACATGCAATCGCAGATCAGGAAGACCTCCTTCAGGCCGAGCGTTTTGCTACGAGCGGCACGATCACCCGAGAAACGAAATTCATCGAAGCCTGGGGCGTTCTTGGGGTCTTTGATTCCGATGATGATGCGGTTGCAGCAGGTCTTGCGTGGGCACGTGCCTGGATCGACAGCCACGGATGAATCCAGCGTGGACACCCCTAGCCATGGATCGGCCCTTCTGCATGATGCCGCGCAGCCTCGACGACAGCCGCAGGATCGATTGCCAGAAGTTCACGAGGCCGCTTGCCATGAAGCATGCCGTTTGTCGACTCGAACCATGAGGCGATCCTGATCGGTGTGTAGTCGCAAAAAATCTTCAGAATATTCGCCACTTCAGGGATGGGATCGCCGAACTCGTCAAAAACGTATCCAGGGAACAAGGTCCGTCCCGCCAGCTCGACGCAAAAAATCTTGCCCTGTTGCCCCCAACCGATCGCCATTCCCCAAGGAATCAGCCAGGTTGTTCCGTCAAGCACGGCGGCAAGCGATCTTGCCTCCATTTCGGCTTTGAGAGATACCGAGTGCCGGATCGGATCGGCAAGGCGGTCAGCCCCGGGCCATCGACGATCGCCTTCGCGCCATGAACGACTCACCCGCAGAACGGGCCTGGTCAAAGCCACGCGCATGCGATCCAGGATTGATGCACCAGCCTGCTCGCCTTCTTCAGGCGTCCACCGCATGCAGGCAGCGGTGTCGGAACAGCCAACCCCATGATCAGTGACATAGCGCAGTTCCCGCAGTTCTCTCCAGATTTCCCCGCCTTCCTCGTACTCGAACACGCGATATTCCCGGTGCGATCCACGTTCGACGGCAGGGTGGTCTGAATCCAGAGAAGAGTCACGATTCATCCCGGCGGTTGCGCCAGCAGCAATCGCGCCATTCATCTCTTCAACAGAGACTGCGTCGTCGGCATCACGCCGGATGATGCCCCGCGAGGAGCTCAACGAAGGTGAGTCTGGAGACGGTTCGATGTCATCGACGCCCGTTGGCACGATCCGCATCCACGCGCCCAGTGTGTCGCGGACACAGTGCTGGCACAGATCGATACTGATTGCGTGGCCATCCCCGAAAATCGAATGAAATCCGCCGCGATACTCGATCGACATCCGTTCGTGCCACTCCGAGTCGGGGTCATTCGATGTCATGCGTCGTCCGCAGCGATCGCACGTGCAACCCGAGACCTCGTACACCGATTTTTTCCGGAATTCGAGCATGCCTTACTCCTCGAACCACCACTGATCCCTTGTCCACTCTTTCGGAACCAGCCCCAGCTGCCGTGCAGTGGCCGTGGGCAGACGAAGTAGTACGGTGCCAGGGGGATGCCCCCAAACACTGTCGATCATGGTCACGTCGGCCGGCACGCCGCTGAGCTCTAGGTAGACGGCATCTTCCGTCTCGAACATTTCGGTATACAGCGTCCAGCCGGGCAGATCGGCTGTCTTTTCCTCAAACCGGACTGTGGATTTGGTGCCCATGGTTTTCCTTTGTGAGAATCAGTCGGCATGCTTAGAGTGCTGCGCCTGCGTGAGAGCCTCATCACATCGGCAAGTGCGTCACGCCACCAACGTTCCGCGGAACCGGCGTGCGGCTTCCAGAACCCAGACGCGGTTTTCGAGCGCGCCGTTTGCGGCGATCGGATAGCTGCTATCGTTCTCGGCGATCCAGCTGTGGAAAGGTTAAACTAGGCAGCAATCGCCCACGGGTTCGCTGCAGATCCGAGTTGCGCCAGCCCCCCTGACAACAGGCCGCGACTGAACGCGCTCTTCAGTCAGCAAGGTACGTTGGACACAGCCGCTAGCGGAACCCCTCGAGCTCGTCCGTGTCCTTTCGGTCGAAGCGACCGATTCGTCCGACGTCGCGGGCTTCGAGCGCACGCGTCGTCGTAGCGGTCCAGCCATCACGGTGATGCTTTCGTCGGGGAACGGTATCTTCGCTGCGTTGATTGCCCAGTCGCGAGTGCGAAGCACGATGGCCGTCATGCGTGCCTCAATCTGCTCGCTGCTTTCGTACGGCGGCATAGCTTTTCGCCGTCTCTTTCGCCGGTTCGCCTTGGTCAGGCGACCTCCCGATTGAAATTGGTTTCCTATATTCGCAGTCCTCTGACTCAGACAGAACCCGCTCACCTCATAAACGCAGTCTTTTGCACGTGCTTTGTGAGTGACGAGCGGGCGTTGTATCCAGCGCGACATCAACCTCGTTTTTCCTCGCAGCAGGATTGCGCCCGTCACCTCCCTGTTCCCACCAACACGCCACTGCACGAAGACTTAAACATCAATCACTAACGCTGGATCAAATGCGGCGTTCTCCCAAATCAGGTCTTCCGGCTTCCGTGCCACCAGTCGGTTCATTGCATAGCCGCGCGGATTGGCAACCACCCGCGTCTGGCCGACGTGATAATCGAACGAGTCATGCACGTGACCGTGTATCCAAACGTCGGCCAGCTCGAGCACAGGTCGCAGGTCGCTCACGAATGCGGCGTTGATCGGATCGTTCGCATAGCGCGCATGTACCGAGGGCGGCGCAACACCGTGATGGGTCACCACGACCGTGCGCCCGTCGAAGGGTTTTGCCAGTTCGTTCCGCAGCCAGTTCAATGAAATTTCGTGCTCGGTGAGCGCATTCTCCGGCTGGAATCGTCCTCGATCGCCAATGCGGATCACACGATGATCATTCATCATGCGCCCGGCCAGCGCCATGCTTTGCTCGCGCGTGTCATTGAGCGCATAGTCCGTCCACAGGCAGCAGCCGAGAAACCGCACGTCGTTCGCGACCAACGTGTCGCGTTCGAGGTAATGCACCGCTGTGCCGGACGCGCGCGTGCGGATGGTATCGGCGAGCGCGTCGTACTTCCTGCCATACGCTTCGTGATTACCATGCACGTAGATCACGGGCACCGGCCAGCGCGCAAACTGCTCAACTGCATCGGCGCCCTTCGCGATGTCGCCTGCGAGGACCAGCAAATCAGCCTCAGACTGAACAATCGGGTTGTAGCTTGGAAAGGACTGGTGGACTACTTCGAGGTGGAGATCGGATGCAACCTGGATGCGCATTCTAGATTCCTTTTTTCTCCACATGATCAATGGCGATGTCTTTCAAGTTCGCTTGGCAAGCAAATGCTCGAACTGATTCGGTGATTCACTTGATTTTTTCAGCGTGATTTCTGTATGCAAGCCCATTGAGTCTCTCGGATCTATTCTCCGAATACCAATTCGCGCACCAACTCCGGACGCGCATTTGTCTGTTGAAGATCACGCAGGCATCGCCTCATTCCTCCTTCTGCCATCTCATACCAAAAATCTCCCTTGACTCCCTGCTCCCCGGGCTCTCGCCATAGGGCGGTCACCTTATGTGGCAGCAAACCGCCGCTTGGTCCTACATCAAGTACGTGGACTGACATCGCTTTAGACGTGTAAGTAGCGGCGATGCCCAGCATCGCTTCGGGATCCGCCACCATCCACCCATCAACAACTCTTGGCAGCGATGGTTCTCTCTGGACGTGCACCCAAAAGTTTGAAATCTTGTTTGACCATCCTACGCATTGCCATACCTGATGCGGGAGCATCAAAGCGGCTTTTACTGGATGAGATTCTTCCCACGATTCGTGCGTCACCAACATCAAATGCTCCGTTGCGTTTCTGGACTCGCTAGGTTGCCAGAGCTAGACAGCGTTTCTTGACGGCCACTCCGCGTTTTAGAAACGCCCGACGCCCTTTCGCTCACGTCGACAGAGAGATCGATGGCCAGATGCAGATTGTGACTTAAAAGCTACTGACGGAAAAGACCGGCGTTTGCACTATTCTGCAAATGTCATCTGATGATTCTTCCCTTTATCCTCACACCGCACGTGCGTTGCTCGCGGACAACCTTAGGCGACTTCGCGCGGAAAAGGGTTGGTCACAAGAAGAGTTGGCGGCTCAGAGCCACTTGGACCGCTCTTTCATTGCGCATGTTGAGCGGTGCGCAAGAAATATCTCGATAGATAATGTCGAGAAAATTGCAACGGCGCTCAGCGTTCCCGTTGCATCGCTCTTCCTCTGAAACGGCGGGTTCGTTGCAGTCCTCCGAACTGTCTCTGCAGCGCCTTAAACCTTGGCACTTACGTTTCTCGTACATCACCAACTGTCTGCGCTATACGAAAGCTTTTTGATAGTTTTGTAACTGTCGAGGCCGCGGTAGGGTCTGTTACATATGAATGTACAGACCAAACACCGATTCCCTTCGTTTTGATAAATTCGTACGACAGTCTGGAAAACCGTCAATCTCGCTCCCGCAGACTTGCCGAAGGAATCCGGCCGCTTCGACCTGCCGATCGCCTTGGGCATTCTCGCGGCGAGCGGCCAGATTCCCGTGGAATCGCTGCTTGATCGCGAATTCGCCGGCGAACTATCGTTGACCGGCGCGCTGCGTCCGATGCGCGGCGCTTTCGCGATGGCCTGCGGCACCGCGCGCGGCGCGGTAGCTTGCGAAACGTCCGCCGAATGCATCCCCGGAAACACACCGCTGCGGCGCAATCCACAGCTGTACCTTCCTGCGGCAAGCGCAGCCGAGGCTGCGCTCGTACCCGGCGTCGACGTCTATGGCGCGAGCGATTTGCCGTCGTTGTGCGCTCATCTCGCCGATGCGCCCGATGCGCGCCTTTATCCGGTCGCCGCGCCTGACCTCGCGCAGTTCACGCCTGCGCCGGTGCCCGATATGGACGACGTGATCGGCCAGCGCGGCGCGCGCCGTGCGCTCGAAGTCGCCGCCGCCGGCGGGCATCATGTGCTGCTGATCGGCCCGCCCGGCGCCGGAAAGTCGATGCTCGCCGCGCGCCTGCCGGGGCTGCTGCCCCCCATGACTGACGACGAAGCGCTCAGTTCGGCGGCGCTACTGTCGGCGAGCCGCGCGGGCTTCACTCCCACGCAATGGCGCCGACGGCCGTTTCGCGCGCCGCACCACTCGTCGAGCGCGGCAGCGTTGGTCGGCGGGCGCAATCCCCCGCAACCGGGTGAGATCACGCTCGCCCACCTGGGTGTGCTTTTTCTCGACGAACTGCCCGAATTCGATCGCCACGTGCTCGAAACGCTGCGTGAACCGCTCGAAGCCGGCCGCATCACGATCTCGCGCGCTGCACTGCAGGCCGACTTTCCCGCGGCTTGCCAATTAATCGCGGCGATGAATCCGTGTCCGTGCGGGTGGCGCGGCGATCCCAACGGACGTTGCCGCTGCACGCCGGAGATTGCGGCGCGCTACCTGCGCAAGCTGTCCGGGCCGCTGCTCGACCGGATCGACATCCAGCTCGACGTGCCGGCGCTCACGCCGGCAGAGCTGTCCGCGCGATTAAACGCCGCCGGCGAAAAGAGCGCGGTTATCGCATGCCGGGTGAATGCCGCGCGCGAGCGGCAAATGGCGCGGCAAGGCAAAACCAACCGCGAGTTAAGCGGAAAAGAGGTCGACGATGTCTGCCGTCCCGACCCCGCAGGCGAAGCGTTGTTGCGCGAGGCGGGCGAGCGCTTCGGCTGGTCGGCGCGGGCTTATTACCGCGTTTTGAAGGTCGCCCGCACCATTGCAGATCTGGCCGGCGCCAGCATGCCGAGTGCTGTGCAAGTCGGCGAGGCGATCCAGTATCGGCGCGCTTTTGGCTCCATGTGAGGAGAAAATATGCTGTCAAGACTTGACTTATACACATGCGCGCGTTCCAGATAAATTTAGAAACATCTGAAAGGTATCTCGAAGCCTCGGCAATAAGCGCATTGATTTAAAACGTTTTTTTATTCTGGTCGGCCTGCGTGCGAACTGACGCAATGCCCACCGGACGGGCATCCGCGCGAAAAAAAAACGGAGTTCTCAACAGAGTTATCCACAGGGCGCGCGATGAAGTGGAAAACCTCAACGTAAACCGGGAATTAGCGTGTGAAGCTGCGAAGGAACCTTCACTGCGCAGATGAACCTCCAGCAGCCGCTGATCGGCCAAAACTACCGTTTTTCAGTACAGCTGGAACGACGAAAAAAATTGATCGACCTGCTCCTGGGGCAGCGGTTTTGAAGCGATGATCGCCGCCTGATACGCATGCCGACCTCGCGCCACGAGCCGCGCATAAACGGTGCGGGCCTCACGGTCGGAACCGGCTTGGCCGCTGAGCTTCATTTCCAGCCCCAGCACCTTACCGCCTGCGGCCAGCGGAATCTGAACGGCATGCGCCTGCGGAGCCACCCCGACGTTCCGTGCGAGGCCGGTACGCAAAAAGTCGAGCGCCTTGCGTTGCGTCGCTTCGCTTTCGTCCGGCAGCATGATGGTGCCGACTGCGAATACGGCGTCGCCGGCTTCGGCCGTCTGCATGGCCATTTGCATCGGCGCCCCGTCGATCTGCACGGCGCGCTGATCGTTGCCCGGTTTAGCCGGCAGGTCGATGCTGTAACCATTGTCGTTGTTCATGATCGTGCGCCAGTCGAAGGTCGGCGAACAGCCGCTCAGCACCGCGCCAAGGACGAACGCGCAAGCCACCACGCGGCCGGGTGAATGCGCCCGCGGGGCGTGATCCGCCGAACTGCGGTAGGGAGCGAAGCCGGAAAAGAGACGCACGAGAATTTGAGCGAACACGGGCAAAACGCGAAGAACTGTCTGGAGCATGGGAACGAGACGCGCGGGAAGCGTCGAAAATATCGTGGGCATCAAGCGCCATTATCCGCTGCCAGCTGAGTAAGCGCCCGCGGAAGCACGAGCGGAGCATAGGGCGCACGCGGCGCATACGCCCTGCCGGGAGACCGTCCGTTGGCTGCGCAAAGCCTTGCCCGCGCGGGGGCGCTCGCTGCCGCGTCGCCGGAATAAGACTACAATAGCGACGCTATGCTGCAACGGGCGCAAAGCCCCAGCCGACGCACTGTCCCGCGCCTTTGCGCGACTTCCGAGGTTCCGTCCATGAGCACCATAACGTCGACCACCGCCGTCACGCGTACGAATCCGCTTCGCTACCTGATTATCGCCGTAGTGGCGGTCGCGATTGGCGTGGCTGGCTATTTTGCGTTTGCCGGCCAGCAGCGCGTGCCCGACGCGACTTTCACGCTGCTCTCCGGCCAGAAAGTCACGACCGCCGATCTGAAAGGCAAGGTCTATCTCGTCAACTTCTGGGCAACGAGCTGCGATACCTGCATGAAGGAAATGCCGCAGATGGTTCAGACCTACAACCGCTTCAAAGGCAAGGGGCTCGAGTTCGTCGCAGTGGCAATGAGCTACGACGCGCCCATGTACGTGACCAACTACACACAAACGCGCCAGTTGCCGTTCAAGGTCGCACTGGACGACGGCTCGGCCGCGAAGCAATTCGGCAACGTCCAGCTCACGCCGACCACCTTTCTGGTCGACAAGGACGGCAAGATCCTGAAGCGCTATGTCGGCGAGCCGCAGTTCGCGGAACTCGACCAGTTGCTGGAAAAGGCGCTGAACGCTGCCTGACCGCAGTGACGACCAGCGTCGCGAGCCCCGGCTGGGCGCAACGCGGCAACGGTCTGTTCGCCACGATCCATGAAAACGCCGGCATTGCCGGCGTTTTTACGTTCACTTGTCGCCATCGCCTTTGGCCGCGAGGCCATACCGCTTGATCTTCTCGTAAAGCGTGGCCTTGCCTAGTTGCAGTCTGTCGGCGGCTACGGCGACCGCCCCGCCGCTCTGTTCCAACGCCTCCGCGATCACCGCCCGCTCGAATTGCTCCACGCGCTCCTTTAGCGGCTGCGTCTGCCCGCCTTCGTCGCCGAAAGACATGACGGGGTCGTCGGCGACGCCGAGCACGAAGCGATCCGCCGCATTGCGCAGTTCCCGCACGTTGCCTGGCCAGTCGCGCTGCATCAGGCCCGCACGCTGACGGTCGGTGAGAATCGGCGCCGGACGCTGATAGCGCACCGCCGCATCCAGCAAAAAGTGTTCGAAAAGCGGCACGATGTCCTCGCGACGCTCGCCGAGCGGCGGCAGTGCGATCGTCACCACATTCAGCCGGTACAGCAGATCGCGACGGAACGAACCGTCGGCGACATGCTCCGCCATATCGCCTTTCGCCGCCGCGACCACGCGGCAATTCACACGAATCGGCTGATTGGAGCCGAGGCGCTCCAGCACGCCGTCCTGCAACACGCGCAGAAGCTTGACCTGTAACGCGAGCGGCATGCTTTCTATTTCATCGAGAAACAGCGTGCCGCCCGACGCATGTTCGAGCTTGCCGATCCGGCGTTTCGCCGCGCCGGTGAACGCGCCCGGCTCGTAGCCGAACATCTCGGACTCGAACATCGGCTCGGGCAACGCGCCGCAATTCACCGCGATAAACGGCTTGTCACGCCGCGGCGAAAGCTCGTGCAGACTACGCGCGATCAACTCCTTGCCGGCGCCGGTGTCGCCATTGATGAGCACGGACGCATCGGTCGGCGCGACATTCGCAATCAGCCGCCGCACCTGCTCGATCGCCGGACTACGGCCGATGATGCGCGGCGCAACCGTGTTCTGCCCGGCGAGCTCCCGGCGCAGCGCAAGGTTTTCGAGCACGAGCTTGCGCCGCTCCAACGCGCGCCGCACGGTTTCGATCAGACGCTCGGAAGCAAACGGCTTTTCGATGAAGTCATAGGCGCCGTCACGCATCGCCTGGACGGCCATCGAAATATCGCCGTGACCGGTGACGAGGATCACTGGCACGTCGGGTGCGCGTTCATGGCATTGCGCAAGCAGATCGAGACCGCTCGCGCCGGGCAGCCGGATATCGCTGACGATTACGCCGGAAAAGTCCGCGCTGATCGACTTCGCCGCGGATTCCGCCGACGCATGGCCGACCACGTTAAAGCCGGCCAGTTGCAAACTCTGGACGCTCGCGCGCCGCACGAGTTCGTCGTCTTCGATATAAAGCACGTGCAAGCCATCGTTCAGCATGATGTTCTCGGGATGGATTCAGGAACCCGCGGTGAGCGGGTTCGCGGTGTGACTTGTCTGCACGCGCGCGCGGCGCAGCGTCAACACAAATAATGCACCGCCTTCCGGCAAGTCCGGCGCGTTTCGCGCGTGGGGCAAATCCGACACGTTCGACACGTTCCGCGCCACCAGGGTGCCGCCGCAATCGCGCGCGATCGACGACGAAATCGCCAGCCCGAGACCGAGCCCCTGACCCATTTCCTTCGTGGTGAAGAACGGTTCGAAGAGGCGCGGCAAGACGTCTTCGGGAATGCCGGGACCATTGTCGCTGACCGCGAACGACAGGCTCTCTGCCGCGACTTCGATCTGCACCGAAATGCGCGGCGCGCCCATGCCGGCGGTGGCATCGAGCGCATTGCCGAGCAGGTTGATCAGCACCTGTTCAAGACGCAGATCGTCGCAATGAGCGATCAGATCGGGATGGTCGTCGGCGAGATCGAGTGGCTCGCGCGCGCCGCTGTCCGCATCGAATAACGCAAGTTCCAGCTGGACAACCTGCAAACGCTTTTGCAACAGCGCGACGGCATTGCGCAGCGCCCGCACGACGGGCGCGCGCGCGCTGCGTGGCCGCGCGCGTCCGACGAATAGCTTGAGTTGATTGGTGATCTTGCCCATGCGCTCGGTAAGCGCTGCAATCGCTTCGAGATTTTCTCGCGCGGATGCCTGGTCGCCGCGCTCCAGCAGCACGCGCGTGTTGTCCGAAAACCCGCGCAATGCGGCGAGCGGCTGATTCAGTTCGTGCGTGATGCCGGCCGCCATCTGACCGAGCGCGGCGAGCTTGCTCGCCTGAATCAACTCGTCGTGCGCGGCACGCAATTCCTGCTCGGCACGCGTGCGCTCGGCGACTTCCTTCTGCAGTTGCTCGTTCGCTTGCGACAGGTCCGCGGTGCGCTCCGCAACACGCTGGTTCAACTCGGCGTACGCTTTTTGTAGCAGCGACCGGCTGCGCATCACTTCGCGCACACGCGCACGGCGCATTCTCAAGTAGAACGCAAGCAACACCAGCGACACGTAGCCAAAGCCCGTAACAATGGTCGCGTTGCGCGCCTCCGCGTCGACCGGACGCACGGGCGCCATCGTAATCAGATGCCAGTCCGGTTCGCCCATACCGCGCCGCGACGCGAGATAACGCGGCGCGTAGTGCCCGCCGCCAACGCGCACGATCTGCGCGTCGCCTTCGAGCTTGCGCTCGATCGTCACCGGCAGCGGCGCAATCGGCTGCTGCGCGTATTGCCGCGCCTGGTAGATGGAATCGGCGACCTGGCCCGACAGCGGCCGTATCGTGTGGTATTTCCAGGCAGGCACGGACGACAGAAAGATCACGCCGTGATCGTCGGTGACGAGCAGCGGCTCGGATGCATCCGCGCCCTGGAACCATTCGAGATCAAGTTTGACGACCGCGACGCCGACGATCTTGCCCTCGCGCCGCACCGGCTGCGAGATGTAATAGCCCGGCGCCTGCGAAATGGTGCCGATGCCGAAGAAGCGGCCCACGCGGCCCTTGATTGCATCGACGAAATACGGCCGGAACAGATAGCCTGCGCCGATGAAACTGCCCGGCCCGCGCCAGTTGCTCGCGGCGACACAAAAGCCGTCGAGCGGAATGATGTAGGTGACCGTCGCGCGCGCATGGCGGTTCAGGTCTTCGAGATAGAGATTCGCACGCTTGACGTTGGCCGGCGACGGATCGACCAGCACGTCCTGCACGATTGGATGCTCGGCGAGCAGATATGGCAGCGATTCGTAACGCTCGAGCGTGCTCTTCAGTGAACTGGCGGTACGATCGACACGCCCCGCGGCATTGAGCCGCAAACTGTCGATTCCGCTTTGCCACGCGATGCTATAAGTGAGCCCGCACGCCGCAACGAGCCCGGCGACGAGCGCGAAGAGGATCAGCAGGCGGCGCGTCACGTTGGCTATATCCGGTCGGTTGTGATCGGATATTGTGGCATAAGGCGAAGTGCCGTCGGCGCGAGCAACGCCTGCCGACGGCACTTCAGTTGGGCGCGCGGTCACCGGTTGCATGTCTGGTGTCCGCGGCCGCAAACGTCACGCGTTTTCAGATAATACGAGACGATGCGTGGCTTAGACGCCGGCCGGCTCTTTGACCGCCACGTCGCCGTGCAGCGCGGCATTCAGCTTGTTGCGGTCCAGTTCCTTTTCCCATGCCGACACGACCACGGTCGCCACGCCATTGCCGACGATGTTCGTCAGCGCACGGCATTCGCTCATGAAACGGTCGATGCCGAGAATCAGCACCATGCCCGACAGCGGGATGGTCGGCACCACGGCCAGCGTTGCCGCCAGCGTGATGAAGCCCGCGCCCGTCACACCGCTCGCGCCTTTCGACGTCAGCATCGTGACCGCCAGCAGCGTGAGCTGCTGCGCCCACGTGAGGTCGGTGTTCGTCGCCTGGGCGATGAACAGCACCGCCATCGTCATGTAGATGTTGGTGCCGTCGAGGTTGAACGAGTAACCGGTCGGCACCACGAGACCCACCACCGAGCGCGAGCAACCGAGCTTTTCGAGCTTCAGCATCAGCTGCGGCAGCGCGGCTTCCGACGAGCTCGTGCCGAGCACGATCAGCATCTCTTCCTTGATATACGCGACAAAACGCAGAATGTTGAAGCCCACCGCACGCGCGATGATGCCGAGCACGACCACCACGAACACGATCGAGGTCAGATAGAACGTGCCGATCAGCTTGAGCATCGGCAGCAGCGAGCCGATGCCGTACTTGCCGATGGTGAACGCCATCGCGCCGAACGCGCCGATCGGTGCGAGCTTCGTGATGATGCGCACGATGCCGAACAGCACCTGCGAGAGCCCTTCGATAAAGTTCGTGACGACCTTGCCCTTCTCACCGGCTGTGGCCAGCACAGCGCCGAACAGCAGCGCGATCAGCAGGATCTGCAGGATTTCGCCCTGCGCAAAAGCCGAGACGAGCGTATCCGGGATCAGGTGCATCAGGAAGTCGACCGTGGTCTGGCCGTGCGCCTTGGCGGCGTACGAAGCGACTGCCTTGCCGTCGAGCGTGGCGGGGTCGATGTTGAAACCGACGCCCGGCTTCAGCACGTGCGTGGCGATCAGGCCGAGCACCAGCGCAAACGTCGAGACAACTTCGAAATACAGCAGCGCCTTGCCGCCGACACGCCCGACCTTCTTCATGTCCTCCATGCCGGCAATACCGGTCACGACCGTACAGAAGATGATCGGCCCGATCACCATCTTGATCAGCTTGATGAAGCCGTCGCCGAGCGGTTTCATGTCGACGGCGAGGTTCGGATAGTAATGGCCGAGCGCAATACCGATGATGATCGCCACGATCACCTGGACGTACAGCACTTTATGGATAGGTTTCTTCACGATGTTTCCTGCGATGTGGGTGAGCCCAAGGCCTGCCACGCTGCGCATCATGCGAACGAAAGATCGTCACGCCTGTGCACGGCATTAGGCCGCGACAAGACGACGAATTCAGAAATACCGGGAAGGGAAATCAGACATCGTTGTCTCCTTGCTTTAGTTGTCGGACCGTTGCGGCCGCGTTATCTATTTCGCAAGGTCGATGCCAGCTTGATGTCGATCGCAACGCATTGATTTAAATGTATTTTTACGGCAATCATCGCGTTTAGCGTCCGGAATTCCGGAAATCCGGACAACGCGCGTCGGGAAACCCGGAATTCGTCGTCATCGCGACTCCGGGAAAACCCGGAGCCTTGACTGGCGGGCTTTTGCGCGCTTTTTTAAGCGCCGCCTTCTTCGAGCACCAGCAGATTCTCATGCGAGAAACCGAGCGACACCGGCTGCCCGCGTTCGGGCAAACCGCGATTCGGGTCGTTGAACACGTCGAGTGAAATCACCGCGTCTTTCACGCGCGTTCTGATCCGCACCACGGCGCCGAGAAAATTCACTTCTTCGACAGTCGCGCTCAGCGTGTTGCGGCCCGGCGCCGCGGGTTCGAGCACAATCGCTTCGGGACGCAGTGCGAGCAGGCGCTTCTTGCCCGCATCGCCGGCCGGAAGTTCCTGCGTGGTGGTCAGCTCCTGACCGTCCACGGCCATTTTGCCGGTCGCCGGATCGATCACGTGCCCCGCCAGAATGTTCAGCGTGCCGACGAACGACGCGACAAAGCGCGTGCGCGGATAGTTGTAAATCTCCGACGGCGAGCCGATCTGCTCGACGCGCCCCTCGTTCATCACGACGATGCGGTCGGAAATCGACAACGCTTCTTCCTGATCGTGCGTGACAAAAATCGACGTGATGCCGAGCTCACGCTGCAACGCGCGAATGTCTTGCCGCAACGAAATGCGAATCTTGGCGTCGAGCGCGGACAGCGGCTCGTCGAGCAGCAATACCTGCGGCTTGCCCGCCAACGCACGCGCCAGCGCCACGCGCTGTTGCTGGCCGCCCGACAGTTGCCACGGATAACGGCCGCCCAGCTGCGGCAGTTTGATCAGGTGCAGCATCTCTTCGATACGCCGGCTGATCTCCGCCTGCGGCCGATGCGTGATCTTCAGCCCAAAGCCGATATTTTCCGCGACCGTCATGTTCGGAAACAGCGCGTACGACTGGAACACCATGCCGACTTTGCGCTGCCGCGTGCGAAGGTGCGTGACGTCCTTGTTATCGAGCCGGATGATGCCGCGCGTCGGCGTTTCGAAGCCGGCGATCATCCGCAGCACCGTCGTCTTGCCGCAGCCGGACGGTCCAAGGAAAGTGATGAACTCGCCGCGCTCGATCTTCATGTCGAAGTGATGCAGCGCGATGTTCGCCCCGAAGGACTTGTGCAGATTTTCGATCTCGAGAAATGCCATGATTCGCTGCCTCAGTGGATCAAACCCAGTGGATCAAGCCCAGTGGATCAAGCTCATTGCATCAAACCTTCTGGCCGCTCAATGCGCGGGCCGAGCCGAATACCTGGATCAAGCCCATCGACGCCCACGTAATCATGAACGCGATGATCGCAAGCGCCGACGGCTCATACGCGCGATTCGCGCCGATCAGTTGCAGGTAAGGACCGAACGCGGGTCTATCGAGCAAGCTCGCCAACGTGAATTCGCCGATCACCACCGCAAAGGTGAGAAACGCGCCGGATAGAATGCCCGAGCGGATGTTCGGGAAGATCACCTTGAACAGAATCGTCGGCCAGTTCGCGCCGAGACACTCGGCGGCCTCGGTGAGCGAACGCACGTCGACAGCGCGCAGGCCCGCATCGACGGCGCGGTACATATACGGAAGAGACAGCGTCACGTAGCCGAACACGAGCAGCAGATCGGTCGTGCGCTCGTTGCTCGTGAGCGGCAGAATCGAACTGCTGTTGTAAATGCGCAGATAGCCGAACACGATCACGATGGCCGGCACGACGAGCGGCAACAGCGTGATGAATTCGACGACCGGTCGCAGCTTCGGCAAACGCAACTGCACCCAGTAAGCGGTCGGCACAACGAGCAATATCCCGACGGCGATCGTCAGCAGCGCCATCAGAATCGAATAGCCGAACGAGGCCTGAAAGCGCGGATCACTGAGCACGACGCTATAGGCTTCGAAGCTGTACGTGCCGCGCTTCATCCGCAGGCTGAACTCGAATGTGGCGATGAGCGGGATCAGGAAGTACAGCGAACCGACCACCATCGCGGTCCACGCTCCCACGCGCGATTGGCTTTTCATCGACGGCCCCTTTCGGCACGTGAGCGCAGCCAGATATAGCCGCCATTCGAAAGACCCGTCACGAGCACCATGCCGAGCGCGAGCGCGTAGCCGAGATTCTGGTTATGCATGACGTCGCCGCGAATCTGCGCGAACAGCAGAATCGGCACGATGTTCAACGAACTGCCGGTCAGCGCATAAGCGGTGGCCACGGCGCCGAACGCGTTGGCGAACAGCAGCAGCGTCGCGCCGAGCACACTCGGCCACAGCACCGGCAGCGCGACGTAGCGCCAGTACTGATATGCGGTGCCGCCGAGGCAATCGCATGCTTCGCGCCATTCGCGTTTGAGGCCGTCGAGCGCGGGCGTGACGATCAGCACCATCAATGGAATCTGGAAGTACAGGTAGGTCAGCGTGAGCCCCGAAAAGCTGAGAATGCTGAAGCCCGTCGAGTACAGATTGAAACCGAGATACTTCTTCAACAACACGGTGACGAGGCCGACACGCCCCAACGTGCAGATGAAGGCGAACGCGAGCGGCACGCCCGCGAAGTTCGAGGCGACGCCGGAGAACGTCATCAAGGTCGGACGAATCCAGCCCGGCAGTTTGCCTTGCACCGCAGCCCACGCAAGCAGCGAGCCGATCAGCGCGCCGCCCGCCGCGGACGCCGCGCTCACCTTGAAGCTGATCCAGTAGGCGTCGAGCACCGACGGCTGAAACAGATCGCGCAAATTCGCGAGCGTGAAGTGACCTTGCGAATCCTGAAACGCGCCGATCATCAAAAAGCCGGTCGGCAGAATCAGGAACAGCAGCGCGAAGGTAAAGAACGGCACGACCCCGATCCAGGCCAGCATCTGCGACGCGCGGCCCGGACCGTCGACGCGAGGCGTCGGTGTAGGTACAGGCGGAACCAGCAAATCTGGCCGCATCGATCCAGCATCCGATGAAGCGCTCATAGCTCATCCTTTGGACATTCCCCGCATTCGCGGCATTCTGCTAACGCCGCGTGCGCCGTCCGTCGGGCAACGGCGCACGTGACCTGGCGCGAGGCGTTGAGACCGCGCTTACTTGACGTTCGCGCCGACCGTTTCGTCCCAGTGCTTCGTGATGGTTTCCTTGTACGCGTCCTGTTGCGAGAGCGTCGGAAACACCACGTTCTTATACGACGACGGCGGCGGCAGCTTGTCGAGCAGCGCCTGTGGCACCTTCTTCGCGGCCACCAGTTCGTTGTAGCGCATCGGATGGCAATAGCCGGTCAGCCAGCCGATCTGCCCTTCGTCGGAATAGAGATACTCCATCCACAGCTTGGCTGCGTTCGGATGCGGCGCGTAAGCGCTGATCGCCTGGACATAGACGCCAGCGACCACGCCCGTTTTTGGAATCACTACCTGAACCTTCGGGTTGCCTTTCAGCGTGTCGCGATCGGCGAGTGCGTTGTAATCCCAACGAACGACAATCGGCGTCGTGCCCTGCGCAAGCGATGCGGCCTTGCCGATCACCGGCACGAAGTTGCCGCTCCTGTTGAGGTCGGCGAAGAACTTAAGGCCGGCTTTGTCGGCCTTGCTCGCGTCGCCCTTGCTTTGCGACAGACCCGCTGCGTAGACCGCCTGGATCGCCTGATTCGCCGAGCGCGGGTCGCCCGCGAGTGACACTGCATTCTTGTACTCGGACTTGAGCAGGTCGCTCCAATCGGACGGTGCCTTGTCGATCATGTCGGCGTTCACTTCGAACGCGAGCACGCCGTAGTAGTCGCCGTACCAGTAGCCGTCGGCGTCCTTCGACTCTTTCGGAATCGAGTTCCACGTCGAGACCTTGTACGGCTGCAGCAGCCCTTCGGCCTTCGCGCTCGGACCGAACGACAGGCCCACGTCGATCACGTCGGGCGCTTGCGGACCCTTGTTGCCCTTGTTCGCCTTGATCGCTTCGACTTCATCGCCGGAGCCTGCATCTGGATTTAGCTCGTTGATCTTGATGCCGTACTTCTTCTGGAAACCCGCGACGAGTTGCCCGTAGTTGCACCAGTCGTGCGGCAACGCGATCACGGTGAGCTGGCCTTCCTGCTTCGCGGCGGCGATCAATGTGTCGAGCGGCGCGGCGCAAGCGCTGCTCGCGCCTGCGGCGGCGACGCCCGCAGCGGCCGACATCGAAAGTATGCGAGCTAACACGGTGCGGTTCATAGTTTTCCCCATCCTCTGCCGAAGTTGCTACGTTTGGAAAATTTCTAGTTCGACTCCAAGGGCGCGACAGATCCGCCTTTGCATCCGCCTTTGCGTGCGCCTTTGCATCCGCCTTCGCGTGCCTGCTTGCGCGCCCGCGCCATGCCGCAGGCGGCGTCGCGGCTCAAAGCATGTCGTGCTGCAGCTTATCGATTCGATCTGTACAAATCATGTCGACGCCCCACTGCGCTAGCAGTCGCGCGCGCGCCGGATCGTTCACTGTATAGGCGAGCACGTGCAGTCCGGCCGCGCGAATTTCGGCGACGAGCGGCTCGGTCAGATATCGGTGGCTCGCATGCAAGGACACGCAGTCCAGTTCGCGCACGATGCGCAGCCAGTCCGCGGGCACTTCCTCGAACAGCATGCCACGCCGCAATGAAGGCGCCGCGTCGCGCGCAGCCGCGAGCGCGTCGAATGAAAACGATGACACCAGCGGCGGCGTTTGCCCTTCCCACAGCTTGAGCGCGCCGCTTGCGACAAGGCGGCCGGTGATCTCTTCGCGGCCAGGACAGGGCTTGATTTCGATGTTCGCCGCAATGCCGGCGCGCGCACAACGCGCGGCCGCATCGGCAAGCGTCGGCAGGCGAGTGCCTGCGAATTGCGGCCCGTACCAGGCGCCGGCGTCCAGTTGAGCGAGTTGCGCCCAAAGATGGACAGCGGCCGCGCCGTAGCCGTTAGTGGTGCGCTCCAGCGTGTCGTCGTGCAGCAGGAAAAGTTCGTTATCGGCGGAAAGCTTGGCGTCGAACTCAACCATGCGGTAGCCGTGGCGCACGCAGGCGTCGAAGCCCGCTAGCGTGTTCTCCGGCGCAAGGGTGCCGCCGCAACGATGCGCGACAAGCGACGGATACGGCCAGTTCGCAGGTGATGCACGATCGATCCCGTTTGCCACGTCCCGTCACCTTTCACCCTGAATAGAGCGGAGAGCGCATTGGATCTGCGCCAACGCATGCGGTCTTGTCAAAAAGCGCCAGGCAAATGCGCGAAAGCACAGATCAAACTTTCGCTTCGAACATTCGATATTGAATAGTACGGCGCTTCGATTTGCGAAGGCTAAAGTCAAATACACAAACTTGCAAGCTGCCAAAAAAATACAACACGATGGGACTAAAGTAGTACGCTTGACATCGTCTGGACACACATTCGTGTCCACGATGTCGTCGTTAAGACACGTTGTGCGAGCGCCTTCGCATCCAAGGGAAAATGCATGTGGCAGGAAGACCGTCATCAGAGAATACGCGCGTTGCTGTCCACGCTGCATCGGGTGTCGACCGAACGGATCATGGCCGACCTGGGCGTGTCGCGCGAAACGGTGCGGCGCGATCTGCTCGATCTGGAAGCGCTCGGTGAATTGCGGCGCGTGCACGGCGGCGCGATCAGGCCCGCCGACGAAGCGCCGATTGCCGAGCGCGCGCACATGCGCGTCAAATCCAAGACGGCGATTGCAAAGGCGGCGACCGGGTTGATCGCGAGCGGCCAGACGCTGTTCATCGACGCGGGCACCACGACCGCAGCACTCGCCGAAGAGCTCGCGAAACTCGCCAACCTGACCATCGTCACGAATTCGATTGACGTTGCGTTGAAACTGCGCGGCGCGGCCGAACAGGCGGATGCGGGTAACGAAGTGATTCTGCTCGGCGGCACGATCAGCGACCGCGCGATGGCGACCACCGGCGCCACCACCGTGCTCGACATCCAACGCTATCGAGCGGACCTCGCGCTGCTGTCGCCGGTCGGCGTCGACCACCGGCACGGCGCGACGAATTACGACCACGCCGAAACCGAAGTGGCGCGCGCGATGGTCGCGAATGCGGACCGTGTCGTGATCCTCGCTGACTACAGCAAGATTGGCCAGCGCAGCCGGATTTCGTATTGCCCGGTCGAGCGGATCGACGTGCTCGTCACCAACAAGAAGGCCGCCGACGCCGCCGATTTCACCGCGCTGAAAAAGAAGCTGGAAGAAGTGGTACTGGCTTGAAGCGCCGCGTTGCGCTGAGCAATGCGGCCGCTCATTCCTTCACATGCATCGTATCGAGCGCGCGCTTGCGCAAACGCGTGTCATGCAACGCGCCCGCGGCGTCGAGTACCGGATAAGCCGTCGAGCAGAACAGCGAATTGAGCCGCTTCATGTCGCTGATCAGATCCAGGTGCAATGCGCTCGTTTCGATGCTGCGCAAAGTCTGCCCGGCGAGCCGGTCCAGATGCCGGTACGAATAGGCGCGCTCCAGATCGCGGAAACGCTCCTTTTCGGCGAGGAGAAGTTCGGCGCAGCGCAGATCGTTGTTCAGGAATACCGACAGGCCAAGCTGCAAATTGCTGACGAGCCGCGTCTGCAGATCGTCCAGTTCGCCGAGTCCTTCTTCTGAAAACGACAGGCGGTGAGCGATTTTCTTTTCCTCGATATCCCCGACGATCCGCTCGATGATGTCGCCCGCGTGCTCGAGGTTGATCGTCAGCGAAATGATGTCGGTCCAGCGGCGGCTGTCCGCTTCGTCCAGCTGCTCGCGCGAAATCAGCGTGAGGTAGTTCTTGACCGCGGCGTACAGTCCGTCGACGTCGTCGTCCATGCGGATCGTTTCGCGCGCCTTGTCCAAATGATTGTGATGAATCAGCTCGGCGACGTTGTCGAGCATCGCGCGCACGATATCGCCGATGCGCAGTACTTCGCGCGCGGCATTCGCGAGCGCGAGCGTCGGCGTGGACAGCGCAGCCGCGTCGAGATGCAGCGGCCGCAATTCGCCATTCGGCATCGGCCGGTCGGGCAACACGCGCATGCAGATGCGCGCGACCGGATCGATCAGCGACAGACACGCGCAGCACCGCAGCGCGTTGTAAATCAGGTGGAAGCCCACCGTGGCTTCGCGCGGATTGGCGATCAGCACCGGCAGTCCGCGCGCGAGCAGCGACGCAAACGGCAGGATCAGCAACGCGCCAGCCAGCTTGAACGCGAAGCTGCCCAACGCGAGGCGCCGCGCCGCCGAGTTTTGCGCCACCGTACCGAGCAACGCGAGCAGGCCGCTGCCGAGATTCGCGCCGATCACGAGGCACAGCGCCACCTTCAACGAAATGACGCCCGACGAAGCCAGCGTGGCCGTGAGCAACACGGCCGCGAGGCTCGAGTACGACAGCACCGCGAAGGCCGCGCCGACCAGCGCGTCGAGCATCGTGTCGCCTGTCAATGCGCCGAACATCACGCGCACGCCCGCGCCTTGCATCATCGGCTGCGCGGCCTCCACGATCAGATGCAGCGCAAGCAGGATCAGACCAAGACCAATCAGCGTCCGGCCGATCTGGCCCACGCGCGTTTGCTTGCGCGACAGGAAGAGCGGCACGCCGAACAGGACAAGAATCGGCGACAACCAGGATAGATCGAGTGTGAGAACCCGTGCCATCAGCGCCGTACCGACGTCGGCGCCGAGCATGATGGCAAGCCCGCTGGTAAGCGGCAGGAGCCCTTGCGCCGCGAACGATGTAACGATCACCGCGGTGGCGTTGCTGCTTTGCACGAGGCTGGTTACGCCGACTCCCGACAGAAACGCGCGCCAGCGGCTGCGTGTGCTGCGCCCGAGCACGCTGCGCAAGTCTGCGCCGAGTACGCGCAGGATGCCGGTGCGAACGATATGCGAGCCCCAGACAAGCAGTGCCACGCCGGCGAGAAGGTTAAGGAGAATCAACATAAGGCACTGCTCTTATTCTCTGCTGCCATGACCCGAACCGTATGCCGCGCGTACGACACCCGGGGCGTATATGACAGTAGTGTTGCATATTTTTGCCTTATTGTAATTTTGTGCTTTTAAATATACGCTCGCGCAACGATCAGAATCGCCGCGTGGCCGTCTGTGCCGCTCATGTGGCGCTTCGACCACCTGATGACGAGGACAACGGATGAGCCGCAATCTCGCGCTGTTCGACTTGGACCACACGTTGCTGCCGCTCGACAGCGACCAGGCATGGGCTCACTTTATCGCCGGACTCGGAATAGAAGGCGCGGCGCGCCATGCGCAGGACATCGACGAGTATTACCGGCAATACGTGGCCGGTACGCTCGACATGATGGCCTATCTCGACTACACGCTCGCGCCGCTCGCGCGCCATTCGCGCGAACAGCTCGACGCATGGCATGCGCAATTCATGCAGGAAGTCATCACGCCGGCCATCCTGCCGGCTGCGCGCGAACTCGTGCAGCGTCATATCGAGGCGGGGGACCTGTGCTGCATCGTCACCGCGACGAATGTGTTCGTGACCGCACCGATCGGCAAGGCGCTCGGCTTTGAGCATCTTCTTGGAATCGAACTCGGCACGGAAGGCGGTGATCCGCTCGCGCGTTTTACGGGCACGTCGGTGGGCATTCCGACGTTCCGCGAAGGCAAGATCGCGCGCACGGAGAGTTGGCTCGCGTCGCTTGGTCACCGGTTGCAGGACTTTGGGCAAAGCTGGTTTTATAGCGATTCGATCAACGACGTTCCCCTGCTCGAACGCGTCACGCATCCGGTCGCGACGAACCCCGACGCCCGACTGCGTGCGATCGCGAACGAGCGAGGCTGGCCGGTCATCGAACTGTTTGCGTGACACACGCGGTGGTGTGCGACCACAGGCACGCTCGTAGCCGAGGTTATCGCGGCCGCGATGCGAAACACGAAGGGATGTTGATGTGGCCGCAAGTGGCCGTGACAGCGAGGGTAGCGGCCTCGTTTGCCAAGTCCAGTTATTCGCTCACCTAACTAAGTCCAGCTTGATCAGATATATTTTTTCTAAAGCTTACCGGAGATCCAGATCCAAAATCTCATCGCCTACGCCATCGAAAATCAGGCTATGCGTGAGCGCTTCGTCGAACTCACCATTCCTTTTTCGATCGTCGGCGAAACGCTTGCATCTATCTGTATGCTGCTCGCGCGGTATCACCGCTAGCAGGCGCAAGCGCCTCGCCAGGGCGCTACCGTAGCGCTCTGGCGCTTGCTTGACGTGCAAAAAAACCCGCAGCATGTGCGGGTTTTTCTCAAACTGGCAGACCAGAGTACCGGACACTCAGACCACGCCTGCTCCATGCGCCTGCAAGTCGGCGTGGTAGCTCGAACGCACCATTGCGCCCACTGCTGCGTGCGTGAAGCCCATCTTGTATGCCTCTTCCTCATACATCTTGAACGTGTCCGGGTGCACGTAAGACCGCACCGGCAGGTGATGTTCCGAAGGTTGGAGATACTGGCCGATGGTAAGCATGTCCACATCGTGCTCGCGCAGATCGCGCATGACCTGCAAGATCTCTTCTTCCGTTTCGCCGAGGCCGACCATCAGACCCGACTTGGTCGCGACATCCGGATGCAGCGCCTTGAAGTCCTTGAGCAACTTGAGCGAATGGGCGTAGTCCGAACCCGGACGCGCTTCCTTATAGAGACGCGGCACCGTTTCGAGGTTGTGGTTCATCACGTCAGGCGGCGCGGCGTTCAGAATGCCAAGCGCTCGGTCCAGACGGCCACGGAAATCCGGCGTCAGAATTTCGATGCGCGTGTCAGGCGACAATTCGCGTGTCTGACGGATACATTCCACGAAATGCGCTGCCCCGCCGTCGCGCAAATCATCGCGGTCCACGCTCGTGATCACCACGTATTTGAGCTTCAACGCGGCAATGGTGTGTGCGAGATTGGCCGGCTCTTCCGCGTCGAGCGGATCAGGGCGGCCGTGGCCCACGTCGCAGAACGGGCAGCGCCGCGTGCACTTGTCGCCCATGATCATGAACGTCGCGGTGCCCTTGCCGAAACATTCGCCGATGTTCGGACAGCTCGCTTCCTCACACACCGTATGCAAATTGTGTTCGCGCAGAATCTGCTTGATTTCGTAGAAGCGGGAGTTGCCGGTCGCCGCCTTGACGCGGATCCAGTCCGGCTTCTTCAGCTTTTCAATCGGAACGATCTTGATGGGAATGCGGGCGGTTTTAGCTTGCGCCTTCTGTTTCGCGGTGGCGTCATAGGCAGCGGCGGATGCCGGCACGCCTTCAGGCGCGGAAGGAGTTGCGAGGTTCGCGGTAACGTCAGTCATTCGTTCGGTCCAGTCAGGCGGTGAGCGCACCGGCCTGCGGTTGGGCGACGGCCGCGGGATTGCCGTCGAGGTTTGCGGTGAGGCGTGCTGCAAGGGTGCGGGCCACGTCGTCCCAGCCGGCCATAACGCCGAGCGTTGCCATGTCGACTGTTTCGAGCCCCGCATAGCCGCAAGGGTTAATGGCCAGAAACGGCCTTAAATCCATCTTCACATTGAGGCTGACGCCGTGATAGCTACAGCCGTTACGGATCTTCAGGCCCAGTGCGGCAATCTTCGCACCGGCATGCAATCCGGCTTGCGGGCCCGGCGCGACGTAAATACCGGGCGCGCCGGCCTTGCGTTCTCCGGCGAGATTATACGCCGCAAGGGTGTCGATCACGGCCTGCTCGATCCGAGTGACCATTTCCCGCACCATCAGCTTGCGGCGCCTCAGATCGAGCAGCAGATATGCAACCACCTGCCCGGGACCGTGATACGTGATCTGCCCACCCCGGTCGACTTTCACCAGAGGAATAGCGCTGTCCGCGGCCAGCAGATGTGCCGGATCGCCGGCCTGGCCAAGCGTGAATACAGGTGGGTGTTCGACCAGCCAGATTTCGTCGGGAGTATCGGCGGTGCGCGCGTCGGTGAATGCGCGCATCGCCACGAAACTGGCTTCGTAGAGTTCGCTGCCGCGCCAGCGCAGCATGAGCGGCGCCGCAGCAGGCAATCGAGATAGGGCAACCGGAGGAACGGACATGATCCCGGCAGTTTACCGAAATCTGGCAATCCCCGTCGGACGCCGCCGCGTGCGGCGCACCGTGGCGCCCGCCATCAAACGGTGCGCCAGCCGCCGCGCACCCACGCCGCCAAACGTTCGCCGACTCGCGCGACCCAGTTCAGCGCGCGTTCGTCGCAACGCGTCGGCACGGAAAACGCGACAGTCGCGCGGGGCGTGCCCTCGGCGCTGATCCACAGCCGTTCGCCGCGCCGCAATCTCAGCGTGTGGCCGGGTTGCAGCCAGTAGTCTTCGGTATCGTCGCTGCGCGTGACCCAGACCGCGCCGCCACGCACCACCAGCTTCGTGCTGCGGGCGACCTTCAGGGGAAGCGTTTCGCCGCTGTGAATTTCATACGCGATGCTAGAGGAAACTTCTCGCATAATGCCCTCGCCAAAAGTCGTTTCATGGCTACAATCGTAGACGTAGCAAGGGGTTACGCAAAACGATCAATTTTCACCTCTATGTGAGAAATACTACGATGGAGCTGCGCCACCTGCCGCCGTTGAATGCGATCAAGGCGTTTGAAGCCGCCGCCCGCCACGAGAGCTTTTCGCGCGCCGCCGACGAACTCTTCGTCACTCACGGCGCGGTGAGCCACCAGATCCGGGCGCTGGAGGCCGAACTCGGCGTGTCGCTGTTCGCCCGCGACGGCAAGCGCGTGCGGCTCACCGAAACCGGCCGGCGCTACGCCAACCACGTGCGCTCCGCGCTCACGGCGCTGTCCGACGCCACGCGCGATCTCCGTGCCGGCGACCGCGAGCGGCGGCTGGTGGTGTCCATGCTGTCGTCGTTCGCGGCGCGCTGGGTGACGCCGCGCATCGGCAGCTTTATCGAGGCACATCCGCAATGGGACCTCGAACTGCTCTCCACGAACGCACTGACGGACTTCGCGCGTGACGACGTCGACGTGGCAATCCGTTTCGGCTACGGCAAATATGCGGGGCTGCACTCCGAGCTATTGCTTGAAGAAATCTTCTTCCCAGCGTGCGCGCCGCATTTCAACGGCGGCAACCTGCCGGCAACGCCGGCCGAACTGGCGAAACTTCCGCTACTGCGTTCCGACGACGAACTATGGCGCCCGTGGTTCGACGCCGCAGGCCTCACGGACTGGCCAGAGCCGAAGCGCGGCGTGCTGTATCAGGATTCGTCGAATCTGTTGCAGGCGGCAATCGACGGCCAGGGAATCGCGCTCACACGCCGCTCGCTAGCAATGCACGAAATCGCGGCCGGCCGCCTCGTGCGGCTATTCGACGTGGACGGGCCGAGCCCTTGGCAGTACTACTTCATCTGTCCGCCGCAAATGCTGGAGACAGCGCGGGTGAAGGCGTTCCGTGACTGGGTATTCGGGGAGGTGGGGCGATTCAAGCTGCTTTTCGATCAGGCTTGCGAGACGAGGCCCGCGGCAAATGCGGGAAGCGCGGCCCGGGCGGCGGGCGCATTGCGCGCCGCGCCGTGATGTGCTGTGACGTGAAGCTTTACAGCACGACTTTGACCATCGGATGCCCGGTGAGCGCGCGGTAAATATCGTCGAGCTGTTCGCGGCTGGTGGCGCGCACCGTCACCGTCAATCCAGTGTAGTTGCCGCCGCTGGACGGGCGCGTTTCGACACGCGAGGCGTCCACTTCGCTGTCGAACTGCCGGACCACCGTGACGATCGTCTCGGTGAACTCGGGGTGCGACTTGCCCATGATCTTGATCGGGAAATCGCAGGGATATTCAATGAGTGATTCGTTCGCCGGATTCATTCCTTGCTCCTTGCTGCGCCGCTTAGGCACCTTACGCCTGTTGTGCCCGTTATGCCTCTTGTCCCTTGGCTCGCTGATACGCCGCATACAGTGCCGCAAACACCGCGCCTGGCTTGCCGGCGCCGACCGGCGCGCCGTCCAGTTGCGTGACGGGCAACACTTCCTTGGTCGCGGAACTAAGAATGATCTCATCGGCCGAGCGTACGTCTGCTTCGGCGATTTCACGCACGTCCAGACGGATGCCGCATTCGGCCGCCAGTTCTTCGATCAGCCCGTAGCGAATGCCTTCGAGAATCTTGTGGCTGCGCGGCGGCGCGATCAGCACGCCGTCTTTCACGACCCACACATTCGACGACGAACCTTCAGTCAGCACGCCATCACGAAACTGGATGGTCTCGAACGCGCCGTTTTCCGCAGCGTATTGCGCCATCAACACATTGCCGAGCAGCGACACTGACTTGATGTCGCAATTGAGCCAGCGGCGATCTTCCGCGCTCACGCAGCGCACGCCCTCTGCGCGCTGCGCGGCGTTCGGCAGATGGAGCGGCGTGACCATCACGAACACCGTCGGCTCGATGCCAGCCGGAAACGCGTGGCCGCGTTTTGCGACGCCGCGCGTGACCTGGATATACGCGATCGCGTCCTGATCGGCGGCGAGGCCGGCCTCGGCTTCATTCGCCACGACGACGCGCTCGATCAGCGCGCGCCAGCCGGCGTTGTCGAACGGATTCGCAATGCCGATCTTCTGGAGCGAGCGCGCGAGGCGCGCGAGATGGTGTTCAAAGCGGAAAGCCGTGCGGCCGCCCGCGTGCGCGTACAGCGGCGCCACTTCGTAAATGCCGTCGCCGAAAATAAAGCCGCGGTCGAGCACCGGCACGCGCGCTTCGGACAAAGGCACTACTTCGCCGTTCAGATAAACGATCGGCTCGAGCGAAACGTCAGGAAGAGCGGTCATAAGGATCGGGTGCTTACTTTTTCTTGTTGAACATGAGCATCAGCGAATCCCAAACGCGGCCGACCACGCCCGCTTGCGGCACGGCCTGCAATGCGACCACCGGGAATTGCGCGAGCACCTTGCCGTCCGCGACCAGCTTCGCAGTACCGACCTGCTGACCGTTCGCGATCGGTGCGATCAGCGGATCCATCTGCTCGATCTGCGGCTTCACCTTGTCGGCCATGCCCTTCGGCACGGTGATGTACTGATCGCTCTTCACGCCGATCTGCACCGTGTCCTGCGCACCCTTGTAGACGCGCGGCGTGCCGACCACCTGGCTCGCCTTGTAGAGACGCACCGTGTCGTAAGCGGAGTAGCCGTAGTTCAGCATCTTCAGGCTGTCCTGCACGCGGTCGTGCTCCTTGGGCTCGCCCATCATCACCGAGACCAGACGGCGCGATGCGTCGGTTACACCTGGCAGCGAGCGTTTCGCGCTCGCGATCAGGCAATAGCCGGCGGCTTGGGTATGACCGGTCTTCAAACCGTCGACGGTCGGATCGATCCACAGCAGACGGTTGCGGTTCGGCTGCTTGATTTTGTTGTACGTGAAATCCTTGACCGAGAAGATGTTGTAGTAGTCGGGGAAGTCGCGGATCAGGCGCGCCGACAGTACCGCGAGATCGCCCGCAGTCGTGTAGTGCTGCGGGTCGGGCATGCCGTTCACGTCGGCGAAATGCGTGTGCTTCATGCCGAGGCGCTGCGCTTCGGTGTTCATCATGTTGACGAACTGCGCTTCACTGCCGCCCACCAGTTCGGCCAGCGCGATGGCGGCGTCGTTACCCGACTGCACGATCATGCCGTACACCAGATCGTGCACGGTCACAGGCTTGTTCGCCTCGACGAACATGCGTGATTCGTCGGTGCGCACGCGACGTACCGCTTCGCTCGGTGTGACGGTCTGGTCCATCGCGATCTTCTTCGTTTGCAGTGCTTCGAAGACCAGATACGCGGTCATCAGCTTGGTGAGCGATGCCGGTTCCACGCGCTCATCGGGATTGCCCGACGCGAGGACCTGATTGCTGGTCGCGTCGACGAGCACCCACGAGCGTGCGTTCACCACTGGCGGCGGCACTTGCGCGAACGCCGTGCTGGCCGCGAGCGTGGCGGGCAACACGACGCCGAGCGTAATTGCGCGGCTTAGCGTGGGGGAAACAAAGGATGCAACAGAGGAGGAAGACGTGCGGCCGAAGGTGGAAAAACGCATAGGGTCGGTATGTGCAGAAAGATACAACGCGCGCTGGGCGCAGAGTTTGGAAGAGCCGGTCGGCGAGCGACTGGCCGTAACGACTAAACGTAACGGCATGAGCGCCCATTGGACTTCCGGCCACGCGATCGGTTCGCGCAGCACACTCGTAGCCGGCACCGCTGCGCGCGTGAAAAGAAGCCACGCGTCGCGCGAACTGCCGGACAGGCCGTGCTGCGCCCAAAAAAGAGCGCTCATTATACGCGCGCTATTCTTCGAACTTCGCGCAATAGCCGGCGATTAGTGACGCGTTTGTGCGTACCTGTACCCCGGAAAACGCGCGCGGCCGGGCTAATCACCGCCACGCGTCGACGATGATCCGCTTCAGGATATGCAGCTTGCGATGCAGAAAATGCTCGGCGCCCGGAATCACTACGACCGGCAATTCCTGCGGCCGCGCCCAGTCGTAAACGGATTGAATGGGAACGGTGTCGTCGGTCTCGCCGTGAATCACCAGCGTATTTTCCGGCACGGGTGCCACTTCCCAGCGGCTCGCCGCAGTGCCGACGAACACCATGCGCTCGATCTCCTGACCTTCTTCGCGCAGCCTGGCGGCCACATGCGACAGCACGAACGTACCGAACGAGAAGCCTGCCAGCACGAGTGGCAGACGGGCGTGCCCCGGCTCCCCGCGCATGTGATCGAGCACCGCGCGCAAATCGTCGCGCTCGCCGATGCCCGCGTCATGCTCGCCTTGCGTTTCGCCGACTCCTCGAAAATTCGAGCGATACGTCACGTAGTTCAACTGGACCAGAGTGCGCGCGAGCGTCTGCGCGACCTTGTTGTCCATCGAGCCGCCGAATAGCGGATGCGGATGCGCGACGAGCGCAATGCCGCGCGGCGCGGCGCCGTTTTCGCGCGCCTCGTCGGGCAGATCCAGCGCGATCTCGATCTTGCCAACCGGGCCGTCGATCAGATACTTCTTCGTGTGTACGTTCATGGCAGCACTTATTGATCGATTTTCAGACGCTCGACAATCTTGCCGTTCGCGAGATGGGAGTCGACGATTTCGTCGATGTCGCTCTCGTCGACATACGTGTACCAGACGCCTTCCGGATAGACGACGAGCGCCGGGCCCAACTCGCAGCGGTCCAGACAACCCGCCTTGTTGATACGCACCTGGCCGGGGCCGGCGAGGCCGAGCTTCTTCACGCGCTTTTTCGCGTGTTCCTGCATTGCCTGCGCGTTGCAGTTCGCGCAACTCGGACGCTCCGCGCCTGGTTCACGCTGATTGAGGCAGAAGAAGACGTGGTACTTGTAGAAGGAGTCCATGATGTGCGCAGAGTGAGGCTGTCAGAAGGGCAATAGTGCAGCAGAAGGCGGTCGGGCGCAGCGGCGCGCGGGTTTTTGCGGACCGTGGCGGGCCTCGGTAGCGGACGGCCGGTAGCGGACGATTATAGCGAGCAGGGGCCAAGATCGCTGACGCGGCAAGCGCGTGTGCCGTGTTCGATGTCCAGCGTCGCGCGTTCGCCGTTCCCCATTCGACGCTGCCTGCTCAGCCTTGCCCGTTCGACGTTGCGTGCGCAGCGGCGATCCGGCCGGATCGTCCGCGCATCGCATCTCGCCTGTTCGGATCCGAACCTCACGCGCGCCTCGTGCGCCGCCTGAGCCACGCCCGTTCGACGACAAACGCGAGCCACACGAGCGCTGCGTACGGCCACACCCACGCGAGCCAGCGCGCGAGGCCATTGAAGTGGAGATACCGCCCTTGCCGCCAGTCGGCCAGCACGACGTCGAAATACGGATTCACCGGCAAAAGGTTGACGAACACCAGCGTGACAACTAGCGCAGCCGCCGCCAGCGCAGCGCGCGAGCTCCGCGGCAAACGCAGTGCGAACAGCCCGAGCGTTGCGCCGCAGCCGAGGCCCGCGAGTGCGCCGGGAGTCGCCCAGTCGAAAGCGAGGCCGGATTGCGATTGAAGGAACGTCGCCCCCGCCTTCACACCCAAAGCCACGACGATAAACAGCAACAACAGCCGCACCCGCGGCGCATGACGGCGCACCGACAACGACGCGAGCGCAAGCGCGGCAAACAGATTGAGCGTGGTGATGAGGGCTTCCCAGGCATCATCAGGCAGCCAGGCGGCGACCCATGCCGGCCATGCGCCGACGTGCCAGCCGACCGGCGTCCATGCGAAAAGCGCATCTTGCGTCGTGGAGTCGAAACGCGTCCACAGCGCGCGTGGCCAGTTGCCGAGCCCGAACAGACGCGGCGACGGATACATCGTGGCGAACGGCCACGCTGCGACGAGACATGCAAGCGCCGCGCTGTCGCGCTCGAACCACATGAGCCGCAAGCGCCGCAGCAACCCGCGGTCGAGCAGCGCGCCAGTGGCCGGCGACATGATCGCCGCACCAAGCAGCGCACCGAGCGCATTGGCCGCGAGATCGAGGTTGGACGCAACGCGCGTAGGCAGATATGTTTGCACGGCTTCCATGACACCCGACAGCAGCCCGCCCAGCAGAAAAGCCAGCGCGACCGCGAGCGGCCCGCGCCAGCGCGGATAAAGCGCGAGCACCATCAACCCGCCGAACGGCATATAGCCCAACACATTCGTGACGACATCGAAAGCCGTCAGGTACTGGGGCATCGGATCGAACAGAAAGGCGAACGGCCCGAGGCCGAGCGAACGCCAGCCCGAAAACGGGTACCACGAACCGTAGACGATCAGCGCGGTGTAGAGCAGCAGTGCTTGCCGCGAAAGCACCGAGGGGCGGCGCAGCCACGATCTTTCGCTCATGCAGCGCTCCGTTGCGTGCGCTGCGCGCCGGTCATTGCGCGGCGACCAGCGCCTGCACGCCGAGCCAGGCGCCGATTTGCGCGACGAGTTCGTCGCTGGCGGTGGCGAGCGCCTGCGCGCCGCCGGCGGCGTCGGCCGTACTGGACGGCGCGCGCGAGATGAAGGTGCGCTGGCCGAGCACCTTGCCGTTGTGCGTCAGCGTGGCGCGCGCAGTCACGGCTGCATGGCTTTGCGACTGGCTGTCGAAGACCTGCTCGAACTCGCTCAAGTCGACCTTCAGCACCGGCGCGGCGACGCCGTCGGCGCCTGTGAGCACCGTGCCGCGCGAACTGAGCGCGCCGCGCAGACGCTGCGTGAGCAACTGCGAAGGCGGCATCGTCCAGTGGCTGTTCGCGTAGGCGGCCATCTGCTGCGCGTCGGCATAGCTGAGCCGGTACACGAGCTTGTCGGACTGGAGCACTTCCGGCGCGCTCACGTCGAGCACCTTCACTGCCGATTGCGTGCCTGCGGACGAAGCAGGCTTCGGCGGGCCGAAGTCGTAGCGGATATCCGCAAGCGCGGCCGGCGTACTGCTGCAGCCGGCGGCGAGCAGACTGACCGCGACGAGCGCCGCGCAAGCCGCGCCCGTACGCGCGGCACGCGAGGTCAACAAGCGGTGAATGGAGCGTGACATGACAATCTTCCTTTCTTCAAACCTTCAGATTCATTTTGCGGCGCGCGCGGCGGGCCACGTAAAGCCAGCCTCGCCGGGCCCCGGCGCCGCGGCCGGCGCGCCGAACAGCACGCTGCGCGGACTGGTGCTGAACGTATCGGCCGCGCGATCCACCGAGCGCGCGGCGGAACGGACGTCTTCAGCAAGCGAATTGACGCGCGGCAGCGTGTCGTAACCCACTCGCGCCGACAGATCCTGCAACGAGCCGTTCATTGCAGTGAGCGCATCGCCCGCTTGCTGCGCCGCCGTGCCGACCTTGTTCAGATTGGTCTCGAACGGACCGTCCGCGCGATTCAGGCTCGTGATCAACTGATTGGTCGACGCAAGCGTGGTATCGAGCTTGTCCATCGTTGCGGGCAGCTTGCCGGCAACCGGCGCCATCTGCTGCGTGAGCGTCGCGACGCCGTCCGCAGCTTTCTGGATGCTGGCCGCGGTGCCGTGCAACTGATCGACCATTTCTTGCGACAACAGATTGTCGACGTCGTCCGTGACCTTTTCGAGTTTTCGCAGCAGCACGTCGCCACGCTGCTGCAATTGATCGAGCAAGCCCGGACGCATCGGCAACTGTGCAACCTGTTTCGCCGACGAAGGCAGCGGCGACGGATTGCGCCCTGTGTCGTCGAGCTGGATAAACGCAATGCCCGTCACGCCCTGGAAGCCGAGACTGCCGAACGTGGAGTGCGTAATCGGCGCGTGCGTGTCGACGAGAATGCGGATCAGGATCTGCCCCGGATGATCGCGGTCGAATTTGATCGACTGCACCTTGCCGACGTCGAGCCCGCGATAGCGCACGGCTGCATCGGTAAAAAGGCCCGTTACGTTGGTGCGCGCAATCAGATCGTACGGCACACGCACGGCCCGGTCGACATTGAACAAAAAAGCCGCCGTTGCGATTGCGGCCAGCAGGACTATCGTGAAGAGCCCAGCCCAGAACGCATGTGATTTGTTTTCCATTACCAGGTTCCCTAGTTTCCCTGATTCACAGCGGCAACTCGGACGATGCCGGTTCGAGGGCCGCGCGCGGCAGCTTTGCGCGCCGCTCGGGCGGCAGCGCCTGCAACGCGCGGCGTCCGCGCAAGCCGAGAAAATATTCGCGGACGAAAGGATGATCCACGCCCGCTGCTTCTTCGACCGGCGCGGCGACCAGCACCTTACGGTCCGCCAGCACGGCCACGCGCGTGGAGAGCGCGACCATCGTGTCGAGATCGTGCGTGACCATCACCACGGTCAGCCCCAGTGCGCGATGCAGCGCCGAAATGAGCTCAACGAACTCGTCGGACGCCTGCGGATCGAGGCCGGCCGTCGGCTCGTCGAGAAACAGCAGTTCGGGTTCGAGCGCGATCGCGCGTGCAATGCCCACGCGCTTGATCATCCCACCTGAGAGCGCCGACGGCATCTTGGACGCGTGCTTGCACGGCAGCCCGACCATCTCCAGTTTCAGCATCACGATATCGCGCAGCAGGTCTTCGGGCACCTTGCCGAGTTCGCGCACCGGCTGCGCGACGTTGTCGAACACCGACAGCGACGAAAACAGCGCGCCGCGCTGAAACAACATGCCGGAACGGCTGCGCATCAGCAGCGCGGTTTCCGGCGAAATGGTCGCGAGGTCTTCGCCGAACAGCTTGATGGTGCCCGACGACGGCCGCTCCAACCCGAGAATCTGCCGCACTAGCGTGGTCTTACCCGAACCCGAGCCGCCGACGATCGACATGATCTCGCCGCGCCGCACGTCCAGATTCAAATGCTGATGCACGATGTTGCGACCGTAGCGCTTCGTCACGTCGATGACTTCGATCACCGGCTCGGCAATCGAAGGCATCGGCTGGCCGCGCACGGCCTGAGTGAGCGGCGCAATCATCCGAGCCCCACGTTCTGGAACAGAATCGCGAATACGGCGTCCGCGAGAATCACGATCGTAATCGACGTGACCACCGAGGTCGTCGTGCCTTCGCCGAGACTTTGCGAATTCGATTTGATACGAAACCCGAAATGACAGGCGACGATGGCGATCAGCATGCCGAACGCGACGCCCTTGCCGAGACCGATCCACAGATTCGCGACCGGCACGACGCCGGGCAACGCGCGCGCAAAGTAGCTCATGTCGATGCCGAGCACGATCTTCGCGGCGAGCGCGCCGCCCGTCAGCGCGATGATGTTGGTCCACATGACGAGCAGCGGCATCGCCACGCCGAGCGCGACGACGCGCGGCAGGATCAGCCGCAAGCCGTGCGGAATGCCCATCACGCGCATGGCGTCGAGTTCCTCGGTCACGCGCATCACGCCGATTTGCGCGGTGATCGCCGAACCGGAGCGGCCCGCCACCAGAATCGCCGAAAGCACCGGCCCGAGTTCGCGGATCACCGAGAGTCCGAGAATGTTCACGATGTACTGATTCGCGCCGAATAACCGCAATTGCTGGGCGGACAGATAGCTCAGCACGATGCCGATCAGAAACGCGACCAGCGCGGTGATCGGCAACGCTTTGGTGCCGGCGTTGTAGATATTCGCGGAGATTTCAGTCCACGGCGTGATGGCCGGCTTGCGCGCGATCGCCAGCAGGTCGAGCACGACGCGTCCGAGCATCGCCACGCCGCCGTACAGGTGCTCGAAAAACGAAAAGAGCGCGAGGCCGAGCCGTGTGAACGGATCGAATCTGACGACCGGCTCGGCCGTCTCGCGGACGGTGTCGAGCAACGCGATGCGCTCGAAAATATCGCGCTGGGTGTCGGTGAGCTCGGTGTCGGGCGGCATTCTGTGGCCCCAGACGCGCCACAGCGCCTGGCCGCCCACATGATCCATCCGGTCGATACGCGACAGATCCCACTGGCCGATGCCTTCGGCGCCCTCCAGCGAGCGCAATTGCGGGATCACGTGTCCGGTTGCACGATCGCGCGCGAGCGCGAGCGCCGTCCACTGGCCCGAGAGCCGGACGATCTTGCCTTGGCTGCCGGCCGCGACTTCAAGGCCGGGCGGGGTGTCGTAGTTCAAGGATCGCTGCAATCTGGTTATCGGATTAGCGGCCATTGTATCCAGGGCGCAGCGGATCAGCCGTGCTGGCGGGCTCGCCGGGTTCGCTGTCGCTACAATATGGGACATGAACGCCTCCCGCACTCCGCCCCAAGGCCCGGCCGCTGCCGCGAACGCAGCTGACTGGCGCATCGACCGTGAACGCGCCGTCGCTCTTTTCGGCGCGCATGCGCATGACTGGCCGATCGAAATCGTCGAGGAAACCGGCTCGACCAACGCCGACCTCATGTCCCGCGTGAAGGCGCTGCCGCGTAAGGCCGGCGCGCTGCCGCGGCCGATCGTGCGGGTCGCCTACCTGCAAACCGCCGGGCGCGGCCGCCGCGGCCGTCCGTGGTATGCCGAGCCGGGTAATGCGCTGCTGTTTTCGGTGGCCTGTGTGCTGCCGCGTCCGCTGGAAGGATTGGCGGGATTGAGCCTCGCGGTGGGCGTCGCGCTCGTCGACGGATTGCGCTCGCTGCCTGTTAGCGGGCCCGGCCAGATTGCGCTGAAGTGGCCGAACGACGTATTGCTCGAAGGCGACAAGCTGGCGGGCATCCTCATCGAAACGGCGTGGAGCACGGACGACGCGAGCGCTGTCGTGATCGGCATCGGCACCAACGTGAAGGGCGCCGACGAACTCGCCGCGAAAATCGGCGCGCTGAACGCCAACGCGTCGCCGCAGGCGCGCGGCACGCTGCCGACCGCACTGCAACGCGCGCTGCCCAACGCCAATCTCACCGATACGCTCGCGGCCGAACTCAACGCGCTCGAGCCCGCGTTGCAGCGCTTCGGCGCGGAAGGATTCGCGCCGTTCCAGGCGCGCTGGAACGCAATGCATGCCTACGCAGGTCGCGAGGTCGTGCTGCTCGAACAGGGCCAGGAAATTACGCGCGGCGTCGCTGCGGGCGTCGACGAGCGAGGCCAGTTGTTACTCGACACCGCCGCGGGCCGGGAGAGCATCGCGACCGGCGACGTGTCGCTGCGCCTCGCCGACGGTGCTGCATGACGAGCGAAGCGCCTCATCTTCTGATCGACGCCGGCAATAGCCGTGTCAAATGGGCGATGGTGAAGCCGGACGGCACGCACATCGCGGCCGGCGCGCTGGCACATGGCGGCGCCGATCAGACTCAGTGGGTCACTCATTCGGCGACTCAGTGGGCAAACTTGCCGCCGCCTCGCGGCGCATGGCTATCGAATGTCGCCGGCGATGCGGTAGCGGCGCGCATCGCCGCGATGGTCGACGCGCAATGGCCGCATCTGCCGCTCACGACGATCCGCGCGTGCGAGCGCCAATGCGGCGTGACGAACAGCTATAGGACGCCGTATGCACTCGGCAGCGACCGCTGGGCCGGCATGATCGGCGCACACGCGGCGTTTCCCGGCGAGCATCTGCTGATCGCGACCTTCGGGACCGCGACCACGCTGGAGGCATTGCGCGCGGACGGCTGCTTCGTCGGCGGACTTATCGCGCCAGGCTGGACGTTGATGATGCGCTCGCTCGGCGAGCACACGGCGCAATTGCCGACGCTGGACGCAAATGCCGCACGCGGCCTCCTGGGAAGCGCCGCAGGTACACAGGACGCGCCCCCCCGCGGCCCGTTCTTCGCAACTGACACGCCGCGCTCGTTGTCCGCCGGGTGCACGTTGGCCCAGGCCGGTCTCGTCGAGCGGACATGGCGTGACTTGCAGGACGAATGGCAGGTGCCGGTGCGCCTCGTGGTCGGCGGCGGCGCGGCGGACGAAGTGGCGAGCGCGTTGAAAGTGCCGCATACTCGCCACGATTCACTGGTCTTGTCCGGGCTTGCGCTGATAGCCTCCGGGCGCGCTTCGGAACACCGCGTGTAAAGCACGGCCGAATGCGATGAGCCGAAGTTCATGGTCAAACGTCATGGCGGAGGTCATGGCCGAACGCCACGGCTGAACGACATCGGCGGCTCAACTTCTCGAAGGGAAAATAAAACGATGCTGCGCTGGCTGATCGCCATACTGTTTCTAGCCAACCTTCTGGCATTCGTCGTAGTGCGCGGCGTGTTCGGCCCGACGCCCACCGCGAGCGGACGCGAACCGAATCACATGAGCCGCCAAGTGCATCCTGACTGGCTGAAGGTGCGCCCTGTCACCGCGACCGAAGCTGCCGATCAGGCTGTTGTTGGCGCGGCGGCACCGGCCGCGCCAATCGCGGCGTCAGCGTTGCCGCAATAGAGCGGAAATCGAAGCAGACGATAGATGCGGCGCATTGCAGCGGCGCATGCGAATGGCGCAATGAAGGCGGCACATGAGAGCCGTGGACGCAGGCACAGCATCGAAACGATGCATCCAGGTATCGAACTGCGCGGATCAAGCCAGGCTGACGCAGCGCCGCGCTGGTGCGCTCACAGTTAGCCCTGCGTACGAACTTTTTTGAGCAGCGCCGTCGTCGAGCGGTCATGCTCGAACGGAATCGCCAACGCCTTGCCGCCCCAGCCTCGCACGATGGCCGACTCCGGCAACGCATCCATGTCATAGTCGCCACCCTTGACGAGCACGTCCGGACGCAGCGCCGAAATCAGTTCGACCGGCGTCTTTTCGCCAAAGCAAACCACGTAATCGACGCTCTCCAGCGCCGCGAGCAAAGCCATCCGGTCGGCTTCGTTGTTGATCGGACGGTCATCGCCCTTGCCGAGCATGCGCACCGACGCGTCGCTGTTCACGCCGACGATGAGGCAAGCGCCCTGCGCTTTCGCGTCCGCGAGATACGTCACATGCCCGCGATGCAGGATGTCGAACACGCCGTTCGTAAACACGACCGGCGCCTTCAGCGAAGGGCGCAGCGCAACGAGTACGTCGCGCGTAAGAATCTTGCGTTCGAAAATAGCAGCCATGAAGGACGTAGAAGAGAGAAAAATTGCCGTCGCGATACAGCGCGAGCAATGCGAGCAAAACGCTCAAACGAGACGATGAAGCTGAAGCAGACGATCAAGTACAAAGATCAACCGCAAAGATCAAGCAAAACGGTCCGGCAGACTTGCGCCTGCCGGACCGTTCTCAAGCGCCGAATCGGACCACGGCGCGAGCTTTGCGTCATGCCCTGAGCCGCGAATCGCAATTCGCGAGGCTCAATCGTCAAGCCGGCTGTTCGGCCGACTTCTGATCGGCTTGCAGCCGCGCCACCACTTCCTTGCGATAGCGGTTCAGTTCCTGTGCGGTGTTGAACGTGCGCTCGAACAGCAGCGACAGGTTGTGCAGAATGCGCTCGACCACCTTCTTTTCCCAACCGTCGTCGAAACGGATCTGCTCGTCGAGCCAGCGCTCGAGCCATTCCGGATCAGGCAAACGCGACTGGATCGTGTCGCGCGGGAACAGCGCCTGATTCACGTGCAGGTTCGTGGGATGCAACGGCTTTTCGGTGCGGCGCGCTGACGCCATCAGCACGCCGATCTTTGCAAAAGCGGCGCGCGCGATGTCGCCGGTTTGCACCATCGCTTTCTTCATGTAGCGCAGATACGCGCCGCCATGCCGCGCTTCGTCGCGCGAAATGGTTTCGTAGATGTGCTTGATGACCGGCTCGGTGTGCCATTCGGCAGCACGGCGATACCAGTGATTCAGGCGGATTTCGCCGCAGAAGTGCAGCATCAGCGTTTCGAGCGGCGGCGCCGGATCGAATTCGAAGCGCACAGCGTGCAGCTCTTCCTCAGTGGGGCACATTTCCGGCTTGAAGCGGCGCAGGTATTCCATCAGCACCAGCGAATGCTTCTGCTCTTCAAAGAACCACACGCTCATGAACGCGGAAAAATCGCTGTCGTGATGATTGTCACGCAGAAACATTTCCGTGGCGGGCAACGCCGACCATTCGGTGATCGCGTTCATCTTGATCGTCGCGGCTTGCTCGTCGGTCAATAGCGATGCATCGAACTTGTCCCAGGGAATGTCCTTCTCCATATCCCATCGAACGGATTCGAGCGATTTATAAAGTTCCGGATAAAGCATGGTGTTCATAGTCCCACCCCTGTTCTGCACATACTGTGTGTGTCTGTCATTACTACGTGTAGCACTCTTCCTGACGACGAACGAAGCGCGCGGGGTCTGCCCGAGTGCCGCGCCGTTCGCCGGCCAAGCCTTAAATTTTACGCGGTAACCGGGCGCCTGGATGCACGGGCAGCGAAGAAGCCCGGGCGCTTGCGCGAAGAGCGGCTAACGCAAAGTTGCACGCTCAAAGTTACGCGCTGCACGGCCAACCGTGGGTGAGGGATACCCTATGCCTGAGGTCGAGCCAGTTTGCGATGAAAACCGCACCGTCCAGCCCTGCGCCGGTGGTGCCGGCGGTGAATGGAGCAAGGGCGGCTGGATTGGTTGTTTTCAGCGCACGCCCAAAAGCCAAACAAAGTCCTTCCAATGATAGCACGCTGACTTCCTCAAACCCGCGCGATGACGGACGCAATTGCAGTGCCTGACTGACCTGTCTCAACGCATCGCGCGATCGGCGGAGTGTGGCTCGCGACGGGGTCAAAACGGTGACAGTCGGCGATTTTCTATTGTTGTCTGCCGCCGACAGTCGACTCGCCGCGCCGCTCGCTACTCACTGTCGCGTCATAGAGATTTTTTCGGCGGCTTCGAACCGCCGCTGGCCGTGCTCGTCGCCGGGTGCCTGGTCGTTGAGGGCGCACGCTTCGCCGCCGGGCGCTTCGCGGCAGTCCGGGCAGATCCAGCCGGTTCAGCCGACTTTGCAAATCCTGCAGCAGCTTCGTCAGCGGGCGATGGCCGCGGCACATCGGTCGCTCCGCCAACTGCCTCGCTCGCCTCGTCCGCAGGATCCTGCGTAGCGTCCGCTTGCGCGCCGCCGCTCGCATCCGCGCCCGCCGCGCCCGCCGTCGGCTGGGTCATCGCGAATTGGGCGATCTGGTTGAACTGCGATTGCAGCAGGTTCCACCATGCCGAAGCATCGAATGGCGGTGTCGCGGGCGCAGCTTCCTCGTCGCTCGATGAGTCGGCGGCAGTCGGGCTTTCGGTCGAAGCCGCCGGCTCCGGATGCGGCCAGCCGCTCGTCGGCGACGGGCTCGGCGCGGGCGCGGGCGACTCGGCCGCCGGCTGCCCCATCGACTGTTGCGCGAACGCGCCGAATGCGCGCAGCGTCGCGAGCGTCGCGCGCTGCACCTCGAGCGCCTGAATCGCGGACTGCAGCATGCTCAGGTTCAGCTTGAGCCATTGCTCGACTGCGCGCATGTCGGTGATGCGCTTGTCGAGCTCCTCGACGTTGGTGAGCGGCGCCATCATGTCGGACATCATCGATAGCGACGGTCCGAGGCCCGCGCCCGGCTGTGCGCCCCCCGGAAACGCAGAGCCGAACGGCGACAGGCGCATCATGCCCCACATGCGCTCGAGCATTTCGGCAGGCGGAAAACCAGGGAAGCCGGGAAACGGCGGTGTTGAGCCAGGTGTGTCGGTCATGCTTGTCGCCTCGCTGCATTAACGAAAAAAGCGCGGAAGGAAAACGCGAAAGAAAGAGCGCATGGAGCGCACCTGAATCCGATCATACCGCGCGGTGCGCCGACATCGCGCCGCATCCGTTACGGTGCGCGCCAAGGGTCCGCGCCGCCGAAATCAGGCGCACGCCGCTCGCGCAGCGAATTCACGCCTTCGCGCACGTCCGGCCCGGCGAATCCCATGAATTCCAACGCAAGCGACGTATCGAAAGCGGGCCCTGCCGAGCGCAGCCAGTTGTTCAACGCATACTTGGTCCAGCGGATCGCGGTTTGCGAACCGTGAGCCAGCTTTTGCGCGATTTCGAATGCCTTGGGCAACAAATCGTTTTCGTCGACCGCGAGCGACACGAGCCCGATGCGCTCCGCCTCCGCGCCGCTCACCGGCTCGCACAGCATGAGGTAATACTTGGCCTTCGCCATTCCGCACAGTAGCGGCCAGACAATTGCCGCGTGATCGCCGGCGGCCACGCCGAGCCGCGTATGACCGTCGATGATGCGCGCCGTCTTCGACGCAATCGAGATATCCGCCAGCAGACCAGCGACGAGACCCGCGCCGACGGCCGGCCCATGCATCGCCGAGACAATCGGCTTGCTGCAATTGATCACGTTGTAGACGAGGTCGCGCGCCTCGCGCCACACGCGCGCGCGAACGTCGAAGTCCGTTGCCATGTCCTCGACAAGTTGCAGATCCCCGCCCGCCGAAAAGCCCTTGCCCTCGCCGCGAATGATCGCGACGCGCGTATCCGGATCGCGGTCGATGTCGCGCCAGATTTCCGCGAGTTCGTAATGCATGCGCGCGTCAGCGGTGGCCAGCCCGCTTCTGTTCGCACCTTCGCCGCTCATCACCACCTCGAGCACGCCGTGCGGACGGCGATGCAACTTGAGCGACTGGTAATGCGCGTAAAACGCATCGTTGCTGTGAGGTTGCTGAGACATGGTGAGAGGTCCGTGTGTCCGTAAATCCGTGCGCCGTTCAACGCGGCTGATAAACCCACTTGCCGTTCTTGATTTCGACCATCACGCGCGCGCGCTGGTCGAGCCCGAGATGGTCCGCGGCGCTCATGTTGACGACGCCGTTGGTATCTGCGAGACCGCGCGTGGCTTCGAGCGCGTCGCGCAACGCACGGCGGAACTCCGGCGTGCCCGGCGCGGCCGTTTTCAACGCGATCGGCACGGCATGGTTGAGGAGCATGCCCGCGTCCCACGTGTATGAGCCGAATGCCGACACGCTGTTCGGTCCGCGCAGCGCTTCGAAGCGCGCGATGTAATCGAGCGCGAGGCGCTTCGCCGGATGATCCGCGGGCAATTGCGCCGCGACGAGCACGGGACTTGCCGGCAGAAACGTGCCGTTGCAATCGGCGCCGCACACGCGCAGGAAGTCGTTGTTGCCCACGCCGTGATTGTGATAGATCAGCCCTTTATAGCCGCGTTCCCTGAGCGTCTTCGGCGGTAGTGCGGCGGGCGTGCCGGCCGCGCCGACTACTACCGCATCGGGATGCGTCGCGAGGATCTTCAGCACCTGACCGGTCACGCTCGGATCAGTGCGATTGAAGCGCTCGCTCGCCACCATCTGCATGTGATGCAGTTGCGCGAACTTCGCGACTTCGGCGTAAAAGGTCTCGCCGAGCGCATCCGCCTGGCCGATGAACGCGACTGTTTTCACGCCGCGCGTGCTTGCGTGCTCGGCAATCGCCGAGGCCATCATCGCGTCGGTTTGCGGAGTCTTGAATACCCAATGGCGCTTGGCATCCACGGGCTCGATGATTTTCGCCGACGACGCGAGCGAGATCATCGGCGTGGTTCCGTCGGCGACCACGTCGATCATCGCGAGCGAATTCGGGGTGATGGATGAGCCAATGATCGCGTCGACGTGATTTTCGGAGATCAGCTTCTTGGTGTCCTGCACGGCCTGGGTCGTGTCCGATGCGTCGTCGAGCACGATGTATTCGACGCTCTGACCGCCGATCTGCTTCGGCAGCAACGTCGCCGTATCGCGCGCGGGGATGCCGAGCGACGCGGCGGGCCCCGTCAGCGAGAGCACCAGCCCGATCTTCACCTGAGCCAACGCAATCGAGGGTGACAGGCATGCAAGCGCCGCGCACAGCGCAGCGATGCGAGCCGCGGAGCGGGCGAGCCATTTCCCGTCGACTCGCCCTAGTCGCTCTCGCCGCTTGGCCCGCTTCAGTTGCCGCATCAGCACGCCCCACGTGCCTGCATGCAGAGCACGCGCGCAAGCGCTCGCCAATCCCGCGTCAAACGATCCAGCTCGCCGCATGGTGTCTCCTCACATGAGTTTTTCGTTCTGATATACCGCCTATGCCGCCGCGCCAGTCAGTGTAGCGGCGCACGGTGGCAGTGGCATCGGGCGAAACCCTTTCGCGCGACGTAACGTGACGCGACGGGAAGCGCCGCGAGGGCAACGCGCCGCGTCAATCTAGCGGTGCGATGCTCTGCTCGATGGAACCGAAGATCGACTTGCCCGCTTCGTCGAACATTTCAATCTTCACCGTGTCGCCGTACTTCATGAACTCGGTCTGCGGCGCGCCGTGGTCGATGGTTTCCAGGCAGCGTTTTTCAGCAATGCAGCAGTAGCCGCGCTTCGCGTCCTTGTTGGAGACGGTGCCCGATCCGACGATCGCGCCCGCGCGCAAATTGCGCGTTTTCGCGGCATGTGCGATCAGTTGCCCGAAATGAAACACCATGTCGGTGCCGGCGTCCGGCTGACCGACTTTCTTGCCGTTCCAATGGACGATCATCGGCCGGTGCACACGGCCTTCGCGCCAGTATTCGCCGAGTTCATCGGGCGTCACGGCGACCGGCGCAAACGAAGTAGCCGGCTTGCTCTGGAAAAAACCGAAGCCCTTCGCGAGTTCGGCGGGAATCAGGTTGCGCAGCGAGACGTCGTTGACGAGCGTAATCAGGCGCACGCTTCGAAGCGCCTGGTCGGGCGTAGCGCCCATCGGCACATCGGTCGTGATGACTGCGACTTCTGCCTCGAAGTCGATGCCGAACGCTTCCGACGCACACACCACATCGTCTTTCGGGCCGATGAAGTCGTCACTGCCGCCTTGATACATCAGCGGATCGGTCCAGAATTCCGGCGGCATTTCCGCGCCGCGCGCACGCCGCACGAGTTCGACGTGATTCACATACGACGACCCGTCCGCCCATTGGAAAGCGCGCGGCAGCGGCGCCATGCAGTCGCCGGCGTCGAATGAAAAGGTGTTGCGCGCGCGGCCCTGGTTGAGCGCGTCGTACAGATCGTGCAACTGCGGGGCGTAGAAAGTCCAGTCGTCGAGCACGCGCTGCAACGTGGGCGCGATCGCGTCGGCAATGGCCGCCGTGTGCAGGTCGCGGGACACGACGATCAATTGGCCGTCGCGCGTGCCGTCTTTCAGCGTGGCAAGTTTCATGGAGGAATGAACCGTGTTAGTGACGATAGAGGGAATCTATTCTACGATGGTGAATCGGCGCAGCCCAAGCCCTCTTGCAGGTGCGCAGTGAAAGACGCATTGCAGATGCTGTTCAGCCGGTTCTTCTTACATTGCCTTTGAACGCGCTTCGCGCGCCTTGCTCATGCCGCACACTGCCCGCTCCGACGCGATCCCTGACCACGCCGGCTCCGCCGAAGCACTCGGCGCTTCCGATATCGACGACGAAACCGCCGAGTCCGGCGAAGAGAAACTGCGCTCGGGCATCCAGTCGATCGAAGTCGGCTTCAGGCTGCTCGACGTGCTGACGCACGAACCGCGCGCGATGATGCTGCGCGATCTCGCGCAGCGCGCCGGTATGAGTCCCGCAAAGGCGCATCGCTATCTGGTGAGCTTTCTGCGCCTCGGCGTCGTCGCGCAAGACCCGCTCTCCGGGCGCTACGAGCTGGGCGGCTTTGCATTGCAGTTGGGGCTCGCGCGGCTTGCTCGCGTCGACGGCGTGAAGCTCGCACGGATCGCCCTCGCCGAATTGCGCGACCGGCTGGATCTGACGGTGGGCATCGCCGTGTGGGGCAATCAGGGGCCGACCGTCGTCCACTGGATGGAGTCGAGCCATCCGGCGAAAGCGTCGTTGAAACTCGGCGATGTGATGCCGCTGCTCAGTTCCGCTACGGGCCTGCTGTTTGCGGCCTATCTGCCGGCGGGCAAGACCGCCGCGATGCTCGAGCGCGAGCTGGCCGACACGCGCCGCTCGTCCCATAACGGCGTGCCGCGCACGCGCGAGGACGTCGAACGGATGCTGGCGGATGTGCGCGAGCATCAGGCGGCGCGCGTCGAAGGCATGCTGCTGCCGACCATTCACGCTTTCTGCATGCCGGTGTTCGACTCGACGGGCGAGCTCGCGCTCGGCCTCATCGCGCTCGGCCACGAAGGCGCGTTCGACATCGGCTGGGGCGGCGAAATCGACACGGCGCTGCGGGAATGCGCGCAAAAGCTCTCGTATGAGCTGGGGTATAGTCCGACGCCACGTTGAAGCCCGCGCGCCAACGTCCATTCGTTCACCCGTTTGCTACCGCACCGCACGAATTCATTCGCCGATGGCTTTACCTTCCGCCGCACGCCATGCCGACCTCACGCTCGCAGACGAGCCGCGCGCCCGTTGGGGCACGTGGCGATGGGTCGCCGTGTTGCTCGTGGTAGGCGTCCTTCACTGGATCGCCGCGCAATGGGTCGAGCGCCACCGCGCGACGCTGAATCCATCCGACGACCAGCACCTGCCCGTGCAGGTCGCGCTGCTGAAGCCAGAGCGGATCGAGCGCACTCCGGCTCCCACGGCCTCCGCCGCGCCCGCGCAGGAGCGACAACGCAAGCCCGCCGCCAGCAAGCCGCGCGAACCTGTATTGACCGCCTTGCGACCGGCCGAAGAACCCACCGTGCAAACGGCAAACGCCGCATCGGACGCCGCGGCCAGCGAGCCTGTCGCAAACGCAGTGCCTGCGAGCTCTCCCGCCGGAGCGTCTGCAAGTGCAAGCGCAAGCGGAAACACAAACGCGACGCAAGCGGCGCCCGGCGTGAAGTTCTCGGTTCCGCCGTCCGGCGACCTTCAATACGACACGTTTTACAACGGCGTGCGCAACCAGCCGGGTACGATTCACTGGACCAGCAGTGCGCAAAGTTACGACATGGTGGTTTCGGTGCCCTTACCTTTTGTGGGCACATTCGTGTATTCCAGCCACGGCCGTATCGACGCATTCGGTCTCGCTCCCGAGCAATACGTGGAAAAGCGCGGTCATCGCGCGGAAGACGTTTCCATCTTCAATCGCGCCGACAGGAAGATCGCTTTCACGCGCACGCCGGCCACGCTGCCCTTGCCCGACGGCGCGCAGGACCGCTTCAGCATGGTGATGCAACTGGCGAGCCTCGTGCGCGGCGACCCCGCCGCGTACAAGCCGGGCGTCACGCGGCAGTTCTTCGTGGTGGACAGCGACAGCGGCGAGGAGTGGCCCGTCGAGACCATCGGCGACGAAACGATCCGCACCGCACAGGGCTTCCTCGAAACGCGCCATTTCAAACGCCTGCCCCGCCGCGAGGGCGACCAGCGCCGCATCGACGTGTGGCTCGCCCCTTCGCTCGGCTGGCTACCCGCGAGACTCGTGCAGACAGAGCCGAACGGCACGCAGTTCGAACTGGTGTGGCGCGGCAAGCTCGACGCCGATAACGGCGCGGGTTCGTCCGATGCATCGGCAAATACAGCGCCTTCCGCTGCGCCGGCCAGTGCGTCCGACGCCGCGCCGCTGAATTCGCCGCCAGGGCCGCCCGTCGATCCGGCCGGCGCCGACGAAAATTCCGGCATCATCAAGCCCTGATAACAAGCTGGCGGACAACCCCGGCGACGCCAGCGTGGACTCGAATAGTGCCTCGCACATTCCCACGAAACTTCCTTTTCGACGCGGACTCTGCATCATCTGATGCAGCCGTTGGCGAGTCGCTACGTCCATGCTACGTCCATGCGCCACGCGTCGACGGATTCTTCCACTGCGTTCCCCTTGAAGGAGCCCTCATGCAAGTAAACATCAACGGTATCGAGACGCGCTACGTGCTAAGCAATGAAGGCGGCGGCCCCTGGCTTACCTTCATTCATCAGCTTGGCGGCGATCTGTCGGTCTGGGACCAGCTAGCCGGCTATTTCCGCGACGACTACACGGTTCTCCGCTACGACGTGCGCGGTCACGGCGAGACAGCCGTGTCGAAAGCGCCGTTCGCCGTTGCGGATCTCGCCGCCGACCTCGCCGCGCTGCTCGATGCGCTGGGCGCACCGACCACGCACCTCGTGGGCATGTCGATGGGCGGCATGATTGCGCAGCAGTTCGCGCTCGACCATCCTTCGCGCGTCGACACACTGACGATTGCGGACAGCGCCGCCGCCAATCTGCCGGAGGCCCGCGGCATGTGGGATCAGCGGGCCGCAAACGCGCGCCAGGACGGCATGGCGTCGGTCGTCCCCGCCACGCTCGAACGTTGGCTGACGGAAGCTTTCAGGACCGCCCATCCTGAAGCCGTGGAGCCGATACGCGAGGCGCTGATACGCACGTTGCCAGAAGGCTACGCAATGGCGTGCGAAGCGCTGCGCGACTTCGACGTACGAGGTAAGCTGGCAAGCATTCGTTGTCCAACCCTTGTCGTGGCGGGGCGCCACGATACGGGCACGCGGCCTGCTGCTAGTCAGGCGATAGCAGATGACATTGAAGGCGCTCACTTCGAATTGCTCGACGCCGCTCATCTTGCCCCAGTCGAACAGTCTCAACGTTTTGCCGCACTGCTTGAAACGTTTCTTGAAAGGCCGGTCTAACCGGTAGGTTCGGAACTTTTACAAGCGTCAATCCGGACCCACCCCTTGAATTCCACACCATAAGCTCCACGTATGGCGCAGGAATGGCCAGGAGCCAACGGAAATAAGGAGTGTCGCCATGCAAATGATCTATAACAGCCCCAACTATTGTGTCGTCGAGTTTCCGCCGCAGGAAGGTCCGCTGGCCATGAAATCGGGTGGCTATGAGATCGTCGACAAGAACATGCAGCGCGAAATTTACATCGACGGTGCAATGGCGGCGCGGTTTCGCGAGAACGTGCAAAAGCTGATCGAAGAAGAACCGTCGCTCGACGAAGTGGACGAATTCCTCGGCCAGTTCGACAGTTTGATGCATCAACCGGTAATTCTTCACTGAGCGCAAGGTCGCACCCCCGCGTTTGCGGTGTTTGTAGCGATTTCAATGTTTTTGGCGACATATATCGACCGCGCCGTCCGGCTTCGCCAGCGGCCTTTATAAGACGGTCGGCAACAATGAAAGCGGTTCAGCGGGCTTCGGCCTGCTGAACCGTTTTCTTTTGCGGCGCGCGTCAGCCAGGTGCATCCGGCATCTCACGACGCATTCCACATTACATCTGTTCACCGGGCACCGTGGCATCGCTCGCGGCATTCGTCAGCGCTGCCGCGCCCGCGCCCGGCGAGATTGCCCGGCTGCGGCTACAATGACAGGCTCCCGAAAAAGCCGGCGCAAGCCCTTGTCCGCCATGAACCAGCCAGCCCAAACCGCCAAGCCAGTCCGTCCCGAGCCCGCCTACACGCGCGGCGCGGCGCTGCCCGCGCTGTTGAAGTCGCGCATCTTGATTCTGGACGGCGCAATGGGCACGATGATCCAGCGCTACAAGCTCGACGAAGCACGCTATCGCGGCGAGCGATTCAAGGACTATGGGCGCGACATCAAGGGCAATAACGAACTGCTGTCCATCACGCAGCCGCAGATCATCGGCGAGATTCACGAGCAGTATCTGGCTGCGGGCGCCGACATCATCGAGACGAACACGTTTGGCGCGACGACAGTCGCGCAGGCGGACTACGGCATGGAAGCGCTTGCAGTCGAGATGAATCTGGAGTCGGCAAAGCTTGCGCGCGCCGCATGCGACAAGTATTCGACGCCCGACAAGCCGCGCTTCGTCGCCGGCGCGATCGGACCGACGCCGAAGACCGCGAGCATTTCGCCCGATGTGAACGATCCGGGCGCGCGCAACATCACGTTCGACGAACTGCGCGCCGCCTATTACGAGCAGGCGAAGGCGTTGCTGGACGGCGGCGCGGATCTGTTCCTCGTCGAAACGATCTTCGACACGCTCAATGCAAAGGCCGCGCTTTTCGCGCTGGATGAACTATTCGAAGACACCGGCGAACGTCTGCCGATCATGATTTCAGGCACGGTCACGGACGCCTCCGGGCGCATCCTGTCCGGGCAGACGGTCGAGGCATTCTGGAACTCGCTGCGGCATGCAAAGCCGCTCACCTTCGGTCTGAACTGCGCGCTGGGCGCGGCGTTGATGCGTCCGTACATCGCCGAACTCGCCAAGCTCTGCGACACGTATGTGTCGTGCTATCCGAACGCGGGTTTGCCGAATCCGATGAGCGATACGGGCTTCGACGAATTGCCGGCTGACACGTCGGGACTGCTGAAGGAATTTGCCGAGGCGGGCCTCGTGAATATCGCGGGCGGCTGCTGCGGCACGACGCCGGAGCACATCGCGGCGATAGCCCGCGCGCTCGCCGAAGTGAAGCCGCGCAAATGGCCAACGCAATATCGCGACGCCGCGTAAGCGGCGTCGAAGCAGACGCACTTCAGACGCACTTCAGACGCAAACGAGCCGCACCTGAGACGCATTCAGCCCGCACCTAACGCACGTAACCGACTCGCACATACGCCATGACCGATCACACCATGCGCCTTGCCGGCCTCGAGCCGTTCAACGTCACGTCCGGGACGCTCTTCATCAACGTTGGCGAACGCACCAACGTCACAGGCTCGAAGGCATTCGCGCGAATGATTCTGAACGACCAGTTCGACGAAGCGATCGCTGTCGCCCGTCAGCAGGTCGAAAACGGCGCGCAGGTGATCGACGTCAACATGGACGAGGCGATGCTCGATTCGAAGGCGGCGATGGTGCGCTTCATGAATCTGATTGCGTCGGAGCCGGACATCGCGCGCGTGCCGATCATGATCGACTCGTCGAAGTGGGAAGTGATCGAAGCGGGCCTGAAGTGCGTGCAAGGCAAGGCAATCGTCAACTCGATTTCGTTGAAGGAAGGCGAACAAGCGTTCCGCCATCACGCGAACCTGATTCGCCGCTACGGCGCGGCGGCCGTGGTCATGGCGTTCGACGAGCAGGGCCAGGCCGATACATTCGAGCGCAAGACGCAGATCTGCAAGCGCTCTTATGACTTCCTCGTGAACGAAGTGGGCTTTCCGCCGGAAGACATCATCTTCGATCCGAACATCTTCGCCATCGCAACCGGCATTGAAGAGCACAACAACTACGCCGTCGACTTCATCAACGCGACGCGCTGGATCAAGCAAAACCTGCCGTACGCGAAAGTGAGCGGCGGCGTGTCGAACGTGTCGTTCTCGTTTCGCGGCAACGATCCCGTGCGCGAGGCGATCCACACCGTGTTCCTGTATCACGCGATCCAGGCCGGCATGGACATGGGCATCGTCAACGCGGGGCAGCTCGGCGTGTATGCCGACCTCGATCCGGAACTGCGCGAGCGTGTCGAAGACGTGGTGTTGAACCGCCGTCACGACGGTACCGACCGTCTGCTCGAAATCGCCGACAAGTTCAAGACCGGCGCCGCGAAGAAAGAAGAAAACCTGGAGTGGCGCAACCAGCCGGTCGAGAAGCGCCTGTCGCATGCGCTGGTGCATGGCATTACGAACTTCATCGTCGAAGATACCGAGGAAGTACGCGCGAGGATCGCGGCCGAAGGCGGCCGTCCGATCAACGTGATCGAAGGCCCGCTGATGGACGGCATGAATATCGTCGGCGACCTGTTCGGCCAGGGCAAGATGTTCCTGCCGCAAGTCGTGAAGTCGGCGCGCGTGATGAAGCAGGCGGTCGCGCACCTGATCCCGTTCATCGAGGAAGAAAAAAAGCAACTCGCGGCCGCGGGCGGCGACGTGCGCGCGAAGGGCAAGATCGTGATTGCCACCGTGAAGGGCGACGTGCACGACATCGGCAAGAACATTGTCTCGGTGGTGCTTCAGTGCAATAACTTCGAAGTGGTCAACATGGGCGTAATGGTCCCATGCAACGACATCCTCGCGAAGGCGAAAGTGGAAGGCGCGGACATTATCGGACTCTCGGGGCTGATTACGCCGAGCCTCGAAGAAATGGCCTACGTCGCGTCGGAAATGCAGCGCGACGACTACTTCCGCGTGAAGAAGATTCCGCTGCTGATCGGCGGCGCGACCACCTCGCGCGTGCACACGGCGGTGAAGATCGCGCCGCACTACGAAGGCCCGGTGGTGTACGTGCCGGACGCGTCGCGTTCGGTGTCGGTCGCCTCGAGCCTGCTCTCCGACGAAGGCGCAACTAAGTACCTCGAGGAACTGAAGGCCGACTACGACCGCATCCGCAGTCAGCACGCGAACAAGAAAGCGCTGCCGATGGTCACGCTCGCCGAAGCCCGCGCGAACAAGACCCCGATCGACTGGAAGGGCTATCAGCCGGTCAAGCCGAAGTTCATCGGCCGTCGCGTGTTCAAGAACTTTGACCTGAGCGAATTGGCGAACTACATCGACTGGGGGCCGTTCTTCCAGACGTGGGATCTCGCTGGCCCTTATCCAGCGATTCTCAATGACGAGATCGTCGGCGAATCGGCGCGGCGCGTGTTCTCCGACGGCAAGTCGATGCTTGCGCGTCTGATCCAGGGCCGCTGGCTGCAAGCTAACGGCGTGGTCGCACTGTTGCCGGCCAACACGGTGAATGACGACGACATCGAAATCTACACGGACGAATCGCGCAGCGAAGTCGCGCTCACATGGCGCAACCTGCGTCAGCAAAGCGTGCGGCCGGTGGTCGACGGCGTAATGCGGCCGAACCGGTCGCTTGCCGACTTTATTGCGCCGAAAGATTCAGGCGTGGCCGATTACATCGGCATGTTCGCGGTCACGGCGGGTCTCGGCGTCGACGTGAAGGAAAAGCAGTTCGAGAAGGATCACGACGACTACAGCGCGATCATGCTGAAGGCGCTCGCGGACCGTTTCGCCGAAGCCTTCGCCGAAGCACTGCATGCGCGCGTGCGGCGCGACCTGTGGGGCTACGCGAACGGCGAGAGCCTCGCGAACGAGGATCTCATCGCGGAGAAGTATCGCGGCATTCGCCCAGCGCCCGGCTATCCGGCGTGCCCGGACCATCTGGTGAAGCGCGACATGTTCGAGGTGCTGCAAGCGGGCGAGATCGGCATGAGCGTGACCGAATCGCTTGCAATGCTGCCTGCGGCCAGCGTTTCGGGCTTTTATCTCGCGCATCCGGACAGCACGTATTTCTCGGTGGGCAAGATCGGTCAGGATCAGCTGGAGAACTACGCGCAGCGCATGTCGCTCTCCAAAGCGGATGCCGAGCGAGCGTTGGCGCCGTTGCTATGAGCCATAACAGCCGATGAGCGGGCGTGGCGGGAAACCGACTATATCGGGCGAGAAAGACTGAATATTTGCGGCAACGTAATTTTCGGCTTTGTAGACTGAGGCGGCTTGACCCGCCAGACGCGACCAAAACGCGTCGGCTCATCTAATTGCAACCGTCAACGGAGAGAATCCTATGAAGAAGCTGGCGCTGTTATTGACTGCTCTTTCGCTTGCCGCGGGCGCTTCGGCGGCGCTCGCGCAAACCGCCGCTCCGGCCGGCGCGAGCGCGGTCAGTTCTTATTCGCCGCCCACGGCGAAACACGTCAAGAAACCGAAGAAGCAAAAAATGAAGAAAGGTGCGTCAGGTCCCGCGGTCGCTCCGGAAGCGGCCAGCCAGTAAGCAACGTTGCGACGCTAGCCGCTCTAGGCTTTGCAACGAAAAGAGCCCGCGTCATCTGAGCGGGCTCTTTTTTCATGGGCACATTTCACGCGTGCCGCCGGCATCGAGGCCGCAGCAAATACTGCCCGGCGAGTACCTCGCGGCAAACGCCACGCGAGGGCTCGGCCGAGTGGCCGGGCCTAGCTCGCGGGTACTACAGTCCCCAAACAATGTCCGCGTTCGCCTTTTGCGCGGCGCGCAGCATGTCGAGGAACGGATAAGCGCGTTGCGCGAGTCCCGGCGGAATCTCGTGGTGCTCGTGACCCTCTTCGTTCTCGTGGAAATGGCCGTCGTGTTCGGCGCGTTCCTGCTTGTCGAAGGTGATGGCCGCTTCCAGTTTCTCGATGGCCGCGCCTGTTTCGTCGTGAGTAATGACGCCCCGCTCCCCAAGGCGTTTACCGACGATGCCGACCAGGTACTGTGCCAGGTTCTCAAGCATCATGACGTCTGGGCAAGCGCGGCATTTGAAAGTAATCAACATGACTGTTCCCTTTTTCGTTATGTTGGGTTGACGCGCGAGCAGCGCTCAACGCCGCCGTCAGCGCGCGCTCCGTTAGCTCGCCAAAGAGACGCGGCGGCATCGGCCCTTGCTGGGCATCTCATTGAACATATTAGCACCTGCTAAAATCCGTCTGGACGGAAAAGCGCGCCTCGCTGCGCCGCGCGCAAAGGCACAAGCGGCGTGGCCAGCCCGGCCGGTTCGCGCCTGCATGCCACAGCAGCCATGCCTTCGCAGGACGCCGCGCAGCGCGCTGATCGCGTTGCAGGCAACGTGCCCAACGGCGAGCCTGTCATGCCGATGCATCGACGAGCGAACCGCTTTCCACGCTTCCGACGAATCGGCCGCGCCTGCCGCGCAGCCGGCGCCTCTTTTGCATCACCGGATTGCCTCACTGGACTCGCAACAAGCATGCTGCCCGCACATAAACATACTCTCGAAACACTGCTCGCCGACACGGTGAAGCAGGTCGCTCTTGCCACGCAAGGCGCGACCGAAGCCGCGTTCGTGTCGCCCACCATCGCGCTGGAGCGTCCGAAGGTCGCCGCGCACGGCGACGTCGCGTGCAATGTGGCGATGCAACTCGCCAAGCCGCTGCGCGCCAATCCGCGCCAGCTGGCGCAGCAGATCGTCGATGCACTGCTCGCGCAGCCGCAGGCTCAAGGCCTCATCGAATCCGCCGAAGTCGCGGGGCCGGGCTTCATCAATCTGCGCCTCGCCGCTGCGGCCAAGCAGGCCGTGATCGCCGCGGTGCTCGCCGAAAAAGATACGTATGGCCGCTCGCAACGCGACGCTGGCAAGCATGTGCTGATCGAATTCGTGTCGGCGAACCCAACGGGGCCGCTGCACGTTGGGCACGGCCGCCAGGCTGCGCTCGGCGATGCGCTGTCGAACGTGCTCGCGTCGCAAGGCTGGGACGTGCATCGCGAGTTCTATTACAACGACGCCGGTGTGCAGATCGCCACACTCGCACTGTCCACCCAGGCGCGCGCACGCGGCCTCGCTCCGGGCGACGAAGGCTGGCCGGCTTCGGCGTACAACGGCGAGTACATTGCCGACATCGCGAAAGACTATCTGAACGGCGTCACGGTATCCGCTAGCGACGGCGAGCCCGTCACAGGCGCGGGCGACGTCGAAAATCTCGAGGCGATCCGCCGTTTCGCGGTCGCGTATCTGCGCCGCGAACAGGACATGGACTTGCAGGCGTTCGGCGTGAAGTTCGACCAGTACTACCTGGAGTCGTCGCTTTACACCGAAGGCCGCGTCGAGAAAACCGTGCAAGCGCTGATCGCCGCGGGCAAGACCTACGAGCAGGAAGGCGCGCTCTGGCTGCGCACCACCGACGACGGTGACGACAAAGACCGCGTCATGCGCAAGAGCGACGGCACGTACACGTACTTCGTGCCGGACGTCGCCTATCACGTTGCGAAGTGGGAGCGCGGCTTCACGAAGGTCATCAACATTCAGGGCTCCGATCACCACGGCACGATCGCGCGCGTGCGCGCCGGCCTGCAAGGGCTCGGCGTTGGCATTCCGAAAGGCTATCCGGACTACGTGCTGCACAAGATGGTCACGGTCATGCGCAACGGCGAAGAGGTGAAGATCTCGAAGCGCGCGGGCAGCTATGTGACCGTGCGCGATCTGATCGAATGGTCAGGCGGCGCAACGCCGGGCTCCGAAGCTGCCGTCGATCTGATCGATGAAGAGACGATTCGCCGCGGCCGCGACGCGGTGCGCTTCTTTCTGATCTCGCGCAAGGCCGACACGGAGTTCGTCTTCGACATCGACCTCGCGTTGAAACAAAATGACGAAAACCCCGTGCACTACGTGCAATATGCGCATGCACGGATCTGCTCGGTCATCGCCGAATGCAAGGCACGCTATGGCGCCGATCAAAACGCGGACGAGAGCGCGCTCGCCAGTGTCGACCTCGCGCCGCTCACGAGCGAGCGCTCAATGGCCTTGCTGAACAAGCTCGCCGAATTCCCTGACATGCTCCAGCATGCCGCCGACGAACTCGCGCCGCATGCGGTCGCGTTCTATCTGCGCGACCTCGCCGGTGAATTCCACTCGTTCTACAATGACAGGGCCGAGCGCGTGCTGGTCGACGATGCAACCGAACGCAAGGCACGCGTCGCGCTGCTCGCGGCTACGCGTCAGGTGCTCGCCAACGGTCTTGCGATCATCGGCGTCTCCGCTCCATTCAAAATGTAAGTCCTCCGGCGCAACATGCACGCGGCCGTCGTTATAATCGGCGGCCGTTCCAGGATTCTTTTTGCAGGTGATTCATACGATGGCAAAACCACGCCGCACAACAAAGCAATCGAAACAAACCGGGGGTACTTTTCTCGGCATCGTGCTGGGCCTGATCGTCGGCCTTGCGATCGCGGTAGTGGTGGCGCTGTATATCACCCGTGCGCCTACGCCGTTCGTGTCGAAGGTCGCGCCGCCCGCTGCGTCCGATTCGAGCGCGAGCCAGGCGCAATACGATCCGAACCGTCCGCTGCAAGGCAAGACGCCGGGCCAGCCGGTGCCGCAGGCCGCGCAACCCGCGCCGCCGAACACCGCGCCTGGCCAGACCAATTCGCAGACGCAATCGGGCATGCTGGAGCAGCCGCAGATCATCGAAGTGCCGCCGACCATCGGCAACAATTCGAACGGCAACGGCACGGCGGTCGCGCCGAAGCCCGCGCAGGATAACGGCAGCAGCGCCGCGGCAGCAGCGCCCGCGAAGAAACCGCAGGGCACCAACGCGCCGGCTGCTACGGCTGCGGGTTCCGCGCCGAAGAGCACGTCGTCGGCTACAGCCGCGAACGGCAAGCCGGGTTCGGGGCCAGCACCGGCACCCGGCGACGCGAACACCGGCTACTTCCTGCAAGTGGGCGCCTACAAGACCGCCGCCGACGCCGAACAGCAACGCGCGCGTCTCGCGTTCCAGGGCTTCGAGTCGAAGGTCACGCAGCGCGATGCGGGCGGCGTCACGTATTATCGCGTGCGTATCGGACCGTTCTCGAAGTTCGAGGACATGAACGCGAGCCGTCAGCGTCTGTCGGATGCGGGCGTGGACACAGCCGTAATCCGTTTCACCAAACAATAAACAGCGAGTGATCCACCTGCATGCGCCGCCGCCGAACTATCGGTGCGCGGCGCATGTCACAAGAATCGCAAGCACGATTGAGCACGACGGACGATAGAACCGTCCAACGCCGATTTGAAAACGGTGACGGGCATTTGCGTGGCGCCACTGTTTACGCCTACTTGGGTCAACAAAACATGAAAAAACTGCTGAGCATTCTGTTCCTTTCGCTGGGCCTCGTCGCGGCCACGGCGCAGGCATCGCCGTCGGCGCCGGTCGCGGGCAAGGACTACACGGTGTTGCCGACCACGCAACCCACCGACGTGCCCGCCGGCAAGATCGAAGTCACCGAATTCTTCTGGTACGGCTGCCCGCACTGCAACGAATTCGACCCGTACCTCGAAGCATGGGTGAAGAAACAGGGCGCGGACGTGGTGTTCAAGCGCGTGCCGGTCGCCTTCCGCGACGACTTCATTCCGCACTCGAAGATGTACCACGCGCTCGACGCACTCGGCCTCGCCACGCAACTCACGCCCAAGGTTTTCAACGAGATCCACGTCAACAAAGACTATCTGCTGACGCCGGAAGATCAGGCCAAATTCCTGGCGAAGAATGGCGTCGATCCGAAGAAGTACATGGACGCGTACAACTCGTTCTCAACGCAGAGCGCGTTGCAAAAAGACAAGAAGCTGCTGGAAGACTACAAGATCGACGGCGTGCCGACTATCGCCGTTCAGGGCAAGTATGAAACCGGCCCGGCCGCGACCAACAGCCTGCCCGGCACCGTCCAGGTGCTCGACTACCTGGTCCAGCAGGTTCGCGCGAAGAAGATGTAAAGCCCGAGGCGCCGGAATGAGCTCATCGTTGAAAGTTTTCATTACCGGCGCGTCAAGTGGGATCGGCCTCGCGCTCGCCGCCGAATATGCGCGGCGCGGCGCGATTCTTGGCCTCGTTGCCCGCCGCGGCGACGCTCTTGCCGCCTTCCATCGGTCTCATCCGCAAAACTCCATTTCGATTTTTTCCGTCGACGTCCGCGACGCCGAGGCGCTCGCCGAAGCGGCCGCGCAGTTCATCGCGCGACACGGTTTGCCGGACATCGTGATCGCCAATGCGGGCGTGAGCCGTGGCGCGGTCACTGGGCAAGGCGACCTGCGCACCTTCCGCGAAGTGATGGACATCAACTACTTCGGCATGGTCGCCACGTTCGAGCCGTTCGCCGCAGCGATGATCGCCGCCAGACAAGGCGCGCTGGTCGGCATTGCCAGCGTCGCAGGCGTGCGCGGCTTGCCGGGCTCGGGCGCGTATAGCGCGTCGAAGTCGGCGGCGCTCAAGTATCTCGAAGCGTTGCGCGTCGAAATGCGTCCGCACGGCGTCGGCGTGGTTACTATCGCGCCGGGCTATGTCCGCACGCCGATGACCGCGCACAATCCCTACACCATGCCCTTCCTGATGGACGCAGAGCGCTTCGCGGAAAAGGCTGCGCAGGCGATCGAGCGCCGCACGGCCTTCGCTGTGTTTCCCTGGCAGATGCGCATTGTCGCGATGCTGCTGCACGTAGCGCCGCGCTGGCTTTACGACCGCGTGTTCGAACGCGCGCCGCGCAAGCCGCGCGCTGTCGCCGAGTAAATCATGTCTGTGCGTGCGGTCGATGCAACCGGCGTCGCGCACGAGAAAGCGGGTGTCGGCACGCGCATCGTCTCGCTGGTGCCGAGCATTACCGAACTGTTGTTTGCTCTGGGCCTCGAAGGGCGGATCGTCGGGCGTACCGGCTTCTGCGTGCATCCGCGCGACAAGGTTCGCAACGTGCCCAAGGTCGGCGGCACGAAAGCGGTGAATGTCGATGCGCTCCGCGCGCTGCAACCCACCCATCTGATCGTCAATATCGACGAGAACGAGCGCGGCACTGTCGACCAGTTGCGCGCGTTCGTGCCGCATGTCGTTGTGACGCATCCACAGACTCCGCAAGACAATCTCTCGCTCTACACGCTGCTGGGTGCGATCTTCGACCGCGAGAAAGAAGCACGCGATCTCGCTGCAATGCTTGAGGCGCGTCTGCACGAGGCCGCCTCGCACGAATTCGCCGAGCAAAATGTACTGTATCTGATCTGGCGCGAACCGTGGATGACCGTCGCGCGCGACACTTACATCTCCGCGATGTTGCGCCTCGTGAACTGGCGAACGCTGCCCGATGTGCAAGGCGGAGCAGCAGGCGCGGCCCGCTATCCGGTGTTCGATTTCGACCGCTCGCCGTGGCTTGCCGGGGTCGATCGCATTTTGCTTTCGAGCGAGCCCTATCGCTTCACGCAGGCTCATTGCGATGCGCTGAAACGCGATCCGCGAGTGGCCGGCAAGCGCATCGAGTTGATCGATGGAGAAATGGTCTCGTGGTACGGCGTGCGAGCGATCGAAGGCATCGCTTATCTGATGAAGCGCGCAGCGGCCGAGTGAATGCGCGGCAGGCCCCGCACACGTCCATTCCATATGAATATGTGGATTATGTTGTTGTCGCCGCAACGGCCCTTCGATAAGCTTTCGCGAAGGCCGGCGCGTGCATGGCCCCGATTAATGGCGCCCATGCGCGGGGGACGGAAACGTATCAGAATGAAGTCGGCGGCCACGCCGCCGGCTGAGGGTCGCTGTCGCCGGTCGCCCGTCAACGGAACATAACCACAAACCAGACGCACTGCCTGACTGCGCTTGTTATCGGAGATCTTATGCGCTTCAAACTGCTCGCAGCCGCCGTACTGTTCACGGCGCCCGCGCTCGTGCTCGCCAAACCGCTGACCGTCTGCACCGAGTCGAGCCCCGACGGCTTCGATGTCGTGCAGTTCAACTCGCTCGTCACGACGAATGCGTCGGCTGACGTGATCTTCAATTCGCTGGTCTCGTACGACGAAGCCGCGAAGAAAGTCGCGCCGTCGCTCGCCGACAAGTGGGACGTGAGCGCGGACGGCCTCACCTACACGTTCCATCTGCGCCCGAACGTGCAGTTCCAGACCACCGATTACTTCAAGCCGAGCCGGCCGCTCACCGCTGACGACGTCGTGTTCACGTTCGACCGCATGTTGAACGACAGCAATCCGTGGCACAAGGTAGCGGGCGCGAGCGGCTTCCCGCATGCGCAGTCGATGGGCTTGCCGAAGCTCATCAAGTCGATCAGCAAGGTCGATGACAACACCGTCAAGTTCGAACTGAACGCGCCGGACGCGACGTTCGTTTCTATTCTCACGATGGGCTTCGCCTCCATCTATTCGGCTGAATACGCGGATCAGTTGCTCAAGGCCGGCAAGCAGGTCGACCTGAACTCGAAGCCGATCGGCACCGGTCCATTCGAACTGAAGAGCTACACGAAAGACGCGGTGATCCGTTATGACGTGAACCCGACCTACTGGGGCCCGAAGCCGAAGATCGACCGCCTGATCTATGCGATCACGCCCGACGCCACAGTGCGCGCGCAGAAGGTGAAAGCGGGCGAATGCCAGATCGCGTTGTCGCCGAAGCCGCAGGATCTCGCGGATGCCAAGCAGGACAAGTCGCTCGCCATCGTGCAGACGCCCGCATTCATGACCGCGTTCGTCGCATTGAATACGCAGAAAAAGCCGCTCGACAACCAGAAAGTGCGCGCCGCGCTAAACATGGCGTTCGACCGCAGCACGTATCTGAAAACGGTGTTCGACAACACGGCGACGCCCGCCGTGAACCCGTATCCGCCGAACACGTGGAGCTACGACAAGGCGGTGAAGGCGTGGCCGTACGATCCGGCGAAGGCCAAGAAACTGCTCGCCGACGCCGGCTATCCGAACGGCTTCGAAACCACGATCTGGGTGCGCCCCAACGGCAGCGTGCTGAATCCGAATCCGAAGGCGGGCGCCGAGTTACTGCAAGCCGACTTTGCAAAGATCGGCGTGAAGGCGGACGTGAAAGTGATCGAATGGGGCGAACTCATCAAGCAGGCGAAGCAAGGTCAGCATGACTCGCTATTCATGGGCTGGGCGGGCGACAATGGCGATCCGGACAATTATCTGTCGCCGCTCTTTAGCTGCAATGCGGTGAAATCGGGCATCAACTTCGCGCGCTTTTGCAATGAGGATCTCGACAAGTTGATCGCCGAGGGCAAGTCCACGCCGGATCAAGCCAAGCGCGCGAAAGCGTATCAGGCCGCGCAGCAGATCATCCATGATCAGGCGCTGTGGATTCCGCTCGGCTATCCCACGGCGGCCGCCATTACGCGAACCAATGTGAGCGGTTATCACGTGAGTCCGTTCGGACGACAGAACTTTGGCGCGGTGGTGGTGCAGTAATCACTGGCTGCGCTGTGAGGCACAGAAAAAACCCGGTGGAGGAAGCACCGGGTTTTTTAATGCCGCGTCGGATGGGGCGAGCAATCACGCCGAGAACCGGATCACTCCATCGTCATCCAGCCGGCGCTTCAATGCCCCGGCCAGCCACAGCAAATGCAAGTGCGCGAGCGCTTCACCCATCGCGAACGTCATCTGGTGAATGTCGAGTTCGCGCTTGAACATCAGCGGCACGATATCCGCCGCGCTTTGCGGTTTTAACGCACACGCCTCGCGCACTTCGGCCAGACGCGCATCATGATGCTCGCGGAGTTGCCTCACGCGCGTACGCACGCCACGAAACGGCTTGCCATGCGACGGCAGCACGAGCGTGTCTTCCGGCATCACCTCATAGCGCGCAAGCGACTCAAGATAAAGCGCGAGCGGCGAGCCCTCCGGCTCCATTGCGAACACCGACACATTCGTCGAAATGCGCGGCAGCACCATGTCGCCGGATATAAGCACACCGGTCTCTTCACAGTGCAACGCGCAGTGCTCCGGCGAATGTCCGAAGCCTGTGACCACGCGCCACGTCTTGCCGCCGATCGTCACGCCATCCGCTTCGCGCAGACGCCGATACTGGCCCGGAACTTCCGGCACCAAGTTCGCGTAATAGCTCTGGCGGCTGCGCAGTTTCTCAAGCGATTCCCGGTCGGTCACGCCGTGCAGCGCAAAGTGCCGCGCAGCGCCCTCGCCGCCCGCATTCGAGCCGTCGCCGGCCGCCATCACGCGAGCCTGCATGTATTCGCCGAGGGTCATCCACAGCCGCGCGTCCCAGCGCTTCTTATCACCGCCGCCGCATACCCAGTGCGCGAGTCCGATGTGGTCCGGATGACAATGCGTGACGATCACGCGCAGCACCGGCAAACCGTCGAGCGCCGACTCGAACACTTTCTCCCAGTTCTCCTTGATCGCATCTGACGCGATCCCGCAGTCGACCACCGTCCAGCCCTGCTGACCGTCGATCTGGTCGCGCAGCAGCCACAGGTTGATATGGTCGAGTGCAAACGGCAGCGGCATGCGCAGCCAGAAGACGCCGGGCGCGACTTCCTGCGCCCGGCCGGGTTCGGGCAACGTGTCGCCGAACGGATAGTCGAGTTGATGTTCGAGTGCATTCATTGGGGTGTCTTCCTCCACGCATTGTGCGTACTTGCCGCAGGTTGCATTCAACCCAGGTTGACGATAACGTAAACGTCGATTCTATCGTTCAATCCTATTGTTTGCCCGGCTACCGAATGTCCCGATGAACACGCAATACACGATCACCGACCTCGCGCGGGAATTCGACGTCACGCCGCGCGCCATACGTTTCTACGAAGATCAGGGTTTACTCTCGCCGAGTCGCGAAGGTTCGAGCGGCTTGCGGCGCGTCTATTCGGGCCGCGACCGCACCCGGCTCAAACTGACGTTGCGTGGCAAACGGCTCGGCTTCACGCTTTCGGAGATTCGCGATCTGCTGGACGTGTACGAATCGCCGACCGACACGGTGTCGCAGCTGCACGCGTTTCTCGCGACGGTCGCGCGTCATCGCGAGGTGCTGGAGCGGCAGTTGGAAGACCTGAACGCGACACTCGAAGACCTCGCGCAATACGAAGCCCAGGCCCGCACGCTGCTCGATAACAACACGCGCGAACCGAAGCCCGCGTGAGAGGAACGAACGGCGAAGCGAACAAATTTTTTGCTGAAAATTGGATTGTTTAACGCGTACCAGACTGGGAATTGAGCGGAGTTGGCCGGAAAAGTCGGCGAACGTCTGCTAACGCCGATAGGGCGCGAGAGCACGAGTCGAGCGGCGCAATGCGTCGCGGGCCCACCCGAACGATACAATCACGGGTGTCTTCACGACATGGGACGAATGCACGGTCGACATGAATCACTTCCCTAAACTGTTATCGTCGCAAATCGGCTTTGACGTTGCAGAGACGCTGCTCGAAGGGTTCAACCGGCACTACCGGATCTTTCGCGACGCGGCGATTCACGCCAAAACATTGTTCGAAAACGGCGACTGGCACGGCCTGCAAAAGCTCGCGCGTGAGCGCATTACGTCTTACGACGATCGCGTCCAGGAATGCGTCGAGTTGCTCGAAGACGAGTACGACGCCGAGGGTATCGACAGCGAAGTGTGGCAGCAGATCAAGCTGCACTACATCGGCCTCTTGACGAGGCACCGTCAGCCCGAATGCGCGGAAACGTTTTTCAATTCCGTGTGCTGCAAGATTCTGCACCGCTCGTATTTCAATAACGACTTCATTTTCGTGCGCCCGGCGATCTCGACCGAGTACATCGAGAACGACGAGCCTGCGGCGAAGCCGACTTATCGTGCGTACTATCCGGGCAAGGACGGCCTCGCCGCCACGCTCGAGCGCATCGTCACGAACTTCCAGCTGGAGCCGCCGTTCGAAGATCTGACTCGCGACGTCGGCTGCGTAATGCAGATGATCCACGACTCGTTCGGCATATTCGACGAAGCGCCGAACTTCCAGATTCATGTGCTCTCGTCGCTGTTCTTTCGCAACAAGTCGGCGTATATCGTCGGCAGAATCATCAATGGCGATATGCTGCTGCCGTTCGCGGTGCCGCTGCGCCACGCGCGGCCAGGTGTGCTCGCACTCGACACCGTGCTGCTCAAGCGCGAACAGTTGCTGATCATCTTCAGCTTCTCGCACTCGTACTTTCTGGTCGATATGGAAGTGCCGTCCGCTTACGTCGAATTCCTCGGCACCATCATGCCGGGCAAACCGAAGGCCGAAATCTACACGTCTGTGGGTTTGCAGAAGCAGGGCAAAAATCTGTTTTATCGCGACCTGCTGCATCACCTGTCGCATTCGAGCGATCAGTTCATCATCGCGCCCGGCATCAAGGGGCTCGTGATGCTGGTGTTCACGCTGCCCTCCTTTCCGTATGTGTTCAAGCTCATCAAGGACAACTTTCCGCCGCCGAAGGAAACCACGCGCGCGAAGATCCAGGAGAAGTATCAGCTCGTCAAACGGCATGACCGACTGGGCCGCATGGCCGACACGCTCGAATATTCAAGCGTCGCGCTGCCCCTCTCGCGGCTCGACGAAGCACTGGTGCGCGAACTCGAAAAAGAGGTGCCGTCGCTGCTCGAATACGACGGCGACAATCTCGTGATTCGCCATATGTACATCGAGCGCCGCATGGTGCCGCTCAATCTGTTCCTACAAAGCGATAACGACGACGACGTCGATCACGGCATCAAGGAATACGGCAACGCGGTCAAAGAATTGATGCAGGCGAACATCTTCCCCGGCGACATGCTGTACAAGAATTTTGGCGTGACCCGCCACGGCCGTGTGGTGTTTTACGACTACGACGAGATCGAATATCTGACCGATTGCAACGTGCGCGCGGTGCCGGCGCCGCGCAATGAGGAAGACGAAATGTCGGGCGAGCCGTGGTACTCGGTCGGCCCGCACGACATTTTCCCGGAGACGTATGGCACTTTTCTGCTCGGCGACCCGCGCGTGCGCCGCTCGTTCATGCAGCATCACGCGGACTTCTTCGATCCCGCCCTGTGGCAAAAGCATAAGGATCATCTACTGAAAGGCGAATTGCCCGACTTTTTCCCGTATGACAGCAGCGTGCGCTTCTGCATCCGCTATCCGGAACGCTTTGTCGATGCGGCATCTAATGGATCTGATGGATCCAATGGCTCGAACGCGCAGGATCCAGCAGAAGCGCCGGCAGACGAGCGCAGCGTGAGAGTCGCATAGCTGCTCACACGCCGCGTGTACCTCGCCGAAGAATCCAACGTAACGACACCGGCCGTTCAAACGGTCGACTAACCGCCCAGACGCATTATGAATACGAACGCTTCCAACCCTGCCCACCCGCTCGCGCATCTGTTCGATAACAACGACGCGTGGGTCGCCCGCAAATTGTCCGAAGATCCCGAGTACTTCTCGCGCCTCGCGCATCAGCAGACGCCCGAATATCTGTGGATCGGCTGCTCAGATTCGCGTGTGCCGGCAAACCAGATCATCGGGCTGCCGCCGGGCGAAGTGTTCGTGCATAGAAACATCGCCAACGTGGTCGTGCATACGGACCTGAACTGTTTGTCGGTGATCCAGTTCGCCGTCGATCTGCTGAAGGTCAAGCACATCATGGTGGTCGGCCACTATGGATGCTCGGGCGTGGGCGCCGCGTTGCACGGCCGCCGCGTGGGTCTCGCGGATAACTGGCTGCATCACGTGCAGGACGTGCGCGCGAAGCATGCCGCGCTGCTCGACGAATGGCCGCTTGGCGAAGCACGTCACCGGCGTCTCGTCGAATTGAACGCTCTTGAGCAGGTGGTGAACGTGTGCCGCACGACCATCATCAACGATGCATGGGCGCGCGGCCAGGAACTGACCGTGCACGGCTGGGCGTATGGCGTGCACGACGGCAAGGTGCGCGACCTCGGCATGACGATCAACAACGCGGCCGCGCTCGATGAAACTTACCAGCGTTGCGTCGCAGCCGTATCGGCAGGCCGCGCGCATCAGGCGGACAACGACATCGTTGCCGCCGATGCCGCCCAGCTTGGCGACGTACCGGCTATCGTCGAAGGTGTGATCAAGGAGCTGAAACATGAGTGAGACGAACTTGAGTGGAACACAGGCTGATCCGATTGTGATCGTGAGCGCGGCGCGCACGCCGATGGCTGCATTTCAAGGCGATTTTGCATCGCTGACCGCGCCGCAACTCGGCTCGGTGGCAATACAAGCCGCGGTCCAGCGCGCCGGCCTCAAGCCCGAGCAGATCGACGAAGTGGTGATGGGCTGCGTGCTGCCCGCCGGGCTCGGCCAGGCGCCCGCGCGGCAGGCCGCGCTCGGCGCCGGTTTGCCGCTTTCCACGGGCAGCACCACGGTCAACAAGATGTGCGGCTCCGGGATGCGCGCGGCCATGTTCGCGCACGACATGCTGGCCGCGGGCTCTGCCGACGTGATCGTCGCGGGCGGCATGGAGAGCATGACGAATGCGCCGTACCTGTTGCCCAAAGCGCGCGGCGGCATGCGCATGGGTCATGGACAGGTGATCGACCATATGTTCTACGACGGCCTCGAAGACGCCTACGAAAAAGGCCGCCTGATGGGCACCTTCGCGGAAGAATGCGCGGCCTCGTTCGACTTCACGCGCGACGCGCAGGACGCGTTCGCAGTCGAATCGCTGAACCGCGCGAAGCGGGCGAACGAAGACGGTTCGTTCGCATGGGAAATCGCGCCGGTGAAAGTCGAGAGCCGCAAAGGCGAAGTGACCATCGATCGCGACGAACAGCCGTTCAAGGCCAACCTCGACAAGATTCCCACGCTCAAGCCCGCGTTCAGCAAAACGGGCACAGTGACGGCGGCGAACTCGTCGTCGATTTCGGACGGCGCGGCGGCCCTCGTGATGATGCGCGAATCGACGGCAAAGCGTCTCGGCGTCGCGCCGATTGCGCGCGTGGTCGGCCACTCGACTTTCGCGCAGGAACCGGCGAAATTCACCACCGCGCCGGTCGGCGCGATTCGCAAGCTGTTCGAGAAGAACGGCTGGCGCGCCGACGAAGTCGATCTGTACGAAGTCAACGAGGCGTTTGCCGTCGTCACGATGGCAGCGATGAAAGAACATAAGTTGCCGCACGAAAAGGTCAACGTGCACGGCGGCGCGTGTGCGCTCGGCCATCCGATCGGCGCATCGGGCGCACGCATTCTCGTCACGCTGATCGGCGCGCTGAAGAAGCGCGGCGGCAAGCGCGGCGTCGCGACGTTGTGCATCGGCGGGGGAGAAGCAACCGCGATGGGTATCGAACTGGTTTGACGCGTCGTCTGCGAGCCGGCGCGTTTTAACGTCTGGAGTGATTCCATGAAGACAGTGTTGATCGTCGGTGCATCGCGCGGCATCGGCCAGGAGTTTGTCCGGCAGTACAAACATAGCGGCTGGCGTGTGCTCGCCACCGCGCGCGACGGCGCCGCGCTCGACACGCTCACTCAGCTCGGCGCGCAAACCTATTCCGTCGACGTAACCGAGCCCGAGGACATCGCCGCGCTCGGCTGGAAGCTCGACGGCGAGCATGTCGATGTAGCCGTCGTCGTGTCGGGTGTGTACGGCCCGCGCACCGAAGGCATTGAAACGATCACCGCCGAAGACTTCGACCACGTCATGCATACCAACGTGCGCGGCCCGATGCAGTTGATGCCGATCCTGCTGCCGCTCGTCGAAGAAACGGGGGGCGTGCTCGCGGTGATTTCGAGCAAGATGGGCAGCATCGGCGACTCGAGCGGCACAAGCGGCTGGTTGTATCGCGTGAGCAAGGCGGCGCTGAACGACGCGCTCAAGCTCGCGTCGCTCGACGCGCAGCGTGCCACGTGCGTGTCGTTGCATCCGGGCTGGGTGCAAACGGACATGGGCGGCGCGCAGGCGGCGATCGATCCGACACGCAGCGTCGCCGGCATGCGCGAAGTGCTCAAGCAGGCTGCGGCCTCGCGAGAGGCGTTCAATGGCCGTTTCTATCAATACGACGGCACGCAGTTGGAGTGGTGAGGAGACACGCTCATGGTGCTTGATCAGGATCACCTGATGGTCCGCGACGCGCTGCGCACTTTCGTGCGTGAAGCAGTCACGCCGTACGCGGCGACATGGGATCGCGAGCGCACATTCCCGAAGGACGTTCACCGTCAACTTGCGGAACTGGGCGCCTACGGCGTGCTGGTGCCCGAAGCCTACGGCGGCGCCGGCATGGACGCGCTCGCGCTCGCGCTGATTCTCGAGGAAATCGCCGCGGGCGACGGCGGCACATCCACGGCAATCTCGGTCAACAACTGCCCCGTATGCAGCATTCTGCTGACGTACGGCAACGACGCGCAAAAGCGCGACTGGCTCACGCCGCTTGCGCGCGGCGAGATGCTCGGCGCGTTCTGTCTGACCGAACCTCAAGCCGGCTCCGACGCTTCGGCGCTGCGCACCACGGCCAGACGTGACAAAGACGGCAACGGCGACGCGTACGTGCTCAACGGCGTCAAGCAGTTCATCACGAGCGGCAAGAACGGCAACCTGGCAATCGTGATGGCCGTCACCGACAAGGCGGCGGGCAAGCGCGGCATCAGCGCGTTCATCGTGCCGACCGATGCCAAGGGTTACGTGGTCGCGCGCGTCGAAGACAAGCTCGGCCAACATTCGTCGGACACTGCGCAGATCATTTTCGAGGACTGTCGCGTGCCGGCCGCGAACCTGATCGGCGCGGAAGGCGAAGGTTATCGCATCGCGCTGTCCGGGCTCGAGGGCGGCCGCATCGGCATCGCGGCGCAAAGCGTCGGCATGGCGCGCGCCGCGTTCGAGGCCGCGTTGAGCTATGCCAAGGAGCGCGAGAGCTTCGGCCAGCCGCTTTTTTCGCACCAGGCCGTACAGTTCCGCCTCGCCGACATGGCGACGCAACTCGAAGCCGCGCGTCAGTTGATCTGGCATGCGGCGTCGCTGAAAGACGCCGGTCAGCCGTGTCTCACGGAAGCCGCAATGGCGAAACTGTTTGCGTCGGAAGCCGCCGAGCGCATCTGTTCGGCGGCGCTGCAAATTCACGGCGGCTATGGGTATCTGAGCGACTTTCCGGTCGAGCGGATTTATCGCGACGTGCGCGTATGCCAGATCTACGAAGGCACGAGCGACATCCAGAAGATATTGATCGCGCGCGGTCTCGGCTAGAAGTTCGATTGATTCGATGAGTTCGATGAACAAGCACAAGTCGCCCATGCAGCGACCCGCCGACTGTCCATGCGGCGGCGCTGCGCCCCGCCACACCAGCGCCGCAAAAGCGCCACGTTTCGCGCAGTGCTGCGGCCGTTACATCGACGGCGCCGAGATCGCGCCGCGCGCACTGGAACTGATGCGCTCGCGTTACAGCGCTTACGTTGTCGGCGCAACGGATTATTTGCGCGCCACCTGGGCGCCGCAAACCTGCCCTGCCGATCTCGACGCAGACGTGTCCGCGCCGGACGCCCCTCGCTGGCTCGGACTGCAAATCAAGGCGTTCGAGGAAAGCGATCCGCGTCATGCGACTGTCGAGTTCGTCGCGCGATACAAGGTCGCGGGCCGCGCGCACCGGTTGCATGAGTTGAGCCGCTTTATTCTCGACGACAAAGGGCACTGGCTTTATGTCGATGGCGATGTGAGCGAATAGTTTTCCGCGCCTTTCTGCAGCTTGCCTTTCTGCTGCTTGCCTTACTGCGACCACATCGCAGCGGACAGGGCGCCGTGATTGCATATGGCCCTTTAGCGGCGCCATTTAAGTTGTTGGCTTGAAACCACAGCTTGCCTTTGTCCGCCATCGCCTGATACACGCGCTCGTCGCGCGATGGCTTTGGCTTTACGCGTCGAATCGGAAGCTCGATTCGCGGGCCATTCACAGGCCTATTCACGCTCCCATTCGCGAACGCATGCGCGTCCTCGCGCCGCCCACGCCCCATCCATCAGTGCTCCGCGCGACGCGGCAATTTTTTCGTCGCGGGTTCTCCTTGATTGCACAAAACAAAATTGTCGTGCCAGGATGGGGCCGTTGCTTCATGACGCCACGATGCGAGAGCCCGCCGGTAAGGGTTCCGCAAGTTTTGCCGGCGCCTGGCCGATAACCAGATAGTGAGGGTTGCGGCGGCGCGCGGCGGCAGACGTGGCGTTCATCATCGGCGCGCGGGGTCGCGTCGGCCGTTGGGTTTATCCCGTGCGATCTCGATTGGCGTGCGTGCGCTTCGCGCAATGCGTACGTGAGCATTTTTTTGTTTGTCGCAAACGTGCACGAAAGGCGAATGTCAGCCGCGTGTTTCGATGAACGCACATGAGATGTCCAGGCAGTCTTTTCAGGCAGGTGCGTGAATGGTGTTGAGCAAGGTTCTCACGAAGTGTGCGGTGATTTGTGCAGCGGCCACGTGCGCTGTCGCAATCGCGCAGGCGAACCCGCTCGCGGATGCCCAGCCTGGCCCTCTCGCCCGCGCGCAGGTGCCGCGCCTCGCGCTCCAGGACGACGTGTATCTGCCGACCGCGCGCCTGAACGAACAGATCATCCGCATACCCGTCGATGCCGACGGCGACATCACGCTTCAAACGACGATTTACAAGCCGGACGGCGCAGGCCCGTTCCCGATGATCGTCTTCAACCACGGCAAGATTCCGGGCGATCCGCGTATGCAGGAACGCAGCGATCCGTTGCCGTTCGCGCGCGAATTCGTGCGCCGTGGCTACGTGGTGGTGGCGCCGAACCGCCAGGGCTTTGGCCAGTCCGGCGGCATCTATCATCAGGACGGGTGCGACGTCGAACGCAACGGCATGTCGCAGGCCGGCGACGTCGCGGCCACCGTCGACTACATGTCGAAGCAGCCTTACGTCGATGCTACGCACATCGTGGTGGCGGGCACGTCGCATGGCGGCCTCGCAACGATGGCGTACGGCACCGAAGCCGCACCGGGCGTGCGCGCGCTGATCAACTTTTCGGGCGGCTTGCGGCAGGACGCGTGCGGCGACTGGCAGGGCAACCTGACGCGTGCGTTCGGCGCGTACGGCGACAAAACGAAAGTGCCGTCGCTGTGGATGTACGGCGACAACGATTCCGTGTGGAATGCGCCGCTGGTGGCCGGCATGTACACGGCGTACGTTGCGCACGGTGCGAGCGCGAAGATGGTCGATTACGGCCGCTATAAGAACGACGCGCATCGGCTCGTCGGCGACCGCGACGGCGTGCATGTATGGTGGCCGGCCGTCGAGGCTTTCCTCGCGCGTGTGGGCATGCCTACGGGCGTGCAGTATCGGGTGTCGGATCCTTCGGCGCCGAAAGCAAGCGGCTTTGCTTCCGTCGATGCTGTCGACGCCGTGCCCTATGTCGACGAAGCCGGGCGCAATGGGTATCGCAACTTCCTGCATCAGTATCCGAGCCGGGCGTTCGCGGTGTCGGACACGGGCGCGTGGTCGTGGGCCGAGGGCGGTGACGATCCGATGTCGGTCGCGGTTGCGAATTGTCAGAAGCAGAGTTCGGCGCCTTGCCGGTTGTATGCGGTGGATAGCTCGGTTGTCTGGGGTGACCAGGGGCAGGGGTCGCGGACGGCGGATAGTGGTGGGGCTGGCGGGGGTGGCGCTTCTTCTGAGGAAGCGCGGCGGGCGGTTGCTAGTCGGGAATGAGGTTTGGTTTTTTGGTTTTTGGTTTTTTGGTTGTTGGTTTGGGGTGCTCCTGGCGCGTTGGCCTCTCCTTGATTTCGCAGTGGTCTATTGGTGTTGCCCCTGTGCGGGGCGGCACTTACTTTCTTTGCCGCCGCAAAGAAAGATAAGCAAAGAAAGCGGCTCACACCGCTAGCTCATAAGTGGGTCCCCTAGCCTGGAAGGGGCAGTGGTGCATCTGGAATCCGTTCCCCCGCACATTCCGCGTCAGTGACAAGGCAGTCATTCTTCCGGCGGCGCTGCGCGCGCCGAGCGGTACTTCTCAGAACCGCCAGCTCGGTGTTTTGCCCGTAGTATCTCTCATACCCCG
>NZ_AWZT01000040.1 GCF_000472525.1 Paraburkholderia dilworthii
AAGCCGCCAGCAAACTGCTGTATCTGGCCTTGCGCAACATTGAAAAGGATTGGAAGATGCCGCCTATCACCTGGCGGCAAGCTGTCAATCAGTTCGCCATCCTGTTCGGTGAGCGATTCACCGCCGCCATCAGCTGAGATTTTTAACCGGCCTCAGCACACGAAATTTCTGACACCTCCGCCCTGCGAAATGGCAAAGCTGCCGCAATGAACCGAAAGCTGGCCCAACGTTCCGACGCCGCCAATAGCTATTCGCCCGACAGAAAGCCACCCACTGCGATCCGCCGTCCGCGACTAACCGCGTCTTGGCGTCGGCGTCAGCACCCGTTGGCGGCGGCAATCGTATCATCAGCTTCGGCGGCGCCATGCGACAAATCGGATTGTCGACGTCACTGCCCGTCAATTGCTGTGGATCGCGCTTTTGTGTCAGCGAACCAATTGGCGCGAACGGCTTGGTCCGCGTCGGCGTCCGGCGGGTGTGGCAACGAGATCACACGTGTCCGCGCCGTCACTTCACCGTCGACCCAACGGCACTCATCGGCGGACCACCGGACTACCGGCAAACCACCGGCAAACCACCGGCAAACCACCGGCAAACCACCGGCAAACCACCGGCAAACCACCGGCCAGGTCGCGGGCAACGCCGCCTGCAGCCATACCGGCGACCCCACGGGCGACCCCAACCGCCAACCCACCACGAGCGCCTCACCGCCAACGCCCCACTGCCGACGCGAAGCGCATCAACGAACAATCCACTCGCCGCGAACCGGCCTCAAGCACACCGGCGCCCGCCATGCACACGATCCCCTCATCCACGGCTCAAACTCCGCCGCCAACCCGCCCCACCTCAATCATTCCCCGCCGTCAACCGCATCAGCCTCCGGACCCACAGGAGCAACGCTTCGCGCGCGCACGCGGCGACGAATCTCCGAATCAAGAATCAATCTCCCGCGCAGCTTCCCTTTCATCCGCTTCACGTACCGCGGCGCCTCGGTCATATGGACCGTCATCAGCTCGCGTACCTTTTCGACGTCGCGCTCGCGCGCCGCCTTCGTGATCGCCTTATGAATCTTGACGTTGGCCTGGCCGAACCGCTCATGCTCCACCTGCGGAGTATCGTTACGAAACTCGATGAGCTGCCGGATCATTTCGTTGATCAACTCACAGCTAAAGCGCAGGAACGGATTCGGATTCGCTGCCGCCAGAATGTCGTGGAAGTTCACATCCTCCTGACGTTGTCGCACGATGTCCTGGCCGCCGTGCGCCGAAGCGGGCCGATCGCAGCATGCAATGCTCGCGTCCAGCGCTTCGAAATCCTGCTCCGTCAGGTACGGCACCGCGCCCGCCGCGAGTTCCGGTTCGAGCAATTTGCGCACGGTGTAAATGTCGTCGATGGAAACGTCCTTGAAGAACAGATAGTTCTGCAGAAGCTGCAAGGTCCGGTCGAGCGGCACCTCCACCACCATGCCGCCGCCAGTCGGCCCGGTCGTCACCTTGATGAGTCCCTGAACCTCGAGCGACTTCAGCGCCTCGCGGATCGTGCTCTTGCTCACCGAGAACAGCTGCTGCAACTCGACCTCGCGTGGCAGGCGATCGCCCGGCTTCAGATCCTTTTCCGTGATCAGCCGCTTGATTTCTTCCGCGACCAGATCGCCGCGCTTTTGCTGCTTGATCTCAATAGCGGCGCCAGCCTTGGCTCGATCCATCGCCATTTTCATTGCTCCCATTTGTGTACTGCACCATCAAGCGTTCCACGGGCGCCAAGCGCGGCGCAAGGAAGGCTGTCTCGCAGCCGCCAGGAATTTTGCCTTATTGACACTGGAATTTATTGTACCTACGATCGAATCAAACCTATTTATCATGATAAATAGAACAACGCCGATGTGGTGAAAACTTCACCGTGGCCAGCAAGTTTTCGCAGTCGTTCAGTGCGTGTCTCTTCCAAGGAGCGTCATTTTGAATCGCCGAAATATGTTGAAGCTGGCCGCGTTGTCGGCCGTTCCGGGCACGCTGGGCTCGCTCGTCGCGCGCAGTGCCTTTGCGCAGGCAGGCAGCGTGCAATTCGCCTGTCCGGTGCCGATGTCGGGCGCGTTCGCCGCGAACGGCAAGTACGCCGACCTCGGTATGAAGCTCGCCATCGAACAATACGGCAAGGTGCTTGGCGAACCACTCGCCTATTCGGTGCTCGACACGGAAGGCAAGCCGGCGACAGCCGTGCGCCGGGTTCAGGAAATCGCGCAGCAGAAAAATGCTCGCTTCTTTGCGGGCGGTATTTTGTCCTCCGAATCATTGGCGATGGGCAAGGAAGTGCAGAAGGCCGGCGGTGTCTTCATCACCACAGCCGGCGCGGACGAAATCACAGGAAAAGACTGCAACGACGCGACGTTCCGCTGGTCGGTGCCCACGTATGGCGCGATCGAACAGACGGTGCGTCCCCTGATCCAGATGATGCCGAAGGCCAAACGCTGGTACACGATCACACCGCAATACGTGTTCGGCGACGGCCTGCTTTCCGCCGCGAAAGCCGTCTTCAAGGAGAAAGGCATCGAGCACGTGGGCAACAGTTATCACTCGCTGAACGAGAAAGAATTTAGCGGCTATCTGACGAACGCGGTCGCCGCAAAGCCGGACGTCTTGCTGATCCTCAACTTCGGTTCCCAATCTTCCGACACGCTGCGCCAGGCCGTGAGCTTCGGCATGAAGAACAACTGCACGATTCTGCTCGCGTGGGCCTCCGGTCTGGAGCAGTTCGAGTCGCTCGGCGCGGACTTGTGCGACGGCGTGTATTTCGGCGCGCAGTATTGGCACGCAATCGATTCGCCGCTCAACCGCGATCTCGTCAAACGCACGCAAGCGGCGTTCAAGAGCAATCCTAACTACAGCCTCGCAGGATCGTACATCTGCACAAAGATTTTGCTGGACGGCATTGTGAAGGCCGGCAACGTCGATCCCAAGAAAGTGGTCGCCGCGCTCGAAGGTATGAAATACGACGGTTTGACAGGTCCCGAACAAGTTCGCAAGGGCGATCATCAGGTGCTGAAGAACTATTATCTGTTGAAGGGCAAGGCGAAGAACAAGATGAAAAACGCCGACGATTACGCGGATATCGTGAGTTCAGGCCAATCGTTCCTGCCGCTCGACAAGACCGGTTGCAAGCTCGCTTGATGCGCGCGGGCGTCGCTGCGCCGCAGGCATCGCGGCACGCACATACGCGGTGAAGTTTCGTCAATTCCTCACACGGACGCCATGAACGTTTACCTCTTGCAGATCGTCAACGGCATTGGGGTAGGGATGCTGTATTTCCTGCTCGCGGTCGGTTTGTCGATTGTGTTCGGACTTTTGCGCTTCGTGAACTTCGCGCACGGCGCCTTCTATCTGCTCGGCGCGTACTTCTGCTATCAGGTGATGCAGTGGTCGATGAGCTTCTGGACAGCGCTGATCGTGGTGCCGATTGCAGTTGGCGCATTGGCATGGGTCGTCGAAAAACTCGTCTTGCGGCACGTCTACGCGCAACAGCACGAGTTTCATATCCTTGTGACGGTGGGGCTCGCGCTCGTCGTGCAGGAATGCGCGATCCTCGTGTGGGGTCCGCTCGGCGACAACGTGGCCATTCCAGACATGCTGAACGGCGTAGTGATCTGGGGCAGTTTCGTCTATCCGAAGTACCGGCTGTTCGTGATCGGCTTTACAGCGGTGCTCGCCGCGCTGCTCTGGTGGATCCTTGAGGGCACGCGTCTTGGCAGCGCGGTGCGCGCGGGCAGCGAATCGACGGAGATGGTCTCGCTGCTCGGCATCAACGTGTTGCGCGTGTTCAGTCTCGTGTTCGCGCTCGGTGCCGCCACGGCCGCGCTCGCAGGTGTGCTGGCTGCACCGATTCGCGGCGTCGATCCGTTCATGGGCATCGAGGCGCTCGGCGTCGCGTTTGTCGTTGTCGTGGTGGGCGGCATGGGCAATTTCCTCGGCGCGCTGGTGGGCGGCCTGCTGGTGGGCATCGTGCAAAGCGTGATGAGCACATTGTGGCCCGAGGGCGCACGTTTGATGATCTACGTCGCGATGGCCGCCGTTCTTCTGCTGCGGCCCAATGGCCTACTCGGGAGAGCCGCGTGATCGACACTCCAGAATCCGCCGTCAGCAAAGCGGCTCCGCGCGCGTCGGAGCGCGCGCTCAGACACGCGCTGCATCGCTATCGGTTTATGTTGCTCGCGTTGCTCGTCGTCTGCCTCTTGCCGCTGACGCTGCGCTCGGGCTCGCTCGCCACGGAAGTGCTCGTGTTCGCGCTCGCCGCGTTGGGCTGCAATCTTCTGCTCGGCCACACGGGACTGCTGTCGTTCGGGCAGGGCATCTTCTTCGGACTAGGCAGCTATAGCGCGGGGCTCGTGCTGACCAAAGCTGCGTTGCCGGTGCCCGTCGCGCTGCTTGCTGCGATCGCGACTGGTGCGATCGCGGCCGCACTTGTCGGATGGTTTTCGATCAGACAGCGCGGCACATACTTCGTGATGCTGACGCTCGCATTCGGGCAACTGTTCTACTTCCTCGCATACACCACGCCGGATCTCACCGGCGGCGACAATGGTCTGCTTGACATTCCACGACCGGCGCTTGGATTGCCCGGCAAAGAGCTGATTCCGCTCACTTCGCCCTGGCAGTACTACGGATTCGTCGCGGTGCTTTTCCTCATCGTGTTCTGGCTGTTGATGCGTGTCTCGCACTCCTTATTCGGCCGCACGCTGCTCGCGATCCGCGATAACGAAGCGCGCGCTGCCGCCGTCGGCTACGACGTCAAGCGTTTCAAGCTGATGGCGTTCGTGGTGTCCGGCGCGGTGACAGGGTTGGCGGGTGCATTGCATGCTTTGATGACCGGTATCGCGCCTTTGTCCAACATCGACTATCACACGAGCGAGATGATCCTCGTGATGACCGTGATCGGTGGCACCGGTAATCTGTTTGCGTCCGTGTTGGGTGCCGCGTTCTACGTGCTGTTCGCCGACTGGCTCTCAACGTTGTGGCCACGCTGGCTGCTGCTGCTCGGCGTCGTGCTGATGGCCGTGAGCCTGTATATGCAGCGCGGTCTGTGGGGACTCGGCGAACGGATCTGGCAAGCGCTGCGCCGCAATCCACAAGCCGATGCAGACGCAGACGCAGCAGCCGACGACGACGCCGCAAAGGGGCGCGTATGACCGAGGCCATTCTCAACGCAACCGGCGTGGTGAAGCGCTACGGCAAATTCACGGCGCTCTCCGAAGTCAACTTGCGCATCATGCCGCGCACCGTACATTCGGTGATCGGTCCGAATGGCGCGGGCAAGACCACGCTCTTTCATGTGCTGACCGGCACACTGCCGATCACCGCGGGAACGATCGTGTTCGACGGACACGACGTGACGCACGAGCCCGACCACAAGCGTGTACGTCGCGGCGTCGCGAGATCGTTCCAGGTGACGAGTCTGTTCGCGAACCTGAGCGTGCAGGAAAACTTGCGGCTCGCGGCACAAGGCGTCGATTCGGTGCGCGCGCTCAATGCATGGACGCCGCCGCGCGGCGCACTGGCTCACACGAATACCGTCGACGGCGTGCTCGAACGCCTCGCGTTGCAGCGCTTCAGCAAAGTCGCGGCAGGCGCGCTCTCGCACGGTCAGCAGCGGCGGCTCGAAGTCGGCATGGCGCTCGCCGCGCGACCCAAGGCCATCTTTCTCGACGAGCCGACGTCGGGAATGGGCATCGACGATCTCCACGATATGAAGCAACTGATTCGCGGTCTGCGCGACGACTACACCGTCGTGCTGATCGAGCACAACATGGGCATCGTGATGGACATCTCCGACACGATCACCGTCATGCAGCAAGGACGCGTGCTGGTGGAAGGGCGGCCCGATGAAATTCGCGGCGACGAGCGCGTGCGCAGCGCCTATCTCGGCAACATGATCACCGGAGGCCGCGCATGATTCTCGACGTGCAGGACATTCACGGCTTCTATGGCAAAAGTCACATCCTGCAAGGTGTTTCCTTGCAGATCGCGGAAGGCGAGACAGTCACGCTGCTGGGCCGCAACGGCGCCGGAAAATCCACCACGCTCAAGGCGATTGCAGGCATCGTCGCGCCGAAGAACGGCAGCGTGAAGTTCAACGGCGCGACGATAAGCGGGCTGCAGCCACATCGGATCGCATCGCGCGGCGTGTGCTTCGTGCCCGAACACCGCGGTATTTTTCGCTTGCTGACCGTGGAGGAGAACTTGCGCCTGGGCGCGCGCAAGGACTNGCCGTGGCAACTCGACGACATCTACCGTATTTTCCCGCGGCTGGAAGAGCGGCGCACGAACGGCGGCGGACAGCTGTCCGGCGGCGAACAGCAGATGCTCGCGATTGGCCGTGCGCTGATGAACCATCCGCGCCTTCTGATGCTCGATGAACCGGTGGAAGGTCTCGCGCCGGTGATCGTGGAAGAAATCGTCGCGCAACTCAGGCTCATTCGAAAGGCCGGCGTGGCGATTCTGCTTGTCGAGCAGAACCTCGAAGTCTGCACGCAACTCGCGGATCGTCACTACATCATCGAACAGGGCGTGATCGTTTATTCGGGCGACAACGCGTCGTTCGCCGCCGACGATTCGATCAAGGATCGCTATCTGGGCGTCGGCGTGGTCTGAGCTCGCGCGGACATCACTACAAGGAAGCATTGATGCAAGTTCATGAATCCCAACGCAGCGAGGCACTCGGTCGTTTGCGCGTCGACGGCGAACGGCTTTGGAACAGCCTTATGCAGCTCGCACAAATTGGCGCGACGGAGAAGGGCGGTGTCTGCCGGCTAGCGCTGACCGAACTCGATCGCATCGCGCGCGATCAGTTCGTTAGGTGGACAAAGGAAATTGGCTGCACGGTTCGGATCGACGCGATCGGCAATATCTTCGCGCGCCGCGCGGGCTTGCGCGACGACCTGCCACCGGTGATGACTGGCAGCCACATCGACACGCAACCCACCGGCGGCAAGTTCGACGGCAATTATGGGGTGCTCGCCGGTCTCGAGGTGCTGCGCACGCTGGCCGATGCAAACGTCACGACGCTAGCGCCGCTCGAAGTCGCTGTCTGGACCAACGAGGAGGGCTCGCGCTTCGTTCCGGTGATGATGGGGTCGGGTGTCTTCGCCAGCGCCTTCACGCTCGAACATGCGCTTGCGCAGCGCGATCGCGACGGCGTCTGCGTGCGCGATGCGTTAGCGGCAATCGGCTACATTGGCGAAAATGCGAAACCGCATACCGTTGCTGCATATTTCGAAGCACACATCGAGCAGGGTCCGGTGCTCGAAGCGCACGATAAAACCATCGGCATCGTGCAGGGCGCGCTCGGTCAACGCTGGTACGACGTGACTGTACACGGCATGGAAGCGCATGCAGGACCCACGCCGATGGAATTGCGCCGCGATGCGCTGCTCGTTGCCGCCGATCTGATTCACGCCGTGAACCGTATCGCGCTCGGCCATGCGCCGCATGGCCGCGGCACGGTCGGCTGCGTCGACGTGCATCCGAACTCGCGCAACGTCATTCCAGGTCGCGTCAAGTTGACAGTCGACCTGCGCGCTGCCGACGACACCACGCTCACCGCAATGGATAGCGCGCTGCGCGAAGCGTGCGCGGTCGCGAGCGACAAAGCGGGTATCGCTGTAGATATCGAGCCGGTCGTGTACTTCGCGCCGCAACCGTTCGCCGCGGAACTGGTGGCCGCCGTCAAGCAAGGCGCGGATATGCTGGGCCTGTCTTCGATGGACGTGATCAGCGGTGCGGGCCACGATGCTGTGTATCTCGCGCGCGTCGCGCCTGCTGCGATGATCTTCGTGCCTTGCAAGGACGGCATCAGCCACAACGAGATCGAGGACGCGCGCGCGGATCATCTGGAAGCCGGCTGCAATGTGCTGTTGCACGCGATGTTGAAAGCGGCGCAAACTGTCCAGACAGCGCCAGTGTCGGAGGGCTCGAACGTATGAAAATCCTCATCGCGCGGATGAATCACGAGACCAACACATTCTCGCCGGTGGCGACGCCCTTGTCCGCTTTCGGACAGAACGGTACGAACATCGGCCCGAGTTTCGGCGACGACGCGTTCAACGACAACAAGGGCATGCAGACCGCGATGGCTGCGTTCATTGACGCCGCTGCGCGCGAAGGCGCGCAGGTCGTCACGCCGGTGTCGGCGGCGGCCAATCCGAGTGGACCCGTCGAGGCCGCCGCATACGACGCGATCTGCGACGCGATTCTTGCAGCCGCACGCGGTTGCGATGCGGTGATGCTCGATTTGCACGGCGCAATGGTCGCGGAGAATTCGAACGACGGCGAAGGCGATCTGCTGGAACGCGTGCGCGCTGCACTGCCCAATGCGCCAATTGCCGTCGCGCTCGATTTGCACGGCAACGTCACGCAGAAAATGATCGACAACGCTGACGTGATCGTTAGCTTCAAGACTTATCCGCACGTCGATATGTATGAAACCGGCGCACATGCGGCGCGTCTGCTGTTTGCTCTCATGCATGGCGAAGCGAAGCCGGTGATCGCCTGGCGTCGGCCGCCACTGCTCACGCACACGCTGCGCAGCGCGACCGCTGAAGGTGCGATGAAGCGTGCCGTCGATGCAGCTCGCGCCGCCGAAGCAGACGGCATGCTCGCGGTTTCGGTGTTGTCCGGCTTTTCGCTTGCGGATATCGAGGCGCCGTGTATCAGCGTCGTGGTCGTCGGCAACGGCGAACTCGCGCAAGCAGAAGCGGTGGCCGAGCGCATCGCGCGGCAAATCTGGAATGAGCGCGAGGAGTTCGTCTATCGCAGCGCGCCGCTCGCGGAATCGGTGGCACGAGCCGCTGCGCTTGCAAAAGACGCCGACAAGCCGGTGCTGCTGCTGGATCATGGCGACAACTGCATGTCGGGCGGCACGTGCGACACAATGGACCTGCTCGAAGAAGCGCTCCGCCAGAAACTCGACGGCATCGTCACCGGGCCGTTGTGCGATCCGCAAGCAGTGGCCGCGTTGATGGCCGCGGGTGTCGGCAGCACCGTGACCATCACGATCGGCAACAAGGTGGGAAGCAGTGCGGTGACGCCGCGTGCGCCCGTCGCGATGACCGGTGTTGTACGAGCGTTGACCGACGGCGAGTATGTGATCAGCGGGCCGACTTACACCGGGCAGCGGGCCCACATGGGACGCGCTGCGGTGCTCGACACGGGCATGGTGAAACTCGTCGTGACCGAGCACACCCATGAACCGTGGGATCTCGGCGTGTTCGAAAGCGTAGGCATCGACCCGCGTCGCGCGCGCTTCCTGCTGCTCAAATCGCGCATGTATTGCCGCCCGGTTTTCGTACCGATCTCCGCCGGGCTCGTGGAGTGCGATAGCCGCGGCGTGACGAGTTCCGACTATGGCCTGTTCGCTTTCAGGAACGTCAAGCGCCCGGTCTTTCCACTCGATGCACACGCCGAGTGGGAAGCGTCGCATTGAGCGTCGCGAGCATCGATAGCATCAATGCCGTCCGGCTCTTGTGCAGTTCCGAGAGACTCTCTATAATTCGCGCCTCTACAGGCTCGTAGCTCAGTTGGTTAGAGCACCACCTTGACATGGTGGGGGTCGTTGGTTCGAATCCAATCGAGCCTACCAACGCATCAGTGGCGTAGACGGAAGCGGCTCCGCTTTCGTCTACTGTCCTGTCGAAACAGCCGCTTCAACTCCTCGCTTTCTTCTCCCTGTAATCAATACGTCGCGCGTTGCAAAGCGGCGGTCGTTGGCGATGCATTGTGCGCGACGGGCTCAACGTCGAATCCATAGAACGAAAGAGCAGTGGTTCGCAAAATCGCCCCGAGAGCGGCCGAATCGAGACCGACCGAATGGAGAGCGACCGAATCGAGACCGACATTAAGCAGCGTCGACAAAGCGTCGCCGTAACTCGTCACCGTTTCGTACTGCGTGTGCGGCCAGTCGCTGCCCCACATCAAACGCTCTGCGCCGAACTGCTCGATCAATTGCGTCGTTGCATCGCGAACGAACGGCGAGCCCGGCGCCGCACAGCGATACGCTCCCGACACCTTCACCCACACGCGCCCCGTCTTGCCAAAACCGAGCAACGCTTTGAAGCCGCTGTCCTGTGTGCCCAAAGCGGGATCGGGCCGGCCGAAATGATCGACGGCGACGCGCAGGCCGCGCTCCAGGAGCCGGTCGATCATCGGCGCCAGATCCGCTGCGTTTCTGTGTAGTTCGACATGCCAGTCTAGTCGCGCAACGTTGTCGAGCAACGAGGTCCACGGCTGCGCGCGCAGGTCCGGCAGCGCCTGCTCCATCAGATTGAGGCGAATTCCCGTCACGCCACGCCGGTGCAGGTCCGCCAGTTCATTGGCGGTTATCTCGGGCGCCACGACGGCGACGCCGCGCAGACGCTGACTGTTCGCGGACAACGCCTGCAACAGATAGCGATTGTCGGTGCCGAGAAAGCTCGGCTGCACGAGCACAGCATGCGTGATTCCATGCTCGTTCAGCAGCGGCAAATAGTCGTCGAGCGTTGCGTCGTAGGTGGGCGCGTAGCGCCGGTCGCACGTCAACGGCAAACCTTGCTCGAAAACATGCGCGTGCGTGTCGACGCCACCTCGTGCAAACGGAGGTGAGGATGCAAAGGCGTTCATGTTCAACTACGTGGAGAGTTCAGGTTCAGACGCGCTGCGTCGGTGGCATCGTTGGCATCGGCGGACTGCTCCGGCGCTACGCCACGCAGACGCTTGCCGCGCGTTTCGGGAAGCAGCAGCACCGCGATCATCGCGAGCCCGTACGCAATGGCTGCGTCGATGCCGATGGCCGCGCCGAGCGACATCGAATGGCTCATGTAGCCGACCAGAACCGGGAAGCCCGCGGACGCAATACGCCCGAAGTTGTAGCAGAAGCCGACGCCGGTTCCGCGCATGTCGGCGGGATACAGTTCGTTGAAGAGCGGGCCAAGGCTTGCTGGAATGCCCGCGGCGAAGAGGCCCAGCGGAAAACCGAGCACGAGCATCTGCGTGTTCGTCAGCGGTAGCATGACGTACGCGAGCACGGTGACGATGCAGCACAAAGCGAACAACGCGATGTTGCGGCGCCGGCCGATGCGATCGAGCAAATACGCGCTCAGCATGCAGCCGCACCAGAACGCGACGATCACGACGGCGAGGTAGCCGCCCGTATTCAACACCGACAGATGGCGCTCCTTCGCGAGGAACGTGGGCAGCCACGTCATGATCGCGTAGTAGCCGCCGTGAGCGCCGGTGCCCAGCACGGCACCGACGATCGTGGTTCGCAGCACGCGCGGCTGGAATACCTGCAAGATCTGGCCGAACGCAGAGACTTTGGGCCCCACGCCGGCGCCGGCGCCGACGGACGCAACGCGCACCGGCTCTTTCAGATTGCGCCGCACGAACAGCACGAGGCCGGCGGGCAGCAGACCGACTGCGAACATCACGCGCCAGGCGGTGTCGGCGGGCAGCCATGAAAATACCGCGGCGTAGACGAGGACCGCGGCACCCCAACCCACGGCCCATGCGCTTTGCACCGCGCCCATTGCCTTGCCGCGATGTTCGGTGCGGATCGTCTCCGCCATCAAGACCGCGCCCGCAGCCCATTCGCCGCCGAAGCCAAAGCCTTGCATCGCTTTAAGCAGCAACAACTGCGGGAAACTTTGCGCGAATGCGCATAGGAAGGTGAAGCCGGCGAACCAGAGAATCGTCATCTGCAAGGTGCGCACGCGGCCGAAGCGGTCCGACAGCGCGCCTGCAATCCAGCCGCCCAGAGCCGACGAGATCAGCGTGACGCTGCTGATAGCGCCTGCCTGCGTGTGGTCGATACCATAGGCGGCGATGATCGCCGGAATGGCGAGCGTGAACATCTGCACATCGAGCGCGTCGAGTCCCCATCCCGCGAAACATCCCCAGAAGGTATTGCGCTCGACTCGCGTGCTTTGCTTGTACCACGTGAACATAGCCATCTCCGTCCGTTCGTTCCTGCCGTTTCTCTATTCATATATAGGACTGTATGTATCTTGCGCGCGATCCGGCGCCGGGTCATTGGGGGATAACCCTTGCTCACCTGCGGATCGCGCAATGCGGTACAGTAGTTACTCCTCTGCATAACTGTATGAATCCATGAATACGGCGTCCTTCGTGTCCAGGCCGGATGACCGGCTACCCCGTTACCAGCAGTTGCGCGACGATCTCGTCAGCCGCATTGCGGCCGGCGAGTGGGCGCCCGAAAAGGCCATCGCGACCGAGGCCGAGCTCGGCCAGTTCTACAACGTTTCAACCGGCACCGTGCGCAAGGCGATCGATCTGCTGGTGAGCGACGGCGTGCTGACGCGCACTCAAGGCAAGGGTACGTTCGTGCGGCGGCCGCGCTTCGACTCGTCGCTGTTCCGCTTCTTTCGCTTCGTCTCGCGCGACGGCGAGCCGGTGCGGCCCACTGCGCGCGTGCTAAAGCGCGAAGTGGTGAAGCCCAACGAAGAGGTCCGCAACGCTCTGGGGATGAAGGCGTCGGAAAAGGCAATTCATCTGTCGCGCGTGCGAATGATCGAAGGGCGCACGGTTCTGTCGGAGGAAATCTGGCTGCCGCGCTCGCGTTTCGAAGCGCTTGCCACGTTGCCGCTCGACAAATTCGAAGACCTGCTGTACCCGCTCTACGAACGGCTCTGCAAGCAGATGGTGGCGTCGGCGACGGAAGTACTCCGCGTTGAACAGGCTACCGCCGAAACAGCTTCCCTGCTCGGCATCAAAACGGGCAGCCCGGTGATCCTGGTTCACCGCGTTGCCTCCGACTTCGCCGGCACGCCGTTCGAATGGCGCAGCACGCGCGGCGCGGCCGATACATTCCAGTATCAGGTCGAAATCCGCTAGGCCTGCGTTCGCTGGCTTTTTCGAGCGAGGGCACTCCGATTCAGAGGCGACTCGGCCCGCTATGCGGGTATCACCTCATGGCGCTCGGTGCGCAATTCATGCAGTCATATATATGACTGCATGAATTTGACTTGCCGATTGGGCCGGGCAAGCGGAGAAACCATGTCCACACAACTAGCATTCGAGCAGCAGGTCATGAAGAAGATGGCGTGGCGGTTAATGCCGCTTCTCATCGTCATGTTCCTGATTTCGTTCATTGACCGCCAGAACGTCGGCTTCGCCAAGCTGGAGATGGTGCACGACCTCGGCATGACCGAAGCATCGTACGGACTGGGCGCGTCGCTCTTTTTCATCGGCTATCTGCTGTTCGAGGTGCCGAGCACGCTCGCGTTGCATCGCTTCGGCGCGCGCGCCTGGCTCGCCCGCATCATGATGACGTGGGGCATCGTGACGGTGCTGATGGCGTTTGCCCGTTCGCTGCCGGTGTTCTATTCGTTCCGTTTCGCGTTGGGCGTTGCTGAAGCCGGTTTCTATCCGGGCGTCATCTATTACCTCACGCAGTGGTTTCCGCAAAGCTATCGCACGAAGGTGCTTGGCTTCTTCACGCTCGGCAGTTCGCTTGCGAACATGCTCGGCTCGCTGATCGGCGGCCTGTTGCTCACGCTAGGCGGCACATGGGGATTTGCCGGCTGGCAGTGGGTATTTATCGCGACCGGCTTGCCGGCCGTGGTGATTGCATTTGTCGCGCTCAAGTATCTGCCGAATTCGGTGAGCGACGCGCCGTTCCTCTCGCAACAGGAAAAGGATGTGGTGATCGCCGCACTCAAGCGCGAGGCATCGGACGATGCAAAGGCGACGCATCCGTGGGCCGCACTGCTCGATCCCAAGGTACTGATGTTCGCGCTGACCTACATGCTGATGTCGACGTCGCTCTACGGCGTCACATATTGGATGCCGACGCTGCTGAAAAACGATGGCGTGTCGTCGTCGCTCAATGGCGTGCTCAATATGATTCCGTGGGGGCTGGCGACGCTGCTTCTGTTGTGGCTTCCCGGCAAGCTCAAGCGCGAGCGCGTGGTGCTGAAGGCGATGAGCAGCGTGGCAGGCGTTGGTGTGGTGTGCTTCGCGTCGAGCCTCGTGCTGCCGACCGCGACGCTGCGCTTTGCGGCGTTGTGCTTGGGCGGGGCGTGCATTCCGTTGCTGTATCCGTGCTTCTGGTCGCTGCCGCCGCGCTTTTTCTCGGGCGCGCGTGCGGCGGCGAGCGTCGCGGCGATCAATGCGATCGGCAATCTGGGCGGCTTCGCGGGACAGAACCTGATGCCTTATGTCGGCAAGACCGCGCACAGCCAGATCGCGCCGATGCTGGTGCCCACCGCATGTCTGCTGACCTTGGGGATCGGTACGGCCATTGCCGCTATGATCGGCGCGCGCCGTCGTATGACACTCGAAGCAGGCGCGGTGCGGTCTAGTTAAGACACACTGGATAAAGAAGCGGCCGTGCGTGCGCCCGGCCGCGATAACACGCTGTTGAATCGCCTCAAGGGCGAAGCAGATCGAAGCTCGCCAGCACGACCACACCGGTCACGGCGATCAGCGCCACCGAATGTTGGCCGAAGTAGAGAAGCGCCGCGGCCGACCACGACGAGAGCGAAAAGACGGCAAGCTTTTTCATCGGAGCCCCAGGCCCGCCGCGAGCAGGCCGCTCACCACGCCGCAGACCACCACCGCGAACGCGACGACGGTCAGCACGCGCTTCGGGAACGAACGCCCGAGCATCGCCATCGACGGTACGCTGATCAGCGGCAGCGTCATGAGCAGCGCGCCGGCCGGGCCGGCTGCCATGCCGAACGACAGCATCGCCTGAATGATCGGCACTTCGCCCGCCGTCGGAATCACGAACAGCGTGCCGGCGATGGACAGCGCGACGATCCACAACGCGCTGTTGTCGATATCCGGCCCGATGTGCGGAAAGAGCCACGCGCGCGCCGCGCCGAGAATTAGCACCAGCACGATGTATTCGGGCACGAGACGCAGCGTCATCCTGCCGAGAATCTTCACCCAGCGCGTGAATGCGGTGCCCGGTTCTTCAGCGGCGACGAGTTGCGCGATGGCTTCGCGCGACGCCTCGGCTTCCTTCGGCGTCACCATGCGGTTCGCCAGATAGCCGAGGCCGAATACCATCACGAGACCGAGAGCGAGCCGCAGGCCCATCCACTGCCAGCCGAGCACGAAGCCCATGAAGATCAGCGTGGCGGGATTGAGCGCGGTATTGCCGAGCCAGAATGCGATGGCAGCACCGGGCGCCGCCTGCCGCGCGCGCAGTCCCGCTACCACCGGCGCGGCGCAGCACGTGCACATCATGCCGGGCAATGACATCAGGCCGCCTTTTACCACGCTGCTGAAGTCGCTGCGGCCGAGCGCGCGTGCGACCCATTGCGGCGGAATCAGCGCCTGCACCGCGGAGCCAAGCAGAAGCCCCAGCACCATTGCCTGCCAGATGGCCTTGCCGTAGGCGAACGCGTAGTCGATTGCGGACTGCCACGACGCTTGCGGCGCACTCGCCGACGTACCCATCAGAATCGACTTGCCGATCGAATGCTGGCTCGCGGCGACGAACGCGCGGTTGTAATACGGAAACCACTTCACGTAGAAGAGTCCGATGACCGCGATCGCGAGGAACACCACCCAGCCAAGTGCGACGCGGGGTTGTCGAAGGGTTGATTGCATGTTGTTGTGAGCGTTGGTGTTGGATCAAACAAGAATGGGTGAGCGCTTTTCGAGTTGCGCGAGCAGCGCTTTAGCCTGATCGACGACGTCGGCGTCGTTCGGCCGGAACTGGATTTGCAGCGCGTGCGGCAGTTGTGTGAAATGCTGATGGCTGCTGCGCGCGTAGGCGGGATCGTAGTGCAGTTCAATCAGCTCGTTCGCGAGTTCGGCGCGCCGGTTTTCGTCGACGAGTTTTTGCCAGCCGGCGACGCGCTCGCGGCTATGCAAGCCGATCAAACGTTCGAGTTGCGCCTTCAGCGATTCGGGATCGTCGAACAGCTGTGCGTAGTCGTTGAGCAGAAACGCCGAGCGGTCTTCGCGGCTCGTCGCCACTTCCACGCAATCGCCGCGATGAAATGTTTCGAGCAGCGCGACCGGCAGCGTGATCGCGCCGATGCGACGGCTCTCCGCTTCGACGAATACCGGCCGCGCGGGATCGAAGCCGCGCAGCGCGCTCACGAGCAACGTGTCGAAGCCCTTTTGCGACGGCTGTGCGACGCCCGCCCACGCGCCGAGCAGCGAGCCGCGATGCGCGGCGAGCGCTTCGAGGTCCAGCGTCTGTGCACGTGCTTCGTGGAGCGCGGCGAGGAGCCGCGTCTTGCCGCTGCCGGTCGGGCCGACCAGCGCGACATAGCGAAAGTGGCTCGGCAGCGTGGTGAGCGCCTCGACGGTCGCGCGCCGATAGGTCTTGTAGCCGCCGTCGAGTTGACGCGCGGGCCAGCCGATCATGTTGAAGAGCGATGTGACCGAGCCCGAGCGCTTGCCGCCGCGCCAGCAATAAATAAGCGGTCGCCAGTTGCGCGGCCGGTTGGCGAACGTCGTTTCCAGATGACGCGCGATGTTGCGGGCCACCAGCGCCGCGCCGACCTTCGTGGCCTCGAACGGCGACACCTGCTTGTACATCGTGCCAACCAGAACCCGTTCCTCGTTGCTCAGCACCGGCGCGTTCATCGCACCCGGAATATGGTCCTCGGCGAACTCGAGAGGCGTGCGTACGTCGATGATTTCATCGAAATCACCTGCTTGATCGAGACTGACGAGTAGGTTTTTCAAGGGTGTACGGAGGAAAAGCGGACAAAGGACGCCGGAAAGGCCGAAATTATCGCATGCGGCGCGAGTGGCGGCAGGGCGCTGCTTTCCAGGACCTTTCAGGCGCCTTGCCAGCCGCTGATTTCTCCTCGACCACTTTCTCTCAGACCACTTCGACGCGCCCTTCGCCTGCCACCATCTGGCCGATCACGCGAGCGTCGCCGAAACCGTCGGCGTGAAAAAGCGCGAGGACGTCGTCCACACTATCCGGCGAACAGGAAACCAGCAGGCCGCCCGAGGTTTGCGGGTCGGTGAGCAAGGTGCGCGCGCTCGCCGGTAACGTCGCCGGCAACGTGATGTCTTTACCGTAGGCGTTCCAGTTGCGACCGGACGCACCCGTGAAAACGCCCGCGTCAGCAAATTCGACGACGCCCGGCAGCCACGGCAGATCGGCGTAACGCACACGTGCGGTCAGATTCGAGCCGCGCGCCAGTTCCAGCGTATGGCCGAGCAGCCCAAAGCCGGTGATGTCCGTGAGCGCATGTACGCCGTCGAGCGCGGCGAGTTCGGCGCCTGGCCGGTTGAGCTTGGTCGTCGCGCCGATCATCGCGGCGTAGCCGCTTGCGTCGAGCCGGTCTTTCTTCAGCGCGGCCGAAAGCACGCCGACGCCGAGCGGTTTGCCGAGAATCAGCACGTCGCCGGCCTGCGCGCCCGCGTTGCGCTTCACCCGCCGCGGATCGACCACGCCAATCGCGACGAGACCGTAGATCGGCTCCACTGAGTCGATCGAATGCCCGCCCGCGAGCGGAATGCCTGCGTCGGCGCACACCGACTCGCCGCCTTTGAGCACCGCCGCAATCACGTCGTGCGGCAACACGTTGATCGGCATGCCGACGATGGCGAGTGCCATCAGCGGTTTGCCGCCCATTGCATAGACGTCGGAGAGTGCGTTGGTCGCGGCAATGCGGCCGAAGTCGAACGGATCGTCGACGATCGGCATGAAGAAATCCGTGGTCGCGACAATGGCCTGCTCGTCGTTGAGCTTGTAGACGGCGGCGTCGTCGGCAGTATCGTTGCCGACCAGCAGGTCGGGGAAGAACGGCAGCGGCGCGCTACGCTTGAGCAGATCTGCGAGCAGGCCGGGGGCGATCTTGCAGCCGCAGCCGCCGCCGTGCGACAGGCTGGTCAGGCGGGGCGAGGAGCTGGCTTGAGCTTGAGTGTCGATCATCGTGGCGCGAATCTGTGGCTTCGAATGATCGCATTATGAGGGTTGTGGACTCGTTGCGCTGCGGATTGGCCGCGAGCCGGGCCGCCAGCCGGGCCGCGGGCTGTGGGCTTCGGGCAGCGCCGCGTCGCATCGTGCCCGGCGCAGGATTCAACGCAGGATGTCGGTCGCTTTGTGATTCCCGTCCACGCCGTCGACGAGAATCACCGGTCCGCGAGCATGCTGCATGCGCAACGGCAGGATGCGCCGATACGCGTCCGACGCATACCAGGCGCGCGCTGCCGCGAGATCGGGAAACGCAATTGCGATCAGGTCGCCGTGCCACTCGCCTTCGACGATTTCCGGTCGTGCACCGTGCACGATGAAATGGCCGCCGAACGGCGCGAGCGTGGCGTCGATACGTTCAAGGTATTCGACGATTTCGGCGCACATATCAACCTCGTGCAAATGGGCAATCGCATACGCAGTCATGGTCACTCCTTTACGCATGGAGAAATTCGAACTTGCATGCTGCGTATGATTGCCTTCGTCCGGCCGTGTGTCGATTACCTCGCAGGTAATGGAATCGCCATACGCGGATTAAACCAGCCAGCCCTTGATCGCCTCGATCATCGCCGATGTCGAAATGCCATAGCGGTCGTGCAGCGTCGGCAATGCCCCGGCAGCGAGGAACGCATCGGGCAGCGCGACCTGTTTGAACGCACACGACACACCGGCGCGCATCAGTTCGGCTGCAACCGCTTCACCGAGCCCGCCAATCGTCGTATGGTTCTCCGCCACCACGACGAGCCTGCCGGAACGCTTCGCTTCTCGCAGAATCGTCTGCGTGTCGAGCGGCTTGATGGTCGGCACGTGCAGCACGCCCACGCCGATGTGCTCGCGTTCCAGCGCCTTCGCGACTTCCAGTGCACGCATGGTCATGATGCCCGACGAGATGACGAGCACTTCGGCACCGTCGCGCAGCATCTTTGCCTTGCCGAGTTCGAACGTGTAGTCGTATTCGTCGAGCATGGCAGGCACATTGCCGCGCAATAGGCGTGCATATACAGGGCCGTTGTGCGCGGCAATCGCGGGCACCATCTGTTCGATATCGAGCGCATCGCACGGATCGATGACGGTCATGTTCGGCATTGCGCGCATCAGCGCGAGGTCTTCAGCGGCCTGGTGGCTTGGGCCGTAACCCGTCGTCAGACCCGGCAATGCGCAGACTATCTTCACGTCGAGATTGTCTTCCGCGATGGCCTGGTGCATGAAGTCATACGCACGGCGCGTCGCGAACACCGCATAGGTCGTGACGAACGGCTGCGCGCCTTCGTGCGCGAGACCCGCCGCCGCACCCATCAGCAATTGTTCGGCCATGCCCATCTGGTAATAGCGCTCGGGAAACTCCTTCGCGAAGATGTGCAGGTCTGTGTACTTGCCGAGGTCGGCGGTCATGCCGACAACATTCGTCTTCTGTCGAGCCAGTTCGACGAGCGCGTGACCGAACGGCGCCGAGCGCGTGAGCTGGCCTTCACCGGCAATGGACGCGATCATCGCCGAAGTCTTCAGGCGCGGTTTGCTCGTGGTTGCGTTGCTGATGCTTGTCATGCTTGTCTCCCTGCTTCCAGTGCTTCGAGCGCCAATTGCCATTCGTGCGCATCGACGCGGATAAAGTGGTTCTTTTCGCGTTCTTCGAGGAACGGCACTCCGCAACCCATGCGCGTATCCGCGACAATCATGCGCGGCTGCGTGCCGGAATGCTTGCGGGCTGCATCGAACGCGGCGGCCACGGCACCGATATCGTTGCCGTCCACGCGTTGCGTGAACCAGCCGAACGCTTCGAGCTTTTCGACTAGCGGTTCGAACGCCATGATCTGCGTCGACGGTCCGTCGGCCTGCTGGTTGTTCACGTCTACCACTGCAATCAGGTTGTCGAGCTTCCAGTGGCTCGCGGACATGATGCCTTCCCAAATCGCGCCTTCATCGAGTTCGCCGTCGGAGAACAGCGTATACACGAACGACTTCGAGCCCTTGCGTTTGAGTCCGAGGCACCGGCCGACCGCGATCGTCAGGCCGTGTCCGAGCGAGCCGCCGGACATCTCCATGCCGGGCGTGTAGCTCGCCATGCCGGACATGGGCAGACGGCTGTCGTCGCTGCCGTAGGTCTCCAGTTCTTCGGCGGGCAGAATGCCGGCTTCGAGCAGCGCCGCGTACAACGCGATCGCGTAGTGTCCGTTGGAGAGCAGAAAGCGGTCGCGTTCTTCCCACTCGGGATCTTCCGGGCGATAGCGCATTGCGCCGAAGTACGCGACGGCCAGCACGTCGGCAATGTCGAGCGCCTGGCCGATATAGCCCTGGCCCTGCACCTCGCCCATTAACAGCGCGTTTTTTCGGATGCGATAAGCGTGCTCGGCAAGCGATGCCGTCGACGCATCAGTTGGATTGTTCATGTCGTCTCCTGTGATCAGCGGAGTAGTTGAAAAGGGTCAGCGGTTGACGGATTTCGCGGGCACCAGAAAGACGAGGCAGGCGCCAAGCGTGACTGCAACCGAAATGAAGATCAGCCCCGCGGTCGACCGGCCTGTCAGATCGTTGAGCCAGCCCACGATTGCGGGAGAAAAGAAGCCCGCGAGGTTGGCGAAACAGTTCACGGCTGCGATGCCGGCTGCGGCCGACATGCCGCCGAGCAATGCCGTCGGCAGCGACCAGAACTGCGAGGACGACGCGAGGATGCCGGCAGCCGCAATGCTCAAACACACGATCGACGCGGGCACGCTGCTGAGCGTAGGCAGGACCGCAAAGCCCGCTGCCGCGATCAGCATCGGAATGGCCAGGTGAAGCCTGCGTTCACGGCGGCGGTCCGCGCTCATGCCGATCAGCGGCAACGCGATGATCGCGCACAGATACGGAATCGCGGTGAACACGCCCACCCACAGCGGATCGGCGACACCTGATTTACGGATGATCGTCGGCAGCCAGAAAGTCAGCCCGTACTGGCCGAGTACCACGCAGAAATAGATCGCGGCCATCAGCCACAAGCGGCGGTCGCCGATGAACGAGCGGATCGAAACGTGAGCGGTGGTGTGCGCGTTATCGCCGGCGACATTGCGTGCAAGCAGATTCTTTTCCGACTCGGTGAGCCATTTCGCCTTGGCAATGCCGTCGTCGAGATAAAGAAGAATCGCGACGCCGAGCACGAGCGACGGCAGCGCTTCGAGCATGAACAGCCACTTCCAGCCGGCCATGTCCATTGCGCCGTGAAGCGAATGCATGATCCAGCCCGACACCGGACCGCCGACTATGCCCGCAAGCGGAATCGCCATAAAAAAGAGCGAAAGCGCCTTGGCCCGGCGCGCAGCGGGAAACCAGTACGTCAGATAAAGAATCACACCGGGCGCGAAGCCCGCTTCCGCAACGCCGAGCAGAAAGCGCAATACATAGAACGCGGTGGGCGACTTCACGAAAACAAAGGATGCCGAAATTACCGCCCACGTCAGCATGATTCGCGCGAGCCACTTGCGCGCACCGACACGATGGAGCACAAGATTGCTCGGCACCTCGAACAGGAAGTAACCGAGAAAGAAGATACCCGCGCCCATGCCGTAGACGGTTTCGCTGAAACGCAGATCATTGAGCATCTGTAGTTTGGCAAAGCCGACGTTGACGCGGTCCAGATATGCGCCCAGATAGCACAGCATGAGAAACGGAATCAGCCTGCGGCTTACTTTGGCATAGGTGCGCGACTCGAAGCTCGTCGAGTCCGCGTGTGTCAACAGATCGCCGTCGATGGGCGAAGCACTGTACTTCGATTTCATGTTTGTCTCCTTCCATGAGCCCCGGGTTCGCCCGGGTGCCGCGAACACCACGCCGCCTCGCAGGCGGGCGGCTGTCGTCAATGAATCAGCATGCCGCCGTTCACGTCGAGCGTGATGCCCGTCAGATACGTCGAGAGGTCGCTCACGAGAAAGAGGCACGCGTTCGCGACATCGGCGGCGTCGCCTAAACGGCCGAGCGGAATGCCTTTGATGATGTCCACGCGCATCTCGGCGGTGAGCTTGTCGCCGGTGATGTCGGTCTGGATCAGACCCGGCGTGATCGAGTTGACGCGAATGCTGTCGGGACCGAATTCGCGGGCCATCGCACGCGCAAGACCGAGCACACCGGCTTTCGCCGCGCTGTAATGCGGGCCGCCGAAAATGCCGCCGCCGCGTTGCGCCGACACCGACGACATGCACACGATGCTGCCGTGCTTCTGTTCCTTCATCGCCGGCAATACGGCTTGCGACATGTAGAGCGTGCCGCGCAGATTCACATCGACGATCGCGTCGAAGCCGTCGGCGGTGATATCCATCGTGCGTACCGGCTGTGTGATGCCTGCGTTATTGACGAGGCCGTCGATGCGGCCATAGCGTTCGAGCGTCGCCGTTGCGGCTTTCACGCACGCGGCTTTGTCGGTGACGTCGCAGCCGAGGCCGAGGTGTGCCGCGCCGAGGTCGGCGGCGGCTGCTTTGGCGTCTTCCTCGCGCAGATCGAGAATCACGACGCGCGCGCCCTGTGCTGCCAGTGCTTGGGCAGTCGCTTTGCCGATTCCACGCGGGGAAGCCGCGCCCGTGACGATAACCACCTTGTTCTCGAGCAGCATCACTTGTCTCCTGAATGTTGATGTGATGGCGCAAGTGTCCGGCACGCCGCGCGTCGCATCAACGCGGTCCGGCTCAACTATGCTTGAGAAATTTTCAGGTGTCCGTCTGGGAGAGCGGGGCGCTTGCTGCGCCACGGTTTGCGGGCCGCGAACCTATCCACGAACGAGGAAGATGCTGGAATACCCTGGTGTCGATCTGCCGGCGACTTCTAGGCCGCGCGCGCTCTATGACCGATCTCCCGCTCGATCCACGCGATGAATCGCGCGACGCGCGGCAACTCCGCATTTTGTGGCGGATATACGAGATGATGCGCGCCGACCTCGACTGCATGCGAGTGATCGAACACCGGCACGAGCGCGCCTTCCTTGATCCGCACCGACGCAAGCATCAGACTTTCGAGCGCGATGCCGAGCCCGAGCGCCGCGGTTTCGAGCGACATGTACGAACGGTCGAAAGAGAAATCGAAGGTCTTGTGTGCGGCGGACACCCCGGTGCGCCCGAACCATTGCTTCCACTGAACGAGCGGTGTCTCCGAGTAGATCAGGCGATGCGCGAGCAGATCTTCCGGCGTCTTCACCGGGTGGTTCTGCAAATATGCCGGCGATGCGAGCGGCGCGATGAACTCGTTGCGCAGCGTCCGCACTTCGAGATCGCGCCAGTTCGCGTAACCGTGACGTATGTCGATGTCGTAATAGCCGCTTGTGAACGACACGTCTTCGTATGAGCAGGCCAGGTTTAATTGAATGTCCCCATTCGCTTCCTGAAACGACGCGAGCCGCGGCAGCAGCCACATGAGCCCGAAGCTTGGGCTCGAATGCACACGCAGAATCTCGACTTCTCTACGGCTCGATGCGCGCTCGGTCGCGCGGCTCAGATCCGCGAGAGAACCCGTCACGTCCGACAGATAGCGCTCGCCTGTCGGCGTGAGCACGAGGCCCCGGCCGGAGCGATAGAACAGTGCCTGGCCGATGATCGACTCGAGATTGCTGATCTGATGGCTCACCGCGGAAGCGGTCAACCCAAGCTCCTCCGACGCACGATTGACGCTCCCGGTTCGGGCCACGCTCTCGAAAGCGATGATGGCTTTGACGGGTGGTATGCGCATGGCGAAGTCTTCTGAGTGTCGGTTATGAAGCGTTGCCGATGCTCGCATTGCAAAGGCGAGCGCAACAGTGCGGTAAGCCATGAAAGCAGCCTGGCTGCGGCGCAGCAACTGCGCACACGCAGCCGTGATTATCCGTCAAAGCTGGACAACTGCTTCGCCGGTACGCGCTTTGCTGGCTTTTTTTCGGGTCGATGCAGACGACGAAGCAGGCCCGCGATTGCTGGTGGCAACGGCATGGAGGCGTGGCATGGGATGTGGCGCGAAGGGTGTCATGACGCTCGGGCAGGAAACAGATATTGCCGGCGAGGAAATGCTCAACATGCAGCACCTGGAGGCGAGCCCGGACGGCCGGTTCGTTTTGCTGGTCGAAACGGAGCGCTCGGAATGGGGCGTTCAGCAGCTCACCACTTACCGGATATCCGCCCAGCGTCTGATCGAGTTGATGAGGGCAGAAGGCGAGCGCATGGACGGCTAGCGTTCGCCCCGCATTGCGGCGCAGGCGTCGAGCAACTCGCGCTCAGTTCAGCGTATGCGCCGGGGTGCGCCGGCCGTGGCGCGCCAGCGTATCGCGATAAATGCCGGGTATCTGAGCCAGCCGGGCAGGCGTGCCTTCCTGAACGACGCGGCCCCGGTTCATCACGATGATGCGGTCGAATGACTGCAACGTCGATAGCCGATGCGCAATCGCAATCACCGTGCGATTTTTCATCAGGCGTTCGAGCGCGGCTTGAATGACGATTTCCGAAGCGGTGTCCAGCGCGGAGGTCGCCTCGTCGAGCAGAAGTATTGGCGAGTCCTTCAGGATCGCGCGGGCAATCGCGATGCGCTGACGTTGCCCGCCGGAGAGCTTCGTGCCGCGGTCGCCCGCTATCGTGTTCAAACCGTCCGGCAATGCCGCAATGAAATCCATGCAGCTCGCGTCTTCGCAGGCGCGCTTCACATCGGCTTCGCTTGCATCGGGACAGCCATAGCGGATGTTCTCGAGTAGTGAGCGATGAAGCAGCGTCACGTCCTGCGGCACCACCGAAATCGCCGCTTGCAGGCTTTCCAGCGTCACTTGCGAAATGTCCTGACCGGAAATGCGCACGCATCCGGCGGCCGGCTCGTAGAAGTGCTGAAGCAACGCGAGCACAGTCGATTTTCCCGCGCCGGACGGCCCGACCAGTCCCACGCGTTCGCCCGCTTCGATATGCAGCGTGAGCTCGCTCAATACGGGTCTGCGGCCCGGATAAGCGAAGGAGACCTTGTCGAAATCGACCGTCGCTTCACGCACCGTCAGCGGTATCGCCTTCGGTGCTTCGGGCATCGAATAAGGCGTGAGCAAGGTTTGCGATGCTTCGGCGAGACGCGCCACGTGCTGCGTCAAGTCGACGAATGCCACCGCAACGTCACGCGAACCATGCAGGATCGCAAAGCCCAACGAGCCGACGAGAACCACGTCGCCGGTGGTCGCTCTACCTTGCGTCCATAGCCAGATGGTCCAGCCGAGCACGCCGGCCGACAGCAACGCGGTGGCCAGCGCATGCAGCAGGCGCAGCTTCTCCAGGTACAACAGGCTGCGCTTGCGTGCCACGGCCTCGGCGTGCAGATGGCCGTCGAAACGCCGCAGCTCCGCATTTACTGCGCAGAACCCGCGCACGAGTCCCATGTTGCCGATCACGTCGACGAGTTCGCCGTCCACCGCAGCGGCCTGGCTCGCGAAGGCCTCATGCCGCGAGGTGCCCTTGCGCGCGAGCCAGAACAGACACGCGGTGAGCAGCGCGGCGATGGCGACGAGCGCGACGCTCATCGGAAGGCTCACGGTTGCGACCATGACAATCGCGCCGATCACCGTGAGCGTCGGCGGCAACGCGGTCCATGCAACCGTGTTTTCGATCACATACACCGCGTTGGCCGTGGCCGACACACGGCTCGACAGGACGCCCGGCTGTTTATCCGCGAAAAAAGACGGCGCGTGTCCGAGCAGATAGTCGAACATGTCCTGGCGAATGTCGCCCGTCACGCGCACGAACGCACGCGCGGCAACCCAGCCCGCGACGCGCCACATCAAATTGTCCGCGAGAATGAGGCCGACCAGCACGGCAAACGCGTATCCGAGCGCCTCGGGATGCGAGTGTCCGCGCGGGAGCGCATCGATCAGATTGCGGATGCCGTATTGCGACGCGAGCGCGAAACCGACCGCGGCCACGACGCTACCGAGCACGACGGCGTGAGCCACTTTATGGCGCCCGACGTAGCGCCAGATGAGCCGCAGCGGCCGACCCGCATAGCGGGACAGAACGCGCGAGCGCCGCCGCCCGCGCACGCGGCTCGCGCGGCCCCGATCGCTCTCGTCGACGAGTTGCATGGTGCCCTTCCCGAATTTGCGCGCCGGCAGGCGACAAGGTTTGCTTCCGGGGAAGGAGGCGTTCCATGTGACCGGCGAAGAGATTACGCAAGGGTCGTGCCTTGCGCGGCAACTCCGGAACCCTGTATTGCAGCGGGTCAGGTTTCGTTGGCGCCGTCTGTGCCCGGCGCGTCGAACTGAACGACGTGCTCCGCCAATGAGCCGTTCCTTCGCTCGATGTAGACGGTGCCGCGATGCGTCACATGCCAGCCGTCGCGCGGCGCGATCATGGGCAGGTTTCCGCCGGCGCGGCTGTCGATGCCGCCGAGGCCCGTCGCGGGCGCGGGGACGTTGTTTTCCAGCGTCGCGTTCGACGAGATCACGTTGTCGTGCCATGAGGAAAGTCCTCGCTTCGCTTCGAGGCTCTTGCCGTCGGTGTCGACCGTGTTGTCGGTCGAGGCCGTGTTGGCTGCATCGACCGAGACGGTGCGGCTGCTTGCTCGCTGCACCGGGTCAGGGGAATCGACGGTGAGGTTGTTCGTGCGTCCTGTCGGCTCCGCTGCGCCAGCATTGGGCGAGCTGCCGAACTCCTTCGCTTGAGTGCGAGCGTCCGGAGAGGCCGTGCCGGTGGCCGGTGTATGCGCCGGACTCTTTGCGGCCATTTCATTCTGCTGATTTTGCGAGGGATTCTGTTCTGCGTTCTGCATGTCGCTACTCCTGCCGTTAGGGACTCGACGGTAGGCGGCGCGCAACGCCGGCCGCTATTTCCGTTTCGCGGAGTCCGCTGAAAATCTTCACGCGAAAGCATCGCGTGAAAGGGTTACATGAAGCGTTGAAAAAAGTGACCGGCGCCCGATTCGCGGAGGACTTGCGTCGTCGCGATGGCGGGCACCCTGCTTCACGCTCGCAGCGAACGTTCCCGGCAGGCGGGTTCGCGGCGAGCGGTGGGTTCGCGCAAGTGGTTAGTTGGCGAGGCTCGGCGCGGTGACGGCGCCGTAATAGGTCGCGGCGCGTGAGCCTCCGCTAGCCGACGGCGCCTTGTAGCGGCATGGACATGCGCGGAAAGGCCGCGACGGGAATTTCATCATCTGGCCGAATTGGCTGCAGTCGCCGAAAGCTCAGTGATCGACGATACGCGGACGCTGTTCGGAAGCGTTCAGCCAACACGCGAGCCGGGCCAGCGCAAGCGTCACCATCCGGTCATATACCTCACTCACTATTACCGGCGGCCATTGCTCGGCCAACGCCTGCGCGCTGGCCATGTCTCCTCATGCTTGAACATCCATGCCGGCAAGTACCTGGATGAAGTCCGGCGCCGGACACGTCTACAACAAGCGTCCATACAAAGGAAGACATCGTGTCTCGTTCAACACTGATTGCTGTCACGGCGATCGCCTCGTCGCTCATGTTCGCGACGGCGGCGCATGCCGCGGTCGATCTCATCGCGGTCGGCCAGCTTGGGGGCCTGACCGGCGATCTGTCGAAGGAAACGGCGGCGCCGCTCGAAAACGGCGTAGCGGGCAATCTGCTCGGTGGGCTCGGTTCAGGCATTGCGTACGCGGGATGCCATACGTTCGTCGCCGTACCCGACCGCGGCCCGAATGCCGTGTCGTATAACGCGGCCATCGACGATACCGCGTCGTACATCAATCGCTTCCAGACCTTGCGCCTGCATCTGGAACTGAGCGCCGCCGGCGCCACGCTGCCGTATTCGCTGACGCCGAAGCTGATCGCTACGACGTTGCTGCATACCTCGGACAAACTCGTCTATGGAACGGGCGCGGCCGCAGGTGTGCCCGACGGCGCGCCCGCGCTCAACGTCCGCCATCGCACGCATTACTTCACGGGCCGTTCCGACAATTTCGATCCCACGCGTCTCTCGACCAACGACCGCGACGGGCGTTTCGATCCCGAGAGCGTGCGCGTGAGCAACGACGGAGATAGCGTATTCATCTCGGACGAGTACGGTCCCTATGTCTATCGTTTCGATCGGCGCACCGGCCTGCGCATCGACACGTACAAGCTCCCGGATATGTTTGCAGTGTCTGCGCTCAGCCCGATCGGCAACAATGAAATCGCGCAGAACACGGCGGGCCGCGTCGCGAACAAGGGCATGGAAGGTCTTGCAATTTCGCCTGACGGCAAGACGCTTTTCGGCGCGATGCAAAGCCCGCTGATCCAGGACGGCGGCACGGATGGCGCCTACACGCGCATCGTGAAGATCGACGTTCGCACCGGCAAGACCATGCAGTTCGCGTATCCACTCACGAACATCGGCACGACGGCGAAGCCGAAATATCCGACCATCAGCGACGTGGTCGCGGTCAACGATCACGAGTTGCTGGTGGACGAGCGCGACGGCAAAGGTCTCGGCGACAATTCGACCGCTGCTTTCAAGAGGGTTTTCCACATCGACCTGGCAGGCGCGCAGGACGTGAGCAGCGCGAGTGGCCAGGCCGGCCTCGCACCGTATGCCGTGCAGAAAGCACTCTTTCTCGATGTGGTCGCGCAACTGAGCGCGCATGGCTATAGCCCGAACGACATTCCGGCGAAGCTCGAGGGCCTCGCATTCGGCCCGGATGTCGTGGTTGGCGGCGTGAAAAAGCACACGCTCTTTGTCGCCAACGACAACGACTTCATCGGCACGGTCACCGACACGAATCATCCCGCCGGTATCGCGAATCCGAACCGGTTCTTCGTGTTTGCGTGGGACGCGAGCGAGTTGCCGGCATACGTCGCGCAAAAGCTCGTTGGCGTTGGCCGAGGCAAAGGGCGTGGTCACGATGAGCACGTGTGCGCACCCGATCACGACGACGATCATTGACGCATCCATTCTGGAATCACGACGGCGCGATTCGTTCGCGCTTCACACTCCGTAGCGCGTCCGCCAACGCGGGCGCGCTACGCGTCGATGCTAAAGCGCACTCATCGATAACGTTATCTGAATCGCTTGATTCCCATGCCTCTCGCCGCTCGGTACGCTGATGCATCAACCGAACGCGAGGGTCTATGGCTGTTTCTGCTCCGACATCTTTTTCAACGCGACGGCGCATGCTGAAGCTGCTGGGCGCCGTGCCCGTGCTTGCCGCGACCGGCACTCTTCATTCGCAGCGCGCAAGAGCCGGCGATCTCGCATCGACCACGCTCGTGCTCGGCGACCAGGCAGCTGGCACACGTGCGCTCGTCGAGGCTGCCAAAGTGCTCGACGGCGCGCCTTACGCTTTTCGCTGGGCCAATTTTCAGGGCGCGGCGCCGCTATTCGAAGCGCAACGCGCGGGCGCGGTCGATCTCGCGCCGGCAGGCGATTTGCCGGTACTCGCGGCGGCGGTCGGCGATCCGACGCTGAGGATCGTTGCAACTCGCGTCGGCTCGGGTGCGCAACTCGGCATTCTGGTCGCGCCGAATTCGACGATACGCACGGTTGCCGAGTTGAAAGGGCGCACGGTGTTCGTCTCATCGGCACGCGGCAGCATTTCGCAATTCCAGTTGTATGGTGCGCTCGCCGAAGCGGGCTTATCGAAGGAAGACGTGACGGTGCGATTTATTTTGCCGGTCGATGCATTCGCAGCGTTCGCGTCAGGCTCAATCGAAGTCTGGGCGACATTCGATCCTTACTACGGCATTGCGGTGCAACGCGGCGCCCGCATTTTGCGCGACGGCACGGGCATCAACAGCGGGCTCGGCTTTATCACTGCATCGAGTGCCTCGCTCGCGGACGCGGGCAAACGCGCGGCCATCGCGGACGTGCTCTTGAGACTGCAACGTGCAGGAGACTGGGCGTTGGCAAACCCCGATGCATATGCACAGATCTATGCAACGCTGACCCGCTCTCCGCTCGATGCCGCGAAAACGATTACGCGGCGCGCGTCGCTCAAACAGCATTTCGTCAACGACACGGACATTGCCACGCTTCAGAAAGTGGCCGACAGTGCGAACCGCGACGCGATTTTGCCGCGCCGCGTTGATGTTCGCGCGATCTCCGACACGCATATCGCTCGACTGGCGAGCGGCTAACGCGTCACGGCGGCAAGGGCACATCCTCGATCAGCCCGGCTTTCACTGCGCGAATCCTGCGATCGACAAAATATCCGCCGCCTTCGGTGTAGTGCAGATAGAGACGTCCGCATAGCGCGCATTCCCACACTGAACAGCGGTTGTATGGAAAGTAGCGCGGCGCAATGGGTGCGTCGGCCGACCAATAGGTCGTTTTGCCGGGCAGGTACTCGCTGAAAGTCGGCTCGGCATAGTCTTCCGGCAACAGCGTGCCGATTTCCCTGAACTGCGTTTCGTCGAGAGAAAGCGGTTGCGATTGCCAGCCGTCGAGCGGCGTTTTCGTGCACGTGCATGGCGCGGTGGTGCGCGCCTCTGCGGCACGCGCGAATTCAAGAAGCGTTGCAGCGTTCAGATATTAGAGCCCTAAGATTCATAGCGATTCTGTTTGACGTCGGTACGCGCAGGATAACCTACACTGTGGCTTTTGATCCGCGAAAAAGAGGAGAGCATTCAATGCGACTGACCGACTTCGACACGCTCACATTCGATTGCTACGGCACGCTGATCGACTGGGAAACCGGCATCTTCGAAGGCTTGCGGCCGCTTCTCGAACGCGTCGGGCCAACGCTCACGCGCGATCAGGTACTCGAAGCACACGCGCGGCACGAATCGTCGCAGCAGAAGTACACGCCTTACCGGCGCTATCAGGAGTTGTTGCCAATCGTCTATAAGCGCCTCGCTGAAGAATGGCGCGTGCCGTACACGCTCGCAGAATGCGCAGCTTATGGCCGGTCAATTCAGAACTGGCCGGCATTCGACGATTCGGCCGCCGCTTTGCAGTACCTGAAACAGCACTACAAGCTGGTTATTCTTTCGAATGTGGACAACGAGAGTTTCAGCTATAGCAATGCAAAGCTGCACGTCGAATTCGACGCGATATTTACCGCTGAAGATATCGGCTCATACAAACCCTCGCCGCGAAATTTCGAGTACATGCTGGAGAAGCTGGGTGAACGCGGCTTCGCCAGGGAAAAGATTCTGCACACGGCAGAAAGTCTCTTTCACGATCACAAGCCGGCGAATGAATTCGGACTTACGTCGTGCTGGATCTATCGCCGGCACGCCAAAAAAGGCTTTGGCGCGACAATGGACCCGGGCTCCCAGCCGAAGATCGACTTTCGCTTTAACAGCATGGCCGAACTGGTGGAAGCCCATCGCAACGCTTTAGCGTAACGCGAGCATGATGGCTTATTGATCGAAGCCGCCCTGGCACAGGTATTTGATCGACAGATAATCGTCGAGCCCATACTTCGAGCCTTCGCGGCCGTAGCCCGATTCCTTCACGCCTCCAAACGGCGCAGCTTCACTCGACACCGCACCTTCGTTGATACCGATCACGCCTGCTTCCAGTTGAGCGGCGACACGGTCGATACGCTGCACATTCTGCGTATAGAAGTAAGCGGCGAGGCCGAACGGCGTATCGTTAGCGAGACGCAGTGCTTCCGCTTCGTCCTTGAAGCGGAACAGCGGCGCGACCGGTCCAAAGGTTTCTTCGCAGCACACGAGCATGCCGTCCTGCGCGTCGGTCAGCACGGTCGGCGCATAGTAGTTCGGGCCCAGTTCCGTTAGACGTTTGCCGCCGGTCAACACGTTGGCCCCTTGTTTTACTGCGTCTTCCACGTGACGCGCGATCTTGTCGATCGCGCGTTCGTTGATCATCGGGCCGATCTGCGCGCTCGTGTCCGTTGCGGGTGCAACCTTTAACGCAGCCACGCGTTTCGCGAGCAGATCGGCGAAACGCTCGTAGACACCGGCTTGCACATACACACGATTCGGACATACGCAGGTTTGTCCGCCGTTGCGGAACTTGGCCGCGATCAGACCGGTGACGGCGGCGTCGAGGTCGGCGTCGTCGAATACGATGAAGGGCGCATTGCCGCCTAATTCCAGAGAGAGTTTTTTCAATGTGGCGGCCGACTCGCGCGCGAGATGCTTGCCGACCGGCGTCGAACCGGTGAACGTGATCTTGCGGACGCGCGCATCGGCGAGCCAGTCGGCCACCGCTTCAATGCCTTGCTCGCGCGAAGCCGACAGCATGTTCAGCACGCCGTCGGGCACGCCTGCTTCCTGTGCGAGAGCGGCGAGTGCAAGCGCGGTGAGCGGCGTGTCTTCGGCGGGCTTGGCGACTACCGTGCAACCGGCTGCGAGTGCCGGTGCAATCTTGCGGGCGATCATCGCGAGCGGGAAATTCCAGGGTGTGATCGCGGCCACAATGCCGATGGCTTCCTTTACCGCGCTCATGCGCTTGCCGCGTTGCTGCTGCGGAATGATGTCGCCGTAGATGCGCGTTGCTTCGTCCGCGAACCACGCGACGTACGATGCGCCGTATGCGACTTCGCCGCGGCTTTCCGCGAGCGGCTTGCCTTGTTCCGTCGACATCAGCTTTGCGAGGTCTTCGGTGTTTGCGACGATCAGCGCGTGCCACCGGCGCAGAATTTCGGCACGCTCGCGCGGCAGCCTGGCGCGCCATGCAGGCAGCGCGCGGGCCGCGGCGTCGGTGGCGGCGCGTGCGTCTGCGGCACCGCTGTTCGCCACCTCGACGATCGTTTCGCCGGTCGCCGGATTGGTGACGGGAAAGCGTGCGCCGTTCGCGGCGGCCATCCATTCGCCGCCGATGAAATTGAGCGGGCGGATCAGTTCATTGCGCGTCAATGCGAGAGACATTGCGTGGCTCCTTGGTTTGCCCTTTGACTGGGTCAGGCGTGCGGTTCGCGTAAGAGTGCGCAGCGGCATGCAGTGCCGCGCGGCACTCGTTCAATAAGCCGATGCTACGCGTGTCCCACAGTCAATGAATCGCCTCAAAAAGCGGCTCGCGATGTGCGCATCGCTTTTTTCGGCCGCCTACAGCATATTCTGCTGAATGCATTGCGAAGTCAGCGCCTGCGGCATGGCCCTGTCGACGCACGCACGACGAGTTGCGGCGGCGGCCCGAGCACCATCGACGGTTGCCGCTCTGGCGTGTGGACGAGGCGGATCAGACTCTCGATCGACAACTCGGCGATTTGCGCGGTCTGAATTGCGACAGTGGTTAGCGCCGGGTGCACCTGATGCGCGAGTTGAATATCGGTGATGCCGATAACCGAGACGTCGTCGGGCACCGCTCGCCCCAGCGTGATCAAGGCTTGGGCCGCGCCGATCGCGAGCAGGTCGTTCGTTGCGAAGATCGCGGTAACGAATGGCCGCACCGCCATGAGTTGCATGCACGCGGCGTAGCCGGCGTCGATCGAGTCGCGAATCTGCAATACCGCGGCCGTATCCGCTTCCACTCCGGCGGCGCGCATCGTCGCGCGAAAACCATTGGAGCGCGCGTCCTGCAAACCGCCGCAACCGTCGCCGATCAAAAGGCCCACTTCGCGATGGCCCAGTTCGAGCAGATGCTGCGCGGCAAGCTCGCCCGCGCGCGCAAAATCCACGGCGATGCAGGGCAGCGCGGGCGGCGTCTCAGGGTGTTCCCACATGGCCAGCAGAATCGGCGCGCTATGCATGGCCGACGCGCACAGGTCGTTGATTGCGATGTCCGTGTTCATCACGAGCACACCGTCGGCCAACGTACCCGCGATCTGGTTCAGATACGCGCGGCCGATCTCGGCGTCGTCGTCGGTATTGCAGACCATCAGGAAATGGCCGGCTTTACGCGCGGCGCGTTCGGCGGCTAGCACGAACTCGGGGTAGAACGGGTTCGATATGTTCGACAGCATCAAAGCCAATGTCGACGACCGGCCCTCGGCCAACGCGCGCGCGTTCAGGTTCGGCCGGTAGCCAAGATCCGCGATGGCCTTCAGCACGCGTTCGGCCGTTTCAGGGCGTACTTTCTCGCGGTTGCGCAGCACGTTCGAGACCGTGGCTGCCGTGACGTGGGCGCGCTTTGCAACTTCGGACAATGTGACCATTTAGTTTTTATCCCAAATTCAGGGAGCGCGCTTCAAATGTTGCAAGCAGCGCGCGACGTTGCTAACTTGCTGAAAACACACCGGAGACACTCATCATGACTTTTCCCCTCGACCCCGAATTTAAGCGATTAAATGCCTGCTGCACAAGGGGCGGCCGTTTGTTTTTCCGTGAAATTTAAGCGGTTAAATCCGGAGGAGGCAAGATGGCGGCCATTCGTCTTACAAACGTGGAGAAGTCTTACGGCGACCACCCGCCGGTGATCCGACGCGTCAATCTCGAAGTCGCGCAGCACGAGTTCTGCGTATTTCTGGGACCGTCGGGATGCGGCAAGTCGACATTGCTGCGCATGATCGCCGGCCTCGAAGATCTGACCGCCGGCGAATTGCATATCGGCGGACGCCTTGTGAACGACGTGCCCGCGGCGGCGCGCGGTGTGGCGATGGTCTTTCAGAGCTACGCGCTGTTTCCGCACATGACGGTGTTCGAAAACATGGCCTTCGGTTTGAAGCTCGCGAAGCAGCCGAAGAACGTAATAGACGGCAAGGTCCGTGAAGCCGCGCGCATTTTGCAACTGGACAGTCTGCTCGACCGCTATCCGAAAGCGCTGTCTGGCGGCCAGCGTCAGCGCGTGGCGATTGGCCGGGCGATTGTGCGCGAGCCGGGTGTGTTTCTCTTCGACGAACCGCTGTCGAATCTCGACGCTGCGTTGCGCGGCCAGACACGCGTTGAAATCGCGCGTCTGCATCAGCGCTTTGCCGACGCGAGCGTGGTCTATGTCACGCACGATCAGGTCGAAGCAATGACGCTTGCGGACAGGATCGTCCTGCTGCATGCGGGCGCCGACGCCGAGCGCTTCGGCAGCATCGCGCAAAGCGGCGCGCCGCTCGAGTTGTATCACCATCCGAAGTCGCGCTTCGTGGCGGGCTTCATCGGCTCCCCGCGCATGAACTTTATCGACGCCGTAGTCGATTCAATCGAGCCGGGCAAAGTGTCGGTGACGCTCGCGCAAGGCGGCGAACAGCTGAGCGCTTACGTGGATGGTCAACGCTTGCAACGCGGACAGTCCGTCACGCTTGGCGTGCGTCCCGAGCATGTGCGTCTGAATGGCGACGACCAGTTCATTCAGTGCACGACCGTGTTGTCGGAACGGCTCGGCGAGCACAGCTACATTCACGCGGATCACGCGACGGGACCGCTCGTCGCGAAAGCACCGGGCGATACACCGATTGGCTCGGGCGAGCGCATTCGCATTCACGTACCGCCTCACGCATGTCATCTGTTCGACGCGCAAGGCATCGCGTTGCGCCGTAGCACGTTCGACCCTGAGCGTATTGCCGCATGAATGTGCTTCGATTCAAGCATCACTGCAAGCAGTAGTCGCTTCATCAAGTCGGATTCCGCCATAGAGCGGTTCACAACGTTGGCAGCGAATCGCTGCCAGCCAACAAGGTAGTCAAGGAGACAAAAGATGATTGCTCTTCGCCTTCGCCGTCTTGCGCGCGTATCGATTGCAGCCGCGCTGGTAGCGGGCACGCTCGGCTACGTCATAGCCGACGCCGCCACGCTGACCGTCAACGTGTCCGCGCGCGGCAACCAGCGTTCGACATGGCAGGATGCTTTCGACAAGTTCAAAAAGGCCAATCCCGATGTCGATCTGAAGGTGACTTACATCACCGAGGAAGCGTACAAGGTGCAGATGGGCGGCTGGCTCGCGACCGATCCGCCCGATGTGGTGTCGTGGCACGACGGCGAACGCATGGCGTATTACGCGCAACGCGGCCTGCTCGAAGATCTCACGCCGGACTGGAACAAGAACGGCTGGTCGCAGCAGTACGCGTCGGTCAAGGAAGCGTCGACATATAAGGGCAAGCAGTACGCAGCGCCGCTCGGTTATGACGCGTATGGCTTTTTCTATCGCAAGGATCTGTTCGAGAAGGCGGGCATCAAGAGTGAGCCGAAGACGTGGGATGAGTTTCTCGACGCCTGCAAGAAGTTGAAGGCAAGCGGTGTCGCGCCGATTGCGGTTGCCGCTCGCGATAGCTGGACACTCGCCGCGTGGTTCGACTATCTGGACTTGCGTATCAACGGCAACGAATTCCATCAGAAGCTGATGGCGGGCGAAGTGCCCTACACCGACGCTCGCGTGAAGAAGGTCTACACCGCGTGGAAGAAGCTGATCGACGATCACTACTATATCGACAACGCGCTCTCTTACGATCTGGATTCGATCGCCCCGTTCCTCGTGAACGGCAAGGCTTCGATGATGTTGATGGGGACGTTCTTCTCGGCGAGCATTCCCGCGTCGATCAAACCGCAAACGGGCTTCTTCCGCTTCCCCGTGATCGATGCGAATGTGCCGATGGCCGAAGATGGCCCAGTCAATGTACTGCTGATTCCGGCGAAGGCGAAGAATAAGGCCGACGCTCACAAGCTGCTCGCGTTCATGGAGCAGCCGCAAATCAACGCAGATCTCGCGCGCGGATGGGGACAGTTGCCCTCGAACAGCCAGGCGGCCGAACCTGACGATCCCATTTCGAAGGTCGGCTTCCAGACGCTCGCGAATACCAAGGGCGGCATCGCGCAGTTCTACGATCGCGACATGCAGAAAGAAATGGCCGACGAAGGCATGAAAGCGATGCAGCAGTTCTACAGCGATCCGTCGCAACTCGACGCGATACTCGTCCGCCTCGAAACAACCCGCAAGCGCATCTACAAGAAATAACGTCGCCGCGCCGGCGCAGAGCAGCGCCGGCGCACGCCTTCGACTTTCGACGAGGCCTGATCCATGTCTCATTCTGCAGCGCGCCGCCTTCCCGCGGCCCGGCGTCGTCACGTCTCGACGACGCGCCGTCATCAGCATCGTGCGGCGTTGATGTTCCTGTTGCCGGGTTGTGCGTTGTTCTGTCTGTGCGTGATCTATCCGATCATCAGCAGCATTTCGCTCAGCTTTTATCACTGGGACGGCATGACGCCGAAGACGTTCGCGGGCTTTGATAACTACATCGAGCTATTTCACGCGGACACTTTCTATACGGCACTGAAAAACAATCTGCTGTGGCTCGCGCTGTTCCTGCTGGCCCCGCCGCTCGGTCTGTTGTTCGCGCTCTATCTGAATCAGCACATTCGTGGCATGCGCGTCGTGAAGTCGCTTTTCTTCGCGCCATTCGTGCTGTCCGGTGTCGTGGTCGGTCTTGTGTTCAGCTGGTTTTACGATCCTGGATTCGGTCTCCTGCGATTGATTGTCGGTCACGGCATTCCCGTGCTCGGCGATCCGAAGACCGTGACGTTCGGCATTATCTTCGCCGCGCTGTGGCCGCAGACGCCGTTCTGCATGGTGTTGTATCTCACCGGCCTAACGGGCATCAATCCGGAAGTAGTGGAGGCGGCGCGCATGGAAGGCGCGAAAGGACTGCGTCTTTTGTGGCACGTGATCCTGCCGCAATTGCGGCCCGCCACGTTCATGGCTGTCGTGTTGACGGTGATCGGCGCGCTGCGCAGCTTCGATCTGATTGCGGTGATGAGCGGCGGCGGTCCGTTCGACAGCTCCACCGTGCTTGCCTATTACATGTACGACCAGGCGATCAAGTACTACCGCGAAGGCTATTCCGCGGCAATCGCCGTTGTGCTGTTCGCCATCATGCTGGTCTACATCGTGTTCCATCTGCGCCGCATGCTGCGCGAAGAACGCTGATTACCGGAGTTACGCGTCATGTACCCGCTTCCCGTCGAACGTTGGAAACCACTCAATCGCACGCTCTATAAAGCGTCGTTGCCAATTGCGTTACTGATCTGGCTATTGCCGATGCTCGCGGTGCTCGTTACGTCGATTCGTTCTTCCGACGAGCTTTCGCAAGGCGATTACTGGACCTGGCCCAAGCACTTTGCGTTGATCGAAAACTACGGTACGGCGCTCACGCAAACGCCGATGCTGCATTATTTCACCAACAGCGTGCTGATCACGGTGCCATCGGTACTCGGCGCAATCGTGCTTGCGTCGATGGCCGGCTTTGCGTTGGCCACGTATCGCTTTCCGGGCACTACGGTGATTCTGTTCGGCTTCGTCGCCGGCAACTTCGTGCCGATCCAGATTCTGATGATTCCGGTGCGCGACATGGCGTTGAAGTTCGGACTGTTCAATAGCGTGTGGGCGTTGGTGATTTTTCACGTTTCTTTCCAGACCGGTTTTTGCACGCTCTTTCTGCGCAATTTCATCAAGCAGTTGCCGTTCGAAATGATCGAGGCGGCACGCGTGGAAGGTGCAAGCGAATGGACGATTTATTGGCGCATCGTGTTGCCGCTGATTCGTCCCGCGCTCGCCGCGCTCGGCATTCTGGTGTTTACGTTCGTCTGGAACGACTACTTCTGGGCGCTGTGTCTTACGCAAGGCGATGAGGCCGCACCGATCACTGTCGGCGTCGCTGCGCTCAAGGGGCAGTGGACAACCGCATGGAACCTGGTGGCCGCGGGCTCTGTACTCGCGGCACTGCCCTCAGTACTGATGTTCTTCTCAATGCAAAAACATTTTGTCGCCGGCCTGACCTTTGGTGCAAGCAAGGGCTGAGCGCCTGTTCGACGTCACTCACAACGAGACTCTCATGCAACTTGGTGTTTGCTACTACCCGGAACAATGGCCGCGCGCGATGTGGGCCGACGACGCAAAGCGTATGGTCGAGCTCGGCATCACGCATGTACGTATCGCTGAATTCGCGTGGAGCAGAATGGAACCGCGCGCGGGCGAATTCGTGTGGGAATGGCTCGATGAAGCGATCGCCACGCTTGCGGATGCGGGGCTGAAAATCGTCCTCGGCACGCCGACTGCCTCCCCGCCGAAGTGGTTGATCGACGCTCATCCGGATGTATTACCCATGCGCGCCGACGGCACGCGCTGGAACTTCGGCTCGCGCCGTCATTACGACATTTCGAGCGACACGTACCGGCGTGAGTGCTTGCGCATCGTCACTGCAATGGTCGAGCGTTACGGCCGGCATCAGTCGATCGTCGCGTGGCAAACGGATAACGAACTCGGTTGCCACGAGACGGTGCCGAGCTATTCGCCCGCTGCATTGAAGCGTTTTCACGCGTGGCTGCGGCAGCGCTATGAAACTGTCGAGGCGCTCAACGACGCGTGGGGCAATGTGTTCTGGAGCATGGAGTACGCGTCGTTCGAAGCTATCGAATTGCCGAACCTCACGCCGACCGACGCGAATCCGATTCACCTGCTCGACTTTCGCCGTTTCATGTCGGACGAAGTGGCCAGTTTTCATCGCGAGCAAGTCGAGGTGTTGCGGCGCCATGCGCCTATGGTCGACGTGCTGCACAACTTCATGGGTTTCTTCACCACTTTCGATCATTACCGCTTTGCCGAAGACAATGCGCTCGACGTCGCCGCATGGGACAGCTATCCGATTGCGCGAACCGAATCGATTGCATTGTCCGAAGAACAGAAGGCGCGTTACGCGCGCACCGCGCATCCCGATGTCTCTGCTTTCGATCACGACCGTTACCGCGCGATTGGCCGTGGGCGTTTCTGGGTGATGGAGCAGCAGGCGGGGCCTGTGAACTGGGCGCCGTGGAATCCGGTGCCGGCTAAAGGCATGGTGCGGTTATGGGCATACGAAGCCTTTGCGCACGGCGCCGAACTGGTGTCGTATTTCCGGTGGCGCCAGTGTCCGTATGCGCAAGAGCAGATGCATTCGGGCCTCAATCTGCCGAACAACGAGTTGTCGCCTGGCGGCCTCGAAGTGCAACAGGCGGCGCGTGAGATTGCGTCCGTACCGGAGTTCTCGCGACTCGATGCGCCCGCGCGTGCGGCTACAGCGCTCGTTTTCGACTACGAGACGCAATGGATGTTCGAGATTCAGCGTCATGGAAAAGGCTTCGATTATCAGACGCTCGTATTCGACTACTACGAGTCGCTGCGAGAGCTTGCGTTAGACGTCGATATTGTTTCGAGCAAAGCGGACCTTTCGTCTTATCGGCTGATAGTCGTGCCGAGCCTTGCGGTGATCGACGACGCGCTAATCGCGCAGATCGAGCGCGGCACTGCGCAATGCGTGTTCGGCCCGCGCAGCGGTTCCAAAACCGCTGCATTTGCGATTCCGCTGACTCTGCCGCCCGGCGCGCTGCAACGCTTACTGCCGATGCAGGTGCTCGAAGTGGAAAGCCTGCGTTCGTCGCTCGCGCCGACGGTTTCTGTTGGCGGCACTCACGGTGTCGCGATGCATTGGCGTGAGCATGTGCGGGCTAACGGCGAGACACGCATCGACGCGCAATTCGACGATACGTGGCCCGCGATTCTCACGCATGGACGAGTGCGTTATGTGGCCGGTTGGCTGTCGCATGCATTGCATCGCGAGGTGTTGCAGCACGCGGCGCAGGAGGCCGGCATCGCGACGCAATGGCTGCCGGAGGGCTTGCGCATTCGTCGTCGCGGTAATTTGACGTTCGCGTTCAACTTCGGCGCACAGCTGGTGGACGTTCCGGCGCCGGCCAATGCGACGTTTGTACTCGGCCAGTCGCAACTCGGCACCGGCGACGTTTGCGTGTGGCGAGAAGCGTGAAGCACAGCGCAGCGCAGCAAACCAGTGGTATTCGAAAGCTTCAATCTGAAACCAGGCGAGCCTATCAAAGAGCCGCCATTCGATACACGGAGGATGACAGATGAACAGAAGAGACATGCTGGGATGGCTCGCGTCCGCGGCGGCAGCAGCCGGCGCAAGCTCGATGATCGGAGCGCCGGCAATAGCGGCTGAGATGAAATCGCCGGGACGGGGTGGGCGATTTGCAAAAGGCGCGGACGTTTCCACGTTGCTGGAGCTGGAAGCGAACGGAGCGAGGTTCTACGAGCATGGCACGCAGCACGACTGTCTGAAGCTTCTGAGGAGTCACGGCGTCGACTCGATCCGTATCAAGGTCTGGAACGATCCTGGCAACCCGAACTTTTTCCCCGCCGACCAGAGTCCCGCGGCGGGCTACAACAACGCGGAGCATGTACGCGTGCTGGCGCGTCGTGCGGCCGCGCTCGGTATGCGCATCCTGATCGACTTTCACTACAGCGACTGGTGGGCCGATCCGGGCAAGCAGTACCCACCGCATGCGTGGGCCGGCAAGAGCATTGCGGACACTTGCGCGCTGTTGTCGGAGTACACATCGAACGTGCTCAACATGCTCAAGCGCGACGGTGTTCGTCCCGAGTGGGTGCAAGTGGGCAACGAGATCACTGGCGGCATGTTGTGGCCGCTCGGCAAATACGATCAGTGGGACAACCTCGCGCAATTGCTGAAGGCGGGGCATGACGCGGTCAAATCGGTCGATGAGCGCATCAAGGTCATGCTGCATATCGACAGCGGCGGCAACAACGCAACAAGCCGCTGGTGGTTCGACAGCGCGACACAGCGAGGCGTCAGCTTCGACATGATCGGCCTTTCGTATTACCCGCAATGGCAGGGCGCGCTCGGCGATCTGCAAACCAACGCAAATGATCTTGCGACGCGCTACGACAAGGACGTGATGGTGGTTGAAACGGCGTATCCGTGGACCACTAGCGACGGCGATTCCGAACCCAACTCAATGACCAATACCGGATCAACCACTTTTCCGCAAACGCCTGCGGGCCAGGCGCAATTCCTCGCGGCAGTTGCTGAGGTCGTGAAGGCCATTCCAGACGGTCATGGTAAAGGTGTGTTCTGGTGGGAACCAGAATGGATTCCCACGCCGAATGTCGGGTGGAAAGTCGGCGCGGGTGATCAATGGGACAACAATACGTTGTTCGATTTTCACGGCAACGCGTTGAGTTCTCTGGATACGTTCCGCCAGCTGTAACGCTTGCGATTACAGTTTTCGGTGTATGAATTAACGCTTCGCAAAACAGGCGTTAGCGCGCTAACGCCTGCTCCTTGCGGGCTATCGCGCAATCGGACGTAAACGCCATGCTGGCCTGATCCGGTGTCATGCGGGGCGCGTTCGGCGCATAGATTTTTTCGATGATCGCAGCAAACGTCTGGCGGTCCGCATCGTCGTGATAGTACTTTGCGGCCTGATCGAGCGCTTGCGCTTTGCTCTTTTTGTGCGCGCGCCATGAAGCGACCTGACCGGCAATATCGCCGATAGCAAAGCACTGATCGCTAACCGTTTGTGCCACGGCATGAGCGGCCGGCAGCACGAGGTATCCGGCAAGCAATGCCGATATCACTACGCGTTTCATGACGACGAATCCTGTTTGACACAAAGGCCGCAGTTTAACGCGGCAGCGAATGCTCGCTGCCCGCGTCGATTCGTCGCTGCCGCACAATCACTTCTTGTCGGGCTCGGCTTCCGTGTCGGTGCCGCTTTTGCCGTTGCTTCTATTGGTGACGGCGCCCGTTTCGTCGAGCTCGTCGTCGAGGTCGTCGTCGTTTTCACCGGTCGGTGGATCGGATTCGGCCGCCATGCTGGCAAAGACAATGTGACGAGCGGGCGCCGCGCAGGCAAGGGAATGGAGGTTCATGTCGTGTGCTCCGGAAGATTGTCCGCATTGGTTGCAGCAATCCTCGAACCCGGCAGCGCACGTTCTGGCGTCAAAAGAAAAAGCCGCCTCGGAAGGCGGCTTCAGCAGATCAGCAACGTGATCCCAGCGCGAGGCGCTCAATGTCCGAACGACTCCGCTTTTGGCACCGACGCATTCGCCACATGCGGCCGCGCCGCCTGCTTGATCAGCAGCGCGATGCACGCAATCACGCCGGCGACCGCGATCGTCGCGAAGATGCCGGCGAACGTGAAATGACGCCGCGCCAGTTCGGCAACGAGGAACGAGCCCGCAATGCCGCCGAAGCGTCCAATGCCGAGCATCCATGCGACGCCCGTGCCGCGGCCCTGCGTCGGGTAGAACGCGGCGGCGAGCGCGGGCATCGACGATTGCGCGGTATTCATCAGCACACCCGCCACGAACACGATGAACACAAGCGCGCCGACATTGCCCACCGCCTGGCCGATGAAGTACACGCTAACGGCGGTCAGCGCGTAGCATGCCGCGATAATGCGGTTCGCGTTGAAGCGATCCATCAGCACACCGCACACCACCGCGCCGACGCCGCCGAGCGGGAACAGCGCAGAAATCAGCGTCGCGCGTTGCGGCGTGAGACCTGCCTCCTTCAGCAGAATCGGCATCCAGTTGATCGACGCGTAGAAGATCACGAGGCCCATGAAGTAGGTGATCCACAGCATCAACGAGCCGACGATGTATGCGCGCGACAGCACGACGCCCGCACCTTTGCTGCCGGTTTGCGGCGCAGTTTCGGTCATCATGAACGAGTCGGCCTGCGCGGCTTCGCTCGAAATGCGCGATAGCGCGGCGCGAATGCGCGCGACCGGCTGATTGTTGGCGACCATGTAGCGCACCGACTCCGGCATCTTGATCATCAACAGCACCAGCAGCAGAAGCGGGGCGATACCGCCGAGCAGCAGCACGCTGCGCCAGCCGAAATGCGGAATCATCCATGCGGCGAGGAAACCGCCGAATGCCGCGCCAAGCGGAAAGCCGCAAAACATCAGATTGATCACTGTTGCGCGGCGGCTGTCCGGACAGTATTCGCCCATCATCGTGACGGCGTTCGGCATGGCCGCACCGAGGCCGACGCCGGTGATGAAGCGCAGCGCCGTCAGATACTCGATGCTCGTCGAAAAGGCCGAGCCGAGGCACGCGGCGCCGAACAGCAGGACTGAGCCGAGCAGCATCCAACGACGTCCAAGCCGGTCCGACAGCGGCCCCGAAGCCAGCGCGCCGCAGGCGAGGCCGAACAACGCCGCGCTCAGCACGGGCGCGAGCGCCGGTTTGGCGATGCCCCATTCGGCGAGCAACGACGGTGCAATGAAGCCGATCGCGGCCGTGTCGAAACCGTCCAGCAGGACGATCACGAAGCACATGAAAAATACCAGCCACTGGAACGGCGAAAACGGATGCTCGTTGAGGAAGGTCTGAACGTTCACAGCGTTGCTGCGATTCATGATGCGTCTCCTGACTGCAAAAAGGCCCGTCGGAGCGAGCCTCGTCTTACTTTACGATCGCGCGCCATTGGGCGGCGCGCGATGCCTGCGCCTGCGACTCTGTCCGCTTCATTCATGCATGGTATGCGGACAGGGTGGCCGTCGCCATCAATTTTATTTGTTCGTATATAGAACTACGATTCTTTTGGCGAACAAGCGCCACTGTAAGTAATTTGATAACGGCAGGTCAACGCGGGATTACCCGACACTGTTGCCGGTCCACGTCGAAAGGAAAGGGGCGGGGAGTTTGCGAAAAGCGCGGAGGGCCGCGGCGCGGCTGCGCGCGCCGGGGTAAAACGGGAAGAGCCGTATCAAAGAATCACATAGACCTTGCGCATGGTCTCATCCACTTGCCAAAGACCTTCTGTATTGGCTTCGAAGAACAGCGTGTCGCCGCTTGCGAAGTGGACTGTCTCCTCGTTGTCGGGCGTAAAGCGCCCACGCCCGGCGATGATGTGCATCACCTCGGCCTGCTTGACGGAGCGGCGGTAAGTGCCGGCCGAGCATTCGAAGATGCCCGTGTCGATAGCTTCCGTGCCCTTGATCACGCGTTGCACCCCCGAGACGCGGATCGGCGTGGTGCCAGGCAGGCCAGCCGTACCCCAGTCCTCGAGATTTTGCAGATTCACGCTTTGTTTGATTTGTTGAACCTTCATGGCTTGTGCTGCCTTTATATAGATGCGCGCGCCCGCTTACAGGTCGCTGGTTGAAGTGTTGGCAACGGTTTGCTCGATCTTGCCCAGGCGCACGACGGTCACACCGGGGCGCAGTTGCCGCAGTGAAGGCATCACGAGCATGCAGTTGTCGTAGGGCGTAGTGACCGCTTCGCCGTTCGACCAGCCGATCACGGCGCCTGCATCCGAGAAGATTTCGAGGCCCGTGTACGGCGCCGCAAAACGAAAGTCCATGCTCGTTGCGACGACCGGTTCCGTCACGCGCACAATGTGCTGCACAGGCGGCAACGGCGCGAGCCAGGCAGGCGGCAGATCGCTTTTGTCGATCGCGCCGGCGAGCAGCAGAAAACGCGCGGTCGTGTCGCGCGCCACTGCGACCGCGCTCTTTTCCCAGTGTTGCCCGCATTCGATCAGCAACGCGTTCTTCGTGCTGGCGGTGTCGCCGAAGCCTTCGTAGTCGCGCATGCGGCGGCCTTCCGGGTGGCCTTCGTCGCAGATGACGGTAGCGGGCGTGCCGAGCCGTATGGCGAGGTCGATGCCTTTTTGCAGCGGCCCGGCGACGATCAGCGGCTTGCTCTTCTCATGCATCGAATGCAGGTCGAGCAGTGCATCGACGCTGTCGATCACCGGCCGCATTGCTCGCGCGCGCGCCAGTTCGCTGGACGTTCGCGATGCATCGTCGAGTACGGCGGTGGTCCACACGCGATTGAAGTCCTGATCGACAAAACGGGCGGCGTCCGGCTTCGCGGGATCGAAGCTCAGATACGCCGCGACGTTCGCGAACGCGAGCGTGAGGCGCCCGCAGCGCGGGCGCAACGCACGGCGCAGCAGTTCGTCCACGACAATTGCGCCGCACACTTCGTTGCCGTGCGTGAGCGCGTTGATCATCACGTGCGGGCCCGGCACGCCGGAGTCGAACGTATGAACGTACGAAATTCCCGACGACGATTGTTCGTGCACCGAAATATCGGGAAACTCGACTTCGATGGGATAGCTTTCCATGCTCATGCGGAAGTGTCCTGACAAAAGTTTGAACGGGCCTCAGCCGAGCTTCGCGGCGATGGCCTGGCCGACTTCCGTCGTATTCGCCTTGCCGCCGAGGTCGCCCGTATGCGGGCCTTCAACCAGCGTCGCTTCGATTGCGGTCAGAATCGCGTCGTGTGCCTCCCGCTCCTTGCCTTCGTGATTGCCGAGGAAGTCGAGCATCATCGCGGCAGACCAGATCATCGCAATCGGATTGGCGATGTTCTTGCCCGCGATGTCCGGCGCCGAGCCATGCACCGGCTCGAACAGTGACGGAAACTTGCGGTCGGGATTCAGATTGCCGGACGGCGCGAGACCGATCGTGCCGGTGCACGCGGGGCCGAGGTCGGACAGGATGTCACCGAACAGATTGGTGGCCACCACCACGTCGAAGCGATCCGGGTTCAGCACGAAGCGCGCGCAGAGAATGTCGATGTGCTGCTTGTCCCACGTGACGTCCGGGTACTGCGCCGCGATGCCAGCCGCGCATTTGTCCCACCACGGCATGCTGATCGCGATGCCGTTGCTCTTCGTGGCGACAGTGATCTTCTTGCGCTCGCGGCGTTGCGCGAGGTCGAACGCGAACTTCAGCACGCGTTCGCTGCCGTGCCGCGTGAACACGGATTCCTGCAACACGAATTCGCGCTCGGTTCCCTCGAACATCACACCGCCTACCGACGAATACTCGCCCTCGGTGTTCTCGCGCACGATCCAGAAGTCGATGTCGCCCGCCTTGCGCCCCGCGAGCGGCGAAGGCACGCCGGCGAAAAGACGCGCCGGGCGCAGGTTGATGTACTGGTCGAATTCGCGGCGGAACTTGAGCAGAGAGCCCCACAGCGAGATGTGGTCGGGCACCGTGTCGGGCCAGCCCACCGCGCCGAACAGAATGGCGTCCGCCGATTGCAGTTGCGCTTTCCAGTCGTCGGGCATCATCTGGCCATGCTTTGCGTAGTACTCGCAGCTTGCCCATTCGATGTGCTGATACTCCAGCTCGATGCCGAAGCGCGTCTTCACCGTGTCGAGCACGCGAAGCGCTTCGGGCATGACCTCGACGCCGATGCCGTCGCCGGGAATGACAGCAATCCGATATTTCTTCGACATGTTGTGCTCCTCCATTAGGGCTAGTACTGATTCGATAACGGTTATTTTATTCCTGCTGTTTGGCTCTAAAATGATTGCTTTAGTTAAGCCACTGTGCACGATTCGTGTACAAACGTCGCATACAACCTCGACGCCACCGAGCGACCCATGAATGCCGTCCCGTCACCCGATCTCGGCGATTTACGCGTGTTTTGCGAAGTCGCGCGCAAAGCCAGCTTCAGCGCGGCGGCCGAAGCGTTGTCCGTGTCCGCGGCGTATGTCAGCAAGCGGATCAATGTTCTGGAGACTACGCTCGGCACGCGTTTGTTGCACCGGTCCACACGGCGCGTCGCGATCACGGAAGCCGGCGAGCGCGTCTATACGTGGGCAGAAAAGATTCTGGACGACGTCGATCAGCTGGTGGAAGACGTCTCCACCACGCGGCGCATTCCAGGCGGCAAGCTGCGCATTTCGAGCAGTTTCGGTTTCGGCCGACGCTTCGTGGCTCCCGCGCTCGCGTGCTTTTCGGAGCGCTATCCGCAGTTGAGCGTGCGGCTCGATCTGTTCGACCGGCTTGTCGATGTAGCCGGCGAAGGTTTCGATCTCGACATTCGCATCGGCGACGACATCGCGCCGCATCTGATCGCGCGGCGGCTTGCGTCGAATCATCGTGTGCTATGCGCGTCGCCCGACTATCTCGCGCGGCATGGCGCGCCGCGTCAGCTTGCGGACCTGTCGTCGCATGCGTGTCTCGCGATCAAGGAGCGCGATCATCCGTTCGGGTTGTGGCGCTTGACCGTGCGCGGCGAGGCGGCGTCGATCAAGGTGACTGGACCGTTGTCGACCAATCATGGCGAGGTGGCGGTGCAATGGGCGCTGGCCGGGCGCGGCATCGTACTGCGTTCGATGTGGGACGTGCGGCCGCTGCTGGAAAGCGGCCAGTTGCAGCAGGTGTTGCCGGACGTGACGCAACCGGCGAATTTGTGGGCGGTGTATCCGGCGCGGCTCGCGCAGTCCGCAAAAGTGCGGGTTTGCGTGGACTTTCTGAGCGAGGAATTCGCGCAATGGAGCCCGCCGAACGAAAGCGCCTAGTTAGTGATGATTCTGCGAAAACAGCGTTTCAAGCGGATAGTGGCTCTTCACGAATGGCGACTTGATGATCACGTAGCTGAAGTACTTCTCAATGCCGATGTCGCGTTCCAGTAAGCCTTCGATAATGCTCTGGTAATGGCTCACGCTGCGCGTGACGAACTTGAGCAGGTAATCGTAGCCGCCGCTCGCAAGATGGCATTCGACAATTTCATCGACATCGCGAATCGCATTCACGAACTTGGTGAAGTCCTCCCGCCGATGATCGGCGAGCGTGACTTCGGTGAAAACGATCTGCACGTCGCCCAGCTTTTCGAGCTGGATTTGCGCACCATAGCCGATGATGTAGCCGGCTTTCTCCAGACGCTTGACGCGAATCAGGCAAGGGCTGGGCGAAAGGCCGACCGCATCGGCAAGCTCGACGTTGGTTATGCGGCCTTTCTTCTGCAACTGCGAAAGTATGCGCAGGTCAATACGGTCCAGCTTGCAGTCGCTGCTCATCGTAACGTTGTGGCTCCGGCGGTTGAGGTAAGGGGCTCTGGGGTGCCCTCTACTCTAGCATGCAGCGGCAGTACTTTTGACCTGGCTGTTGACCGCGGTTTGGCCGCTCAGCGCTGCCCGAACCTCGGCTTGCGCGAGCACGTCGTCCAGGGTTTTTTCGAGGCGCTCGAACATCATGTCGAAGTCGGATTCGGTGTACGAGAGCGCCGGCGCAAAGCCGAGAATGTTGTCGCCGAAGGCACGGAAGATCAGGCGGTTTTCATATGCGGCGGCGGCAATGCGCTCGGACAGTTTCAGCGCGGGATCGAATTGCGCCTTGGTGTCTTTGTTGGCGACGAGTTCCAGCGCGCCGAGCAGCCCGCGGTGACGCGAGTCGCCCACTAAAGGATGCGCGAGCAATGCGTCGAGACCGCGCGCGAAACGCGGCCCGCGCGCCACGCCGTTCGCGAGCAGCCCGCCTTCGTGATAAAGCCGCAGCACCTCGAGACCGATTGCCGCGCTCACCGGATGCGCCGAATACGTGTGACCGTGACCGACAATCGCTTCGGCGTCGCCATCGGCAATGCCTTGATAAATTTCGTCAGACATCAGCACGGCGCCCATCGGCGCATAACCTGCGGTCAAACCTTTGGCAACCGTCATCAGGTCGGGCTCGACGTTCTCCCCTTGGCATGCGAAGAGCGGACCGGTGCGGCCAAAGCCGGTAATGACCTCGTCGGCGACGAACAGAATGCCGAGCTTGCGGCAGCTTTCGCGCATCGCCTTCAGCCAGCCGACCGGCGGCACGATCACGCCGCCGGAGCCTTGAATCGGCTCGCAGAAGAACGCGGCCACGTTGTCCGCGCCGAGTTCCGCGACCTTCGCTTCGAGCGCGGCGACCGAGGCGGCGATCAGCGCGGCGTCGTCGGCGAAATGATTGCGGTACGCATACGGCGACGGCAAATGATGCTGGTTCGGCAACGGCAGATCGAAATTGCGGTGAAACGCGGGCAATGCAGTGAGCCCCGCGCCCATGCTCGACGAGCCGTGGTAGCCGCGTTGCAGCGCGATGATGTGTTTCTTCGACGGGCGGCCCGTCGCATTGAAGTAATGCGTGATAAAGCGAATGGCCGAATCGACCGCGTCCGAGCCGCCGAGTGTGAAGTACACATGTTGCAGCGAAGCGGGCGCCACGCCCGCCAGTTTCTGCGCGAGTTCGATAGCAGGCTCGGAGCCGAAATGGAAATAGCTGGTCGCGTACGGCAGCTTTTTCATCTGCGCGGTGGCGGCTTCGACAATGCTCTCCTGGCCGTAGCCTACGTTCACGCACCACAAGCCGGAGAAGGCGTCGAGCAGTTCATTGCCCGCCGCGTCGCGCAGAAATGCGCCGCTGGCGGATTCGAGAACCGTGACGCCGCGCGCCTCGTGCGCACGGTAGTTGATGACGGGGTGGATCAGATGCTGGCGGTCGGCTTCGATGAGCGATTGAATCGGCATGGTGGGTTCTCGTCGCGGAAAGGGGCTGTTGACCGTTCCATACTACTGATCTGCGGCGATTGCCCGCTTGCCTAAACAATTGCCTGAAAAGCGTGCACAACGCGTTTTGATGCATGCCCTTAGCATTTTGTGCTGCGGACGTTGAAAAGTGCCGCCGCGCGTGTATTCGATGAGATGCGCGGCGTTTCAGTAGCCACGCGTACGGTCGATCTGACCGAGCATCGGCAGACCTTCGCGATGACGGCGCAAGTTGTCGAGCACCACGTCGACGGCGGTATCGGGCCGCGTCGCGCTGGCGATATGCGGCGTGATGCGCACACGCGGATGCGTCCACAACGGATGACCGGCCGGCAAAGGCTCGGGATCGGTCACGTCGAGAATCGCGCTGTGCAGTTGGCCGCTGTCGAGCGCCGCCAGCAAATCCTGCTGATTCAGATGCGGGCCACGCCCGGTCTGAATCAGCGACGCGCCACGCGGCAGCCTGGCGAACAGCTTCGCGTCGAGCAGGCCGCGCGTGGCCGGCGTGAGCGGCAACAGGCAAGCGAGTATGTCGGTGCGCGCGAGAAATGCGTCGAGCGAGCCTTCGCCTGCATAACATTCGACGCCTTCTATTTCACGCGGCGAGCGGCTCCAGCCGGCACAGGCAAAGCCGAAGAGACGCAGCCGTTCCAACACCGCGGTGCCGAGCACGCCGAGCCCAAGCACGCCGATGCGCCGTTGCGCTGCGGGCTTCAGCGGCAGTTCGCGCCATACCTGTTGCTGTTGCTGAAGACCATAGTCGAACAGATCGCGATGAATCGTCAGCGCGGCCTGCGTGACGTATTCGACCATGCCTTCGACAATCCCCGGCTCGATCATCCGCACGACCGGCACATGCGCGGGCACGCCGGACAGATCGAATTGGTCGATGCCCGCGCCCACGGAAAACACGACTTCCAGATTGGGAAACGTGAGCGTGGGATTGTCAGGCGGCTGCCACGCGGCGAGATAGCGAATCGCCGCCGGATCGCCGTGATCGGGCCAGATATGAAACGGCAGGTCGGGTGCCTTCTCGGCGAAGAGCTTCGCCCACTGCGCGCCGCGCGCCGGATCGGCTTTATAGAGGAAGGCCATGACGGGTCAGAAAATCGCCTGATTAATGATGCCGTACTGCAAACAAGGCGCCGCCCTGGTTGCGATGCTCTCGGGCGTGGCATTGCGCACCATCCTGACGACGGTGTCCACGCGCGGCAGGCCGAGTTGTTCGAGCCATTCGGTCAGGCCGCTATCGCCGGGTGTATCGACGCGCACGAACACGCCTTCATTGAGCGCGAGCCAGTGACTGATGAGCGCCTTCGCGCGGCTCGAATCCTCGGACGCGGGCGCGACTACCGGGCCAATCGCAAAGCCGCGGCCGAAGCGCCGAAAAAGCGCAAAGCCGACCAGTTCGCCGTCGCGGTCGAGCGCGATGCCGTCGGCGTTCTCGAGCAGCGCGGGGAGCACCTCGCCGCGATCGAGTCCGCTTGCCTGCGAAGCCAGTTCCACGAGTCGCGCCATATCGCTCGAGCCTAATGGGCGCAGACGCTCGCCGGGCGGCAACGACACGAGCGGCGGCTGAAATGCCGCCCCCTGATGCTGATCGAGCGTGCCGGCCGCGCGAAAGCCGAGCTTTTCGTAGAGCGGCTGACCGGCGGTGGTCGCGTGCAGGAACGTGATGCGGCCGCCGAGTTCTTCGAGCAGAAGCTCCATCAGCTTTCTGCCGATGCCGCGCCCTTGCCGCTCCGGCGACACGATCACCATGCCGAGCGACGCACGGTCCGCGCCGTACTTCCAGCAGAGCGCGGTGCCGATCACGCCGCTCGCGTCTTCGGCGACGAAACCCACGCCTAGTTGCGCGACGAATTTCCAGTCATCCGCGCGATGCGGCCATTTGAGTTCGACCGTCAACGCATGGGCGGCGGCGATGTCGTCAAGGGTAAAGCGTCTATAGGTAATCGAATCGGGCACGCCCCACTCCCTGAATGGCTAAAGGCTTACGCGTCACTGTGTCATCCGGGGCGCAGTGTGACTAGGACGATCTTTTTATCCGGCGCGCTTCGGAGGGCCGCATCGCAATTCGATGCAAAACGCCCCGTCCGGACGCGCATTACAAGCGGGTTCTGCTGCGCGGCGAATTTTGTCGGCGACATATGCCGGGCGCGCGGCTCTACGATTTTGTCATTGCGATGGCGTGCTACAGGCGCATCGCCCGCGGTCTCCATTCAGCCCTCACTCAGGACACTTTCTCATGGACAGCTTCAATCCGGACGAAGTCACGGTTCGCAGCGGCCATTTCATCGGCGGCGAGTATGTGGAAGGCGGCGAGCACGGCGCGCGGCGCATGGAGGTCGCGCGGCCGTCGGACGGCGTGGTCTACGCAAGCGTGCCGGTGGCCGATGCGAACATGGTGGATCGCGCGGTCGAGAACGCATGGCAGGCGTTCCGCACGAGCGGCTGGGCGCGCATGGCGCCGCGTGAGCGCGCGAAAATCCTGCGCCGTTTTGCCGATCTCGTGGAAGCCGACGCGCTCGCGCTCGGCCGCCTCGAAGCGCTCGGCTCGACACGTCCGGTCGCGCAGGCTGTTTCGTGGGACGTGCCCTTCACCGCGGAAGGCATCCGCTTTTACGCTGAGTTCGCCGATAAGCTCGGTGGCGACGTCGCGGCCACCGACCACGATCATCTCGGCATGACGATCGCCGAGCCATACGGCGTAATTGGCGCAATCGCGCCGTGGAATTTCCCGCTCGTGATGGCTTCGTGGAAGATCGCGCCCGCGCTCGCCGCCGGTAATGCCGTCGTGCTGAAGCCTTCGGAGATGACACCGTTCTCGGTGCTGCGCCTCGCCGAGCTCGCCGTGCAGGCAGGCGTGCCAGCGGGCATCTTCAATGTGATTCAGGGCGACGGGCGAACGACCGGCGACGAGCTCGTGCGTCATCCGAAGATCAGCAAGGTCACGTTCACCGGCTCGACGCGCACCGGCGCGGCGATCATGGCGGCGTGCGCGAATAGCGGCACGAAGCCCGTGACGCTCGAACTGGGCGGCAAAAGCCCGCAAATCGTTTTCGCCGATGCGCCGCGTCTGGACGACGTGGCGCGCCGCATCGCGGGCGCGATTACCGGCAACGCCGGGCAGGTGTGCGTGGCGGGCTCGCGGCTGCTCGTCGAGCGCAGCCTCGCTGAACCGCTTGCCGAGCGCATCGGCAGGATCTTCGCGGAATTGAAGCCAGGCGCGACGTGGGCTGCGGGCACGACGCTCTCACCGATCATTTCGGAGCCGCAGGCGGCGCGCATCGAAAGCATTGTGGGCCGCACGCTCGGCTCGGGCGCGACGCTGCGCTACGGCGGCGTGCGTGCCGATGCGGGCGGCTCGTCCTCCGGCGCTGCGTCCGGCGCATTAGCGGGCGCCTTCTATACGCCGACGTTGCTGACCGATGTCACCGCCGACTCGGAAGCCGTGCGCGAAGAAGTATTCGGCCCTGTACTCACGCTGCAAACCTTCGACACCGAAGAAGAAGCGCTCGCGCTTGCGCAGCATCCCGAGTATGGGCTCGCGGCCGGCGTGCATACCGCCGACCTGGGCCGGGCGCTGCGTTTCGTGCGCGGACTCGAAGCGGGCACCGTATGGGTTAACCGCTATGGCCGCACGTCCGACTTCATGATTCCAACGGGCGGCTACAAGCGCTCGGGCATCGGCAAGGATCTGGGACGCCAGGCTTATGAGGCCAATCTGCGTTTCAAAAGCGTGCTGATCGATCTGAGGCAATGACGAGCGCCGCAGCGTGCGCGGCGTCATCGCCTGACTTCGGCCCGCGATTCGGCCCACCATACGGCCCGCGATGTCGCGTCTGACGCTACGGTCCAAGCCTCTCCTGGTACCACGCCAGCCCAAGCCTGGCAAGGCTTGCAGCCGGCAACCGCAGACTCTGCTGCGCAACGGCCTCAAAACGCATGGTTTGTGTCACAAGCAACGCGCGAATCAGGAACATCTATGTTTTTGCGCTGATTAAATCTTTCACAGAGATGAGCATTCACTGTGTTTTCGCCAATGAGCTCGACGCGAGTTCACCACCACGATAGGACTGCACCATGATCGAATTCGAACCGAAATACATCACCTTCGACTGCTACGGCACGCTGACCAAATTCCGCATGGCCGACATGACGCGCGAACTGTACGGCCACATCCTGAAGGCCGACGACCTGGAAAAGCTGGTCGCGTTCTACGCCGGCTATCGTCGCGACGAAGTGCTGGGCGCATGGAAGCCGTATCGCGATGTCGTGGTGAATGCATTGCGTCGTGCGTGCGTGCGCATGAACGTCGAATTCAACGAAGCCGGTGCACAGAAGATCTATGAGGCCGTGCCGACGTGGGGTCCGCATCCGGACGTGCCCGAAGGTCTGTCGCGCCTTGCGAAGAAGTACAAGCTCGTGATTCTGTCGAACGCATCGAACGACCAGATCCAGAGCAACGTCGACAAGCTCGGCGCGCCGTTCCATGCAGTGTTCACGGCCGAGCAGGCGCAATCGTATAAGCCGCGCATGCAAGGCTTCGAGTACATGTTCGACAAGCTCAACTGCAATCCGGAAGACGTGCTGCACGTGTCGTCGAGCCTGCGCTACGACCTGATGACGGTGCACGACATGGGCGTCAAGCACAAGGCGTTCATCAACCGCGGCCATGAACCGTCGACGCCGTATTACCAGTACTACGAAGTCGACGGTATTCCGCAACTGGCTGCCGAACTCGGCCTGTAAGCATTTGCCGAACAAAGGACACAGCGGATGAAGCTCGATTCCTACTGGCTCGACACCGCGCCGCCGTTCGTTTCGGCGTGCGAAGGCCCGGTCGACGGCCACGCCGATGTGGTGGTGATCGGCGCGGGCTTCACCGGCTTGTCGGCGGCGCAGGCGTTGGGTACGCGCGGCGCGTCGGTGACGGTGGTGGACGCGGGGCGCGTGGGCGGCGGCGCATCGGGCCGCAACGGCGGTCAGGTGAATACGGGCGTCGCGCAAGACTTCGTCGCGCTCGCCGCCCAACTCGGCCTGGAACGCGCGAGCGCGTGCTATCGCGCGTATTCGGATGCGGTCGATACGGTCGAGCGTCTGATCCGCGACGAGAACATCGACTGCAATTACATCGCGACCGGCAAGCTGAAGCTTGCGTCGAAACCGCATCATCTCGCGCATCTGGAGAAGACCGCCGATCTGATTCGTCGCGCGGTGGATACCGACATCGAACTGTTCGACGGTGAACGCATTCGCAGCGAGGTTCAGTCGGACGGTTTTCATGGCGGACTGCTGCAACGTCACGGCGGTCAGATGCATATGGGCAAGTTCACAGTCGGACTCGCCGAAGCCGCGGTTCGTCGCGGCGCGAAGCTGTATGAAAACGCGGCGGTCACGTCGATCGTGAAAGACGGCGATGCACATCGCGTCGTCACCGCGCGCGGCGAAGTGCGCGCGAAACAGGTATTGATCGCGACCGGCCCGTCGCGGCATGGGCCGTTCGGCTGGTATCGGCGACGCCTTGCTCCGGTTGGCTCGTTCATCGTCGTCACTGAACCGTTGCCGCCGGAACTATTGGCGAAGGTGTTGCCGAACCGCCGCGCGTACACGACCACGCGCCTGATGCATAACTACTTCCGCGTGACGCCCGATTCGCGTGTGCTGTTTGGCGGCCGCGCGCGCTTCACGGCTTCCGAGCGTCCGTCGGATGCGAAGAGCGGGCGCATCCTGCAACAAGGTCTCGCCGCGATGTTTCCGATGCTGGCGAGCGCGCGCATCGACTATTGCTGGGGCGGTCTCGTGGACATGAGCGTCGACCGCCTGCCGCACGCCGGGCAACACGACGGCATCTATTTTTCGATGGGCTACAGCGGCCACGGCACGCAGATGTCCACCCACATGGGCCAGGTGATGGCGGACGTGATGGACGGCCGCGAAGACCGTAACCCTTGGGGCGAGTGCGAATGGCCCGCGATTCCAGGCCACACCGGCAAGCCCTGGTTCCTCCCGCTCGTGGGGACGTACTACCGTATCAAAGACATCTTCTATTGAAGTCCTGTTGTTGTTGCTTGTTAGTCAACCCCACGCAGCCATCACAACTGCCCACCCTCGCGGAGAAGTTCGATGAATAAGGAAAACTCGAAACATGGCGCTCTTGACCTCGGCAACGGGTTGGAGCAATTGACAGCCAGGGGTGCGTCGCGGCGCGATGTGCTGCGCGCGATGGCCGCGGCCGGAATGATGTCGATGACGGGCGCCGGGTTGCTGAGCGCGAGCGGCGCGGCATTCGCGCAGGCGAAGCCGAAGCAGGGCGGCAAGATTCGGGTGGCGACGCAGTCGGCCTCCGCTGCCGACACGCTCGATCCCGCGAAGGGGTCGCTTGCCACCGACTACGTCCGTTGCAACATGTTCTACAACGGCCTGACCGAACTCGACTCGCATCTCGGCGCGAAGATGGCGCTCGCCACGTCGCTCGACACGAAAGACGCGACCGTGTGGGTCGTCAAGCTGCGCAGCGGCGTGCAATTCCACGACGGCAAGTCGCTCGCGCCTGCCGACGTGGTCTATTCGATCATGCGTCACAAGGACCCGGCCACGGCGTCGAAGGCCAAGACGCTCGCCGATCAGATCAAGGAAGTGAAGGCCACGGGTCCGGACGAAGTGACGATCACACTCGAAGGCGCGAACGCCGACTTGCCGGTGATTCTGGCCACGTCGCACTTCCTCATCATCAAGGACGGCACCAAAGACTTCAAAACGGCAGTGGGCACCGGTCCGTTCAAAGTGAAGGAATTCTCGCCGGGCGTTCGCACGGTTGGCGTGAAGAACGAGAAATACTGGAAGCCGGGCCTGCCGCATCTGGACGAGGTGGAACTGATCGGCATCGGCGACGAGTCGGCGCGCGTGAACGCGCTGCTTTCCGGCGACGTGCAGCTGATCAACGCGGTCAGCCCGCGCTCGGCGCCGCGCATCAAGGGCGCGGGCGGCTTTTCGGTGCTGGAAACGAAAACCGGCCAGTACACCGACCTGATTGTTCGCGACGAAGGCGGCATAACCGGCAACGACGATTTTCGGCGAGGCATGATGTACCTGCAGGATCGCGAGCAGATTCGCCGGGCGATCTTCCAGGGCTATGGCGCGATCGGCAACGATCAGCCGATTGATCCGACCAACAAGTACTACCTGGCGGGTTTGCCGCAGCGCAAGTTCGATCCGGACAAGGCGAAGTTTCACTTCCAGAAAGCCAAGGTGGGCAGCACGCCGATCCAGATCTTTGCGTCGCCGGCGGCCGAGGGTTCTGTCGAGATGGCGATGCTGCTCCAGCAGGTCGCGCCGCAAGCGGGCCTGAACTTGCAGGTAACGCGCGTGCCGGCGGACGGATACTGGTCGAACCACTGGATGAAGCATCCGCTCGGTTACGGTTCGGTCAACGCACGCCCGAGCGCCGATGTGCTGCTCACGCAGTTTTTCAAGTCGGATGCGCCGTGGAACGAGGCGAACTGGAAGAGCGCGAAGTTCGACCAGTTGCTGGTCGCGGCACGTGGCGAACCGGACGACGCCAAGCGTAAGCAGATCTACGGCGACATCCAGGTGCTGGTGCATGAAAATGGCGGCATCGGCATTCCGCTGTTCCAGAGTTCGCTCGACGCCTATACGAGCAAGCTCAAGGGACTCGGCTCGATTCCGCTCGCAGGTCTGATGGGTTTTGCATTTTCCGAAAACGTCTGGCTAGAGGCGTAATGTGAAGGCGTCCCGGTTCCGGTAACCGGCGCCATTCCCCGCAATACACGCAAAGGCGTGCCGCTTCGACGCGGCGCGCATGCTTCAAAAAGGAGGCGACTTTCGATGAAAGCACACGCGCAAAGACTTATCGCCGCGCGCCTCGGCCTCGCGCTGCTTACGCTGCTGCTCGTCTCGGCGATCGTGTTCGGCGTCACGGGGCTGCTTCCCGGCGACGCCGCCCAACAGGCGCTCGGCCAGGCGGCCACCCCCGAGGCCGTCACTGCATTGCGGCATCAATTCGGGCTCGATCAGCCCGCGCTGCAACGCTACGGCGAGTGGCTCCTTCATATCGTGACCGGCAACTTCGGCACGTCGATGTCGAACAATCTGCCGGTTAGTCAGTTGATTGCGACGCGGCTGCCGAACTCGCTCGTGCTCGCCGGCTTGACCGCGGCGGTGTCGGTGCCGGTCGCGCTGGTTATCGGCATCGCGTCTGCGATGTTTCGCGGCTCGCTGCTCGACCGTGTACTGAACGTGCTGACGTTGTCGACGGTGGCAGTGCCCGAGTTTCTGGTCGCGACCGTCGCGGTGCTGATCTTCGCCGTGAAGCTGCGCTGGCTGCCCGCACTGTCGTATCTGTCCGAAGTCAATTCATTCGGCGCGCTGCTGCGCATCTACGCGATGCCGGTCATGACGCTGTGCTGCGTGATCGTCGCGCAGATGGCGCGCATGACGCGCGCGGCGGTGCTCGATCAGCTCAACTCGTCGTACGTGGAAATGGCGCTGCTCAAGGGCGCGTCGCCGCGGCGCGTGGTGTTGCGGCATGTGCTGCCGAACACCATCGGGCCGATTGCGAACGCGGTCGCGCTGAGCCTTTCGTATCTGTTCGGCGGCGTGGTGATCGTGGAGTCCATCTTCAACTATCCGGGCCTTGCGAGCCTGATGGTGGACGCCGTGACCAACCGCGACATGCCGCTCGTGCAAGGCTGCGTGATGGTGTTTTGCGCCGCGTATCTCGCGCTCGTTCTGATCGCGGACCTGTGTCAAATCGTATCCAACCCGAGGCTGCGTCGATGATGAGCCAACCTACCAATCCCCACGTCCCTCACGCCGGCACCGAGCTATACGACGTCACCCGCGATGAACTCGTCGTCGAGCCGCCGCCCGTTGAAGTGGCGAGCGCAAAGTACAACGTGCTGCAACGCCTCGTGCACCGCTTTTCCGTGCTCGGCCTGCTTGGCCTGCTGATGGTCCTGTTCTGGCTTCTGGTCGCTTTCATCGGACCGTTGGTCGCGCCGTACAAAGGCGGCGCGCTGACGTCGACGGAAATTTTCGGCCGTTATAGCGCGGCCTATCCGCTCGGCACCGATTATCTCGGCCGCGACATGCTGAGCCGCATTCTCTACGGCGCGCGTTATACGGTCGGCCTCGCGCTCGCGGCCGCGTTGCTCGCGAGCGTGATCGGCACGTTCTTCGGTCTCGTCGCGGCCGTGTCGGGCAAATGGGTCGATGAAGTGTTGAGCCGTCTGTTCGATGCGCTGATTTCGATTCCGAGCAAGGTGCTCGCGCTCGTCGTGATCGCGGCCTTCGGTTCGTCGATCACGATGCTCACGACGGTCGCCGCGTTGGCCTACATTCCTGGCGCGTTCCGTATCTCGCGCTCGCTCGCGTTGAACCTGATGGGCCTCGAATATGTGCAGGTGGCTCGCGCTCGCGGCGAAGGTCTGCTGTACATCGCGCGCGTCGAGGTATTGCCGAACATGATCCATCCTATGCTCGCCGATTTTGGGTTGCGCTTCGTGTTCATCGTGTTGCTGTTGAGCGGCCTGAGCTTCCTCGGCCTTGGCGTGCAGCCGCCGAACGCCGACTGGGGTTCGCTCGTGCGCGAGAACATCGGCGGACTATCGGAGGGCGCGCCTGCCGTGTTGATGCCGGCGGTCGCGATTGCCACGCTGACCATCGGCATGAATCTGCTGATCGACAACTTGCGGCGTCGCAGCCGTAGCCACGGAGACGCATGATGGCCGACCGGGACATGATTGAGGTGAAGGGTCTCAGGGTCGTCGCCGGTGCCGCGCACGGGCCGGTGACGGAGATCGTCAAGGGCGTCGACTTTTCGGTGAAGAAAGGCGAGGTGCTCGCGTTGATCGGCGAGTCGGGCTCGGGCAAGACGACCATTGCGTTGTCGCTGCTCGGCTATGCTCGCGCGGGCTGCTCGATCAGCAGCGGTTCGGTGCGCATCGGCGACGTCGACGTGTTGTCGCTCGACGCGAAAGGGCGCCGCGCATTGCGCGCACGCACCGTCGCCTATGTCGCGCAGAGCGCCGCGGCCGGTTTCAATCCGGCGCGCACGATCATGGATCAGGTGACCGAGCCCGCGCTGCTGCACCAGTTGATGACCAAAGACGCCGCGCGGACCAAGGCGATTGGGCTCTTCCGTGCGCTTGCGTTGCCCGCACCGGAAACAATCGGCGACCGTTATCCGCATCAGGTCTCCGGCGGGCAGTTGCAGCGCTTGATGGCCGCAATGGCATTGATCACCGATCCGGCTGTCGTCGTGTTCGACGAGCCGACTACCGCGCTGGATGTGACCACGCAGATCGAAGTGCTCGCGGCCTTCAAGAAGGTGGTGCGCGAACTCGGCACGACTGCTGTTTACGTGTCGCACGATCTTGCCGTGGTCGCGCAGATGGCCGACCGAATCGTCGTGCTGAACGGCGGCGCGGTGAAAGAAAACGGCGCGGTCGCGCAAGTGCTCGACGCGCCCGTCGATGCCTACACGCGCCAGTTGCTCGCCGCGACGCGTCGCCCCGAAGCGTCGTTTGAAACGCCGCGTGAAGGCGCTGAGCCTGTACCGCCGCTGCTCGAAATTCGCGGACTGTCGGCGGGCTATGGCCGCATCGACCGCTCCGGCGTGCCCGCGGTGCGCGTACTCGACGATGTCAGTCTCAGCATTGCTCGTGGCAGCGCGCTCGGCGTGATCGGCGAATCGGGTTCGGGCAAGACGACGCTCGCGCGCGTGGTGGCGGGTCTTGTCGACCGCGCGCGCGGCGAAGTACTGTTCAACGGTAAGCCGCTGCCCGCGCAACTGTCGCACCGCACACCCGACCAGTACCGGCAGATTCAGATCGTGTTCCAGAATGCGGACACTGCGCTGAACCCGAGCCATTCGATTGCGGACATTCTCGGCCGGCCGCTCGCGTTCTATCACCATCTGCGTGGCGCTGCCGCGAAGAAGCGCATGCTCGCGTTGCTCGATCTGGTGAAACTGCCGGCTTCCATAGCCACGCGCACGCCTGCCGGTTTGTCCGGTGGTCAGAAGCAGCGCGTGAATCTGGCGCGCGCGCTCGCCGCCGACCCCGCGCTGATTCTCTGCGACGAAGTGACATCCGCGCTCGACACGGTAGTCGGCGCCGCGATCCTCGATCTGCTCGCCGAGTTGCGGCGCGAGCTTGGCGTGTCGTACATGTTCATCAGCCACGACATCTCGACCGTGCGCGCGATCTGCGACGAAGTGATCGTGTTGTATGCGGGGCAGCGTGTCGAAGCGGGACAACGCGACGTGCTCGCCGCGCCGCCGTATCACCCGTACACCGGTCTGCTCGTCGATTCGGTGCCCGAGCTGAAGCCCGGCTGGCTCGACGCCCGCCGTCACGTGGCCGCCTGCGCATTACCCGCGATGGGCGAGAGCGCCCAGGTGCCCGAGTTGTGTTCGTTCCGTTCGCGCTGTCCTGTGCGTATCGACGGTAGGTGCAACATGACGCCGCCGCCGCTCAAGAAGCTTCCTTCCGGTGCGGAGATTCTTTGCCACCATTCGGCGGCGGAACTGAGCCGCTTGCAAACCCTGGAGACAATCCCGGCATGAACCAGCGATTTGTGCGGCTGGCGGAAACCGGTCGCAGGACCTTCCCGATTACCGTCGACGGCGTGGTGCGCGAAGCCGCCGAAGGCGACACGCTGATGGTCGCGTTGCTCACGAGCGTGAGCACGTTGCGCGATTCCGAATTCGGCGATGGCCGCCGCGCCGGTTTCTGTCTGATGGGCGCGTGTCAGGACTGCTGGGTGTGGACCGCGCAAGGCGAGCGTGTGCGCGCGTGCAGTACGCCGGCGGCGCCCGGTATGTCGATCGTCACGAAACTGGCCGAAGCCGGGGAGGGCGTATGGCCCCGCGCGTAATCATCATTGGGGCGGGACCGGCGGGGGTGCGCGCTGCTCAGGCGCTCGTTGAAGCGGGCTTGCGTCCAACTGTTATCGATGAAGGCCGACGAGACGGCGGACAGATCTATCGGCGTCAACCGGAAGGCTTTTCGCGCAGCTATGACACGCTTTATGGCACCGAGGCGGAGCGCGCGGCTTCGTTGCACGAGAGTTTCGATGCGTTGAAAACCAGTCTCGACTATCTGCCCGAAACGCTCGTATGGAATATCTCGGCGAACGCGGTGCATACAGTGAGCGGCACGCGTTACGGCACACTGCCGTTCGACGCGCTGATTATTTGCAGCGGCGCGACCGACCGGCTCATGCCCGTCAAAGGCTGGCATCAAGCAGGCACATTCAGTCTTGGCGGCGCGCAGGTCGCACTGAAATCGCAAGGCTGCGCAATCGGCTCGCGCATCGTGATGATGGGCAGCGGGCCGCTGCTGTATCTCGTGTCCGCGCAATATGTGAAGGCGGGCGCGCAGGTCGCGGCGGTGCTCGATACGTCGACGTTCATGCAGCGCATGGCCGCGTTGCCGCGCCTGCTTGCGATTCCCGCTGCGCTGAAAAAGGGCCTTGCGTTGACGCGTGTGTTAGCGAAAGCGCGCGTGCCGGTTTATCGCGGCGTGCAGCCTCTCGAGATCAAAGGTTCGCCGCAAACGGGCGTAAGCGGTGTGACAGCGGCGCTGCCGGGCGGCAAGCGGATCGAGCTCGCGTGTGATGCCGTGGCGCTCGGCTATCACTTGCGCCCCGAGACGCAACTCGCAGACCTCGCCGGTTGCCGCTTCATCTTCGACGGCGACGCGCAGCAGTGGCTTGCGCAAATCGACAACGACGGCCGCAGCAGCGTCAAAGGCGTCTATCTTGCAGGCGACGGCGCGCGCGTGCGCGGCGCAGACGCAGCGGAACGTTCCGGCCGCCTCGCGGCACTCGCCGCGATGCACGACCACGGCATGCAGACCGCGGGCATAAAAGACATGGAAGGCTTGCGCGCTGAACTCGCCCGCTTTACGCGCTTTGCCGCGGGCTTGCGCGAAGCGTTTCCGTGGCCCGCGAAGTTCGCCGCGTCGCTGGCCGACGAAACCATTGTTTGCCGCTGCGAAGCGATCACGGCGGGCGAGTTGCGCCGCGTCGTATGCGAGACGGGCGCGCAGGAAGCCAATCGCGCGAAGGCGTTTTCGCGCGTCGGCATGGGCCGTTGCCAGGGGCGCTACTGCGGACACGCCGGCGCGGAAATTATCGCGGCGGCGGCTTGCGTGCCGCTCTCGTCGGTGGGACGTTTGCGCGGCCAGGCGCCGGTCAAGCCGCTGCCCGTCGCACTCACCGAGGAGGTGGCGCAATGAGCGCGGCGACTAGCAACGAAGCGGATGTCATCGTGATCGGCGGCGGCATCATGGGCACCACCACGGCGTTCTTTCTGCGCCAGCGAAATCGCTCGGTGATTCTGCTCGAACGCGGGCTGACCGGGCAGCAGGCGAGCGGCGTGAACTTTGGCGGCGTTCGGCGGCAAGGCCGCGCATTGCCGCAACTCGCGATGGCCAATCGCGCGTTGCGTACCTGGCAGCGCTCGGCGGAACTGCTTGGTGAGGACATCGAGTTTCTGCCGGTTGGCCATACGCGCGTGTGCTATCACCAGAAGGACGTCGAGAATTTCGATCAGTACGCGATCGACGCGCGCGCTCACGGGCTCGAACTCGAAGTGCTGCACGGCGAAGCGATGTTCCGGCGTTTCCCGTTTCTTGGACGTGAAGTGCTGGCTGCGTCCATTTCGCCGCTCGACGGCCACGCGAATCCGCGGCTGGCCGCGCCCGCATTCGGACGCGCGGCGGCGCGGCTCGGCGCACAGGTGATCGAGAACACGGAGATCGTGCGCGTCGAAAAAGACGGCGACCGCTTTCGCGTGGAAAGCGCGCGCGGCGACGTGTACCGCGCCGCGCAACTCGTCATTTGTGCGGGCGCGTGGGCGACGCGTCTTACCGAACAGTTCGGCGAGGGCGCGCCGCTTACGGTAAGCGGCCCGCAAATGTGCGTGACGGAGCCGGTGCCCTACGTGTTCAAATCGTCGATGGGCGTGTTCACGTCCATCAAGCAGGAAGGCATCTATTTCCGGCAGATTCCGCGCGGCAATATTATCGTCGGCGGCGGTCCCGCAGGTCCGGCGGATCCGGTGACGAGCCGCGCATCGGTCCTGCCTCAGAACACGGTGCGTCAGCTCGCGCAGATGCGGCGGCTCGTGCCCGCGCTTGCGCCGCTGCATGTGATTCGCGTGTGGAGCGGCGTCGAAAGTTATCTGCCTGACGGCGAACCGGTAATCGGCCCGAGCAGCAAGGTCGACGGTCTCTTTTATGCGTTCGGCTTTAACGGGGCCGGTTTTCAGATCGGCCCGGGCGTCGGTGAAACGATGGCGGAACTCCTCGATACCGGCAGCACGCCGATTCCACTCGACCGGTTTTCCATTCAGCGTTTTGCAAAAGGCCTGGCGCCTCGCCCGACCATCGTGACGTCATGAAACAGTCCATCAGCCTTAATACCGCGCGGGCTTTTATCGAAGCTCATTTCAACGAGCCGGTGACGCTCGCGCAACTCGCGGCGCTGTCCGCGCTTAGCGTGTCGCGTTTCGCGACGGTGTTCCGGCAGCAATACGGTTCTTCGCCGTATCGCTATCTGTGCGGCGTGCGCATTCAGCGGGCGCAGACGATGTTGCTCGAAGGCGTGCCCGGCTCAGTGGTCGCGACCGAGGTGGGCTTCTTCGATCAAAGCCACTTTGGCCGGCATTTCAAACGATGCTGCGGCATGACGCCCAGCATGTTTATTCAACGTGCGGCGGCCAATACGAGCAAGCATGGCAATGTCAGCGCGAAGCCTAGCGCGCCGCATTCAGCTTCCGCCATAAGGTCGTCTTGCTGATGCCGAGCGCGTCGCACACTGCGTCGCGGTCGCCGTCGTGCGCGGCGAGGGCGGCGCGGATTTCGTCGGCTTCCACATGACGGCTGCGTTCGCGTAGTGTCAGCGCGGTTTTCTTCGTGCGCGCGTGATGCGGCTCTACGATCTCAGGCGCAATGGTGCGCAGCATGTCGCGCGTGATCAGCGATTGCGTGGTTGCGCCGTTCAGGCCCGCGTTGGCTTGTGCGTCTGCGTCTGGATATAGACCCACGTCCGTTTCCGTTTCCGTCTCCATCTCGGCAAGCTCGACAGCGATCCGCTCGATCACGTTCTGCAACTCGCGCACATTGCCCGGCCACGCATAGCGACGCAACGGCTCGGCGAGCGCGGCCAGCACGCGTTCCGCGGCAACCGCGTCGGGCAGGCGCTCCGCGAGCCTCGGTTCACGCGCCGCGGCTTGCAATAGCAACTCGGCGGCGAGCGGTAGAAGGTCCGTTGGACGCTCGCGCAGCGGCGGCAGCGCGATGCTGAGAATGTTGAGCCGGTAGTACAGATCGGCGCGGAAAGTGCCGGCTTCGATGCCTTGCGTCAGCGCGCGATGGGTCGCCGCGACAACGCGAATATCGACGCGCGTGGGTTCCGTCGAACCGAGCCGCACGACTTCACGTTCCTGCAGCACGCGCAATAACCGGCTTTGCAACGACAGCGGCATTTCGCCGATTTCGTCGAGAAACAGCGTGCCGCGGTGCGCGACTTCGATGAGCCCGGCCTTGCCGCCTTTGCGCGCGCCGGTGAACGCGCCTTCCTCGTAACCGAACAACTCGCTTTCCAGCAACGCTTCGGGAAACGCGCCGCAATTGATCGCAACGAATGCGAAGTCGCGCCGCGCGCTCAGGTGATGCATGCTCTGCGCGACCATTTCCTTGCCGGTGCCGCTCTCGCCGAGAATCAGCACGGTGGCGTCCGATCTTGCGTAACGCTGCACGAGAGCGCGCGCCCGTTGCATGGATTCGGACGCGCCGACCATGTCTTCAAGCCGATAACGGGCGCTGAACTGCTGCACACGTTGACGCGAGCGCAATGTACGGTCGAGCCGTTCCACCGCGCGCGATTCCTGGAACGTCAGCACCGTGCCCGCCGCCGCGCCGCTCGTCGCAAGCGGCCCGCGATGCACGACATAGCTCGCGCCGCGCACGGTGCAGAACGCGTCGCCGTCCGAGTCGGGCAGGCTGCCGGCGAGATCGGGCGCGAGGTCGAGCAACGCGCGGCCCACTGCTTTTGCAGGGTCGATGCCGAGCACGGCGGCAAGACGCTGGTTCATCGCCTCGACACGGCCTTGCGCGTCGAGTGCAACCACGCCATCGCGCAAGTGTTGCAACAGGTTGTCGAGCCGCTGACGGCGGATCGTTTCGCGCCGCGTGGCCTGCGCGACTTCGAGTGCCGTGTCGAAACCGGCGCGCACGGACGCGCGCGAGTAGAGAAACACGGCGCCCATGCCGGCGTTCGCGGCGAGATCGGTCACGAGTCCTGGGCCGACCACCACGTCGATGCCGCGATCGCGCAAATCGAGCACGACGCTTTCCGCGTCCTGCGCGGATTGATGCGAGGCGAACGTCACATCGAGCCCGAATGCGGTGACGAAGCGGCGCACTTCGTCGGGCGTATTGCCATGCGTGACCAGCGCGACTTTGGCGCCGTCGCGGCGAGCGCGCGCGAGCGCGTGCATAACATCGAAGCCCGTCGGAGTGATCATCACGACGGGCACCGCGACGCGCGTTTTCAGATATGCGCCGTTCGAGCCCCCCGCGATGACGACATCCGGACGCGCCGCTCCCGCCGCGTCGATCTCGCGAACGGCGTCTTCGAAACCTTGCGCGACAATGCGCAAGTCCGCACGTTCCACGTATTCGCCGGCAATGTCGAAAAACAGATCGCGCAGGCGGCTGATGCTAAGCGCCCAAATGCGCGGGCGTTGGACGGAGTCGAAGGAAGGCGTGCTCATGAGCGTTCAGTGGCTTGGGGCGGGTTGGCCAAGTCGACTATTATGCGCGCATCAGTTTCATGAGTGAAATTCGCACGTTTCAAAGATGAAATAACCCGTGCTCCGCGAATTGTGGCAATCCTGGAAAATCATGCACTTACCGCATGCCCGTGCCGGTGGCCCGTTCTTTGCGTTTCTAGTCGCGTTTAAAAGACCGACGCAACTGGAGACATACTGATGAGCGAAGCAGACAACAGCACGCCGAACGCGGGCGCATTCAAACCGAAAAAATCGGTTGCGCTGTCCGGCGTGACCGCAGGCAACACCGCGCTTTGCACGGTCGGCAAGACGGGCAACGATCTGCACTATCGCGGCTACGACATTCTCGACATTGCGGGCAACTGCGAATTCGAGGAGATCGCGTATCTGCTGGTGCACGAAAAGCTGCCGACGCAGGCCGAACTGACTGCGTACAAGACGAAACTCAAGGCATTGCGCGGCCTGCCCGCGAACGTCAAGGCCGCGCTCGAATGGATTCCTGCCGCCGCGCATCCAATGGATGTGATGCGCACCGGCGTGTCGGTGCTCGGCACCGTGCTGCCGGAGAAGGACGACCACAATCTGCCCGGCGCGCGCGATATCGCCGACAAGCTGATGGCCTCGCTCGGCTCGATGCTGCTGTACTGGTATCACTATTCGCACAACGGCAAACGCATTGAAGTCGAGACCGACGACGATTCGATCGGCGGCCACTTCCTGCATCTGCTGCATGGCGTCGAACCGCCGAAGTCGTGGGTCGATGCAATGCATGTGTCGCTGAACCTGTACGCCGAGCATGAGTTCAATGCATCGACGTTTACGGGTCGCGTGATTGCCGGTACAGGATCGGACATCTATTCGGCGATTACCGGCGCAATCGGCGCACTGCGCGGACCGAAGCACGGCGGCGCGAATGAAGTCGCGTTCGAAATCCAGTCGCGCTATCAGACGCCGGATGACGCGGAAAGCGATATCCGCAGGCGCGTCGAGAACAAGGAAGTGGTGATCGGCTTCGGTCATCCGGTCTATACGATCTCGGACCCGCGCAACAAGGTCATCAAGGAAGTGGCGAAGAAGCTGTCGAAAGAAGCGGGCAGCACGAAACTGTTCGATATCGCCGAGCGCCTTGAAACAGTCATGGCCGAAGTGAAAAAGATGTTTCCCAATCTCGACTGGTTCAGCGCCGTGTCGTACCACATGATGGGCGTGCCGACGGCGATGTTCACCCCGCTCTTCGTTATCGC
>NZ_AWZT01000041.1 GCF_000472525.1 Paraburkholderia dilworthii
GCCCGGTACAGCAGCGTCAGATAACGGTGATGGAAAATGTCGAGGAAATTGACCAGCGTCGGGTCGTGCCGGTTCTGCTCACGCTCGCGCGCGATCTCGGTGACGTGNATCGGCAGCGGCCCGTTGGGCCCAAGCATGCCCAGACCCAGCAGCCGGATTTTCAGATGCCCGTTGACCGTGCGCACGTCTGCAATCTCGCGCGGTGCGAACGCGAGACTCGGCGCCTGGCCGAGACGAAACGGCTCGGCCAGCGGACGCCGCGCAGTGCCCACAGGATCGATACGGGGATCGGCGCCGATACGGCGCAACAGCGAGATAAACCCGTAGCGCCACGGCTCTGTTCGCAGATGCTCAAGCCGCTGCGGCGAGAGCGCCACGTCGGGCACGCCCTGATCGAAGGGGGCGCGCTCCGTCACGCTGCGCCCCTCGTGCTCATGCGCAAGGACCCGGCTGCGGCTTGACGCAGGCAGTGCGCGTTACCAGCGCAGTAATCGCGGAGATGGGAATGCACGATGCGCGTCATGCGATACGGCCCGAACGTGCCCATTCGATGCGGCCGAAATCGCCGGACATGTGGCCTGTCTGCTGCGCCCGGTGCATGGGCTTCCTGCGCTTTGCGTCGTTCATCGCCATAGCCGTCCGTTGCTAAATTTCTGTCTCCAGAGTATGGGCAGGCCGGCTTCATCCGGGTATCAGACCAACGCCGGACCACTGCTGGATTCGGAGGAACAGGCATCTGGAAAATTCAGATTGACGTGTGGCAGTGCAAAGGCAGGGGCCGGTCTTCGCACTGTCAGGCCGCGGTGGACACCAGCAGCCCTTCGTCAAATTTCGACGCAACGCCAGTCCGGCACACGGGATTGTGTTCGAATGGATGGTCGGTCCACGAACAGGGGCAGGCGTGAGCAGGCGGGTTCCCTTTGTTCCCATCCTGTGGGGTCTGGATGTCGTGGATCGACACCACCAGCATAAGAACGGGCGCGATTCTTCGCGCCCTAAGTCGTTCAGCAAACCGCTGTCGTGTTCCGCCGTTCACTCGGGGTTGCGGATGGCGCCGGACTCAGGTACCCCTGTAGGTCAGAATGGGGATCACGTCCTCATCCAGCAGACGGACATTGCTGGTTGCGATTATCGAAAACATCACGTCATCAACATTCGCGCGTTGCCTGAACTGATCGGTATATTCAACGAGCGTCTGCGCCAGTTTTTCGCAATCCCTGTTTTTCTGGCGCGAACTTGGCGAACGTTTTCCAGAAAGTCACGATTGATTGTGTAGCGTTGCCTGCTTTTGCCCTCGTTGATTGCCGGTCAGCTCAAGGCCGCGCAACCAAGCGCAGAGCAACTTTAAGGAAATGCCGTGTGCAATTCCCTGCCCCTACGCACAGCCATGCAACCTAAGGCTTGATTTTGTGCAGCTACGCAACTTAAGCAACTCAGTGCAACGGTGAAACTGCCCTGCACAGGGGCAACACCAATAGACCACCAGGAAATCAAGAAAGGCCAAACGCCGACAACACCACACAGCAGCGCATCTGCATCAAAACAAAACAAAACAAAAACACCCCAACCTCAATAAGCAAACTTCCGATAATGCTCACCACGCGGCGCAGTATCGAGTTCCTCAACTCGCGGCATATACCGCAACAACCGTTTCCCCCGCGAGCCAAGCTGTTCATAAACAGCCACCGGCACATCGATATGCACTTCAGGCCGGAAATACCAGCTTCTGCTATAGCCGATCACCACCATCGGACGCGGCACGTCGGTCTTATTCGGTGTGCCGCGATGCAGCGCACGCACGTCGCGGATCATCACATCGCCGAGTTTCATCGGAATCGCCTGCAAGGGCACGCGCCCGTCGCGCCACGCTTGCAACGCTTCGTCCGAACGCATGCGATGCGTGCCGAGCGTAGTCTCGAACGGCCCGTTCTCGAGCGTGACGTCGCATAACGGGAAGTTCACCGCGAGCTGGAATGAAGGCGTTTCCGGTTCGCCGTCGAAGAGCGCCGGCGTGTCCCGGTGTACGTCCTGATAGGTGGACCCGTTAAGCGGCGTGTCGGTAGCGAGTTGACACATGACGGGATCGTCGCCGGCCACGCGCTCGACTATTGCCAGCACGTCCGCGTCGCAAAAGATCGCCTCGTCGGCAAAGATGCCCGTGAACGGCAGCGTGATGTAGTGACGGTTTTCGCCGCGCACGGCCGTCGCTTTCGACGCAAGCCGCTCGTCGAGCAGCGGTTTGAAAGCCTCGGCCCACGCACGAAGCTTGTCTGCAGGAAAGTGGTTCCTCAATATCACTATTCCGTCGCGCTCGAAAGCCGCGGCGAATTCGTCAAGCTGGTCATCTGAATAGCGTCCCACATTTGTCTCCGTGATTTTTTCTACGGACTTTAAATGTACCGCGTCGCCGCCGCGCTGTCTTGGGCGCTCGAAAAATCGCACGGCTTCCCTCACCATATTTTGCAGTCACACGATACGCGACCGCAGCTCGCAAGTCCCGGGAAGGTCCAGCCCTGGCAGGTATATGCCTTGCGCGAGCTTGCGGCACTCCCTCCGTCACGAGCGACAAGCGATGATCGTGCACCACCTCAACTGCATTTCCACCTGTCCGTTAGGCGGCCGCCTGATGGACGGACGCACGCGGTCGCTTGCCGGGCGCGGGCTGCTCACCTGTCACTGTCTGCTCATCGAAACCTCCGCAGGACTGGTGCTGGTGGACACCGGCTTCGGGCTGCGCGACGTCGCAAATCCGCGCTCACGTATCAGCCGGTTCTTTCTGGGGCTTGTGAGTCCGGATTTCCGCGAGGAAATGACCGCGATCCGCCAGATCCAGCGGCTCGGCCTCGATCCGCGCGACGTCACGCATATCGTGCTGAGCCACCTCGACTTCGATCATGCCGGCGGCCTCGACGACTTCCCGCATGCCACCGTGCATATGTTGCGCGTCGAGCGCGATTATGCGTTCCAGCAGAAGACGTGGATGGACCGGCAGCGCTTTCGCCCTCAACAGTGGTCGACTTCAGGAAATTGGCGCGTGTACCAGGCAGGCGACGGCGAAGCGTGGAACGGCTTCTCGCGTGTGCAGCAACTCGACGGACTGCCGCCTGAATTGCTCGTCGTGCCGTTACGCGGGCATACGTTCGGGCATGCAGGCATCGCCGTGAACACGACCGGCGAGCAGTGGCTCTTCAACGCCGCCGACGCCTACTTTCATCACGCCGAGATGCATGCGAGGCCGCATTGCACGCCAGGGCTGCGCATGTATCAGTGGATGCTGGAGAAAGACCGCACTGCCCGTTTCGACAATCAGCGCCGCCTGCGTGAACTCGCGCTGACCAGTCAAGCCGTGACCGTGTTCTGCAGCCACGACGTGACCGAGTTCGAACGGCTCGCGAAGCGTGCCGCGAACGTGCCGGCGGAGCGATTCATGAATACGCCTCGCGCGGGTCGCGATCCGTCTTCACGTAACGATCGCATCGCATGACGTTCGCGCTGCTGTGGGATCGAAGTCGCGCACCGCTGCGCACGCCGACTAGATGGCGTGGTCTGCGCGCCGAATTAGTACGGTATCCGTAATATCTATGGCGACGATCCGTCGTCGCCCGGCGAACCGTCGCGCGGCGTCGCATCCGCCGTCTTCGTGGTCAGCACGGCGGGCATCGATGGGTTCTCAGGCTGCGTGTAGCGCTCGTGCACGGCTGCCTTGATCCGCGCAAGGCTCGCGGCTGCATCGAGCGAAGCATCCTGCTCGATCTGCCGCGCTTGCGCCGCGAGATCGGGGTCGCCGATCTCCTTTTCGAACCAGCGCGAATAATCGCCCCGCTCTCGGTGATACTGCCACGTGCCGGCGTCGATGCCCTCCGCTATCTCCACGAATAACACCAGGTTATGCGCGCGCAGATTCAACGCACCCTCGGGTCCGCGGAAATAAAAACTGCGCTCGGGAATCAGCAGCCCTTCTGCATATTTTCGCCGATGCCTGAGCCGATGCTTACTGCCCGGTTCGAGCCGGATCACGCCTTCGGGCGCCGGTTCTGCGAGACGCCATAACAGCGCCTCGCCAGGCTTCAGTTGCGCTTGACCCATGACGTCGTCGATGCCTGGCATATCCCGCTCTGTGGCCTTCGCGAGTTCCTGCACGGCGGTGCCGGCGCTCGGGCCCATCGCGAGCACCAGGTTCACCTGGCGCAGGAATGCGCTGTCCAGTTGCTGCGGAGAAACCGTGATCGCGAGCGCGGTCTCCAGCGTCTGCGGAATGGTCTGGCTCGCACCAGCCCATCCAGCCGGAAACAGATGATGCGCCTCGTCGAACACGAGCCAGTGCGGCCGGCCGGTTTTCACACGCAACTGCTGCACTTCCAGCAGCAACGACGCGCAGAATGCAGGCCGCTCGGGCAACGGCACGCGCAGCAGATTGACGGCCACCGCCGCACGCGGAGGACGCAGCAGCAACTGCACGACTTCTTCGATCTGCGGCGCCGTGTGCGTATCGCCGACCACGATCGTATCCTCGTCGTTCTGATAGTCGCCTTCCGGATCGATGATGCACAACTGCTGATGCATGCCCGCTAACCGTTCGAGCAGACCCGCACACGCGGTCGACTTGCCGCATCCCGATTCCCCGACGAGCAGCGCGACGGTGCCGTGCGCCGCGCAATACAGATCCGCGGGTCTGGCGTCGTCGCGTGAATGTCCGATTAGCACGCGGCTGCGCGACGTGACGCTTGCCCTTTCGCACAAATCGTCCTTGACTAGCGCGTCGACCAACTCGGCCACACCGGCACCCGCCGCGCGGCTGGTGACCATATCGGCGTGCTCTTTCAAGGCGGGCAGCGCATTGGCCACCGCTACCGAAAAACCACACGCGTCGAGCAGCGCATGATCGTTTTCGGCATCGCCTACTCCCGCCACGTTGAAGGCAGACAATGCGAGTTCGTTGAGCGCCTCCTGCAAGCCGCTCGCTTTCGATATGCCCGGCGAGACGATCATCACCGCATCGCCGTTGAAGATGATGTGCAAGCCGAGGCCCAGGTCGCGAATAGCGGCAAGCGCGATCTGCTCAGCGGGTTTCATCATCGCGACCAGCGTTTCGCTGACGCTGAAATGATGCAGGCCGCGACGCTTCAATTCGTCGACGAAAGCGGGCGGCGGCGGCGGAGCGAGCAGACGCCGCGCGCCCGTCGATGGCGTGTACAACACGCCACCATTTTCGGCGACCACCCGCGAAAACAGATCGAGCCGCGGGCAGATGGCGAGCAGGTCGTCCATCTCCCGGCCGCTCACGAGGATCGCCTGACGGCCCGATGCGCGCAGGCGTTCGAGCGCCTCCCACGTCGCGTCGGCAACGCGTCCGTCGGATGCCAAGGTGTTGTCGTAGTCGGTCGCAATGGCAAAAAATCGCATGGAAAGCGCTCCGTGATTCTGTCGGTTTCGGCTTGCTTCAGTCGGCCCGCGCCGATTGCGCATCGCAAGTGTCGCGCAGCATCGCTTCGTAAATGCGCGAGTACTGACTGACCATTCGCTCGACCGTGAAGCGGCGCTCGAATGCCGCGCGGCACGCGGCGCGGTCGATAGTGTCGATTTTCGCGAGCGCGGCCACCGCTTCGTCGACAGAATCGACGAGGAAACCCGTCACGCCGTGCTCGACGATTTCAGGCGCCGCGCCGTTGTTGAACGCAATCACGGGTGTGCCGCACGCGAGCGCTTCGATCATCACGAGGCCGAAAGGCTCGGGCCAGTCGATCGGAAACAGTAAGGCGCGTGCCTGTCCGAGAAAATCGTTCTTGCACGCGTCGTCCACTTCGCCGCAGTACTCGACATGCGACAAGTCGAAAAGGCCCGCAATGTCCTGCTCGAAGTAGTCGCGATCACCGTTGTCGATTTTCGCGGCGATGCGAATCGGCACGCCTGCGTGCCGTGCAATTTCTATTGCGCGGTCGGGCCGTTTGGTCGGTGCGATGCGGCCGAGAAACGCCACGTAATCGCTCGGCTCTTTATGAAAGCGCAGCAAGTCGGCGGGCAAGCCGTGATTAACCGTTGCGCGCCAGTCGAGCCACGGAAGCGGCGCGCGCTGCGCATCGGAGATCGACACCAGCGGCATGTCGGCGAACTGCCGGTACAGCGTGCTGAAGCCCGGTATGTCGAGTCGCCAGTGCAAGGTGGTCAGCGACGCGCATGGCAGTCGCCGCGCAAACGGAAAGCTCGTGTAGTCGGTATGAAAATGCACGATGTCGAATTCGTCCGCGCGCCGCACGACTTCCTCGAGCATCGCGAAGTGAAACGCCTGCGGGTCGGCGGTATCTTCGATCAGGCGAATCGCGCAGTCGCTTCCCGAGACGAGCCGCGCTCGCGTGCGGGAATCGCCGCTTGCAAAGAGCGTCACGTCGTGGCCCAGCGAGACGAGGCCGTCCACCAGCCAGGCCACTACCCTTTCGACGCCGCCATAAGCGACGGGTGGCACTCTTTCATACAGCGGTGAAACCTGGGCAATACGCATGCGCGGCTCCCTTCTGCCAACCGATGCGTAGCGCGCCGCATGGTGCATGCCCGACGATGTCACGCGTGAGCCGCAGCATTTTTCGCCGATGGAAAAATGTACAGGTCGGCGATGAAATTTAAGCGTTGTGCGAAGCGGCGCGCTGCCATCGCCGCGTTCCCGACAGATGCACGAGGCCAAGCACACGCACACGCACGACGCTGCAAGCGCAGCTACGCGACGGGGCCCGCATAGCCGTCGGCCGGCGACGCCGGCTCGACCCGTTCGACATGCTCGTCGATCCAGTCCGTCGCCCGCTCGCGTGCGAACTCGATCGCCTCATGTTCGTCGACGAAATCCCGATGAAACTCCATGTCGTGCGTATCGTCGCTCGAACTCACCGCGCCTCGCGTCACCTCGATCCTTGCATGCGCGACGATCGTGCCGTCGTCGACACCTGCCGTGACATGAACGATGCACCCTCCGTACTCGAAGTCCATAATGTCCTCCTGCGTGTGGTGGTCAGGCCGCGCTAGCTGCGCTTCGTGCCCGCGTCGCCGTGCGCCTTGCTGGCGCTCCGTGGCTGGCCGGCTTCCGGCGCTTCCGCGCTCTCGTCACCGATTGCCTCGGCCGCTCGCCGTCCCTTGCCCGACTGATCCACAGCCGCCGCGGGCTCGGCGTCGCCCGCGTCCCCTTCGGCCTCGATCTGTGCCTGCGCGCGCAGCCAGTAGTCGTCGGGCCGTCCTTCGGGCGAGCCGTCGCTTTCCCATAGCTCATACGCGCGCTTGCGGATTCGGTCCTCTACTGTGGGTTCGCCCGGTAGGCCGTCCATTGCAATCTCCAAACGTTGGTTGTCAGCGCAAAGCACGCACGCGATGCGGCGGCTGCGCCGGTGACCCAGCAAAGCGCGTTCCCATTGCGGGCTGATTGCATGAACTGCCGAGCCAAGGCGAGCCAGGGCTAGGTTCGGCGCCGCTCCCTTGCTCGCCGCGGCGTCGGCCTGTTGTTATAATTCTTTCAGCAGTTCTGATTCAAATATAACGCCGCTCACGCACTCCCACGCGCTAGGATCTCCATGCTGAAACCCGACCGCCTTCGCGCTCTCGCCGACGCGTTGACGAGGCAAAATGTGATGCGCCTGCGCGACGCCGCGGCTCTGCTCGGTGTGTCCGAAATGACAGTGCGCCGCGACATCGCGGCCAACTCGGATCGCTTCACCTATCTCGGCGGCTATATCGTCAGCGCGACCGACGTGCCGAACAACGCCGGTTATTCGCTGGAACAGGAAAAGGATCATTTCGCGCACGCCAAGGCAGAAGCGTCGTCAATTGCCGCGGGGCTTATCGGCGATAACGAAACGCTTTTCATCGATTGCGGCACGACGCTCACCACACTCGCGCGGCTGATTCCGCCGGAGCGGCATGTCACGGTGGTGTGCTATTCGCTGAACGTGGCGGAGATTTTGCGGCGCAAGCCGAATGTGCGGATGATTCTGCTTGGCGGCGTGTACGTGCCTTCATCGGATTCGTTTGCGGGCGAGGAAAGCCTTGAGATGTTGCGCCGCATGGGCATCAACAAGGCGTTCATTTCAGCGGGCGGCGTGGACCGCGCGCGTGGCGTTACGTGCTGGAATTTTCACGAAGTCGCCTTGAAGCAGGCCGCGATGGCGAGCGCCGTCGAGCGGCACCTCGTGGTTGACATGAGCAAGTTCGGCGTCGTCAAGGCCGTGCGCTTCTCGCAGGTCGACGACTTCGATTCGATCATCACCGAGTTGGGGCAGGAGCAACGCAAGCGAGGATAGCGCACACGCTCGCGCGCTTCACGCTCTTCTCACATTCTTTACGTGCTTGTTGCAGTTCTCGCGGCGTGGCGGCCCGACATGCCACACACGACACACGACGCACGTAATGCGACATACGTAAAACGCAGCGCGCGCCGAGCCCAGGACCCACTCAGCGCTTGCGTTGCAGGGCAAACAGCGTCCCGGCAAGCAGAATAAACGCGCCGATAATCACCTTCTGCCAGGTGCTTGGCACGCCGACGAGAATCAGCACGCTCTTGATCAGGGTGACCAGCACTACACCCAGCAGCGTGCCGGCCACCGTACCCGTGCCACCTGTGATGCGCGCACCGCCGAGGATCACCGCGGCGATCACGTCGAGCTCCGAGCCGACCAGATCGAACGGATTCGCGAGGCGGTTGTTCGAAACATGCAGAATGCCCGCAATGCCCGCCAGCATGCCCGTATAGCCGAACACGAACAGATGGATTGCACGCAGGTTGTAGCCGAGCCGCTCGGCAATCGCGAGCGAGCCGCCCATCGCATAGACGCCGCGTCCCATCATCGTGCGATTGAGCAGCCACCATGTGACGACCGCGGCGGCCACCAGCGCGAGCACCGACACCGGCAGCACCGCGCGCAGTCCGTCCGCCGTGTGATAGAAAAACAGCGGAATGCGACCGAAGTGATCCATGCTGTGCGGAATGTTCATGAAGAACGTCGTGCCGATAAAGGTCAGCAACAGCCCGCGATATAGATATTGCGTGCCGATCGTAACGATCAGCGAAGGCGCTTTTAGCCGATGCACCAGCAGCCCGTTCACCACGCCGAGCACGGCACCGCCAAGCGCGCCGGTGACGAGGATCAGCGCGAACGGCGCATCGGGCCACCACGCGAACACGGCTTTCGTGATGCCGTACATGGTCAGCGCGGCAATCGCGGTGAACGACACATCGATGCCGCCCGACGCAAGCACGACGAGCGTGCCGAGCGCGAACAGCGACATCGTGGTCGCGGAATGCAGCAGGTCGAACAGCGTTGCGACCTGAAAGAACCGTGGATTGATCGCGCCGACGATCAGGCACGTCACCACGATCAGCGCCACCGTGAACCACTCGGGATTGCGCGCGAGTCTCGTGCGCAATCCCGGCGGTTCGATGCTCGGCGCGACTTCGACGACGGTGGGAGTGGTCATGGTCTGCTTCATGGGCGAGTCGATTGGCGAGTCGCTGCGCGACTGGATGCGCGAGTTCATGGCGGTTGACGTCCTCTATGCCGCTTCGGAAAGCAGCGCGTGATACAGATCGGCCTCGCTCAATTCGTCGGCGCGATATTCGGCGGCCACGCGTCCCTTCTTCATCATCAGAATGCGATCGCAGTTCTGTAGAAGTTCCGGCAAATCGTCGCTGATCAGAATGATGCCGATGCCGCGTTGTGACAGCCGCTGCATGATGCGATAGATGATGTCCTTCGAGCCCACATCCACGCCGACAGTCGGTCCGTGCAGAATCAGCACGCGCGGGTCGATGGCGAGCCAGCGTCCAATCAGCACGCGCTGCTGGTTGCCGCCCGAGAGCGACTGCACGGGCTTATCCACGCCAGGCGTCGCGATCTGCAGATCCTTCACGGTCTGTTCGGCGAGCGCTTGCGCGCGTGCGCGGTCGATCTGACCAAAGCGGTCGCGCAGGCTCGAAATCATCGCGGTAATCACGTTGTCGCGAATCGGCTTGTCGAGAAATAGCCCTTCGTTCAGGCGGTCTTCGGGCACATAGCCGATGCGATGGCGTTTCGCATCGGAAGGCGTGCGCAGCGCGATACGTTTGCCGTCGAGCATGACGTCACCCGACTGCGCCGGCGCCACGCCCGCCAACGCGCGCGCGAGTTCGTTGCGCCCGGAATCGAGCAGCCCCGTAACGCCGAGAATCTCGCCGCCCTGCAGCTTGAAGGACACGTCGCTGAACTGGCTCGCGCGCGAGAAGCCGCGCACGTCGAGCACGATGTCTTGTGCGTGAGCACTCTCCCGGTAACGTTCATTCGACAGATGGCGGCCCGTCATCAATTCGCTGATCTGCGCCTTGGTGAACTGCGCGATGGGCCCCTGCGCCATTTTCTGTCCGTCGCGCAACACGATCACTTCGCCGCCGATCGCATAACACTCGTCGAGCTTGTGGCTCACGAACAGCACCGTCACGCCTTGCGCGCGAAGATTCGCGAGCACCGCGATCAGATTGTCGACTTCCTTTTGCGTGAGCGACGTGGTGGGCTCGTCCATGATCACGAACTTGGCTTCGCTCGCAATCGCGCGGGCAATTGCCACGAGCTGGCGCGTCGCGAGCGGCAATTGCTCGATCAGCGTCGATTGAAACTCGGGATTCCCCGGCAGGCCGACGGCTTCGAGCGCGCGCGCGGCGGTGGCGGCGAGCACGCGGCGATCGAACGTGCGCGCGAGCCGTCCTTCGTGTGCCGCAAGTTCCGACGTGAGCCCGACGTTTTCCGCGACGCTCATGTTAGGCAGCAGCGAAAGATCCTGATACACAGTTTCGATGCCGGCGGCGAGCGCCTCGAGCGCGGAGAGCCGCGCATGCGGCACGCCCTCGATCACGAGTTCGCCCTCGTCCGGCGGTTGCGCGCCGGAAATGATCTTGATCAGCGTGCTCTTGCCGCAGCCGTTTTCGCCGAGCAGGTGATAGATCTGCCCGCGCTCGAATGCGAGAGTCACGCCACGCAATGCATGCACGCCGGTGAAGCGCTTATGCACTCCGATCACTTGTAAAAACGGCTGTGACAACGGCGCAGAAGATACGTCTTCTTGATTCATGATGATCGGTCGCGGTGTCGAGGCGTGCCCACAGGACACGCCTCGAAGTGAACAACGGAATCAGAACGGATACTGCTTGTAGTTCGACTTGTCGACATTCACCCAGCCCTGGCCGCGCACGATGATGCCCTTGCCCGGCCCCTTCGCGACCGTCACCTTCGTGTAGCCAGGAATGCCGAGGTCCGCGCCGTTCTGCACTGTCTTGCCGTCGACCAGCATCTTCGCGACCTTGTTCATCGCGATGCCAGCGAGCTTCGGGTCCCAGAACGCGATGCCGTTGATCGCGCCGCTTTCGAGGAACTTGCCGGCCTCGGTCGGCAGACCCGTACCGTATACGCAGATCTTGCCTTGCATGCCCGCTTCTTCAACCGCACGGCCGATGCCGATCACATCCAGCGATGACGAGCCCTGGAAGCCCTTCAGATCCGGATGTTTGCGCAGTACTTCCTTCGCGACTTCATACGCGCGCTCGCCGTCGTTGTTGGTTTCGAGTTTCGGCTCGACCAGGTTCATCTTGGGATACCTGGCCTTCGCGTTGCCGATGCCGCCGTCGGCCCATTGCACCTGCGAGCGGCTGCCGAGCGAGCCGACCAGCACGGCCCACTTGCCCTCGTTATGCATGCACGACGCGAGTCGTTCGTTCAGGCCCGCGCCATAGGCGGTGTTGTCGAACGCCTCGATGTCGACCATCGTGTTCTTTGCGTTGTCCGCTTCGTGGGTGACCACCTTGATGCCGCGATCCATCGCCTTCTTCAACGCCGGTTCGAGCGTCGGCGGATCGTAGGGCACCACGGCAATCGCGGTGACTTTCTTCGCGATCAGGTCTTCGATGATCTTCAGTTGCTGCGCCGCATCCGCACGGCCCGGGCCGGTCTGATAGGCGGTCACGCCGGGGTTGTCCTTCGCGAACTCCTTGACGCCTTCGTCCATCCGGTTGAACCAGTTGATGCCCGTCACCTTGACGACCGTGACAATCGTCTCGTTGGTCGCCGCCTGCGCCGCGGCGATCACGCCCACCGTAAGAGCACCTGCTGCGAGCGCGGCACCCAGTCGAGTCAATTTCATGCAATGTCTCCTTTATCGTTCGATGTCGCCCGTGCTGGCCGTGTCAGCCGTCGCGAACAGGCAGGGCAACCTGTCCGCCTTTAACGTATCCTCGCCGTGCGCTAACGCCTCGGCGTTGCGCCCGCACTGCCAGAAGCTGGAGCTTGCGCGGGCTTCACGGGACCTCCTCCGCCGCCGAGACCGAAGATCGCGCGCACCCGTTCGCCGCCTGCGAACGCCAACGACAGCAGCAGCAGAAAACCCCACGCGCAGTCGCCGAAAAACTGCGACACGCCGAGTAGATTGAAGAGGCTCGACAGAAACTGAAGCACAGTCGCCGCGAAAAACACGCAGACGATGCGGCCATGCCCGCCCGCCGGATTCACGCCGCCCATCACCGCGATCAGGATCGCGATCAGCAGATAGGAGTTGCCATAGTCCCATTTCGCGCTGGACGTATGCGTCGCGCTGATCAGGCCCGCGAGGGAAGCAAGCACGCCGCACATCGCGTAAGTGGTGATCAGCATGCGTGCGCGCGGAATGCCCGCATAGAACGCGGCCTTGGGATTCGTGCCCATCAGATAGAGACGCAGCCCGAAGGGGCTGCGCTTGAGCAGCCATCCCAGCACGATCACCGCGGCAAGAAAGATGCAGAACGCTATGGGCACCTGAAACACCGTGCCGTTGCCGATATCCGACAAGGGCTCGACATAGTCCACATGCACCGACGCGCCGTTGCTGATCACAACCGCAAAGCCGGTGAAGAGCAGTTGCGTGCCGAGCGTGCAAAGAATCGGCGTGAGTCTGAGGCGTGCGATCACCACCCCGTTGAGCAGGCCGCCAAGCAGACCCATGATCACGACGATCACGCAAAAGAGCGACGTGTACAGCATCGGCGAATCGTCGCCGTTGACGAAGCGCGGCACGAGCATCGCCGCGACCATGCCCGACAGGTTTGCGAGCCCGACACCGGACAGGTCGATGCCGCCGTTGCCCGACACCATCGACAGCATGATGCCGAGCGCGAGCAAACCGAGTTCGGGCAGTTGGCCGCCCATCGACTGAAGGTTGTCGATGTCGACGAACTGGCCGCGCGAGAGCCACGTCGCGACCAGCACGACGAGCACGTTGACGATCAGAAGAAAATTCAGTTGCCGGTCGGCAAACAGTTTTCCCGCAGCAAACGAAGACTTCATGGCGCTGATGATCTCCTTGGCACTGCACGAATGGTTACGAAACCTGTGCCGTCTGATTTGACTCGCTCAATACCTGGTTCACTTCGGCGAGCGTCGGCATTGAAGGCGCCGTGCCCGCGCGCGTAACCGAAACGCCCGCGAGCGCGCAGCCGAAGCGCATGGCCTGGATCGCACCTTCGCCGCGTGCGAGTGCGGCCGCGAAGCCCCCCGTGAAGCCGTCGCCGGCGCCGGCGGTTTCGACCACCGCGCCACAATGAAACGCGGGCAACCATACCGATTGCGTCGCGTCATGCAGCAACGCGCCGCCCTCGCCGAGCGTCACGATCACGGTGCCGACGCCTTTCGAGAGCAGTACGTCGGCCGCACGCCGTGCATCGTCGACGTTCGCGATCGGCACGCCCGTCAGCGCGGTGGCTTCGGTTTCATTCGGCGTGATGTAGTCGCACAGCGGGAAGATGTCGTCGTCGAGCGGCAATGCGGGCGCGGGATTGAACACGGTCGTGACGCCGTGCTTGCGCGCGACTTCGAGTCCGCGCCGCGCGGCCGCTAGCGGCTGTTCCAGTTGCGTGACGAAGACGCGCGCGCCGGCAATGTCGGCATCGATGGCGTCGACGTCGGCTGCGCTCAGCGTTCCCGCCGCGCCCGCCGCGACGATGATCGCGTTCATGCCGGTGGTGTCGTCGACGAAGATATGGGCGGCGCCTGTGGAGACGCCTTCGACAACCGAGGCCCGCGCCGTGATGCCTTCGCGTGCCCATGTTGCTTGTGCAATGGAACCGAATGCATCGTTGCCGATGCGCGTGCAGAATACAACCTCAGCGCCCGCGCGTGCCGCCGCCACTGCCTGATTCGAGCCCTTGCCCCCTGGCCCCATCGCGAACGCGGAGCCCGCAACGGTTTCGCCGATCAGCGGCATGCGCGCCGCGCGAAACGTCAGATCGGTCACGTAAATGCCGAGAATGACGACACGTCCGAGCTGTTGTTGCTGCAAGCTCATGAGCGCAGCCCTCCTCGCGAGGCGTTTAGCGCAGCGCGACGCGATGCGCGCGGCGCCACGTTGTTCGTCAACAGCAAGTTCAGAGTGTTCAGCACGTTGTCTTCTCCATTTTCTGGTTGGCGTGCGTACGCTGTGCGCTCAGTCTCCGTACGGTATCCAGATGTTCTTCACCTGCACTGCCTGGCGGAGAAATAGCGGCCCTTCGCTTGCACGGTCGAACCAGTCGAACTGGCGTCCGTAGTCGGTGAAGGTGCGCTTCAGGTTGCCGACCGACTCGCGCTCGATCAGCGTCGCATCCGTCGCGCTGCCGAAACACCATACCGCGTCCACATCGTCGTGTCTCGCAAGCGCCGGCAGCAGCGCTTCCCGCTTGCCGGTGACGATGTTCACGACGCCGCCCGGCACGTCCGACGTCTCGACGACCTGATAAAAGTCCGTGACCGCAAGCGGACCGGCCTCGCCCGGCAGCAGCACCACGCGATTACCCATTGCCAGCGCCGGCGCCACGAGCGAAACGAACGCGAGCAGCGGCGCCTCGTCCGGACATGCAATGCCGATCACGCCGAGCGGCTCGTGCATGGCCAGCGCGACACCTCGCAGCGGCGGCGTATGCACGGCGCCGTCGAACTTGTCGGCCCACGCCGCGTAAGTGAAAAGACGCGTGACCGAGGCTTCGACTTCCGCGCGCGCCGCCGTTTCGCTTGCGCCGTTTCGCACGACCAGTTGATGCGCGAATTCATCCGCACGCACCGCCAGATTCTCCGCGAGATAGAACAGCACCTGCGCACGGTTATGCGTGCTCGCCTGCGACCACTTGTGCGCGGCACGCGCCGCTTCGACCGCATTGCGAATGTCCTTGCGATTGCCTTCGCCCACTTCGCCGGCCAGCGTTCCATCCGGCGCATGCACCGTCAACGAATAGCCGCTGTCCGGACGCACCTGCTTGCCGCCGATAAAGAGCTTGGCCGTGCGGTCGATCAACGCAACGTTCGAGACTTGACGATCGTTGCTCACGTTCGTCACCGCGCTAACCGGCTGGCGCTTCGGAAGATTGAGCCACGCACGCGGTTTCAGATATTCGTGAATGCCCTCACGTCCACCCTCGCGTCCATAGCCCGATTCGCGATAGCCGCCGAAACCGACCGCCGCATCGAACAGATTCGTCGCGTTGATCCATACGACGCCTGCCGCGAGCCGCGGCGCGACATCGAGCGCGCGGCCGATCGTTTCGCTCCACACGCTGGCGGCAAGTCCATAGCGTGAATTGTTCGCGAGCGCGATGGCTTCGTCGGGCGTGCGAAAGCTCATCGTAACGAGCACCGGGCCGAAGATTTCCTGCTGGGCGAGTGTCGATGCGGGCGCAACGTTGGTGACGAGCGTCGGCGGATAGAAGCAGCCGTCGGCGGGCAACGCGGTGTCGCTCGCTTGCCAGATCGCGCAACCCTCGCGCCGCCCGGTTTCGACGAGCGAGCGAATCCGCTCAAGTTGCACCGGATCGACGATCGCGCCCAGGTCGACGCTCTTATCGAGCGACGCTCCCACACGCAGCGTCTGCATGCGGCGCTTGAGCTTCGCGATGAAGCGCGCCTCGATGCCTTCCTGCACCAGCAAGCGCGAGCCCGCGCAGCAAACCTGCCCCTGGTTGAACCAGATCGCGTCGACGACGCCTTCGACCGCGCCGTCGAGGTCGGCGTCGTCGAATACGATAAACGGCGACTTGCCGCCCAGTTCGAGCGTCAGCGATTTGCCCGAGCCCGCCGTGACCGCGCGGATCAGCTTGCCGACCTCGGTCGAACCGGTGAATGCGATCTTGTCGACTTGCGGATGCTCGACCAGCGCCGCACCCGTCGCGCCGTCGCCGGTCACGACATTGAGCACGCCTGCGGGCAAGCCGGCCCGATGTGCGAGTTCAGCGAATAGCAGCGCGGTCAGCGGCGTGTATTCTGCCGGCTTCAACACGACGCAATTGCCCGTTGCGATAGCAGGCGCGATCTTCCACGCAAGCATCAGCAGCGGAAAATTCCACGGCACAATCTGGCCGATCACGCCAAGCGGCGCATGGTCCGCGAATTCGCTGTCCTGCAACTGCGCCCAACCCGCGTGATGCAGAAAATGCCGGGCGACGAGCGGCACGTCGATGTCGCGCGTTTCGCGTATCGGCTTGCCGTTATCGAGCGCTTCGAGCACCGCAAAGAGCCGGCTATGCCGCTGCACCATTCGAGCCAATGCATACAGATGCCGCGCGCGCCCCGCGCCGCCTAGCGCGAACCAGCCCGCTTGCGCGGCGCGCGCGGCGGCTACCGCGGCGTCGATATCCGCCGCGTCGCCTTGCGCGATATCGGCGAGTCGCTCGGCCGTTGCGGGCGCATGCGAGACGAAATGCGCGCCACTGGCCGGCGCATGCCACGCGCCGCCGATGAAATGGCCGAAGCGCGCGTCATGTTGCGCAAGCCATTCACGCGCAGGCTGATCGTCCTCGGGTGCGGGACCGTATTCCATCGAAGAAAAGTACTCCGCTACGCTCATGGGTGGGTCTGCTTCAGGCTACGGGGTGACGGTTGAAAGCGGAATAACGGCCGCTCACGTGATGTTCGAGCTGCCGTTCGATGTCGGCGAGCAGGCTCGATGCGCCGATGCGGAAAAGCTCCGGTTCGAGCCACGCGCGGCCGAGCTCTTCCTTCATCAGAATCTGATACGACAGCACCGACTTTGCGTTCGACACGCCGCCTGCGGGCTTGAAACCGATCGGCACGCCAGTGCGCTCGTGATATTCGCGGATCATCCGCACCATGACGAGCGACACGTCGAGCGTTGCATTCACGCCTTCCTTGCCCGTCGATGTCTTGATGAAGTCGGCGCCGGCCATCATGCAGACCATCGATGCGCGCGCGATATTCGACAGCGTGCGAATGTCGCCGGTCGCCAGAATGGCCTTCAGATGCGCGGGGCCGCAGGCCGCGCGGAACTCGCGCACTTCGTCGTAGAGGGCCTGCCAGTTGCCGGTGAGCACATGTTCACGCGTGACGACGATGTCGATCTCCGCCGCGCCGTCCGCAACCGACGCCTCGATCTCTTTCAGCTTCAACGGATGCGGAATCAGCCCGGCCGGAAAGCCCGTCGACACCGCCGCGACCGGAATGCCGCTGCCTTTTAGCGCATCCACGGCAGTCGCGACGAAGCGGTGATAGACGCACACCGCGCCCGTGGTGATGCGCTGCGGCGCCATGCCGAGCGCTTCGAGAATATCGGCGCGCACCGGCTGGCGCGCCTTTGCGCACAGACGGCGCACGCGGCCTTCCGTGTCGTCGCCGTTGAGCGTGGTCAGGTCGATGCAGGTGGCGGCTTTCAGCAACCACGCGGCCTGCGCGTCTTTCTTGACCGTGCGACGTGTGGCGAGCGTCGCCGCGCGCCGTTCGACCGCCGACTGGTTGACGCGAAGCGCGTCGAGCCAAGAGGCGTCGAACGGCATGCCCGGATTACGCACCGGATAAACGAGCGGCCCACCGCGCAACGCGACGACCGATGACGACTTTGAAGGATCAGGCATGAGACGTCCGGGGTTGGTGCACGGCACAACGGCGGGCCGGCGTATGACTCCGGGCTATCGTACTCCATTTGATAGGATTATCACAAGCGGGACGCGCGGATTCTCACATTTCGCACTCGCTCGCCATGCGTCGCGTTCACCGTTGTTATCACGTCGCAAGCTATCTGATGCAAACGTCACAACGATATGCGGCGGCCGCTCGCCTGGAGACTTGAAAACGATTCGCGAGAGTTGCGGCAGTCCGCGTCGCAGCCGAGCCGATCCGCCGAGATGGCGAGCAGCGAACCCGCCATCGCTGACCGAGCCTTTGCACGAGTCACCCACGCAAAAGAGCCTTAGTGCCGCCACGATCCATGCGGTAATTCCTCGTCCCGGCGAGCGGCCGCGAGGCCCGCGACCATGCCCGCCCGGTCGTGCGCGATGCAGTACACCGGCTTCGCGCGCTCGAAGCGCCAACTGTCGGCGAGCGGGCCCGCATCGACGGGATCGAAGCCGAACTGATCCACGAGTGCGCTCACGACATCTTTTGCTTGCGGATCGTCGGCGGCTAGCGGCAACGCGCGGCGATCCGGTGTGCCGGTCGCCGTGCCGGCCGTTTCCAGGTCTTTCGCGAGGATGGCATTGAACGCCTTCACCACTCTCGCGCCCGGCAAGGCGGCGGCAAGCAGCAGGCTCGTCGTCGTCACGCCGCTCTCCAGTGCTTCCATTCGACCGTCGCGGTCCGGATAGTGATTGCATGTGTCGATAACGATCTTGCCGTCGAGCGCGGCAACCGGCAGCGCACCGATCTGCCCGAACGGCACCGCCACCACGACGATGTCGCCGAACTTCGCTGCCTCCTGTGCCGTGCCCGTCGCGCAGCCGAGCGCCGCCGCCGTGCTGATCAAGGTTTTGGGATCGCGCGAATTGGCGATCATTACTTCGTGGCCGTTGCGCTGTGCGACGGTCGCCATCGCGCGACCGAGGAAACCCGCGCCGAGAATGCCTATCTTCATGTTCCACACTCCATGCATGTCTGAGGACCGTTCCGCTGAGCACACGCTCATCGGTGACACGGACTATGATTCAAAACTCACGCGTGATAAACGCGCCTGTCACGACGACTGTCGAAAGCAATAGTGGGGAATGTGCATGGATCGGCTCACCAGCATGGCTGTGTTTGTCAAAACCGCCGATAGCGGTTCGTTCGCGGCAGCCGCGCTCGCGTTCGGCATTTCGTCGCAGATGGCCGGCAAGCATGTAAGCATGCTGGAAGAGCGCGTCGGCGCGCGGCTGCTGAACCGCACGACGCGTCGCCAGAGCCTCACCGAGATCGGTCAGATTTTTTACGAACGCTGCAAGGCGCTGCTTGCCGACGCGGAAGCGGCGGAGTCGGTCGCGCAGGAATTGTCGGCCTCGCCGCGCGGACGCTTGCGCATTACCGCGCCTGTCACGTTCGGCGCCTGCTGCCTTGCGCCGATGATTACGCACTACCTGGAAGCGCATCCGGACGTGCGGGTCGAGTTGACGCTGACCGACCGCTTCGTCGATCTGGTCGACGAAGCTTACGAGGCTGCGATCCGGCTTGGCGCGCTATCCGATTCCACGCTGATCGCGCGGCCGTTGATGCCGTACCGGCTGGTCGCCTGCGCGTCGCCGGCTTACTTGGCCAAGCGCGGCGAGCCGACCACGCCGCAGGCGCTGACGGCGCACGACTGCCTCGCGTTCATGTTCACGAGCATGCCGGCCGCGACCGAATGGCGTTTCATCGACGCCGCGCAGCGGGAACACGCCGTGCCGGTTTCCGGCCGCTTCGAGGCCAACGACGTCAAGGCGCTGCTTGCCGCCGCGCTCAACGGCGCCGGCATCGTCCTCGCGCCGGAAGTTGCCGTGCGCGACGAACTCGCGGCGGGACGGCTGGTGCGGCTGCTCACCGGCTATGAAGCGCCCGCGCGGCCCATGCACCTTGTGTTTCCGGCGAGCCGCGTCACGCCGAAACTGCGCACGTTCATCGAGCAAGTGGTTGCGGAGTTCGGGCCGTCTGGTGCCTAAGAAATCGAAGAACGTGGACATGATGCCTAGCGCGGCGCCGCGGGCTTTTGCAGGCCGCGTCGTAAGAAACATGCTCCTGCATGCGGGCACGAATGCGCCGCCCAGATCAGCTTTGGATCTACATGCCAAGAGCGTGCTCAAGCGCTCCCCGGAAAGCCGCCAATCTCACTGCATTGCCCGCGAGAATGATCGGCTTTGCCCGCGTTGGGCGCCGCACAAGGCAAAATACGGGTTTTGCGCGCGCGAAGCGCCGCGCGGCAGGAAGCGGTGATGCACCGGCCGCCGCCGCGCCGCACGCCCTCACCACATCGCGCGATAACGGCCAGGCCAACCCGTCGCGCGTCGCGCACACAGGACAGCTCGTCCTTGAACAGAGCATCTCAGGAGCATTTATGACCGATTCGAACCCGTCCTTCCTCGGCAGGATTTCACTGGCCGTCAGCGCGTTTTTCCGCATACTCGGCGACGGCGAATTCGCCGCCGGCGTGCTGCGCGTGCGCGACGGCGGCACGGCTGCGCAGACCCGGACGCAAACGCCCGCGCCGTCGCCCGCTTCACAGCCCGCTTCACAGCCCGCGCCGTCGCTCAAAGAAGCCAACCCCGACGCCGCGCTGCAACTGCTCGGCCTGCTGCAACGCGACGCGCGTTTTATCGATTTCGTCGAGGAAGACATCAAGCGTTTCAGCGACGCCGATATCGGCGCCGCCGCGCGCCTCGTCCACGAAGGTTGCCGCGCGACGCTGCGTGAGCACTTCACGATCCGCCCGGTGCGCGACGAAGCGGAAGGCAGCCGCGTGACGCTTCAGGAAGGTTTCGACGCCAGCGCGATCCGCCTGACCGGCAACGTCGTCGGCAAGGCGCCGTTTAGCGGCAACATCAGCCATCGCGGCTGGCGGGTCGACGAAGTGCGTCTGCCGAAGCTCGCCGAGAGCCACAACGCAAACGTGATAGCGCCGGCCGAGGTGGAGCTATGAACGGCGCGCGCTATTCCATCGGCATCGATCTGGGCACGACGCACTGCGCGCTGTCCTACGTGGACACAAGCGCGAGCGACGGCGAGAAGACCACGCTGACGGTGTTGTCCATCGCCCAGCTCACCGGGCCCGGCGCCGTTGCCGATCTCGATCTGCTGCCCTCATTCCTGTACCTGCCGCATCCCGATGAACTTGCATCGGGTGACCTCCATCTGCCGTGGACCGGCGAGCGTGAGTTCGCGGTGGGCGAATTCGCGCGCAGCCGCGGCGCGTCGACACCGATCCGGCTCGTGTCGAGCGCGAAAAGCTGGCTCTGCCATCCGGGCGTCGATCGCCGCGCGGCCATTCTGCCCAACGATGCGCCGGCCGAAGTCGCACGCGTGTCGCCGCTCGAAAGCTCGGTGCGCTATCTGACGCATCTGCGCGAAGCCTGGGACCACCTGCATCCCGACGCGCCGTTTCGCGAGCAGGACGTCACGGTCACGATTCCGGCATCGTTCGACCCGGCCGCGCGCGAGCTGACCGCCGAAGCCGCCGAGGCCGCGGGATACGGCCGCATGACGCTGCTCGAAGAACCGCAGGCGGCGCTCTATAGCTGGATCCAGAAGAGCGGCGGCCAGTGGCGCAAGCAGGTCAAGGTCGGCGACATCATTCTCGTGGTCGATGTGGGCGGCGGCACCACGGACCTGTCGCTGATCGCCGTGATCGAGCGCGACGGTAATCTCGAACTGCATCGTGTGGCGGTCGGCGAACACATTCTGCTCGGCGGCGACAACATGGACCTCGCGCTGGCGCACGTGGTCGCGCGCAAGCTCGCGGCGCAAGGCACTCAGGCCGACGCGTGGCAGTTGCGCGCCCTCACCTATGCATGCCGCTCGGCCAAGGAAACGCTGCTCAGCGATCCCGCCACCGACACCGTGCCGCTCGTCGTGCCGAGCCGCGGCTCGAAGCTGATCGGCGGATCGATCCGCACCGAGCTCACGCGCGCGGAGTTGACGCAGACCATCCTCGACGGCTTCTTCCCGCAGGTGGACAGCGCCGCGCGTCCGGTGAGCCGCGCGCGGGCCGGTCTTACGCAACTTGGTTTGCCGTATGCGCAGGACGCCGGCATCACGCGGCATCTGGCGGCGTTCCTCGGCCGTCAGGTCGGCGCGCTCGCCGAGCTCGATGGTCTGCGCGAGAGCGCATCCGACGCCGCCGCCGCGCAAGGTGCGAGCTTCCTGCATCCCACGGCGGTGCTGTTCAACGGCGGCGTATTCAAGTCGCCGTTGCTCGTCGAGCGCATTATGGACACGCTGAACGGCTGGCTCGCCGCAGAAGGCGCGGCGCCGGCGCGGCTGCTCGAAGGCGCCGATCTCGACCTGGCCGTCGCACGCGGTGCGGCCTACTACGGCTACGTGCGACGCGGCCAGGGCGTGCGGATTCGCGGCGGCACCGCGCGCGCTTACTACATTGCGATCGAATCGGCGATGCCCGCCGTGCCCGGGCTGGAGCCGCCGATCCAGGCGTTGTGTGTAGCACCCTTCGGCATGGAGGAAGGCACTGAGGCGGAACTCCCCGCACAGGAGTTCGGGCTCGTCGTCGGCGAGCCGGTGCACTTCCGGTTCTTCGGGTCGTCGGTGCGCCGCCAGGATCAGGTCGGCACGCTGCTGGACTTCTGGGGCCCGGACGAATTGCAGGAACTCGAGGAGATCCAGGCGACGCTGCCCGCCGCGGGCCGCACCACGGGTGAAGTCGTGCCGGTCAAGCTGCACGCGCGCGTGACCGAAGCGGGCACGCTCGAACTCGAAGCCGTGCCGCGCGGCACCGACGAGCGCTGGAAGGTCGAGTTCGACGTGCGCGGCAACGCGAATGCATGAGTGAGATGAAGCGGTACAGCGTCGGCATCGATCTCGGCACCAGCAATACGGTGCTCGCTTATGCGCAAGCCGGGTCTGATGAGATTCGCGTGTTCGAGATCGAACAGCTTGTGAGTCCCGGCGAAGTTGCCGCGCGTGCGCTGCTGCCGTCGGTGCGGTATCACGCCGCGCAAGGCGAGCTAAGCGCGGGCGATCTGCAATTGCCGTGGAGCGAGGGGCAATGGGCTTCATCGGCAGTTGCGGATAAGGGCGCGGGGCAAGCTGCTGGTCCAGGTGCGAACGCAGGCACAGGGCAAACGCCGAGCCAACGCGCGGATCAGGACACTCGGCAAGCCGTGGGCCAACGCGCGGTTCAAAACGCTCGGCAAGTCGATGGCCAACGCGCGGATCAGAACGCAACCCGAACCACGAGCCCAAGCGCGACTGAGAACGCAGTTCACACCGCAAGCCAACGCGCGAATAACGCCGCCGTACCCTTCGGCGATGGCTCGGACGCACAAGCGGTCGTAATAGGCCGGCTCGCGCGGCTACTCGGCGCTCAGATCCCGGGGCGTCTGGTGACGAGCGCGAAAAGCTGGCTTTCGCATGCATCGGTCGATCGGGTTGCGCCAATTCTGCCTTGGGGCGCCGCCGACGAAGTCCACAAAGTCTCGCCGGTCGAAGCCAGCGCGAGCTATCTGGCGCACGTGCGCGCAGCGTGGAATCAACGCTTTCCCGACGCGCCACTCGAACACCAGGACGTGGTGCTCACGGTCCCCGCTTCTTTCGACGAAGGCGCCCGCGCGCTGACTGTCGAAGCGGCCCGCATGGCCGGCCTGCCCGCGCTGCGGCTGCTCGAAGAACCGCAGGCGGCGTTTTACGACTGGCTGTTCCATCATCGCGAACGGCTTCGGGCGGAACTCGCGCACACGCGTCTCGTGCTGATCTGCGACGTGGGCGGCGGCACCACCGATCTCACGTTGATCGAAGTCAGCATGGCGGATGGCGAGCCACAACTCACGCGTATCGGCGTGGGTAATCATCTGATGCTCGGCGGCGACAACATGGATCTGGCGCTCGCGCATCTGGTCGAAGCGCGCCTCGCCGGCGGCGGTGAGCGCACGCGTTTGTCGGCGGCGAGCCTTTCGCAACTGGTCGAGCGTTGCCGGGGCGCGAAGGAGCTACTGCTCGGAGCGCAGGCGCCCGAGTCGGCGTCGATCACGCTGCTCGGTGCGGGCTCCAGGCTCGTCGGCGGCGCGCGCACGGCTCAGATCACGCGCGATGAAGTGGAGCGCGTGATCGTCGACGGATTTTTTCCGGCGGTGGCGTCGCACGAACGGCCCGGGCGGCCGCGTGGCGCAATCGTCGAGTTCGGCTTGCCCTATGCGACCGATGCCGCCGTCACGCGCCATATCGCCGCTTTTTTGAGCCGCTTTGAGGCGCAGTCGCGTAAGGCGTTGGGTCGCGATGGCCGGGACGGGCGGGATGCCGGTGCGGCGAACGGTGGCGATGCGAGGACCGCAAAGGATGCGGGTGCCGAGGCCGCTTCCGACCCCACTCCACGCGTCGACGCAGCGTCCGACGCGAGCGCCCAGCCCTCACCGCTACCCGTGCCCGACACCCTGCTGCTGAACGGCGGCGTCTTTCGCGCGCACGCATTGACGCAGCGCCTCGCGAACACGCTACGCACATGGCGCGGCGAGCCGCTCAACGTGCTGCACAACGACAATCCCGATGTCGCAGTCGCGCGCGGTGCGGTCGCCTATAGCCTCGCGCGCGCGGGCGGCGCGCCGAAAATCGGCGGCGGCTCGCCGCGCAGCTACTTCCTCGTACTCGACGAAACCGCCGGCGGCAAACAGGAATCGCAGCCCGCGCAACGCGGCATCTGCCTGCTGCCGCGCGGCACCGAAGAAGGCCACGAAATCCTGATTGCGGACCGCACATTCGCGCTGCGGCTCGGGCACCCAGTGCGCTTTCACCTCGTGTCGTCGAGCGCGGACACGGTTTATGCGCCCGGCGAACTCGCGGATCTCACGAGCGGCGACTTCGTTCGCTTGCCGCCCATCGCGACGATTGTCCAGCCGCGCGGCGCGAGCAGCGCGCGCGAGACCGCCGTGCGGATCGCCACGTCGCTCACCGAGCTCGGCACGCTCGAAGTGCACTGCATCGACCGCGACAATCCCGCCGAGCGCTGGCTTCTGGAATTCCAGCTGCGTCGCGAGGACGCGCAGGTGAACCTCGCTGACGATTCGACGCAAGCGCGTCATCCGCGGCTGAACGAAGCCATCGAGCAGATCGACCGTTGCTTCGGTTCACGCTCGCAAAACGTCGATAAAAAGGAAGTCAAACGCCTGCGCGCGCAACTCGAGCAGTTGCTCGGCTCGCGCGAAAGCTGGGACAGCGCGCTGCTGCGGGAACTGTTCGGCGCGCTGTGGGAACGCGCGCGCAGGCGCCGCCGCTCGGCGGATCATGAGCGGCTGTGGCTGAATCTCGCCGGCTATTGCGTGCGCCCAGGCTTTGGCTATCCGCTCGACGAATGGCGCGTCGAGCAGCTGTGGTCGCTATTCGATGACGGTATTCAGTACGTCCAGGAAAGCCAGGTCTGGTCCGAATGGTGGACGCTGTGGCGCCGCGCGGCGGGCGGCCTCGATGAAAGCGCGCAACTGCGGGTGCTCGATGCGATGCACTATTTGCAGACGGCCGCGCAATCGCGTCACAAGCTGCCGTTCGACGTGTCGAAAACGGGCATCGCCGATATGGTGCGCCTGAGCGCGTCGCTCGAACGCATTCCTGTCGCGCGCAAAATCGAGCTCGGCGAGTCGGTGCTCGCGCGTTTGCAGAAACCTTCGGAGAATCATCAAAGCTGGTGGGCGGTTGGGCGCATCGGCGCGCGCCGGCCATTCTATGGCAGCGCGCATAGCGTCGTGCCGCCTGAAGTGGCCAGTCAATGGCTCGACGCGATTCTCGCGCTCGACTGGAAGAAGGTTGATCCAGCCGCCTTTGCCGCGGTCCAGATCGCGCGCATGACGGGCGACCGTTCGCGCGATGTGCCGGAGGAGATGCGCAATGCCGTGCTGCGCCGGCTCGAAGCGGCGAGCGCGCCGCGCGTGTGGGTCACGATGGTTAGCGAAACCGTCGAACTCGATAACGCCGACGAAGGCCGCGTGTTCGGCGAGTCCTTGCCGGCGGGGCTGAAACTCATCTCGGACTGACAGCGCTCAGGGCCGCTCGCCTCGCGCGTGTAGCCGCGTTGTTGCCACCGTTGTTGCCACCGTTGTTGTCGTGTGTTGCTGTTCAAGCCGCCTCGGCGAGCAGGTTGCGCTCCTCGATGGCAGCCGCGGGCGGCGCAGCGTGATCCACGCCCATCGTTTGCAGTGAGCTTGCGTACGCTTTGACGACGCGACGCATCACATGTTCGTCCACCTGACCGATACAGCCGATCCTAAAACTCTCGACTACCGTCAGCTTGCCCGGATCGATGATGAAACCCGTGCTGCTTCATCAATTCGAACTCTGGCAACCTTTTTCTGCGCCGCTTGCCTTCGTGCTGCTTCTCTTCAACCCGTGCGATGCATTCCAACCGGCGTGCGAATCAGGCAGCGCACGCACGGTCGAATCGCAAGCATCGTTCTCTTAACGTGCACCGCCGCTCGCGATCAGGCTTTCGCCGGTGAGCCAGCGTGCTTCGTCGGACGCGAGGAACGCGACGACGTCGGCGATATCGTCCGGCTGACCGATGCGCCCAAGCGGTGTCGTGCTCAACGCCCACGCCTCCAGATCGGAACCGATGATGCCCGCGCTATGCGTACCTTCGGTCGCGACCATGCCCGGGTTCACCGAATTCACGCGAATCTTGCGCGGCGCGAGCTCCTTCGCGAGCACGCCCGTGATGCCGTCCACCGCGCCCTTTGTCGCCGTATAGACCGCGCTGCCCGGCGGCGTGATACGGCTGACAACCGAGCCCACGTTGACGATGCTCGCGCCTTCGCCCAGATGCTTGACCGCCGCCTGCGTGACTAGCAGCAGGCCGAGCACGTTCACATTGAAGTGCTTGTGGAAGTGCTCTTCGGTGACCTCTTCGATCGGCGCGAATTCGTACACGCCGGAGTTGTTGACGAGGATATCGAGGTGGCCATAAGTCTCGACCGCCGTATCGACGATGCCTTTCGCATCCGCGGCCTTCGACACGTCGCCTGCCACGGCCAACGCCTTGCCGCCGGCGGCGGTGATGGCGGCGACCACGTCGTCGGCACCAGACCTGCTCGACGCGTAGTTCACCACCACCGACGCGCCCTGCGCGGCCAATGCCTTCGCGATTGCCGCGCCAATACCTTTCGATGCGCCTGTTACGACTGCTACCTTGCCTGCGAGCTTGCTCATGATCGTGTGTCCTTAAGTTGAGTTAGCGCCGGCATGCTGCCGCGAAGATTGGCGGCATTCACGCTGTTTCAGCAAAACTGCTGCGGCGCTGGCACTGGACACAATGTAGGCACGATGGCTGCGTGGATAAAGCGGCTCGCGGCGAATAGATACGTCGGGACAGCCGAACAATCGGCAAACGGACTGTAAACGAGCGATTTGGCGACTTGCAGGCGCAGCTTCAGCGCTTGCGCCTAAGCGCGATATGCGTGGCGATGCTCAATAGCACCGCCAACGCACCCAAGGTATCCAATGCGGCAGACAACACGATCGTCTCCTTGCTAGCGTGGCCACTGCTTCAGGAACGATTGGCTACCTTATCGATTAAAGGACTTTTGCGGAAATTCGGCAACTGTAGTGGCTCGCCGGGCGGGCTTAGCCCGCCTGCGTTCCGTATTCGGTTACGGCGGGCGGCTCGGGTTTGGGTTTGGGCTTCGGCTTCGCCGGATGGCGCATGCTTTGCTGCGGCGCGTCGCGCGTAATGGTGGTTTCGGCGCCGCCGATTACGGCGAGCGTGTTGTCGCGCGCGCCGTCAATAGAGCAAACTGCCGACGACAAGTCCGCCTGCGACGGTGGACAATGCCCTATCCCGGCAACTGCACGGAATGCCTATGAAAGCGCAGCGTCCGCGTCGTCCTCCGCAGTTTCCCGGCGATTCTCCGCACGCCGAGTGGCGCGACCACACACTGCCTTATATCGTCGTGGCCGCGATGACCGTACTCGTGGTCACGCTGATCGTGTGGCTCGTCGACCCTGCTCCGCCGAAAACCATCACGCTCAGCGCGGGCCCGCATGACAGCTCGTTTGTCGTCGCCGCCGATCAATACAGAAGAATCCTCGCGCAAAACGGCATCACGCTGAAGGTGCTCGAATCCGATGGCTCCGTGCAGAACCTGCAGCGCCTGCTCGACCCGAAACAGCACGTCGACCTTGCGCTTGTGCAAGGCGGCGTCGCGGATGGGCTCGATACGTCGTCGCTGATGTCGCTTGGCAGCGTCTTCTACATCCCCGTCGCGGTGTTTTATCGCGGCACCGGCGTGACGCAGCTGTCGCAACTCGAAGGCAAGCGGATCGCGGTGGGCCGCGAAGGCAGCGGCACGCGCCTGCTTGCGCTGAAGCTGCTCGATGCAAACGGCATCGAGCCGGGCGGCGACACGACACTCGTGCCGAGTGACGGTCTGCAAGCGGCCACGCAACTCGTCACGGGCGACGTGGACGCGGCGATCCTGAGCGGCGATTCGGCGACACGCGCGCTGATGCTGCGCCTGCTTCGCGTGCCCGGCATTTCGGTGATGAATTTCGACGAAGCGAGCGCCTATACGCGGCTTTTTCCGTATCTGGATCAGATCGATCTACCGCCAGGCGTGCTCGATCTGCGGCATAAAATCCCGCCGGAGACGGTGCATCTGATTAGCCCGACGGTCGAGCTCGTAGCGCGCACCAATCTGCATCCGGCGATCTCCGACCTGCTTATCGAAGCGGCGCAGGAAGTGCACGGCATGCCGGGCCTGTTACAGCGCGCGGGCCAATTTCCGAGTCCGATCGCGCACGAGTATCAGATCAGCGAAGACGCGCAACGCTACTACCGCACCGGCAAGAGCTTTCTGTACCGGACGCTGCCGTTCTGGCTCGCGAGCATCGGCGACCGCACGCTCGTATTGCTGTTGCCGGTGGCCGTGCTGCTTTTTCCCGCGATGCGGCTGATCCCGGCGCTGTACCGGTGGCGCGTGCGTTCGCGCATCTACCGCTATTACGGTTCGTTGATTGCAATCGAGCGCGGCGCGCTCGCCCAGACGACCGACGAAGAGCGCAAGCGGCTCTTCGCGGAACTGGATCAGATCGAGGAATCGCTGAATGGGCTACGCATGCCGCTCGCTTACGCGGATGCGTTCTATGTATTGCGCGAACACGTCGGCTTCGTGCGCAGCAGGCTGGGCGCCGCTGCGCACTGAACGGCCACCGTGTGTTTCAGGTAGCCGGCCCGGATATTAGGCTTCAGGGGCGCCGGGAGTCGTCTCGGAGACGTTGGCGGATTGCGCAGCAACTTTGTCGTCAGGCGGCGCATCCGCGGAACCGGCTTGCGCCTTGATCTCCCCGGTTTGCTGCGGGGTTTCGAGCGACGCATCCTGCGGGGCTTCTTGCGGGGCTTCCTGCGAGTGCGCCCCTGCATCCACCGAATTTGCGGCGGGCGTTTCCTTCTCCGAACCAGCCGATGCAGCCGCCGCCTTCGAGCTTTTCGCAGCGCGATGCGCCTGCAAACGTTGTGCGCCCGCCGCTTCCTGAGCCGTGACCTTGCCTGCCTCGGCGCCCGTCAGATCGACGCGAGCCGCGCCTTCGACGAGACACTTCCAGTAGCGGCTGCCGCGGCACCACGTCTTGATCGCGTCGCGCAGTTCTGCTTCGCTCAGCGACAGTTCCTTCGCGTGCACCACGAGGTCTTCGAAGATGCCGACCTTCAGCGGCAGTTTCGGCGCCGGGTTCTTCGGAAACGCGTTCGGGAAGCGCTTTTGCAGACGCCCGATGGACTTCACCACCGGATCGACCGGCCGCGCATCCACCGCGGGCGCCGCCTGCGCTGCTGCGCCCGCGCCACCGCCGCGGCCACCGCGAGGCTGCGACGGCTTGCCGCCAGGCCGTCTGTCCGGCTTGGAGCCAGACGCCGCGCCAGGCTTCGCGGCCTTCGCACCAGGCCTGCCATCGCTCCTGACATCGCGCCTTGCATCCGACCTGCCCTCGGCCTTTGCACCGGACCGGACGTCAGCCTTCGCGGCAGGCGCAGCCTGGGCGCGTGCCGCGGCCAGTTGCTTCTTCAGTTCAGCGAGTTGTTCGAAACCCATAGCGCACAACCAATCGAGAAAGACGAGATTGTAGCAGCGCTCGGTAAGACGTTCGTGACGGCGTTGCAACGCCGTCCGGGCCGCCGCCGCGAGCTTTGCGCCGGCTTGCGATTACACTCGACGTTTCAGGCATCCCCGGCTCGCTTTCGCGCTTCATGGACCTCAGGCAAATCCAGTATTTCATTGCGCTTTTCGAGGACGGCTCGGTCACGCGCGCGGCGAAGCGGCTCAATATCGTGCAGCCGGCGCTCAGCATGCAGATTTCGAAGCTGGAAACCGAACTGCATCAGAAGCTCTTCGAGCGCGGGCCGCACGGCATGACGCCGACCGACGCCGCGCGCCAGATGTATCGCCTCTACACCCCGATCATGCGCGACATCGAGCGCGCACGCGAGCAGTTGAGCCGGCGCGATGCGATTGTCACTGGCCGCGTCGCGCTCGGCATGGTGTCGTCCGAGGCGGAAAGCGTGCTGCCGGAATCGCTCGCCAGATTCAACGCGATGTTTCCGCAAGTCGAGGTATCGGTCGCGGACGGCTTCAGCGCGCAGCTGATCGACGCCGTCGAGGCAGGCCGGCTCGACGCGGCCATCATCAACAAGCCGCGGGGACGTTTGACACTCGACGTCGTACCGCTGCTCGACGAAGAGATGGTGCTCGTGACGAGCGCCGCACTCGGTCCGCAACTGCCGCCTGCGCTCGAGCTCGCCGCGCTCGCCGGCATCGAGCTCGTGCTGCCCACGCGGCGCAACGGCCTGCGCGGCGTGCTCGATGCTGCACTCCTCGCGGCCAACGTGGTGATCAAGCCGAAGTTCGAAATCGACCTCCTCAACACGATCGTGCAGTTCGTCGAACAAAGCAGCGTGGCGACGATCCTGCCGCGCGTGGTGGTTCAGCGCAAGGTCGACGAAGGCGTGCTGTGTGTGCGCGCAATCGCGTCGCCGCCGATCGTGCGGCACATCATCCGCGTGAGTCATCCGAAGCGTCCGCTCGATCCGGCCGCGCTTGCGCTCATCGACATCATCACAGAAGAGATTCGCAGGGTGACGACCGGCAGGGCGCTCGCGTGAGCGTGAGGTCATGCGACGTGACGTGACGTGAACATCGGCGCCGTGCGCGTTCGCCCAATGCAAAAACCATCACCTTGCAGCGCTTTACACCGTTTCCCGAACCGAGCCGCTGTCGAGCTTGCCGCGCGTTTCCGGCACGATAAACGCGCCGATCAGGAAGATCACGCTGATTGCGCCGACAAAAATCGCGAGCGTCAGCGGCAACTGGCTCGCATCTTTTGCCACCAGCGAGACCGCCGTCGGCATCATCCCGCCAATTGCGAAGCCGATATTCCACGACAATCCCGTACCGGTCGCGCGAATCGCGGTCGGAAAGCGCTCGTTCAGAAAGATCAGGATCGGCGCATAGCCGGCGCTGCCGAGCGCGCTCAGAATCACCGCGTAGACGCCGACCATCGTAATGCTCGACGCGCCCGGCAATAGCAGGAACAGCGCGGGCAACGCAAAGAGACGAATCGTCCCGAGCCACAGGAACGCCGACTTGCGCCCGATGAAGGTGCTCAAATGACCCGCCCCAACCGATGCAATCACCACTGCCACGCTACACAGCATCAGGATTGCCGCCGCCGCGCCGTTCGGCGCATGGCTCACCACCTTCAGAAAAGTCGGCAGGTAACCTGAGGTCAGGTAATAGCCGCTGCCGCCGCCTATCGTCAGAAGCAGATTGACGAGGAGGATCGAGCGGTAGTCGCGCGAAAAGAGCGTGCGAACCGGCGAGCGCACCACTTCGACCGGCGCCTTCACCGCCGACGTGGATGCAGCCGCGGCCTTGGCTGCTTTCTCGGCCGCGAGCTTTTTCCACAGCGGCGATTCTTCGAGGCTGCTGAAGACAAACAAGCCCAGCATCGAACTGACGATGCCCGTGAAGAACATGCAGCGCCAGCCCCATACGTCGAAGAGCTGCCCCGGGAACAGCGTGGACATCGCGAGATAGGTGAGCGACGCGAGCAGCGCGCCGAGCCCCGCTCCGCCGCCGCCGATCAGACCCGACACCGCGCCGCGATATTTCGGCGCAACCGATTCCGTGCCGATGGTATGAGTCGACGCCACCACGCCGCCGACGAACACGCCCTGCACGAGACGCAGCGCGAGAAAGATGATCGGCGCCGCCAGGCCGACCTGCGCGACGGTGGGTAGGAGCCCGAACGCGGCCGTGGAAACTCCCACGCCGACCACGGCAATGATCATCGCGCCCTTGCGTCCGTGGCGGTCCGCATACGAGCCGAACCATGCCGAACCGAGCGGGCGCATCAGCAAGGTCACCGCAAACGACGCGTACACCGCCGCGAGCGAAAGCATCGCATGCTCGGACGGAAAGAAGAGCCGCCCGACCACTGGCGCGACGAACAGCAATACGAACAGGTCGAACAGATCCAGTGCCCAACCGAGGCACGAGGCCAATACCGCACCCATCACTTGCCGCTGATCGATCGCGGGCAAGGCGGCGCCATTTTGCGCTGCTACGGACATCGTCATCTCCTTGACTGTCTGCGGGCGTCTTTCGATCGTCCGCGATTTGGCGCACGTTCTATCGCGTGCTTGGGTGGTGTTAAGAAACGTTCAGGAATGCGTGGCGACAACCGGCGCCGCACGCAATGCATCGCCGGCGCGCTCGGCGAGACGCCGCGCGAGCATCGTGTCGGCGATCTTCTCGGCCATCATGATGGTTGGGATATTCGTATTCGCAGACGGCAGGCGCGGCATCAACGACGCGTCGACCACGCGCAAGCCGTGCGCGCCGCGCACGCTGCCCGCGGTATCGGTGACGGCTGCCGGGTCGTTCGCGTCGCCCATGCGGCAGGTGCCGCTCGCATGCCAGACGCCGAACACGTTCGCACGAATGAAATCTTCGAGCGCGGCCTGATCGGCGAGCAGATTCGCGAGACGCTGACCACGCGTGAAGAAGCGTTCGATCAACCTGCGCCGCAGCGGCGCAGGCGCATCGAGCAAGCGGCCGAGCAGTGACGTCAGCAGCGCATTACCCTTGCCGACACGGCTTAGCGCTTTGACGCGCGGTGAAAACGCAGCGGGAAAGAAGTCGCGCGAGTCTCCGCCAAGACCGGAGGCCGCGACGATTTGCGCAAGCATCCGCACGCCGCAAACAAGCCGCGCGACATCGCGCGGGTCGTCGAGCAGATTCAGATCGACGCGCGGCGGCACGGCGGCATCGGCGCAAACGAGTTGCACGCGGCCGCGCGAGTCAGGACGGTTGCACCAAAGAAAAAAGAGGCCCAGCCGGTTGCCGAGTTCATGCCAGGCCGCGCGGGTCGCACTCGACAGATACAGGTCCGACGCTTCACCGCCGGCAATCCCCGAACTCAGGCGCGCGGCCGTCATGCTCGCGCGTCGCCGCGACAAGGGCATGCGCAATCGCGGCTCGAGAAAGTGGCAGAACGTGAGCGACGGATGGTCCTGCAGATTGCGGCCCACACCCGGCAGATCGATTACACAGTCGATGCCGAGCGCATTCAGTTCGGCCTTTGCGCCGATGCCCGCGCGCATCAACATCGCCGGCGATTGCAGCGCGCCCGCGCTCAGCACCACTTCGTTCGCGTTGAAATGCACGCGCTCGCCGTTGCGTGCAAGCGCAACCACACCACGCGCCGCGCGTCCTTCCATCACGATGCGTTCCACTCGCAGCCCGGCATGGATATGCAAATTGCCCCGCTTCCGCGTGGCCTCGTCGAGATACGCGATGGCTGTGGATACGCGACGGTCGTCGAGATTCGAGAATGCGGCGGGAAAAAAGCCGTCGCCGAATTCCGCATTCTGGTCGCGCAGTGCCGCGATTCCGTTCTTGCGCATGCCGGTCGCGAACGCATCGCAGAACGGCGGCCAATCGGCGGGCATGATGCGCCGGATCGGCACCGGCCCGTCTTTGCCGTGCAGTTCACCATCGGGAAAATCGACATCGCGTTCGAGCTTGCGAAAATACGGCAGCACGTCCTGCCAACTCCAGCCGCTCGCGCCGTTTGCCACCCAGTCGTCGTAGTCGCGCGGCAAACCGCGATTGGCCGACTGCACATTGATGCTGGAGCCGCCACCCATCACGCGGCCCTGTTCGTAGACGCGCGGCGCCGAATCGCGCGTCGCGCGCGCCTTCAATTCAGGCCAGATGTACGTGTCGCCGCAAAACACCGGCATCGGATAACTGTCGAGAATCTCGGAGGGCACGCGGCCCGGCGGCGTGTCCGCGCCGGCTTCGATCAGCGCGACGCGCAGCGACGGTACAGCAGAGAGGCGCTGCGCGAGCACGCACCCCGCCGATCCGCCACCGACGATCACGTAATCGAAGTGTTCCATCTGCGTGTCTCCTTGAATCGTTTTATGTGCTTTGGGCTCGCGAGTCGTTCAGCGCCGCTTAATTGCCGCTTAATTTCCGCTTAACTAGTGCTCAGTTGCCGCTCAGCTGCCGCGAAACACCGGCTTGCGCTTGCCATGAAACGCCTCCACGCCCTCGCGAAAATCGTCCGATGTACGCAAGCGGCTGTAGCAATGCCCTTCGAGTTCGATTGCGATCGACAGCGGCGCGTCCTCGGTATCGTTGAGCAACTTCTTTGCGGTTCGCTGCGCGAGAGGCGAAAACGCGCGCAGTTCATCGACGAGCGCATCGGTGGCGGCTTCCAGTTGCGCGTCGGCGACGCACTCCACCGCGATGCCCCACTCGTAGGCCTGCTTGCCGGGGATGCGGCGCGAGCGCATCACGATGTCCTTCGTGCGGCCGATGCCGACCATCTGCTGCAAGCGCGCCGATCCGCCCGAGCCTGGAATCTGGCCAAGCTTCTGTTCGGGCAACGCGTAGAAAGTGGTGTCGGTGGCAATACGAAAATCGCACGCGAGCGACAGTTCGAAACCCACGCCGAAGCAGAAGCCACGGTTAGCGGCGATCACCGGCTTCGAGCAGCGGGCTGGCGCAGCGATATTCCACGCAAGTGTCGACACATGTTCCGGCGACGCTTCGAGAAAGCCCCTGATGTCGCCGCCGCTCGAAAAATGTTCGCCGTTGGCGCGCACCACGATCACGCGCACACGTTCGTCTTCGTCGAGCGCCTCGAAGGCCGCGCGCAACTGGTCGCGCGCATGCATCGAAATCACGTTGAACGGCGGCCGGTGCAGAACGATGTCGGCGCGCTCGCGTTCGGCATCGAGCTCGATAGAAAAGCCGTCGAGGTCTTGCAGCAGGCTCTGGCCGCGGTGGGTCAGCTCGGTCATGAAAGTCACTCCTTGTTGATTTCTGTGTGCTTCTGAATAGTTTCGCCGCGCTCGCCGCCACGCTCGTCTCGCAAGTATTCGCCTGCGGACAGCTTGCGGCGCAGAATCTTGCCGACCGGCGACTTCGGTATGTCGTCGACGAACACGTATTCGCGCGGACGCTTGAAGTTGACGAGGTCCGATGTGCGGCAGTACGCATCGAGCGTTTCGGCGTCGACGTATTCGCGCCGTTTGATGAAGGCCACCACGCGCTGGCCCCAGCGTTCGTCCTTCACGCCGGCCACCGCGACGTCGTCGACTGCCGGATGCAGTGAGAGCACCGACTCGATATCGACCGGCGAAATGTTTTCGCCGCCGCTGATGATCATGTCGTCGACGCGGCCGGACACGAAAAGATCGCCTTCGCTGTCGATAAAACCCGTGTCGCCCGTGAAGTACCAGCCGTCGCGCAGCGATTTCGCATTCGCGTCCGGCCGGTTCCAGTAGCCTTCGAATGCTTCGTCGCCAAGCAGGTCCACGATGATCTGGCCTTCCTCGCCGACTTCCGCAAGATCGTCTGGCGTGCCGGCGTCGAGCTTCACGACTCGCAGACGCGTGTTGATGCCCGCGCGTCCCGCGCTGCCCGGTTTTTTCGTCGCGTCCTGATCGATGCTGAACGTGTAGACCTCGGATGAGCCATAGTGATTGACGAACAGTTCCGGTTCGAACGCCGCCGACAGGCGCTTGAGCAGACCGTCGTTCATCGGCGCGCCGGCAAAGCCGAGCTTGGTCACCGTGGATGTATCAGTGGAGGCAAAGTCAGGATCGCCAAGCAGATCGTGATAAAGCGTCGGCACGAGATAGAGACACGTAACCTTGTGCCGCGCGATGGCCTCAAGCGCAAAACGCGCATTCCAGCGGCGCACGCAGACGAACGTGCCATCCACGAGGCCCATTGCGAGCAGCGAGCGCACGCCCATCGTGTGATAAAGCGGCATCACGCCGAGCGTGCATTCGCCGTGACGATAGAGATTCTGAGCGACATGCGCGAGCGCCGCCGCGCGTTCGTGCCGATGACGCCGCGGCACGCCCTTCGCCTTGCCCGTCGTGCCCGATGTGTAGAGGATCAGCGAATAATCGTCCGCGTTGGCATGGGTATGGGCTTGCGCATGAGCATGTGCGTTGGACAGCTCACTGCCCGCATGCTCCGTCAGCAAACTGTCGAAGCCCGCGCTGCGGCCAGGCGCATCGTCGAGTCCGATACGCGGCACACGTTGCGCTGCGGGACTTTGCATCACCGCCTCTGCGCACACCGGCTCGTAGACGATTGCCTTCGCGCCCGCGTCGCTCACGCAGTAATCGAGCTCCTCGGGTTTTGCACGCCAGTTCAACGGCACCATGACGATGCCCGCAAACTGACAGGCCCAATGCAGTGTCGCCATTTCCCAGCGGTTTTGCAGCACGGCCAGCAGCCGGTCGCCGTGCGCGAGGCCAAGCCCGCGCAAACCGTCGGCCACAACCGCGACCATGCGGTGCCACTGCGCATACGTCAGCGCAAGCTCGCCGTCGACGAGCGCCAACGCGTTGGGGCTGCGCTCCACGCTTTGCAAAAAAGTTCGCCCAAGGTCAAGCATGGCTCGCCTCCAGCGCGTCGCCCGTTTCGTTGCGATGCCGGCGGCGCGCGGCCACGTCGAGTACGGCCGCGACGATCGGCGTATAGCCGGTACAGCGGCACAGGTGGCCGGACAGCATCTCGCGCACCTGCGCTTCGCTCGGGTCAGGCACGCGTTGCAGATAGTCGGCGCATGACATCAGGATGCCCGCCGTGCAAAAGCCGCATTGCAATGCATGATGGCGTTGAAACGCCTCTTGCAGATCGCCCAACACCATGTCCGGTGCAAGGCCTTCAACAGTGTCGATGCGCCGCCCTTGCGCTTGCACGGCCAGCATCAGACAGGAACGCGCGGCGACGCCGTCGACCTGAACAGTGCATGCGCCGCACACGCCGTGTTCGCAGCCGACGTGCGTGCCCGTCGCGCCAAGTTCATGACGGATGAAGTCCGACAGCAGCTCGCGCGACTCGCAATAGCCGTTGCGTTCGCGGCCATTGAGCGTGAGCGTCACGCACTGCCGTTCGTCTCGCCGCACGACTTGCGGCATCCGTTGTGTACCGTTGCTATTCGATGTGTTGCTCACTTCGCCTCCTCGATCACGCGCCATCCGAGTTGCCGGACCAGATGCCGGCGATAGCTCGCACTGATATGCGCGTTGTCCTGCGCGCCAAGCTTCCAGCTCAAATCGTTCAACGCTGCGCGCAAATCGTCTCCACGCAGACGCGGCCATTGCTCGACCACCGGCCGGTCCGCTACGCCGCCCACCGCGAGACGGATCGCATCGTCGGTGACGACCGCGGCACACGCGACAATCGCGAAATCGCCGTGACGTGCCGAGAATTCCGCGAAGCCATAACGCTCGCCTTCGCGCTTGAGCGGGAAACGCACGGCTTCGACGAGTTCGTCGGGCTCGCGCGCGGTCATCAACATGCCTTGGAAAAACGCGTCGGCAGGCAGCACGCGTGGCTTCTTTTTCGAGCGCAACATCACGTCGCCGCCGAGCGCGCTCAGCACGAGCGGCAGTTCGGCGCTCGGGTCCGCATGCGCGATCGAGCCGCATACGGTGCCGCGATTACGGATCTGAAAGTGCGAGATATGCGGAAAAGCCATCGCCAGCAATGGCACTTCTTCGCGCAGCGACGCGCGCCACTCGACGCTGCCTTGCGTCGCCGCCGCACCTACCGTCAACGAACCGGCCTTGCGGTCGACGCGCACCGAGTCCAGTTCGCCGGTGCGCGAAATATCGATCAGCATTTGCGGCTGCGCGAGACGCATGTTCAGCACGGCCATCAGCGATTGGCCGCCGGCGAGCACGCGTGCGTCTTCGCCATGTTGCGCCAGTGCGTCGAGCGCATGCTGCGCGGTTATCGCGCGCAGGTAATCGAACGGTGCGGGTTTCATCGCTGCCTCCTGAAACGGGTCAAGAAGGTCGACAACAGGCGCGTCAACCACGAACCGCCGCCGTCAACGGAATTGTCGGCAGACGTGTCGAGCGGCTTGCCAGCGGCCTGGCGCCCCAACGATTCGAACAGTTGACGCAACACGACCTTGGCCGCGCCTTCGAGCATGCGTGCGCCGACTGCCGCGACCTTGCCCGAGACCTGCGCCTCGTAGTCGTAGGAAAGCCGCGTACCGTTCGCGATGGGCGTCAGTTCGACAAGACCGCTGCCGCGCGCGCTGCCGAGCGAGGACATGCCCGCGCCCGCAAGCCGCAACCGGTGCGGTGCGTCGATCTCCGACAAACCGATCCTGGCTTCGAAACGCGCCTTGATCATGCCGACGCCCACCGTAACGTCCGCGCGATATTGATTCGGACTTTCGGCTTCGAGCGCGTGGCAGCCGGGAATCACTTTCGCCAGCGCTTTAGGATCGAGCAGCACCGCAAACACGGCTTCGGGCGTCGCGGGCAAATCCACGCTGCCTTGCGCGGTCAGTGCCTTGCCGCCGCCGGACATCGCCGCGTTCTTCGGTGCTGGCGCTTCGCGCAACTCGGGCCGCGACGGCTCGGGGTCGTCGATGCCGATGAGCGTCATCACTTTCGACGGCGTCAGCGGCAAACGGATGTCTTCGACGCCGAGCGCATCGGCCACCGCATTTGCAATGCAAGGCGGCGTGCTCATGTTGTTGCCCTCACCGAGCCCCTTTGCGCCAAGCGGCGTGAACGGCGACGGCGTTTCCATATGCACGATCACCGGATCGGGCACTTCGCACGCGGTCGGCATCAGATAATCGGCGAGCGTCCCCGACTGAAAGCTGCCGTCCGCGCCATAGCGGAACTCTTCCATGAGCGCTGCGCCAACTCCTTGCGCGAACGCGCCGCGCACCTGGCCGTCGGCGAGCGCGGGATTGAGCAGCGTGCCGGCGTCGTGCGCGGTCACATAACGGTCGATGCGCACGCGGCCCGTCGCGCGATCCACTTCGACTGCGCACATGTCCATCACAAAACCATAGGCCGCCGATGTGTTCACGCGGTCGTTCTCGTCGGGCGCCGTCATGTTCGGCGGATTCCAGAACACCGTTTCGCGCAAACCGGGCTCTTCGCCCTCGGGCAGCAACGCGGGCGCCCAATGCGGCGCATTCGCGGCGACGCGGCCGAACGGTTGCGCGCGATCTTCCGCGCCTTCGGCAAAAATGCGCCCGCCTTCGAAGCGGATGTCTTGCGGCGCGCAGTTCAACTGCTTCGAGACGATGCGCGCGATCTTCTCGCGCACGCGCACCGCAGCGAGATGCACCGTGCCGGCCACGGCACCCGCGAAGCGGCTCGAATAATTGCCCGCCGCAACTGACCACGCGTCCTTGTGCGTATCGAATTCGACGTTGACGGCAATATCGTGCGGCGAAAGACCGAGCACGTCGGCCACCACCTGTGCGCATACCGTCATGTGACCCTGGCCCGCGGGCGTCGATGCGATCGTAACAACCACGCCACCGAGCAAATCGACGCTGACCGTCGCGCTTGCGATCGCGCCGCTTTTCGGACCGGCCTTGCGGCGCGCTTCGGCGGGCATCACGGTCGTGATGTAGCCCATGTTCGATACCGACGGCTCGACAATCGCCGAGAAGCCGATGCCGTACAAGCGCCCTTCGTTGCGTGCCTTCTCGCGACGCGCGTGCAGTTCGTCATAGCCGCCTTCGTCGAGCGCGCGGCGCAACGCTTCCTGATAATTGCCCGAATCGAGCAGCGCGCCAGCCGCCGCGCGGTACGGAAACGCATCGGCGCGCACGAAGTTGCGGCGATACACGTCGAGCACATCGAGCCCGAGTTCGACCGCAATACGCTGCACCAGCCGTTCGAGCGCGAAATACACCTGCGGTCCGCCGAAGCCGCGCACGAGCCCGGTAGGCGTCCTGCTCGTCAGCACGACGCGGTTACGCACTAGTAAATTGTCGATTGCATAGGCGCCCGTGAGACACCCATGCATGCGATAGAACGTTGCGGGCTCCGGCGCGCGCAGATAGGCGCCGCAGTCTTCGAGTTGATCATAGGAAAGCGCAGTGATGCGCCCATCGTTTTCGACTGCCGCTTCGATGGTCGACAAACGCGCCGTGGCGGATGTCGCCGCGCTCAGATGCTCGAGCCGGTCCTCGACCCACTTGACCGGCGCGCCGGCTTTGCGCGAGGCGAGGCACATCAGCACGACGTACGGAAACACCGCCTGCTTCACGCCGAAGCTGCCGCCCGAATCGCGCGGCGCCTTATGACGCAGCCGATTCGCGGGCACGTTCAGCGCCATCGCCATCACCGCGTGCAGCGAGAAGGGCCCCATGAAATTCGACGTAACGTCGTAACCTTCGTCGCCCGGCAGGTACTCGGCAATCACGACGCCGCATTCGATCGGCGCACACGTATTGCGCGGATAATGCGCGATCAGTTTCACGCGATGCGGCGCTTTCCCGAATGCCGCTTCGGGTTCGCCGTAGCGGAAATGCCGGTCGCTGATCACGTTGCTGCCGACCTTCTCATGCAGCACGGCAGCGTTCTCGCCGACAGCTTCTTCAATCGACGTGACCGGCTCCAGTGCCGCGTACTCCACCTTGATCAGATCGAGCGCATCTTCAGCGATGGCGCGCGATTCGGCCAGCACCACCGCCACCGGTTCGCCGACATAGCGCACACGGTCCATTGCAAGCGCCCACTGCTCCATCGGCGATTTCACGCCGACCACGAACGGGCGCGACCAGGCACGCAGGTCGTCGCGTGTGAGAATCGCGCGCACGCCGCGCAGTTGCGAAGCGGTTTGTGTGTCGATTGCAAGCAGTTCCGCATGCGCATGCGGCGAGCGCAAGATGGCCGCATGCAACGTGCCGGGCCGCACACCGATATCGTCGCCGTAACGACCGCGGCCTGCGAGAATCGCGGGGTCTTCGAGACGCTGCATCGAGCGCCCCACATGACGCTGCGCGCCTTGCGCGGGTTCGGCCTCGCGCTCGCGTGTGGCCATATCGGCAGTATTCAGCGGATCTCGCCGGTTCATTGATCGTCTCCCGCACGCCGTTGCGCGAATTCATCGGCGAGGCCGCTCCAGCGTTGCGCGATTTCGCGATGCTCGATACCGAACAGATCGAGAATCCGCCCGACGGTGTGATCGACTACGTCTTCGATGGTTTTCGGATGCGCGTAGAACGCAGGTACCGGCGGCATCACGATGGCGCCCATCTCGGTCGCGTGCGTCATGTTGCGCAGATGCGCGAGATTCAGCGGCGTTTCGCGCGCGACCAGCACGAGGCGGCGACGCTCCTTGAGCATCACGTCGGCGGCGCGCGTGAGCAGGTTGTCGGCGAAACCGTTCGCCACGCCCGCGAGCGTTTTCATCGAGCACGGCGCGATCACCATACCCGCCGTGATGAACGAACCGCTTGCGACCGCCGCGCCGATGTCGCGCACGTTGTAGACCACGTCGGCCAGGCTTTCCAGATCGCCGCGCGTCATGCCGAGTTCTTGCGCGGCCGTAATCGCGCCCGATGCCGACACGATCAGATGCGTCTCATGCGTGCGCAGACGGCGCAATGCAGCGAGCAGGCGCACGCCGATCAGCGCACCGCTTGCACCTGAAATGCCCACGACGATGCGCTGCGCGCAGCTTGCGCGCATATCTCGCCGGATGTCGTCGAGCCTCGCGTCAGACATGACCGTCACCGAGATAAGCGTCGAACGCGGCGTTGTCAGCCGCGACGAGCGCGGTCAGATCGACCGTGTCCTGCCCCGGAATCCGCACGCGCGTGAACACGTGCGATGCATATGCGACTGGACGCGTGGCGTCGAGTCCCATCTTTGCGCTGATGCCCTGAAGATACGCGGGTGCGTCCTCGGGCTGGCCGACGGTGGTCGACGGATCGAGCGGCGAGCCTTGCGCGCCTTGGATCAAGACGAGATCGCGGTCGGCCTGGAAGCGCGTCGCGATCGCCCATTCAATTTCGGCGGGATCGTGCACGTCCACATCCGTATCGACCACGACCACCTGTTTGATGTCGTAGTGCGCGCCGAACGCGCACAGAATAACGTTCTTCGCCTCGCCCTCGCGCTTTTTCTCGAACTGTACCCACAAGTGATAACGGCACACTCCGCCGACGGACAGGTGCACGTCCTTCACATTCGGATGACTGCGTTGCAGATGCGCGAGCAGCGTCGCCTCGCGGGGAATCGCGCCGAGCAGCAAATGCTCCATTTCGGCCGGCACGATCGTATGAAAGATGGGCTCCTTGCGATGCGTGACGGCAGTGACCTCGATCACCTCGCGTGCTTCCCGAGCGCTGTAGTACTTTGGAAACTCGCCGAACGGACCTTCCATCTCGCGCACGTTCGGCAAGATGCGGCCCTCGATCACGATTTCAGCGAAAGCGGGTACATGTACCCCGTTGCTCACGCATTGCGCTACCGGCAACGGTGCGCCATGCAACGCGCCGGCGATCTCCAGTTCATCGAAGTCGATCGGAGATATGGCTTGCGACGCGAGCATCGTGAGCGGATCGACGCCGATTGCAACGGCCAGGTCGAGCGCGTCACCCGCCGCTTCGGCCGCCTTTTGGAACGCATGGAGATGGCGCGGCAACAGCAGGATCGCCATGCGGTCGGGAGCATGCACCTGGATCCGGTTGATCGACACGTTCTGAACGCCGGTATGCGGATTGCGCGCAATCACGAGACCGGCGGTGATGTACGGGCCGTTATCGTGTTCGCTGTGCGTCGGAATCGGCAGCAGCGCGTGAAGGTCGATGTTCTTCGTATGCACGACCTGCTGGCACGCCGCTTCTTCCCGCGAGACAAGTCGTGATGCGAGCGGATGTTCGGCAGCGTCGCTAAAGCGCGCGAGCAGTTCGCTCTCGTCAACGCCCAGCGCCTCCGCAATCCACGCGCGCCGGGACATGAAACCGCTCACCACCGGCATGCGATGAGCGCCTGCTTGCGTAAAGAAAGCCGCCTGCGTGCCGTCGAGGCGTTTGGCGATGGCTGCCAGCTCGTGTTCCAGCGCGACAGGCCGATCGATCGTCGCAAGGCGTCCGGTACGTGCAAGATGCGCGAGCCAGTCGCGCAACGTAAGCGCTTCGCCTGCGCGCGTCCAGTTCATATCTGAGGTGCCGTGCGGTGCAGCATCGCGTGTGTTCATTTGCGTCTCCATCGATGGCTGGCTTCATGCCTCGCTGCTGTCCCACTTCATATCGCAACGGGGCGCCAGTTGATGACGAAAGCGTAACTAGATCCGCGTATAACTTCTAATATTGAATATTGATGCTTCGAATCATTCCCGATGATATGGGTGTTAGCACCAATGACAGGGGTTTGTAGGCAGGTTATCAATCATTGACCCGCGTGCGAGGGCACATGCGGAGGTTCGCTCGTTCACTATGGGCCGCGCGCTACGGGCTCGCGGCGTGTATTGTGATAAGCCGCGCCGCGCTCATTACGTTTGCTGATGTTTTATTCATACCAACATGGACCTCCGGCAAATCCAGTACTTCATCGCATTGTTCGAGGACGGCTCGGTCACGCGCGCCGCGAAACGGCTCAATATCGTGCAGCCCGCGCTCAGCATGCAGATCGCGAAACTCGAAGACGAACTGCATCAGCAGCTATTCGAGCGCAACGCGCACGGCATGGCGCCGACGGCAGCCGGGCGGCTGATGTATCGCCTCTTTCTGCCGATCATGCGCGACCTCGCTCACGCGCGGCAGCAACTCGTGCAACGCGACGAAGTGGTAACCGGGCACGTATCGATCGGGCTGATCGCGTCGGTGACGGAAAGCGTGCTCGCAGATGCGTTGTCGCGTTTTCACGCGCGCTATCCGCATGTGGAAGTGACGGTGGCCGACGGCTATAGCGCGACGTTCATCGACTGGGTGGCGGGCGGCCAGCTCGACGCGGCGCTCATCAACAAACCGCGCGCGCGTCTTTCACTCGATGCACAACCCTTGCTCGACGAGGAAATGGTGCTAGTAACGAGCGCCGCGAACGGCCCCGACTTGCCGCACGCGATCGAGCTCGCACAGCTTCCCGAACTCGAACTCGTGCTGCCGACCAAGCGCCACGGTCTGCGCGGCGTGCTCGATACGGCGGCCCAGCACGAAGACGTACTGCTCGCGCCGCGCTTCGAGATCGACGTATTGAGTACGATCGTGAAGCTCGTGGAAAGCACGCGCTTTGCGACCATCCTGCCGCGCATCGCGGTGCAGCGCGCAGTGCGTCAGGGCAGCCTGCGCGCGTATCCGATTCTCGCGCCACGCATCGTGCGGCATATCGTGTGCGTGACGCATCCGCGGCGGCCCTTGAACGCGGCGGCGGATGCGTTGGTGTCGGTGATCGCCGATGAGTTACGCAAGGTATCGAGTGCGTCGGAACTGGAGGCTTCGATCGAATAGCAACAGCAAGCGCTAGCCATTGAACACGTCGGTGAAGCCGCCGAGCTTTGCTCCGAGCGCTCGAAGCGCGCAAGCGACGTTCGACGACAGCAGCGCCTCGAGCTCATCGGCGTGGCGATAATCGCGCATGCCGTCGGTCAAAGCGCGCTCGCCTGCAATCGCAGGATGGCAGTAAATCTCTGCAACCCCGCCTGGCAGCGAAGCAAGCGCCGCGAGCCACGCGGCTTCATCCATGCAACCGCTGCGGGCGATGCCGACCACATAGTCGTTGTGAAAAATTCCCGCGCGCTCAAGACGCGCCCTCACCCGCGCGATCCACGGTCGAAGCCAAAGCGGCGCATTTGCCTCGAACGGCAAACGCATCGCCTTCATGCCGAATTCGCGGCCGATCTCGATGATCAAATCAAGCACCGTCGGATGCAGATGAAAATGCTTGTGCGTGTTGACGTGGTCGAGCGCGAGGCCGGTCTTTGCAAACGCCTCGAACTGCGCGTGAATTTCGCATGCGAGCTGCTCGCGCACGTGTGGAAGAAAGAAGAACCGCGCGCCGTCGCGGACCATGTTGCTGCCGAAGCGGCCATGCTCGTCGAGCAATGCGGGGATGCGCGCGCGCGGCAGCACCGCGTCGCCCTCGGCGAGGACGAGGTGAAGGCCCACGCGCAGATGCGGCAATGCACGGGCTCGCTCGACGGCGTCGATTGCGGCAGGCGCGCCGATCATCAGGCTGGCGGCGGTCAGTACGCCGTGGCGATACGCGCGTTCCACCGCCAGATTGACGCGGGGATGCAAGCCGAAGTCGTCGGCGGTGATTATCAGCGCGCGGGGCACGGCGGCACGCAGCTCGAATGCACGCGACACGATGATCCGAGGTTCAGCCGCCATCGGACGCCTCCATCACATCCATCATGCGCACTTGCCTGGCAGGCGCCGTCGAATGCGAACTTTCGACGGGAACCCGCGTGCCGCGCCATGTCACGTGCGAACCGAAAGCAGCAACGAGCCATTGCAACAACAGCAACGTATCGCGCAACGGCACGAGCGGAAGGTCGCGCCAGAACGCACGCCCGAGCGAATCCGCTGGTGCACCCGGAAACGCGCACCGTAACCCGGCTTCAGGGCGCGCTGCACGCGCATGCAGCAGCAAACGCGCGGCCAGTCCGCCCGTTGCCGCAGCCGCGCCGACGATGGTGGCCCAGCCATGCGGGCCGCCGTATGCGCCCGCGGCGAATACACGGGAGAGGCATGCGCCAGCAATGAGCCAGGGAGTCGGAAACGTGATGAACAGAAAAGCGAAGCCGAGCGGATTCACCGAGCGGATCGTGCGCAACCAGCGGGTCTCGCGCTGCCACAGTTCTGCAAGCGTGGGTTCCGTGACGTCGGTGGTCACCATCACGCGCGAAAGCACCGTTTGTAGTCCGAGCGCACGCACGCGTTCGGCTAGCCAGTAGTCGTCGGCGAGACAGTTTTTAAGGGCCTCGAAACCGCCGATGCGTTCGAGCGTCGTGCGCCGCAAAGCGAGCGTGGCGCCGAAGCCGAAGCGGCGCGATCCGGCTATATGCGCAACGCGCACCGAGGGCGCGAACCATTCGTTGACGAACAGCGCCCCCACGCGCGGCCAGAAACCTCCGACGCCTTGCGCAACATAAAGACAGGTGAGAACACCGACGCACGGATCGGCGAGCGGCGCGGCCACACGCTCCAGATAATCGGCCTGCACAGCGATATCGCTATCGGCAATCACGATCACCTCGTGACGTGCGCGCTCGGCCATATTGATCAGGTTGCTGACTTTCAGGTTGCTGCCATGCACGCGCGTGTCGATGGCAAGTTCGATATCGAGCGCCGGATACGCGGCTTGCAAACGGCGCGCCACGGCAATCGCGGGATCGTTAGGAGAACACACGCCGAGCACAAGCTGAAAATGCGCGTGACGCTGCTCGCAAAACGTCCGCAAGTTCTCGTAGAGGCGCGGCTCGGCACCGCACAACGGTTTCAGCACACTCACGCCTACATGTGCAAACAGACAGCCCGGGCGCGAGCCGGATGCGCCAGCTTCGGCATCGTGTACGAGGCTGATCGGATCGACTGCAAGCGCGGATTTGTAGAGACTGCCAAAGGGAAATGCGATGCGGCCATCAACGGTAAAGAACAGCATCGTCACTGCCGCCACCGCCGCATACAGCGACGCGGCGACGCAGCCGGCGAAGAGAGTCCATTCGCATACCGTGAATGCGTGCGCAATCATTGGCGGATTCCGTCAGTGCCCGCGCAAGACGAACGATGTGCCCGTAAGGCGTAGATGCAAGATGACGAGCCAAAGCCGCGGGCAATCCGATGCGACGGCGACTGGCCGCGCGTAAAGGCCTGCGACGCTCGCATAGCGGTCGTCGACGGCAAGCTGGAATGCGGCCTGCGCCAGCTGCCGCGCGACGATCACGCCGCCTGCCACCATTGCAAGCGCAGCGAGCCGGAAAGCCCCCGAGACAAACAGGTGCCGCGCGCCCGGCAGCGCCGCTACCACGATACAGGCGAGAATGTCGGCAACAACAGCCGTGAGTGAGGCCACCATCAGATGGGCTCGCAGCATATCGACGGTGACTGGCTTCATGGCTTCGTTTCGTGGCCTGATGAACGCATCGTGCGGCTCCCCGCGAGCAACCGGCGACAGTAAGCCGTTGATGAGCGATAGTATCGATTCAAGCTGAAGGAAACCTTAAGCAAAACGCGGTATAACGCAGCTAGCGCACAGCATGGCTCATGTGCGAACGTGCAGCGTCGCTGCGTTTGTAAGATGTTTATTCGATGCATACCGCCACACTAAAAACACCCAACGGAATTTCCGCCTAATGCGTGTACTCCTCGTAGAAGACGACGATCTGATCGGCTGTGGAATTGAAGCAGGTTTGCGTCAAGCGGGTTTCACCGTCGACTGGGCGCGCGACGGCCACAAAGCCAGTCTCGCGCTCGACACCACCAGCTACGCGCTCGTCGTGCTCGATCTCGGCCTGCCGCGTGTGTCGGGCATGGACCTGCTCAAGCGCCTGCGCGACGCGGGCAATGACGTGCCGGTGCTCGTGCTGACCGCGCGCGGCACGGTCGTGGACCGCGTCGGCGGTCTCGAAGCAGGCGCGGACGATTATCTCGGCAAGCCGTTCGACCTCACCGAACTAATCGCCCGATGCCGCGCCCTGCTGCGACGCGCGCAAGGCCGCAGCATCGAACTGATCCGCTATCGCGAGCTCACCGTCAATCCGATAGCTCAAACGGTGGAGGTGGCCGGCGCGCGCGTGTCGCTCACGTCGCGCGAATGGGCCATCCTGATCCAGTTGCTGACCAACCAGGGCATTCCGCAATCGCGCTCGCGCCTCGAAGAAAGCCTGTATGGATGGCAGGAGGAAATCGAAAGCAATGCCATCGAGGTGCACGTATCCAACCTGCGCAAGAAGCTCGGCGCGAAGCTGATACGAACCGTGCGCAATATCGGCTACGTAGTGGAGAAATAGTCAATGAGCGCATCCATTCGCCGGCGGCTGATGCTGCTCGTGCTCGCCAGCATCGCGCTCGTCTGGGCGATCGCGCTTGCGTCCAGCTATCGTCAGGCCACCCGCGAAGTCGCCGAGTGGGAAGAGGCTCGGCTCGCGGAACTCGCACAGATGCTCGCGCTGCTCGACCAGTCGAATCTCGTCACGCTCGCCAACGCCCACATCGACGTGCGCGAGGAAGAAAGAGGCGGCGAAACCAGTGCGAACGACAGCGACGACGACGACTCGCTGCCGCGCGACGCGCTGTTCCAGGTGCGTGCGAGCAATGGCGAAGTGATTGCCGGCAGCCCGCCCCTGCATGCGCTGAATGCGTGGGATCTGCCTGTGCCACCCGTCACCGGCGTGCAGGACGTCGTGCTCGGCGGCCAGATGTACCACTCGTTCACGCTGCGGGACACGGCGCTGGGTCACACGGTGCGCGTCTTCGAGCAGGCCAACACCCGTAGCGACCTGGTCAGCGGCGTCGCGAGCCGCATTGCGCGCCCCGCGCTGATTGCGCTGCCGGTGCTCGCGCTGCTCGTGTGGTCCAGCATCGGCTGGAGTCTCGCGCCGCTGCGCATGCTCTCCGATGCGATCCGTTCGCGCGACATCAACCGCCTCGAGCCTGTCGATATCGGTCATGCGCCGACCGAGGTGAGGCCGCTCGTCGACGCGCTCAATCTACTGCTCTCGCGGCTGTTGTATTCGTTCGAACGGGAACGCGCGTTCACTGCCGACGCCGCTCATGAACTGAAGACGCCGCTTGCCGCGATCAAGGTTCAGGCGCAAGTGGCGCTCGCCGAAACCGATCCGGCACGGCAGCGGCTCGCAATGGAGCGCGTCGTGCAGGGCGTGGATCGCAGTGCCCGGCTCGCCGGGCAATTGCTGTTGCTCGCGCGTCTGGACATGCAGGAGAAACTGTCGACGGCGCCGCTTGCGCCTGGCGCCGTCGCGAAGAACGCATTGCTGGCGAACGCGGGCGACGCACAGCAGAAAAATATCCGCGTGACACTGAACTGCGATATGCGCGCCGAGATCGATGCAGAGCCCGTGCTGATCGGCATTCTTTTTGACAATCTGCTGGACAACGCAATCAAGTACGGAAGCGATGGCGGCAGCATCGAAGTCGCGGTGCAGCGTGACAAAGAGCAGGTTCTGGTGAGCGTGCGCGACGACGGTCCCGGCGTTGCGCACGCAGATCTCGCGCGTCTCACGAACCGCTTCTTTCGCGCAACCGGCAACCAGGCGACGGGCAGCGGCCTCGGCCTGTCGATCGTCGAGCGCATTGCGCAACACTTCGGCGCGACGGTGCGATTCGGCACCGGTCTGAACGGGCGCGGACTCGCCGTCGACGTATCGTTTCCCGCTTATACGGCCGTATCCGCCGAACGGTTGAAGCCCGCCGCCTAACGGCGCTCCGCTTCGCCAGCGACGCTGTGTTCAGCGAGTGGTCTGCCTTCAGCAAGTGGCGCGTGCCGCGCACCGCCAGCCGCGCCTGCATGCGTGCTGGGTTCCTCATGCGGACTCACGCGCGGACTCGCAGGCGGACTCACGCGCGGCGTCGAACTTTGCACACGCACGCGCTTCGACGTCTCCGCAAACTGCCATGCAATCAGCCCCGGCACGAACATCAGCAGATCGCGAATGCGCCGTGCGCCCGCAAGCGCCAGACATGTCGACGGATCGAGGCCCAATGCGCCGCCGATCAGTATGAAGCCGCCCTCCTGCACGCCGAGGCCGCCCGGCACGAAAAACGCCGCACTGCTGATGGCCTGGATCAACGACTCGATCACCACCGCTTCGACAAGCGTGACTCGCGCGCCGAGAAAATACAGCGCGAGCCAGATCTCGAGCGAGGTCAGAAAGCACTGCAGGGGCTGCCAGAAGAACAGATAGCGCAGCACGACGCCGCGGCGTCGCCAGATCAACCTGATTGCCCGATCGATCTGCGCTGACTGACCGACGAGCGCGGCGAGCTTGCCGCTCGTCATGTGATTCAGCACGCGCGTGATGCGCTCGAACGGACTGGCGTGTTGTACCAGCGCGAACAGTACCAGCAGCGGTGTCAGCACCACCACGCCCCACGCGAGTTGCCCGGCGAGACGCAGCGTGTCGGAATGCGCATGCGCGAACAGAAAGCCGATGCCGACCATCGTGAAGAGCAACTGGCTGATCACCGTCAACTGCATGTCGGCGATGATGCTCGCCACCGCCGTCGACGGCCGCACGCCCCAACGCCGAAGCATGCGAAACGACACGACTTCTCCGCCGATACGCGCGACCGGCAGCATGCTATTGACGGATTCGCGCACCCACACGAGGTGCAGCATGTTCAGGACGTGAGGCCGGTTCGCACCGCGAATCAGCGAGCGCCAGTCGCAGGCATTCGCCAGCATCGGCAGCACATGCGCGAGCGCCGCGAGCACGAGACCCGCGCCGGCCGCGCGCAGCGCGCCGAGCACCGCACCCGGGTTGTCCTGCCAGACGAGCCACAGCGACGCGACAAGCCCTGTCAGCGCGGCGAGGCGGCCGAGATGCTTCATCACGCGGACACCTCGTCCCTGCGCGCGGCTTGCCGCTCGTTGTTCAGTCCAGAAGACCTGCGCATTATTGCTGCCCTTCGTTCGCTACTTTATGCCGCTCATCGCTATGCATCCCTACTCGTCCCGCGCGGCCGACAGCAGGCCGTCGCCGTCCACCTCGAAGCTGAACCCGCGCCACATCACGCGCGAAGACCCAAAGCTCGCGATAAAAATGGCAAACACAACGATATCCGATATCGGCAGCAACCATAGGCCGCTGTGTGTCTGCCGCAACGCACGATCGGCGCAGAGCTTCAGTACGAAGCGCGCGGACATGGCGAGCGCCGCAATCAGCCAACCCCATGATGCGCCGCCCGAGAACGCCACGTCGAGCAATGCAAACGCGAACGGATGCATCAACGCCGAGCCCAGATGGCCGAGCGGATCGACGCTGCGTATCGTCCGGCTCCAGCGCAACTCATGCGAGACGAGTTGCGCCGCGCTGACCTCCACGCAGGCATGCGAGACGGCAAACGGCGGGATCGCCACTTTCTCGCCGATTGCGCGCACCGCTTCGCCTATCGCGTGGTCTTCAGCAAGATGACGCACGAACGGCATGAAGCCGCCGATCTTTTCAAGCGTGGTCCGCCGCAGTGCAATGGTCTGCCCAAAGCAAGGCCGCGCGAGGCCGAGCGCGAGACCGGTCACGACACCCGGCAAGAACTGATAGTGAGTCGCCGCCGCCGACAGTCGCGGCCAGAAACCGGGATCGGGTTCGCCGCGATACACGCATGTCACGAGTCCAACGCCCGGCTTCTCCAGTTCGCCGACGAGGTGGCGCAGATAGTCGGGCCCGACGCCGACATCGCTATCGGCGAACACGAGCACCTCGTGCCGCGCGTGCGGCAGCATATTGATGATGTTGCTGATCTTGCGATTCGGGCCGTACAGGCCGGTGTCGGCGATGACCGTGATATCCGCTTGCGGATGCAGGCGCTGCAATTCGTGGACGGCTTGCAATGCCAGGTCTGCCGGGTCGTGCACGCCGAACACGAACTGCACGGGGCCAGGATAACGCTGCTCGCAGAAACTCGACAGATTGTGCAGCAATGCGCTCTCGCTGCCGTGCAGCGGCTTCACGACCGTTACCGGCGGAAAGCTGCCCGGCTCGGCCGCCGCACGCGCGAAGAACCGTCCAATCAGCACGCTCGCCGCGATCGTGTAGCCGATGCCCAACACTGCACACGCGGCGCATGCATAAGCGACGACGGCGACGAACTCATGCGCGCCGTTCACGCCTCGTGTGCGCGCAGAAAGCGGAAGAACTCGACGCCTTCACGCAAGCGCCGTTTCATCATGTCCCAACTCATCAGCATTTCGCGCACGATTTCCCAGATTTTCGACGGACGGAAATAGAAGCGCTTGTAGAAGTTTTCGAGCTGATGATAAATCTCCTCGCGCGACAGATGCGGATAGCCGATTGCCGCAAGCTGTACCCCTTCCTTGCTCACGAGGTTGATCACCTTGTTCTCTTCGAGCCAGCCGTTTTCAACCGCCTGCTCGTAAAGCCGCGTGCCGGGATAAGGAGCAGCGAGCGACACCTGAATAGTGTGCGGGTTGATCTGCTTCGCGTATTCGATCGTCTTCTGAATGGTCTGCTGCGTTTCGCCGGGCAAACCCAGAATGAATGTGCCGTGAATCTTGATGCCGAGCTTGCGGCAGTCGGCGCTAAAGCGCCGCGCGATGTCGGTGCGCAAACCCTTCTTGATGTTCAGCAGAATCTGATCGTCGCCGGATTCGTAGCCGACCAGCAGCAGGCGCAGGCCGTTTTCCTTCATGATCTTCAGCGTCGAATACGGCACGTTCGCTTTCGCGTTGCACGACCATGTCACGCCGAGCTTGCCGAGACCGCGGGCGATTTCCTCGACGCGCGGCTTGAAGTCGGTGAAAGTGTCGTCGTCGAACATGATCTCTTTTACTTCAGGCATGTTGTCGCGAATCCACTTCACTTCTTCCAGCACGTTCTCGACCGAACGCGTGCGATAGCGATGTCCGCCCACCGTTTGCGGCCATAGGCAGAACGTGCACTTCGAGCGGCAGCCGCGTCCCGTGTAAATCGACACATACGGGTGCTTCAGATAGCCGATGAAGTAGTTGTCGATCTTCAGATCGCGTTTGTAGACGGGCGCGACGAACGGCAGTTCGTCCATGTTCTCGAGAATCGGACGCGCCGCGTTGTGCTCGATTGAGCCATCGGCCGCGCGATAGCTGAGACCCAGAATCTGCGCGAACGGTTTGCCTGCCGCCACTTCCTCGCAGGTGAAGTCGAATTCCTCGCGGCAAACGAAGTCGATAGCGTCGCTCGCCGTTAGCGAGTTGTGCGGGTCCACCGCGACCTTGGCGCCTACCATGCCGACGAGCATCGACGGCTTGCGCTTTTTCAGGTCTTCCGCGAAAAGCGCGTCGGTGGGGAAAGACGGCGTGCTGGTGTGGATGATCACCAGATCGTATTGCTGCGCGATATCGAGTGTGGCATCGACCGACAAACCATCGGCGGGCGCGTCGAGCACACGGCTGTCGGGCACGAGTGCGGCGGGCTGCGCAAGCCATGTCGGATACCAGAACGAGCGCACTTCACGCTTCGCCTGATAACGCGACCCCGCGCCGCCATCGAAGCCGTCATACGACGGCGCCTGCAAGAACAGAGTTTTCATGGATGCTCCAGCGAGCCTTGAACGGGCTTTCTGTTTTCTGTCGAACAACTGTCGGAACCGGCGCTCGCCGGGCGGCGAGCAAGGCGTTTATTCGCGCAGATGCTACGGAGCAAAGCTGAAGGAAACCTTAAGCACGATGGGGCGAGCGGGCGTTGCACCCGCACGGATTACCAGTTGGTTTCGGTATGCTTACCAATGACCTGCACAGTAGCTCGATGGAGCCGCCGGATCAACGTGCAACGTGTCGCGCCCACTCCAGCCAACCGAGATTGAGCGCTGCGTTTACCGCGACGCCGAGCGCCGACGCAATGGCGGCGATCATCGTCCAGAATGCAGAGCGCCGCGCGGCCGTTGCGGAGGTGTGCGCGGCGTTGGCCGCATCGCGCGAGGCGCTCGCCGCCGCTTGCGCCACATGCGACGACGACTCCATCTGCGCGAGCGACTTCAATGCGAAGCCCCGCTCGTCACCAGCCCTCGCCTGTTCTTTTTCGAACAGATAGCGATGACAGAACGGCGTCAGCGGAGCATCGGGATTTTGCGCGGCGAAGAACTTCGCATAGGCTTCGCCGCCGTTAGCGTCGATTTCCTGGTAAGCGGATTGCCTGTCCACATGAACCTCGCGTGCGCGCGGCGCCGGGCACGACGTGCCGGCCGTGCGCCGGGCGCGCACACCGGCCACCGTCGTTTGACTATCGTCTCGCTTGCCCTTTAGATGGGCTTGATATCCGCTGCCTGCTTGCCCTTCGGTCCCTGCTTCACTTCGAAGCTGACCTTCTGGTTTTCCTGCAACGATTTGAAACCCTCGGCGCGAACTTCCGAGAAATGGGCGAACAGGTCTTCACCACCGTCGTCGGGTGTGATGAAGCCGAAGCCCTTCGCGTCGTTGAACCACTTTACTGTACCGGTAGGCATGTCGATTCCTCATGTGCATCTGGTTAGCTGGACTGCAGTTTGGGGCGGGACTGCCGCTCGACTGTACGCCTGTTCAGGCGACGGCGCCGCGGCCGTGCTCATTGCGCGCTCGCCCTCACCGTCGTTCTACCGGTGGAGGCTGCGGCCCCGAAAGCATGCGTCGCAAGATACGTGCCGCGCCTGCGTGACCGGCGCGGTCACCGGTGCGTTTGAGCACAATCAGCTAAGATGTTTCCTTATCGGCAGTCCATTCTCGGCCGCGCGGGTTCGGCTCATTATCCGAACGCCGCGCAGCCTGTCGTTTTCCCATTTACAGGAACCAGCATGGCAATTTCGAGCTATACCGATACCCGACTTCTGATCAACGGCGAGTGGTGCGATGCCGCGAGCGGCAAGACCATCGACGTCGTCAACCCCGCCACCGGCCAGGCCATCGGCAAGGTGGCCCACGCCGGCATCGCCGACCTCGACCGTGCGCTCGAAGCGGCGCAACGCGGCTTCGAAGCATGGCGCAAGGTGCCGGCTCACGAGCGCGCCGCGATCATGCGCAAGGCCGCCGCGCTGGTGCGCGAGCGCGCGTCGGACATTGGCCGTCTGATGACGCAGGAACAGGGCAAGCCGTTTGCCGAAGCGAAGATCGAAGTGCTGGCCGCGGCGGATATCATCGAGTGGTTCGCCGACGAAGGCCGCCGCCTCTATGGCCGCGTGGTGCCGTCGCGCAATCTCGCCGCGCAGCAACTCGTGCTGAAGGAACCGATCGGTCCGGTCGCCGCCTTCACGCCGTGGAACTTCCCGGTCAACCAGATCGTGCGCAAGCTGAGCGCGGCACTCGCAAGCGGCTGTTCGTTCCTCGTGAAGGCACCGGAGGAAACCCCGGCGTCGCCCGCAGGTCTGCTGCAGGCTTTCGTCGAAGCAGGCGTGCCCGCTGGCACCGTGGGCCTCGTGTTCGGCGATCCGGCCGAAATCTCGGGCTACCTGATCCCGCATCCGGTGATCCGCAAGGTCACCTTCACCGGGTCCACGCCGGTTGGCAAGCAACTGGCTGCGCTGGCCGGTGCGCACATGAAACGCGCCACGATGGAACTGGGCGGTCACGCGCCGGTGATCGTCGCTGAAGACGCCGATGTCGCGCTCGCCGTCAAGGCGGCGGGCGGCGCCAAGTTCCGCAATGCGGGCCAAGTCTGCATTTCGCCCACGCGCTTTCTCGTGCACAACAGCATTCGCGAGGAATTTGCCGCGGCGCTCGTCAAGCACGCCGAAAGCCTCAAGCTCGGCGACGGCCTCGCGGAAGGCACGACCCTTGGGCCGCTCGCCAACGCACGCCGTCTGACGGCCATGAGCAAGGTGCTCGAAGACGCGCGCAAGACCGGCGCGAAGATCGAGACGGGTGGCGAGCGGGTCGGGTCGGAAGGCAACTTCTTTGCGCCGACGGTGCTGACCAACGTGTCGCTCGAAGCCGACGTGTTCAACAACGAGCCGTTCGGCCCGATCGCGGCAATCCGCGGTTTCGACAAGCTGGAAGAAGCGATTGCCGAGGCGAACCGCCTGCCGTTCGGCCTTGCGGGCTATGCGTTCACGAAGTCGTTCAGCAACGTGCATCTGCTGTCGCAGCAGTTGGAGGTCGGCATGCTCTGGATCAACCAGCCCGCCACGCCTACGCCGGAAATGCCGTTTGGCGGCGTGAAGGATTCGGGTTACGGTTCGGAAGGCGGGCCGGAAGCAATGGAAGCCTATCTGGTTACGAAGTCCGTGACGGTGATGTCGTCCTAAGGCGCTTATAACGCGTTTAGCGCGCGCTTAGTAACGTGTTTACTAAGGCGTGCAATCAGACATGCGTAACGCACGCAGCGCCTGTTTGTTGCTAGCCGTGCCGGGTCCGCGAGTTCTTGCTCGCGGACTTTTTATTTCTATCGACAAAACCGTCCTTGAAACTCATGCAACCCACGCTGACCGGAACGACGGTCGAACTGAGGCCGCTCGAACGCGACCACGTGCAAGCACTGCTCGATGCAGCCGCCGACGGCCGATTGTGGAATCTCAAGCTCACTGTCGTGCCTGGGCCCGACACGATCGAAGGCTATATCGACACCGCGTTGGCGGGACGCGATGCGGGAACGGTGATGCCGTTCGTGATCGTGCGCCGCGACACGGGCATGGTGATCGGCAGCACACGGTTCTGGAAAATCGACCGCGCGAATCGCAAGCTCGAAATCGGCCACACATGGCTCGGCGAATCGGCGCAACGCTCGGCAGCGAATACCGAGGCGAAATATCTGCTGCTGCGCCACGCATTCGAAACAATGCAATGCGTGCGCGTGCAGTTCACCACCGACGAACTCAACGACAATTCGCGCGCGGCGATCCTGCGCATCGGCGCGAAACAGGAAGGCGTGGTCCGCCATGAACGCATCATGCCCGACGGCCGTAAGCGCAACTCCGTGCGCTTTAGCATCGTCGACGACGAATGGGCGCACGTTAAGGCCATGCTCGAAACGAAGCTGGGACCGCGTTGAATGGCGGCCCCGCGCCGTGCTTGCCTACAGCACCGCTCAGCGGCAAGCCTCACACATGCACGTCGCTTTCCTTTAGCGGCGCTGCGTTCGACGCCCGCAACTCCTCACGCAGCGCGTCGCTCGCGTGATGGCGGCGCACCCATAGCGCGGTCAGCATCGGTACCAGAATCGCGGTCACGAGGCATGCGGTCGCAACCATCGCGGTCGCGGCCGGCACGAGCGGCTTGAAGCTCGGAATCATCTCGCCGATGATCGCAGGATTCGCCACCGCCGCGCCCGCCGTCGACGACGCCGCGAGTCCCGCCGCGCCATTGCCGCCCGCGATCCAGCGGTCAGCGAGAATCAGCGGAATGCCGGTTACGACAATCACCGCGAGGCCCAGCAGCACACCTGCCATGCCGCTCTTTGCGATCACGTTCAGGTCGATGCCGTTGCCGAGCGCAAAGCCAAAAAACGGAATCAGCGGATGCACGCAGCGGCCAAAGAACTCGCGCAGGTCGCTGTCGATATTGCCGAGCACGAAGCCCACCAGAAACGGCAGCACCGCGCCGACGAAAAGCCGCGGCTCGAAGAACGCGACGCCCGCCGCGCCCAGAATGATCATGCTGACGAGCGGCCCCGACTCGACCGACATCAGCACGAACGCGCCCGCCTCTTCTTTCGTGCCGTACTGCTGCATCACCGCCGCGTAGAGACCGCCGTTGGTCATATCCATCGACGTGGTGATCGCGAGCACCGAGAGCCCGGCAAAGAGCCCCGCCTTGACGCCGTCGATCGGAATGAAATGGGACGCCACGATAGTCGCGATCCACGCGACCACCATCTTCGTGACGAGCAATGTGCCGGACTTGCGCAGCACGGTGCCGGTCGCCCGCAAGTCGATCGTTGCGCCCATGCAGAAGAACCAGACCGCGAGAATCGGCACCGTGCCGGCGATCAGTCCGTTGGTGAACGACCCGAAGTATTTGCCCGCGCCCGGCGCAAAACTGTGAACACAGGCGCCGAGCAGCAGCGGCACCAGCATCAGCCCGCCAGGAATGCGGTCGATGGCCTTCTTGAGCTTCATTGTCTCCTCCGTGGACGTCGCGTCCAGTTGTCGGGTGAATCTCGCTGGATAAGAACCGGTCTTGCGCCGGTTGCTCCCTTTCGGCGCAATATAGCATCGTGAAAGGAACGGCGTTCCGAAAATTTTGGAAATAAAGATAATCGTTTACCCGCTTATCCGGCAGGCGCCTTTGCTGGCTCGCCGACATGTCTTGATTTTTTACGGACCACCGTTCCGAAACTGCGAATAACGCGCTACAGTCGACCCCACATACGTGCGCCGTGGCAACTGTGCGCCAGGGCGGTTAATCACCGGAGACAGAACCGTGGAAGCGACCATGCAAGTGAGGCAGGCCATCAACAGCGAATACGCGAAGACGCTCGATACCGCCGGATTGCGCAAGCAGTTCCTGGTCGACGAGGTGTTCGAACGCGACGCGCTGCGGCTCACCTATAGCCACATCGACCGGATTATCGTGGGCGGCGTGTGGCCGGTAGCGCGCGCCGTCGAAGTGCCCAGCTCGCTCGGCAAGTCGATCGGCGTCAACTATCTGCTGGAGCGCCGCGAGCTCGGCGCGATCAACATTGGCGGCGATGGTTGGGTCGACGTGGACGGCACGCGTCACACCGTGCGCAATGAGGAGGCGATTTACGTTGGCCGCGGCGCGCAGTCCGTTGCGTTCGGCAGCAGCGACGCTGCACGGCCGGCGAAGTTCTATCTGAATTGCGCGCCCGCGCACGAGTCGCATCCGACCCGCACGATTTCGCTTGCCGAGGCGTCGCCGCAAACGCTCGGCGATGCAGCCACGAGCAACCGCCGCACGATCTACAAGTTCATCGTGCCGGAGGTGCTGCCCACCTGCCAGCTTTCGATGGGCATGACCAAGCTCGAACCCGGCAGCCTGTGGAATACGATGCCCTGCCATACGCATGAGCGGCGCATGGAGGTGTATTTCTATTTCAATGTCGCCGACAACGCCGCCGTCTTCCACATGATGGGCGAGCCGAACGAGACGCGGCACATCGTCGTGCATAACGAACAGGCGGTGATCTCGCCGAGCTGGTCGATTCACTCGGGCGTCGGCACTCAGGCCTACACGTTCATATGGGGCATGGTCGGCGAAAACCAGGTGTTCAGCGACATGGACCACATCGCCGTGGGCGATTTGCGTTGAGCGTGTCGTTTGCGTGCATCGGCCAACTCAGCATAGGGACTACACGACATGGGCTTTGACACGATGAACACGTCTGGCACGACCCGCCCGGCGGCGAATCCGTTCGATCTCGCCGGCAAGGTCGCCATCGTCACCGGCAGCAATACCGGCTTGGGCGCCGGCATGGCGGTCGCGCTCGCCGCCGCGGGCTGCGACATCGTCGGCGTATCGCGGGCCGATCCGGGCGACACGCCGGCGCGTGTCGAAGCCGTTGGGCGAAGATTCGCGGACGTGCGCGCCGACCTCGCTTCGATCGCGCCGGTGGACGACATCGTGCGCGCCGCCGTGGAAGCGTTCGGACGCGTCGACGTGCTGGTCAACAATGCGGGCGTGATCCGCCGCGAGAACGCGCTCGATTTCACCGAAGACGACTGGGACGCGGTGATCGATCTCAATCTGAAGAGCCTCTTCTTTCTCGCGCAGGCCGCCGCGCGGCAATTCGTCCGGCAGCAAAGCGGCGGCAAGATCATCAACATCGCGTCGATGCTGTCGTTCCAGGGCGGCATACGCGTCGCTTCATACACGGCGTCGAAAAGCGGTGTGCTGGGCCTCACGCGGCTTCTCGCCAACGAATGGGCCGCGCAGCGAATCAACGTCAACGCAATCGCGCCAGGTTATATGGCGACGGCGAACACTACAGCGCTGCGCGAAGACGCCCAGCGCAACGACGAGATCCTGAGCCGCATTCCAGCCGGCCGCTGGGGCGCGCCGGACGATCTCGCAGGACCGGTGGTGTTCCTCGCATCGTCCGCGTCGGATTATGTTCATGGGCATACACTGGCGGTAGACGGCGGATGGCTCGCGCGCTGAGTCGGCACCACGCGCGAGACGCGGTATGCTCCGGGCGTCCCGGCGTCCCGGCGTCCGGGCGTCCGTCAACACGCGGCACAGACTAGAGTTCGATCAGGGAATCACGGCAATGGCAGCAACCAGCAAACAGCGCAAGGACGACCCCGCAGCCCTCGCGCACGACGCGGACAGCGTCGAGTGCGGCAACGACAAAGGCGAATCGGCTTCGTCCATTGGCCGCGTGTTCGCGCTTCTCGGCGCGATCGGCGACAGCGGGCAGATTGGCATCAGCGAGTTGTCGCAACGGCTCGGCATGTCGAAGACCACCGTGCATCGCGTGGTTCAGACGCTAAAGGCGCTCGGCTATGTCACGCAGGAAATCGAGACTGAGCGTTATGGACTGACTATCCGGCTGTTCGAACTCGGCGCGAAGGCGCTCGAAAGCGTGGATCTCGTGCGTGAAGCCGACGTGGAAATGCGCCGCATTGGCGCGGCGACTCGCGAGGCGGTACACCTGGGCGCATTCGACGAAGACGCGATTATCTACATCCATAAGATCGACGCCGATTACGGCTTGCGCATGCAGTCGCGCATCGGCCGGCGCAATCCGCTGCATAGCACGGCAATCGGCAAGGTGCTGCTCGCATGGATGGATCCGGCCGACGCACGCGAGGTCCTCTCTCACGTCGAATTCCGTAAGTCGACGCAAAAGACGCTGTCATCCGCCGAGGCTGTGCTGAGCATTCTGCCGCGCGTGCGCGAGCAAGGTTACGGCGAGGACAACGAGGAACAGGAAGAAGGCTTGCAGTGTCTAGCAGTGCCCGTTTTCGACCGTTTTGGCCGTGTGGTCGCGGGACTGTCGATTTCGTTTCCGACCATGCGCTGCGGCGCCGATACCAAGTCTCACTACGTCACGCTGTTGCGACAATCGGGCTTCGCGATCTCGACACGGCTCGGCTATCGCGAAGCGGCCGCATCCGAGCACGCGGCCGCCGAACCGGGCTAGCAAATGCTTATGCGCTGCGGCCGCAAGCGCATGGTTCGCTCAGGGCAACATGCGCTGCATCACCTCATCCTTCAGAATGAAGCGATGATAGAGCGCACCCGCTACATGCAAGCCGATCAGCACCAGCAGCACCCACGCAAGATAGCCGTGGATGTCGCCCATTTCATGGCCGACGCTCGATCCGACCGGCGAAATCGACGGATAAGGCAGCAGCCCTAAAAACTTCACGGACCAGCCGCGCGACGACGCATTCGCCCATCCCAGCACCGGCACGATGACGAGCGCGAGATAGAGCAGACCATGCGTGATGTGCGAAACGATGCGAAGCAATGGCGACACGGATGCAGGCGCTGGGCGATGCGTGAAACGCCAGACGATTCTCAGCACAACCGCGGCGATCAGCGTTGCGCCCACCCCCAGATGCCACGCGATCAGCCCTTCGGGCAGCGTGCCCTTGTGAATGTCCGGCATCGTCCAGCCGATTACGAACTGCGCGGCGATCAGCACGACCACGAGCCAGTGAAGAAGCCTTGCGACGCCGTCATAGCCAGCCGCGTAACGACGCGAACGCGTATCGATAGATTGCATGTTCATGGAAGAGATGGCCGTTGTAAGTAGCGTCATGGAGAAGCCGCGTTTCGCGACCGCATGGGAGCCAGTATGCTACGGCGCAAAACTTAAGAAAAGCTGACGTGTCGCCGCGTGACTCTTCCGCACGCGCGCGCATGTCGCCGGGGCTTCTGCACGAAACGCCAGTCTGCAACCGAATGTATCCGCGAAGCATATGTGCGGCTCGTCGTCTCTGCGATCGTTTTTCGACGCATGCTGCGCCGATCGTTCAACGCCCCGCGTCCAGTTCAATGCGCAATCACGCGGCGTTTTCGCAGCAGGCTCAACGGCTTGCTCGTCACGCGCGCGGCTTCTCAGCCGTTCTCGCTGCTCGCTACATCCCTCGCCTCTCCACGTATCGAGCAACGCTTCCTCACGATGCAATCGACACGTCCTGTTACACACGAACACAACGGTAATACCGCCTCTCAGTAAAGTTCGGATCAACAGGAAAAGAGGAGCAATGTCATGAAACGAATTTTAGCGCTGGCCATTCTGGCTGCAACGCTCGGCACCGCGTTGAGCGGTTGCATCGTGGTCCCGGACGGCGGCGGCCACCACGACCATTACGGTTACCACGATCGTTACTGATCGACGCTTACCCCGAATCGTCCACGTCCGATCATAAAAACGCGGGAAACAATATGAATCAATCACAAAGCCGCTTGCTGTCCATTGCGATCGTCGCGGGTCTTGGTATCGGTGCGTCGTCCGCCGCGCTTGCACACGTCGACGTCGGCGTGAACATTGGCGTTCCCGGTGTCATGTATGCGCCTGAGCCCGTCTATGCGCCGCCTCCGCCGCCCGTGTATGCGCCGCCGCCACCGGTCGTCGTCGTGAGTCCCGGCTGGTATGGCGAGCGTTATTACGATGGCCACCGCTACTGGGAGCGACGCGAGTGGGAAGAGCGTCATCGCGAACGCGAATGGCGTGACGCACGCGGTCCGCACGGAGACTGGCGCGGTCACGGCAACGGCCACGGTGATTGGCACGGTCACGGCGGCGACCATTGACGCTCGCAGCGCGGGGCTGTCGTCGGTGACGATCACGCCGCGCGGCGGTTGCATGCGCGTCAGCACTTTGCAGGAGCGACAGTTTGGTACGCACTGATCCACGGCGAGTCACCGCGCAGGTCGACGGCATGCTCGTCTGCGCTGAATACAGCGAGCAGACCGGACAATTGTGTTTGCGCCAGAACGGCACACTCGTTCGGGAATGGTTTCCACCGCACTCGTGGATCGCGATTGCGTCGGTGGCGGGCGCGCGGCATTGGGGCACGCGTCCGACCGACGACGATCTGCTCGCGCTGCTGCGCAACGAGATGACGTTGTTGCGTTCGCCGCAGGGAAACGCCTGCCAGAAATAGAAAAGCGCGCGACGTATCACACGTTGCGCGCTTCCTGGTCGGCGTCTTACGGCTTTCGCTTCAAAGGCTTTAGCTTCAGCGGTTTCACTTTAAAACTCCTTTGAAAACCGCTTACCGCGCGTTGTCGAAAACCGCTTACCGCACGTTGTAGATCGGCGGCGAGTACGAACTGAACGTCACGTCACTGCCGCGGCCCGCTTGCCACGTGCCGTGGCTGCCCGAGCCATAGCCGCCATTATCGGCTCGCGCGGAGCCTTGCTGACCGGCCGCTTGGGGTTGCACGGCTTGCATATCCTGCGCCGCGGCTTGTGCAGACGGCTGCGCGAACGAAGCGATCGGTGCGCCAAGCACCGCGGCAATTGCAACAGCCTGAATGAGCGATTTCATTGGACCACCTCCGGTCATGTCTTCTATGTGTGCTGCGAACAGGATTTGCTCGCAGCGATGAAGGCAGTGTAGGTGTGTCGCGATAGACGATAAATCCGCTAATCACGAATTCACTGTTGCTGTTGCACCGACAATCGGAAGCGGCGTTGCCGCGCTCAGTCCTGCGGCACAGCCACGCCGACGTAGTTCTCCGCCATCACTGTGGCCGCCGAGCGCGATGTCGTCACATATTCGAGCTCGGCCACCTGAAGCTGCTGCTCGAACGGCGACGCGCCTTCGATACGGTGCATCATGCTCGTCATCCAGTAGGAGAAATGCTCCGCGCGCCAGATGCGCTTGAGCGCCGTTTCGCTATACCTGTCGAGCTGGTCGGTGCGGTTTTCGACGTAGAACGCGCTCAATGCCTTCGTGAGCAGACGTACATCCGCGACGGCAAGGTTCATTCCTTTTGCGCCGGTCGGCGGCACGATATGGGCGGCATCGCCCGCGAGAAAGAGCCGGCCATGCTGCATCGTCGCGGATACGAAGCTGCGCATGCCGACAATGTTCTTCTGGAAGATCTTGCCGTCCACCACGTGCTGGCCGTCGTGAGAATCGACGCGGGCATGCAGTTCCGCCCAGATGCGGTCGTCGGACCAGTTGCCGACGGAATCCTTCGGATCGCACTGGAAATACATGCGCTGAACGTTGGCCGAACGCGTGCTGATCAGTGCAAAACCGCGGTCGTGGCGCGCGTAAATCAATTCGTCCGACGACGGCGGTCCTTCGCATAGGATTCCGAACCATCCAAACGGATACACGCGTTCGAAGTCGCGTCGCAATGCCTGCGGGATCGCCGCGCGCGACACGCCTTGCGAACCGTCACAGCCGATCACGAAGTCGCATTGCAGTTCGCACACTTCGCCTTCGTGACGATAGCGGATCGACGGCTTGTCGGTATCGATGTCATGCAGCGACGTCTGCGTCACGCCGAAGCGCAACGCACCACCCGCGGCGACGCGCGCCGCGACGAGATCCTTGATCACTTCGTGCTGCGCGTACACGGTGATCGAATGGCCGGTGAGTCCGGTGAGATCGATGCGGCGACGCTTGCCTTCGAACGCGAGCTCAAAGCCGTGATGCAGTGCGCCTTCTGCCTTCATGCGCTCGCCGACGCCGGCTTCGGTCAGAAGATCCATCGTGCCCTGCTCGAGCACGCCGGCGCGGATCGTCGATTCGATCTGCTCGCGCGTGCGCGTCTCAAGCACGACCGACTCGATACCGCGCAGATGAAGAAGATGGGAAAGAAGCAGGCCCGCGGGCCCTGCACCGATGATGCCAACCTGGGTGCGCACGATGTGTCTCCTGAGTGCAAAGTTTGATTTGCGCCCAGTTTGACGATCGGCCCTGCTATTGCGCAACGCGATATGCGAGATACGCTCTATTCAGTTTTGAGATAGCACGCTTGCGCTGCAAGCGCTGTTGAAATGCGACGATACCGCGCGAGGCCTTGCTGACGGCGTTTGCAGCGCGGCCAGTCGCTGCGCCGCCGGGCGGCGCGCAAAAAAGCACTCAAGGTAAACCCCGAGCGCCACTTTTCAGGCCTGAAGTTCAGGCGAGGAATAACCGATACACCGGATTTTGGGTCTCTTCCCAATACGGATAACCGAGCGTCGCGAGAAAGCGTTCGAACTCCGCGTTATCGCTTTCCGGCACCTGAATGCCGACGAGAATCGAACTGTAGTCCGCGCCCTGGTTGCGGTAGTGAAAGAGGCTNATGTTCCAGTCCGGCGCCATCGACGACAGGAATTTCATCAGCGCGCCAGGCCGCTCCGGAAACTCGAAGCGGAACAGGCGTTCGTCATGCGCGAGCGGCGAGCGGCCGCCGACCATGTAACGGATGTGCTGCTTCGAGAGTTCATCGAAGGTCAGGTCGACGGTGGCAAAATTGTGCGCCTCGAATGCACCCGCAATCTGCGCCGATTCGCTG
>NZ_AWZT01000006.1 GCF_000472525.1 Paraburkholderia dilworthii
TAATCATTTAATGAATCCACAAAATGTCCAGTCGCTCTGGCCGCACATCCATTCGCTGACGGTACTCGCCATGACCGCGAGTTTCACGGCCGCCGCACAGCGGCTGGGGATCAGCAAGGCTGCGATGAGCCAGCGCATCGCCGATCTCGAGGAGGCCGCCGGCGTGCCGCTCGTGCGTCGGACAACGCGTAGCGTNAGGCTCACAGAGGCAGGGCAGACGCTCGTCGATAGCACGCGCGAGGCCTACGAGACGATCGAGATGAACTTCGCGCGCGTGAAGGACCTGGCCGGCGAGCCGCGCGGCCTCGTGCGCGTGACGGCGCCCGTTGCGCTCGGCCGGCAGCAGATCGTGCCGTTGCTGCCAGCGTTCATCGAACGATATCCCGGGGTACGGATCGAGCTGGAGCTGTCGGACCGGCTGTTTTCGCTGTCGCAGGAGGGCTTCGATCTCGCGATTCGTCACACGACGACCGCGCCGCAGACACACGTGGCCTGGACGTTGTGCGAGACACGCTCGCTGCTCGTCGCCAGCCGGGACTATCTGGCGCGACGCGGTACGCCCGAACATCCGAACGCGCTCGTCGATCACGACTGTCTGTGCTATCTACGCGGCAACGAGCCGACAGCATGGAGCTTCGAGCCGCGCGACCGGCGCAAAAGCCGGGTCAGCGTACCGGTGCGCGGCTGCTTCGCGGCGAACAACAGCGAGGCGATGCGGGAAGCTGCGCTCGGCGGGCTCGGGATCGCGCTGCTGCCGGATTTCAGCGCACAGAACGACATCAACGCAGGCAACCTCGTGCCGCTGCTTGACGCATGGCGGCCGTCGGGTGCGTTCGGCGATCATATCTTCGCGATCCGGCCATACAGCCCGATCGTGCCGAGCGCGGTGCGCGCACTGGTGAAGTATCTACGCGAGCGATTATCGGGAGGTTTTTGATTGCCTTGGGCAGGCGCATTCACACGGTGCATGGGGCTAACCGACGCCGTTGACACATTTATTTCGCACCCTGCATGCCCTTGCGCAGCTAGGCCTTGCCGCACGCGGTGGAACGCCGCAGGGGCAAAGTGACACGTTTACTGTCGCAACGTTGACAGATTTAATACGTTCTACGTCTGCTGGAACAGAAAGTCGACATCCGTGTCATCCAGGTATTGCTGGGCCACAAGAAGCTGGAGACAACCGCGCTCTATGCGCAGGTCGCGACCGACCTGCTGCGCGAAGTGATCAGTCCGCTGGAGAAGCTGAACAGCAACGGCTGAACGGCGGCCCACCGCCGTGCCGGAAGTCGCGGACATCTTCCGCGCCCATGGGTCTGCGTGGCGACAGACCGTACAGCTGCGCCTGGGACAGCTGAAGGTCATGTCGGCGATTGAACAGTGCCGCAGCGCGGCGCTGGGAGGACATGTGTTGCGCTGTTCCGGCTGCGATCAGATCGAGGTCGCCTACAACTCCTACCGTAACCGCCATTGCCCGAAGTGCCAGGCAAGCGCCGCACACCGGTGACTCGAGGCACGTCAGGCCGATCTGCTGCCGGTCGAGTACTACCACGTCGTCTTCACACTACCTGCGGCGATCAGCGCGATCGCCTGTATAACAAGTCGATCATCTACGGGCTGCTCTTCGACGTCGCCGCCGAAACCCTGCGCACGATCGCTGCCGATCCAAAGCATCTGGGCGCGCAGATTGGCGCGACCCTGGTACTGCATACGTGGGGTTCTGCGCTCACACACCATCCTCACGTGCACGGCATCGTTCCCGGTGGAGGCCTCGCGCGTAATGGTGAGCGGTGGGTCGCATGCCGGCCCGGCTTCTTCCTGCCAGTACGCGTGCTCTCGCGGCTGTTCCGGCGCCGTTTCCTGGAAGAGCTCACCCACGCGTATCGCCAGGGCAAGCTGCGGTTCTTCGGTGATCACGCCGCACTTGCCGATCCCGCTGCCTTCGCGCGGTGGCTCGCGCCGCTGCGCGCATGCGAATGGGTCGTATATGCGAAGCGGCCGTTCGCAGGACCAGAAGCTGTGCTTGCGTATCTGTCGCGCTATACGCATCGCATGGCCATCTCCAACCAGCGACTCATCGCGCTCGACGAGCGCGGCGTGACCTTCCGCTGGAAGGACTATCGGGCCAGCGGTCGTACACGCCACAAGACGATGACGCTCGCGCCCCAGGGAGTTCATGCGGCGCTTCCTGCTGCATGTGCTGCCCGAAGGCTTCCGCCGCATCCGCCATTACGGTCTGCTCGCCAACCCGGTGCGGCGGCAGAGCCTCGCAACGATACGCGCGTTGCTGCGCGCTCCGGCAACCACTGCCGCCAGTGACGACGCGTCAGCCCACACAACGGCACCGCCATTCGTCTGCCGGCACTGCGGGGCGCCGATGGTCATCCTCGATATCCTGCTGCGCAGCTACCCGATTCGCGCGCCACCTCGGTCCCGAGGTAAGGCGTGAACCAGAATGACCAGGCATCATCAGTCCGACTGTCGGCTCTTAGGCAACGAGCGCCAACAGGAGACGCTCGTGTGCATCTCACCCGGCAGAGGTTGCCGCCTGTTGAGAATCCCGACAGAGGCGCTGTGCGACAGCATCGCTATTACAACGGCATCAATCCAGCCCCGGCTTCAGCTCATCAACGTGTGATCAACCGGGCCGCGCGATCACTTCAATCGCCATAGCCGCATCGGTACACTCCGCGGTTTCCTCCCTCGAGCGTTGTCCAACACCTGCCCACATACGCCGCTGCGGAGTCACGCGTCCGCAGACATGGGCAGACATCGAACAACGCTTAACAATAGCGGTCTCTCCTATAGAACTAACCTTGAGCCGCTGCCGGCGAAGTCTAGCGCTCATCCGTGACTGCATTCCGGTACGGTCTTCCCGAGCAACTCGCACGATGCGGCTCTGACTTCCTGATCTACGATTAGCGAACAGGCTCCATATAATTCGGACACGGGCTGCTGGATCAGAGTAGCGGCTGCTGACATCACTTAGAGAATCAAACTATGAACGAAGCCTGGATTCTTCAAGCCTCTGAAATTCGGCGGCCGTTTTCGCGAGCGACCTGGGTACCCCTTCGTGCGTCGCTCAATAACGAGAAGGGCAACGTGACGGAAGTGGGGTATGTCAGCGACGTATTCGCTTGCGGCTCCGTTGCTTTTCCCAAGCATCATCACGAGCTACCGAGCGTTTGAGTTGGAGCGACATCGGCATCGGGCACACCGTAGCACCGTATGCGTACTCGGACGGCCATTACTCGCCGATCGACGAGTATCAGTACAACGACAAGGAGCCTCTTGGGGTCAACCTCGTTTTCGAGCATTCGCAGCCCGTGGTCGGTCGCCCGCAGTGGATCCTGAATCCGGACCTGGTGGTCGCGCTTCGCCTCATTAAGGAGGGGCCGAACTGGGTCAGGCCGAAAGAGGACTTTGTCGTGGTCGCCAGGGAGACGGTGGACAGTGATGGCAGCCATCGCCTGATAGAGATCAAGCGCGAATTTCTGATGGACTATCTAGCTGCGCGGGGTCTTTCCCTGCGTCTGTCCTATTACCGCCAGCGCGTCGAGAACGTGGTCGACCTCAAGGACAGCCCCTATGCCGGTCTGAACGAGATCCAGGAGCAGCGTGAAGGTGGAAGGTACGAGCTGCGCATCAAGAAGCTGAACGCCGTGTTCGGCGGCAGCTAGGCGTCGTTTCGTATGTGGCGAACCGACGTCGACGAGGAGGAAGACGCTCCGGTCATGGGGCCTGAGACGAACGATAAAACCGCCTCAGAGAGCGCCAGGGGCCATCGAAGCGGCTACCCCGGCGTGCGTGTCGAAGGCGACTTCTGGCGCGATGAGTTGATCGAACATCAGGAAAAGAGCACACGTGTGCGCGGGGACGAGGATCAGAATCTGCCGTACTTCATCGCCGACACTGACGGCTCGCGCAAGTTCTCGGCCAGAGCTCAACAACGAAGACATCGGACGGTGGCTCTGGTTCCGCCCGTCCGCGGTCAATGAGCTTCTGAGCCATCGAGGCTTCTCCCTGGAGTGGTACACGGCTGAAACCGGCGCAATCAAATCCCCTTCGGCGAATTCGACCCATTTCGGTGTCAACGCCTCGGAACTCATCACAGTCTATGCTTACGACATCGCCAAGCTGCCCGCATGGGAGCAGTTGCTCTGGGCCTTGAACAACGTTGCGCCGGAGGGGAAAGTCAGCGCGGAGCTCCTCGCCTCACAGGTTAAGGCGCAGCCAGCGGACACGAATGCCGTGGAGGAGATGCTGTTTGGGTGCATGCGGTGGCTGGAGACCGACTTCCGCAAGACGTTCGGTGTGTCGCTGTTTTCACATGAGATTGACGATGTGGCGTCGATGCAGCACGTCTCTCGCTTTTCGAGCAAAGACCAGGCGTCGCTCTTGCGGCTGGCCAAGGAGCTCGTTCGCATCTTCTCCGACCGACTCGACGTGCGCTCTCTTCGAAAGCTGTCCAACCACCCCGACAAGGAGAAGCTGGGTTCTAACAAGTTGCTGCAGAACATTCTGGCACAGAATGCCGGAGAGGCTCTCGCACGCGAGGTCTTCGGTGCCATCGCTGGCGCCTACGATATGCGCCTTGGCGACGCACACCCGATGAGCTCCAAGATCGACGAAGCCCTTAAGCTCGCCGGCATCGACGGTTCGGCGTCGTATCTGCGGCAAGGCGAGCAGTTGATCCGCAACTTCGGCCACGCCCTTTGGTACACAGGGAATCTGCTTCCGAGGTCATGAGAAGAGCGGGGGATAAATAAAGCCGTCCGCTGTCGGACGCTGGTCGCCGTTGGCCCGCCGGTTCTGCTATGCCTCGTTATTGGGTCGGTACAGTGCCTGCAAGCGGTCACGGTCGACCTATACGGGCGTAAATCTGTCCGCTGCATCCCGCCTTGTAAGGATGTCTATCGTGTCGCTCGCCGACGTTCCAACGGGTTCGCGGCCCTTCTCGCAGCAAGCACTGCGCACGGGCCGTCGACGACAATAGCCGGCCGAGAACCACAACCCTAACTCGGAAACTTCTCACTGCGGTATCGAGCCAAGCTGTGCTACGGTCGCTGCCGGCGCTTTGTGCAACCAGCCGCGCCCATTCTGCATCCCGCACTGGATCCGCGTTGCGGAGCAAGGCCATGTTCATATATACACGACCCAGATCTTGCGCGTGGTCTCAATGCAGCGCCAGACGCCGGTGAAGTCCGGCTTCATGACAAACGCGTCGCCAGGGCGAACAAGCACTGGCTGCTTCCCGTCTTCCGTCAGTTCCGACAGACCTGAGAGGATGTAGCAGAACTCCCAAGTCCCGCCCTTGATGGACCGGTAAGTACCGGGCGTCGTCTCCCACACGCCTGTGCGCACCTTCTCGTCTGAAGAGCTGTCGACGTCCCAGTTCTTAAACTGAGGCTCACCTTCGATCAGGCGCTCCGGCAAGGGAGCGCCATCGCGCGAAGCGCCCAGGTCGTCGACTGTGAAGAATTTCAGATTGTTCATGAACGTTTGTCCTATTTGATGTAAGAAAAAATCGCGCCTGCAGAGAATCGAATCGCGCCGGTCGATTAGTATCTCTAAATTATATTCTCGTAGTTATAAAGACTGCGCCGTTTATTACAATTTGTGCAGTAACGTCTGATTCTTCCTTCGCTAATCTGAACGGCCCTCTGCGATCCGGACGTTCGACAGACGCAGTGCAACGAGAGTGCCATCGAAGGAACCTGAGCCGACGGCGTTGGTGGCAGTGTCACCGATGAAGCAGCAGTCCACACGACTGGCACAAACGCCGACGGTGTGCTCGCGATCTCGATCGACACGCTCTCGGTGACCGTCGGCGTTCTGGCGACCCGCTCGTGCTCTACTTGCGCTTCGGTCTTCCGCGCGATCCAGCCGCGAAGCACGTTCAAATTGAGGTCGTGCTCCATTGCCGTCCTGGCGATCAAGACGCCAGGCTGCAGACAAAGCTGCACAAGCTCATCGCGAGCAGCATCGTCGTATTCACGACCGCCCTCTCGCTTCCGGGCGGTCACCGATCGGCTAAGCCGTAAGCGCCCGGCAAAGGCACGGTATAGCCTGTTCAGACCGGGAGCGGCCGCCAGTGATGCGGCAGTAATTGGACGATGTGGTCGGCCCGATGAGTTGAAGCGGCGACGTCTTCGAAGCGGCATGCTGGGATCACGCGAGGAGGTACATATACGACGTTCACGAGCGTACGCCGACTGCGGATACCCAGAAACTGCTCGAGATGATCGGCGAGCTCTACAGCATCGAAGCCGACATTCGCGGCAAACCTCCCGATGAGCGGTTGCGTGTGCGGCAGGAGAAGAGCAAGCCTCTGCTCAACACGTTCGAATCGACGATCAGGGCCAAGCTTGCGACGCTGTCGAAGAAGTCTACGCTCACGGGCGCGATCAACTACTCGCTGAACCACTGGGCGGCGCTCACGTTCTATTGCGACGACGGACGCGCCGAGATCAGCAATGTACTCGCAGAAAATGCCCTGCGTTGTGTCGCTCTGGGCAGGAAGTACTACCTGTTCGTCGGCTCCGACAGCGGTGGTGAGCGTGCGGCAGCGATGTACAGTCTCATCGGTACGTGCAAGCTCAACGAAGTCAACCCACGTGCCTACCTCGAATAGGTGCTTACTCATATTGCGGACCACAAGGTCAATCGCATCGACGAACTGCTTCCCTGGAACGTGGCCGACAAACTGAAGCTGGCCGCTCCGCTCACGTCCAACGTTTGACCGCGTAGATCCAGATAGATCGTGGCCACGATCATGGAACGATCTTCACGTGGTCTACGCCAGACCTACCCACGCTCTCACATCATGCTCCACGCGCGCGCGAATCGGGGACGGGCCCTGCCGAGCCGCTTACGGAAAAACTGCCGACCGGATCCTGAGATTGTCGCTTTTGAGGCATGAGCCTGGAGACTCGAAAGCCATTTTTCCGCGTCAAGTCCGCGACGTGATGGCGTGCGTATGTTGCCAGCGAAACGGCCGGCTCAGTCAGCATCTTTTGCGGCCGCGTGCAGCGTATCGACGAATGCATCTAGGTCCGCTTCATTCATGTAGATATGCGGCGACACGCGCAGACCTTCCAACTGGCCAACGCGCCGGTACTTAACATGAACCGAGAACGATTGCCGCAAAGTACGCTCGAGGCGCGCGGCATCAATGCCGTCGATCGAAAAGAGGCTCACCGCGCCCAGCGTGTCCGCATCCAGCGGCGTGTGAATGCGCAAGCCGTTAATGTCCGCCGCGCGTGCGGTCCAGTAGCGGGTGAGCGCACTTAACCTCGCATGAATGTTTGCGACGCCGATCGCCTGATGAAAGCGAATCGCCGGCTCGATGCCGGCCTGCAACGCCGAGTTATAGGTGCCTAGATTCCAATGATCGAACTTGTCCACCGTGTCGGGCGCGGCATCGAACGGGGCGAGCAATGGCCAGGTTTCGCATATGCGTTGTCGATTGATGATCAGCATGCCGTTCCCGATGGGCGCGCCGAGCCATTTATGCAGGCTCGTTACGAAGAAATCGCAGCCCAGCTCGCAAAAGCTGATGGGCATCTGCGCGAAAGATTGCGCTGCGTCAACGATGGTAATGATGCCGCGCTCCCGTGCAAGCGCGCACAGGCGAGCGACCGGCAACACTCTGCCTGTCCAGTGAATCATATGCGTCAGGTGCAGCACGCGCGTGGCAGGACGGAATGCGGACGAATAGGCGGCGACGATTTCTTCATCACTTGCGAGCAGATCGAACGCCACCGTGTCGACGACAATGCCCTCGCGCGTCTGACGCTGTTGCCAGCCGGCGAGTGCGCTCGGATAGTCCCACGGCGACACGAGCACCCGCTCGCCGGCCGACAACGGGATGCCGAAAATCGCAACGCTAAGCCCTTCACTTGCATTCCGATTGAGTGCTATCTCTTCGGCGGAGCAATTGGCGAGCGTGGCTAACTGCCTCTTGATGTCCGGAAGCTTTGCGTCGAGGCCAGTCCACATATTGACGTCGGGATTTTTGCCGACGAAGCGGTAGGCTTCGATGACCGCCTGCTGGACAACGAGCGGCGGCGGACTCACGGATGCGTTATTCAAATTGAGCAGTGGGTGCTGCAGGGGATACGACTCGCGCACTCGTACCCAGTCCACGGCGGTGCTTGTTTCACCAGAAATACGTCCAAGCATGTCTTTCGTCCTGTTCTAGTCGCCGCGGCGGCGCATTCAAGTAACCTTCTCAAAACGCTCGCCACGGCTCATTGTCAAAGAATTCATACGGCTGCTCTGCGTGACCGCGTCCTCGTGGAAATGGTCATCGATGGTCGTCGTGCTGATGGACGCCGCAGAATGACACGCGGTTCATCTCGCTGCAGCGTGGCACGAGCGACCGCGGCCAAGCGGGGATCCGGCCGGCACGAACGCAGGTTCCGACGACCACCCATCCGCTGCGGTAGCCTGCGAACAGCCTGTCGCCGCGGAAACGGTGCACAGACCGACAACCTGCGGTCAAAGTCTGGCTATCACATCATTTCCGGTACCTTCAAGGAACTGCCATCTGTAAAGCGGCCCAAACGGTAAGGCGAGATATCCAACAATGGTTTGGCTCCGGTCACCATATCGGCGACAAGTTCTCCTGCCGCCGGGCCCAATCCAAAGCCATGACCACTGAACCCGGTCGCGACATAGAAGCCGGGAAGTTCTGAAACATCGGAGATAACGGGAATGAGATCGGGTGTCGTATCAATAGCACCGGCCCAGGCGTGCACAACGCGCATGTCGGAAAACTCCGGAATGGCGCGCTTCACACTATCCAGGGCAACTTTCACAAATTCGAGATCGGGCTTCGGGTCCAGCACGCGGCAGCGTTCGAACGGCGAAACCTCGTCAAATTGCCAGGTCGCCGATGCCTCGGGACCTTCGAACCAGGCCTTTGAAAGGCGGTACTTCAGCTTTTTGCGGATGTCATTTTGGTAATTGCTGTAATACCTCAACGCGTTCTTAAGGCCAAGCGGCGCGAGGTCGATGCGGCCAAAACCCGGAACGGCCAGCGTGTATGCGCCGTCAAGACGACGACGCAGTGCAAAACCCGGCCCGGCGAAGCAACCATTGACCACGTTCGCTGCGACAGACGTACGCATGGCCGTTCCCACAACGTTTACTGCTACAAGCTCAACGTTGTGGCGCTTGCAAAAACGTGAACTCCAGGCGCCCCCAGCGCATACCACTCTGCTCGCCTTGATCAGGCCGCGTTCGGTCCACACACCGCTGACACGCCCTGCACTGAGATCCAGGCCGCGTGCTGCGCAGTTCTGGTAGAGCAGGGCACCGTGACGCTTCGCCCCCTCAGCAAGAGCGGGTGCCGCGCGCGAAGGCTCAGCGCGCCCGTCGTCGGGCGACCAGACGCCACCCGCGTACCGCGGACCGCCACGCGGAGCGCGGCTGTTTATCTCGGTCGAGCTGAGCAAATGACTGACAAAGCCGACCTCACGCGCCCGCCTGCACCAGGCGTCCCACTGCGCGATGCTTTTTGCGTCGGCGCTGGCATAAAGAATACCTTCGCGGCGAAAGCCCAGGTCGATCTGGAGTTCATCCCGTAATTCGCTCCAACGACGAAGGCTGCGCATGGCAAGCGGCAGTTCGAAGATGTCGCGGTTCTGCTGGCGGACCCAACCCCAGTTGCGCCCCGATTGCTCGCCACCGACAACACCTTTGTCAACCAGGGCGACGGAAACACCCCGTCGCGCCAATTCATAGGCGGTAGCAGTCCCGACAATTCCAGCGCCAATCACGATCACATCGGCGGCGCCTGAAAATTCCGGCGTGTCATATACCTCTTCAACTCTAAGCATTTCAGGTTTCCATCGTTCACTCAGCCCAGCAACAGGCCAAGACAAGATCAATAACCGCACGACATGCGGACTACTACGCCGGTCAACGCTTCGTTGGCAAAGGGCTTTGAAGACTGGCCATCACGACTTCAGCGCCGCCTTCGCGCACGGTGCTCTCCAGCGAACTCGGACTGGCGCACGTGCCGCAGGCAGCACCGGATTGCGGTCAGCAGCGTATGCCAACCAGCCCTTACAGCCGTTACCCGTCCACGCCAGCGTTCTTTATGCCGGTCTGTTTTCTCCTGGGCGCTACAAGCGCCCATTCATGCCACGGCTTCTGTCCCGCCGTTATCCTCGTGCGGATCCTCGACGCGGTGCGTAAGGACGTGGCGCAGAAACTCCCGGGTGCGCGCTTCGCGTGGCGCGCCGAGCACCTGCTTGGCACTGCCTTCCTCGATAATGAGCCCTGTGTGCAGGAAGCACACGCGGTCGGCCACTTCGCGGGCGAAGCCCATCTCGTGCGTGACGACCAGCATCGTCATACCTTCGCGAACCAGCGTGCGCATGACGCCCAGCACTTCACCCACGAGCTCGGGGTCGAGCGCAGAAGTCGGTTCGTCGAAGAGCATCGCCTTTGGCTTCATCGCGAGCGACCGCGCGATCGCGACCCGCTGCTGCTGGCCGCCCGACAGTTGATGCGGATACGCGTCGAGTTTCTGGCCAAGGCCGACCTTGTGCAGCAAATCGATCGCCTCGCGCCGCGCTTGCGCAACGGGCTCGCGCTTGACATGCACGGCCCCCTCCATCACGTTCTCTATCGCAGTACGATGTGGGAACAGGTTGAAGCGCTGGAAAACCATACCTACCTGGGTGCGAAGCTGATTGATATGGCGCGAGCGCTGCTCAACCACTTGATCCAGAAGCTTGATCTCGCCCGAATCGTATGACTCGAGAGCATTGATGCATCGAAGGAGCGTTGACTTGCCGGAACCCGACGCTCCGATCAGACACACCACCTCGCCTTGTTCCACTTTCAGCGTAATTCCCTTGAGCACCGGCACACCACCGAAGCTCTTGTGCACATCCGTAATTTCGATCATCGCAATCTCACTTGACCTTGTGTTTTCCGAAGCGCCGTTCCAGCAACTTTGTCAAACTCATCAACGGAAGACTCATGGCGAGATAGCCGATCGCCACGAGCGTATAGACCGTCAGGTTCTGAAAGGTCGCTGCCGCAATCAGCGCCCCTTGGTGCGTCATCTCAGCAACGGTAATTGTGGAGGCAAGAGACGAATCCTTGACCATTGACACAAGCGTATTGCTATAAGGCGGCAATGCGACCTTGATAGCCTGCGGGAGAATCACCCGGGTCATGGTTTTGATGCGACCCATACCGATCGACTGCGCCGCCTCGTACTGGCCCTGATCCACCGACTCGATACCTGACCGGATAATTTCCGCGACGTACGTGGAATAACCAAATGCCAGACCAACGATGCTCGCTTGCAAGGCGCTCAGCTGGATATGAACCGAGGGCAATACAAAGTAGATGTAGAACAGGAGCACGAGCATCGGCAGTCCGCGAACCACGTTGATCAATGTGGTGGCCGCGCGCCTGACCGGCGCATGCCGTGACATCTTCAGAAGCGCCCAGACGAGACCCAGCGCAGTGCTGAGAATCAGGCAGCTAACTGTGATAAAGACGGTCATCCCGGCTCCTTGAAGCAGTATCGGGACAAACTCGACTATGTCGCTCCAACGCATGATTCGCCTTTTTAATAATCGTTACACTGTATGACGGCACCCATCCTCATCGTAGCTATCGATACCAGATGATTGTGCAAGCTACGCCCAGACATTCAGGCAACCGTCCGTCTCCATATTCCGCGACCGCATTCATGCACATCTCTCGGGCTGCGTCAGGGGTGCGGCAGGACCTGGCGCAAGACGCACGTCGCTATACGCCCATGCAAATCGAGCGACAGTCCGCATGCTAATTCACGAACTTCCACTTCTTCAGAATCTTGTCCAGCGTTCCGTCTGCCTTGATTTTGGCCAGCCCATCGTTGATCTTCGAAAGCAGCGCGGTGTTGCCCTTCTTGACTCCAAATGCGATCGGCACCTTTCGGATCGGCACGAAACTATCGACCACGCGCGTGCCCTGCATCGTACCGGCCGCTTCCTGGGCCTTCAGGATCGGATAGTCATTGAACGCTGCGGTAATACGACCCAACGCAACATCACGCACGATATCCGCTCCGCTGTTGTACAACCTGACCTCCTGGAAGATGCCAAGCTTCATGAGTTCGTCTGCGATGTCCTCGCCGGTGCCTGCTCCGACGATGGTCCCCTTCAGATCCTGAACTGTGCGGTAGTTGTGCTTATCGGAAGCGTTGACAATGATCCCCTTTCCGAACTCTGTCACTGGTTGAGAGAAGTCAATCACCTCTGCACGCTTTGGCGTGGGAGTCATGCCCGCAACGATGACATCTATCTTGTCGGAGAGAACCGACTGGATCAATGCGGGGAAAGGGATGACGTCGAACGACACGTCGAAACCTTCGCGCTTGCCGATTTCACGAAACACATCCGGCATGAGCCCTTCGATCTCATGCGTTTTCAGATCCAGGAAGGCGTTAGGAACGCTGGACGGCGTCGTCCCAGCGGAAACCTTGATTGCAGCTGCGTTTGCGTTACCGGCTCCGAATGCCATTGACATTGCAACGGCGGCGGCAACGAAAATGCGCTGGACGAAACGAGCATGCGTACCCGAAGCACATTGCGACGTATATCGATACATGACTGATCCTTAACGAAACTTCTTCAGACAAGTGCGGTAAAAGCATACGCACGGGTCACCCGACGGCCTTACGCCGATGGAAAGCACTACCAAAAGCATTCACCACCACATCAACCGACTCCAAACCAGATTCCTAGCTGTCGTTCGCGCTCCTACGTCTGCGCGTACGTTCACCTTTCGTCTTGACGGTGTACTGCCCGTCACAGTGGAAGCCTCGTGCTGGCCATCGAACTGCCAGTGATAGCGCCGTTTTACATCCGATCGAAGTCGATCAGCACGCTCTTGAAGCGCAGGCTGGCTTCCAGCGCCTGGCGTCCGAGATCTTTGCCGATACCCGATTGCTTGAATCCCCCCGTTGGAATGATCATGTCGCTGCTGCGGCCGTAGCGGTTAATCCAGACGGTACCCGCCGCGATACGGCGCATCGCACGCAGCGCCTGCCCGATGTCGCTCGTGTGAACGCCGGCGCATAGCCCATAAGTCGGGTGCCCGGCGAGCGCGATGCCCTCATCCTCTTCCCGAAACGTCTGAACGGTCAGGACCGGGCCGAACAGTTCTTCGCGCACCGCAGGCGTCGACTCTGTCACGTTAGCCAAAATCGTCGGCCGGTGGAAATAGCCATCGTCGGTGTCGTCGAAGTAACCGCCCCCGAAGATCACTTCGGCGCCGCTCGCGCGGCTTTCGCTGATCAGCGACTCAATCCGCTCTGCCTGGCCCCGGCTGATGATCGGGGAGTAGCTGGTCGTGCCGTGCCATAGCGGTCCCGGCTTAATTCCCGCCAGCTGCATCCGCACCGCGTCGAGTAGCGGTTCGGCGATCCGTTCGTGCACGATAAGCCGCGTACCAGCGACGCACGCCTGGCCGCCGTTGCTTGTAAAGCCACGCGCGATGCAACCGGCCGTGTGCGCCAGGTCAGGCACCGTCTCGAACACAAGCTGGGGGCTTTTGCCGCCAAGCTCTAGCGTAACGGGCTTCGTCCCATGCAGGGCTGCGTCACTCATGATCGCCGCGCCGGTGCGGGTCGAGCCGGTGAAACTGATCTTCGAAATATCCCGGTGGCGGATGAGTGCGGCGCCGGTCGTCGTGCCATGGCCGTTCACCACATTGAAGATGCCGGACGGCATGCCAGCTTCGATCGCGAGTTCCGCAAGGCGCAGCGTGGAGAATGGCGTCAATTCCGACGGCTTCAGCACGACGGCGTTACCCGCCGCTAGTGCGGGTCCGCATTTCCAGGAGCACATCGACAGCGGGAAATTCCACGGAGTAATCGCGCCGATCACGCCATAGGGCTCGGATGCCACGAATCCCACACTATCCCGGCGGGTCGCCGCAAAGTCGCCTCCAAGCTTGTCAGCAAGCTCTGCGAAGAAGCGGATCGCCTCCGCAGTAAACGGCACATCGGACGCATACGCTTCGGCTACCGGGCGCGTTGAACTGACGGCCTCAAGTTGCGCCAGCTCCAGTGCGTTCCGGTCGATGAGCTCCGCCCAGCGGGTCAACACCTTGGCGCGCTGACGCGGCGGCTGCGTTGCCCACCCACTGCTCTTCCATGCTTGCAGGGCGTTGCTCACCGCATGGTCGACAGTGACTGCGGATGCGTCGGGGACATAGCCGAGCAACTGGCCGTCGGAAGGGCGATAGACGGAGATCTGCGCTTCATCGGTCGAACAGTATGCACCTCCAATGAAATGTCCCTGCGGCAACGAGACAGTAGATGGATCGAAATCGAGTGACGGGTTGGACATGGTCGCCTGCTCTAAACACACCGTGAAGCGCCGACATGAGTTGCTGTTTCCAGACGTCGCCGCAAGTCGCGAGGCCTGTCATCGCGCTATGGGCGATGAACAGGCGTCAGATGTGGTTCATTATAGTGAACAAAAAATGAATTGCCAGTGATCAAAAAAGAAATGTCGAAAGTTTTCGTGGTGCAGTGCAGAAGGATTTTCCGCGCCCGAGCCGGCTGACAACCGATGAAAGGCTGCCCCTGCGCCAGCGCTGACGTGAGAGGGCCGCGCGCCGAGCACGCAGCATTGCCGTGGAAGGAAATGGCAGCGATGTTCGGCGAACGGATGCTGGAGCGCGCTCGACAGCGCCACGCATCAGAAATGGACGACCGGCGGCTGGGTGTTGATGAGCCACAGCAGACGAGCCGTCTTGCCGCTCTCGTTACGTACGCTGTGCGGCACTGTGCTCTTGAACTGGAAGCTGTCGCCGGCGTGCAGCTCGGCGCGGTGGTCGCCAACGTTCAGCACCACCGTGCCTTCGAGCACCAATCCTCCTTTCTCACCCACCCCGACGAGCACTTCATCTGAGCCTGTGCCCGCCGGAAGCAGGATGATCATCATCCTAAGATCATGCTCACCGTGCGGCGACAGCAGTTCTTTCTGGATGCCGTGGTTGCCGACATCGAACACCGGCCGCTCGGCTGCCCTGCGCACGAAGTCGCCCACGTCTGGATCCGATACTGCGTCGTCCTCCTCAAGCAGTGCGCTGAGCGGTACTGACAGCGCCTGCCTCAAACGTTCCAGGATGCGCACCGACGGATTCGCCTTGTTGCGCTCGATCTGGCTCACGGTGCCGACCGACACGCCGGCGCGCATCGCGAGTTCGTTCACGGACAGCGCGTGAGCGGTGCGCAGGGCCCGCAGTCGAGCACCGACGTCGGCGTGAGTCAGCTCGGTCACGCTCTTTTTCCTGACCTGTGTTGGCTTCATATCATCCCTGTTGAAACTGTTCGGTGGTCATTCCCTATGCCTATGCCTATGCCTATGCCTATGCCTATGCCTATGCCTATGCCTATGCCTATGCCTATGCCTATGCCTGCGCACCCGCATTCGTTTGCTCGTGCGCCTGCTTTCGTTGTGGCCAGCCGACATTGGCAGTCGTCAGCAAAATGAATGCGGGAATCTCTTGCTCATTATAATGAATAATGCCATATTGCGCTGAACGCAGGGCGGTTGTTCAACGCACCACAAGAAGATCTTTTATGACAGCGCCGAAGGCTGCGCTGTCGCCGTCGACGATGTCCGTTATCAGGAGCGATCAGTGTCCGATTCACTGCCTAGCAAGGCACCTACCTATCGACCGTTCAGGTCCGACGATATCTCCGCCGCTCATGCGCTGTCTGCGACCATACGCTGGCCGCATCGTGCAGACGACTGGCGCTTCATGTTCCAAACCGGCAGCGGCTTTGTCGCAGAGGATAACGGCGCTGTGATCGGCACCGCCCTGTACTGGAAGTTCGGCGAGCACTACGGCACCCTGGGGCTCGTGATCGTGTCTGCGCAGGAGCAAGGACGGGGAATCGGTCGTCAGCTAATGGAGCAGGTCCTTGAAGCGCTTGGCAGCCGCACGACGTTTCTGTACGCCACGCCGGCCGGCAAGCGGCTCTATGAGAAGCTGGGCTTCGACAGCTGCGGCACCCTCGATCAACACCAAGGCACCGTCGGCAGTACCGCTGCGGTCGCGCCGACAGAAGGCTACCAATTACGCCCGCCGGTAGCCAGCGATCTGCCGAAACTGATCGAACTCGCGTCGCGCGGATGCGGATTCGATCGTAGCGCGGTTTTGCCAGCGCTGCTCGATGTCGCGCAGGGCGTAGTGCTCGAACGTGGCGGCGAACTGGCCGGTTTTTCGCTGCTGCGTCGCTTCGGTTCGGGGTACGCGATTGGCCCGGTCGTCACGACACCTTCGCCCGACGAGCAGCTTGCGAAGTCTCTAATCAGCTACTGGCTCGCAAAGCACGCCGGAGATGTGCTGCGCATCGATGTGCCGGGCGGCACAGGCATCAGCGACTGGTTGATCGCGCTCGGCATGACGCGCGTCGACTCGGTGACGAGGATGGTGCGCAATGCGCCTGCCCAGCTGTACAGCGGCGAACCCGATGCCGCGTATCGCATGTTCGGCATCATTAACCACGCTATGGGGTAAGCGACGATGACCCTTCTCTACAAGTCCGATCCAGTCCGTGGTGCAATCTGGGCCGAGCGCTTCGCCGATCTCGCGCCGGACATCCCGTTTCGCGTCTGGCCAGACATTGGCAATCCTGCGGCCATTCGCTATCTCGTCGCCTGGCAGCCGGACGACCTGGCCGCCACGCTGCCCGCTCTCGAAGTGGTGTTTTCGGTGGGTGCCGGCGTCGATCAACTCGATCTAACCCGTCTTCCGGCCCATTTGCCGGTGGTCCGGATGATAGAGCCCGGCATTGTCGACGGCATGGTCGAGTACGCAACCGAAGCCGTGCTGGCGATCCATCGGGACCTGTTCGACTATGCGCTGCAGCAACAGGCGCGCGTCTGGAAACCCATGCCGCTGCGGCCGGCCGCTTCGCGGCGCGTCGGCGTGCTGGGCCTCGGGGTGCTCGGGACCGCAGTGCTCGAACGGCTGCGACTCTTCGGCTTCGCATGCGCCGGCTGGAGCCGTTCGCCGCACGACATTGAAGGCGTCGAATGTTTCGACGGCGACGCCACGCTCGATGCGTTCCTTGCGCGCACCGACGTGCTGATCTGTCTCTTGCCCCTCACCGACGCCACGCGGGGCCTGCTCAATCGACGCGTGTTCGCAGCGCTTCCCAAAGGCGCGTCGATCGTGCATGTGGGCCGCGGGCCGCAACTTGTCATGGACGATCTGCTCGAGGCGCTGGAGCGCGGCCAGATCCACAGTGCGGTGATCGACGTGACCGATCCCGAGCCCTTGCCCGCCGAGCACCCGCTCTGGAGCCAGCCGCGCGTGCGGATCACGCCGCATATCGCAAGCGCAACGTGCGCCGTCACCGCCGTCGACGCAGTGCTGGACAATCTGCGCCGGCACCAGGCAGGTGAACGCATGATCGGCGAAATCGACCGGGCGCGCGGATATTGAGCTAACCGGATGACTCCCGGACAAGGCCAATCATGAACAGGAAATATTCCCATGAGCATGAATCTCGAACTGCAGGCACGAACGCTCATTCGTGACAACAACTTCATCAATGGTCAATGGGTCGCGGCAGCGGGTGGACGGCGCTTCGCGGTCACCGATCCTGCTACAGGGAAACTGGTCGCGGACGTAGCCGATAGCTGCCCGGCCGATGCACGAGCCGCAGTGGACGCCGCCGCTGCAGCGTTGCCGGGGTGGCGCGCCACGCTCCCCAAGGACCGCGCCGCTGTACTGCGCCGCTGGCATGCTCTCATTCTGGAGCAGCAGGATGCGCTGGCCGCGCTGATCTCTCTTGAACAGGGCAAGCCGCTCGCTGAAGGCCGCGGCGAGATCGTCTATGGCGCGTCATACGTCGCATGGTTCGCCGACGAAGCTACCCGCATCTACGGCGACCTCATTCCGCAGCAGCAGCGCGGCAAGCGCATGAGCGCGATCAAGGAGCCCATCGGTGTGGTGGCGGCAATCACCCCGTGGAATTTCCCGCTGGCGATGATCGCACGCAAGATCGCGCCGGCACTCGCCGCCGGCTGCACCGTGGTGGCCAAGCCTGCTGAAGATACGCCGCTGACCGCCATCGCGCTGGTGATGCTCGCGCATCGGGCCGGCGTACCTGACGGCGTGCTGAATCTGATTTCGGCATCGCGCGAGTCGGCCGTCGAAGCGGTGGGCGAATGGCTCGCCGATAGCCGCGTGCGAAAGATTACTTTCACCGGTTCCACCCCGGTCGGTAAGTACCTCGCGCGCGAGTCGGCGAACTCGCTCAAGAAGGCCTCGCTGGAACTTGGCGGCAACGCGCCGTTCATCGTATTCGAGGATGCCGATCTCGACGCCGCCGTGACGGGCCTGCTCGCGGCCAAGTTCCGCAATGGTGGGCAGACCTGCGTCAGCCCAAACCGGGTCTACGTGCAGCGCAGCGTGTATGCGCGGTTCTCTACCCTGCTTAGCGCAAAGGTCGCCGAACTGCGCGTCGGCCCCGCAAGCGACCCGGCGTCGCAGATCGGCCCGATGATCAACGTACGCGCCGTCGAAAAAATCGCGCGGCACGTCGAGGACGCGCTCGTGAATGGTGCGCTAGTACTGACCGGTGGCAGGCGCCTCGCGGAACTCGGGCCACACTACTACGCACCGACGGTGCTCGCCAACGCGACGTCGAGAATGCTCCTTTGCAATGAAGAGACGTTCGGCCCCGTCGTGCCGCTCTTCGCATTTGACACGGAGCAGGAGGCCGTGCAAGCCGCGAACGATACGCCGTTTGGCCTCGCATCGTACTTCTATAGCCAGGATGTGCGTCGCATCGATCGCGTGTCGCGGGCGCTCGAGGCGGGCATCGTCGGCATCAACGAGGGCGCGCTCGCGTCTGAAGCGGCGCCGTTCGGCGGCGTGAAGGAATCGGGCTATGGCCGCGAAGGCTCGAAGTATGGCCTCGACGACTATCTGTCCATCAAGTATCTGTGTCAGGGAGGACTGGAATAAAGATGGATACCTACCCGATCGAAGTCGACTTTCCCGATCTTGCCGCGCATGCCCCTGGCAATGATGGCGTCCCTTACGTCTATACGTTCGATTCTGGTGTGGCCGGCCCGCACGTGATGGTCAACGCACTGACGCACGGCAACGAGGTGTGCGGCGCGATCATCGTCGATGAACTGTTGCGCGCGCGATTGCGCCCGCGTCGCGGCCGGCTCACGCTGTCGTTCGCGAACGTGGCTGCCTATGCGCGTTTCAATCCCGCGATGCCGGACAACGCGCGCTTTGTCGATCAGGACTTCAACCGCGTCTGGACCGTCGCCAAGCTCGACGATCCCGCGACGCGCTCGTCGGAACTCGATCGTGCCCGTGAGATGCGGCCGGTGGTCGATAGCGTCGATCTGCTGCTCGACCTGCACTCGATGCACGAGAAAAGCGCGCCGCTGATCGTCGCCGGCCCGCTAAAAAAGGGCTCTGAGCTCGCGCTGCGCCTGGGCACCCCGGGCACGGTGATCTGCGACGAGGGCCACCCCGAAGGACGCCGGATGCGGGATTACAAAGGTTTCGGCGATGAAGCCAGTCCGAAGAACGCGCTTCTCATCGAGTGCGGCCAGCACTGGGAGACAAGCGCCGTCACGGTGGCTCGCGGCTGCACCGCGCGTTTTTTGCTGCTGGCAGGTGTCGTCGACGAAAGCGATCTGCCGCGCGGATGGCTTGTACCCCTGCACGACGAGATGCGTGTAGTGCGCGTGACCGAACCGGTCGTTGCGCGAAGCATGGAGTTTCGCTTCGCAGGGCCGTACACGGGCCTCGAAGTGTTGGAGGACGCCGGTACGGTGATCGGCTGGTCCGAAGGACAGGCCATCACCACGCCGTACGACAACTGTGTGCTCGTCATGCCGTCTCTGCGCCAGTTGCGGCCCGGCGTGACCGTGGTGCGGCTCGGCCGCATCGAACAGCGCATTGACCATTCCACTCTGAAACAGGAGAAAACAACGTGAAAGTGCAGCATAACCTACCGGGAGACGAGATGTCCGAACTGCAACGACTAGCGACGGTAAATAGCCGTCCTCGATCCTTCATTGACCTGAAAGCGTTCGCGTCGGACGCCAGCCAGGGCATCGCGTTGGCCGCTTCGCCGGGCGATCGCTTCCTGTCCAGCCGCCGCTTTGTGGATTTACCGCCGGGCCCTGTGACGGCCGGCGTCATTACGCTCGCGGCAGACAGTGGTGCAGTATCGTTACAACCGGCAGACGAGTTCGTCGTCGTTGCCGAAGGAACGATAATGTTCAGGCAAGCAGAACGGGTGTTGACGCTGAATGCCGGGAGCAGCGCCGTGATCCCGGAGGGCGCGTACTTTGCGTGGTCGACGCAGGGACCGGTATCGATCATCTTTATGCGTTATCAAGGCGCGCAGGGTACGGACGGCACCATCGTGCCGATCGACGACGCCCCGCAACTGGAGCCGTCGGGCACGCCGTCCGAAGAGTTGCTACTCACGCCTACGCCGCAGTGCCGCAATCAGACGGACTATCGTTCGCCCGATGAGCAGTTTAACTGCGGGACGTGGGATTCGACGCCCTATCACCGAGTCGCAATGCTTTACCACCATCACGAGCTCATGCATCTGCTCGAAGGCAGCGTGACGTTCGTGGACGAAACAGGTCGCGGCGCGACGTTCTCGCGCGGCGACATTTTCCTCGTTGAGCAAGGCGCGCAGTGCAGCTGGGAAAGTCGCGAGCACGTCGCAAAGGTCTACGCGACCTATCGCCCCGCATAGCGCCGCCAATCGTCCGCGAATCACACCCCTGGTGTAGCGTCGCCCGCAGGCAGTCCATGTCTGCGGGCTTTTTTACGCGGCAGCGCGGTTGTGCACTCACGCAAATGCAGCGAGATCACGATCCTCTCGTAGTTCGGTTCGAAGCCATAAAGCGACGCCGCGAGTCGCGTTGCCACCGCGTGGCGGATAAGCAGTAATGGAAGGCTTAGTCCCGCCCAAAGGCGTATCCATTCGGCGGGCGCGAGCGCCCAGTGGCGGCGCTGGTAGATAGTCTGTAGAGCCAGTGGAAAATGCAGAGCGGCCGAGCCATACAACAGGATCGTTCCGGGTACGCTATGCCAGAGTGATATCGCCATTGTGAGCCCCTGCCCAGCAAGATTCAGAGACCAGATCCCAAGGGCATGGTTGATCAGGTGGAGAAAAACGTAGATCAGCACGATCACGCCCGATCCGAATTGCAAACGGCGCACAAACTGTTTCACCTTCGCCCTCTTAATGTTAGACGTGTAGAGAACGGCCGTTAGAAGTCGAGAAACAGTCGGCAGTGTCTAACTGGAACTACGCATTCGTCGCTGCTGGCGTCCGTTTCAACGTCCTTCGGCAATTGCGTTATCGCATCACGCAACGTTAGTTTTACTTAGTAGACGCCAGATCCGCTGCCGTTGCTGGTTGTGTTTTTCTGAACGGAAGGCTGCTGCATCATGCGGGCACCCCGCTTCGCGAGCATCAGATTGAGTTCGGCCGTTCCCGTGCACATCGATCGGTCCAATGGAGACCTCGTTTCTAGGGTTGTGCGCGAGCCGACCCGACAAAGGCGACAGAAAATTGCGTCCATGAAGAATGTCCTTATTGCAGGCATCTGAGTGTGTTGTGGAGATGCACTGAGTAGACGCGGATTCGTCTCTGGATATTCCTGGACTTTCAAAAAAGCCATTTCCCAGATCGATAACTCCGAAAACCGCCATCGACCGGCGTCGAAGTAGAAGCAGAAAGTACTCCACCACTTCTGATCACATCGTCCGCACGCGTCGACCGTTTGTAGTTAAATCGCGGCAGCTTCCACCAGCGGGACGAGCGGGCGCCCGGACGCATTCGTCGCGTTGAGCAGACGGGAATAAAACGGATGACGCGACAGTCTAGCTCTTGAACCCAGTCGCGAGGCCCGTTGGATGATCCAGCGATCCGCCTCCGTAACCTAGTCGTGAGGCCTATATGTCGTCAGATCTTCCATCCGATTCATCTCGTCGCGGCGCATTGAAATGTCTCGCCTTCGGCGGCGTTGGCACTGTATTTGTGCTGGCCGGCGGTGTTCTTACTCCAATGGAATTGGCTCTCGCCGCGACGGCGAAGAGCTCGTCGGCTGGAGCGGGCGTTCCTCTGTTTCTGCAGATCAGCGACAGTCATATCGGCTTCAACAAAGAAGCCAATCCTGATGTCGCGGGCACACTCAAGCAGACGATCGAATTCGTCAACGCGATGCCGATCAAGCCGGCGCTGACGATTCACACCGGAGACATTACCCATCTTTCCAAGCCGGAAGAGTTCGACCTCGCGGCGCAATTGATGTCGGGCCTGAATATCACGGAGTTGCATACGGTGCCTGGCGAGCACGACGTGACCGACGGGGCTGGAACCGAATACTTCAAACGTTTCGGTCAAGCATCCGACAACAAGGGCTATTACAGCTTCGATCACAACGGCGTGCACTTCGTCGGCCTCGTCAATGTGATGCATTTCAAGCCGAACGGTTTGGGGGGCCTTGGCGACGATCAGCTCGTCTGGCTGAAAAACGATCTGGAAGGCCGCTCGTCCAGCACGCCGATCGTTGTCTTCGCGCACATGCCGATGTGGACGATCTACGAACCGTGGGGCTGGGGTACTGGCGATGCCGGCCAGGCGTTGAGCTATCTGAAGCGCTTCGGTTCCGTAACCGTACTGAATGGGCACATTCATCAGATCGTGTCAAAGGTGGAGGGCAATGTCACCTTTCATACCGCGCGCTCGACGGCCTATCCGCAACCCACGGCGGGTAATGGACCGGGCCCCGGCCCGCTGAAGGTGGCCAGCGATCAGCTTCCGAGGATGCTTGGCGTGACCAGCATCAGGGTCATGCGCCATCCTCTGAGAGCGACGCTCGCGGACACGACCCTCGTCTGAATCGCCACACGGTACTTATCAACCAGGAACCATGTCATGCTAACCAAAATCTTTCGCCGCGCCGCCGCCGTCACTTTCGGGTTCGGAATGTTCATAGCGGCGTCTGCTGCTCTCACCGTCGTTCAGGCGCAGGAGCCCGATGCGGTCGTGATAAAGAACTTCATGTTCTCGCCGATGTCGCTCACCATCAAAGCCGGTTCGACCGTGACCTGGAAGAATCTCGATGGTGAACCGCATACGGTCGTCAACGACGCCGGAATCTTTCACTCGGCGGCGCTCGATCAGAACGACACCTTTCAGTTCAAGTTCGATAAACCGGGTGTCTACAAAGTGTTCTGCGGCATACACCCAACCATGAAAGAGACCATTACTGTGCAATAGACGCCCGCTGCGCGCGTTCGTGCCGCCAGAAGTTGCGCGACTGCCCCGCAAGAGAACGCGGGGCACGGCGTTCCAAGCTGACTGCGGGACGCTCGCGCGAGGCAGGAGCTTCGTTTCTCTGAAACTGAGGGCCACTGAGGGCGTCTGGATGACCATCGAAAGCTGAGGTGGGTCACATAGGAGCGGCTATCGAAGCGGCTGGCATGCCGTGGATCAGAGCGTCGCTGCAAGCGTTGGCTTGCGGCGAAGGTGCACGAAACCCTTGGCGTATCGAACCGCTTCACGCACCACCGTCACTGCCGCCGACATTGCGCAACCCTGTATGTCGAGCACTAGTGCGACGACCGGCCGAATGCGCAACACCGGATATCGCGTCGTCATGTGTAGCCCCAAGTGTGGAGTCGGGCAGGTACTGGCTGCTTGTCCCAAGCAGTCAGTACACGCCCGACTCTTTCGCAACCGGCGGATCGCTGCCAGACAGTGTGCCGACTCATGGCGTCGGCGGCATCTTTTCAGCCCGGCCTACGTCCGCGACCGCATCTCGTTCCGCTTGATGCTTAGCAGCCACCTTTGCCTCAGCAGCCTGAATATCCGCGGGATAGTCACTATCGTCGCCTTGGGACGGGTTATACCCGACCGCCTCGAGTTCTTCGAGCTCATGGCGCACTTCCGCTTGAGTGACCTGATGTGCGGCAGGCTCAGACCGTGTTTGCGCGTACACGCAGGATGAACCTGCCATCAGCACCGCGCCGGCGACAACGAGGATCCGTAATGGCCGGTCAACAACTCCGTCTAATGAATCAGATTTCACGTTAGTACTCCATATTGGTAAGAACTTCTGAACAGTCGGATTTGGCGTGGCGTCTATGTGATGATGGCGGTACCGCCACGACACAGATACGCACGTCCTGACACACCTTGGAAAACGAACCAACCCGAAACGTCACGTCAATCGATAGTGTTCTGCATACTTACCTGCCGCCGTTCCGCAAGATACTCCTGCTTCAATCGCGCGACCTGTGTCGTGAAGATCGGATTAACATCCGGGTACGATGTTTCGGTGACATAATTCAGGCCGTTGTTTTGCGCTTCGATCAATTCCTGATAGACCTCAGCGCGCGTCTTGCTCTGGGCAAATACGCCCGACGAAGCGAGAACGGCAAGCGAGGTCGCGGTGACAGCAAGCTTCTTCATTTTCGACTCCTGAGAGTGTTTTGCGATATGCGATGAGTAGACGCCGCGTTGCCACCGGATATTCCCGCACATCGAACAAAAATCGCTGCGCTGACCGATGACGGCCCGCGGACCGCATTGCGTGCTGCTGCTGTGCGTAAAATCGAAGCAAGCGTGCCGGATGGCGCACCTCGCCGTACGGAGCCATTCGCTGGTCCGGGAATAAAAGTAACGTTCCGGCGGTCTGCTCACTGTCGGTCACGGAATGCGTTTACTGCAGGGATTTGACAATGGCCGGTCCAGATACTGCGCGGCGCTTCGAAACGCTCCTTTTGCCTCATATGAATTCGGCGTTTAATGTCGCGCGATGGCTGACGCATAACGATCAGGATGCGCAGGACGTGGTGCAGGAGGCCTATATCCGAGCATTCAGGTTCTTTGGCGGATTCCGCGGCGAGGATGCTCGCGCGTGGCTGTTAAGCATCGTGCGCAATACCTTTTACACGTGGCATCAGCAGAACAGGGGGCACGCTGCTGATACGACGGAGTTCGAGGAAGACATGCATAGCCAGGAGACGACTACCGCTGACCGTGACGACAGTCCCGAAGCGATGCTCACCCGCAGCCAGAACCGGAAGCGGGTGCACGAGGCGTTGCAAGGACTGCGTCTGGAGTATCGGGAGGTGATCGTGTTGCGGGAGCTCGAGGAATTGTCGTACAAGGAAATCGCCGATATCGTGGGCATCCCGATAGGTACCGTGATGTCTCGCCTCGGGCGCGGACGCCAGCGGCTTGCGGCGCTGCTTGCACCGACGGATCAGGAGGCGTGATGGATCACGAACAGGCATTTGAACTGCTGCCGGGCTATGTCGACCAGGAGTTGAGCCTGTCGGAATCGCTCGCATTCGAGCGTCATCTTGCCGGCTGTGAGCATTGCCAGCACGCCTATCGGCAACAACGCAGCGTTAGTGCGCAGCTCAGGCAGGCGGATTTGCGCGTCGAGGCGCCGGATGAACTCGTCAAACGTATCAAGGCTGCGTTGCCAGTTCGGCGCTCGCTGTGGGAACGGCTCGTCGATCGGTTCAGTAACGGCACACGCGGGCGGTCATGGGGCCTGGCGCCGGTTGGCGCAATGGCTTTCAGTGTCATTGCGCTCGCCTGGAGCGCGGGTCTATACCTGTCGACCTCGTCGGGCGAGGCACGCCTGACTCAAGAACTGGTCGACGATCATATTCGGTCGTTGCAGTTCAATCACCTGTCCGATGTCATCTCGACCGACCGGCACACGGTGAAACCCTGGTTCGACGGGAAGCTGGATTTCGCCCCGCCCGTGGTCGACCTCGCGCAGCAGGGGTATCCACTGATTGGTGGCCGGCTTGATTACCTCAATGGGCGCACGGTAGCTGTGATGGTCTATCGTTACAAGCTGCATCCGATCAACCTCTATGTATGGCCGGGCAACGACGCCGGCGCACCGCCCCCTCGCATCGATGAGGAGAAAGGCTATCGCCTTGCTCATTGGAGTGCAGCAGGGATGAACTACTGGGCGATTACCGATGCCGGCGAAAGCGAACTGAACGGCTTCATTACCAATCTGCTCGCGCATCCCGCTTCGTAGCTGGCGTAGCGGAGTACCAGGCAACAAATCCATGCGTGAAGCGGCGAACCGGCGTCGCCTTTTTCTTCCGCTGTTCCTGATGTTGCCGGTGCCCGCCCCCCTGCTCTTTGCGCGCTCGCCCTTTCATGCGATCCATGCGTCCCTTCAACGCGATGCCAGGCATATCTCTTCGAATCTTCGCCGCGTTCACGTTTGCGCTGCCCACGCTCTATTTCAAGAAGCTGATCTACAACGCCGATTAGAACGTCGCCGGCGCCCGCCTCCTTTTCGCAACAACCCAGTCTGTTTCCCGCGTTCTACGCCTGGTCAACAACGGCCAGTGCTGCCCGCGCTAATAAGAGCGCTTGCCCACAAAGCAGATCATCGCTGCTCCTGATTTATCCGCCAATGTTGGATGCCCCACGGTTCTCCTAATACCATATTCGTAAAGTCAACAAAAAACAGACGTCATTAAAAGCGAAGAGAAAACCGCAAGCATCGATTGATCGATGCTACGGGGAGACCGCCTCAACCGGGGATACCAAACGCTCCATGACTCACGATGCGATAGCGCGCAGGCGCCCGCTTGTCATGGCGCCTCGGAGTCCAATCGATTGATTCGGACTAAAAACTTCTTACTCAGTACCTGCCACATCCCGGCGTCAATGTGGCTGGATAACCGTGCGCCGTCAATCTGGAGACTAACGATGAAACGCAATCTGATCGCAGCAGCAGTGCTCTCGCTCATTTCCGCCGCCGCCTTTGCTACCGGCACCCAGTCCACCTCGAGCTCGACGTCGGGCGGCTCGACCGCTGCCGCCGTAATTGGCTTTGGTCACTTCACCGCAACCAACTCGGGCACCGCAAACGGTCATGCCTCGGCTACTGCAGGCTCTGGCTTCGGCGGCACGGGTAACACGACGAACGCAACGACGAGCCACATCAACACGTCGCAAGTCGGCGGATTCGGCTTTGGCGGCTCGACGGCTGGCGGCACGTCGGGCGCCGATGCAGCGGCAAATGCATGGAGCAAGCTGGGCGGCGGTTGGCACTAAGCCACCAGGCGGCTGAGACACCGGCTTTGAATTCGAGGTCAGCAGCCAGCCCGAAATGATGTTGTTGATTGTCACGATGAACACGGGGTATTAGTTCACGATCTAAGGAGTACATATCATGAGACTCAAGTTGATTGCTGCGGCACTTTTCTCGCTTTGCTCGGTAGCTGCGATGGCCGGGACAGGAACGACTTCCAGTTCCAGCTCGACATCAGGCGGGCAAACGTCCGCGGCCGTATCGGGGTTCGGGTCCTTCAGGGCCACCGACTACGGCACCGCAAACGGCAATGCACAAGCGATCGCAGGTAGCGGGTTCGGCGTCACGGGCAACGCCACCAATGCGTCGACTGGCCATACCAACACTTCGACGGTCGGCGGATATGGCCACGGCGGATCGTCGGCGACGGGGCTTTCCGGTGCGGACGCGGCGGCCAACGCATGGAGTTCACTCGGTCGCGGCTGGCACTAGCCACCAGAGGTGAGGCGGTGCCCGAACGATCCATTGGTCGAACCGGTCCCGCCTCGTTTGAACTCATTAAAACGATAGAGCATGTTCGGGGATCGCTTGTCGGTGGCTGCTGTCACGGCATCCCTCTTCATTCAGGGAGGTCTAAAATGACCAAGTTCACTTTACATCTGGTATGTGGCGTTCTGTTCTGCGCCGCGCAGGCCACTCATGCCGAGACCACGGCCAATTCATCGTCGGGCTCCGTATCCGGTTCGAGTTCCGTCGGTATCGGCCAGGGCGGCGGCTCGAGCCTGAACAACATCGGGACCTCGTCCAATTCTTCGGCTACTACGAATTCCAACTCGTCGTCGGTCGGTGGCATCGGACGAGCCAACGCGACGGGCGGCTCCTCCAACGTCAATGTATCGGTCACGATGCCGACACTCACGGCGTCGACAGGCGCAGGCACTGGGAACGGCGGCGGGATAGACGCAACCGGCAAGGCAGCATCCGGTCCGGGATCGAGCGCGTATGACACGAGGGCGACGGTGGACTACAACCAGAGTTCCTACTCGGTACGCACTACGCCAAGCATCGCGGCGCCGGGGCTTACCACCACGCTTTCCGATACCTGCATGGGCTCCACGAGCTTCGGACTGTCGGTTACCGGCTTCGGTCTGACAGGTGGCACGACGCAGGTCGATCAGGCTTGCGTGCGACGACTCGATGCGCGCGAGTTCCGTGCAATGGGGCTGACCGATGTCGCACTCGCGCTGCTGTGCCAGAGCGACGCCAACCGCAAGGCAGTCGAAGCCACGGGCCATCTCTGTCCCGGCACGACCGCGCCGCTCGCTCGCGCCTCCGAAGTTCCGCAGTATTCGGACGACGAAAAATATCGTGATCCGCTCGTGCGCGCCCGCTTGGGTCTTCCGGTCTACTCGACCAGCGAACAGCCGCTCGGTCATCCGCAGCCCGTAAGCGGATCGACGAAGCCGGCGCCGTTCAAGGATCAACGTAACGGGGTTGCCGCTGCAAAGCCGGTTCGGCTAACGGACGACAGCACAGAGATTTCGCTCGTAAAATAAGGTTCGAACGAGCACTCCGCAAAAAGAGATTCGCTTTGTGCCTTCTTCCGCGTTTCGGGGCTGGCCGTTGTCGTTGATTCGGAAAACGCAGCCCTCGTTTTATCGTGAGGCGTCGTATGAAAAGCTATCTCATGGTTGTCATGTTGTCGCTCACGGCCATTACGAACGTGAACGCCCAAAACACAACAACCGCTCCGGCGATCTGGGCAGCAAGCCCGGCGGGTTCACAGCCCATGCCCGACGCGCCGCCCTTGGTCTTGCTCCAGTGGAGCGGCGCAATCCCACTAAAGGTTTCTGAAGGGGGCAAGTGCCTGCTGGTCGCGCGCCGCGGACAGCAGATCGTGGCAATCGAACTGTCGCCGGTGACCGACGGGCCTAAACTACTCGGCTGGTCGCCGAAAAAAATCGACATGAACGCGGCCACTTCGAGGTGGGGATATGTCCCACCGGCATGGACTTCGGAACAGGCGAAGTTCGGCAATCCGGCGACGGCATCTATCGCTGCTACCAACAAAACCATCGTGAACCACAGTGTCGCGCCAACAACACGATCAAGCGGCGAAGCATGGAGCAACACCAACGTGCAAGCGCACAGCAAGGCCGCGCTCGAAAGCGAAGCCAGCGAGTCGATAACGGTCAACGGCAAGACCTACAGCAAGTACAGCCATTTCAAGGCTGCATCGGCAGGAACACCGGTGGCGGTCTCGGATGAATACATCTGTCAATGAGCAGGCAGTCACGCGGCTCGCAAGCAATCGCAACCGACTGGATCAAGCTGTCATTTGCTCGGGGACGCCGTAAATCCGGCATGAGTCGAACGCTCTCGCGTTCTTCGCACGAGGCGCGTTACGGAGCATAACCCGCGCCGCGCCTCGTGCTCCGCTATGCGCCGGCAAGCCTGCGCGCCAGGGTCTCCGCCACCGTTGCGAGGTTGGGCTCGACAACGAGATCGGTATGCGCGCCCTCTATGTTCTTCACGACGAGGCCGCTTCGCACGGCGCGTTGCCACGCTGGGAGCGGATCGCCCTGCCCGCCCTCCTTCACAGACGCGCGAAGGTACAGAACCGGGCCGCCACGGTAGCGGCGCGGACGATACGTCGCCATCGCGACGCGCATCGACTCGCGCACCTGCCGCAGGACCGGCGGCAGCCCTTGCGTATCGGCCGCGGGTCTGGACGCCATCCTGCCAAGCCGCATGCGAATCCGGTCAGCGGCTCCAGACAGTCGCTCCTTCATGTAGGCAGCGCGACCCCGTGCAGAAAGCGCACGGAACGCGCGCACACGCTCCGCCATGACATCGCATTGGAAGCCCAGCCACGCATGCAACGGCAAATAGCGCTCATCCACGTAGGTATCGAGCAGACACAGCAACTCGATCTTTTCACCTTCGGCGACAAGCTGCTGCGCAATCTCGTACGCGACGAGCCCGCCAAACGAATAGCCGACCAGTGCATACGGACCGCGCGGCTGCACGGCGCGCATCTGCTGGATATAAACGCGCGCCATCTCCTCGACGCTGCGCTGCGGCTCCTCTTCTCCATCGAGCCCACGCGCCTGCACGCCGTACACAGGCCGCTCGCTTTGCAACATGCCGGCAAGCGTCAGGCACTCCATCACTGAGCCCGTGATGCTATGAAGCATGAAGACAGGCCGTCCGCGGCCCGCACGCATCGGCACGACATTGGGGTGTGCGTGCTGCACGCGCTCTCCCGCGATGACGGCCGCGAGCCGCGCTATAGTCGGTGCGATGATGAGCGTCGCAAGGGGCAAGGTCCGGCCCGTTGCAAGCTTTATTTGCGCGAGCATCTGCGCGCCGAGCAGTGAGTGGCCGCCGAGCTCGAAAAAGTTGTCATCGCGACCGACGGGCGAGAAGCTGAAAAGCTGCTCCCAAAGGGCACATAAATAAGCCTCCACCTGCTCGGCCGATTCGCCCGGCTCCGGCAACTCGCGACGTGTACGTGCAAACGCGGGATGTGCGCTGATCTTCTCGACGCATCCGGGATTTGCGAGCGACGACAGATTACGCACCGGCAGACCGTTCACGGCATCGCGCGCTGCCGCCTCCGACGCCTTGCCGTTATGCGTGACGGGCAGCGCTTCGACTTCGGCAATCACATCTGGCACGAGCGCCGCCGACCCCTGCCGCATGAGCTCGCGCCGCACGCGCGAAGCGAGCGCGGCCGTCATCTGCGCGCCCTGGCGCAACACGAGCAGCAGCACCACGCGCTGGCCTTGTCCGCTTGCGTCATGGGCAGCCTGCGCGACGACCATCGACTGACGGATGTCGCTAATGTCGCTGAGGATGCGATAAATTTCGCCAGGGCTAACGTTGATGCCGCGCACATTGAGAACGCCGTCGCTGCGCCCGTGCAGGCGCGCCGACCCCTGCGCCGAAAATTCGATGATGTCCCCATGCGTCCACACGCCCGGGTTCGCCTTGAAATATGCGGAGTGAAAGCGGGAGCCGTCTGCGTCGTTGAAAAAGCCAAGCGGGCGCGACGGAAATGAATTCACGCAAACAAGCTCGCCGGTCGTGGAAGTGGCTGCGCCTTCATTCCACGCCTGAACATCGAGACCGAGACTCTTGCACTGCGCTTCTCCTGCATAAACCGGCAGATTCGGATTGCCCAGCACGAAGCAGCCGATGATATCGGTGCCTCCTGAAATGGACTGGAGCGGCAACCGCTTGACGTGCGAGTTCACCCATTCGAACTGCGAATCGTAGAGCACGGCACCTGTCGACATCATCGCGCGCAGCGCGTCGAGCCTGAACTGCTTACCGGGCTCTAGGCCCGCGTCCTCGCACATCTTCAGATACGCGGGACTGGTGCCGAACACGGTCACGCGTTCGTCGGCAACGAGGCGCCAGAGTGTGTCGACCTCGGTGACCGGTCCGTCGTACGTGACAATTTCGACACCGGAAGCGAGCACCGACAACTGCCAGTTCCACATCATCCACGAGCAACTGGTGTGAAAGTACAACTTGTCACCAGGACCCAGATCGCTGTGCAACTGATGCTCTTTCAGATGTTCCAGCAGCGTGCCGCCGGCACCGTGCACGATGCACTTGGGCTTTCCCGTCGTACCCGACGAAAACATGATGAAAAGCGGGTGGTTGAACGGAAAACGCCGCCACTCGAATCCTGCTGCGTCGCCGTGAACAATGAGATCGCGCAGCGAGTGCTGAGGCTGGCTGACCGTGCTCGGCAGCGGTGTCTCATCCAGACAGATGACATCGGTGAGCGTCGGCAACGCCGCGGCCACGGCGGCGACATGCGCAGCGATTGAGCCGGCCGTATCGAATGAGCGCTGCGTCGTATGCGCAAACAGCATGCGCGGCTCGAGTGGCTCGAAGCGGTCAAGGATCGCTTGCACACCCGTTTCAGGTGCCGCAGTCGATAGCGTCGCGCCAAGCGCTGTCACGGCGAGCGCCGTGACAATCGCCTGTGCGTCATTGCGCATCATCGCGACGACGCGGTCGCCCGGACGCAGACCAAGTCTGCTGAGCGACGAAGCAAGGCGCTCGACACGATCGCGCAGATCGCCGCGCGTCATGGTTTCACGGCGGCCATCGGCATAGCAGGCGGTGACCGCTGGTGATTCGTCCGGCGCGATCTTTCGCCCAAGAACGCTTTCGGCGTAATTCAGCTCGACGCCGGGAAAGAAACGTGCAGTCTCGCATACGTCGCCCACGCACGCCGGCTCGGCACTACCGGACCATTCCATTCCTTCGGTCCACTGCAGAAAACACTGCCAAAAACGGCGATATTCTCGCGTGGAGTATGCATGCAATTCCGGGTATCCCACGAAACGCTCGCCGGTGAAGTTCTCGAGCGCCGCCGTGAAGCGTGACATGCGCGATTGAGCCGCGCGTTCCGGCAAGTTCTGAAATATGGGTTCGCGCGCATACATGCGCATGCTCGCCCCGACTACGTTCTCGTGATTCATCCGCGCACCAGTAGTGGAACAAAGCGTTATAGGTATTGATCTGCGTGCCGGCATGCGCCTGTGGACAACCGAAGTCTCACCATGCCTCGCACTCGACCATGATCACTGCTGTCTCTCGCAAAGCGAGATTACTGCGGGGGAGAACAATGCTATGTGCGACCTCACACAAAATTACATGCTTCGATTAGTGGCTCCTCAAAAGCAACCCACCGGTCGTAGCCTGTTGAATTCGCTCGCCACTTCGCAGAGTGTTATCTACCGTACCGAACGCATGTGCAAAGAACGCTTCAATCGACCGCAAGCAATCAAACGAAATAGAGGACAGCTCATGCGCCACATGATAAGAACATTGCGCGGTCCGGTTGCAGGAGAGGCTGCAACATCCGTTCTTCGCCACATAGCGATAGGAGACGATAGCTACACAGACCGGAGCAACTCATGAAGCCGATCGTATTCGGTGGGCGCTTTGGATGGCTGCATCATGGGCAAAGCACACGCGGCGTTGTCATCTGCAGTCCGTTCGGTCATGAAGAGGCGTGGTGTCATAAAGGCATCCGCTATCTCGCGGAAGAACTGTCCGCGTACGGCATTCCCGTATTGAGGTTCGATTATCTGGCGGCGGGAGATTCCATAGGCATAGACGGCGACGATCATCACCTCGATGCCTTCGTGGCCGATACTGTCGCGGCTGTCGAGCGGCTCAAGGAGCTGACCGGCGTGACAAGCGTCACGCTATGCGGCTTTCGTCTCGGCGCGACCGTCGCGGCATTGGCATCGTGTCACCATGCGGTCGACTCACTTGCACTACTCGCGCCCGTCACGCGTGGGCGCGCTTATTTGCACGAATTGTCGGCGCTGCGCAAAGTGTGGCTCGAAAACCTGGCCGCGCCTTTGCGCGCACGGCAGTCTGACAAGCCACTCAACGTGCTGGGGCAGGTTTATAGCGACCGGCTTTGCAGCGAACTGGATGCACTCGATCTCGCGAGGACGATGGAACGGCAGTCTTCCATTCCGGCACGAGCTCTTGTGCTCGATGCATGGCCTCGCGCCAGCGCCGCACTGTGTTCATCGCTGCGCCTACGCGGCGTCGGGCTCGAAACCGGCGCTTTCGAAGGCTACATCGAATATGTAAACGAAACCAAATCTTCTGTCGTCCCGGCTCGCTCGCTTGCACGGGTCGCGGAATGGGTCGCGAGTATCGATCACGGCGCACCCGCGCGAAGTCACACGAATATAGGAGAACGTCCGGCGGAATCGCTGTTCGGCGAAGCGATCATCGAGACGCCTGAGGCCCGGGAGCGCCCCGTCGTGTTCGGCGCGCACGGCCTCTTCGGCATCCTGTGCGAACCGCGCGGCAGTGTTGCGCGCGGCCCTATCATGTTGATCACCAATACGGCGGGCAGCGTGCATCACGGCGATAGCCGTTTGTCGGTGCGCATTGCTCGGGAGATGGCTCGCCGCGGCATTGCATCGATGCGCATCGACGCGCGTGGAATTGGTGATAGCCCGCCACGGTCCGTGCAAGGGCCACTCGATCTCGTCCCATCGATCCATGCATCCAAGACCATAGAAGACGTCGCGACGGCAGCCGCCTGGCTCAAGCGCAAGGGCTATTCCACGGTCATCTCGTTCGGGATTTGCTCGGGCGCCTATAGTGCCGTGCGCGCGTCGCTGGTGGAGCCTGCACTTACGGCCGTGATCGCAGTCAACCTCGCGCTCTTCTACATCTCTGAAGACATCCCTATTGCGCAGTTGGAAGAGATGCAGCGCCACTCGATGGCGCGTGTCGGGCCTGCAATCTTCAAACCGTCGAAGTGGTGGCTCGTCCTCAGCGGACGACGCAAGCTCGGACCGATCGTTCAGGCAGTCGCATCGAACGTCGTCGCGCGGCTGCGCTCGTACAGACTCGATGCAACTGGCAACGGTGCCGGTTCTGGCGAAGACGATAGCTGCACGGACCCGCATGCCGTGGTTCGTGTGCTCGAGCGCAAGGGGGTAAAGACTCTTTTTATCTACGGTTCAACTGACGAGGGTATCGAGCAGTTCAATACCCATTTTGGCAAGCGCGGAAAAAAGTTGTCTCGCTTCTCGAACGTGAGGGCCGCCGTGCTGGACGATATCGATCACGCGCTTTTCGATCCGCGGGCGTCTGCAATAGTCACTGCGCTTGCAGAAGCGTTCATCAAGGGGCTGCCTCAAAAGGCCGCCTCGCGTAACGTGCCTGACCCGCTGTTTTCACTACCGCAGCGACGATGAGACCGCACGCCGGGTTTTTTGCTTCTGTGGGTCGAGCGGCGGCTTGGTGTGCCTCTTCCCGGCCCGCCACAAGAGGCAAGACGTGAAACGACCGATAGAGACGCTCCTGAAAGCGGTCATGGTGATCTCTATCGTGCTGTCTCACACGGCCAGCAATCGCGTGCAAGCCATCGAGACGGCCGCGCCCTGGATAGGTACGTGGTCAGTCTCGCCATCCGTAACCGACGACGCCGGCTTCCAGAACCAGACGTTGCGGCAGATAGTCCACACCAGCATCGGCGGCACGTCCGCGCGAATCCATGTGTCGAATCTTTTTGGCTCCGCACCTCTCGTAATCGGCGACGCTCAAATCGCGCGGCGCGCGCGAGGTCAAGCAACGGTGGCCGGAAGCGGCCGCCCCGTCACGTTCAGCGGCAAGCGAAGCGTGACGGTCGCCGTCGGCGCTTCGGTTGTCAGCGATCCTGTTCCATTCGCAGTGCCACCGCTTGCCGATGTTGCCATCAGCCTTTATTTACCCATGCGGACGCCTCCGCGTTCGACAGGTCACGTCGACGGTCTGCAAGATTCATATATCGCGCCTGGGAACGTCGGTGCCGATCCAGCTTTTCGCGGCGGGGTCACACGCTCCCAAGGCGGGCAGTCCTACTATTTCTTGACCAATCTCGACGTGCGGAACGAGGCGGCGAGCGGCGCGATCGTTACCTTTGGCGCCTCGATCACAGACGGCTTAATGTCGGGTGTCAACAAGAACCGGCGTTGGCCCAATCGCCTGGCAATGCGGCTGCAACAGGCCGGCATGACCGTGGGTGTGCTCAACCAGGGTATCAGTGGAGATAGCTTCTTTACTCATCACGCCGGACAATCCGGTCTCACGCGCTTCCATCGCGCCGCACTCGAGCAGCCGGGCGCAAAATGGGTAGTTATCTCGGATGATGCAATCAACGATCTGAACACCGACAAACCGCCCAAGGCTCATCAGTTGATCGGCGCATTGCGACAACTCATCGAGCAAGCGCATCGTGCCAACATAAAGGCAATCTGCTCGACGCTGACGCCGTTCGGCGCAAGGGGCAAGATAGAAGCTGCGCGCCAGGAAGTGAACGCATTCGTTCTGAGTTCAACCAGCGGCTGCGATGCGGTACTCGATCAGGCGAAGGCAGTCAGCGATCCACGCGATCCCACTGTTTTTCTGCCGGCCTATAACAGTGGCGACAACCTGCATCCGAATGAAGCAGGCTTGCAAGCGATTGCCGACTCGCTGGATCTGAATGCGCTCGTAAGCACGCCTCGCAATCGCGCGCCTTGAGCGCGCGACGCGTTAGTCACTTGCGTGACCATATTCGACGTCCGCCCGGTTTCTGCGCCCGGGCATGGTTCTTTCGAACCTTCCTTTTATCTGGCGAAAATACCAGGACGTCCATCACCGCTAGCAACGAGAGCACGACGACCGCGACGAAAACGACCGTCCCGATGATGCTCAAAAGTGTCATATGCCCTCCGTCAGTTAGGCGAAAGCGAGATCGATGCGGGCGTTATCCATCGACGGTTGGCGATCTGATCAAACGTCACCCTGAATTGCCACACTTTCGGCTGCCCTCGACGCAGGCTGCGGATTCGTCGGCAATGGTTGTCGCTGGCGGGTAACCGCGTTTGGCAACGCTGTCTTGCGCGACACCGGACTAGCTGGCTCAATCCTGCTTTCTCCTATAACGCTCCATAAAGTGGTTAGCAACAACCCGCTCGCCCGACCCGGTTCCTGCGACTTCGAGTTCCGCACTGTACCTCAATGTCGGCGTCCGTAAAGCGGCAGAGAAATCTGCTCCGCGGACAATGCCGGCCACGGCGCTCGCCGTACCCGCATCTTTTGCAGGTTAATAGACCCTTATTGTCCGCGCATTGCGATGCAGTATGACTGCTGTGTGCGCAGCGCCGCAGAAGAGCCACGCCGTTGGCCGCACCATCGGAACGAAATACACCAAAAGATGGAGACCAGGATGGCAATCAGTAAATTTGAGGCACCAGGTTGAGCTGCCTGGTTTGAACGCTTCCGGTCGTTCACGCCCATTAATCGATTCCAATGTACAGGCTCGCCATGACTACAATAACCACCGCTATTCTGATTATTTCGGCCTGGGTCATCGTCGTACTGCTGCTGTGTTCTCTCGTTCGCAACGGTGCAATACGGGAGCGTGAGGAACACGAGAGGTTGACAGCAGCGGCCCACAAGAAGGACTATACGGTGGCCGAGTGGCGCTATGGGTCGACGCAAACTCAGGCGTCCATTGCCAGCCACGATGCGGATCATGGTCAGGCAGAACTGCCCGAGGTAGGCGGCCCGCCTGGACAGAAGACGATGCCGTAAGTACTGGATAGAGAAAGACGCCGGCCATTAACCCGCAGCCTCAGGCGGGGAATCCTGCACCGCCTGGCACGGTGGATCGTTCGCACCTGGAGTCATCCGGCTCTGCGCCGCGCGCTTATTTAACGCGCGTTATCATCCCGTCGATGACGCTCAATCTCCCTGCCCGGTTGAACGTGTGGACACGATCTATGCTTGCGTCCCAGTTTGCTTCGATCCGGCTTGCCGGTGTCTCGCGGTAGGTCGTTTCGTCGATTGTATCGATACGCTGAAACGACAATGCACGCCCGTATTTGCCGCTGCAATCCTGCGCGGGTCGATACCATGCGCCCTCGTACTCGAAGATGTTACCTGCCGGACGGGCAACTCTGATATCCGACACGATCGGATTGCAGGGATGTGGATGCCAGTCTTTTGACAGCAGCGTATCCGACCAGAATAGAAACAGTTCGTCGGACAGCGGTGCATGTTCGTTTTCCCGCATGCAGGCAAAGAGCCAATACTTGCCGCCATGACGCCAGATCGTCGTATCGACGGCCATGACGCCGTCCATCAGGTTCATGACGTGTTCCCATCTATCCGGAAATCTGGTGCATCGATAAAGCTCGATGGCGTTACTCTCGTTCGTCTCCGGAATCATGTAGAGCTCGCCGCTCTCCTCCAGCATGAAGGGGTAAGACAAGTGATAAGGCCGCTCCAGTATCTTCACGGGCGGCAATATCGGCTGGTCGTTCGCGCCGAAACGGATAACCGAAAGATGTCCCCTGTTCTTCGAGTATTCGAGTTCTTCTATGAACACCGCATACTCGCCGTTTCGCTCGACGACAAACGGGTCTGCCCAGAACCGGTCTTTGGGAGGCAGCAGTTGCTTGAACTCGAAAAGGCGGTCGGGCAACTCACCTTTTTCGCTGAAGTGATACAGCAGCATCCACTGTTCGAATTTACGCAGCCCGCCCAGCTTTTTCGCGGCGGTTCGTGCCAATAGCTGGCCGATAAACTTGCCGCAAGCTCCGTTGGTCGGCTCGGCGATTTTTTCTCCGGTATAAAACTCCGGAGGTACATCGGTTCTCGTGTACTTCAGCTTGAAGTTTTCTTCGCCGATCTGCCTGAGCTCACGCAACTTTCGCGGCGCGAACGATAGTGTCTTCCAGTAACAGTGGCTGCGGTTTCTGTGGATCGACACAGGGTATGTCATGGACCACGATCTTTGCAGCGTGCGCGCGCGTTCGCCTGCGCCCAACTGAAACTGCAAGGCGGATGCGGTTGTTTCCCGGTCGAGAAGAATGTCCCACGCGCCGACGGGCCCGGTGCGGTCAACGACTTCATCGCCATGCCGATACGACCAGATACCGCAGGAAGCAGTATCGAAGATCTCGCCGCACGGGCGCAGCGGGCCCAGTCGCAGCAACACGGTAATGCGATGTGCAGCGATCTTTTTCAGATCGCCAGCATCGAAATGATCGCCGCACTCCTTGCGCTGCACCTCAACATTCAACGTTGGGATGTCGGGCAGCGCAAACCCCAGCGGCTCGGTCCTGAATGCGTCATGCCTAACCTTGACGAGCCGCCTGTCGAACGCCATCCAGAGCGACAGCAACCACGGACCGGCCTGCGAAGCGATCTTCTTTGCCGGCCGCGGTCCATACGCATATTTGACGACGAGAGCGATCTCCATGCCCTCTTCGTTGGCAATCAGCCCGAGCATGTGATTCACCCACGCCGGCAACGCAATGTCGTCGACGAGAACACCAACCCTTATTTTGTTCATCGCTGATTGTCTTCGTGAGTCCGTATGCACGGTGCCGCGCGCCTCATTCCACCGTCACCGATTTGGCAAGGTTGCGCGGCTTGTCGACGTCCGTCCCTCGCGTGCACGCGGTGTGGTACGCGAGCAGTTGCAGGGGCAACACGTGCAGGATCGGCGACAACGCCCCGTAGTACTCTGGCATCTGAATGACACGCAGCCCTTCGTCATTTGACAGATTCGCATCGGCATCGGCGAAGACATACACCTGGCCCCGGCGCGCGCGAACTTCCTGGATGTTCGACTTGAGCTTTTCCAGCAAACCATCATTTGGCGCGGTCACGACGACCGGCATGGAGTCGGTTACGAGCGCAAGCGGTCCGTGTTTCAGCTCGCCAGCCGGATATCCCTCGGCGTGAATGTAAGAGATTTCTTTGAGCTTCAACGCGCCTTCAAGGGCGATCGGATAGTGCGATCCACGGCCGAGAAAGATAGCGCTGTCCGTGCGCGCGAGTTCGTGCGCCCACGCGATGATCTGCGGCTCACGCGCAAGCACGCCCTGCAACGCAGTGGCAAGGCCCGAGAGCTGTGAGCGATAGTCTGCTTCGCGCTGGTCGTCAACATGTCCGCGCGAACGGCCGAGCGTCACCGCGAGAACAAACAGCGCCACGAGCTGCGTGGTAAAGGCCTTGGTCGATGCAACACCGATCTCCGCGCCAGCCTGAGTGATGAACGACCAGCGGGATTGCCGCACGATCGCGCTCGTCGCCACGTTGCAGATCGCGAGCGTATTTTCGTGACCCAGCGATTGCGCATGGATCAACGCGCCGAGCGTGTCGGCGGTCTCGCCGGATTGCGAAACGGGTACCACGAGCGTGTTGCTGCCCGCGATCGTCTCGCGGTATCGGTATTCGCTGGATATCTCGACCTCTGTCGGAATCTTCGCGATCGATTCGAACCACGTTTTTGCAGTCAACGCGGAATAGTGACTCGTGCCGCAGCCCAGCAGCAAGATGCGGTCGATCCCGGCGAACGCGTCAGGGTCGGTCGCACCAAAAAGCGTGGCGTCGAACGTACTGTTCCGAGGAAACGTTCTCGAGACCGCAAGCGGCTGCTCGAAGATTTCCTTCTGCATGAAGTGTCGATACGGTCCGAGCGCAGCCTCGGCCGGCGGATGACGCAAGGTCCGTACCTCGCGCACGACCGGGCTGCCGTCCCGGCTCATGATCCGGATGCCATTGCGCGAAAGATCGGCGATATCGCCGTCCTGCAGAAAGACAAACCGGTCAGTGACGTCGGACAACGCGAGCGGGTCAGACGCGAGAAACGATTCCTTGTCGCTCACGCCGATCACCAGGGGTGAGCCATATCGCGCACCCACGACTCGCTCCGGTTCCGCCTTGCAGAAGACCGCAATTGCATAGGCGCCGCGCAGTTCGCTGACGGCGCACCGCACCGCTTCCGCCAGATCGCCCTTGTAATAACTGTGAATAAGATGGGCGATCACCTCGGTATCCGTCTGGCTCGCGAACTCATAGCCGGCGCGGCTCAGGCTGAGCTTCAGCGCCTCGAAGTTCTCGATGATGCCGTTGTGAACGATCGCGACCTCGTTCCTCGAAAAGATCGGATGGGCGTTCTGCGTTGCGGGCGCGCCATGAGTTGCCCATCGCGTGTGGGCAATGCCCGTCCCGCCTTCGAGTCCGGCTTCGCGGACCTCGAGGTCCAGCGAGCCGACGCGGGTAAGACTGCGCACGCGGTGCGGTGCGCCGTCCCGAAGCACCGCCACTCCGCAGGAGTCGTAGCCGCGGTATTCGAGCCGCCGCAAGCCTTCGAGCAATACTGGAACGACGTTGCGTTCCGCGGTCCCCGCCACGATGCCACACATATGATCCTCCGATCGTCTAGTCCGTCCGTTGCGCGACCCGGCAATGCCGGAATATCGCGTGGACTTAATAAAGCATGCTGCGTAGCGCCAAGCAAACCGTCGCTTCACGCATACGTTTTCATGTAGGTATCCAAAGTTAACTATCCCGCCTTCCGCGCGACAGTGAGCGTCATTCAGCTCATACCGCTTCCATAGAAACGGGGTCCGTGCTGCGGCTGACGAGGTGCATCATCGCTGCCTTGGCGCCTTCGGCATCACCAGCTTCGATCGCACGCACCACTTTCCCGTACTCGGTGAGCCGCGCATCGCAAGCGAGCGCTTGTCTCGTGCAAATCGGCTGAATCGCCCTGAGGCCCATCCTGATGACACTGCCCATCTGTCTGAGCAACGCATCGCCGCTTGCATCGACGATCGCCGCCTGCAACGCATCTTCGGCGGCTTGTTGCGCCACGGCGTCGCCGCCCGCGCGGTGGAGGTTCTGGTACATGACAGTGATCGCAATGCGCTGGTGGCGGTTCGCGCGAGTAGCCGCAAGCCCAGCCGCCCGTGGGTCAACCAGCCTGCGGAACTCGATCAGACCTTGCAGATACTCGGGATCGGGAGTCACGCGAAGCCGCCATTCGGCAACTTCGTGATCGATGATTAGCCAGTCTTTAGCAGGCGTGATGCGAGTACCCGTTTTGGGCCTGACATCGAGCATCCGGCGCGAAACCAGGATGCTGATCGCTTCGCGCATGATGGCGCGGCTCACGCCATGCTTCTTCGACAGAATGACCTGCGGAGGCAGCATGTCGCCCTCATAATCCCCGTTGGCAATGTCGGCCACTAGTTGGTTGATCACTCGCTTGACGAGCGATACTTCGTATCCGTGGTTCATTTATGTTCTCGTGACACAGTGTGGCGTTAAGTCCGCGTTGCACCCTTCCTCGAATCCTCGCCGTGGCGCGGACACTTTCGTGGTGCTTTTCAGTGGAAATGGTGCATCGGCTTTGACTTCGGCAACGTACGTCGTCACACACTGATCAACAATACGACCCCGATCTGTCGATCACGCAATGCGCCGCCAGGAGGAACCGGGGCGGCACCTGCGGAATACTCATCTGTCCATCAGTGGCGCGGCTCTTCCGCTCCACGCGGCGCGACCACCGGTGCGTGCCCTGTGATCATCAGCCAGCGAGGCGTCCTCATGCGCACGATCGCCACATACAGATGCAAGTAGACCATGACGAATGCGACGGTTGCGCCTGCAAGCGCGATAGGCGTGTCCCAGAAGAACGTAGCCGGAGCGATGCCGACGAGGCTAAGCACCCACAGATAGACCGAGGTATATGAGTTACGCAGCGCGCGTTGCCGCAGGGAGCCTGCGCCCACACCCTTTCGCACGACTCGCCGATACACGAGCGTATGCAGATGAAGTCCGTCGGGGGCGCCTGCCGGTCTTCCGCGCACTACCCGGCGGCGATAGATGGAAAAGAGCGTCTCGAAGATCGGATAAATAGCGACGGCCATCGCATACCACGCGGACACGCTCGGGTTTCGCATGACTAGGAGTATGAGCAGCTCCGCCATGATGAAACCGATGAAATAAGCTCCACCGTCTCCGAGGAATACGGAGGGCACCGGAAAGTTCCAGAGTACGAAGCCGCCGATCGCTCCCATCATCATTAGTGCCATGCTCATAATGAGCCAGTCATTGACGCTGTGCGCGACGTAGCCGATCGAGGCGAAGATCAGCAGCGTCACGACCGACGCGAGCCCGTTGAAGCCGTCGATGATGTTGACCGCATTCGTCAGTCCGGCGACGCCGAGCATTGTGAAGCCAATGCCGACGGGCACGATGCGCAGCAACTGATCGACGAGGGGCAAATCCACCCGCGTAAGCGTCGCATGCATCAGAAGGCAAGCCGCGAGCGCCGAAGCGAGCGAGCACAGCATGCGCACTCGCGGGCTCACGCGCTTGGTCATGTCCTCGATCACGCCGGCTGCGAACGCCGGCACCGCGCACAAAAGAAGCAGCAGCTGGCCCGTCCCGGGGTTAGTCGCCCACAGCGGTTGTATGACCGGAATGATGGTGGCGGCGCATGCAATTCCAACTCCACCGATTCGTGGCACTGCGTAAGCGTGGTTCTTCTGAATGCCCCGCAAGTCGTGGTCCATAGTAAGCATTCCATGCAGCCCCGAACTTCGCACGATGAAGAATATAACCAGGAACGACACAACAAAGCCAAGCGCAAGATTCAACATCTCAGTCTCCAAATTCAACGGAGGAATTTTTATTTCTTGTCGCTTGAATGATCTCTAGGACAAGTTTAGTAATGCACACCGTCTCCCTTTCCGGGTCTTTCCTCTGTGGCATTGCCAACACAAACCGGACGCCATCATTTTATGAGCGGACAAATAGGCGTAAGTCTGGCGCGCGCCGCAAATCGGACCAAATCAGGTTATCGACGGATGGATAGCTGTGTATATCAAATGACGATTGTTTAGACGTACGGAAACGACGAACCCCAGGAGCGGGCAGAAGCCTGCTCATAAAAAGTAGCTATAGGTGCCAAGCAGGTAGTTCTTGATCACGTCATAGGCCAGGATCGCCATGACGAAGGCGACGATCCATAACACCAGCGAGTTCTTGAGGCGGACTTCCGGCAGCATAAAAGCCAGTAGCAGCGGTCCGTAGTAAACAATTCGTTGGGTCCCGAACGGATATACAAAGAAGGAGATAATGAGGAACATAAGAAGCCCAATGTGCATCATCGCGATCTTATGGACGACTAGTTCGCGCATCGTTTCCTCGATGTTCTTTCGACGAAGAACGAGTATGAGCGTCGGCACGATTAGATACAGCGTGAGCGAAATCAGGAAGTTGAAAGTAAACTCGTCGTTCTGGCTGTATTCTTCGAGACGTCGGCCACCGAACGTATTGAAAAGCCACGCTGAGGCCAGCGACATGGCGAGCGCCGCACCTATCACGCCCACGATCGCAAGCAGCTTGCTTCGCTTAATGAGAAGGTGAGCAAGAATCAGAAACAACGCGGGATAAGCAAACGTCGTGTGAACAATGCTGGCGAGAAGCGCGCCTCGAATGGGCTGCTGCCGGCACATGGCGAAATACATCGCAATCGACAACGCAAATCCCTGACGAATCTGGAACAACCCGACCGTCGCGAGGCCGGTCGGAATAAGCGCCCATAGAAGCAGTGCGAGTAGCGGCCGGCGAGTCCGGCTGAGAGCAAGCACCATCAGCACGTTGAGCGTAACAACTGTCAGTCGCACCGCGTTGTCCGGTGAGACGCCCAGTGTATCGACGCCCAGCACCCAGAGCCGCCAGCCGAGCTCATCCGTGACCGCCTTCGCGATGAAAAGTATCCACGATTGGCTACTAGACCAGAGATGAGCAATCCAGAGAGGATCTGCTTCCCTGAAGTACGCGACGTAGTTGTCCTGATCGAGCAACCTGCCGCGGTCGCCCAGAGCGACCCTGCAGACGATGAACGCCGCGACTACCAGAAATCCGAGCGTAGAAGGGCGCAACCATCGGTAGCCGATTGAATGCACCTGAAACTTCGAGTTGAGTTGTTCTGCCACTTCCGTGTCTCTCTTGCCCCCAGCTTGCCAGTGCGACGTAAGCTGAAAGAGAAGCGTTGATCTGATGCGGCTTTCACCGGCGGTGCAATCTGTCCGCTCGATGGCCCCCGAACACACATGAACCTTATGTCCTGCACGCTATCAGGTTTCTTTTTGAAGCTACGAGCGGAACGGCACATAAGTCGTGCTTCGACTCGAATTCTCGAATGGTCGATTCGTATACCGAAACAGATTTTCTTTGGAATGAGCCGGCAAACTGCTCCTGTTTATGTTGGATGTCGAACGGTAAAGCGACTGAGCAATCACTTAGTCTTTCAATAGTCTTGCCCGCGACGGGAAACCGATCATTGAGAAAGGCAAAGCAAAAAAGCGGCCGTTCGCGATTCGCTCAGTTCTTTTCTGGAATCGAGCGTCACCCGCACGAACGGTTCATTTCACCGGATGACAGACTGTGCGAAGCAAATGAAAATTGTCCACATTATTTCGGGACTCGGTGTGGGTGGCGCCGAAACGTTGCTGTTGAACCTCGTTTCGGAGTCGCGCAATGCCGGCGGCACGCACGTCGTCATTTCCTTGTCCTCGATGGATACGATGGCTGACCGTCTTCGCGCAGCCGGTGCGGAAGTGAGATTCCTGGGAATGCGGCGCGGCGTCCCCAATCCGCTACTCCTGATCCGACTGGCCAGGTGGATCGTCGATGCGAGGCCCGATGTCGTTCAGACATGGATGTATCACGCAGACGTTGTCGGAGGTGTCGCCGCGCTGCTGGCCCGACAACTGTCCCGGCTCAAGGGAAATAACCATCGGTTCGCGCTCGTCTGGGGCATCCATCGAACCGAAGTGCCCACCGCGCAAGTCGGGCGCCTCCTGAATGTGCTCGCACGAATCGGCGCGATGACCTCCAACCGGTTGCCGGATTCGGTGGTTTGCTGTGCCAACGCGTCACTCAAGACTCACGTCGACTACGGCTATGAGCGCACAAAGATGCGGGTGGTACATAACGGGTTCGATGTTCGCAAGTTCGTGCCCGATGCGAATGCAAGGAGTATGCTGCTCAGCTCGCTTGGCTTGCCGCCACACTCCATCTTGATTGGAATCGTAGGACGCTCAAACCCCGCCAAGGACTACGATAACTTTCTGCACGCGGCCGCGATGCTTCGTAAGCGCGTACCGGTCTGCCATTTCGTCATGGTCGGGAAAGACGTCGATGCCGACAATAAGGTACTCGGGCGCACGATCGATCAGCTCGGCCTGAGCGGCGCATGTCACCTGTTGGGCGCCCGAAACGACTTGCAACGAATCATGCCGGCGTTCGACATGCTGTGCCTGTCGTCGCGAACGGAAGGCTTGCCGACGGTTGTCGGCGAAGCGATGGCCTGCAGCGTCCCCTGCGTGGTGACGGATGTTGGCGATACCGGCCAACTCGTCGGCGACACCGGTCTGGTTGTTCCGCCGCGCGACCCCGTCAGTTTGTCGAAAGCGCTGGAAGAGATGGCGACGTTAAGTCTGGAGCAGCGCAAGAAACTAGGTGAGCGGGCGCGCGAACGGATTGTCGAACAGTTTTCTATTACCGTTTGCTGGCAAAAGTATCGGGAGATGTACACGGCATTGCTTCGTGGGAAAGGCGTGACGCATTGAGCGTCACGCTGTTCGGTGCTGCTACCGTATGATCGTGGGATTCGAAATGTCGATCTTCGGGCCCGCACGATCATAGTCGGTACTGACAAAGGCGTCTCTGTGTGGACGAATCCACGTAGGCGAATTGCTCGTGATATAGCCAGTGACGACACTGCCTTTCGTCTTCAATCCGGATACGCTAAAGGCCGCTTCTCTGCTTTCTTCATCCTTGTGTCCGCTGATCACGACGCTGACGTACTTCTCCCGCTTGCCCGGCAGTGCCTGTAGCCACACGAGGATTCCGAACTGGCAGTTTCGCGTCGTCGGATTGATGATCCGGATGTTTTCCACCACGTCGGTGTTCTCATTCGGCTCGATGTCCAGTCCAGCAGAAGGTAGCGTGCCGGCTATGTTTTCCCATACGGGACGCTCGAACAGAACATTCTTGCCGCTGATAATTGAAACACCTTGTCGGCGACAACCGGAGGCATAGTGGTTCATTACGCGGACGTCGCTTGAATACGGCAGACCATTGCCGAAGCTGTTCGCGATGTAAATACCGTCTCCCCAACAATTCGTGGTGGTCGGAGAAAGTATTGTCACGTCGGTGCTTCCTGCGATCGATATGCCCATTCCCCACTCGCCGCCGCTCACGGCGTTCAACTCTTTACTGCCATCAACGCGAGGATTTTGCAGGACGACGTGCCGCACATCCCAGATACGGATGACTTCATAGGTGTGACTGTCATGCGGGAGCAGCTTGATTGAGGCTCCGGGCGCAAAGCGGACGCGGCTATTGCTTCGCATGTGCAGTCCGCTTGAATCTATCCTGCATGGGCCAGTAATGACGAGTGTCTTGCCGACCGAACTATCGATTGCCTTCTGAAGCGCGGCGCGATCGTTCGTCTTGCCGTCGCCCCTGACACCGAACGCTTTGTCGACGACCTCCTCGGTCGCGGTACGCTGATTATCCACAACGCCTGCCCACGCAACGAGGGGTCTGCCGACTGCACCCACCACGCTGCCGGCGACAAACGCAATCACCGCTCTCCGGCTACTTCGCACAGTGCACTCCCATGAGATTTGAGGCCCCTTAAACGCCGCATGGCCCGCAGCGGGGTGGAAGTTAAAAAGCGCATCGCCGTCGCGACGCCTGGTAGCGCTGATTTCACGCTCGCGGCTTCTTCGAATGAAATGAACCGTGAGCGATTCTTCCTTACGAATCCGATGATCCTTTCGATATCGGTCTCGCTTAGCGTATTGACGTGCAGGCAGATGGAATACACGCCGAAACCGAAATGCAGCGCGGATGCAAATAGCTGAGGTACGGCAGTGAGCCTGCCCATCGCGTATGGATAAACTCCGCATCCGTCCGTCAAGTATTTGAAGTCGAGATCGGCAAGTGCCCGCAGTGTGACGGCGTCGAACGAATGAGACGGTGCCATGAATACCGGCTGCCATACGCCTTGGTCCAGCAGGATCTGCTTTCCCGCCTGCAGCTTGAAGAACTGTTCCTCGTATGAAAGGCCGGCCAGTTCCGACCGGCTCGCAAGACGGAGGATGCCGGCATCCGGCGTGACGTACTGGTGAGTGTATCCGTGCTGCGCGATGCACCAACCACGCCCGGCCCAGCCGCGAACCGTGTCCCAGAACGCTTCGTGAGCAGGCTCGACGACGAGCGTCGGATCCAGGCAGTTTGGAACCACGCCCACGAGCAGTGGCAAGTCCAGATCGAGGGAAAGTTCGTCAAAAGGATTGAACCGCGACCACGCCATTTGCGGGGTTACGTCATCGAAGCGCAATATGAACTTCGGAACCGTCATCGCCACTTAATCTCCGTTAATTCTCTTTTTGCGTCGGCATGACGCTCGCCTCGCGGCTCGTATCTGTTCTCTGACGAATTCCTTCGGGACTAAAGGAATCGCCGGCAGCCAGCGGGGCTCAGATTTGCCGCTCGCGCTCGCTCGCCATGCCGACCCGGTAAGGCACGCTGTCCAGCAATTCGTCGTAGACCCGCAGGGTCTTGCTGATCACAATCGTTTCGTCGAATTCACTCAAAGCCTTCGCTCGCGCCGCAAGGCCCAACTTCCGGCAAAGCTTTCTATCGTCGTCGAGAAGACGAATCGCATCGGCCAGTGCGGCGCTGTCGCGCACCGGCACGCGCAGACCATCCTCTCCACTACAACTGACGACTTCGCGGCAGCCCGGGGCGTCGGTCGTGATCAGCGGCAACGCGCACGCGGCCGCCTCGATCAGCGTCTTAGGCAAGCCTTCGCGGTAACTCGGTAACACGACGACGTCCACATCGGACAGCAGCTTCGGCATATCGCTGACATGCCCCAGCCACGTGAGAAGTCCCTCGTTGGCCCAGCCTTCGATGAGTTCGCGGGAGACGGAAGCCGGATTGCCATCGTCCGGAGAGCCGGCAAGAAGGAACTTCACCGAGCGGTTTTCGCTTGCCAGTGCCCGGGCAGCTTCGACGTACTCGGCAATGCCCTTGTCCCACAACAGGCGAGCAGCCAGCACGACGCGCAACGGCGCCCGCGTTTCGTCATCTGTCTCTTGCCGGGCGGAGAAGCGCGAACAGTTCACGCCCGATCCTTTAATGAGCCGTATTGAGCGGTCATCCACGATTCGCGCGCGTTTGAAAATCGCGACGTCGTCGGGATTCTGCAGTATCAGCGCATCGCGGCGGCCATTCAGAGCGGAGCGCATCAACTGGCGCACGATAGGTCGCAGCACCCGGGCTTTCAGATCGCGGCTCGTGAATACATAGCCCATGCCGGCCACAGCATTGATCCGCGCTGGCACTCCCGCAAGCTTGCTTGCCAGCGATCCGTACACCGCACACTTGATCGTGAAACCGTGGACGACGTCGGGCTTTTCACGCTGAAGAAAGCGCACGAGCCACGCGAGCACGCCGACCTCGCGCAACGGGTTGAGACTGCGACGATTCATCGGCACCGCGTGCCAGCTAAATCCGAGTGCTTGCAGCCTAGGGCCGAATTCTCCCGGTGGCGACAGCAACACCACATCGTAGCCGTCCTGCCGAAGCTTCTCCGCCAACGAGAGCCGGAAGTTGTAGAGATACCAGTCGGTATTGGCAAAAAGAACCACTTTACGTCCGTTCATGTCCGCTCCTTGATTTCTGAGCTTTGTGTGGATACGGCAGGTCACGGCCGCAACGATGAATCACCTGTCACATTCAATGCGGCGATTGCAGGCGCTTCGCACGCGCGCCTACCCGCTCGAACATCTCGTCCCAGATCTGCAATACCGCCGTCAGCGAATAGCGTTGCCGCACCGAAATAGCTGCCTTCCTGCCTAACTCGGCGCGCAGCAAATCGTCCGAGATCAGTCGGCGTAACGCAGCAGCCATAGATTTCGCGTCGCCCGGCGGGATAAGCAGCCCATCCTCGCCGTTCCGGGTCAACTGCCTCGGTCCGCTGGGACAGTCGAAGGACACAACCGGCAACCCAATTGCCATGCTTTCCATCAGCGCCATCGGCAAGCCCTCATGACTCGACGACATTGCAAAGACGTGCCCCTTGGCCAGTTCGCTCCACGGGCTTAGCGTCCGGCCTGGCAGGAAGATTCTTTCTTTCATGTGCAGTTGCTCGACCTGAGCCTCGAGAGCGGCGCGCTCGGGTCCTTCTCCCCAAATCCACAGATCCCAGTCGGGGCACTCGTCCGCGAGCAGTGAAAAGGCGCGAATCAGCAAATCGAACTGCTTTGTCCTGTTCAACCGCCCCAGCGAAATGACTCGCTTACGGGTTGCCGCCTCTTGCCGTTGCTGCACGAACAGCCCATCGGGCAGTGGATTAGGCATCACCGCAATGTCCTTCATTCCCGGCACGAATCGTCTAAATGGCGCGACGACGTCATCTGTCAGCAGCGTCAGAAGGTTTGCCTTCGGATAGACAAAACGGCACAGCAGTCTCCATAACAATGAACGGCGATCTGCAAGCGGATTGGTGTGCTCGCTTACGATGACTGGAATGCCGAGACCTCGTGATGCGAGAATCGTCGCGACATTCACATTCGTCAGAAACGATACGATTACGTCGGCCTTGCTCTCGCGCATGAGCGCGCGCAACGCACGCATGCGTTCGATATAAGCGAGGGGCGCTCGGCCTCGCCGCGTCACGAGGTCGGCCAGATACACGAAGTTCACGCTCGGCGAGACGGGGTAATTGCAGACGCTGCGCCCCGAATAGGTGGCGACGAGCGTCACCGAGTCGCCCCGCTCGACCCATGCATTGACCAGAGTCGCGGCAACACTTTCGGCACCGCCGTCCTGCATCGCGCTGATGAACAAAACGATATTCATGAGAAGTGAGCTCTCAAACCACACGATTGATGAAACGCAGCGTCCGCGGCTTTCACTCCGTCACCTGCACGGAATGGCGATCGATGACTGTCGTAGGTCCGGCGCCGGTCTGTGCGAACAGATCACGCCACATCGAAAAGACGCGGGCCACCGAAAACCTGTCGACGACAGCGCGCGCGCGCAATGCCATGAGTGATCGCGTCTCGTCATCGCGCATCAAAGTCGACAACGCATTCGCGAGTTCCTGCGGGTCACCGACAGGCTGAACCAGCAGGCCGTCATGGCCATGCGTGATGATGTCTCCAGGGCCGGCGTCGCAGTCGAAGCTCACCACGGCACAGCCGCTGGCCATCGCCTCGACGATCGTCATCGAGAAGCCCTCGAATCGCGAACTCAGCACGTAGAGATCGGCTCGCTCGTACCAGTCCGGCATATTGCCGACCTGGCCCGGCAGCAACACGCGGTCATTCAATCCCGCTGCCTTGACTTGTTCCTCGAGCGGACGCCGGTCATCGCCATCGCCGAGAATCACGAGATCCCAGGCAGGAAAATCGCTCGCTATCCGGCCGAAGGAATCGATCAGAATATCGAAGCCCTTCTGCTCGGCGAGGCGCCCCGCTGCGAGCAACACACGACGCTCCGCGCTTACGACATCTTGCGGCGATAACACCGGTTCCACGACAGGAATCGGCAGGGAAATCGAATTGGGAATAACGGCGACGGCCTTGCAGTTGCACTGCTCCTGCAACCACACCCGGCTCTTTTCCGTCAGCGCGACGACTTTGTCCGCGAACCGATATGTCCAGCGGCGCAGGCATTCCCACAGCTTTCCTTCGAAAAGCATCGGCGGGTGAATGTGCTCTGTCGCTATCACCGCGCATGGCAAGCCGCGGCCTGCGAGGATGGCCAGGATCGAGGGCCTCGTCTCTATGCCGATGACGACATCCGGTCTCACTCGTTTGAGCACGCGGCGCAACGCCAGCATCCGGCGCATGTTTGCGGATACTGCGTCCAGCAGGCCGCTAGTCGCACCGGCAAGATCAAGCGCAATGCGTTCGACGGAGTGGTGTAGCGAATAAAAGTCGCTCGCCGTGGAAGACAGCGTGACGACACATACATCCTGACCTTGCGCCACCCATTCGCTCGAAAGGTTCATTGCCACACGCTCGGCACCGCCGTAATGCAGTGAGTGGATGAACAACAGAATCTTCATAGCGGACCCGTCTTTTTCAACGTGAGAGACAGATAGCACACGAACGCGCTGCCGCCCATCACTCCGGTTGCAAGGACAACTCCCGTGATGCCCAGCCATCGGATCAGAAAGAAGTTGGCGACGGCCTTTACAGCGAAGTTCACGACCGCGATGCCGGCCATCGCTTTGAAGCGGCCTTGACTCGCGAAAAGTTGAACCAGCACCAGTACCGAAAAATAGAAAGGTATCTGAATCAATCCCCAGCGAAAGAGGCCGGACACTGCGACCGTATCTGCAGCGCTAAAGGCACCGCGCTGAAACAGCAGCTTCACGACGATCGGCGCGAGGAACCACGCCACAACCACCATCACGCCCCCGATGGCCAGCATCAGGAGAGACCACTTTAGCGCGATGCTACGGGCGCGAACGTTATCTCCTGCACTCAATAGCTCGGACAGAACCGGCAAGGTTGCCCTGCTGATCGCGACGGCACCCATGCTGACGAGCAGGCCGAGCACGCGGTTCGCATAGCCGAGCGTCGCGATCGCCCCGTCGCCGAGACCGGCCACGAAGTATTGGTCCAGCGGCGTAGCCAGACTCATGATGAGCTGGCCGATCATGAACACACCCACTGCGCGGTACATGTGGGGCCACTGGGGAGAACTGAGAGAAAATCTGAACCGGGCCCTCAGCTGGTCAGCACGCCCGGCGAATACGCCCAGGATCACCGCGTGACAAATGAAGCCGAGCGTGGTGCCCCATATCAACGGCGCGGGCGAGCTCGCATCGTGCCAGGGAACGACGAAGCACAGCAACACCATCGCCGGAACGCACTCGAGAAGTGTGTTGACATGTTTTTCACGAGCCTGGAGCCGTGCCGCATACACGCAGATGGTCAGCATCAGGATGCCCACGGGCGTCATGCCGAGCATGATTCGCCGCGACATTGCGCTCGTCTGCGCCGACAGCTTGTGCGCCATCAGATCGAGTGCGAATGGCCACGAGAAGTACAGAAGGACCGCGAATACCACGCCGACAGAAATCGCCATCGCGTCGAGTTCGCCGAGAAATCTCGCCTGCTCCTGCTTGGGCTTTGCGCGCAATTCGACTAACGCCGGAACGAGTACGACGCTCAGGACCGCTACGAAAGTAGCCGGCAACCAGGTTACTAGCGTCAGCGTAAGCTGATAGGCATCCACCACGTTGCTGATGCCGTAGCGATAAGCAATCGCGATTTCCTTCAGCGCGCCCGCGGACTTGCTGATCAGCGCGAACATGGAAACCCAGACCGCGCTACGTGCAATCCGGCTGTGGTCCGGATGAATATGCACAAGACGGTTTCGCCAACTGGCAGTGTGAGACATTGACGCTACCGCCTTAAGAAAATCAACGCGTTGCATATAAATCCGTCATGCCGGAGTGCGTCCTTCGTGCTGCACCCCAAAGGACGTCATCTTTGCGATATGAACTGGATGTACCAGGGCATCGCGCGGGACAAGCCTTCCACCAACGGGATGGTGTTCTCATAGCCCAATAGCCGTGCCGCCTTGTCCACGTTCGCCTGTGAATGCCTGACATCGCCGGCGCGGAACGGCCCGAACACAGGGCGCTTGTCGCAGCGAACACCGTTATCGCCGAGTACAGCCCGCAAGCCGTCGTAGAGCTGAATCAAGGTTGTGCGGTCGCCGACGGCGACGTTGTAGACCTCGTTCCTTGCCGCATCGTCGGCCATTGCCGAAAGGATGTTTGCCTGCACCACGTTGTCGACAAAGCAGAAATCCCGGCTGGTTTCGCCGTCGCCATTGATCAGGACGTCTTCGCCCGCAATGAGCGCCGCCGTCCATTTCGGAATCACCGCAGCGTAAGCACCGTCCGGATCCTGGCGCTTGCCGAACGCATTGAAGTAGCGCAGACCGATCGTCCGGAAGCCATAGGCGCGAGCAAACACCGACGCGTACAGTTCATTGGCGTACTTGGTGACCGCGTACGGTGAGAGCGGCTGGCCGATCTGGTCTTCTACTTTGGGCAAACCGGGATGGTCGCCATACGTCGAGCTCGACGCGGCATACGTGAAACTCGACACTTTTGCGTCGCGGGCAGCCACGAGCATATTGAGGAAGCCACTGATGTTCACGTCGTGCGTCGCGATAGGGTCGACGACCGAACGCGGAACCGATCCGAGCGCCGCCTCATGCAGCACGTGGTCGACTCCGTCGACGGCGGCGACGCAATCTTCCAGACGACGGATATCGCCTTCGATGAATCTGAAACGCTTCCATTGCTCAGGCGAAACGACTGAGCGCACTTCGTCCAGGTTGCGCTGGTAGCCGGTTGAAAAGTTGTCGAGTCCGACCACCGTCTGATCGAGCTGGAGAAGCGCCTCCAGCAGATTCGAGCCGATAAAGCCGGCCACGCCGGTAATCAACCACTGTTGCGGGTGGCTTGCGAGTTGCTGCCGTATTGTGTCGTAGCGATCAGGCATCGTGCCTCCGGATGAAAAGAGCAGGCCATCACTTCGTGACGGCGCGACGTGCGATGTGCCGGGAGTTGGCTAGAGACGCAGATCGCTTTCTTCTGGGGGCAACAGGTACTTCAGGTCGTACAGTACATGTTCCGGCTTTCCGAAGACGCGAATAACTTTTGAACCCAACTCCCGAAACCGGCTGTGGGCGACGGCTAGAATTGTCGCGTCGTATACGCCGTTGTCGGGGTGCTCGATCGGGTCGAGATTATGTTCGCGCCGGGCTTCCTCTTTGGAGACCCACGGGTCGTAGACATCTACTTCCATGCCGTACTCGCGCAACTCCGCAACGATGTCCACAACGCGCGTGTTGCGCAGGTCCGGACAATTTTCCTTGAATGTCAGACCCATGATCAGCACGCGAGCACCCGAGACGCCTATCTGCCGCCTGGTCAACGCCTTAACGAGTTGAGACGCGACGTAACCGCCCATGCTGTCGTTCAAACGCCGGCCGGCGAGAATAATCTCGGGATGATAGCCAATCGCCTGCGCCTTATGCGTCAGATAATACGGATCGACGCCGATACAATGCCCGCCCACCAAACCCGGTCTGAACGGCAGAAAGTTCCATTTGGTCCCCGCTGCCTGCAACACCGACTCGGTGTCGATTCCCATCTTGTTGAAGATGATCGACAGTTCGTTGATCAGCGCGATGTTGACATCGCGCTGCGTGTTCTCGATGACCTTGGCTGCCTCGGCGACGCGAATGCTGCTCGCCTTGTGCGTGCCCGCGACGATAATCTCGCGGTACAGCTCATCGACCAGTTCGGCAGTCTCCGGCGTCGAGCCGGACGTGACTTTCCTGATATCCGTCACGCGGTGCGCCTTGTCGCCGGGGTTGATTCGTTCGGGACTGTAGCCCACGAAAAAATCCACGTTGAACTTCAGACCCGAAGCCCGCTCGAGTATGGGCACACATTCCTCTTCCGTCGCACCAGGATAGACGGTCGATTCATAGATGACGACGTCATCTTTCTTGAGCACGCTGCCGATGGTCTCGCTCGCACCGATCAGGGGCCCGAGGTCGGGACGCTTGTAGCGGTCGATCGGCGTTGGAACGGTTGCGATATACAGGTTGCAGGCTTTCAGCCCTTCGACATCCGACGTGAATTTGATGCCGGTGGCCGCAGCGAGTTCTTCGTCGCTGACTTCGAGCGTAATGTCGCGCCCTTCACGTAACGCCGAGATGCGGGTGGTGTTGATGTCAAAGCCCACTACCGGGCGGTGCTTGCTGAACTCCACCGCGAGCGGCAACCCGACATAGCCGAGTCCGACCACGGCAACCTTTAGTTGGTCTAACGAATGCATGATTAGTATTCCCCTTTCTTTGGATACGCGTCTTTGTAAAACCCGGTGCCAGGTTCAACGGCTGAACTTCTTCACCGGGTTACGCGCGCTATTTCGTGACGGAGTCGGAGTAGTAAGCCTCGTATGCGTAGCCACCGTACCGGCGCGACTGCGCGTAATTGCCACGACTCACCTTGAATTCGTTCAGCAGAATGCCTTCGACTTTCGAACCTGTTTGCGCGAGACGCTTGACCGATTCCGAAATTTCGCCGGCGCGTGTGTCGCCGAAACGCGCGACCATGAATATCGAGTCGGCGACGGGCGCCATAGTGGCCGTGTCGGATACGGCAAGAATGGCGGGCGCGTCGAGCAACACGATGTCGTACTGCTCGGAAGCGGCGCGAATGGTTGCCCTGAAATTGCTGCTCAACAACAATTCGGCCGGATCTGGCGGATACTCGCCGCACTGCAGGACGTCCAGGTTCGGCAGGACTTCACGATGTACGGTTTCCTGGAGCGAGCGGGTACCGGCTATCACATCGGCGAGCCCTTCGCAGCGTGGCAAACCGAAGTACTGGTTCAGGTGGCCGCGGCGCAAGTCACCGTCCACCAGCAGCACGCGTTTTCCGCCTGCCGCCAGCAACGTGCTGAGGTTGGCCGACAGGAACGACTTGCCGATGCCCGGCAACGGCCCCGCCAGCATGACCACGTTATTGCGCTGGCCGTTCAGCGCGAACTGCAGCGACGCGCGCATGGTGCGCAGCGCTTCCACAGCCGGGTCCATCGGATAGCGGAAAGCGAGAGCGAGCTTCTCGGGGCCCTTCGTGGACATTCTCTGCGTCAGTTGATACTGCTGATCGCTGACCGGAATCGTCGCGTACACGCTCAGGCCGGTACGGGATTCCAGATCTTCCGGATCGGCCACACCCTTGAACAGGAAATCACGCAGGAACGCGAGCCCGACACCGATGAAAAGACCCAGCACGCCGGCGATGATCAGCACCAGCGATTTCACCGGTTTGACGGGCCGCTCGGGGACATCCGCACTATCCAGCAACTGCACGGAGGCGGACTTGCCGGCCTTGACGAGCCGCAAGGTTTCGATGTTGGTACGCAACGCCGCGTACATGTCGGAGCTCAGACGCATGTCCCGCATCAGACGCAGCGCACCTTGCTCAGCCGCCGGCATAGCCCTGACACGGCCCGCGAGGTTGTCCACGTACCTGTTGGTGCTGGCGATCTGCTGATCGATCGCGACCACGCTCGGGTGAGCAGGCGAAAAACGGGCAATCAGGTCTTGGCGCTGGCGCTTGAGATCGAAGAGCCGCGCGTCCGCGTCAGTAGCCTGTCTGAGGATAAGCCGGCTTTCCTCGTCCGCATCCAGCAGGCCGTGACTGTTGCGGTAGGAGTTGTAGGCTTCCTCCGCCTGATCCATGTCGTGCTTCGCCGCCGGCAACTGCATCTCGAGATAATTCAGCGACTTCTCGGCGTTGGCGCCCTTCTGATTTACGTTCTGGCGTACGTACTCCTTGCCGACCTCGTTGAGTATGGTGCTGATCAAAACCGGATCGGTTCCTTCCAGCACTACACCGAGCACGTTTGACTTGTTCCCCTGCTCGTCCACTTGCAGGCTTTTTTGCAACTGTTCGAGGGCCTGTTGGCGCGAGTGCCGCGTGACATTGAACACCACTCCGTTCTCGCCATCGATCTTGCTCACCAGCAAAGTGATCGGCCCGCGGCTGCTTTCAAACTGTTCCTGGACTCCGACCTTGCCGGTGACCGGTTGCTCCAGTCCGGGCCCTTGCAACTCGTACTGGCCTCCAGGCAAAGCGGTGACGGTGTATGCGGTTCCTTCCTGCTTCCTGGGAACTTCGAACGTCGCCACGTCGATGGTTTCGTCTCCCCATGCATAGCCGCCCCACCCGAACAGTCCGGGTGCGATCCGTCCGTCGCTGTGCCGCGCAATGAAGCTTCCGATCACCGGCAGGCGTTTTGGCCGGGCGTCGATATAAAGCTTGAGCGAATCCACCGTTTGCAGTGCGATGGCTTTGGACCTGAGAATCTGCATTTCGCCTTCGGCCGAGGACTTCTCCTCGAACATCGACGATGCAGTTCGCACAAGGTCTTTCGAATCGGGCAGCGCGCTCGGCGTGTTGTCCTCGACCCTGATGGAGATGTTTGCGCGATAGACTGGCGTAGTGCAGAACGCGTAAAACGCCCCCATCAAAATGAAGGCAATCGTCGTCACGGCGATCATCACGCGGTGATTGATTAACGTGTCGATAATCGATCCGAGATCGAATTCATCGTTACGTTCAAATGATCTCTCTAGCGCTAGATTTTTGTGTTTCATATGCACGTCTCGTCATCAGGTTTCTTTGACTGCGTAGGCACTGGAATGCGAACGAGCGGGAACGTGCGATTTAGTTTTTAATCGTCCTTTTCCCTGGGTGCAACAGTACGTCACGAGGGCGCGCCAGGTATGCGCGCTAGTGCACACAAATGATCCGCGCTCTATTCGTTGCGAGCGGGCAGGGTCTGTGGCGGTGAAAGGGCCGGCCACGATATGTGATTGGCGAAAGACTGAAAGCTCGATGAATATGTCGATATCTGCGGTGCGCGAGGCCCGGATTGTCCGGCCGGCAATGCGGCCGTGCTAATCGATCAACGGCCGCCTTGTAGCCGCTTCCTGCCTTTCTGTGCTGCTGCGGCGGCGGGCTTTTCGGCGTCCGTCCTCATGCCCGAGTGCGCCGCCTCAACGATGGCGGCCGCGAGACGCCGCGCCGCATCTTCCATCTGATCGTTGCTGAACCCGCCGAACCCGAGGACGAGCCCAGGCCGCCCGTTCCCCGCCGAAAACATCGGCGACACTGCGCGCGCCGCAACGCCGGCTTTCGCAGCCGACGCGACGATTTCACGATCGTCGAGATTCCCGGCGAGCCAGAGGACGATATGCATGCCCTGGTCGCCGGGCTGCACCCATGCGATTTCTCGTGGCAGTAGCCTCTCGAGCGCGGCGATCAACTGCGTCCGATGATTGGCATAGACATTTCTGACCCGTCTGATGTGCCGTTCGAGATGCCCCTCTGCCATGAACGCCGCGAGCACGTGCTGATCTGCGCTCGGTGGATGCCGGTCCATCAGCACACGTGCGCCGCAAAACGCATCGGCCAGATCTTTCGGCGGGATCACATAACCGAGCCGCAACGACGGAAACAGAATCTTGCTGAAGGTGCCGAGATAGATCACGCGGTCGGCGTCCGAACTCTGCAGCGACGGAAACGGATAGCCCTCATAGCGAAACTCGCTGTCGTAGTCATCCTCCACGACTCTTGCGTCGTTGCTGCGCGCCCAGTTCAGGAGCGCGCCGCGTCTCGCCATGCTGAGCGGCATGCCGAGCGGATATTGATGCGACGGCGTGACGAACGCTACTTTCGCGTGGGGCGCCTTGCGGATTCCGGCTTCCACATCCAGTCCCTCGGCGTCCACCGGCACGCGAATCATTGCACTGCCCCGCCCGTTATTCTCGAGGATGGCGGTAATGCCGCGGTACGCGGGATCTTCGACCCATGCCTGATCTTCCGCGCCGAGCAATACCTGACTCGCGAGATACAAGCCCTGCTGCGTCCCACTGGTGATGATCACCTGGTCGGCCTCGCAATGGACCGAGCGCGACTTGCGCACGTACGCAGCAATCGCCTGACGAAGCGGCAGCGCGCCTTTTGGATCGTCGTAACCGGCGGGCGCGCCCGGGCCTCTTGCGCGCAGACGATTGCCGAGCCGCCGCCAGACGTCGGCAGGCGCCGTCAGGCCGAGAGGAACCGAGATGGCAAACGGCACAGGCGGCAGCGGACTGAATTCGCTCGCCAGCCTTGCGAAGCGCGCGGCCGGTTCCGGCAAGCCAGTCCCCGACGATTGGCGGCGGACGGCGGCTGCCTTGCGAACTCGCGTGACGGCCCTGGCGCTCGACAACGCCTCTGCAACCCGCGTGGCCGCGCCTCGTTGCGACGTGAGAAAGCCTTCGGCGATCAGTTGCTCGTAAGCCTCCACCACCGTTCCCCGTGCGATCTGCAACGAAGCGGCGAGAAGCCGCGTCGACGGCAACGCGTCACCGGGTGCGAGTTCTCTGCTGCGCACCGCCTCCCGGAGCAACTCGGCCAGGCGGGCAGACACGTTTCCTGCCCCACGGTCGAGTGTGCCGAGCGCGGGGATGTTCAATACGCGGGCGGTTCTCGCCATGATTCTGGTTCAATGAAAATTGTTCAAACTGGCTCTACAGAATAAACCAGTTTCGGCGCACACTGCGCGCAGAAACAATCGGAGCAACCATGTACGTAGCCGCCCATTTCAACGAGCCGCACAAAGACGTGCTGCATTCGCTCATCGTGCAAAATCCTTTCGGCACGCTGATTACCTGTGGCAAGAGCGGCCTGGACGCGAATCACATTCCGCTCGAGCTGGCACCGGACGAAGGCGACCTCGGCGTGCTGCACGCGCATGTCGCACGGAGCAATCCGTTGTGGCAGGACGTGGTCGACGGCGACGAAGTGCTCGTCGTCTTCCGTGCGGGCGACGCCTACATTTCTCCGACGTGGTATCCGAGCAAGCACGAAACGCACAGGCAGGTGCCGACGTGGAATTACGTCGTGGTTCACGCGCATGGGCGAATCAGGATTCGCGACGATGAAAAATATGTGCGTGGCGTGATCGCACGTCTCACCCGGACGCATGAGGCAACGCAGCCCGCGCCCTGGAAGATGGGGGATGCGCCGGGCGAGTACATCGACACGCTGGTCAAATCGATTGTCGGCGTGCAGATCGACATCACTCGCCTCGTCGGCAAGAGCAAGCTCAGCCAGAACAAGGATGCCCGCGATATGCAGGGCGCAGGAGAAGCGCTGAAAGCGCGCGGCAACCGCATCGGCGATGCCATGCTCGAGCGCGCAGCGCAGAAGTCGTAGTGGAGCCCAGCCGACGCGGTTGCTGGGGCAAGGCGAGCGCGGATCGCCGGCGCCCTTCAATCGCACGGCAGCCGCAGTTTTCTACGGCGCGTTGGGTTGCACAGGTGTCCGGCATGTCCTCATTCGACGGCATGATGGCGTTTTCTCGCGTTACGCAGCGCACTGAACTCAATAGCCGCAGTGGTACGCTGGAGAGAGCAGCCTTCGCGGGCAGTGAGCCGCCGCTTTGCGGCGCAATCAAAGCGATCAGAATGCACCGCGAAGCACAATTGCCGGCGAACGGCTCAACATCGCTGCGGGAGCGACTGCGATGGGATACAAAACCTATACCCTGATGACCTTGATGGCGGTTAGCAACGTGGCATTCGCGTGGCAGCCGCTCGCCTATCCGATTCGAAGCCAAGGACCTTACCAGCGCAGCATCGACAGCGCGATGTGCTACGCGACGGCCAACAGGCAAACGAAGATCAACATCGCGCGCGAACCGCAAATACCACCGCGTAAGCCGGCCGGGACTAAAACGTCCTCGACCGGCGCGCCGTCACGCCCGCCACTGCCGCCCAGCACTTTCTCCGCGGCTCCGGTCGGCGCAAGCATGCCTGGAGGCGCGGCTCCGGCAGCGCCCAACCCGGCGTCGGCAGGAAAGCCCGCCACCGCCGCTGCAAGCAATGCGGCGTCAACGACACCCGCTACCGGAACAGCGGCACCGACGGCCAATGCAGGACATGCAGCTTCGGCAACGCTGCCGGCGTCCGCGGCGATCGCCGACCAAAGCGCCTCTGAGCCGACGACGGCGGCAAGCGCGGCCGGCGCCTCACAGGCGGGTATGGCGGCATTGCCGCCACTGCCTGCACCGGAGCCGCCAATGACACAGTATTGGGCCGCATGGGGCGCCTGCATGCAGGCGCGGGGTTACGTCGTCGCGCAGTAGCGCGGCCGTTGGCCGTTGGTAGTCTCGCTGCGGCGCCTGCGGTCTCGCTGCGGCGCCGCGCGCTTTTGCTACGTCGACGACATGGGACGCCGTCTGCTGCTTGAGAATGGCGACGTCGATCCACGCTGCGGCGACTTGAAGCCGCCAGGCCGCTTCACAAGTGCACGACGAAGCGGCCGAGAACCGCCATATCATGCGGTCGGCCGTCATCTCGGGAACGAAGCTTCTTGACGGTTTGTGTCCGTCACCAGAGCCACGTTCGTCAGCTCGGAATTCCGCCGCCGTCGCCGGTGCCGCCACCGGACATGCCGGCGAGCGGCGGCAGGAAATCCGCTATTTCGCCAGCACCGCGCCGGTCACAGCCGCGTTGATCGCCGGCAGCAGCAGGTTCAACACACGGTTGAAGCGAACCAGTCCGCCCTGACCCACGTACACGACGTCCTTCGGCTGCAACTCGAATTGATTCGCGAGAATCATCGAGACCGGCGACGTCGCGTCGAGGTGGAAGACCTGCGGCGACTCGCCGGTCGAATTGCGAATCACGAACAGTTGACGCGCTTCGGCTGTGCTCTGGTCGAAACTGCCGCTGTCCGAAATGGCCTGCGAGAGGGTCAACGAGCCGTTGCGCATCGGCAGGATGGTTGCCGGCTTGTTCACCTCGCCCATCACATAGACACCGCTATCTTCTCGCGAGGCCACACGCACGATGTCGCCCGATTGCAGATAGATGTTGGACGGATTCTGGCCGCGTTTGAGCAGGTCGTCGATGTTGAGCGGGTACGTGACGCCATTACGGATCAACTCGACGCGACTGCGGTCGGCGTTCGGGCTGAAGCCGCCGCCCTGATTGATCGCGCTCATGAGCGACATCGAGATGTCATTGAGCGACTGCGCACCAGGCGTTCTGACTTCGCCGTCCAGATACACCTGCGAGTTGCGGAAAGACGCCACCCGCACCGTCACTTCCGGCTTCTGATAGACGACGCTCAGCTTGCGGTGCAATTCCTTCTGGATCGCGCTGACATCCTTGCCGGCTACGTGCAAATTGCCCGCATACGGAAACTGAATGTCACCGCTTTCGTCGATCAGAAAGCCCGGCGCCGCATCGGTTGCCTTCCCGCCGGCCGCGGGCTGACCGAGCGCCGCTGCGAGTTCGGGGTGATCCCATACGACGATCTGCAGCACGTCGCCGGGGCCGACCTTATAGGGCGTCGGCTTGCCGAAGAGCGCGAGCGTCTGCGGGGGCAGCGGCGCACTTGCCTGCTCCGTATGCATCTTGCGCAGTAGTTGCAGATTGATATCAGTAATCGGAATCGTCTGCTGTTGCGATGCCTCAGTGCTGAAATCCCCCCCCGTCTCCTGAACCGTGGCCGGCGTGACCATCCGCTGGCCGGGCGCGGCAGCGCAGCCCGCCAGCAATGCGGCGATAGCGAAAACCGTGAGACTTCCCGTGCGTGTACCAAGCGAGTTCATAGCGTTTCCTCCTTGCGCGAAAGCGAATGTCCTCGGACGAGGCAACGCCTTGCGTGTTTTGTTAACAACTAGTAAGCGTTTCGATGCACTGATCCGGAAACGATCGTCGCGCCGATAATCCGCATGACGAGCGCAAACGACCCATGCTCCATGTCATACAGGTCATGTTCGACGCCGCGCCCATCTTCCCGATGCGGTCCATCTCGCCACGAAAGCCCTTGAACTGCGCCCAACCCGTGACGCCCGGCTTGATCCGATAGCGATTGATGCAGCTCGCGACCCCTTTCCGACGGAGATCGTCGAAGCGATTTTGCGACACCGCCGCAGCACCCGAGAGCACCGACGCGGCATCGACGATTCGCGCGTGTAAATCCTGAAACTTGCGCATTCTGCTTACCTCGTAATGGCCGTTCCCGTCCCGAACCGGTTCGACATACGGCCTATGTGCATCGGCCGTAGTTGTCGTCGAATCGCACGATGTCGTCTTCGCCGAGATAGGAGCCTGACTGGATTTCAATAATCTCGAGCGGGACCTTCCCCGGGTTCTCCAGGCGGTGCCGGATGCCGAGCGGGATATAAGTCGACTCGTTCTCGCTCAGCAGGAACTGCTCTTCGCCTCGGGTGACGAGGGCTGTACCGCGCACCACGACCCAATGTTCCGCGCGATGGTGATGCAGTTGCAGCGAAAGTTGCGCGCCCGGCGTAACGACGATGCGCTTGACCTGAAACCGGTCGCCGCGGTCGATGGAATCGTAAAAGCCCCACGGACGGCGCACCTTGCGATGCGCGTCGGCCTCCGGCGCGTGTTGCGCCTTCATGCGCGACACGAGTCCCTTCACGTCCTGCACATGGGAGCGATCGACCACGAGCACGGCGTCGGCGGTTTCGACGACCATGACGTTCGTCGTGCCGACACACGCGACGAGACGCCCTTCCGAATGCGCATAGCTCGACGTTGCGCGCTCGAACGTCACGCGGCCACGCCCAGCGTTGCCACTGGCGTCTTTTTCCACCGCGGCCCACACCGCGTCCCACGAACCGAGGTCGGACCAGCCGGCTTCCAGTCGGACAACCACACCTGTTGCCAATGTCCCGTTCGTGCGGCTGACCGCATGCCCGGCATCGGCGGAGCTAACGTCATGCGTGGCCGGCGTTTCGCTCAGGCGCTCCATCACGGCATAGTCGATCGAATCCGCCGGCGCGCTGAGGAACGCCTCGTCGAGCGGGCGGAAATGCGCGCCTTGCGTGCGGCCGCTGCTGAACGCGCGTTCGCACGCGGCATGCATCTCAGGTTGCAGCCGCTTCAGCGTATCCAGCCACACGCTCGCGCGCACGATGAAGATGCCGCTGTTCCACCAATACGTCCCTGCCGCAACATACCGCGCGGCGACTTCTTCCACAGGCTTTTCGACGAACCCGTCGATCGCATGTGCACCGTCCGGCAACGCGGCGCCAATTCGGATATAACCAAAGCCCGTATCCGGACGCGTAGGCGGCACACCTAGCGTCGCGATCGCGCCTTGTTCGGCGTAGTGTGCCGCGGTTGCCACCGCGCACTGCAACGCTCCTACGTCCGCGATAGAGTGATCGGCCGGCATCACGACGAGAATCGCGTCTTCTCCGTCCGCGCAAGCAAGCGATGCCGCGAGCGTGAGCGCGGGCGCGGTATCGCGGCGCGCAGGCTCCACGATCAGGCGTGCTTCGGTGCCGTTCTGATGAAGCTGTTCGGCAATCACGAAGCGGTGCTCCTCCCCGCATACGATGATCGGAGACGCATCGACTTTCCAGTTCGCGGAAAAGCCGTCCATACGGCGCGCGGTGGCCTGCAGCAGAGAATCGGAGCCCACCACATCGATAAGTTGCTTAGGATAGTTCTCGCGCGACACGGGCCACAGCCGCGAACCGGAGCCGCCGGCGAGAATCACCGGGACAATGCGCGTACAACGCGCGCCGACCGCCTCGTCAGCCGAATCGGACGACGCGTCGCTTGATGCTCCCTTAGTCAGCATACTCATCTTCCTTCTGATTCTTCAGCCGGTGAAAACGGACGCCGCTGGCGGCATGGAGGCAGCGGCCTTCAACCGACCCTCTCGTGGCTATTGCCCTACCATGCGGCGGCTTTGTATCCGGAACTCGGTGGGCGAAATTCGCATCCGCTTCCGAAATACTTTGGCGAGCCGGTCACCGTTGCCCATGCCGGTGCGGCGCGCAATTTTGTCGACCGGCAATTCCGAGTCGGTCAGCAGGCTGCACGTGGCAGCAAGACGTTCGTGCAACAAAAAATTCGACGGCGTGATGCCCATTTCCATCTTGAAGCGCCGCAGAAAGTTGCGCTCGCTCATTGCCACGAACTGCGCGGCGTCCGCAATCGAAATCGACTGCTGGCAGTTTTCCTGCAGCCAACGGGCAGCCGCGCGCACCTTGTCGCCCGGTGTCAGCGCGCCGTCGTCGTGGAGCAGTGGCGCAAGATTCGAGCACGGATCGGCGAGCAGACGCTCGGCTACTGCACGCGCGGTGGCCGCACCGAGATCGCGCTTGATCATCGCGAGCGAACTCCTCATCGATTCGAGACGATCGCCTGTGTCGGCGGCCTGCCCGGGTTCGTGCGACGGTGTCGACGGATTGCGCAGTGCAGTGCCGTTGATCGTGTCAGGCACGTAGGCCGCGTCGAGCAAAGCTCGCCCTTCGGCGATCGGCCGGATCGTGCCGGTGTTGCGTCGAATCCGCCGTAGCCAGGCGAGGAGCCGCTCGTCTTTCGCGGCGGCCACGGCGCCCTTGCCGCCCGCCACATACAACGCGTCGAAGCCGCCGTAATGTCTTGCGTCCAGTCCATCGGTCCACACGCGCAGCGACGACGACGACGTCACCATGCCGCCATCGGCCGACAGGAAACATATGTCGTAAGAGCAGCCGCCGGAGCCCGAAGCCAGTTCATTCGCTGCCTGAAACACTTCCGCGACGACGCCCGCCCCTGGCAGCGAGCAGTCGTTGAACAGCAGTATCGCAATGCGACGCATTGCGCCGTTCGGTGCGTGCGCCCAACGCAGCATTGCAGACTCGAGATTTGCGCAGGTCATAGCTATCCTCAACTAGAACGGATCCACTTCACCCGAACCGCAGCGCAGGCACCGCTCTGTGCAGTGCATCATAGCCACCACGCCTCAAGCATTTAGCCGCCATGACCGATAGTGCTGACATGTTGGCGCGTTGCTAGGGGTCGGCGTCCCGGCGAACTTCTGAAATCCAGGCCAGAACCGCGGATCACAGAGAATGAATTGCCGATTCGGCATATCAATGAATTGGCATTGTGCGAATATTAGTGGAAACGAAAAGCCCAATTCGTTCGGAAGCGCACATTCGATTTGCTATTCACAAAGGGCCATTCGTCCTGCTGGGTCGACTAGCGGCAAACGAGGTGATTTCTGCCAAAAATGGTGCCATCACCAAACCAGTTTTCCGCCGTGCGCCGCTTACAGCGTGAAGTGTCGCCGCAGTCCGTCGACGGTCAACACTGCGTACTCAAAAAAGCAAAGCCTTATCTAATGTATCCGCCTGCCGCAGCGAAACAATTAATTACGTTTACTCTTATTCGTTACATCTGTGCCGATTAATGTTTCAGACGTGAAACACGCCAATCGCATTCATTAAGATTTTGGAAGGCAATTGACAGACCCTCTCTCCTGGCAACGGCCCGAAGATCGCCGGAATCGGCCACCACACCCGGAAATGCGCTATGCGGTTTCCGCAATGGATGGCAACGAAAACTAGACCGAAGCGTCTCTGACCTGGTGATCTAGCAATTTGCCGACGCGCGCGCACTCGATTTCGACAGGGCAATGCATGCAGGCCGGATGCAAAACAAACACCGTCAGCCGGCTCACGGGCCGGCTGTCGGTGTCGTTGCGGTTCGTCCGCCTCGCAATGCGCGAAGCGACGCTACTTCGAAATATCTTCCAACGCGACATCGCGCGTTTTCGGTCCCAATGTGCCGATAGCGAGCATCACGATTGCCATTGCACCGGAAATAAACACGAACACACCATTCACGCCGAAGCGGCTCAGGCATCCAGCGATTACGAATGCGGAGAACATCGCCGACAGTCGGCTCCACGAATAAACGAAGCCCACTGCACGTGCACGGATACTCGTTGGAAAGAGCTCTGCCTGATACGCGTGATAGCTGTATGAAATGATGTTGCCGGCGAGCACGAGACACACGCCGAGACTCACGAGCAGCACCGTCTCGCGTGCCTGGCTGAACAGCAGCCCGCACACCACGTTCACCGCCGCCATGCAGATGATCACCGTCTTGCGCTCGAAACGGTCGGCAATCAGCAAGCCGAGCAAGGGCCCAAGCGGCGCCGCGACCGCGATGATGCTTGCGTACATCAGGCTCGTCGTCACCGTGATGCCTTGCTTGATCAGCAGCGTGGGAATCCAGTTGGCGAAGCCGTAATAGCCCATCGTCTGGAATACGTGAAAGATGATGAGCATCAGCGTGCGCTTGCGATAGGGCGGCACCAGCAGATCGCGGAACGCCGCGCGTGCGCGAACCGGCTCTGGTAATACGGGCTGCGGCAGCGGCCGTCCGTATTCGCGTTCGACTCGCGCCTCGAGCCGCGTCATGATCGCGTCCGCTTCGTCGATCCGGCCTTTTTGCGCGAGCCAACGTGGACTCTCCGGCAAACCAAGGCGGATCCACCACACGACAATAGCGCCTACTACGCCGGTCAACACCACGAGGCGCCAGCCGTCGAGACCGAAATACCGATGCGGCACCAGCAGATACGAGAGAAACGCAACAATTGGCACCGCGCAGAAGCCAACCGCCTGCGAACACGCGGACGCACGGCCGCGCACATGCCTCGGCACGAGTTCGGAGATATAGGTGCCGATCGTCACTATCTCCACGCCTATGCCGATGCCCGCGATGAAACGCCACAGATTGAGCCCGAGCGCCGTGTCCTGAAACGCCATGATGACGTTAGCGGCCGTGTACCACAGCAACGACCACGTGAAAATGGCGCGCCGCCCGAAGCGGTCGGCGAGAAAGCCGCATGCCGCCGTGCCGATGAAAAGTCCCGCGAACAACGCCGCGATGAAGCTCGCCACACCGCTCGTGCCAAAGAGGCCATGCGTGGTCGCCGTGAGAATGCCGCTGCGTACGAGTCCCGGTGCGATATAGCCCGAGAACATCAGATCGTACAGTTCGAAGAAGAGCCCCAGGCTCAACAGCATCACCAGCTTCCAGATGGAGCGCGTGGCCGGCAAACGGTCGAGCCGCGCCGAAATGCGCGCACCGCCTAGCGCTATCTCTTCGGCACGGCTACCCGCCGATGCACCCGCGCCTGAAGGCAAGCCGAGGGCGCCGGCATCGCCGACCGCTGTCGCATACACCGCCTGATTCGACGATTTCATCGTCTGTCTCCTTGAATGCCGGTCTGCGCCGGATAAGCCTGATTGACTAGCCGCGCCGCATTGAAGCAGCACGAATGACCTGCATCGATGAACTTCGGCATGCTTATGATTATGGCAACGTTGAACGAAGCATCGCGTGAATAGCAGATTACGCGGCCTCGCGCGGCGCCTGGTTCGAGCCGCTGTTCAACTGCGCGATCTGCGCTTCGTCATAACCCAGCGCGCGTAACACTTCGGCCGTGTGCTCGCCGATCTTCGCGATGGGCTGGCGCGGCTGCAAACGCGCGCCGTCGATTGAAATCGGCAGCAGGGGCATTGCGGTCTCGCTGCCGTCGTCGAGCGTAAGGCGCGCAAGGCCGCCGCTTTCGTTCAGATGCGGATCGTCGAATAGTTCTTCGGGCTTCACAATCGACGCGAACGGAATGTGGTCGCGTTCGAATTGCGGCACGAGCGCCGTGCCTTCGAAACGGCTCAAGGTTTCGCCAAGCGTCTGCAGCAGCCACGAGCGCGCGAGTACGCGGTCGTTGTTGGTCGCGAGGCGCGGGTCGGAGAGCAGATCGCCGCGACCGAGAATCCCGCACAACGCGCGCCATTGACCGTCGCCGGTCGCGGCAATGAACATCTGCTCATTGTTCGCGAGCGTGAAGACGTCGTAGACGGCCCATGCGCTGATGCGCTCCGGCATCGGCGCTGGCGGCACGCCGGTCGCCGCGTACTGCTGCATGTGCTGCGCGGACAGCAGCACACAGTTCTCGAAGAGCGCACTTTGCACTTCCTTGCCGCGCCCGCTCGCATGCCGTTCGTGCAATGCGGCGAGCACGCCGATCGCGCCGAACATGCCGCCCATGATGTCGTTGACCGAGCTGCCCGCCCGCAGCGGACGACCTACCGGACCTGTCATGTACGCGAGACCGGCCATCATCTGGACGACTTCGTCGAGGGCAAGGCGGTGCTCATAGGGGCCATTCAGAAAGCCTTTATGCGAAACGTAGATCAGCTTCCGGTTGCGCTCGTGCAGCGACGCATAGTCGAGACCCAGGCTCGCCATGCGGCCCGGCTTGAAGTTTTCGACGAACACATCGGCGGTATCGACGAGCTTGTGCAGCGCGGCCAGCCCCGCTTCGCTATCGAGATCGAGCGCGACGCTCTTCTTGTTGCGATTGAACGTGCGGAAAAAGCCCGCGCCGGTGCCGAGCAAACGGCGCGTGCCGTCGCCACGCGGCGGCTCGACTTTGATGACTTCTGCGCCGAGGTCGCCGAGAATCATCCCGCACGTCGGGCCCATCACCATATGCGACAACTCGACCACCCGAATGCCCGCGAGCGGCAATGCGCTCTGCTGCGGCGACTCATTGGCGCAACGGGTGGTAGACGAATAGGCGTTCATTGCAGCACCTGTGAGCAAAACGATTGTGAAGATTCGATGCATCGGGAAGCCGCGAACTGCTTCGGCAAACCGGCGCGCGCGAGATAGCCGTAAAGCGGCTCACCAGGCAATGCATCGGCGAGCACTGCACGCGACGCGATCAAACGCGTGAGATCGATGCCGGTCTCATAGCCCATGCTGTCGAGCATGAACACGAGGTCTTCGGTGTTGACGTTGCCGGTCGCGCCAGGCGCATGCGGGCAACCGCCCAGTCCGCCGAGCGACGCGTCGAATTCGCGGATGCCGTGTTGCAGCGCGATCAGCGTATTCGCGAGCGCAAGGCCGCGCGTGTCGTGCAGATGCAGCGAGCGCAGCGTGTCGCCCGCCACGCCGCGCACGAGTTCGATGATCTCGCCGACCTGGCGCGGTGTGGCTTCGCCGGTCGTATCGCCGAGTGCGATCACATCGGCGCCTGCACGCACGGCGTCGCGCGCAATTGCCGCGACGTCCGCATAAGGCACCGCGCCTTGCAGCGTGCAGCCGAACACCGTCGACAAACCGGCGATCAACTCGACGCGCCGCGTGCTTGCGCCCGGCGCGCTGTCGATCGCCTCGCGCATCGCCGCGAATGCGTCGATCATTTCGGCTGGCGTCTTGCGCACGTTCGCGAGGCTGTGCGCGGCGCTCACCGAGATCGGCGCTACGATCCGATGCACACCCGATTCGAGCGCACGCAGCGCGCCCTTCAGGTTCGGCACGAGCGCGGTCACGATCAGATCGTCATAACTGAGCGCGTGGGCGATGACCTCGTCGGCGTCGGCCATTTGCGGCAGCAGCTTCGCCGGCACGAAAGAAGCCACCTCCATATGCCGCACACCGGCGGCATACGCGGCATCGATCCAGCGGCGTTTGAATTTGGTAGGCATGGTTCGCGCGATGCTTTGCAGACCGTCGCGCATGCCGACTTCGGTCACCACGACGCGCTCCCTGATATCACTCATGTTCTGAATCCTGCGGAAAATGCGGGGAAATGAAGCACGGATCAGAGCGTGCCTGCGCGAAGCCGCGAGGCAAAGTCTGCGTTGACGAAGCACTCCATCGCCGTTGACGATGGCCGGTGAGGCAAGCGGGACGGGCGTGCGCCGTTGCAAAGGGGAAACCCTTAAGGGCTTTTCAGAGGATGGGCGGCACGGACTCGCGCGGGCCTGCGCGTCGTTTGCATCGCATATTGAGCAGTGCTTGCCCGGCAGCACGCGGTTGAGATCGAGCGCCAGACCTGGCCTTGATGCCTGGCGTCGATCCTTGCCTTAGACCGTGCGCAGCAAATGCTCCAGCAGATGCGACGCGGCAAGCGTCAGCGCAGTGCGGTCGCGCACACAGATCACGAAGCGGCGCTCAGCCCATGCTTCGCGCAGCGGCACGGCGACGATGCCGTATTCGTCGGCGGCATGACGGGGGAGCGCCTCGCCCGGCAGAATGGCTACCGCGAGGCCGGCCTGGATGAAACGGTAAGCGGCGTCGAACGTCGACACGTAAGTGCGGTAGTTGAGCTCACGCCCTTTCCCGGCCGCGATACGCTGCATCAGCGCATTGACCGACGCGTTCGACGAGAGCCCGAGGTGGTCGAACGCAAGCGTCTGCTCGAAGCCGATGCCTGCCTCGCCGGCAAGCGGATGACCGCGCGGCACGATCAGCGCGAGGTGATCCGCGCGATACGGCAGCGCGTCGAGACTGCCCATCGGCACGACATCGCGGCAGATGCCGAGATCGGCCACGCCTTCCTCGAGGCCGCGCACGATCTCCGCGCTCACGCGCTCTTCCACATCCACGCGAATCTGCGGATTGGCCTTGAGAAACTCGGATAACGCCTCGGGCAGAAACTCGACCATCGACGACACGTTCGCCAGCACGCGCACATGGCCGCGCGCGCCGGCCGCATATTGGCTGAGCTCGGCCTGCATGCGTTCATGGCCTCGCATGATGAGCCGTGCATGGCGCAACAGCGCCTCGCCCGCGGCAGTGGCGCGCACACCGCGTTGACTGCGCGAAAGCAGCGCCACGTCGACGAGCGCTTCGAGATCGGCGAGCCGCTTGCTGACCGCCGACGGCGCGATGAACTCGCGTTCGGCGGCGCGCGCAATCGTGCCTTCCTCGCAAACGGCAATGAACAAGCGCAACGTCACCTGATCGATCTGCCACATGCGGGACGGCTCCCCAAGTTAGAGTGGGGAAAATTATGCCCGAGGAAGACGGCGTCCGAGTTGGTTCCTGGGGTATCTACGGTTAAGTCTTGGGCGGCGCTTGGGTGAGTGTGTTCCGCTGCTTGCCGCCTTGCCTCATCGCCTCCTTGCCTCATCGCCTTCTTGCTCGCTTGCCCCCGTCGTCGCTTCCTTGCTCCCTTGCTCGCCGCCTGGCGTCTCGCTATGCTGAGCGTTGCTCGCGCCCGCTGTCGCTTTGCATCGACGCATTTCAAATGCACGCGGCCCGCAACGCGGTACTCACCGTTATCGGCCACAAAAAACCCAACGGAAATAATCATGTCCATGACCAGCCTTTTCGTCACCGCCGCCGGCGTCGGCCTTGCGATTGCCGCGCCGGTCGGGCCAATGGGCATGCTTTGCATTCGCCGCACGCTGACGGGCGGCCCGCGAGCCGGGCTCGCCATCGGCCTCGGCATTGCGAGCGGCGATGCGTTCTATGGTCTGATCGCGGCGCTCGGCCTCGTCGGCATCTCGCAGTTCATGCTGGCGTATGACCGGCCGTTGCATCTGCTTGCCGGCTTGTTTCTGCTTTATCTCGGCGTACGCACGCTGCTGCAAAAACCTCCCGCCGACGCGGCCAACGGCGAAAACAACGGCAACGGCGACGGCGACGGCGACGGCAAGCTCGCGCAAGTGGGCCGCGCCGGTGCGCTGCGCGCGTACGCCAGTTCCTTGCTGCTCACGCTCACCAACCCGCAAACGGTCATCATGTTCGCCGCACTGTTCACGACGCTTGCGCCGCGCGGCCAGTTCTCGTCGGCGATTGCGCTGACGACGGTCGGCGGCGTGTTCTGCGGCTCGATCGCGTGGTGGTGCTTTCTCGTGACGGTCGTATCGCTCGCGCGGCATGCGATCGGCAGCAAGTTGCGGCTTGCAATCGACCGGCTCGTCGGGATCATGCTCGCCGCCTTCGGCGTCGTCGAAATTCGCCGCGCGCTCTGAGCGCCGCGCCGCGCCCGCGCGGTCGCGGCATTCACCTTTCCCTGGATTCCGTACGCTCGCGCGTCAGTTTTGCGACAATAGCGGCTTTCGCTGCGCCGAGCGTTGTCTGCTGTCCAATTTGCCGACCTGCGTCGGCGGTGGAGGGCACGCGCGCGCCGGCCGCGCCCCAACTGTCAATCCACCGACCGCCAGCGGTCTTCTCAATGGCTCTTCCCCATATCGATCTGCTGTACTCCGCCTCCGGCCTCTTTGTCGGTTTTCTGGTCGGACTGACGGGCGTCGGCGGCGGCTCCCTGATGACGCCGATTCTGGTGCTGCTATTCAACGTGCATCCGGCGACGGCGGTCGGCACCGACCTGCTGTACGCGGCCGCCACCAAGGCGACCGGCACGCTGGTGCACGGCCTGAAGGGTTCCGTCGACTGGCAGATAACGCTGCGGCTCGCCGCCGGTAGCGTGCCGGCCGCGACCGTCACGCTGCTGCTGTTGCACCGCTACGGCATGGACACGCCGGGCGCCAGCCGGCTGATCCAGATCGTGCTCGGCGCCGCATTGCTGGTGACGGCGGTCGCGCTTGTGTTCCGTCCGCAACTCGCGGCGTTCGCCGCGCGCCGTCAGCGCACCCCGAGCCAGGGACGCACGCTCGCCCTCACCATGCTGACCGGCGTGGTGCTCGGCGTGCTCGTGTCGCTGACTTCGGTGGGCGCTGGCGCGATCGGCGTGACCGTGTTGCTGCTGCTTTATCCGCTGCTGCCGACGATGCGCATTGTCGGCTCCGACATCGCGCATGCGGTGCCGCTCACGCTTCTGGCGGGCGCGGGCCATTGGCTGCTCGGCTCGGTCGACTGGTCGATGCTGCTGTCGCTGCTGGTGGGTTCCCTGCCGGGCATCGCGGCGGGCAGCATGCTGTCCGCGCGCGCGCCGGATGCGCTGCTGCGCAATCTGCTTGCCGCGACGCTGACACTGGTCGGCGTGCGGCTCGTGCTCGCCTGATGATGGCCTGACGTCCTCTGACGTCCTCTGACGCTCGTCTGATATCTGCCTGACGCCGGTGACTGTGCCCGCCGCGCTCACCTGAAAAAGCGGCAAGTCAGGTCGGCCTCGAATCGTCTTACCCATTGACCCTGGCGCTCGCAATAGGTTTGCGTCCAGCCGCCGCGCCGCACCGTAACGAGGCGCTCGTGGGCGGCATCGGCCGGATCGGCGCAAATGCTGACGTCGAAATGCGCGGGCGCGAAGCCGTGCCGCGCGCACACCAGTTCGAAGGCGGCCCGGTCAGTAATGGGCAGGTCGGTATAGCGCAGGAGCGTGGTTTGCATGGCGTTGACTCCGGTTCTTCATGCACACACTACGCTTCGCGCGGCGTCGGAAATGTGTCATCGCCCACAGTTGGACGACGACGCCGGACTTGCCGCGCAGCTTCTGATGGAACCATCATCGCCGCTTCAATAATGGCGTGGCACAAAACAAAATGCTCCGGCATCGTCGAACCGACCGCAAGAAGTTGGGAACGTCCAACGTCTTTGGGTTTTTTTGACTCAAATCGGTGGTTCGCCGCAAAAAGGTATAGAGCCTACGGAGGTCGGGTCTGAGTCATTCCCTCAACTTGCTCGACCGCCAATTCACAGGTAGCGAAAACGAATAGCGAACAGAGTCCCACGAGACGAGTTGCGCGAGTGCCAGCGTCCAGATAGCCAGCGCCTCTGATGGCCCGGGGATGCTACTCGACCTCACTCTCGTCCGTGTCGGCGATTTGTGCGCTGTGCTCATGGCTCATCGCCGCATTGGCAAGCGCACTTACGTTTGCCGGGGCGCGCTCCTTGCGCTCACTGTATCTGTCGGTGAGGTAGTCCGAACGGTCGCGCACGAGCAGAGTGAATTTGTAAAGCTCTTCCATGACGTCGACGAGCCGGTCGTAGTACGACGACGGCTTCATCCTCCCGTTCTCGTCAAACTCCTGAAATGCCTTGGCGACCGAACTCTGGTTTGGGATTGTCACCATGCGCATCCAGCGGCCTAATATGCGTAGCGCGTTGACTGCGTTAAACGACTGCGAGCCGCCGGACACTTGCATGACAGCCAGCGTGCGGCCTTGTGTGGGACGGATGCTGCCAGAATCAAGCGGCAGCCAGTCGATCTGGTTCTTGAAGACCCCTGTGAGCGCGCCATGACGTTCCCCTTCGTCCTTCAGGATCTCGCGCTCGGGCATGATCGCGAGCAGGCCGGCCACCGCATCGGAAGGCCGGCACAGGCGTGTGCCCCGCGGTGTGACGACGATCGGCCGGTTGATCAGGATCGGATGGGCGAGCATTGCCTCGATCAGTTGAGCGTCGCTCGATGCTGGATCGTCGAGTCCGAATTCCTTGTACGTCGTGTCCTTCGTCCGCAGCACGTCGCGGACCGCCATTCCGCTGTCCGCTATCAGGCGCTCGAGCGTTGCACGATCGGGCGGATTCTCCAAATACTCGATTACGAGCGGGTTCTCGCCCGGCGCCGCGCAGCAGTGCGAGCACATTGCGCGACGTGCCGCAGTCGGGGTTGTGATAGATCATCACACTCATCGTCGTCTGTCCTTAATGTGTTCGGGTTTCATACCAATGCTGCGACCGGTTCACGACGCCGACGACCAGCAGCATGACGGGCACCTCGATCAGTACACCGACAACCGTTGCGAGCGCCGCGCCGGACTGGAAGCCAAACAGGCTGATGGCGGTCGCCACTGCGAGTTCGAAGAAGTTGCTGGCACCGATCAGGCTAGATGGACCGGCTACGCAATGCGCGACACCGAGCTTCCGGTTCAGCAGATAGGCCAGACCTGAGTTCAGCAACACCTGGATCAGGATCGGTACGGCGAGCATCGCGATCACTAGCGGCTCACCGACAATGGCCTGCCCCTGAAACGCGAATAGCAGCACGAGAGTCGCAAGGAGCGCGCCGATCGAATAGGGGCTCAGTCGAGCGACGGTGCGTTGGAAGCGGGCTGCGCCAAGTCGAAGCAGCCGGCGACGCATCGTCTGTGCGATGGCGACGGGGATGACGATGTAGAGGCCCACCGAAGTGAGCAGCGTGTCCCAAGGCACCGCAATCGCCGACAGGCCGAGCAACAGCGCAACGATCGGCGCAAAACCGACAATCATGATGGCGTCGTTCAGAGCAACCTGTGACAGTGTGAAGTACGGGTCGCCCTTGCAAAGCTGCGACCAGACAAACACCATCGCCGTACATGGCGCCGCGGCAAGCAGGATCAGTCCCGCAACGTAGCTGTCCAGCTGCGCCGACGGCAACCATGCTGCGAATACATGACGCACGAAAATCCAGCCGAGTAGCGCCATCGAGAAAGGCTTGATGAGCCAGTTCACGAACAGCGTCACGCCAATGCCACGCCATTGCCCCTTGACCTGCGCCATCGCACCGAAGTCGATCTTCACGAGCATCGGCACGATCATGATCCAGATAAGTACGCCGACCGGAATGTTGGCCTGCGCCAGTTGCATGCGACCGATTGCCTGGAAGGCCGGCGGTAGCCAGTGTCCGAGCACAATGCCCGTAAAGATGCAAAGCGTGACCCACACCGTCAGATTCCGTTCGAAGAAACCAATTCGGGGCGCCCGAGAATCGCCTGCCGTTCGATCCAGACTGCTCATGTGTGATCCCGCAATGCGCTCGTCGCGGGCGCTCGAGCGCAACATGCATCCGAATCAAGCGCGCCGCCCTGCCGCGACTGCCCGTAAGTCGGCGCGGCTTCCACGGTGCGGAAAGTCTCCCAGGCTACCCCCTGTGGATCGACGGCCCAGGACTTGTTTGACTTCGCATAGCAGCAGGTCGTCGCCGTCTGATCTATCACCTGCGACTCCGCGCTCGCGAAACGCTCCCGCATCTCAGCAAGCTCTTCATCAGTTTCCACCTGGATACCAAGGTGATCGATTCCGGGCTGTACGCCTCGCTGCGAGATGGCGAAGTTAACCTTCGGATCGCTCAATTCCCATTTGCGATAGTCGTGCTTCGACACGGTCGGCTCTGCGCCCCCGAACACAGATGTGTAGAAGCGGGTGCTCGCTTGAAGGTCTTCGACAGCGATGTGGATATGCATGCGTTTCATGTCGACGCTCCTGGACATTGCGGCGCTGCTTCAACTCCACAGGCTGCGCCCGCGCAACAATTCTCGGTGAGGAACGCGATGAGTCCATTCGTCGCGTCGAAGTTGGCCGAGTAATAGATAAAGCGCCCTTGCTGCTGGCCCGTAACGAGTCCGGCGTGCGAAAGGTCCTTCAGGTGAAACGACAGGCTCGATGGAGACAGCCCTATTTGCTGGGCAATCTCACCTGCGGACATACCCTCAGGACCAGCGACAACTAGCGCACGGAAGATCGCGAGCCGGGATTCATGAGCCAGCGCGCCAAGCGCGCGTACAACGAGGTTGGAGTCCATGAGAGCATCGTAGAATGGTCAATTCGATATTTCAAGTATTGTCGAAATTATGCATGAGCCAACGACGTGGGGCGAATCGATCACCGTTGCATGATTGCTGCGAAAAGGTGAGCGCAATCGCGATATCGGCCCCCTCATTGCACACGCCCTCACTGCACACGATATAGCTCGGTACGTCGCCTACAGCCGCACCCGACCGACTCGTCAAGCCGTGGTTACACGGTCCAACTTCCGGAAGTCGGTTCGCGCTTTCAGCGCCTTTTTGTTCGCATGCGTCGAAATGGCGCGTGGGAGCTGCGAGATGCGGCGCCGCCTGCTTATAAGCGGCGCCGCTTCCTGACAAGCCGCGAAGTGTGAGGCGTGCTGATTGCCGCGCTGCTTCTACTCCTCGGTGCGCGCTATCAGTACGCCGTCACGGCGGACTCACCGATGCGCCGGCTCGCCGCGTTTATTGCTGCATCACGTTCAGCTTGTTCGACACCGAGGTCACACCGGCGACACCCTTCGCTGCGTTGCCGGCCGCCTCAATCTGCCCCTGGTCGGGCACCGAACCCGTCAGCGTCACGGCGCCGCCGCGTGCACGCACGGCGATGTTCGACACGTCGACGCCTTGCGTCTTCGAGATCGCGGCGCGCACCTTGCGGCCCAGCTGGCTATTGGCCTTCTTGCTCGCCTTCGCGCTAGCGGCGGGGGCGGCTGTCGTGCCCGTTGCCGTTGCATCGCTTGCCTGAGCATAGACGTTGCATGCCACCACCATTGCCACCACCGAGCCCAGCGTCTTCAGAAAACCGACCGATTTCATATTTCTTCTCTCCTTAGCTTCACATTGGACCGCTTGATCAAGCGGCTTCGTTACGACTACCTGCGGCCATGCGCAAGGCGCGACGAGGCGCGCGGCGAGCCAATGGCCGGCTATGGCTGCAACACAAGATGCGAGAGGCAAGAGAGGCCGGCTGCCATGTGCCGCATGCGATGACGAGGACGCGCATGCGATGCGGTACGGAAACTGGCAAGCCGCGATCTTCGCGGACGCGCCCGGTTCTTGTGTGTCGTGCCGGGTCGTGTCGCGCGAAACATGTGTTCGCGGCAGCGATGCACAATTTAATCTAGCCACGCCGGAAGCGCAAAGGGTTTAGTCATGCGGGATGCGAGCGAGCCGGTTTGGCCGCGCGTTTTCGCACGCATTCATATCCGGTTCATATGCTTTCGCTAGGGTCTCACATGCTGGACGGTTATTCGCTGCGGCGGCTCTTTCTTCCTTTTCCTTCGCCACGCAAGCCCCGCTTACTGGTGGCGCGCGAGGCGTTCAAGCGCGGTTCGCTCGGCGTTCAAGCCGCGTCCGTCGCCAGGCGCGCGCCGCTCATTTGCCACTCAGTCGCCGCTTACTCGCCACCCATTCCTCCCTCGCTCCCCGCCTCACACGCAGTCACTTTTTGTTACGCGTTTCTCGGCGCCCGCCGCGGCAAGGCATGCCGCGACCGCGACAATCAGGTACCATCGGCGCCACGCGCAGCGCCACCATCCAGTTCACTCCCGACCGTAGCCGTTCCGTCATCCGATGAAGCCCGCCACCGGCCGCAAACGCCCTCCCCGTCTCGTTGCCCGTTTCGTTGCGATTTCGTGGCGCGATCTCGCCGTCTCTTTCGGGCCGATTCTGCTGATTGCCATCGTCGCGATCTGGGTCGCCGTGCGCCTGATCCAGCCGGCGCCGCCCAGCACGCTCACCATCAGCGCCGGCCCACAAGGCAGCACCTTCTGGACCGCGGCGCAGAAGTACAAGGACATTCTGGCGCGCAACCGAATCACGTTGAACGTGCTGCCGTCGGAAGGCTCTCTGCAAAACCTGAAACGGCTGTCGGACCCGAACTCGAACGTCGACGTGGGCTTTGTACAGGACGGTGTCGCCCCCGGCGCGGCGAGTAGCGGCCTGATGTCACTTGGCAGCGTGTCGTACGTACCGCTCGCGATCTTCTATCACGGGCCGACGGTCGCGCGGCTCTCCGAATTCAAGGGCCAGCGGCTCGCGGTCGGTGCCGAAGGCAGCGGCACGCGCGAACTGGCGCTCGCGCTTCTGAAGGCGAACGGCATCGAGCCGGGCGGCTCGACCAGACTGCTGCCGCTTTCCGGCGACGACGCCGCGCAAGCGCTCGTCTCCGGCAAGGTGGACGCGGCTTTCCTCGCCGGTGACTCCGCACAACCCGCAGTCATGGGCAAGCTTTATCGCACGCCGAACGTGCAGTTCTACGATTTCTCGCAGGCCGACGCATACACACGCCGCTTTCCGTACCTGACACAGCTCGAATTACCGATGGGCGCTTTCGATCTCGGCAAGAATCTGCCGTCGGCGCCGGTCCACATGGTTGCGCCGACCGCCGAACTGGTAGCGCGCGACTCGCTGCATCCCGCGCTGTCGGACCTGCTGATCGAGGCCGCGCGCGAAGTGCACGGCAAGGCGAACATCATGCAGCGCGCCGGCGAATTCCCCGCGCCGCTTGCGCATGACTTCCCGATCAGCGACGACGCCGCGCGCTACTACAAGTCGGGCAAGAGCTTCCTCTACCGCCTGTTGCCGTTCTGGCTCGCGAGCCTCGCCGACCGGTTGCTGGTGGTGGTCGTGCCGCTCGTCGTGCTGCTGATTCCGGCGCTGCGCCTCGTGCCGTCGCTGTATGCGTGGCGCGTGAAGTCGCGCATCTATCGCTGGTATGGCGCGCTGATCGCAATCGAGCGCAGCGCGCTCAGCGACCATTCGGCGGCCGAGCGGGCCTCGTTGATGCAACGGCTCGATGCGATCGAAGATTCGGTGAATGGTCTGAAGATGCCGCTCGCGTATGCCGACCAGTTTTATGTGCTGCGCGAGCACATCGGCTTTGTGCGGGCGAGGCTCACGCAAAGCCGCGATGCCCAACGCGACATGTCCACGGAAGACGCAGACGAAAGCGCGGACGGGGACCGGACCGCCGTACCCCAGGCAGGCGACGCCGACATCGCGCCCCCCGCGCCGAACGAAGCCGCCGAGATCGGCGAAACGCGCGCCGACGACCGCCCCAAACCAGATTGACGGTGCAAGGCGCGACCGCACCGCGTAAGATCATTACAATTCCGACGATCTAGCAGACGCATCCGCCGATCTGTCGGACAGGCAATTCGGGAGACATATATGACCGTTGGCATCGACGCCGCGCAGCCGCTGTGGTTTTACGATTTCGTCTCGCCGTTCACGTATCTGCTGCTGGAGCAACACGATAAATGGCCCGGCTTCGACTTCGTATTCACGCCCGTGGTGCTGAACGACCTGTATCGTCACTGGGGCCAGCGGCCCGCCTACAGCGTGCCGGCCAAGCGCACCTTCCTGTATCGGCACGCGCTCTTTCGCGCGGAACAACTAGGCATACCGTACAAGATGCCGCCGGCTCATCCTTTCGACTCGATGAAACCGCTGTTACTCGCCACGGCCGCTCGGGCAGATGTGGTTTGCGTGCGCGAGATTTTCCGCTTCATCTGGCGCGAAGGCCGCGATCCGTCGACTGAGAACGCATTCGCCGAACTGTGCGAACGCGTGGGCATGCCCGATGGTCCGGATCTCATCAGGAGCGAAGAAGTGAAGGCCCAGTTGCAGCGCAATACCGCCGACGCGATCCGCCTGGGCGTCTACGGCGTGCCGACCTTCCGCCTGAACGACCAGTTGTTCTGGGGTGAAGACGCATTGCCGATGGTGCTGTACTGCGCACGCACGCCGAACTGGCTGGAATCGAGCGAAGTGAAGCGGATCAGCGCGCTGCCGTCGGGTTTGGCCGAGATCTGAGTGTTCAGCGCGCTGGCGTGCGCGCGGCGCGCCGAGTGCTGCTGATGCCGGTCATACCGCGCCCGCTATGGCGGCCGAAGTGCAATCGGCCCTAAGGTTATAACCTTTGCGCCGTGCATGATCCGCGCGCTGATTGCCTCTCGCGCGAGGCTGTCTCCCGGGCGGTTCGACACGTCGTCCGATCGACTTCGCCTCGCCTCCTTATCATGGATGACACCGCCGCCTCCCTCGATATCTGGCTTGTGCGCGTGCTGCGCACGCTGCTCGTCGAGCGCAGCGTCACGCAAACCGCGCTGCGTCTGAACCAGACCCAGCCGGCAATCAGCACCGCGCTGCGCAAGCTGCGCGAGACGCTGAACGACCCGATTCTCGTGCGCGGCAAGTCGGGCATGGTGCCGACCGAATATGGCGAATCGCTGCTCGCTTCAGCGCAACGAGTGCTGCGCGAGGTGGATTTCGTCGCCACGCCGCACGGCGATTTCGATCCCGGCCGTTCGCGCCGCACCTTCCGCGTAGCCGCGCCGGATTATCTGAACGACTTCTTCATGCCGACCGTGATCGCGCAGTTTCGCGAGGCGGCGCCGCACGCGCGGCTCGAAATCGATTCGCTGAGCCCGATGCTCGACCATTCCGCCGCACTCGATGCGGGCGAGCTCGACCTTGTGATCGGCAACTGGCCGAAGCCCGATTCGCGTTTCGAGCGCATCGATCTATTCTCCGACACCGTTGTGTGTTTGATGCGTGCCGACCATCCGTTGACGCGCTCGCCGCTCACGCGCGACGCATATCTCGCGGCGCCGCATCTCGCGCCGACTCCGTATAGCGGCGCGCGCGGGGGCGCCATCGACATTGGGTTCGCGCGCGCACGCGCTGAGCGGCGCATCGTTGCTACGCTGCCGTACTTCGGCCTTGTACCGCAAACGCTGCTGCAATCGGATCTGATCTTCACGACGACGCGGCGCTTTGCGACTCACTACGCGAGCATTCTGCCGCTAGCGGTCGTCGAGGCGCCGATTCCGTTTCCGCGTATCAAGTGCTACCAGATGTGGCATCCGCAGCCGGATCGGCCTAGTGATCTCGGCTGGCTGCGCGCGTTGATGTCGCAGGTGTCGGACGGGTTGGTCGCGCAGAAGGTTAGGCGCGCGAAGCGCGTGCGGTACGGGTCGGGTTGAGGGTGTGGGGGACGCTGGCGGCGAGTACGCTTCGGGCGCTCAACGCGGCACAGGTGATCGGCGTGATTGGTGTAATTGGTGTGGTTCACGCAGCTAAGGTGGCCCAGTGATTAAGGCATCTCAGACGTTTGTCGCTACACGTTCAAATACAGCTTGCTTTCCACTGCGCGCCGCGGCCTCTGCCGTCGCTTGCCGCCCGCGAACCTGCAGCAATTCGGCGCACACCGCCACGGCGATCATCGCGGGCGCTTTATCGACGATGCCCGACACACCGATCGGACACGTCATCTGCTGCAACCGTTCCAGTTCCACGCCACGCGCGAGCAAACGCCGCTCGAACTTCACGCGTTTCGTCTTCGAACCGATCATGCCGAAGTAGCTGAAATCGCGCCGTCGCATGATGCGTTCAGCGAGCGAAAAATCGAGCGCATGGTTATGCGTCATCACCAGAAACCAGGCGCCGGGCGGCGCTGTATCGACGATCGCGTCGGGCGTGTCGGTCGCTTCGATCTGCACGTTCGCGGGCGTTTCGTCGGGGAACAGTTCGTCGCGCCCGTCGACCCACTGAACCACGCACGGCAGATTGCCGAGCAACTGGATAAGCGCATGACCCACATGCCCCGCGCCGAACAGCACGATATGCATGGGCGCGGGATGCGGTGCGCCGATTGCGCTGCGCCGGCCGATCTTGATCGAAGAGCAGTGGTTCATCGCGTTCATTTCTCCGAATACTTCGCCGCTGATGCCGCAGCTCGCACCGAACCGATCGCTTTGAGGATTTCTTCGCTGGTGGCGGGTGCATTGAGCGGCGGATTCACACGATGATCGCCCACTGCGGACACCGCATCGCGAATCGCAAAGAACACCGAGAACGGCAAGAGCAACGGCGGCTCGCCAGTCGCTTTTGAGCGATGGATGCTGTCCTCCGCATTACGGTTCTTAAACAGACGCACATTGAAAACGGGCGGCGTATCGTTGACCGTGGGAATCTTGTAGGTGGACGGCGCGTGAGTCATCAGCTTGCCGCCGGCGTTCCACCACAGTTCCTCGGTGGTGAGCCAACCCATGCCCTGAATGAAGGCGCCTTCCACCTGGCCGATATCGAGCGCCGGATTCAGCGACGCGCCCACATCATGCAGCCCGTCGGCGCGCAGCACGCGCATCTCGCCGGTCAGCGTGTCGATCACCACCTCGGACACGGCTGCGCCATACGAGTAGTAGTAGAACGGCCGGCCTTGCAGCTTCGCCTGATCCCAGTAGAGTTTCGGCGTCGCGTAAAAACCGTCGGACCACAGCTGGATTCGCGCAAGGTAAGCCTTGGCGATTACTTCCTCGAACGGCACTACCGCCTCCCCGACCATCACGCGACCATGCGCGAAGCGCACATCACACGCGTTGACTTCGCCCACGCCGAAACGCTCGGCGGCAAACGCCGCGAGCCGTTCGCGCAACTGACGCGCGGCGTCCTGCGCGGCCTTGCCATTCAGATCGGAACCCGTCGAAGCTGCTGTCGCCGACGTATTGGCAACCTTGCTCGTATCGGTTGCGGTCACGCGAATCCGATTGAAACCCACACCCAGTTCATGCGCGACGACCTGTGCGACTTTCGTGTTCAGGCCCTGGCCCATTTCGGTGCCGCCGTGATTCACGAGCACGGAACCGTCGGTATAGATATGCACGAGCGCGCCGGCCTGATTGAAGTGCGTGACGTTGAACGCAATGCCGAACTTCACTGGCGTGAGTGCGAGGCCTTTCTTCAGCACCTCGTTGTTCGCGTTGAATTCATTGATCGCCACGCGGCGCGCGCGATATTCGCTGGTCGCTTCGAGTTCGTCGATCAGTTCGTGAATCACGTTGTCTTCGACGATCTGGCCATACGGCGTCTGATTGCGCTCGGTCTTGCCATACAGATTGCGGCGGCGTACGTCGAGCGAATCCTCGCCGATCGAGCGCGCCACGTTGTCCATGATGTATTCGATCGCGAACGCGCCTTGCGGACCGCCGAAGCCGCGAAACGCGGTGTTCGATTGCGTGTTGGTCTTGCCGCAAAAACCGTCGATCGTCACATCCGAAAGCCAGTATGCGTTATCGAAGTGGCACAGCGCGCGCGTCATCACCGGGCCGGACAGGTCGGCTGAAAAACCGCAGCGCGAGGTCATGTCGACGGCAACGCCTTCAATGACACCCTTGTCGTCGAAGCCCACTTCATACGTGTAGTGGAAATCGTGGCGCTTGCCCGTGACCATCATGTCGTCGTCGCGGTCCGGACGCAGTTTGACGGGGCACAGCAGCTTCCATGCGGCGAGCGCCGCGCAGCACGCGAAGAGCCCCGACTGCGACTCCTTGCCGCCGAAGCCGCCACCCATTCTCCGGCATTCGATCAGCACGTTATGCGACGCAATGCCCAACGCGTGAGCAACGAGGTGCTGCATTTCAGTTGGATGCTGCGTCGAACAATAGACGTGCATCCCGTCGTCGTCCTTTGGCACCGCATACGAAATCTGCCCTTCCAGATAGAACTGCTCCTGACCGCCGAGCAGCATCTCGCCAGCCTCACGATGCGCGGCGCGTGCGATCTTCGTGCCGGCCTCGCCGCGCGCGAGCTTCATCGGCGGCAACACATGCTGGTTGGCGGCACGCGCCTGCTGCGCGGTCAGAATTGCAGGCAATTCCTCGTAGACGATCTCCGCGCGGCGTGCGGCAAGCCGTGCAGTCTCGTGCGACGTCGCGACCACGATGAATACCGGCTGGCCGACGTACTGCACAGTGCCGTCGGCGAGAATCGGATCGTCGCCGTGGACGATGGGCGCGACATCGTTGGCGCCGGGAATATCGTCCGCGGTAAAAATAGCGACCACGCCAGACGTCGCACGCACTTTATCGAGCGACATGGAAACGATCCTGGCATGCGCCTTGGTCGACAGGCCGAGTGCGGCGTGCAACGTGCCCGCGACTGTCGGGATGTCGTCGGTGTAAGTGGCGCGGCCGCTCACATGCAAATGCGCGGATTCATGCGGACGCGAGACGTGGACCTGCGTGAAGTCGTCGAGCGCCTGAGCGTCTTTCAGGAATGGTTCGGCGTGCTGATTCATTGTGTTCTCCGTATTCTTCGTGCGCTTTGCGCTCTCGCGCGTCAGGCGTTGGCTGCGGCGTGGCCACTGACCCCAAAATCGGCTGGCGCGCAGGCTGCGGCCACCGCGCGCACATCCAGCGCGCTTTTCGGCAACGGATTGTCTGGACGCGTTTCGAGCCAGAAGCGGTACAACGTGTTCTTCGCAGCTTCAAGACGATAGTTGCTGGTCGCGCGCATATCGGAGAGCGGCGCATAGTCGTTGCCGAGCGCGAGCATCGCGGCCTGCGCGGTGGCTTGGTGCCACTCGGCGTCGCGCAGCACGGCTTCTGCATGCGTTGCGCGCTTCGGTGTCGCCGCCATGCCGCCGAACGCGATGCGCGGCTCGCGAACCGCGCTGCCGTCCGCGATAAACGAGAACGCGGCACAGACCGCGGAGATGTCCGAGTCGAAACGCTTGGACAGCTTGTACGTGCGGAATTGCAGGTTCTCGCGCGCGCCTGTGCGAGTCGGCACCTTCAAACCGACGACGAACTCGTGCTCCGCCATATCCTTCTTCTGATATGCGAGGTACAGGTCTTCGAGCGGCATTTCGCGTTCAGTCGAGCCGCCGCGCACGATCACGCGCGCGCCGAGCACGATGAGGCCGGGCATCGAATCGCCGATCGGCGAGCCGTTGGCGATATTGCCGCCGAGCGTGCCCGCGTTGCGAATGGGCAGCGATGCAAAGCGTTGCCACATTTCGGTGAGCTCGGGATACTGTTTCGCGAGCTCCGCGTAGGCGTTTTCGACGGTCACACCCGCGCCGATCTCGATCCAGTCGCCCCGCGTTTCGAGCTTCTGCAACTCGCCGATCCGCCCGACGTAGACCACATTGCCGAGTTCGCGCATCTGCTTGGTGACCCACAGGCCAATGTCCGTGCTGCCCGCGAGAATGCGCGTGGCCGGCTCCGCTTCCTTGATTTGCGCGAGGGCTTCGACGGTGCGCGGTGCGTCGAAATGCTGACCGGCGTGCTCGTAGCGAAACGTGTCGTCGCGCTCCAGTGTGGCGAGTGTGCCTGCGAGCGCCGCCACGTCCACCGGTGCTTTCGGCGCGGGCGCTTCGAACATGCGTACCGCTGCATCCACGATCGGCCGATAGCCGGTACAGCGGCACAGATTGCCCGTCAGCGCATTGCTGATCGCTTCGCGCGAGGGCACCGTCCGATTCGCGCAGCTATGCTCGTGACCGTGCTTTTCGTAGAGCGACCACATCGACATCACGAAGCCCGGCGTGCAGAAACCGCATTGCGAGCCGTGGCATTCCACCATCGCCTGCTGGACGGGATGCAGCGAACCATCCGGCTGGCGCAGATCTTCGACTGTGAAGAGCGCCTTGCCGTCGAGCGTCGCCATGAACTGGATGCATGCATTGACCGCCTTGAAGTCGACGCCGCCAGCGTCATTGCGCTCGCCAATGACGACCGTGCAGGCGCCGCAATCGCCCTCGGCGCAGCCTTCCTTGGTGCCGGTGCAGTGCGCGTCCTCACGCAGATACTGCAAGACCGTGCGGGTGACGGGCGCGTCCTTGATCTCGCGGATCGCGTTGCGGTGGTAGAAGCGAATCGGCTCAGTCATGTCTCGTTGCTCTCGGATGTTCTTGGTGCCGCGGGGATGGTTCGAAAACTATCACCGTCAATAAATACAACCCATAGCGTGGATCGCATGCGGGACATACTCACAAAGCGATATTGAGATGGATTTCGCGCGATGTTGGCTTATGTTGGGCTGACTGTTTTGAGTTGTTTTGTAGCCAATTAACGATATCTCGCCATTTTTTCGGAGCCTGCGGACCGTTCTGCACAGGCAAAAACATTCCTTGAAGCCCTGAACGCCTCACTATGCGGGCGCCCGAACCCACTTTAGTCCCGTGAATTATTAAGCAGATCCTGCAAGAGAATCGGTTCCGTGGGAAAATCACGGCTTTCCGCCGTTTTCAAGTCTCGTTTTCCCCATGTCCACCGACTCAGCGACACCAAGCAGCGAATTTTCGACCACTTTGCAGATTATCCCGGTCGTCTTTTTTACCTTTCTTTGCTACCTGACGATCGGCATTCCGCTGGCCGTGCTGCCGGGCTACGTCCACGATGACCTCGGCTACAGCGCCGTACTCGCGGGCGCCGCAATCAGCGTTCAATATCTCGCGACGCTGGCCTCGCGGCCACTCGCGGGACGCTCGGCGGATACCTTGGGGCCGAAGCGCACGGTCTCGATTGGCTTGCTCGGTTGCGGCGCGAGCGGGATTCTTCTGTTGCTGGCCGTTTTATGCGGACGCTGGCCCGCGCCGAGCCTTGCGCTCCTCGTGTGCAGCCGGCTCGTGCTCGGATTCGGCGAAAGCCTGTGCGGCACCGGCGCGATTCTGTGGGGAATCGGTCGGGTGGGCACGAGCAACAACGCCCGCGTGATCTCGTGGAACGGGATTGCCACATATGGCGCGTTGGCAGTCGGCGCGCCGCTCGGCGTTGCGATTGAGCGCACGGTAGGCTTTGCGGCGCTGGGCATTCTAGTCATTCTGCTGGCGGCGCTCGGCTTTTATCTCGCGCGGCCGATGGCGCCTGTGCCGATCGTGCACGGCGAGCGGATGTCGTATCGAAGCGTATTCACACGCGTCCTGCCGCACGGCATTGGCCTCGCGCTCGGCTCGGCCGGTTTTGGATCGATTGCAACGTTCATCACGTTGTTCTATGCGGCGAAGCAGTGGCCGAACGCGGCGCTGTCGCTGACGGTGTTCGGCACGCTGTTTATCGGCGCGCGGCTGCTGTTTGCCAACACGATCAAGACGTATGGTGGCTTCCGCGTCGCGATTGCCTCGTTCTCGTTTGAGTGTGTCGGCTTGTTGATGCTGTGGCTCGCGCCTGAGCCGCATATTGCGCTCGCGGGAGCAGCCTTGACCGGATTCGGGTTTGCGTTGGTGTTTCCGGCGCTTGGTGTCGAGGCGGTGGGTCTTGTGCCACCGGCTAGCCGCGGCGCGGCTTTGTCGGCTTATTCGGTATTTCTGGATTTGTCTCTCGGGATTACAGGTCCGTTGGCCGGGTACATTGCCGGCGAGTTTGGATATGGGTCGGTGTTTCTGTTTGCGGCGATTGCCGCTGCCGCGGCTGTGGGGCTTTCTGCTTTTCTTTATCTTCGGGATGTGAAGGTCGGGAAGATGCCTGCGGCGCTTTGAGCTGTTTTTCGGCTTAGCGCGCTAGCTTATAAGTGAGTTCACTGGCTCGGGCAAGGCACTGGTATAGCCCGAGCCGTTCCTACGGCGAGCGTGCAAACGCCCGAGCTTGCCCGCCAGCCAACGTCACCGACGGTTCGAAGAGCGACGGCTGCGCGCAGCACACAAGCGCAACGCTAGCAGCCCGCCCTGACTTCGAAAAACCGGCAGCGAGAAACTTACTTCCCGCCCGACAATCCCCTCTCCAACGCGGCCACCCCAGCAGGCAAATCCACCTTAACCCCGAGGTCCACCATCGTGCGCCCCAACGCGTGCACGGTCCGGAAAAGATTGTGCTCGCGGCACTGCTCGCCCATCTGCCCGATCCGAACGATTGGCAATCCGAACGACCCCGAAATCTCCACCTGATGCTGCCGCGAAATATGTGCGCACACATCGCCTGGACTCAGCCCGGCGGGCACCTCTATTCCCACCACCGAATTCAACCGGCAAGCAAGCGGCGCATACAACTGCAAACCGAGCGCGGTCACGCCTTCCTGCAACGCGACGGAACACTTCAGGTGCCGCGCGAAACGCTTTTCCAGCGTCTCTGCGCACACGAGCCGCAGCGCCTCGTGCAAGGCGAGCACCCCCGACACCGGCGCCGTGTAGTGATACCCCGCGTTATGCCAGAAGTTCTCCGCGAGCGAAGCATCCAGGCACCAATGCGCATTCGGCGCGGTACGTCCCTTCACGCGCGCCCAAGCCGCATCGGAGAATGCAATCAGCGAGACGCCCGGAATCGACGACAAGCCCTTCTGCCCGCCCGTGATCACCGCGTCGATACCCCAGGCGTCCATCGCGAGCGGCATCGTGCTCAATGTGCAGACTGCATCGACGATCACCAGCGCGCCCGCCGCCTTCGCCAGCGCCGCAATGTCCTTCAGTTGATAGTTCCACACCGTATTCGACGTCTCGCCCTGCACGACCGTGACGATCTCCGGACGCTCGCGGCGGATCGCCTCGGCGATCTCATCGAGAGTCGCCACGGAGCGGTCGGCCACGTCGAGTTCGCTCACGCGCGCGCCGACGCGGCGGCCCATCTCGGCCATCCGTCCGCTGAAAAAGCCGTTCTTGACGCTCAACACGCGCGTGCCTTCCCACGCGAGATTGGAGATCGCCATTTCCATCGCGGCCGAGCCCGGTCCCGCGACCCCCAGCACCCATTTCGAATTCGTTTGGAACACATATCGCGCCATCGTCTTCACCTGGCCGATCACCTTGACCATCGTGGCGCCCAGATGATTGATCACGATCGTGTTGGCCTTGGCGACCGCCGCGGGAATCGGCACAGGCCCCGCGCCCATCATCAATAACGGCTCTTCGGGGAGAATGGCGTCGAGCGATTCGACAACCGGACACGGCACAACAGTAGACGCAACGTTAGATAATGGAGTCGGCATGATCGGTACTTGAAGAAAAGCGCAAAGATGGAATGCACAGGAGCCAACGGCCGATCATTCACCGATCCGCGCAATTGCGCAAGTTCTTTGACCATGCTTACCAAAGCGGCGCTGCAAGCGTGCGTCGGCGGCCCGTCCGGCCAAGCTAGGGCAAGCCGCTACTTCACCTTCGTCTTATCGAGCTTCTTGCCGGTCTCTGCATTAAAACGCTCGACGTATTCTTCGATCAGCCGCCGCATCGCGCGTCCGATCTGCCGGTAGTCGGACTCGTTGAGATTGGCAAGCGACACGCGCCCCGACGCATGCTGCGTGCCGAAACCGAGCCCCGGCAGCAGCACCACGCGCGCCTCGCGCGCGAGGCGGAACAGCAGTTCAGTAGGCTGAGTGTTTTTCAATTGCCAATCGACGAACTCGCGCCCGAACATCCGCTCGCCGAGGAAATCCGCGTCGAGAATCGTGTAGTAATCGACCTGGTTTGGATCCTTATCGTCGAATGAAATGCCATTCGCTCTGCATAGCCCGACGGGTTCAGATTAAGCAGGGAATTTGTCGAACGCCGTTATACGTTTTCCGGAGTACGCGATGCGCGTCATTCTATTCAGCAGCCGCCAATACGACATCGAAACTTTCACCGAAGCGAACAGCGCGCATCGCTATGAACTGCATTTCCAGGAATCGCATCTGGACAGCGAAACCGCCGTTCTCGCGCAGGGCTACGAAGTGGTGTGCCCATTCGTCAACGATCGCGTCGACGCGGCCGTGCTGGAGCGGCTATATGCAGGCGGCACGCGCATGCTCGCATTGCGCTCGGCGGGCTTCAATCACGTCGACCTGGCAACGGCCGAACGTCTCGGCATTGCAGTTGCCCGAGTGCCCGCCTATTCGCCGCATGCGGTGGCCGAGCATGCGGTAGGCCTCATCCTCTCGCTGAACCGGCGCATTCCGCGCGCCGTCGCCCGCACACGCGAGGGCGATTTCTCGCTGCATGGGCTGCTCGGCTTCGAACTGCATGGCAAGACGGTAGGCGTGATCGGCACCGGCACGATCGGCCGCGTGTTCGGCCGCATCATGGCGGGCTTCGGCGTGCGCGTGCTCGCGCACGATCCCGGCGCGCCCGCCAGCGACCTGCTCGCGCTCGGCGCACGCTACGTCGCACTCGACACGCTTCTGGCGGAGTCGGACATCGTCAGCCTGCATTGTCCGTTGGTGCCGGCCACCTACCATCTGATCGACGCCGCCGCGCTCGCCAACATGAAGCGTGGCGCGATGCTGATCAACACGGGGCGCGGCGGGCTCGTCGAAAGCAATGCGCTGATCGGCGCGCTGAAAGACGGTCAACTCGGCCATCTCGGCCTCGATGTGTACGAGGAAGGCGGCCTCTTCTTCGAGGACCATTCGAATCTGCCGTTGCAGGACGACGTGCTCGCGCGCCTCTTGATGTTCCCGAACGTCATCGTGACTGCGCATCAGGCGTTTTTTACCCGCGAGGCGATGAACGAGATCGCGCAGACCACGCTCGGTAACGTTGCCGCCTGGCACTCGGGCGCGCCTCGCAACGCGGTGTGCGCAACCGGCATAGCGGGCTAGACTCCGCCGGCCTTCAGCGAGACCGGGCGGATCGCGGTGCGGGCGTCGTCCGGCGCGCCGCACATTTCACGCAGCAACGCCGCCTCGCGCTCGTGCACCTCCACCGGAAACCAGCGCGCGCCGGCATCGGCGAGATAGCGCGCGCGATGCTGGCCATTGCGAAACGCCACCACGCCCTCACGCTCGAAACCCAGCCAGCCGAAGAGACCCGGCGCGCGGCGCGTCGAAATCGTCACGTAGGGCATCTGCGGAATACGCGGATTGTCCGGATCGAGGAATTCACGGATGCCGCGCACCTTCCCCGCATGCCACTCGGCGATGGGCTTCAACACATAATCGGTATTGTCGCGATCCGCGCATGCGAGCAGCTTGCGCACGTCGACCAGCACGACCTGATGCCGCGTGCCGTCGGCGACGAAGACACGTTTCAGGCGCACATGGTCGTACCATGAATGCTGATTAAGCGGCACGATCCAGACCGTCTCCGCGCAGGCCGGCGCAGCCGCGGACGATGAATTGGTGAGAGGCAAAGGCAGGCTCGATGAGCCGGCGAAAATCCGCCAGCGCGTTAAGAGAGCGCTAACGCTACGAGTCGATTGTGAAAGAAGCATGTCAAGCCACGGTATTAAGTGCTGTGCATGAGTGCGGACGAGCGCTGAATGAGCGGTGCACGAGCGCTCAGGCAAACGAACGGGCGAATGCGGCCCTTCAAGGACACGACGATGATAAGCACCCAAAATTTCAATCAATATGTGCGCATCGAAGCTAACGACGATGACGGCGTAGCAACGATCGTGCTTGAGCGCCCCGAGCGTCGCAATGCCGTCGACCGCGCTGTCGCCGACGCATTGAGCGCCGCGTTCCGCTGCTTCGAAGCGCAACCCGCCTGGCGCGCCGCGGTGCTGTTCGGCGCGGGCGGCACGTTTTGCGCGGGCGCGGATCTGAGCGCGCTCGCCGACGAAAGTTGCCGCAATGAACTGCACGCGGACGGCAACGGACCTGGGCCGATGGGACCGACGCGTATGAACTTCGCGAAGCCGGTCATCGCGGCAATTGCAGGCTATGCGGTCGCCGGCGGCCTGGAACTGGCGGCAATGTGCGATCTGCGCGTCGTCGAGGAGGATGCCCTGCTCGGTGTGTTCTGCCGACGCGTGGGCATTCCGTTGATCGACGGCGGAACGATCCGCTTGCCGCGGCTGATCGGCATCTCGCGCGCGCTCGATCTCATCCTGACGGGCCGTGCCGTGAGCGCGCAGGAAGCGCTCAGCTTCGGCCTCGCCAACCGCGTGGTCGCGAGGGGCGAAGCGCGCGCGGCGGCGGAGCAACTGGCCGCCGAACTCGCAGCGTTCCCGCAGGCGGCGCTGCTGGCCGACCGCCGTTCAGTGCTGGAAAACAGCATGCTCGACGATCTTGCTGAGGCACTTCGGCGCGAAGGCGCTGGCGGCTATCGCGCGGTGTTCGACGAAGGCGTCGCGGGCGCCGCGCGTTTTGCCGGAGGCGCTGGACGCCACGGCGAGACGCTGAACTCGCAGGAAGGCAACGGCTAGCGGGCAGCTAGCAGACATCAGGCGGGGCGCGGGGTAGTTGCACAACCGGCGCGGCGCCTTGCAGACACTTCCGCCGCCGCCCTGCCCGGCGGGTTTCAGTCAAAACAACATCCGCATCGGCGCGCAGCACTATCGTTTTGACTTAGGTAGAATCCCTGACTGTTCTGCTTCCGCACGGCGCATGCGCTCTCGTCCCGAAAACGCGCGCCGGCCGCGCGACGCTTCGCGCCGCGCCGATCCACAGTCTGCTGCCATGCCTTTGCCCCTGCTTGCTCTCGCCGTTGCCGCGTTTGGCATCGGCACTACCGAATTCGTCATCATGGGGCTGCTGCCCGATGTCGCCCGCGATCTGTCCGTCTCCATCCCGGCGGCCGGCATGCTGGTGTCGGCTTACGCGCTCGGCGTGACCATCGGCGCGCCGATCGTGGCAATCGCGGTTGCGAACATGCCGCGCAAGAAGGCGTTGATGAGCCTGATCGGCGTATTCATCGTCGGCAATCTGCTGTGTGCTGTGGCGCCGGGCTATGCGGTGCTGATGGCCGCGCGGATCGTCACGGCGTTCTGCCACGGCGCGTTTTTTGGTATCGGCTCGGTGGTGGCCGCGGGCCTCGTCGCGCCGAACCGCCGCGCGCAGGCTATCGCGCTGATGTTTACAGGCCTCACGCTCGCCAATGTGTTGGGCGTGCCGCTTGGCACGGCGCTCGGCCAGGCTGTCGGCTGGCGCGCGACCTTCTGGGCAGTGACGGGTATCGGCATTGCCGCGGCCGCAGCGCTCGCGCTTTGCCTGCCGGCGCGGATCGAGATGCAGAAGGCGAGCCTCGTGCGCGAATTCAGCGTGCTGAAGAACCCGCAAGTGGTGATGGTGCTCGGCATCAGCGTGCTGGCCTCGGCGAGCCTCTTCTCCACTTTCACCTACATCACGCCGATTCTCGAAGACGTGACCGGCTTCACCCCGCATGCTGTGACGCTCGTGCTGCTGCTGTTCGGCCTCGGTCTGACGGTCGGCAGCACGCTTGGCGGCAAGCTCGCCGACTGGCGATTGATGCCGTCGCTGGTGGCGTTTCTGCTCGCCATCGTCGTGATTCTCACGATTTTTGCGGGCACCATGCATGCCGAGATTCCGGCGATGATCACCATCTTCGCGTGGGGTGTTCTGGCGTTTGCAATCGTGCCGCCGTTGCAGATGCTGATCGTCGATCGCGCGAGCCACGCGCCGAACCTTGCATCGACGCTGAACCAGGGTGCGTTCAATCTCGGCAACGCGACGGGCGCATGGCTCGGGGGCATGGCGATCGGTGCGGGCGCGCCGTTGACCACGCTGCCGTGGGTGGGCATGGCGACGTCGATCGGGGCGCTCGTGCTTACGCTATGGTCGGTGTCTATCGAGCGGCGCGCGCAGCGTGTGGCGGTGGCTGGCTAAGCGCGATAGGCGGAGGCCGCGGCCGTCCTGATGGACCCACGGCGGTGCACGCCGGCCCGCACCGGTTGGCGCCGATCCACCTTGGTCCACGCCGATCGACGCCGGTTCGCACCGGCTCAGACTGGCTCCCGCCGCGCTGCGGCCAGCGCATGCGTGTCACCCGCGCGCCGGCAGAATCTCGCCGACACACGAGCCAAAGCCGACGCGATAGCCATCGCCCTGACACCAGCCCGCCAGTGTCAACTCGTCGCCGTCCTCTATAAAGCTGCGCGTGCCGCCTTCTTTCAGCTCCAGCGGCTTCTTGCCGTTCCACGTCAACTCGAGCAGGCTGCCGTACGAATCATCGGTCGGGCCGCTGATCGTGCCCGAGCCCATCAGATCGCCCACTCGGGTATTGCAGCCCGACACTGTGTGATGCGCGAGTTGCTGCGCCATCGTCCAGTACATGTGCCTGAAGTTGGTCCGCGCGATCGTCGTGGCCTCTTTCGCGCCTTGCGGACGCAGCGCCACTTCCAGCGCGATGTCGAACGCATGCTCGCCGTCGTGCCGCAGGTACGCAAGCGGCCGCGGCTCCTGCTGCGGTTGAGCGACACGAAAAGGCTCCAGCGCATCGAGCGTCACGATCCACGGCGAAATGGTGGTCGCGAATGTCTTCGCGTTGAACGGGCCGAGCGGCACGTATTCCCATTGCTGAATGTCGCGCGCGCTCCAGTCGTTCAGCAAGACCATGCCGAAGATATGCGCTTCGGCATCGGCACACGCAATCGGCTCGCCCAATGCATTGCCGCCGCCGATCACAAAACCCGTCTCCAGTTCGATGTCGAGCTTGCGGCACGCGCCAAACACCGGCCGCTCCTGATCGGGCAACTTCAATTGACCATTCGGCCGGCGCACAGGCGTGCCGCTCACCACCACCGACGACGCGCGTCCGTTATAGCCGATCGGCATCTCCGACCAGTTCGGCAGCAACGCATTCTTCAGATCGCGGAACATCGAGCCGACATTCGTTGCATGCTCTTTCGACGAATAGAAGTCGGTATAGCCTGGAATCTGCACCGGCAGATGCAACCGTGCATCGGCCCGACGCACCAAAGCCTTCCCGCGCAATGCAGCGTTGTCGCGCAAGGTCGAGGTATCGCGTGCAAGCAGATTGCTCAACTGGATTCGCACGCTGCGCCACGCGTCGCGGCCGAGCGCGATGAAATCGTTCAAGCTGTCGCGCGCAAACACGTCGGCCTTCGCGGGCACCGTCAGCAATCCAGCGGCATGCAACACTGACAAGTCGACGATCTCATCACCAATCGCCACGCCTGCGCGCCGCGCGTCGTCGTGGCTATCGCTGAAAATACCGAACGGCAAATTCTGGATCGAAAAATCGTGGCGCGGTTCGTTGGCCGACTCGACCCAACTCTTGCGCGACGGATCGCGCGTCGCCTGAAGATCGCTCAGTGCGCTCATCGTTGCTCCGGATTGAAGTGTTTCTTAAGACCTTGCCAGCACTCGTAGTAATGCGCCTGAAGCTGCGCGGTTTCGAGCGCGAAGCGGGTCGGCTTGATCAGCGTGCGCGTTTCGAACATGAAAGCCATCGTGTCGCCAACCTTGGCCGGCTTGGACGTATCGCTGTGCGACGCTTTTTCGAAGGTGTCAGCGTCGGGCCCGTGGCCCGACATGCAGTTATGCAGGCTCGCGCCGCCCGGCACGAAACCCTCGGCTTTCGCGTCGTAGGCGCCGTGCACGAGGCCCATGAATTCGCTTGCGACATTGCGATGAAACCACGGCGGACGGAACGTATCTTCAGCAGCAAGCCAGCGCGGCGGAAAGATCACGAAGTCGATCGAGTCGACGCCCGGCGTGTCGCTTTGCGATTGCAGCACCAGAAAAATCGACGGGTCCGGATGGTCGAAACTGATCGAGCCAATCGTGTTGAAGCGCCGCAAATCGTATTTGTAGGGTGCGTAATTGCCGTGCCACGCGACCACGTCGAGCGGCGAATGGCCAATGTCCGCGCGCCACAAATTGCCGTTCATCTTCGCGACGAGCTCAAAGTCGCCCTCGCGGTCTTCGTAAGCCGCATGCGGCGTGAGGAAGTCGCGCGGATTGGCGAGACCGTTCGAGCCAATCGGACCAAGATCGGGCAAGCGCAGCAACGCGCCAAAGTTCTCGCAGATGTAGCCGCGCGCCCGGCCGTCAGGCAGGCTCACCGTGAAGCGCACGCCGCGCGGAATCACCGCGATCTCGAACGGCTCGACTTCGAGCCGGCCGAGTTCGGTCGCGATATCGAGGCGCCCTTCCTGCGGCACGATTAGCAGTTCGCCGTCCGCGCTATAGAAGAAACGGTCCGTCATCGAGCGATTGGCTGCGTACAGGTGGATCGCGCAGCCGCTCATCGATTCCGCCGCGCCGTTGCCGGCCATCGTCACCCAACCGTCGATGAAATCGGTCGGCTCGGCCGGCATCGGCAACGCGTCCCAGCGCAACTGGTTCGGCGGCGTCGGCGGCACTTCGGCGAAGTTGGCAACGAGCCGGTCCGATGGCAGCGGCGTGAACGGCTTGTGCACGGCCGCCGGACGAATGCGGTACAGCCACGTGCGTCGATTGTGGCCGCGCGGCGCGGTGAACGCGGTGCCGGACAACTGTTCGGCGTACAAACCATAGGCCACGCGTTGCGGCGAATTGCGCCCTTCAGGCAGTGCGCCCGGCAGAGCCTCTGTCGCGAATTCGTTTGCGAATCCGGACTGATAGCCGGGCTCGATCTCGAGCCGCGATCTGACGGTATTCGGCTGACCTGTTGAGGTATCCATGCAAATTCTCCGTTGATTCCCGATTCACTTCACGCCGTTTGCGGTTCGGACGGCCGGCTGCGTTGCCGCGTGGTCGCCGCCAGAGCGATGACCAGCAACGCGGAACACAGCACCGGCAGCGCGGCCGCATGGAACAGCGATTCGTTCGACCAGTTCAGCGCAATCAGCTGACCGCCGACCAGCGGCCCGATGACCGAACCGATACGCCCGATGCCGAGGCTCCAGCCGATGCCCGTCGAGCGCAGCGTGGTCGGATAGAAATGGCCGGCAAGCGCGTTCACCGCCGGTTGCCCGCCGACCACGCAGAAGCCGCCCGCGAACACGACGATCAGAAGCCACGGCAGTGCGTGCGCCACCGTGCCGATGGTGCCGACAGCGAGCGCCGCTCCCGCAAAGCATACGAACAGCACGCGCACAAAACCAAAGCGTTCGATAAACCAGCCGAGCAGCAACGTGCCCACCACGCCGCCGGTCTGCAACACCGTGCCGACGATCACCGCCGTGCCCGGCGAATAGCCGGCGTCGCGCATGACGGTCGGCAGCCAGTTCGACAGGAAGTACAGATCGATCAGGTTCATGAAGCTGATCGCCCACAGGATCAGCGTGACCGGAGTGCGGCCCGCGCGGAACAGTTCCGCGACGGGCGCGCCGTCATTGCCCTTCTCGCGGACGACGACGCGTGTGTTCGCATCGATCGGCAGAGCGGGATTGAACTTCGCGAGCCAGCGCAACGCGCGCTCGCTGCGGCCCTTGAGCACGAGAAATTGCAGCGACTCGGGCAACGCGGCGAGCATAGCCAGCGCGAGCATCAGCGGCACTGTGCCGCCGACCCAGAACACCGCGCGCCAGCCGTAGGCCGGAATCAGCGCGGCGCTGATGAAACCGCCGAGCGCCGCGCCCAATGTGAAGCCGCACGACACGAGCATCATGCGCTTGACGCGATGTGCGGGCGTCGAAAATTCGCCGACGAGCGCCATCGCGTTGGGCATGATGCAACCGAGGCCAAGCCCCGTGATGAAGCGCAGTGCGATCAAAGCGGGAATGGTTGCGACAAAGGGCGTGGCCAGCATCGACAACGCGAAGAAAAACGTCGCGCCGATCAGCACCGGACGACGGCCGATGCGGTCTGCCAGCACCGACAGTCCCAACGCGCCCAACAGCATGCCGAAGAGGCTCGCGCTGAAAACCGGACCGAGCGCTGCCTTCGATACATGCCATTCGCCGATTACGCTGGGTGCGACATAGCCCATTGCCTGCGCGTCGAAGCCGTCGATCACGAGGCATAGCCCGCACAACGCGAGCAGCATGAACTGGAATGCTGGGTGATGGGTTTCGCCGAGAACCTGCTCGACTTCGATCACATTCGCGGCGACTGGGGCCGGCTGGGCGCTCATAGGTGCTGTCTCCACAACTGATTGTTGGACTGTTGAAATGTCTGCGGCTGCGGGCCGATGCGAAAGCGTTGCGAGATGGCATGGGTTCGCCGTTCTCAGTCGCACGTCAATTTACGCATGGTAAAACGAATTACGTTAAGTGAAATTAACGTATACCCTGAAAACGTGAATGGCAGCGCGCGACGGGCCCGCCGGGCAAGCGTTGGCCGGATATCGTTATCAGCATTTTGTTCATGTGGGCGCGGTGCAGGCTGCTACCATCGAAGGATGCGGCGCAGGCGCCGTGTGTTCACGCGCCGAGCGCACCACTCACCTGATCCACTCGCTTAAATGATTCCGCCGACCATCCCCAATCTCATTGTCCGCGCTTCTGAGCATCCTTTTCTCGGCAAACATCTGGCGATGGGGCACGGCGCGAGCGGCGACATTGCGCTCGCGCGGTTCAACGAACTCGAACTGACGAGTGCTTATGAACCGATCTTCGACATCAGCGTGCACGCGTTGGCGCAGTCGCTGTCGTCGGATGTGGAAAACGTCGACCGGTTCGGCGATGAACTGGGTTTTCAGGCGGTCACTCAGCGGCTCGACGCCGCGCCGTTCGATATGTTCGATGTGTTCGACCGCATCGCCGACGATCAGGAAGTCGTCGCGCTCGACCGCATGTCGCGCGCACTGCACGCGGTCAACTTTTTCGGCGCACAGCGGCACGGACTGCTTTTCCTGCGCGTGCACGAGCGGCTCCTGAAGAGCGTGAAATACGATCACGGGCGGCACTTCTCGAGTGTGCTGACGTCGTTCGGGCTGAATCCATCGAGGATAGTGATCGAACTGCCGGCAGCCGCGGTCGCGCACAAGACTTTTCTCGGCTATCTGACCAAGAGCTATCAGCATTACGGCTTCAAGGTGGCGGGCAATCTGTCGAACGCGGGGCAGATTCTGTCGGTGTCGGACACGGCGCGGCTCGATTTCATCAAGATGGACGCGGCAATCGCGCTGCGCGATGCGACTGTGAAGCCGCTAGTGGGTTACGCGAACCGGCTGCGGATTCCGCTCATCTTCAACCGCGTGGTGGACGAACCGCAATTCGAGGCGTTGCAGCAATACGATGTGCGCTTCGTGCAAGGGCCGCTGTTCAATGCTCATTATCACGACCGCGCGGCTTGATTGATGGGGTGTTGGGCGTGAGGTGATTTTTGCGTGAGCGGTTTGCTGGGTATGGGTTGTTTGGTTGGTTGGTCTGAGCCGTCGGACTGATTTGTGCGGTTTGGGTTGGTTCGCTCGGGTGGGTTCGTTTGCGTTGATTCGCTTGGGCCGGTTCGTTGGGTTGATTCGTTCGGGCTGGTCCGGTTGATCCGATTCGCCTAGTCTGATCCGCCCGGTTTCATCCGCTTGGTTTCATCCGCTTGGTCTGGTCGGCTTCGCCTGCTCCGCTTGACCTGCCCTGCTCCACTTGCTGCGTTCGCTTGGCCTGCTCCGCTTCGCCTAGTCCACTTGCTCCAGTCCGCTTGCCTGATCTGCTTGGCGTGGCTGATTTGCCGCGCCCGACGAACTCGACCTGATTAGCTCGGCTCGATCCATCCGGCGCCTCAGCCGACGTCGCCAAGGCGACGCGCGAGTGCCTTCAGCCGCGGCGCGACCTTCTCACGAAACACCTCTTCTCCCATCGACGAAGCCGGCCCGCTGCAACTCAGCACGAGCCAGCGCCCTTCGCGCGGCTCGCGAAACGGCACCGCGACTGCGTTGACATCGTCATGCCAGGCGCGAAACGAATAGCAGCAGCGCTCAGTCTCGAACGTGGCGATTTCCTCCACAGCGTCCGCGACCAGCGCCGCTGCACCCTTGCCCGCCGCTTTCCTCAACTCGGCAAGCAACGCGGCGCGCACGTCGGCCGGCTGCACGGCGAGATACGCGCGGCCCATCGAACTCGTCAACATAGACAGTTTGGAACCGGGCGCGAGGCCAAGCGTCAGCGCGGTTTCGCTGCGAATGGTGTCGAGATAGATCATGTCGAGGCCGTCGCGGCAGCCGAGCGAAACCGCCGCGCCGACCTCGCGCGCGAATGCGCGCATATGCGGGCGCGCAAGCTCCAGCGTGTCGGTGCCCGAGAGCAGCGCAAACCCGAGTGACAGCACGCCGGCATCGAGCGCATATTTGCCCAATGCCTCATCGAGCCGAAGATAGCCAAGCACGGTCAGCGTGTACGCAAGGCGGTTGACAGTCGCCTTCGGCAAACCCGTGCGTTCGACGAAGTCGCGGTTGCCGAGCATCGTCTCCCCTGGTTTGAAAGCGCGCAGCAAATCAAGCCCGCGCGCGAGGGCGACGACGAATTTGCGCTCGTCGAGCGGTTCGGACAAAGTGGATGCAGGCGTCATCGGGTGATACACTCGGGCGTGGTTTGCAAAACATTGTTTCGCATAGCGGAACTCAAGTCAAGCTGGAATCAAGCAAGGAATCAGGAGATACGTCATGGCAGAGGCCGCGCAGTTTCACTGGGAAGACCCGCTGCTGCTGGATCAGCAGCTCACCGAAGACGAACGCATGGTGCGCGACGCCGCCGCGGCGTATGTGCAGGACAAGCTGCAGCCGCGCGTGCTCGAAGCGTTCCGCCACGAGAAGACCGACATCGAGATCTTCCGCGAGATGGGCGAACTCGGATTGCTCGGCCCGACAATTCCCGAGCAATACGGCGGTCCGGGGCTCAACTACGTGGCGTATGGTTTGATTGCGCGTGAAGTGGAGCGCGTCGACTCCGGCTACCGGTCGATGATGTCAGTGCAGTCTTCGCTGGTCATGGTGCCGATCTACGAGTTCGGCTCCGAGGCGCAGAAGCAGAAGTACCTGCCGAAGCTCGCCACCGGTGAATGGATCGGCTGCTTCGGGCTGACCGAGCCGAATCACGGCTCCGACCCGGGCAGCATGGGGACGCGCGCGAAGAAAGTGGACGGCGGCTACTCGCTATCGGGCTCGAAAATGTGGATCACCAATTCGCCGATCGCCGATGTTTTCGTCGTATGGGCCAAGCTCGAGGAAAACGGCAAGGACGCGATTCGCGGCTTCATTCTCGAGAAGGGCTGGAAGGGCCTGTCGGCGCCGACCATCCATAGCAAGGTGGGCTTGCGTGCGTCCATCACGGGCGAGATCGTGCTCGACGAAGTGTTCGTGCCGGAAGAAAACCGCTTTCCGGAAGTGAGCGGCCTGCGCGGTCCGTTCACGTGCCTAAACTCGGCGCGCTACGGCATTGCGTGGGGCGCGCTCGGCGCGGCGGAAGCCTGCTGGCACACCGCGCGTCAGTACGTGCTCGACCGCAAGCAGTTCGGCCGGCCGCTCGCAGCGAACCAGTTGATCCAGAAAAAACTCGCCGACATGCAAACCGAGATCACACTCGGGCTGCAAGGCGTGCTTCGCCTTGGCCGCATGAAGGACGAAGGCACGGCCGCCGTCGAGATCACGTCGATCATGAAGCGTAATTCGTGCGGCAAGGCGCTCGATATTGCGCGGCTCGCGCGGGACATGCTAGGCGGCAACGGCATCTCGGACGAGTTCGGCATCGCGCGGCATCTGGTGAATCTGGAAGTGGTGAATACCTATGAAGGCACGCACGATATTCACGCGCTGATTCTCGGGCGCGCGCAAACGGGCATTCAGGCGTTTTTCTGAGACTTCTCTGAAGCACGGATTCCGTCGATGGCGGCGGGGTTCCGTGCGTTGTTAAAAAGAAGGCCGGTTCGAGATGAACCGGCCTTCTTTCGTTTATGACACCGCTTCTTGCTTTGGTGTTTGGGGTAACGCGGGTTCAACCCGCGCGTTCAACCGTGCGGGAACCGCCGGCTTACTTGTTCGGCTGCGGCGTCATGCGCAGATACGGACGCAGCGCCTTGTAACCCTTCGGGAATTTCTGTTTGATCACCTCTTCGTCCTTCAGCGACGGCACGATCACAACGTCGTCACCCTGCTTCCAGTTGCCCGGCGTTGCAACCGAATGGCTGTCGGTGAGTTGAAGCGAATCGATTACGCGCAGCACTTCGTCGAAGTTGCGCCCCGTGCTCGCCGGGTACGTGATGATCAGACGCACTTTCTTCTTCGGATCAATGACGAAGAGCGAGCGAACCGTGAGCGTTTCATTGGCGTTCGGGTGGATCATGTCGTACAACTCGGACACTTTGCGGTCGCCGTCGGCCAGAATCGGAAACCCGACGTTGGCGGCCTGCGTCTCGTTGATGTCCTTGATCCATTCCTTATGCGACTCGGCACTGTCAACCGACAACGCGATGGTTTTGACGTTGCGCTTCGCGAATTCTTCGGCGAGCTTGGCGGTGAGCCCGAGCTCGGTGGTGCAGACCGGCGTGAAGTCGGCCGGGTGCGAAAACAGCACGCCCCAACTGTCGCCGAGCCATTCATGGAACCTGATGCGGCCGATACTCGACTCCTGCTCGAAATCCGGTGCGATATCGCCAAGACGTAGACTCATGTGCATCTCCTAAAGTATTCGGACACCAGCGCGAGCATTTGCCCGCGGCGCTTCGCAAAGATAAAGCATACGGCAGCGACCGTACACGCCGAACGAACATTGGCTCACTACCTTATGCCTTTTTGTAATTTTCGCCGATTTAGTGGAAACTTTGCGGGACAGATCAACTCCATCATGATCTAACATCATCTGCAAGGGGTCATGCAGTTGTTGTTCTCAAGCGTTTCGCCTCGTCAGGAACGGTTCGTGCGTTCGGCTCGGGCAAACTAGGCAGTGCGCTCGCCAGCCGCCGTTTCTTTGGATACGATTCACGCGTGGCGTGAGACGAAGGGGAGCTGTCAATGTCGGAAGTCAACAAGGAGAGATTGATGTCGGATATCAAAACCGTCCTCGCGGACGCGGAAGACCTGCTGAAACAGGCCGCAAGCGCAACGGGCGAGCGCGCTTCGGAACTGCGCGAAACGGCGCTGTCCCGTCTGAAGCAAGCCAGGGAAAAAGCGGCCGACGTGCAAGTCGTCGTGGTCGAAAAAGGCAAGAAGGCTGCTCGCGTAACCGACGACTACGTTCATGAGCATCCGTGGGCGTCCATCGGCATTGCCGCGGGCGCCGGCGTGCTGCTGGGCCTGCTGATCAACCGCAAGTAACACGACTGCACGTTGCCGGACAATCCATGTCCGGCATGCCAGCTAATCAAGTTGACCGGCGCATGCCTGGCCGGTCCACTTATCTTGGCGCGCACGTTTGCACGCGCCGCTTAGGCCAACACGCGCAACGCCCATAGCCATGACGACCGACACACAATCGCAGCGCGAACAACATAGCCCGTTACGCCGCATCATCAGTTCGGTGTCTGCCATTCTGCAAACCCGCCTTGAACTGATCGGCATTGAACTGGCCGAGGAAAAAGACCGCCTCCTAGGCGTGCTTTTCCTTGGCCTTGCCGCGATGATGCTGACCACTATGGCCCTGATCGCACTCACTGCGTTGATCGCCATTGCGTTCTGGGACACGTACCGATGGCAGGCGCTTGCCGGGATCACACTTGTCTACGCGATTGCAGGACTGACGTGCGGACTCAAAGCGCGTAGTGGATTGCGCCGTGCGCCGATGGTTTTCGAGGCCACCATCGCAGAGTTCGAAAAAGACCGCGACGTATTTCGTAGACCGTAGCACGGCGAGCGTATCGAACACACGACGCCTTTTTGCTGATCGTGAATTTGTGGACGCTCGCAAAGCGCTTGTGCACTCCACCAGTTGCCGCAACGCTTTCTGTACCGTCCGTTGCGCCGTTCCCCGCCCTCCCACACACTGCCGAAAAGCCATGAACCAGCGCCACTCGAGTTCCGCATTCCGTAACCTGCGCCAGCCGGCGAGAGACCTTAGCGCGCCGCATCTGCGAGCGCTACGCAAGGAATTGCTGCTCGTGCGCGCCGAGGTCGAGCGCATGGAACTCGCCGAGGCAACCATCGAATTGCGCGAGGCCGTCACGCACTTCAGTTGGCTCAGGTTCCTTGTGCCGGGTCTGGGCGGGCTGCGCATGGGCAGCGGTTCCAGGGCGAGCTTTCTCAACGCCGGGACAATTGGCGCTCTGCTCAAGCAATATCCGCTAGTCAGCTCGATCGCCTCGCTGGTTCTTGCCAAGCCGCTGCGCGCTACCGTTGCCTCCGGCGCCAAGCCCGCACTGAAATGGGGCAGCTTGGCGTTTGCCGCGTGGGAAGCGTACCGCGTGTGGCAGCAGATCAAGAGTGAGTCCGGTCGTTCGAAAGATTCGGGCAATGAGGAATGAAGTGCTGTTTTAGGGTACTCGAGGTCAGTGCTTCGTGGTTTCGTGGTTTTCTGCCGGTCTTTGAGCGCACCGCACCATGCCAGGTTTTGGCTGCCTGCTAGCCCGTGCCCCAGCATTGCGCGGTGAGCGGTGCCGAACCAACCGCGACATTCTTGTTACTTCGCATGCCGGTCGCGTCGAGCGTGAAAATGCCGCAAGCGTCATCGCGCATCGGACCCAACTCGTCAGGTGCTGCTTCAATCGAATAGCCGCCGTTAGCATCGTCCGCCGCAAGAACACGCAGCCGATAAACAGCCGAGCCGAATTGAGGAGCCTGATCGAGCCCCGGCGGCAGAGCGGCAATGCCGTCGCTGGCCACACCCTCGACGAATTGCGCTGCCCGAAACAGCGCCGATGCCGCGTCGACGCGATGCGTTCGGGCAACGTGGCTGCGATATGAGGGCACGGCAAACACGGCCAGCACCGCGACTATCGCGAGCGTGATCATCAGCTCGAGCAAGGTGAATGCGGATACGTACGGCCTTTTCATCCATGCCTCGTCAAAAGGGCCGCGCAGCGACGCGCCGCCAATGGCGTTCGATCCTGTCGCCGTCGTCGATCACCAGTTCCATCTGCAGCCATGCTTGCGACTCCTCCTTCTCGCCAAAACCGCGCGATGTAATCAAATACGCTCGTGCGTCAGGGCGAGCGGCGAGGCGCCATCCTTCGACCACGCATTGAGGAACGCGCACCGACCCCGGCCACCTGGCGACAGGTGTCGCGGCCGCGCCTCCGAACACCGCTTCGAGTTTCCATTGCGCCGGCTCGCGGGCGGCTGGCGGAACTGCTACCGCGCCTATACCCGTGGAGACCACGACGCCGCGGGCGCATAAACTCAATGCCGAATCGGCAGCGTGGAATGCCTGCAAATAGTCGCGCACATTGACGGTGCTACGCGCCGCCGCGATAGATGCCTCGAACCACGCCGCCGATGTCGCCAACAGCATCGCCGAAATCAGCAGAACGATCGGCAGCACGGCGCCGCGGCAGCGCCTGCGTGAAGCACGGCAACCCAAGCGTGAAGCGCCGCGCCCCTGTCCGCCTGGCACCAGCAATTGCTGTGTGCAGCCGCGCTGTGCCAGACCGACGCAGCGGCACGCCGCCCTGCTTTGTCTGTCGATCACGAGACGCCCTCCGCGTAATTGCGCAGCGCGACGCGCCGCCAGAATGCCTGCCGCGGATGTAAGTCGGTCGCAATTCCGCTTATGCCGTCGCAATCGATATAGCGCGACCGCTGCCCTTGCGGCGCACCGCGCACGAGCACGCAAAGATCGACCGCGAGGACGCTCGCCCACTGATCAGTCATCACCGCCGACGCGTCGATTGCGTTCGCCGCGCCGGCCAGCCAGTACCTGATCCGCAGGCGTTCGACGCCTTCAACCAGCGGCTGCGCGGAGCCCGTTTTGCCATTGCCTTCGCAGTAAAGCTCCGGCTCGCCGGTCGAACTGCTCACCTTGGCGTAGAAGCGATTGACCACCGGCACACCCAGGTCGCCAAGCGCCGCACTGTTGTTTGTCACGGCTTGTCCGAGACAGTCCGTTGTCTGTCCCGTCGATGACGGCCACGTCGACACGCTGTCGCCGACGTACCGCACCGCAACGCCGTCAGACTTGCCAGGCAATGTCTCGCAGCTCAAGCGGCTATCATCCGTGCCTGCGGGATGGCCGCCCGAGCAGCCGAACAAAGGCGCCGGTGCGTGATATTGCGCCGCGTCGGCCGGGACAAACCCCGCCATCTGCAATTGCTGCCCAACGATAGTGAGCGCGGTCAAGCCGGCTTCGCGGATACGCAGCACATTGTTTGCGCGTTCGAAGGCTGCGCGTTGCGTCGTATAAAGCGACACCACAGCTGCGGTCACCAGAAGTCCCAACGCAACCGCGATCACGAACTCGAGCAGCGTATGGCCGCGCGAACGATGCCAAGGCGACATCATTTGACGAACGCCAACGCGACGCATGAAAAGCCCACGGGCGCATCGACTGCGCCGCAACGCTCGGGCTTGTCGATCATGTCGTCGGCGCGCGGCGAGTTATGCGAAGCCGCCCATGTCACCCGGGCCGCCGACACACCATCTATTGCGACGACCGACACGTCGCCCCGCGGCAAAACGGTCGCCGCTCGTGCACTCCATGCACTGAGCGCGGCCTCGTTGGCGTATGGCGCAGACATCGCTTCGGCGACGGAATCGGCTATCCATGCGGCCTGTTCGCGCATCGACATCGCTCGGGCCTCACGCGCTGTCCACAATTGCCCGGCAATCAGGCCGAGCGCCGTTACCGCCATCACCGTGACGGCTAGCATCACTTCGATCAACGAGCTACCGCTGCACTGCCTGCAGCAGCGTTGCGCCGGCGTTTGCGCCGGAGATGACCCGATCGACGGCCTCACGACGCCGCTCCACATCCGCCTTCAACGATCCGCGTGCGGCCGCCCGCGGCAATACGAATACAGCGCCGCCACTTATTGCCCTGCGTCGCTTTAGATGGCGCTCGCGGTGCGATGTCGAAGCTGCGGAAGGTGCCGATCAACTGGCCTGCGGGTGGCGTGAATGTCAGGTTCGTCTGAGTGCCGACAATGCTCACTGAGGGGAGCGAGGAATGTGCGCGCAGCAGCGTAACGGTGCCGGCGCGGTCGGCCAGTACCGCCCAGCCGCACGACCAGTCGGCCACGCCATTGCCGCACGGTTGGCCGGCGGCAAGGCAGTGCCGCGCCGCATCGGTCCGGCACACGGTAACGCGAGCGCCGCGACGCACTGCTTCACTGCGTGCATAGGCGAAGGTCGACACGAGCGCCTTGCCGCGTGCGTCGACCTGATCCCGCACATGCCACGCTACGAACGACGGGGTCACCATCACCGCGACCACCGCCAGCAGCGCGACCACCACGAGCGTTTCGGCAAGCGTAAATCCGCCGCGCGGCGGGGAAGCGATTGCATGCTGTTTCATCTGCATCCCTGAATGTTTTCACAGAATGCAGACAATCTAGCGATTCGCGGACGACTCGACAATCGGCCGAACGGCCAGGTGGCATTCAGACGCTAGTGCGCGCAAGAATTCACGCGACGAACCATAACGGAGCGGCAAATGCAGAGACGTAGAGCCACACGGCAAAACACGAATAGTCGGACGCGACGCGAGGTGCGTCCGCGCTCAGCGCTTGCGGGAAGGCTTCGGAGGAGAGGAGGCGCGGCGAAACTCTTCGATCACGTCTTCAAATTCGGAGACGTCTTCGAAGCGCCGGTAAACAGACGCAAAACGAACATAGGCAATCGTGTCGAGCGCGCGCAACTCATTCATCACGAGCTCGCCGAGGCGCTCGCTGCGCACTTCGCGCTCGCCGCTGCCGAGCAGTTGATATTCGATTCGGGCGACGGCGGCGTCGATCGCGTCCGCTGCAACCGGGCGCTTGCGCAGCGCCAGTTGCATGCTCGCGACAATTTTGCGGCGGTCGAACTCGGTACGGCTGCCATCTTTCTTGACGACCGACGGCAACGCCAGCTCGACCCGCTCATACGTCGTGAAACGTTTGTCGCAGGCCGGGCAGCGGCGGCGCCGGCGAATCGTCGCGCCGTCTTCGGAGACACGCGAGTCGACGACCTGCGTATCGGCGTGACGGCAGAAAGGGCAATGCATGGCGGCTTAGCGGTAGACCGGGAAACGCTGCGTCAACTCGGCAACTTGCCCGCGCACACGTTCGATCGTGGCTGTGTCTTCCGGGTTTTCGAGCACGTCGGCAATCAGATTGCCCACCTGCTCTGCTTCCTTGACGCCGAAGCCACGCGTAGTCATAGCCGGCGAGCCGAGACGGATGCCGCTTGTCACGAACGGCTTTTCCGGGTCGTTCGGAATCGCGTTCTTGTTGACCGTGATGTGAGCGGCGCCCAGCGCGGCCTCCGCGGCCTTGCCGGTAATCTTCTTCGCGCGCAGGTCGACCAGCATTACGTGGCTTTCGGTACGGCCGGAGACAATGCGCAGACCGCGCTTGACCAGCGTTTCCGCCAGCACACGGGCATTTTCGACGACCTGTTGCTGGTAAGCCTTGAATTCCGGCGACAGCGCTTCCTTGAACGCAACGGCCTTACCGGCGATCACGTGCATCAGCGGGCCACCTTGAATGCCCGGGAAGATTGCCGAGTTGATCTGCTTTTCGAATTCGGCCTTCATCAGAATCACGCCGCCGCGCGGGCCGCGCAGGCTCTTGTGCGTGGTAGTGGTGACGAAATCCGCGTGCGGCACCGGGTTCGGATACACGCCCGCCGCAATCAGCCCCGCGTAGTGCGCCATATCGACCATGAAGTACGCGCCGACCGACTTCGCGATTCGGGACATACGTTCGAAGTCGATGCGCAGCGCGAATGCGGACGCGCCAGCAACGATCAGCTTCGGCTTGTGTTCCTGCGCGAGCTTTTCGGCAGCGTCGTAGTCGATGTCTTCAGCTTCGTTCAGGCCGTAGCTCACCACGTTGAACCACTTGCCCGACATGTTGACGGGCGATCCGTGAGTCAGGTGGCCGCCGTGCGCGAGGCTCATGCCCATGATCGTGTCGCCCGGCTTGAGCATCGCGAAGAACACGCCCTGGTTTGCCTGCGAGCCCGAGTTCGGCTGTACGTTGGCAGCTTCCGCGCCGAACAGCTGCTTCACCCGGTCGATGGCCAGTTGCTCCGCCACGTCGACATATTCGCAGCCGCCGTAGTAGCGCTTGCCCGGATACCCTTCGGCGTACTTGTTCGTGAGTTGCGAGCCTTGCGCAGCCATCACAGCGGGGCTCGTGTAGTTTTCCGACGCGATCAATTCGATGTGCTCTTCCTGACGGCGGTTTTCCTGCTCGATCACCTTCCAGAGTTCAGGGTCGACGTTGGCGATGGTGCTTTGGGCTCTGTCAAACATACGGATTCCGTTGAGTGTGTTCAGGTTGACCGGATCGTGCGCCGAATTTTGCGTAGAGGGTACGCGGCGCTGCTGGCGGCTGGGCCAGCCCTGACGTGGCGGAGGGAGAATCGCCGCACACGCGAGGCAGGACAGCCACCGTCAGCGCAAATCGATGCGCGCGGTTCACGGCTGCCCAGGCGAACGGCAAAACGGCACCCTGCGCTTCACGGTGGGTTTTTCCACCTTGAACCCGATTGGTTGGATCGGTTCTATCGCCAGTCACGCAGGGATGAGCGCGTTAGTTTATTGGAAGAGGATCGAATAGGCAACCGCGTTTGCGCCGCCGCGCGGGGCGCGAGCGGGGAGGCGATCCACGGCGCGCAGTCGAGTGCCGAGCCGAGCCGCAAAAGCCCGCAGGAAGGCGGCTGCGCGCGTCACACGACGCAACCGACCCGGCTCGTCTATCCTTGCCGCAGCGCCGCATTGGAAGTAGGCTTGCGGCCTTTCTCTCCTACCGACCAGGGAACTGCAATGATCGTGTTCGTCACCGGGGCGTCCGCAGGATTCGGCGCCGCCATCGCTCGCGCCTTCGTTAAGGGCGGCCATCGCGTCGTCGCCACCGCCCGCCGCAAAGACCGCCTCGAGGCGCTCGCGGACGAACTCGGCGACGCGCTTCTGCCGTACGAACTCGACGTCCGGGACCGCGCGGCCGTGGAGGCGGTTCCGGCAGCCTTGCCCGCCGGATTCGCCGCCATCGACGTGCTCGTGAACAACGCCGGCCTCGCACTCGGCGTCGAGCCGGCGCATCAGGCCAGCGTCGACGAATGGCAGACGATGATCGAAACCAACTGCACCGGCCTCGTCCAGGTCACACATGCGTTGTTGCCCGGCATGGTGGAGCGCAAGCGCGGCCATATTTTTAACCTCGGATCGGCCGCCGGCCGCTGGCCTTATGCGGGCGGTAACGTCTACGGCGCCACCAAGGCGTTCGTGCGCCAGTTCAGCCTGAATCTGCGCGCGGACCTGGCGGGCACCGCGCTTCGCGTGACCGACATCGAGCCGGGCCTGTGCGGCGGCACGGAGTTTTCGAACGTGCGCTTTCGGGGCGACGACGAAAAAGCCGGCAAGGTCTACGAAAACGTCCAGCCGCTGACGGCCGAAGATATCGCCGATTCGATCTACTGGATCGCCACTCGCCCGGCTCACGTCAACATCAACACGATCGAACTGATGCCGGTGGCGCAATCGTTCGCCGGTTTGACCATTCATCGCGGCTAAAGGCCCGCCAAACGGCGCGCACATCTTGAAACAGACCTCGCGGTGTGCGTTCCGGTAAAATGCGCCGCATGAATATGTCGACCAGCCAGCCAGGCACGGAAATCGGCCACACGTGGGGCATCCGCGTGTACTACGAAGATACCGACGCCGGCGGCATCGTGTTTTACGCGAACTATCTGAAGTTTTTTGAACGCGCGCGCACCGAATGGCTGCGCGCGTGCGGGATCGACCAGAACCGGCTCGCCGATGAAACGGGCGCGATCTTCATCGTCCGCAGCACCGCGGTCGACTATCGGGCGCCCGCGCGGCTCGATGACGTCGTCAAGGTGGTGAGCCGGATCGAGCGGCTCGGCAGAGCGTCCGTGGACTTCGCGCAGGAAGCGTGGCGCGACGGCACGTTGCTTGCTACCGGCTCGATCCGGGTCGGCTGCGTCGAGCGTACAGCGCTGCGCCCCGCCGCAATCCCGCCATCGGTTCTGGCCGCCCTGCGGCGTGGACCATGCGTGAGCGACGGCGGCGTGTCAACGAACGCATGCTGACTCTCGTTGTTACGGGGCCAGTGAACTCGCATCGATCAAGCAGCACAAAAGCATGGTTCGGCTTGCAGCACCGCCGATGCTTCCGTTTTGCTCACGGCAAGCTTCGTATGGCCTTGCAAAGCCGGACGCCCCTTTCGGGACGATAAAACGAACCTTTATGAACACTACACAAGATCTGTCGATCGTTTCTCTCGTACTCAATGCGAGCCTGCTGGCGCAGGCCGTCATGGCGCTCCTGTTGTTGTTGTCGCTGTTGTCGTGGACTTTCATCTTCCGCAAGTGGTTTGCGATCCGCCGCGCCCGCGCGCAAACTGAGCGTTTCGAACGCGATTTCTGGTCCGGCGGCGACCTGCAGGCGCTCTATCAAAGCGCGGCCAACAACCGTCACACCATCGGTGCACTGGAGCGGATTTTCGAATCCGGCATGCGCGAATTCCTCAAAGGCAAGGAAAAACGCCTGAACGATCCGGGCGCAATTCTCGACGGCGCGCGGCGTGCGATGCGTGCCGCGTTTCAGCGTGAAATGGACGTGCTGGAGGCGAACCTCGCGTTCCTCGCGTCGGTCGGTTCAGTCAGCCCGTATATCGGGCTGTTCGGCACCGTGTGGGGGATCATGAATGCGTTCCGCGGACTCGCCAACGTGCAGCAGGCCACGCTTGCGAACGTCGCGCCGGGCATTGCCGAGGCGCTGACCGCAACCGCGATCGGCCTGTTCGCCGCGATCCCGGCCGTGGTCGCGTACAACCGCTACGCACACGACATCGACCGTCTGGCGATCCGCTTCGAGACCTTCATCGAAGAGTTCTCGAACATCTTGCAGCGCCAGGCGCACTAAGGAGTCCACGATGGCAGGCTCTCGCTCCTCCAGCATGCGCGGCGGCCGCTCGCGCCGCGCGATGTCCGACATCAACGTCGTGCCGTATATCGACGTGATGCTCGTGCTGCTCGTCATCTTCATGGTGACAGCGCCGCTCGTCGCGCCGTCCATCGTCAATCTGCCGACCGTCGGCGGTGCAGCGCCGCAGCAACAAACCCCGCCCGTGATCGTGAACATTCGTGCGGACGGCAACATGAGCGTCAAATACAAGGACGACTCCGGCGCGCAGCAGCAGGAGGACATGACGAAAGCCGGCCTCAACGGATTCATCGCGGACCGTGCGCAGTCGCATCCTGATCAGCCCGTCGTGATCGCCGCCGACAAGACCGTCAAGTACGAAGCCGTGATGAACGTGATGTCCGAGTTGAAAGCACGGGGCGTCAAGCGCGTTGGATTGCTCGTCAAATCGCAATGATCCGCAAGAACACCGAATACCCGCTCCAGCCACCGCGTGAACGCGGAACCGGGCGAGCCTTTGTGTTCGCTCTGGCGATGCACGCGCTGCTTGGGTTCTTCCTGTATCACGGCATTCAGTGGCAAAACAGCACGCCCGAAGGCGCCGAAGCGGAACTGTGGACTGAAGTGCCGGACAGCGCGATCCCGCGCGTGGCTCCGCCGCCGCCCGCGCCCGTCGCGCCTGCCCCACCGGTGCCGGATGAACAGGCCGACATCGCGCTGCAGGAGAAGAAACGCAAGCAACAGGAAGCGGCTCGTCAGGCGCAACTTGCGGAACAGCAACGTCAGCAGAAGCTGCAGGCTCAGCAGGAGGCCGAGGCGAAACGTCAGCAGCAACTGGCCGAACAGGCGGCGCAACTGGCTGCTCAGAAAGCCGCAGCCGCGAAGCAAAAGCAACAACAGCAGCAGGCGGAAAAGCTCAAGCAGCAGCAACTGGCCGAGCAGCAAAAGCAGCAGTTGAAGGAACAGCAAGAGGAACAGAAGCAGGCCGAAGCCGAAGCGCAGAAAAAGGCGGACGCCCAGAAGGCAGCGAAGGCCAAAGCGCAAGCCGAAGCCGCGGCGCAGGCCAAGAAGGTCGACGCCGAACGCCGCGCGCGCCTCGCGCAGATGCAAGGCATGGCGGGGCCTCCGGGCTCGACCGGCAATGGCCTTGGCAAGAGCGGCACCGGCAGCGGCTCGGGCGGTAATGCGGCATCGCCGGGGTACGCCGACAAGGTGCGTCGCGTGGTGCGGCCAAACATTTCCTGGGGTGGCGAAACGGAGGGTCTCGAAACCGTGATCGCCGTTCGTTGTTCGCCGACGGGCACGCTGTTGAGCGCGACCATCGCGCACAGCAGCGGCAACTCGGCGTGGGACGACGCTGCGCTTCGGGCCGTTCAGCGCTCAGACCCAATGCCTCAGGATATCGATGGCAAGACGCCGCCAAACTTTAGAATCACGTTGCGGCCGGCAGGTTGATGGCAGCCTGACAGTAAGGTGACAGCAGACGCGGCGCCCCACCCGGCGCGGCTCACTCGGGAACGAATTAGTTCTTTTCCGGTCTGTCTGCTGTTGCGAAGCTTTAGTAAAACCGTTTTTGGGGAATCCATACAGCATGAGTTTGATGACCAAGCTAGGCCTGCGGACACTTGTAGCGTCGTGCCTGATCGCCGTCGGCGGCGCCGCCAACGCACAACTCAACGTCCTCGTGACGGGCGTCGGGTCCACCCAGTTTCCGATCGCAACGGCGAACTTCGCCAATGAAGCGAACTCGCCGCAACAGGTCAGCACCATCGTGCGTCAGGACCTGCAACGCAGCGGCAAATTTACCAATATCGACGCAGGCTCGGCTCCGGTTCCCGAAACGGCTTCGGTCGACCTCGGTAGCTGGAAGGCCAAGGGCGCGAATGCGTTCGTGGCCGGCAGCGTGAACCGCCTGCCGAACGGCCAGTACGAAGTGCGCTTCAAGCTGTACGACACCGTCAAGGGCGAAAGCCTCGGTGGCCTCGTGCTAGTGAGCCCGGAAAGCGGCCTGCGTATGAGCGCGCACAAGGTGGCCGACTACATCTACGCCAAATTGATGGGCGGGCGCGGCGTGTTTGCCACGCGGCTGTCGTATGTGATCAAGACCGGCAACCGTTATCAGTTGCAGATTTCCGATTCGGACGGTCAGGACGCGCACATTGCGCTTTCAAGTCCCGAGCCGATCATCTCGCCGGCATGGTCGCCTGACGGCACGAAGGTCGCATACGTTTCGTTTGAGAAGAAGAAGCCGATCGTCTACATCCACGATCTGCCCACGGGCCGCCGCATTGTCGTGTCGGATCAGAAGGGCAATAACAGCGCGCCGGCATGGTCGCCGGATGGGCGCACGCTCGCCGTGGCGCTCTCGCGCACCGGCAACACGCAAATCTTCGCGGTCAATGCGGACGGCACCGGCATGCGCCGTCTCACGCAAGGCAGCTCGATCGACACCGAGCCGACCTTCTCGCCCGACGGCCAGACGATCTATTTCACCAGCGACCGTGGCGGCCAGCCGCAGATCTACAAGATGTCGGCGCAGGGCGAAAGCGCCGGCGCGGCACAGCGCGTGACCTTCACCGGCAGCTACAACACGAGCCCGCGCGTGAGCCCGGACGGCAAGCAGCTCGCGTATATTTCGCGCGTCGGCGGCGGCTTCAAGCTGTATATCCAGGACCTGCAAGGCGGAACAGCCACGGGCCTGACGGACACGACACATGACGAATCGCCGAGTTTCGCGGCGAACGGTCAGTACATTCTTTACGCCACTCAGGTCAACGGCCGTGGCGTATTGGCTGCGGTTTCGACCGACGGTCGCACCCGGCAGGTCCTGTCAGTGCAAGGCGGCAGCGTACGCGAGCCGTCCTGGGGCCCTTTCATGCAATAACGTTGATGCAATAACACAAGGAGAGTAAAAAATGATGTCCAAACTTCGCTTCGCATTTGCAGTCCTCATGGTCGGTGTGTTGGCCGCATGTCACTCGGGCGTCAAGCTCGACGAAAACGCAAACAAGGGCGGCGCCGTCTCGACGCAGCCGAATCCGAACGATGTCGCGCAAGTGAACGTCGACCCGCTGAACGATCCGAACAGCCCGCTCGCGAAGCGCAGCATCTACTTCGACTTCGACAGCTACTCGGTGAAGGACGACTATCAGTCGCTGCTGCAACAACACGCGCAGTACCTGAAGAGCCATCCGCAACGCCACGTGCTGATCCAGGGCAACACCGACGAGCGCGGCACGAGCGAGTACAACCTGGCACTGGGCCAGAAGCGTGCTGAAGCCGTGCGTCGTTCGCTGTCGCTGATGGGCGTGACCGACTCGCAAATGGAAGCCGTGAGCCTCGGCAAGGAAAAGCCGCAAGCTACCGGTCATGACGAATCGTCGTGGGCACAAAACCGCCGCGCCGACCTCGTGTACCAACAGTAAGTAACGGGTGATGAGCCGAATGACGCATCGTTTCTTCTGGCTGCGATTTGCCGCAGCGGCCTGCGTCGCGGGCACGGTCCTCGCGGCTGTGCCGGCGCACGCCGGCATCTTCGACGACGATCAGGCCCGCCAGGCCATTCTCGATCTTCGGGCGAAGACCGACAGCCTGTCGAGTCAGTTGTCGGCGGCGCAGCGCACGATCCTCGATCAGTCCAACCGTCTCGACCAGATGAATCAACAGGTCGCGACGCTGCGCGGGCAGAACGAGGACATGGCCAATCAGCTCGCCACGCTGCAAAAACAGCAGAAGGACTACTACACCGATCTGGACACGCGCCTGAAGAAATTCGAGCCGCAGCAACAAACGGTGGATGGCGTTCAGGGCGAGGTTCAGCCGGGCGAAACGGATTCGTTCAATGCGGCTTCACAGCAGTTTCGCAACGGCGACTTCAAGAATGCGGCGGCGTCGTTCCGCAGTTTCATCGCCAAGTATCCGAACAGCCCCTATCAGCCGACCGCGCAGTACTGGCTCGGCAACGCGCTGTATGCGCTGCGCGATTACAAGGGCTCGACGGCGACTTGGCAAGGTGTCGTGAAGAACTACCCGCAGCATCCGCGCGCGCCCGAGGCATTGATGGCAATCGCGAACAATCAGCTCGAACAAGGCCAGAAGGCTGCGGCCAAGAAGACACTCGAGCAGATCGTCGCGCAATATGCCGGTTCGGACGTTGCGCAATCGGCGCAAAGCAAGCTGTCGCAGATCAAGTAGTCGTAGTAGTGTCGAGTAGTTGGCAGTAACGCGCAGTGTCCGCGAAGGACAGAAAAGATGGTCACGCGCGCCTCTCGCTGGAAAGCCCGGGGTCTTCATCCCCGGGCTTTTCACTATCTGAACTGCGCAAATCGTCCGTAACGGACTGCGCAGAACGGGTTGACAGCCCCTTGGGGCTATCGCTATAATTTCGCTTCTCTTTTGGGTCGTTAGCTCAGCTGGTAGAGCAGCGGACTTTTAATCCGTTGGTCACAGGTTCGAATCCCGTACGGCCTACCAAAAGATTCAAGGGCTTACACGCGTCAGCGTCGTAAGCCCTTTTCTTTTGTGTCGCAGTTTCTCTCTGCGGCGCGCGCTCCAGCGTCTTCGCAACAGTCTCCCCCAAGAACAAGCGCAAGGCGAAGTCGAAGGCGAAACTACCTACACGATTCCCTGCGATTTCTCGTCATGCGCTCAGTCTTTTCGCACGCCAAGCTTCGCGCGTTCCGACAACACTACGGACTGCCAACCGTGAGCATTTATTGAGACATAAAGACGTGCAATGATCGCCGCCGTCTGGTGATGCGCTGCGAACCAGCGGATCCAGACGCCCTCGCAACACCGCAACCTGCGGCGCCTTCATTCCATCGATATGACCAATTTTTTGTTCGATCTCGTCTCGAATTTTGCGTTGCTGGCCATCGTGCTTATCGCGTGCCATCTATGCAACCGCCTGATCCCGGGCGCGGCGTTAAACGGCTCCTATGTGTTTACCGCGCTGGCGCTCGCCGCTGTTCTGCTAGATGCGGCTCTCACCTTTCTCGTCTTCGCCGACGCCCGAACGCGCTACGGCCAGTTCAGCACGCCGTCAGCGTTTTTTGTGCGCAGCGCCGCGTACGCGCTCGCGATCGTTGCCGCACTTGTCTGGCGCAGCTTCGGCGGCCGGAATCGACCCGCGAAAGCGCGCTCGGGCAAGACGCTCGTTATCCCGACATCACCCTACTCCGACTCGCATCTGCCTATGTGAACGGCGTACCGCGAGTACGAAGCAGCGCGGGAACGGTCCTTGCGGACCCGCGCGCCTTCACCTATAACTTCCCAAGACCACGAATTATCAGTTAGCGCCCGTGCCGGCATTCGCCGCTTTATCGCGTCACGTCGTGAATCAGCCAAACGAAGTTCACCGATTGAGGAACATCTTGGATTTGGAAACCGTACGCGTTTTTATGATGACCCGGGGCATCGACCTCGGCGTGAAGGTACTTGGCGCGATCGTCTTGTGGGTCGTCGGGCGCTGGGTCATTGGACTCGTTACACGCTTGCTGCGTGCAATGCTAACGCGCAACAGCCGCGTCGACCCCACGCTCGCGCATTACCTCGGCTCGATTCTCGGCGTGCTATTGAACCTGCTTCTGATCCTCGCAATCTTGCAGGTGTTCGGTGTTCAGACGACTTCATTCGCGGCGCTCCTCGCGGGCCTCGGCCTCGCGATCGGTACAGCGTGGGGCGGGCTGCTCGCACACTTCGCGGCCGGCATCTTCATGCAGGTGTTGCGGCCGTTCAAGGTAGGCGACTTTGTCACGGCGGGTGGCGTCACCGGCACTGTTTCGGAACTGGGTTTGTTCGGCACGACCATCGTCACTCCGGATAACGTGACGACCATCGTCGGCAACAACAAGATCTTCGCCGACACGATTTCCAATTACAGCGTGTTGCCTGTGCGGCGCGTTGAGTTGACAGCGAAGATCGCGAACGGCGTCGACGCGACCGATGCGATGAACCGGCTGAAGGCCGCCATCGCGGATATACCGAACGTCGCGGAAAGTCCCGCGCCCGATGTGGAAGTGCTGAGCTTCACGCCCGAAGGACCGCTGCTTTGCGTGCGACCTTACGCGCACAATGAACACTACTGGCAAGTCTACTTCGACACCAACCGGGCGATCATTCAGACGTTCCGGGAGGCCGGTTATCCGACACCCGAAACCCCGCTCGCACCGCGTGCAGTGACCTGAGCGCGAGCGGACACATCGGCAAAAATAAAACGGCGTCGCGATTTCCGCGACGCCGTTTTTTATTCATGCGCACAACCTCAGCAGACTGACTGCGCAACGCGACGTTAGCCTAGCTTCGACGCGTTCTTGCGCATCATCTTCCAGAGCGCGCCGAGCACGACCGGCACGATCGCCGCGCCAATGCCGACCAGCACGATCACATTCAGATACTGGCGGATGAACGGAATATTGCCGAAAAAATAGCCAAGCAGAACGAGCAGTAACACCCACAACAGCGCGCCGGCGACATTGAAAAGCTGGAACCGGCTAACCGTCATCTCCGAAGCACCCGCGACAAACGGCGCAAACGTGCGCACAACGGGGATAAAGCGCGCGAGTACGATGGTTTTGCCGCCATGCTTCTCGTAGAAGTCATGCGTTTTCTGCAACGCGCGCCGATCGAGAAAACGCTCGAGCAATGGAATATGCGAATTGAAAACCTTCGGCCCAATGGCTCGCCCGACCATATAGTTGACGGTATTGCCCGTGGTTGCCGCGACGAACAGCAGCACGATCAGCAGACCGAGACTCATCTGCCCAGACGCGCAGAATGCCCCGCCGATGAACAGCAATGAATCGCCCGGCAAAAACGGCAGAACCACGAGTCCGGTTTCGCAGAACACGATCACGAACAGCACCGCATAGACCCAGGCGCCGTACACGTGGATGAATTCTCCCAGGAACTTGTCGATGTGCAGCACAAGGTTGGCTAGATGTAGCAGCGTGTCCAAAAAGCGTCCTTTATCAAACGAGAGTGGGCGTGGCGGGAAGATCGGCAGCAGACCCGGGGGCGATGGCCGTGAGCGTTCGCTCGCAGTCGCAAATTGACCGCGTCATGATACAGAAAGTGCCCGGGTGGGCTTCAAAAATCTCCCGCATCTTTCCGCCATTCCAGGGCCGCCGCGCCGAATGGCTATAATTTCGCTATGTCAGAATTCTCCGAAACGCCTGCCCGCGCCGACGCGACAGCCGCTGCTGCCGCCACACCGGCTCAGCGCCCGCTGCGCGCGATTCAGCCGCTGCCCGATCAGCTCATCAGCCAGATTGCCGCCGGCGAAGTGGTCGAGCGGCCCGCATCGGTCGTCAAGGAGTTGCTGGAAAACGCGCTCGACGCAGGTGCGCAGACGCTGCGCATCATGCTGGACGAAGGCGGCGCCAAACGTATTTCCATCACCGACGACGGCTGCGGCATTCCCGAGAACGAGTTGGCGCTCGCATTGATGCGCCACGCAACCAGCAAAATCCGCTCGCTTGCCGAACTCGAAGCGGTCGCGACGCTCGGGTTTCGCGGCGAGGCGCTCGCCTCGATTGCGTCGGTCGCGCAGATGACCATCACGAGCCGCACCGCCGATGCGCCGCATGCAGTACGCGTCGATGCGCAAACCGGCGTGCTGAGCCCCGCTGCGGGCACGCAAGGCACCACCATCGAAGTGCGCGAGTTGTATTTCAACACACCGGCGCGCCGCAAATTCCTGAAAAGCGAACAGACCGAACTCGGCCATTGTCTGGAACAGATTCGCCGTGCCGCGCTGGCGCGACCGGACGTCGCCATTTCGGTGCTGCACAACGGCAAGGCGGTTGAGCATTGGAACGCAAGCGAGCCGCCGGTGCGGGTTGCGAAGATACTCGGCGAAACCTTCGCGACGGCGCATCTGCCGCTCGACGAATCCGCCGGCCCGCTCGCTGTCTACGGTTGCGCGGGTCTGCCGACTGCGAGCCGTGGTCGCTCCGATCAGCAGTATTTCTTCGTCAATGGCCGTTTCGTGCGGGACAAGCTGCTTACGCACGCAGTGCGCGCCGCTTATGAAGACGTGCTGCATGGCGACCGTTATCCGTCGTATGTGCTGTTTCTCGATTTGCCGCCCGAAGCGGTGGACGTGAACGTGCATCCGTCGAAGATCGAAGTGCGATTCCGCGATTCGCACTCGATTCACCAGTTCGTTTTCCACGCGGTGCAGCGCGCGCTGGCGCGCCATGCGGGCGCATCGCCCGAGACCACCGCTGGCGGGCACGCGGCGCATCTGCAAGCGTCGGCGGACGGAGCGGTTTCGTTCGGAGCGTTGCCGGGCGATGTCACCGGTACAGGGTTCCGCGCTTCAGGTGCAGCGAGCGTTGCGGGCGCCTTCGGTTCGAACGCCACGCCGGGCTCGGCGGGCGGCGGCTTCAACTCGTCCCAAGCCGGCAATACGTGGATGCGTCAGTCGCGCATGACGCAGGGCACGCTGCCGGTCGCGCAACCGCTCGCGTTCTACGACGCGTTGTTCGGCCGCAAGGACGGCAGCGCTGGAACTGCGCAAGGCGCGACGCTGTTCGAAGCACGCGATTCGGCCGCAGAAGGCCCGTCGCCGTACAACGCGTCGGCGCCCTATGCGCCCCCCGCTTTCAACGCCGCCGACGACCAGCCGCTCGGCTTCGCGCTCGGCCAGATTCACGGCATCTACGTGCTTGCACAGAACGGGCACGGACTCGTGATCGTCGATATGCACGCCGCGCACGAGCGCATCCTGTATGAGCAGTTCAAGAACGCGCTGGCCGATCGGACCATTGCCGTGCAGCCGTTGCTGATTCCGCAGACGATGCAAGCCGATCCCGTCGAAATCGGCACGGTGGAAGAAGAGCGCGATACGCTCGACGCGCTCGGCTTCGATCTTGCCGTGCTGTCGCCGACCACGCTCGCCATCCGCGCCGTGCCGGCGCTGCTGAAAGACGCCGACCTTCAGGCGTTGGCGCGCGCGGTGCTGTCCGATCTGCATGCTTACGGCGGCTCGCGGGTTTTAACCGAGCGTCAGCATGAACTGCTCGGCACGCTCGCCTGTCATCATGCGGTGCGCGCGAACCGGCGTCTCACGCTCGACGAAATGAACGCGCTGCTGCGTCAAATGGAAGCCACCGAGCGCGCCGATCAATGCAACCACGGGCGTCCAACGTGGTATCAGTTGACGCTCTCCGATCTCGACCGCCTGTTCATGCGCGGACAGTGACGGTGCGCTTTTTCACGCTTGATCGACGCGCGCCGGCACACTCATGACCGCACGCAGCCCTACTCCCATTCCGTGTCTGCTCGGCCCGACCGCCTCCGGCAAGACAGCGGCTGCATTGGCATTGGCCGCGCGGCGGCCGGTCGAAATTGTCAGCGTCGATTCCGCGCTCGTGTATCGCGAAATGGACATCGGCACCGCCAAGCCGACCGCCGAGGAACGCGCGGCCGCGCCGCATCATCTGATCGATATTGTCGATCCCGCCGACACCTACTCCGCCGCTGAATTTCGCGCCGATGCGCTCAGATTGACCGCAGAGATCCGTGCGCGCGGCCGGCTGCCGCTACTGGTCGGCGGAACGATGTTGTACTACAAGGCACTCACGCAGGGGCTCAACGACTTGCCGGCGGCCGACGCGACTGTACGCGCGGAACTCGACGCGGACGCCGCGCGCGATGGCTGGCCCGCGCTGCATGCGCGGCTGGCTGTCGTCGACCCGGCGACGGCAGCGCGCCTTGCTCCCAACGATTCGCAGAGAATCCAGCGCGCGCTCGAAGTATTCATGCTGACGGGTCAAGCGATGTCGGCGCTGCTGGCCGCGCCCGCGCTCATCGACGACGCCGCCGCGCAGTGGCGCTTCGTCCCGATCGCGCTGGAGCCTTCGGACCGAAGCGTGCTGCACGCGCGCATCGAGCAGCGTTTTGATGCGATGCTGGAGAGCGGCTTCGTCGACGAAGTGATGACACTGCGCGAACGCGGAGACTTATCGCCCGAGATGCCGTCGATGCGTTGCGTCGGCTACCGGCAGGTCTGGGAATATCTCGATGGAACGGTCGACTACTCGACCATGCGCGACAAAGGCGTGTTTGCGACCCGGCAATTGTGCAAGCGGCAACTCACATGGCTGCGCGGCATGAACGAGCGGGTGGTGGTGGACTGCTGCGATCCGCACGCGAGCGCGCGGGTGCTTGACGTGATCGAAGCGCTGGTTTGAAAACCTGCCTGATGCGCTTCTTTGAGCTGCTTTGACGTACTGCTTTCCAGCAACTCTATGTGAAGGCTGGTGCCGGCCTACGAAACGTCGTCAGAAGCCTTGAAGCTGCGACCCCGCGCAGCGTTTGCTATTTATACGCTGCGCGGGTCGCCGATCTTTAAACCACTACCGTCTGCGCTTCACCGGCTGCGCTTTTGCGAATCACGCCGATCTTCCAGACCTGCTCGCCGGCAGCGGACAGCAGACCGATTGCGGCTTCCGCATCGGCAGCCGAGACGACCACCGCCATGCCGATACCGCAGTTGAACACGCGATGCATTTCGGCATCCGCGACGCCGCCGTGCTTTTGCAGCCACGAGAAGAGCGGCGGCAGCGGCCAGCCGCGATGATCCAGTTCGGCCGTCAAACCTTCGCGCAGAACCCGCGGAATGTTCTCGACCAACCCGCCGCCCGTGATGTGCGCCATGCCTTTCACTGCGATTTGCTGCATCAGCGCGAGCAGCGGCTTCACGTAAATATGCGTGGGCGCCATCAATGCGTCGGCGAGCGAACGGCCGTCGAAATCGGCATTCAGGTCGGGCTGCGCGCGCTCGATGATCTTGCGCACCAGCGAAAACCCGTTCGAATGAATCCCGCTCGAAGCGAGGCCCAGCACCACGTCGCCGGGAGCGATCGTGCTGCCGTCGATGATCTTGCTCTTTTCCACCGCGCCGACCGCGAAGCCGGCGAGATCGTACTCGCCGTCCGGATACATGCCCGGCATTTCGGCCGTCTCGCCGCCGATCAGCGCGCAGCCCGCCAGTTCGCAGCCATACGCGATACCCTTGACGACCGTAGCCGCGGTGCCGACATCGAGCTTGCCGCACGCGAAGTAGTCGAGGAAAAAGAGCGGCTCGGCGCCTTGCACGAGAATGTCGTTCACGCTCATGGCAACCAGATCCTGGCCCACGGTGTCGTGCTTGTTCAGCTGAAACGCGAGGCGCAGCTTGGTGCCCACGCCGTCCGTGCCCGACACCAGCACCGGTTCCTTGTACCGCTTCGGCACTTCGAACAGCGCGCCGAATCCGCCAATGCCGCCCAGCACGCCGTCGCGCATCGTCTTCTTGGCAAAGGGCTTGATCGCGTCGACAAGGGCGTCGCCCGCGTCGATGTCCACGCCGGCGTCGCGATACGACAGACCTTGGGCCGAATCAGTTGAATTCGGGGCGGATTTCGGTTGATTCATGGGGGAGAGCTCGAAGGTCGGTAAAATGCGATTTTACCCGATGCCGGCCGGCTGGCTGGAATTTGAATCATCCGTTCCGGCGACACCAGGGAAACAACTTTGCAACAAAACTCCTCGATACTGACTCCGGTCCAGCGCCGCGCCTTCATCTGGCTAGCCATCGCGCTCGGCGTCGGCATTCTGCTGTGGCTGCTGAGTCCCGTCCTCACGCCGTTTCTGCTCGGCGCAATTCTGGCGTACATTCTGCAGCCGGGCGTCGCGTGGATGGTGCGCCGGCGTGTCCCGCGCGCGCTCGCTGCCTTGCTGATGATCCTGCTTTTCACGCTGCTGGTGACAATGCTCGCGCTGCTCGTGTTCGCCGTCATCCAGAAAGAAGGCCCGCAGCTGCGGCAGCAAGTGCCGCTTTTGTTCGCGCACGTCAACGCGTGGCTGCAACCCAAGCTCGCGATGCTGGGCCTCGCCGATTCGCTCGACTTCGCCAGCATCCGCGATCTCGTGATGGGTCAGCTCGAAGGCAGCGCGCAGACGGTCGCGCGTTATGCGTGGACCTCGATCGTGACGAGCGGCAACGTGATGATGACGGTGGTCGGTAATGTCGTGATGGTGCCGCTCGTGCTGTTCTATCTGCTGTACGACTGGAACCGCATGCTGCTGCGCGTGCAAAGCACGGTGCCGCGCCGCTGGCTCGCCAAGACGCTGCAACTTGCGCGCGACATGGATCAGATGCTGTCGCAATACCTGCGCGGCCAGTTGCTCGTGATGGGCGTGCTCGCTGTGTTCTACGCGGCGGCGCTGAGCATTGCAGGCTTCGAGATCGCGTTGCCGGTGGGCATTTTCACGGGGCTCGCGGTGTTCATCCCGTACATTGGCTTTGCGACCGGTCTCGCGCTGGCACTGCTCGCGGCGCTGCTACAGTTCGGCAACTGGTACGGCTTCGGCGCGGTCGCGCTGATTTACGGCGTCGGTCAGATCGTGGAGAGCTTCTTCCTGACGCCGCGCCTCGTCGGCGAGCGGATCGGCCTGCACCCGCTCGCAGTGATTTTCGCGTTGCTGGCGTTCGGGCAGCTGTTCGGCTTTTTCGGCGTGTTGCTCGCTCTGCCGGTAAGTGCGATTTTGTCCGTGGCGATGCGCGAGTTGCGGCAAAGCTACCTGGAAAGCACGCTCTACAACAATTGACTTTCTGCTCCAGTGATCCGGCTCGCCAGAACCATCGGCGGCCTCAGCCCTACTTTCGGCATTAACCTACTGTGCTTCGTCAACTGACGCTCGATCTCGGCACTCCGCCGCCATCGACATTCGACAATTTTTTCGCCGGCGCCAACGCCGAGCTCGTCACGCGCCTGCGTGAGCTCGACAGCGCGCTCGCCGCGGGACCGGTCGCCGATCGCACCTTCTATATCTGGGGCGAAGCAGGCAGCGGCCGCACGCATCTGTTGCAGGCGCTCGTGCACGAGGCGCCGCCGGGTCACGCGCGCTTCGCGGGTCCGCAAAGCAGCCTTGCCGCGTTCAGTTTCGATCCGCGCGTCACGCTCTATGCGATCGACGATTGCGACGCGCTCTCTGCAGCGCAGCAGATCGCCGTCTTCAATCTCTTCAACGAGGTGCGCGCGCATCCGACGAGCGCGCTCGTCGCCGCCGGCAACGCGCCGCCGATCGGCATGACAGTGCGCGAAGATCTGCGCACGCGGCTCGGCTGGGGCCTCGTATTCCACCTAACGCCGCTACCCGACGAAGGCAAGGCGGCGGTGCTCAAGCACGCGGCACGCGAGCGCGGCATCATGCTCGCCGACGACGTGCCGGCCTATCTGCTCACGCATTTTCGCCGCGACATGCCGAGCCTGATGACGCTACTCGACGCACTCGACCGATTTTCGCTGGAACAGAAGCGCGCGGTCACGTTGCCGCTGTTGCGCACGATGCTGGCTTCGCCCGGGGCGGAGGCCCCCGCCGCCTCGTCCGCTGCTTCAAGTAAAATAGCCCCTCATGACTAATCTCGCACTCTTCGACCTCGATCACACGCTCATTCCCACCGACAGCGACCACGAATGGGGCCGCTTCATGGTGAAACACGGCATGGTCGACGCTGAAAATTTCGCTCGTGACAACGACCGCTTCTATGCGGACTACAAAGCCGGCAGGCTGGACATTCACGCGTATCTGATCGCCATGCTCACGCCGCTCGCAAAATACACGCGCGCGCAGCTCGCGGACTTTCACGCGCAGTACATGCATGAAGTGATCACGCCGGCCATCCTTCCGGCCGCGGTCGAACTGGTCAAGCGGCACCGTGAAGCGGGCGACCTATGCTGCGTGGTCACCGCCACCAACGAATTCATCACCCGTCCCATTGCCAGCGCGTTCGGCGTCGACATGCTAATCGCCTGCGAAGCGGAAACCGTCGACGGCCATGCGCATTCGGCGTACACCGGCCGCCCCACCGGCACGCCGAGCTACAAGGAAGGCAAGATCGTGCGCACCCAGGCATGGCTCGCGTCGCTCGGCAAAACCTGGGGCGACTTCGAGCGCAGCTATTTCTACAGCGATTCGCACAACGACATTCCGCTGCTCGAAAAGGTCACCGATCCGATCGCGACCAATCCCGACGACACATTGCGCGCCCATGCGCAGGCCAAAGGCTGGCGCATCCTCGAACTCTTTCAATCCACGTGATCAAAAAATTCATCCGTAAGCTATTCGGCCAGGACACAGCGTCCGCCGACGACACGGTGCCGGCCGAAGCCGGCACAGACGAAACCGGCAGCGCACCGGCACGCAATGCAGCAGGCGCCGCGGGAACCGGCCGCGCGCGCCGCAAACCGGCCCGCGGCGGCGCGCCCGCGAAGGCGGTGCGCGACCCGGACGTGCCGGTCATCATTCCGCACGACGTGCACGGCATCGATCCCACGCTGATCTCACGCAACGCGATTCGCGTGACCGAAGGCTTGCAGCAGGCTGGACACCGGGCGTTCATTGTCGGCGGCGCGGTGCGCGATCTGCTGCTCGGCATCAAGCCGAAAGACTTCGACGTCGCGACCGACGCCACGCCCGAAGAAGTGCAGAAGCTGTTCCGCCGCGCGCGCATCATCGGCCGCAGGTTTCAGATCGTGCACGTGCAGTTCGGCCAGGAAATCATCGAAACCTCGACGTTCCGCGCGCTGGTCGATCCGCCCGCCGCCGATGCCGCGCCGCCGCGCCGCCTCAAAGGCGACGAACTCGATCGCCGCACGCACGCCGTGGACGCAAGCGGCCGCGTGCTGCGAGACAACGTGTGGGGCGAGCAGCACGAAGACGCCACGCGCCGCGACTTCACGATCAACGCGATGTACTACGATCCGGCCACGGAAACCGTGCTCGACTATCACAACGGCATGGCCGACGTGCGCGCGCGCCTGTTGCGCATGATCGGCGACCCTGCCACGCGTTATCGCGAAGATCCGGTGCGCATGCTGCGCGTGGTGCGCTTTGCCGCGAAGCTCGACTTCGAGATCGAAGACGCGACCCGCGCGCCGATCGTCGAAATGGCCGATCTGATCAACAACGTGCCGGCCGCGCGGCTCTTCGACGAGATGCTCAAGCTGATGCTGTCCGGCCACGCTTTGGCGTGCCTGAAGCGTCTTCGTCAGGAAGGCCTGCATCATGGCTTGCTGCCCTTGCTCGACGTCGTGCTCGAGCAGCCCACCGGCGAAAAATTCATCACGCTTGCGCTCAACAACACGGACGCACGCGTACGCGCCGGCAAGCCGGTGTCGCCCGGCTTCCTGTTCGCCACGCTGCTGTGGCACGACGTGCAGCAGCGCTGGCAGAAATTTGAAGCGAACGGCGAGTATCCGGTTCCCGCGCTGCATCGCGCGATGGACGAAGTTCTCGACATGCAAACCGAGAAACTCGCTATCCACAAGCGTTTTTCGTCCGATATGCGCGAGATCTGGGGCTTGCAGCTGCGCCTCGAAAAACGCTCGGGAAGAAGCGCGCTGAAGCTGCTGGAACACCAAAGATTTAGAGCGGGGTATGATTTCCTCCTGTTGCGCTGCGAATCCGGCGAACTCGATGAGTCGGTCGGAGCGTGGTGGACGGAGTTCATCGAAGGAGACATTGCGGCGCGTGAAGCATTGCTCACGCAAGGCGGGAAGGACCGAAGCCCTAGAAAACGACGGCGGCGCAGCAGTGGCGCGAGAAACCGCAAACCGGGCGACGGAATGGAGGGCGGCACGCCAGCCGAACGCACAGACGCCGAAGCGGGCCACGAAGGCTCGCACGAAGACTGACGCAGCGTTTGCTGAAGCCGTCGAACGATAGTTGCAGGAAGTTATGCCATGACGGTTGCTTATCTCGGCCTCGGCGCGAATCTCGGGGACGCGCGCCAGACCCTGAAAGACGCGGTGGTGTGCCTCGCACAACAGCACGCCATCACCGTGCTCGCCAAGTCGAGCCTGTATCGCACTGCCCCGATCGACGCGGGCGGTGACGACTATTTCAACTGCGTCGTGAAGATAGACACGACGCTCCCCGTACGGCATCTGCTTGCGCTGTGCCACAAGATCGAGCATCAGTTCGGCCGGGAGCGGCCCTTTCGCAATGCACCGCGAACGCTCGATCTGGACATCCTGCTCTTCGGCGATCAATCAATCGACGAAGCCGATCTGATCGTGCCGCATCCCCGCCTCGTTGAGCGTGCTTTCGCGCTGGTGCCGCTCGTCGAAATCGACGCTGCACTGATCATTCCGCAACACGGCCGCGCCGACGCGCTGCTCGACGGCGTGCGCGATCAACGCATCGAAAAAGTGAAAGGGCCCTGCCAGTGTCCGATGCTGAACGCACTCACCGCGGGCAAGGGCCGCTGCGAATGAATTCCACACCGCTTACCGTCACCGCGCCGCAACTGCGGCCTCCATTCGGCTATCTCGCGATCGAAGGACCTATCGGCGTCGGCAAGACATCGCTTGCGCGGCGTCTCGCGCAACGCTGGTCGATGCACGAATTGTTCGAGCGGCCGCAGGACAATCCCTTCCTCGAACGCTTTTATCGCGACACCGCGCGTTATGCGTTGCCCGCACAATTGCACTTCGCTTTGCAGCGCGCGCAGCAGGCGCAGGAAGTGACCGCGGCGCAGGTGGCGGGCACGCCGCTCGTCGCCGATTTCATGACGCAGAAGAACGACATCTTCGCGCGCCTCACGCTGCAGGAAGACGAGTGGCACTTGTATCGCGCGCTCGCCGCGCGGCTCGAAGTGAGCGCGCCGGCGCCGGATTTCGTCGTGTATCTGCAGGCCAGTCCTGAAGTGCTGTTTTCGCGCATTCAGAAGCGCGCGGTGCCGATGGAGCTGCAGATTTCCGATGCCTATCTGCATGCGCTTTGCGACGCGTATAACGAGTTCTTCTATCACTACGACCGCACGCCGGTGCTGACTGTCAACGCCGAACATCTGAATCCGCTTGACTCCGACGCGGACCTTGCGCTGCTTGCCGAACGCATCGAAACCATGCGCGGCCGCAAGGAATTCTTTGTCAAAGGCACGTCGCTTTAAGCGGCGCGCGCCTCTCTCTTTCAACGGATTGACCCATGACCTATTTGCAGGAAACGAGCCGGAACGCCGTCACCGTGCCGAAACTGCAGGCGATGCGCGACGCCGGCGAGAAAATCGCCATGCTCACCTGTTACGACGCGAGCTTTGCCGCACTGCTGGATCGCGCGGGTGTCGACGTCATGTTGATCGGGGACTCGCTGGGCAATGTGTTGCAAGGACAGAGCACGACGCTGCCGGTTTCGCTCGCCGACATCGCGTATCACACGGCTAGTGTCGCGCGTGTGCGGCCGTCGGCGTTGATCGTCGCGGACTTACCGTTCGGCACGTATGGCACGATCGAAGATGCGTACAGAAGCTCGGTCGAATTGATGCGCGCCGGTGCGCAGATGGTGAAGCTCGAAGGCGGCGAATGGCTGGCGGACACGGTGCGTTTTCTCGTCGAACGGTCGATTCCGGTGTGCGCGCATGTTGGGCTCACGCCGCAATCGGTGCATGCTTTTGGCGGCTTCAAAGTGCAAGGCAAGACCGAGGAAGGCGCGAACCAGTTGCTGCGCGACTCGCTCGCTATGCAAACGGCAGGCGCGCAACTCATCGTGATGGAAGCGATCCCGACGCTGCTGGCGAGCGAAGTCACGAAGCAGTTGCGGATTCCGACGATCGGCATCGGCGCGGGTCTCGATTGCTCGGGTCAGGTGCTGGTGCTGCACGACATGCTGGGGATTTTCCCCGGCAAGCGGCCGCGTTTCGTGAAGGATTTCATGGTGGGGCAACCGAGCATTCTTGCTGCCGTTGAAGCGTATGTGCGAGCGGTGAAGGATGGGACGTTTCCGGGGCCTGAGCATACGTTTTGAGGGTGCTTTTGCGCGGGTGAGTTGTGTGGGTGTCGCGGGACGCGTGGGTTTCTTGGCTCCTGGCTCTGGGTCGTGCGCTCGGGGCTCTGGGTTGTGCGGCTTCCCCGCTTCCCCACTTCCCGCCTATCGCCTCTAGCGTCTGAGTGCTGCTGCGTATCAGCGCGTCGTCTCACCCAAGCGCTACATCACAGGCAACCACGCACCCAGAATCCGCGCTCTAACGAACAACCCTCGCCGCCAGTGCGCCGCGCAACGCGTTGCAGATCATCAGCGCTTCGGCATTCAACACGTCCGCCTGTGTCAGCACTTTTTCAGCCGCTTGCATGCTTGCGTCCTCTTCAAGCAGCACGCCTCGCATTACGCCCGGCAGCACGCCCGACGCGAGCGGCGGTGTCCACCACCGTCCCGCCAGCTTCACGAAAACATTCGACCGCCCGCCTTCCGTCAACTCGCCTCCTTCGTTGAAGAACAGCGTGTCGAAGGCGCCCTTCGCCTCGGCTTCGCGCCAGCCACGGTCATACTCCGCGCGGCGCGTGGTCTTGTGATGCAGCAACGGGTCGTTGGCCTGCGTGGCCGCGAAACCGTGGTCCGGTGCGAGCAGGACGCCGACGGTCGTGTCGGCTAACGGCGTCAATACGGCAGCGGTGATTTGCGTCGCACCGCTCTTGCTCAGCGCGAGGCGCATGCGGTGCGGCGTTGCGGCGGGCAACGACGCGCATCGCTCCGCGATTTGCATTCGGATGCCCGGCGCATCGACCTGAAAGCCCAGCGTCGCAGCACTCGCCGACAACCTTGCGAGATGACGCGGCAGATGGCGCACGCCGTCCTCCCGCGTCGCGTACATGGTTTCGAACAGTTCGAAGCCCGGCTCCGCGCCGGTAAGAAAGCGCGCTTTCAATCGACACTCGGCATATTCGTCTTCGGCGACGCTGTCGAGCACGATGCCCGCGCCAACGCCCATCGTGCCGCGCAGTTGGCCCGTTTGCGCGAGCGGCTTCAGCGTCAACGTGCGAATCGCGACCGACATGCAGAAGTCGCCATCGGTATTTTCATTTGCGGGCGCCTGCCGCGCCGGCCCATCCAGCCAGCCGATGGCGCCGGTATAAAGCCCACGCGGCGTGCTCTCCAGTTCGTCGATCAACTGCATCGTGCGATGCTTCGGCGCACCGGTGATCGAGCCGCAAGGAAAGAGCGCGCGCAGTATCGCGGCGAACGACGTGCCGGGCCGCAAAGCGGCTTCGACCGTCGACGTCATCTGCCAAACCGATGCATACGGTTCGACGGAAAAGAGCGCGGGCACCTTGACTGAGCCCGTCTGAGCGACGCGCGACAGATCGTTGCGCAGCAGATCGACGATCATCACGTTTTCGGCGCGGTTCTTCGGATCGCTGCCAAGGAATTCAGCAGCACCCCGATCCGCTGACGGATCGGCCGAGCGCGGCGCCGTGCCTTTCATCGGGCGGGCGCGTAACATCGCATTCTGCTTTTCGACGAAAAGCTCCGGCGAACATGAAAGCACCCAGGCGCCGCCCGGCAGTGCGATCAACGCGCCATATCGAACCGGTTGACGCGCCCGCAGCCGCCGATAAAGCGCGGTAGGCGAGCCGAACACGTCGAAGTCGAGCCGGTATGTGTAGTTGACTTGATACGAATCGCCCTCGCGCAACGCGGCATGAATTGCGTCGATGGCCGCATTGAACTGAGCCGGCTCGACACTCTCGCGCACATTGGCCGTACCTGCCACCGACGGTTCAGCGAGGCCGCCATCCTGTTTCACGAGCCACGCGTCGGCCTCATCGCGCGAGAGTTTTTCGCAACGCTCGAACAATAAAAAACGCAGCGTGGCATCGCCATGCTGCGTTTTGAATGACGGATGTGATTCCCCGCCGAGAAGATGCCGGCCGAACTCGTAGTCGGCGAGCACGATAGCATGCAGGCCGAGCCGCGCATCTGATTCGGCGGCCTCGCACACGGCTTCGAGTTGCGCGACATCCGCACACACGCGCTCATGCACGAAGCCGGTGTACAGACGACTAGAGCGGCGCGCCGCCGACGCGTCGCAATCATCGAGCAATGCAAATACAGCGCCGCGCTCATCTGCCGTCATGCTTACCGCCAACTTCGAACCGCCGTTAATCGAAGAAGCTCTTCACCCGATCGAACCAGCTCTTGCTTTGCGGGCTGTGCCTCGCGCCGCCTTCCACCAAAGCCTTCTCGAATTGCTTGAGCAAATCGCGCTGCGATTCGGTGAGCTTAACCGGCGTTTCGACTTGCACATGCACATACAGATCGCCGGCAATGCTTGAACGCAGCCCCTTGATGCCCTTGCCGCGCAAGCGGAACGTCTTGCCCGACTGTGTGCCTTCAGGCACCGTGAAGCTCGCGCGGCCCGCGAGCGTGGGCACTTCGATTTCGCCGCCCAACGCCGCCGTGGTGAACGGAATCGGCATCTGGCAATGCAGATCGTCGCCGTCGCGCTCGAACACCGAATGCTGCTTGATGTGAATTTCGACGTACAGATCGCCCGACGGACCGCCGTTGATGCCCGGCTCACCGTTGCCGGCCGAACGGATGCGCATGCCGTCGTCGATACCTGCCGGGATCTTCACCTCGAGCGTCTTGGTTTCCTTCACCTTGCCCGCGCCGTGGCAGTGCGCACACGGCTCAGGAATATAGGTGCCGGTGCCGTGACACTTCGGGCAGGTTTGCTGGATGCTGAAGAAGCCTTGCGACATCCGCACCGCGCCCGAACCGCTACACGTGGGACAGGTTTCCGGCTTGGTGCCGGGCTTCGCGCCCGAGCCGTGACAGACTTCGCACGAGACCCAGCTCGGCACGCGAATCTGCGTGTCGTAACCATGCGCCGCCTGCTCCAGCGTGATTTCCATGCTGTAGCGCAGATCGGCGCCGCGATACACCTGCGGGCCCGCACGTCCACCACCTCCGCGCGCGGCGCCGCCGGCCGCCTGGCCAAAGATGTCGCCGAAAATATCGCCGAACGCATCGGCAAAACCGCCGAAGCCTTGCGCGCCGGCTCCGCCCATATTCGGATCGACGCCCGCGTGACCATACTGGTCATACGCGGCACGCTTTTGCGAGTCCGAGAGCATTTCATAGGCTTCCTTCACCTCCTTGAAATGCTCTTCCGCATCCTTGTTGCCCGGATTGCGGTCGGGGTGATGCTTCATCGCCAGCTTGCGATAAGCCTTCTTGATTTCGTCGTCGCTCGCGTTCTTTGCGACGCCCAGAACCTCGTAGTAATCCCGTTTCGCCATATCGGTTCAACGCCCCTCGCGAGAATGCCTCGCGGTGGCTCCTCTTGAATGCTGGAGTCTCACGACTCGTCCGGCCGATGTTTCATGTCGCTGAATGCGGCTCGAAACAACGCCCTCCATAAAACAAATGTGCCCGGAGAGCCTAAAAGGCTCGCCAGGCGTGATAACCGCTCTTGCACGTTCCCGCGGCCGGAAGACCGCGGTCCCTTGTGCAGCCGGGCCGCACACAGAACCCGTGTGCGGCTTTACGGTCGGAATGCGACCTGGCTTTAGTCTTTCTTGACTTCCTTGAAGTCGGCGTCGACCACGTCGTCCTGCTGCTGGCTCGCGCCACCCGCCGAAGCACCCGCGCTCGCGCCCGCCGCGCCTGCTGCCGCAGCTTCCGCACCTTGCGCAGCCTGCATGTCGGCGTACATCTTCTCGCCCATCTTCTGCGATGCCGTTGCCACCGCTTCGATCTTGGCTTCGATCGCGGCCTTGTCGCTCGAACCGCTCTTCAGTGCTTCTTCGAGGTCCTTCAGCGCGGTTTCGATCTTTTCCTTCTCGGCGGCTTCCAGCTTGTCGCCGTATTCGGTGAGCGCCTTCTTCGTGCTGTGGACGAGCGCATCGCCCTGGTTGCGGGCATCGGCCAGCTCACGCAGCTTGTGATCTTCTTCCGCGTTCGCTTCGGCGTCCTTCACCATCTTCTCGATTTCAGCTTCGGACAGACCCGAGTTCGCCTTGATCGTGATGCGGTTTTCCTTGCCGGTCGCCTTGTCTTTCGCGCCGACGTGCAGAATGCCGTTCGCGTCGATGTCGAAGCTCACCTCGATCTGCGGCGTGCCGCGCGGTGCGGGCGGGATGCCTTCCAGATTGAACTCGCCCAGCAGCTTGTTGCCTGCCGCCATTTCGCGTTCGCCCTGGAACACCTTGATCGTCACGGCGCTCTGATTGTCGTCAGCCGTCGAGTAGACCTGCGAATGCTTGGTCGGGATCGTGGTGTTCTTGTTGATCATCTTCGTCATCACGCCGCCGAGCGTTTCGATACCGAGCGACAGCGGAGTCACGTCGAGCAGCAGAACGTCCTTGCGGTCGCCAGACAACACCTGGCCCTGGATCGCGGCGCCAACGGCCACGGCTTCGTCCGGATTCACGTCACGGCGCGGATCCTTGCCGAAGAACTCCTTGACCTTTTCCTGCACCTTCGGCATGCGGGTCATACCGCCGACCAGAATCACGTCGTCGATTTCGCCGACCTTCACGCCTGCGTCCTTGATGGCCACGCGGCACGGTTCGATCGTGCGTTCGATCAGCTCTTCAACCAGCGCTTCCAGCTTCGCACGCGTGATCTTCAGGTTCAAATGCTTCGGACCCGATGCGTCGGCCGTGATGTACGGCAGGTTGATTTCGGTTTGCTGGCTCGACGACAGCTCGATCTTGGCCTTCTCGGCCGATTCCTTCAGGCGCTGCAGCGCAAGCACGTCTTTCGACAGATCGACGCCCTGCTCTTTCTTGAACTCGCCGATGATGTAGTCGATGATGCGCTGGTCGAAGTCTTCACCGCCGAGGAACGTATCGCCGTTCGTGGACAGCACTTCGAACTGCTTTTCACCGTCCACATCGGCGATTTCGATGATCGACACGTCGAACGTACCGCCGCCCAGGTCATACACCGCAATCTTGCGATCGCCCTTCTCGTTCTTGTCGAGACCGAACGCGAGCGCGGCTGCGGTCGGCTCGTTGATGATGCGCTTGACTTCCAGACCGGCAATGCGGCCTGCGTCCTTGGTTGCCTGACGCTGGCTGTCGTTGAAGTACGCGGGAACGGTGATCACGGCTTCGGTGACCGGCTCGCCGAGATAGTCTTCAGCGGTCTTCTTCATCTTACGCAGCACTTCCGCAGAGATTTGCGGCGGAGCGAGCTTCTGATCGCGCACTTCGACCCATGCGTCGCCGTTGTCGGCCTTCATGATCTTGTACGGCATCAGCGCGATGTCTTTCTGGACTTCTTTCTCTTCGAAGCGGCGGCCGATCAGGCGTTTCACCGCGTACAGCGTGTTCTTCGGGTTCGTGACCGACTGACGCTTGGCAGGCGCGCCGACGAGAATCTCGCCGTCTTCCATGTAGGCGATGATCGACGGCGTGGTGCGCGCACCTTCCGAGTTCTCGATCACCTTGACCGAATTGCCTTCCATGATCGCCACGCACGAGTTGGTCGTGCCGAGGTCGATACCGATGATTTTGCCCATTTTTACTAATCTCCTGACTTTGATCGCTGCGGGAAGCGCCTTGCTTTGCCGTTCGGCGGCAAGGCGCTCCGCCCTGAATTCATACCTGCACTCAACATAAGTGCGTCCGCATCGTTTTCAAGACCTCTTTTGCGATGCGGTCTTTATTTTTTCAATCGACCGAACTTCCGCCCGTATCCGCTGCATCAGCTTGCGCGCCGCCTGTCGCTTGGGCCGCCCGGATCTTCTCACGCACCGCGGCGACCGCCGCCTCGAACTGCGCATGGCCGTGCCAGCCGGTGGCCCGACCGAGCCGTTTGCCACGGTGAAAGAAGAACCATGTCGGCACGCCGTGAAGCATGAAGCGCCGGCCCAACTCCCGATGCTCGTACACATTGCTGTGAAACCACCTAAGCCCGAGCGCGCGGATTGCGTCCGGTTGCGCGAGCATGGCTTTCTTGGCGATCTCGCAGTTGAAACAGTCGACGCCCCAGAAGAACACCACGGCGAGTTCGTCACCCGCTTCGGCGAGACCCGCATCAAACGACGCGGCGCTCAGCTCCTTCATGTCGAACACCGTGAACGCGGTGGCGTCGACGGGGATATTGGCCATGACGGTGTCTACCAGTTGTGTACAAGCGAAGCACGGACGAAATACAGACCGAACGCCTTACTTCGGCGCCGCCACCGTCACGAGCGCCGGACGCAGCACGCGGTCCGCGATCACGAAGCCCTTTTGCAGCACGGCAACGACGGTGTTCGGCTCCTGGTCCGCCGGCACCATCGAGATCGCCTGATGGCGATGCGGGTCGAACTTTTCGCCGACCGGATTGAGCGCAACGACGCGGCCCTTCTCCAGCGCGCCGGTGAGCTGACGCAGCGTCAGCTCGACGCCTTCGCGCACCTTTTGCAGGTCGTCGGACGAATGGGCGACGGCCGCTTCAAGGCTGTCGATCACCGGCAACAGATGCTCGGCAAAGCTCTCGATCGCAAACTTATGCGCCTTCGCGACGTCTTCCTGCGCGCGACGGCGCACGTTTTCAGTCTCCGCCTTCGCGCGCAGGAAGCTCTCCTGCAATTCGGCGATCTTTGCCTGGGCCTCGGCCAACGCAGCTTCGGCACCCGTTGCCGGGGTGTCCGTGGCGACGCTCGCGGCGGCCTCCTGCTCCGGAGTGACTGCCTCGGCAGCCTCGCGCGCGACTTCGTCCGCGGGCGTGGGATTCTGGCTCGTCGGGTTCTCTTGCGTGTTTTCCATGTCGCTGAAAGTCGTTAAAAATTTAAAAGCCAACGGCGGCAGCGACCTGAGAGCCGGCCGCGATTTGTGCGTTGCAAAATCGCGACAGACATCAAGACGCGCTACCGCGTATCGGAACGGCAGTTGGGGCCGCGAACGCCCATTTCAAGCGCTTCGGCCGAAATTTTCAAAGCGGCGGCAGCTAGCGGAAATGCGCGGTTACAACCATGAGTGCGGCGCAATCAGATTCAGATTGAGCGCGAGGAGCAACTGACCTATGCTCCAGTAACGCAGCGGAAAAAACCACGTTAACCCTAATCTGACGTAACGCTTTCCGTCCTCTTGCAATTTTCACCTGGCTAGCTCGTTTCTTTCCTGCACCATCCCAAAAGGGGGTACCGTGAAACTGACCTTTGCAATCTCGGTGGTCGCACTGGTACTCGTTGCGGGCACCACGACCATCTGTATGTCCGGCGCGGTCAACGATCACACCACCGAATACGGCGGCGTGAACGCGACCATGGAACAACTGTTCAATCCCCACCTGAAAATCTGTCGATAGTCCGGCGGTCGCGCTTGGTCGGGCGGCCGTGCAATGCCTCGGCCGGCTCGCGATAGGTCTTGCGGCGTTCGTGTTCCGCCTGACGCTTTTGCCGGCTCTCGTCCGTTTCTGCATACAGCGTCTGCGCGACGCTCGCGGGGCCGCGCACCTCGCACACGCCCAGCACCTGCACCTGCCAGACGATTCGCTCGATCTCGACCTCGACCATGTCGCCGACCCGCACGTCTTTGGCCGGCTTCACGTTGGCCCCGCTTATGCGCACGCGCCCCTTCTCGACGGCGTCCGCGGCAAGCGAGCGCGTCTTGTAGAAGCGCGCCGCCCAGAGCCACTTGTCGATGCGCAGCTTCGCGCCCGGTTCGGTTGAAATTCTGTAATTCATGAGTGTCGTCAAGCCGGTGTGTGGTGCGGCACGGGAACCGCCTGCACCGGCCAGCCTTGCAGATTCTGCGCGACGATTTCGCCAAGCGCGGCAATCCACGCCTGCGACGCGTTCACGCAAGGAATTCGATGGAACTCCTTGCCACCGGCATGCAGGAACTCGTCGCGCACTTCCATGCCGATCTCCTCGATTGTTTCGAGGCAGTCGGCGGTAAAGCCGGGACAAAATACATCAGCACGCCGCACGCCTGCTGAGCCCAGTTCCTTTAGCGTGGGCGCCGTGTACGGCTGCAACCACTCCGCTTTGCCGAAGCGCGACTGGAACGTGATGCGGCATTCCACCTGTGTCAGACCAAGCGCCTGCATGAGCAGCGCGCCGGTTGCCTGGCAATGATCGTGGTACGGATCGCCAAGATCCAGCGTGCGCTTGGGTACGCCATGAAAGCTCAGGATCAGTTTGTCGCCTGCCGCGAAATCCGGCCGGCCATGAAGATGCCAATACTGGTGCACTTGTGCAGCGAGCGCTGAAATATACGCGGGATGATCTGCGTACTGGCGCACCGTGCGGATCTCCATCTGATTGCGCATGCGCTTGAGGGCGGAGAACGCGTCGTCGAAAGCGGTCGCTGTGGTTGACGACGAGTATTGCGGATACATCGGCACCAGCAACACCCGTTCTGCGCCCGCGAGCTTCAGCTGATTGAGCATGGCAGGGATGCCGGGCGTGCCGTAGCGCATTGCGTATTCGACGAGCACCGTGTAGTCGTTCAATTGCAGCAGATGGCGCAGACCTTCCACCTGCTTTTCCGTATAGACGCGTAGCGGCGAGCCTTCCGGCATCCACACGGCCGCATATTTCTTCGCCGACGCGCGGCCACGGAACGGCAGGATCAGAAGCCGCAGAATGACCTGCCACAGCAGCGCCGGAATTTCTACCACGCGAGGATCGGAGAGGAACTGCGCGAGATAGCGGCGAACCGCACGGGGCGTTGGCGCATCCGGCGTGCCGAGATTGATCAGCAGCACGGCAACACGGTGCGACGTGGCGTTCTGCGAGGGCCGCTCGAGGTCGAAGCGCATAGGCAGCAGGAGTAACCGCTCAAGGCGGGAAGTGGAACCAGGTGGGATTCATTATAGCGGCGGCCCTCTTCACCGCGCTCCCTAAGCGCCCCTGGCCGTTCGGCCAATTGGCAAGCGGCGAACGCTCGCGCATCATGTGTTGGACAGACCGCCGCAGCGGTGACGCGCTACTGCTGGCTGAGCGTAAGCGAAAGCAATCTCGCGGTGATGTCCACGATTGGGATCACGCGGTTGTACGCCATTCGCGTAGGCCCGATCACACCCAGTGTGCCGACGATCTTGCCATTCACTTCGTACGGCGCAGTGACAACGCTCATTTCCTCGATAGGAACGAGGTTCGACTCGCCGCCTATGAAGATTTGAACGCCGGCCGCGTGACTCGATACATCCAGCAACTGAAGGAGACTGGTCTTTTGGTCGAACACATCGAACAACTTGCGCAAGCGCGCCATGTCCGAGGAAAGATCGGCAACCTCGAGCAGATTGCGCTCGCCCGAAATCAACACGGTCTCGCCGGTGTCCGACTCGTCGGTGCTCGCGGTAACGGCCGCGTGCATGAGCGTGGTCATGTCGCCGCGCAACTGGTCGATCTCTTCGCGCAGGCGGCGGCGCACTTCGTCGAAAGAAAGACCGGCGAAGTGTGCGTTGATGTAGTTGGACGCTTCCACCAGTTCGGACGGCGAGAAGTCGCGTTGGGTCGCCATCATGCGGTTCTGAACGTCGCCTTCGGGAGTCACGATGATCAGCAGAATGCGCTTGTCGGACAGACGCATGAATTCGATCTGCTTGAACACGTGGCTGCGCCGCGGCGTGAGCACAACACCGGCAAACTGCGACAGATTCGAGAGCACGCTCGCCGCCGCGGCGACGATCTTCTGCGGCTCACCGGCCTGCAGCGTAGTCTTGACGGTACGCGTGACCGCCTCTTCGTCCGCCGCAGACTCCACGGTCAACATGGTGTCCACGAAGAGCCGGTAGCCGCGCGGCGTGGGAATACGTCCAGCCGAAGTATGCGGGCTGATCACGAGCCCTAGGTCCTCGAGATCCGACATGACGTTGCGGATGGTTGCCGGGCTCAGTTCCAGGCCGGAATAGCGCGACAACGTGCGCGAGCCGACCGGCTGACCTTCGGCAATGTAGCGCTCGATCAGAGTTTTCAGGAGGGTTTGTGCGCGAGGATCTAGCATGACGAAAAAGTTTAGCTCAATGATGCGACTACCGCGAGCGATAACGGCGCTCAATACCGGCGGATTTGCCGCCGTTCGCCGGGACCGCGCCTTGCGCTCGTTTCAGGGCCTGGTGCCGCATTGGGTCGGGCGCCCCGCCGGCCCTGTTGTCGACGATGCCGCCCGGAGCGCGCCACGGCAGTTTGCACGGCGCGCATGTCATCAAGGCTTCACCATTCTAACGATAATCCCCAACTGCGCTGGCGGCCCGCCCGTGCAGGCTGACAGCCGGGTCTCCACGCGGTTCTTTTCAGGCCCCACCTATGGTGTAATGCCGGCATGCAAGTAACCAGCCAGTTCAAGACCGTGGCGCTCGTCGGGCGCAACAACACGCCGGGCATCGGTGAGCCGCTGACCGCGCTCGCCTCGTGCATCGCGAAGCGCGGCTTCGAAGTCGTTTTCGAAGCCGACACCGCAGCGGAAATCGGCGTGACCGACTACCCGGCGCTGCGTCCCGCGGAGATCGGCGCGCGTGCCGACGTGGCGATCGTGCTCGGCGGCGACGGCACCATGCTGGGTATCGGTCGGCAACTGGCGCCTTACCGCACGCCGCTCATCGGCATCAACCACGGTCGGCTCGGCTTCATTACCGACATCCCGATCTCCCACATGCGCGAGATCGTGCCGCAAATGCTGGCGGGCAACTTCGAACGCGAGGAGCGGGTACTGCTCGAAGCGCGCATCATGCGCCACGGCAATCCGATCTATCACGCGCTCGCCTTCAACGACGTCGTGGTCAACCGCAGCGGCTTCTCCGGCATGGCGGAACTGCACGTTTCCGTGGACGGCCGCTTCATGTATAACCAGCGCTCGGACGGGCTGATCGTCGCCACGCCCACCGGCTCGACGGCTTACGCGCTGTCGTCGCAAGGGCCGATTCTGCATCCGCAATTGCAGGGCATTGTGCTTGTGCCGATTGCGCCGCACGCGCTGTCGAACCGGCCCATCGTGCTGCCGGACGAGTCGAAGGTCAGTATCCAGATCGTTTCGGGGCGCGAGGTGAACGTCAATTTCGACATGCAGTCGTTCACCTCGCTCGAACTGGGCGATGCAATCGAAGTACGCCGCTCGCGTCATACGGTGCCGATGCTGCATCCGGTCGGCTACAGCTATTACGCGACGCTGCGCAAGAAGTTGCACTGGAACGAATACCCGTCGCACGAAGAAGATACCAAGTCCTGACCGGCGGGGAACGCCGCATGACAAGCGCCGCCCGCGAAACCCGAATACCAAGCTCACCGACGACCTCCATGCTTCGCCACCTCTCGATACGCGACTTCGTCATCGTCGCCGCGCTCGATCTCGAATTCGACAGCGGCTTTACCGTTTTCTCCGGCGAGACGGGTGCCGGCAAGTCGATCCTGATCGACGCGCTGGCGCTCGCGCTCGGTGCACGCGCCGATGCGAGCGTCGTGCGCACCGGCGAGAGCCGCGCCGACATCACCGCGGAATTCGACACGCACGCGCAGGTGGATCAGTGGCTCGACGAGCAGGCGTTGAGCGCATCCGCAGCCGACGGCCAGCACGGCGGCACGGTGATGCTGCGCCGCGTGGTGGATGCCAACGGCCGTTCGCGCGCTTTCATCAACGGCACCGCGGCGACACTGGCGCAACTGCGCGAGGTCGGCGAAATGCTGGTGGATATTCACGGCCAGCACGCGCACCAGTTGCTGATGCGCCCCGACGCGCAGCGCGAACTGTTCGACACCCACGCAGGCCTGAGCGAACTTTCCGCGAGTGTCACGCGCGCGTGGCGGACATGGCGCGAGAAGGTGCAGGCAGTCGAGCATGCGCAAACGCGCGACCGCGAGTTGCAACTCGAACGCGAGCGGCTCGCCTGGCAGCTTGCCGAACTGGACAAGCTCGCGCCGCAGCCGGGCGAATGGGAAGAGGTCAACGCCGAGCATCGGCGGCTGTCGCATTCGGCGAATCTGATCGACGGCGTGCAAGGTGCGCTTACCGCACTGTCCGAGTCGGACGAAGCGATGATCACGCATCTTGCGTCGATCGTCTCGAAGGTGCGCGATCTCGCGGAAATCGACCCGGCCTTGAACGACGTGCTGGCCGCGCTCGAACCCGCCGAGATTCAACTGCAGGAAGCCGCGTATTCGCTGAGTCATTACGCGCAAAAGCTCGAACTCGATCCCGACCGGCTCGCGCAAGTCGACAAGCGCCTCGACGCGTTGCATTCGGCGGCCCGCAAATTCCGCTTGAAGCCCGAAACGCTGCCCGAGGAACACGAAACGCGCCGTGCGCAGCTAGCCGCGCTGGACGCCGCCGCCGACCTCGACAGCCTGCACGCAGCCGAAGCGAAAGCGCGCGAACTCTTTGTCGCGGAAGCGAAGAAGCTCTCGAAGGCGCGCGCCAAGGCCGGCAAGGCGCTCGGCGCGGCGGTCACCACAGGCATGCAGGAACTCTCGATGAAAGGCGGCAGCTTCGAAGTAGCGCTGGTGCCGCTGCCAGAGGGCGGCGCGCATGGACTGGAGCAGGTGGAGTTCCGCGTCGCCGGTCATGCGGGCGTGCCGCTGCGCCCGCTTGCCAAGGTTGCGTCGGGCGGTGAACTCGCGCGTATCAGCCTCGCGCTCGCCGTGATCGCCAGCGCCGCAAGCCCCACACCCACGCTGATCTTCGACGAAGTCGATACGGGGATTGGGGGCGGCGTCGCCGAAGTGGTCGGACGGCTGTTGCATCAACTCGGCGAGGCGCGCCAGGTGCTTTGCGTGACGCACTTGCCGCAGGTCGCCGCGCGTGGCGATCATCATTTCCAGGTGGCGAAGACCGGCAACGGCAAGGGCGGCACGGTGAGTAGCGTCGTGTCGCTCGACAAGGCGAGCCGCGTGGAAGAAGTCGCGCGAATGCTTGGCGGACTCGAGATCACGCCGACCACCCGGAAGCACGCGAAGGAAATGCTGGCGGCTTAGGTGGTTGACGGGCGCAGCGAAGGGCGCGGACCTCGGCGCAGCGCGTGTGTTTGTGGTGCTGGCGCGACGCAAGCTGCGTAGCGGCGCAAAGTGCTCGGTGCTCGGTGCTCGGTGCAGCGCAGCTGACATCCGGCGCGCAACACTCACCGCAAGACGCCAAACCAGGAACCTGCGCTGTCTGAGACGCTCCCGCGCATGCTCAACAAGAGAGACTCAGCGGCGCGCAACAGAAACCGAAGGCGCGACAACAGACGCCTGAGCACGCCGACACAACCCACGCCTGCTTCACCCCTCTCCGAACACCCGCTCCCACAGCCCCAACACAGCATCGCGCTCCATCGCAACAAGAGCCGGCTCCACGCGCGCCTTCTCCATTCCATCGAGCCGCAGCTTGTGCTGCAACTTGCGATACGTGCGATAAGCCGCGCCGACCGTCTCCGCTTCGGCCTCGCTCATCAGCCCGAGACGCGACACTTCGCGCAGCAACGCAATGTTCCCGGTATTGCGGATCAGTTCGGGATCGCGCGCCGCGTGCAGCAGGACCCAGTACTGCACGGCGAATTCGATATCGACCATGCCGCCGCGATCATGCTTGAGGTCGAACAGCGTCGTATGGTTGGGGTGTCCGGCGCTGACGCGCTCGCGCATCTCGACGATCTCGCCCGCAAGTTGCGCGGCGTCGCGCGGCGTGGTCAGCACCTGTTCGCGGATCGCCTCGAACTGCGCGCCGATCTGCGCGTCGCCTGCACAGTAACGCGCGCGAGTCAGCGCCTGGTGCTCCCAGACCCACGCCGTGTTGGCCGCATCGCCCTCGCGCAGCTGATAGCGGCGGAACGCGTCCAGATCGGTCACGAGCAGGCCCGACTCGCCGTTTGGCCGCAGACGCAAATCGATGTCGAACAAAGTGCCCGCGCCGGTCGCGGTCGTCAGCCACGTGATGAGCCGGCGCGTGTAAGTGGAATAGATATCAGCTGCGGCGTCGTCGGGATCGTCGTAGAGGAAGATCACGTCGAGGTCCGACGCATAGCCCAACTCCTTGCCGCCCAATTTGCCATAGGCGATCACGGCGAAACGCGGCACCTCGCGATGCCGCTTCGGCAACTGGTTCCAGACGGCTTCCAGCGTGACGTCGAGCACCGTATCGGCGAGTTCGGACAGGCGGTCGCTCACATGCTCGACGCTCAGCTTGCCGGCAAGGTCGATCAGCAGAATGCGGAACACCTCCGCCTGGTGCGCGTGGCGCAGCAGATCCATCTGCTGCTCGACGCCGTCCGCGGCGGCAAGGCGCAAGCGCAGCGTGCGCTTGAACTCGGACCAGTCGAACGGACTGTTGATCGCTTCGTCGTCGAGCAGTTCATCGAGCAGTTGCGGATGGCGGATCAGATAGCCAGCCGCCCAACGCGACGCGCCCAGCACCGACAACACGCGATGCAGCGCTTGCGGGTATTCGGTCAGCAGCGCAAGGTACGCGCCGCGCCGGCTCACTGCTTCAAGCAGATCAAAGAGACGCGCGATCGTATCGCCGCGCCGCTCCGGCGGCTCCAGCGTGCGCGCGGCTTCGAGCGCGCGCTGCGCGACAATGTCAAAGCGTTGCCGGCTGCGCTCGGCAAGCCCTGCATACCGCGACGATTGCCACACGCCGCGCAGCCGCGCGAGCAGATCGCCCGGCTCGGCCACGCCGAGTTCGATGAGCCGCGCGCGCAACGCCTCTTCCGCGCTGTCGTCCGCGAGCGCGCTGCTCCAGACCCAGGCCGCCGCGCCGTCTTCAGGTGCCCCGCAACCGTCGCGACCACTCACCTTATCGGCGAAAATCTGGTCGAACTGCTGCTCGACGAATTCGCGATGCGCGTCGAGCCGCGCCATCAGCGCCGCGTAGTCGTCGCAGCCCATTGCACGTGCGAGCGCCGCACGTTCGTGGGAATCGACGGGCATTGCGTGAGTTTGGGCATCGTTGCGATATTGCAGTCGATGTTCGAGCTCACGGAGAAACCGATAAGCCTGCGAAAGCTTCACGCAGACCGACGTATCGATCAGCCCATGCGTCGCGGCGTGCCGTAAAACAGCGAGCGTCGGGCGCACACGAAAACCGGCGTCCTGGCCACCGCGAATCAGCTGAAAGACCTGCGCGCTAAATTCGATTTCGCGGATGCCGCCGCGTCCGAGCTTGATGTCGTCTGCCTTGTCGGGGCGCATCGACGCGCGACGCTGCGCCTCCTGGCGAATTTGCAGATGCAGCGCGCGAATTGCGCTGATTACGCCGAAGTCGAGATAGCGGCGATAAACGAACGGCGTAACGATCGCGTCGAGCTGTTTCGAGAGACGCCGCGCCGCGTCGCTCGTGCCTTCGGAAACGAGCCGGCCCTTGATCCACGCGTAGCGTTCCCACTCGCGGCCCTGCACGTAGAAATACTCTTCGAGCATGCCGAGGCTGCACACGAGCGGCCCCGAATCGCCGTTCGGCCGCAGGCGCATATCGACGCGAAACACATAGCCGTCGGCGGTCACTTCGGCGAGAGCGCCGATCAGGCGCTTGCCGAGGCGCGTAAAGAAGTCCTGAGTGGCGATCGGCGCGCGCTGACCGCCCGCGGTTTCGCCGTCCTCTTCATAAATGAAGATCAGGTCGATATCCGACGACACGTTCAACTCGCGCCCGCCGAGCTTGCCCATGCCCACGACGCCGAGTGTGAGCCGTTCACCCTGCGGGCCGCGCGGCTCGCCAAAGAGCGCTTCGAGTTCGGCGGACAGCACGGCGAGCGAGCGCTGGATCGTCGTCTCGGCCAGATCGGTCATTGCCCCCGTAACTTCCGCGACGTCCGCCTCGCCGGCGAGATCGCGCTCCATCACGGCGCAAAACACTTCGGTACGCAACTGGCGCAACGCCCGTTTCAGTGCCTCCTCGGTCAAAGGAACGCCGACGCCGCCGGCGGCCTCCGCGCACAGCGTGTCGAAACGCGCGTCGATGCGCTCACGCGTCAAAGGCGCCGATGCAAGCTCCGCCACCTGCGCGATAAGTTGCGGACGGGCCGCCACCGCGCGCGCCGCGTAGTGCGAATAGTTGGAACTCGAAAGAGTGGCGTGAGTCATCAAAGGTCTGGTTCGCTCGTTGCTTGATTGTCGGAAACCGTGGTGCCAATCGCGGCATGACCGGCTCGTCGCGCCGCAGGTTCCGGCACGCCGATGCGGGTCGCGCGGCGGCGTGCTGACAGGGCTTGCAGGAAGTCCTGCCGACGCTTTCCCGTGTGTTACATTTCGTCGTTAATTCGCAAAACTACCATACGCCCACCCGCCGCAGCATGTCCGAGCGAAACGAATCCGCCGACCCGCAGGAAACCGGGCAGGTCCGGCCTGTGAGCGGAAGCGACCACGTCCTGTTGCGTCGGACTCTACACGTCGTTCTGGCGCTCGCGCTCGTCCTCTATTTCATCGCGGCAGGACTCTTTCTCGGCTTGCGTTACGTGGTGCTGCCGCGCGTCGACGCGTTCCGGCCGCGCATCGAAGCCACCGTCTCCGACAAGTTGCATGCGCGGTTCACTATCGGCAAACTCGCGCCGCATTGGAGCGGGTTTCAGCCGGGGCTCGACGTCACCGACCTCGTGATCCGCGATCATGAAGGCAAACCCGCGCTTACCATACCGCACGCCACGGCGACCTTGTCGTGGCGCTCGCTCTGGCAGTTCCGTCCGATGCTTTCGAGCCTGATCGTCGATCAACCGGACGTGCTGATCGGGCGCAGCAGCGACGGCGAACTGTCGGTCGCGGGCGTGCCGGTGCCGACCCGCCACAGCGGCAACGACACCTTATCGACGTGGCTCGTGCGCCAGGAGGCGATCGTCGTGCGCGGCGGCGTACTGCGCTGGCGCGACGCCCAGCGCAATGCGCCCGAACTCGCGCTGCACGACATCCGCATTGCGATTCTGAACGACGGCTACGATCACCGTCTAGCGCTTCAGGCGCCGCCAGACGGCCAGCTGCTGCACGGCCCGCTCGATTTCCGCACACATTTCCGGCACGCGCCACTCGCCGCGATCGGCAAGCCGACCAACTGGAAGGGGCAGGCCTATGTGTCGACAGGACCGGTCGACCTGCCCACGCTCGCCCGCTACGTGAAGTTTCCGATCGAAACGTTTGCCGGCCGCATCGACAACGCGATCTGGGTCGACTTCGCCGACGGCCGCATGAAGTCGGCAAGCGGGCAGATGACCGGCGCCGATGTCGCCTTGCGCGTGCGGCCCACGCAGCCCAAGCTGCTTTTGCCGGTCGCGAATTTCGGATGGCGCGTGCAAGCCGACCAAGGCGATTACAACCTGCAACTGACTGACATGCGCGCCGAACTAGGCCAGCCGCCGCTCGAAGACGGCACGCCGCTCACGCGCACACTCTCGTTCAGCACGCTCGACGGACACTACCGGACGGCCTCGCAGCAGCACGGACAACTCATCAGCGTGTCGGGCGACCGGGTGGACCTCGGCATTCTCGCGGAATTCAGCCGGGCGCTGCCGCTGCCGCGACCGCTCCTTAACAGTCTCGTGCGCTACAACCCGCGCGGCCTCGTCGCTAACTACGTGATCGAAGTGGAGCGCGGCAAGCCGGAAGCGGGCGAACCCGGCGGCGACCGTCATGCGACGGGCGCGGAGCCGATCGAGCGTTATCGCTTCAAGGGTGACCTGCAAGGCATCAGCGTGGCCGCGCAGGAACCGCCGCCCGGGCTCACCGCGCGCAATCATCCGCGCGCCGGCATTCCGGGCATCGAGAATCTGTGGGGCAGTGTGGACGCCGATCAGCGCCACGGCACCGCGACGCTCGACACGTCCAACGTCGCGATCACGCTGCCGGGCGTGTTCGACGATCCGCGCCTCACGCTCGACCATCTGCATGGCCGCGCTGACTGGACCATTACGCCGAAAGCGCCCGGCGAGAACCATCCGGCGTTCACGGTGAAGCTGGCCGATTTCGGCGTATCCAACGCGGATGTCGCGGCCACCGCGACCGCCGACTACAGCAACCCCGGACACGGCCGCGGCTCGCTCGACCTGAAAGCGGACTTCGAGCGCGCGCAAGTCTCGCGCATCGTCCGCTATCTGCCCACCAGCATCAGCGAGAAGCTGCGCATCTATCTCGGCCACGGTTTGCAGGCCGGCATATCGCGCGGCGCGACGATCGAGGTTCACGGCGATCTGACCAAATTTCCCTACTCGCGCGATCCGGACGCGGGCGTCTTCCATATCGTCGCGCCGTTCAAGGGCGGCAAGTTCGACCCGTCGCCGTACCCGCCGCGCAACATGAGGAACGGCACGCCGAATGTATGGCCGCCGCTCGACGGCATCGACGGCGTGTTCGAACTCAAACAGAAGATGCTGCGTTTCGACATCGACCGCGCGCGCTATAAACGCGTGGCGCTGCATGGCGTCAACGGCAGGATCGACGACCTCGGCACGCGCGAGTCGAACCTCGTCATCAAGGGCGACGGCCTCGGGCCCCTCGCCGACATGCTCGACTACGTGAACGAGAGCTCGCTCGGCATCATGGCGCGGCATCAGACCGACAAGATCCGCGCTGAAGGGCCGGCGTCGCTCGCGCTGAAGCTGACGGTGCCGCGCACGCCCAAACCGCATATCGGCGTGGAAGGCGCGGTCGGCTTTCAGAACAATCGTCTGACGGTGGAGAACGTGCCGCCGGTGTCGCAACTGAAGGGCAAGGTGCGCTTTACCGAACGCAGCGCGCAAACCGACCGTCTCACCGCGCAGTTTCTCGGCGGCGACGTGCGTGCAAGCGGCGGGTTGAAGCAGGACGGCACCTATGCGCTCGACGTGGCGGGCCACATCGCCGTCGATGCGGCGCGCGGTCTTAATCCGCATGGCCCCGCCGCCCAGGTGCTCACGCGCATGAGCGGCAGCGCCCCGTACGCGCTGACCGTGCGCGGCGCGAAAGGCAAGCTGCCGCAAGTCACGGCGAACTCCGATCTCACCGGCCTCGCGCTCGACTTTCCGGCGCCGTTCGACAAGCCGGTCGGCGCGCCGATGCCGCTGCGGCTCGCAGCCGGCCCGTCGACGGTTGCCGGCGAAAGCGGACTGGAGCGCGCCGAACTGAACTTCGGTCCAATCGCCGCACGATATCTGTTGCATTACGAGCCGAAAAGCTCGCCGACGGTGCTGCGCGGCGCAATCGGCGTGAACCGGCCGGCCGATCTGCCGTCGGAAGGCGTCATCGCCGCCGTGGACGTCGAAGCATTCGATGCGGACGCATGGCGCGCGCTCGTCACGCAGATGCGCAACAAGGAAGCGCCCGCCGCGTCTGCCGCGCCGTCCACGCCTAACCCGACCGTCGCGCAATTTCTGCCGAGCCGCTTCGCGCTCCACATCGGCACTTTGACGCTGCTCAAGCGCCATTGGGACAGCGTGATCGTCGGCGCTTCGCATGCGGATGGCAAATGGCAGGCGAATATCGCGTCCAATCAGGTGTCGGGCCACGTTTCGTGGCTGCCGGGCGCCGACAAGGCTTCGCCGGGCACGTTGCAGGCGCGCTTCGCGCGCGTCGTGATTCCCTCGGTCGCCGACAAGGATCTGCTCGGCCAGGCCATCTCGGCTCCGGCGCAGAACATGCCGTCGATCGATCTGATCGTCAATGAACTGATCGTGCGCGACCGCAATGTCGGCCGGCTCGAAGTGGCAGCGCACAACTTCAACGAAGACGGCGTGCCGGTCTGGCAACTCGACAAGCTCGACATTGCAAATCCCTCGGCCACGCTCACGGCGACGGCGAACTGGCGCACCTCGACCGGACTCGGAAACGCCGCGGACGAAACGACGCCGCGGCGCACCGTGTTCGATTTCAAGCTCGACATCAAGGATGCGGGCGGCCTGCTCGAACGCTTTGGCCAGCCGCGCACGCTGAAGGCGGGCAGCGGCACGCTGTCGGGCAAGATGGTGTGGCGCGGCGGGCCGACCGCGATCGATTATCCGACGCTCAATGGCAACATGGCCGTGGACCTGCGCCACGGCCAGATCCTCAAGGTCGATCCGGGCGTTGCCAAGCTGCTCGGCGTGCTCAGTCTGCAAAGCCTCGCGCGCTTCGCCACACTGAATTTCCGCGATGTCATCGGCGAAGGTCTGCCGTTCGAGCACGTCACGGGGACGGCGCAGATTCGCAACGGCATCGGCCGCACGGAGAATTTCGAGATGGTGACCGCGCCGGCCCGCGCCGAAATGAAGGGCTCCGTCGATCTGGCTCAGGAAACTCAGGATCTGCATGTCCAGGTCGTGCCGACGGTGAGCGCGGGCGCGGCGGTCGTCGCAGCGGCGGTAATCAATCCGCTGCTCGGCCTGGGCGCGCTGGTGGCGGATCTCGCGTTCAGCAAATCGATTTCGCACGCGTTCGCGCGCGAGTACGCGATCACCGGCTCGTGGTCGAAACCGCACATCGAGCGGGTGAGGAGCGATCGGGGTAAGATGGACGCTCCAGCTTCGACTGTGGGTGTGAACTGAGCCCTTGAACGACGTATGCGGCGCCGGACTTCCGCGCCGCCGCCATTGCCGGGAGTTTTTCGAAACGCTCATGAGCGAAACACACGTCTCTCCATCGTCGTCCCCCGCTTCGCCCGCCACCGCGCCGCGCGCTGCGCAGCAAGCGCAGGCAGGCGGCGACCAAAGCACTTTCCGCGTCGCGGCACTGCAAATGGTGAGTACGCCGGACCGCGATCGAAATCTGGCCGACGCCGAGCGCCTGATCGGCGAGGCCGCGGCCGGTGGCGCGCAGCTTGTCCTGTTGCCGGAATACTTCTGCTTCATGGGATTCAAGGACACCGACAAGCTCGCCGTGCGCGAGGCCTACCGGGACGGTCCGATCCAGCGCTTTCTCGCGGATGCCGCGCGTCGTCACAAGCTGTGGGTGATCGGCGGCACGCTGCCCGTTACGGCGCCCGAACCGTCGCGCGTGTTGAACACCACGCTCGTGTTCGACCCTCGGGGCAACGAGGCCGCGCGCTACGACAAGATCCACCTGTTTAACTTCGAAAAAGGCGAGGAATCGTTCGACGAGGCGCGCACCATCTGCCCCGGCGGCGAGGTCCGCACCTTCCAGTCGCCGTTCGGCCGCGTCGGTCTGTCGGTCTGCTACGATCTGCGCTTTCCCGAGTTGTACCGGCGCATGGGCGATTGCGCGCTGATGGTGGTGCCGTCGGCGTTCACTTACACGACCGGCCGCGCGCATTGGGAAATGCTGCTGCGCGCCCGCGCGGTCGAGAACCAGTGCTACGTGCTGGCCGCGGCGCAGGGCGGCAAGCATGAGAATGGCCGCCGCACGTGGGGCCACAGCATGCTGATCGATCCGTGGGGCGAGATCGTCGCGGTGCGCGACGAAGGCGCCGGCGTGGTCGCAGGAACGTTAGAGCGCACGCGCATCGACGAAGTGCGGCAGAGCCTGCCCGCCTGGCGTCATCGGGTGCTGAGCTAGACACATTGACATTGAAATTGCGGCGCCCCTCACTCATGTAGAGACGGTGGCGCTAACCGAATCCTTTGTATCGAGCAGAACATACTTCGCATGAACATCATCGAACCTGGTATCCGTAATCTCGCCACCGCCAAGGACATTCTCCTGACGCCCTACGGTCTCGACGAATCGCTGCTTACCCGCACGCTCGCCGAAATCTTCACGCATCGCGTGGATTATGCGGACCTGTACTTCCAGGCCACACGCAGCGAAGCGTGGAGTCTCGAAGAAGGCATCGTGAAGTCGGGCAGTTTCAGCATCGACCAGGGCGTCGGCGTGCGCGCCGTGTCGGGCGATCGCACGGCTTTCGCGTATTCGGACGACCTGTCGCCCGAAGCGATCCGCCAGGCGGCCATTGCCACGCGCGCGATCGCCAAGGCCGGCGGCGGCAAGCAGAAGATCAAGGTGGCGTCGTCGCTGACCGGCATTGCCGGGCGCGATCTATACCTGCCCGCCGATCCGCTGCATTCGCTCGACGCAACCGCCAAGGTCAAGCTGCTCGAGCGCATCGAACATATGGCGCGCGGCCGCGACCGGCGCATCCAGCAAGTGATGGCCGGTCTCGCCGGCGAATACGACGTCGTGCTGATCGCGCGCAGCGACGGCGGCTTCGCGGCCGATATCCGTCCGCTCGTGCGCGTCTCGGTCACGGTGATCGCCGAGCAGAACGGCCGCCGCGAAATCGGCAGCGGCGGCGGCGGTGGCCGCTTCGACTACAGCTATTTCACCGACGAAGTGCTGTCGCGCTACGTCGACGACGCGGTGCATGCAGCGCTCGTGAACCTCGAAGCGCGCCCGGCTCCGGCCGGCGCGATGACCGTCGTGCTCGGACCGGGCTGGCCCGGCGTGTTGCTGCACGAAGCAATCGGCCACGGCCTCGAGGGCGACTTCAATCGCAAGGGTTCGTCGGCGTTCGCGGGACGCATCGGCGAACAGGTTGCGGCCAAGGGCGTGACTGTCGTCGACGACGGGACGCTGCCGAACCGCCGCGGCTCGCTCAATATCGACGACGAAGGCAATCCGACGCAGTGCACGACGCTGATCGAAGACGGCATTCTGAAGGGCTACATCCAGGACACGCTCAATGCGCGCCTGATGAAGATGCCGGTCACGGGCAATGCGCGCCGTGAGTCGTATGCGGCGCTGCCCATGCCGCGCATGACCAACACATACATGCTCAACGGCGACAAAGATCCGCAGGAAATCATCGAATCGGTCAAGAACGGCTTGTATGCGGTGAACTTTGGCGGCGGCCAGGTTGACATCACTAACGGCAAGTTCGTGTTCTCGGCCTCCGAGGCGTACATGATCGAAAACGGCAAGGTCACATACCCGGTGAAGGGCGCGACGCTGATCGGCAGCGGGCCGGAATCGCTCAAATACGTCAGCATGATCGGCAACGACATGAAGCTCGATTCGGGCGTCGGCGTGTGCGGCAAGGAAGGCCAAAGCGTGCCGGTGGGCGTCGGTCAGCCGACGCTGCGCATCGACCGGATGACCGTTGGCGGCACCGCATGAAATAGGGCCGACGCGCATTTTGTGCGTTATACGCGTCGACTATGCGGGGTTTCCGCATTTTTACGACGCGACGCTTGCCTCCCGCGCTCCGCCGGGTTATAAAGTCACTCACCCTTTTTTGACCAGCGACTCCATTTCGCCATGTCCGCCAAGTTCTATTTTTACTTTTTTTGGTATCTCAGACCGCTGGCGGATCGAGAGGGGTGTTAGTGCACGTAGAACACCGAGAATTCCCGAAAAACCGCCAGCGAGTCTGGCGGTTTTTTTTCGCCTTTCGTCTTTGAATATTCTGTTTTGCACGCGCCGCTCGCGCAAACACGCTACGAACCGATTCAGGAGAACAACATGCCCCCGCACAACACCGACGATGTCCGCATTCGCGAATTGAAAGAACTCACGCCGCCCGCTCACCTGATCCGCGAATTTGCCTGCGACGAAGCGGTGTCCGACCTGATCTACACCTCGCGCACGGCCATGCATCGCATTCTGCACGGCATGGATGACCGCCTGATCGTGATCGTCGGGCCGTGCTCGATTCACGATACGAAGGCGGCGATGGAGTACGCGAGGCGTCTCGTCGAACAACGCAAGCGCTTCGCAGGCGAACTCGAAGTCGTGATGCGCGTGTACTTCGAAAAACCGCGGACGACGGTGGGCTGGAAGGGTCTCATCAACGACCCGCATATGGACAACAGCTTCAAGATCAACGAAGGACTGCGCACGGCGCGCGAGCTGCTGTTGCGCATCAACGAACTTGGTCTGCCGGCCGGCACCGAGTATCTCGACATGATCAGCCCGCAGTACATTGCCGATCTGATCTCGTGGGGCGCGATCGGCGCGCGGACCACCGAGTCGCAAGTGCACCGCGAACTCGCTTCGGGCCTGTCGTGCCCGGTCGGCTTCAAGAACGGCACGGACGGCAATGTGAAGATCGCCGTCGACGCGATCAAAGCCGCCTCGCAGCCGCACCATTTCCTGTCGGTCACAAAGGGCGGGCACTCGGCGATCGTATCGACGGCCGGCAACGAGGATTGCCACATCATCCTGCGCGGCGGCAAGACGCCGAATTACGACGCGGACAGCGTGAACGCAGCGTGCTCGGACATCGGCAAGTCGGGTCTCGCCGCGCGTCTGATGATCGACGCGAGCCACGCGAATAGCTCGAAGAAGCACGAGAACCAGATTCCGGTGTGCGCCGACATCGGCCGCCAGATTGCTTCGGGCGACGAACGAATTATCGGCGTGATGGTGGAGTCGCACCTGGTGGCCGGCCGCCAGGACTTGCAGGAAGGCTGCGCGCTCACGTACGGGCAGAGCGTCACCGACGCATGCATCGGCTGGGACGAAAGCGTCGCGGTGCTCGAAGGTCTCGCCGACGCCGTCAAGCAGCGGCGAGTGGCGCGTGGAAGCGGCAACTGAAAGCAGTTCGCCTGCGTCGCAAGGATGCAGTTTGCAGCACAAAAACCCGGCGCATGGAGCCGGGTTTTTTATTTGATTAGTCGAACAGATGAATGGGGCTCGACAACGCCCCTATGTACCGTGACAGCTTATCGCCGCGTCGTGAACGCGCGCGTCCGATGTGGTCAACAAGGAAACCACCAAGTTCACCATCGACACGCTCGTCGAAATGTTGAGCCGGATCGGCAAGCCGGTTACGTTGGCGGTTGGATAGCGCGTGTGGCTCGCCGCATTGTTGCGCTTATTTGCGCTCGGTTGCGCGGCTTGCCATGCGCGAACGGCGCTTTACTCGATCGCGCCTGAACCGAATACTTCGGTATGAATCCGCGACGGGTCCACGCCGAACGCGGCCAGCGCATCCCGCTGTGCACGCATGAAGGGCACCGGCCCGCAAATGTAGTAGTCCGCATCCGGCACGATAACCTGACCGGCGATTTTCGCGACGTCGAGACGGCCCTCGAAGTCGTAGTCGGCACCTTGCCGGTCGGCTGCGTCAACCGCCTCATAGAACACCACGCGCTTCACGCTCGGGTGCGACGCAACGGTCTCGTTGAGCCACTCCCGGAACGCATGCACGCGGCCATTCCGGCATGCGTGCACGAAAGTCACGCTTCGCTGGCTGCCGTCGGCGAGTAGCGTCGAGAGCATCGAGGTCATCGGCGTCACGCCTACGCCGCCGCTCATCAGCACAACAGGCGTGGTCGTCTTACGATCGAGCGTGAAGTCGCCCATCGGAGCGCTGACATGCACGACCGCGCCCTCTTCCACGCCGGCATGCAGCAGGTTCGAGACGTGGCCCGGCGCCGTGTCTTCGCGACCATCTTCGCGCTTCACCGAAATGCGCAGCCACTTGCCATGCGGCGCGTCCGACAAGCTGTACTGGCGCGGCTGGTCGACGCCCAGTTTGTCGACGAAGCGTTTCACGCTCACGTACTGACCGGGCTCGAAGTCACACGCGGCCGATCCGTCGGCAGGCGTCAGATAGAACGACGTGATTTCGTCGCTCTCCACCTGCTTGCGCGCCACCTTGAACGGACGGAAGCCGCTCCACGCCGCGCCCTCATACAGCTTCGCCTCGGTGCCGACAAAGATATTCGCGAGCTGACCGTACGCGACTTCCCAGGCAGCCAGCGTGGGCTGATCGACTGCATCGCCGAGCACGTCGACGATGGCGCCCAGCAGGTGACGCCCGACAATCGGATAGTGCTCGGGCCGGATGTTCAGGCTTGCGTGCTTGTTGGCAATCCGCGACACGGTCGTGCCGAGCGCGCCCAGATTGTCGATGTTGGCCGCATACGCGTACACCGCGCGCGCAAGCGTTTCAGGTTGATTGCCACTTTGCTGGTGCGTCTGGTTGAACAGATTCTTAAGTTCGGGATGATGCGCGAACATGCGCTTGTAGAAGTGCTTTGCAATGGTCGTGCCGTGCTCGGCAAGCACGGGCGCGGTAGCTTTGACGCGGGCAATCTGCTCGGTGGTCAGGGCGGTCATTTGTACTTCTCCTTAAAGATGTACGTAAGATACATCTTAAAAACCGTGATTCCCTCAGGCAAATTGTCGCAGCGTCGTCACCGCTTGCAGGAAGGGGCAATGCGTCTAATTTTGGCCACGATTGTGCTGCCAGAGCACGTCCGCGCCGCCGTCAGTGCGGTTGAGCACGCGTGCAAGGACGAACAGAAGATCTGACAGACGGTTCACATACTGACGCGGCGCGGCATTGATGGCTTCCTCTTCACCGAGCGCGACGATCGCGCGTTCGGCGCGGCGGCAAACGGTGCGGCACACATGCGCGAGTGACGCCGCCCGCGAGCCGCCCGGCAAGATGAACTCCTTTAGAGGCGGTAGTGCAGCGTTGTGGTCGGCGAGCCAGTCGTCGAGTTGCGCAAGATGGCGGTCGGTGATCATGGTGTGACCCGGTATGCAGAGTTCGCCGCCAAGGTCGAACAGGTCATGCTGGATCGAGACTAGTGCCGGTCGCACATTGTCGGGTAGACGCTCGCACAACAACACGCCGAGGTTCGAATTGAGTTCGTCGACGTCGCCGATTGCCGCAATGCGCGCGCTGTCTTTGCGCACACGCCGGCCGTCGCCAAGACCGGTGGTGCCGTCGTCGCCGGTACGAGTGACAATCTTGCTCAGGCGGTTACCCATGATATCTCCCATGCATTGAATGACGATGCCCCGTCAATTGCGGGGCACTACCGCGTAGACAGCGCATCGGGCGCCGGCAAAGCGACGGTTTCCTGTCGCGGTTCCCTGCCACTGTGCTGGCCGTCCGCAGCCGCCGCACATCAACACCGCGTTAACCATATTGCGCGGATCCGGCAGCCGCCGCCATTATAGGGGCGGGGCCGGCGCGAAGCGGGCTGAAGCCGGCCCGAAAGCAATCGGCGTAAAATGAAGCACCTGCTGCAAAGAGCGGCTGCGCCTCATAGTTATCAAGAAGCTTTTTTCATGAGAGCGGAGTAAGTGCCAAAGCACCCACTCGCGTCGACGTCATTCATAGGGCCGGGGCAGGTGATGAAGTGCCAATTCCAGGTCGAATTCATTGAGCGGACCGGACCAAGCGCTGAAGCATCAACACCAGGCCGAAATCATTGATGAGACCGGACCAAACGCTAAAGCACTAACTCAAGGTCGAAATCATTGACGGGACCAGAGCAAGCGCTAAAGCGCCAACTTCAGGTCGAAATCATCGATGCGACCGGACTAAGCGCTAAAGCACTAACTCCGGTCGACACAGGAGACATGCGTGAATCATCCCGTTCCGCCGGCCCCGCTACGCCGGCCCTTCCCCGCCGAATTGCTGAGCGCGCTCACGAACGCCTTCGGCGAGCGCCTGTCAGTCGCGCAAGCAGTGCGTGAACATCATGGCCGCGACGAATCACCGTTCGATCCCCAACTGCCCGACGCTGTCGTCTTCGCGCGCAATACCGAAGACGTGCAAACCGCCGTCAAGCTGTGCGGCCAGTACAACGTGCCGATCATTCCGTACGGCAACGGCTCGTCGCTGGAAGGACATCTGCTCGCGGTGCAGGGCGGCGTGTCGATCGATCTGTCGGAAATGAACCGCGTGCTGTCGATCAACGCCGAAGATCTGACGGTCACCGTCGAGCCCGGCATCTCACGCAAGCAGTTGAACGAAGCACTGCGCGACACCGGCCTCTTCTTCCCGATCGATCCGGGCGCCGACGCGAGCATCGGCGGCATGTCGGCCACGCGTGCGTCCGGTACGAACGCGGTGCGCTACGGCACGATGCGCGAGAACGTGCTGGGGCTCACCGTTGTGCTGGCCGACGGCCGCGTCATCAAGACCGGCACGCGGGCGCGCAAATCGTCCGCGGGTTACGATCTCACGCGTTTGTTCGTCGGTTCGGAGGGCACGCTCGGCGTGATCACCGAAATCACCGTGCGTCTTTATCCGCAGCCGGAGGCCGTGTCCGCCGCCGTGTGCGCATTTCCGTCGATGGGCGACGCGGTGCGCGCCGTCATCGAAACGATTCAGATCGGCGTGCCGATTGCACGCGTCGAGTTCGTCGACGCCCTCGCGATCCGCTCGATCAACCGGCATTCGAATCTGACGCTGCGCGAAGCGCCCACACTGTTCTTCGAATTCCACGGCACCGAAGCCGGCGTAAAGGAACAGGCCGAACTCGTGCAGGAACTCGCCGCGCAGAACGGCGGCGAAGGGTTCGAATGGGCGACGCGGCCGGAAGACCGCAGCCGTCTGTGGAACGCGCGCCACAACGCCTATTTCGCGATGCTGCAACTGAAGCCCGGCTGCCGCGCCGTCACGACCGACGTCTGCGTGCCGATCTCGCGACTCGCGGAATGCGTCGTCGAGACGGAACAGGATCTAAAGGAGTCGCCGCTGCCCTGCCCGATCGTCGGCCATGTCGGCGACGGCAACTTCCACGTCGCGATTCTGATCGATCCGGGCAAGCCCGAGGAACTCGCCGAGGCGGAACGGTTGAACCATCGCATCGTGCAGCGCGCGCTGCGCATGGACGGCACGTGCACCGGCGAGCATGGCGTGGGTCTGCACAAGATGGGCTTTCTGCTCGAAGAACACGGCGACGTCGCGGTCGACACGATGCGCTCGATCAAGCACGCGCTCGATCCGCGCAATCTGATGAACCCCGGCAAGATTTTTAGCTGGGCGGCGTGAAACGTTGCGACGCGCGTTACTGAGTGGGACCGAGCAGGGCTTGGCGCGGCTAAGGTCGCCTAAGTCGACTAAGCGCAACCGGGCACGATCGAGCGCAATCAAGCCGCGGCGGCCGCAACCGCCCCGCGACCCAAGCGCCGGATAGCACGATGGGTGAGAGACAAGAGGAGACGACACACATGAACGCACCCGCCGAATTGACGGCCGAGGTTCTCGCCCAGCGCCAGCGCGAAGTCGTGCAGGCGCTGATGGCTGTCCTGCCGAACCACTGTCTGCTGTATCGCGACGAAGACACTGTCGCGTACGACTGCGACGGCCTCGCCGCCTATCGTCGTCTGCCGCTGGCCGTCGCGTTGCCGGAAACGGAGTCGCAGGTCCAGCGAATCGTGCAGATCTGCCATCGTCTCGGTGTGCCTATCGTGCCGCGCGGCGCGGGCACGGGCCTCTCCGGCGGCGCGATGCCGATTCGCCACGGCGTGGTCGTGTCGCTCGCGCGCTTCAGGAAGATCGTCGAAGTCGATTCCTACGCGCGAACCGCCACGGTGCAACCGGGCGTGCGCAATCTGTCGATTTCGGAAGCGGCCGCACCGTACGGCTTGTACTACGCACCGGACCCGTCGTCGCAGATTGCCTGCACGATTGGCGGCAATGTGTCGGAGAACTCGGGCGGCGTGCATTGCCTCAAATACGGCCTCACCGTGCACAACGTGCTGCGCGTGCGCGCCGTGACGATGGAAGGCGACATCGTCGAATTCGGCTCGCTCGCGCCCGACGCACCCGGCCTCGATCTGCTCGCCGTGCTGATCGGCAGCGAAGGCATGTTCGCGATCGTCACCGAAGTCACCGTCAAGCTGATCCCGAAACCGCAAACGGCGCAGGTCATCATGGCCAGTTTCGACGACGTCGTGAAAGGCGGCGATGCAGTCGCCGGCATCGTCGCGGCGGGCATCATTCCGGCTGGTCTCGAAATGATGGACAAACCGGCCACGCGCGCCGTCGAAGAATTCGTGCACGCGGGCTACGACCTCGAAGCGGCAGCGATCCTGCTGTGCGAATCCGACGGCACGCCAGAGGAAGTCACCGACGAAATCGTCCGCATGACCGCGGTGCTGCGCGAACATGGCGCGACCCGCATCCAGATCTCGCGCACAGAAAACGAGCGGCTGCGCTTCTGGTCCGGCCGCAAGAACGCGTTCCCCGCCGCGGGCAGGATTTCGCCGGACTACTACTGCATGGACGGCACGGTGCCGCGCCGCAGTATCGGGCCGCTGCTCTCGCGCATCGAAGAGATGGAGAAAAAATACGGGCTGCGCTGCATCAACGTGTTTCATGCGGGCGACGGCAACATGCATCCGCTGATCCTCTTCAATGGCAACGACCAGGACGAATGGCACCGCGCGGAAGCGTTCGGCTCGGACATCCTGGAAGCCTGCGTCGAACTGGGCGGCACGGTGACGGGCGAGCACGGCGTCGGCATCGAAAAGATCAATTCGATGTGCGTGCAGTTCTCGCCCGAAGAGCGCGATGCGTTTCACGCCGTCAAACGTGCCTTCGATCCGGCCGGGCTGCTAAACCCGGACAAGGGAATTCCTACGCGAGCGCGTTGTGCGGAGTACGGCAAGATGCATGTGCGAGGCGGTCTGTTGCCGCATCCGGAATTGCCGCGCTTCTAGCGCCAAGCAACGCGCATAGACGGTTGTGGCGGCGTTTCACTCCATCCCACCCTGATTACCCGATGCGGGTCCGCTCCGGGTTGCCAGCGAGCCCCCGCCCGGTACAATCGATCGAAACACAACGAAGCAGGGCATCATGGAAGAGGACGACATCGTCGCCGTATGGTCGGAACGCGTGCGTTCCGCCAGCGCCGCGGGACGCGCGTTGCGCATCCGCGGCGGCGGCACGAAAGACTGGTACGGCCAAACGCTGGAAGGCGAGATCCTCGACACGCGTGCTTATCGCGGCATCATCGCGTATGACCCGGCCGAGCTGGTGATCACCGCGCGCGCCGGCACGCCGCTGCTCGAAATCGAAGCCGCGCTCGCCGAACACAATCAGATGCTCGCCTTCGAGCCGCCGCACTTTGGGCCGCAAGCCACTTTCGGCGGCTGCGTGGCCGCAGGCATCGCCGGCCCGCGCCGTCCGTCGGCCGGTGCGGCGCGCGACTTCGTGCTCGGCGCGGTCATCATGAACGGCCAGGGGCAGACACTGCATTTTGGCGGCCAGGTGGTGAAAAACGTCGCCGGTTATGACGTCTCCCGTTTGATGGCGGGTTCGCTCGGCACGCTCGGGCTGATCCTCGAACTCTCGGTCAAGGTTCTGCCGCAGCCGCAGGCCGAGACCACGCTCAAGTTCGACATGAACGGCACCGACGCGGTCCGCAAGCTCAACGAATGGGGCGGCCGGCCGCTGCCGATCACCGCGAGCGCGTGGCGGCACGGTACGCTCGCCGTGCGTCTCGCGGGCGCGGAGAGCGCGGTCAAGTCGGCGCGTTCGTCGCTGGGCGGCGAGGTTGTCGATGCCGTCGAGGCCGAACGCTTCTGGGCGGGCCTGCGCGAACAGACCGACTCGTTCTTCGCCGCGATTCCGCCGAAAGCCGCGCTATGGCGGCTCGCGCTGCCGTCCATCACCGAGCCGCTGCAACTGCCCGGCGCACAATTGATGGAATGGGGCGGCGCGCAGCGCTGGTGGATCACGGACACCGACGCGCAAACGGTGCGCATCAGCGCGAAGCAAGCCGGCGGCCACGCGACGATCTTCCGCACGGGTCTCGGCTACGACCGTGGCGCGGGCGTGTTCACACCGCTGCCGGCGCCGCTGATGAAAATCCATCGCGGCCTGAAAACCGCTTTCGACCCGGCCCGCATCTTCAATCGCGGCCGTCTCTACCCCGACTTTTGAGCGCGCGATGCAAACCAATCTCGCGGACTTCATTCGCAATACGCCCGATGGCGACGAAGCCGACGCCATTCTGCGCAATTGCGTGCACTGCGGCTTCTGCACGGCCACCTGCCCGACCTATCAACTGCTCGGCGATGAACTCGACGGCCCGCGCGGCCGCATCTATCTAATCAAGCAGATGGTGGAAGGCGCGGAAGTCACGCGCAGCACGCAGGTTCACCTCGACCGGTGCCTCACTTGCCGCAATTGCGAAACGACCTGCCCGTCGGGCGTGCAGTACGGCAAGCTGGTCGAAATCGGCCGCAAGATCACCGAAGAAAAAGTAAAGCGCCCGCTCGGCCAGCGCCTCACGCGCAGGTTCCTCGCGAGCTTCGTGCCGAACAGCGCGCTCTTCACGCCGACCATGCGGGTCGGCCAGCATTTCCGTGCGCTGCTGCCGCGCAAACTGCGCGACAAGGTGCCGGCGCGGCAGCGTCCGCTCGAATGGCCGACCGCGAACCACACGCGCAAGATGCTGATGCTCGCGGGCTGCGTGCAACCGTCGATGATGCCCAACGTCAACGTCGCCACCGCGCGCGTGCTCGATGCGCTCGGCATCGAAACGCTGGTCGCGCCGGACGCCGGCTGCTGCGGCGCGGTTCGTCTGCATCTCGGCTACAACGACGAAGCGCTCGACGACATGCGCGCCAACATCGACGCGTGGTGGCCGTATGTCGAACAGGGTGTCGAGGCGATCGTGATGAACGCGTCGGGCTGCGGCGCGACTGTGAAGGAATACGCGCACCTGTTGCGCCACGATCCGGCCTATGCGGAGAAAGCGCGCCGCATCGTCGAATTGACACGCGACATCGCGGAGATTTTGCCGGAGTTCGAGGAACAACTTCTGTCCGTCACGCGCCGCCGTGCGATTCACACGGTTGCTTTTCATCCGCCCTGCACGTTGCAGCACGGACAGCAGGTGCGCGGCAAGGTCGAGCATCTGTTGACAAAGCTCGGCCTGGACGTGCGTCTGCCCGCCGACAATCACCTGTGCTGCGGCTCCGCCGGCACCTACTCGCTCACGCAGCCGAGGCTCTCGTATGCGCTGCGCGATCAGAAGCTCGAGCGGCTTCATGCGCAGGAGCCGCAAGTGATCGTGTCGGCGAACGTCGGCTGCATTTCGCATTTGCAGAGCGGCACGTCGACACCGGTCGCGCACTGGATCGAACTGGTCGAGCACATGCTGTCCGTATAATCGGGGCATCGCCTTCCGTCCGGTTCCGTTCGTTCATGCCCGATCTGATTCATAACCTCGAAGCAGTGCAGCAGCGCATCGCAATGGCCGCGCACGTGGCCGGGCGCGACGCGCGTTCCATCGCCCTGCTCGCGGTCTCGAAGACCTTTCCCGCCGAAGACGTGCGTGCCGCGCATGCCGCCGGTCAACGCGCATTCGGCGAAAACTACGTGCAGGAAGCGCTCACGAAAATCGAAGCGCTCGCCGATTTACGCGGCACGCTGGAATGGCATTTCATCGGCCCGTTGCAGTCGAACAAGACGCGGCCGGTCGCCGAAAACTTCGACTGGGTGCACTCGGTCGATCGCCTGAAGATCGCGCAGCGGCTTTCCGAACAACGGCCCGACGATCTGCCGCCGCTGAATGTTTGCTTGCAGGTCAACATCAGCGGCGAGGCTTCGAAAAGCGGCGTCAGCGTCGCGGAAGCTCGTGAAGTCGCGAGAGAAATCGCCGCGCTGCCCAAGCTCACATTGCGCGGCCTGATGGCGATTCCCGAGCCGGCCGGCAGCATCGACGAACAGCGCGTGCCGCATCGCCGGTTGCGCGAACTGTTCGAGCGTCTGCTCGACGAAGGCCTTCATCTCGACACGCTCTCGATGGGCATGTCGAGCGATCTGGAGGCCGCGGTGCTCGAAGGCGCGACCATCGTGCGCGTGGGCACCGCGATCTTCGGCGCGCGCGATTACTCGAACTAGCGGTTTCAGACGCGGTTGCAGACGCGGTTGCAAGCGCGGTATCGGACGCGGTATCAAGTGCGATCGCAAATGCAGTGACAAGCGCGGTTGCAAGCGCTCAATCAAACTTTCCGGAACATCATGAAAATTGCTTTTATCGGCGGCGGCAACATGGCTGCGGCGTTGATCGGCGGTCTTATCAAGCGTGGAGTGGCGCCCGCCGATCTGTACGCGATCGATCCCAACGAAGACGCGCGCAAGCGCAACGAAGATCAGTTCGGCATCAAGACCGGCGCCGCCGCCGATGCCGCACTCGCCGCATATGACGCCGTCGTGCTCGCAGTAAAGCCGCAGATACTAAAGACCGTCGCCGAGTCGCTGGCGCCGCATCTGAAGGCGTCGCAACTGGCAATCAGCATCGTCGCAGGCATTCGCATGGACGACATGGCGCGCTGGCTCAACGGCCACACGCGGATCGTGCGCGTCATGCCGAATACGCCGGCGTTGATCGGCATGGGCGTCGCCGGATTGACCGCGACCGCCAGCGTCGATGAAGCGGGCCGCGCGCTTGCATCGCAGGTATTAAACGCAGTGGGCCAAACCGTATGGTTCGACGACGAAGCCAAAATCGACGCCGTCACCGCGATTTCGGGAAGCGGCCCGGCCTACGTGTTTTACTTCATCGAAGCGTTGCAGGAAGCCGCGCGCCAACTCGGCATGGACGAAGCGCAAGGCCGCGCGCTCGCCGTCGCGACCTTCACCGGAGCCGCGCAACTGGCGGCGAATTCGGACGAGCCGCCGAGCGTATTGCGCGAACGCGTGACATCGAAGGGCGGCACGACGGCCGCGGCGCTCGCGTCGTTCGACGCTAGCGGCATCAAGGAAGCGATCGTGCGAGGCGCGCTCGCCGCCGATGCACGCGCGAAAGAAATGGGCGACGAGTTCGGCAAGCAGTAACGGCGGGCATCGCCGGGTACCGCGTACTGCTTGCAGCCTAACGCTGCTGCGTACCGCTTATCGCCTATCACCTGCTAAAGCGGCAGACGCCGTAGGTGCGCGCGGCCTTTATTCAACCCGATCCGCGCTTACGGCAGACGAAGGTGCGTCCGGCGCGCTCGCGGCCTCAACGGCTGTGGCACGGAACCGGCGAATATGCCGGCGACGGTTGACGAGCAAAAAAAGAAGAGATAACAGGGGCACGCGCATAACGCCTTGCTAAAGACTCAAAACGAAGCCACCGCATAATGCGCGGCAATACCGACGAACAACGCGCCGCCCAGCCAGTTGTTATGCCGGAACGCCGCGAAGCACGCCATCCGCTCACGGTTGCGAATCAGCGTGTAGTGATAGACCGCACAGCCCGCCGCACCGATCCACCCCAACCAGTACAGCGCGCCGAAACCGAGCATCACGCCGATGCCGACGTAGATTCCAAGCGTCACCGCATAGCAGAGCATGATCGCGGCCACGTCGAAGCGGCCGAACGTCAGCGCCGAAGTGCGAATGCCGATCTTGATGTCGTCGTCGCGATCGACCATTGCATATTCGGTGTCGTAAGCAACCGACCAGAATACGTTGGCGAGCAGCATGACCCAGGCGAGCGTCGGCACCTGGTTCTGCACGGCCGCGAACGCCATCGGAATACCGAAGCCGAATGCGATACCCAGATACGCCTGCGGAATGGCGAAGAAACGCTTGGTGAACGGATACGAGCCGGCGACGAACAGCGCGGCCACCGACAACTCCTTCGTCAACGTATTGAGCGGCAGAATCAGCAGAAAAGCCAGCAGCGACAAACCGGCCGCGAGCGCCACGGCTTCCCACGCCGTCACCTTGCCCGACGTGATCGGCCGATTCTCGGTGCGCTTCACATAGCGGTCGAAATCGCGGTCGGCGTAGTCGTTGATCGCACAGCCCGCGGAGCGCATCAGCACGGTGCCCACCGTGAAAATCACGAGCAGCGGCCAGGACGGATGTCCGTCGGACGCGATCCACAGCGCGTTGAGCGTCGGCCAAAGCAGCAGCAGACTGCCGATAGGCTTGTCCATACGCACGAGGCGCAGATAGAGCGGAAGTCGGGCGAACATGGCGAACTCGGTGAAGGCAGGTGAAATGCGAAAACGGTGCCGCTATTTTACGGGATGCCGCCGGCGGGCAGCGCCGGTGCGGCTCGCACGTCAAAGGCTCATGCCGCGACAGCGGTTTCGAAAGCCCGCCGCAAAAAAAGCCTCCCGCGAGGGGAGGCTTTGGCATATGCAGATCTACGTGGCTGTGTCGGTTGTTCCTGTCAATTGCGGCTCCGGTGAACCAGACCGGAACAAAACCGAGCGGACCGAACCGGCAATGAGCCGGCAACTTCGCCGAATCAGGCCAGCATGGAGCGCAGCATCCACGCGGTCTTTTCGTGCGTCTGCATGCGCTGCGTCAGCAGGTCGGCGGTCGGCTCGTCGTTCGCGGCTTCCGTCGACGGGAAAATCGCGCGCGCGGTACGCACCACCGCTTCCTGACCTTCCACCAGCTGGCGGATCATTTCCTCGGCAGCCGGCACGCCGTCCGCTTCCGGAATCGACGACAGCTTCGCGAAGTCCTTGTAGCTGCCTGGCGCATGCACGCCGAGCGCGCGAATCCGTTCAGCGATCGAATCGACGGCGAGCGCCAGTTCGTTGTATTGCGTTTCGAACATCAGGTGCAGCGTGTTGAACATCGGACCCGTCACGTTCCAGTGAAAGTTGTGGGTCTTCAGGTACAGCGTGTAGGTGTCCGCGAGCAGACGCGACAGACCTTCCGCGATCTTCTTGCGATCCTTGTCGCTGATCCCGATATTGACGTGCTGTACAGCTTCTTTTTTGGCCATGATGACTCCTTTGAAGAGTGATACGAACCGGTGGCGAAGTAAGTGCGTGCCATAGGCCTGCTGACGGCGAACCCGGCAGAATGAGCGCTCGACAGTTTATCTTAGAAAGGCGCTTGACTCGTGTGGCCCACGGTCACTACGCTGCGCGCGCGCCTTGCGATGCCCTGCGCCTGTCTCAGCAGTGGCTCCCTGCCGCAAGCCGAGACCGACACCCATGCATGCGCCCTCTGGTATCGTCTCGCGCCCTCTACCCGCCAAACGCGTGTTGCAGCGCTTGCGCCGCGATCACCGCGAGCCCGCTCGTCACGATCGCGAAGCCCAAGGCTCTGCGCATTCTCAACGCATATTGCCGTTGCGCGCGATGAGCGGCCGACGATCTGCCGGCAGTGGCCTTCATCATCTCGATCATAAGCGTGCTCCTCGGTTCGCCCGGTTTCTATCGATATTCGCGGGGCGCCGGCGCGCCCCGCCTGTGCCTGCCCGTTACTTCTTGCGGCCTTCCGTGAGTTCGGCCATCGCGGCGATCACGCCATCGGCATAGGCCGGATCGATGCGGCGGAAATGCTCGACCGCGCGCGCGACGATCTCCTGCGGCACACCGTTGATGTGCCGCGCGATGTTGCCGAACAGACGTTCGCGCTGCGCCGCGTCGAAGAGCGCAAACAGCATGCCCGGCTGCGTGTAGTAATCGTCATCCGCGCGATGGTCGTAACGATCCACCGCACCCGCTGCAAGCGGCGGCTCCGACGCGTTAGCGTCCGGCGCGAAGTCGCCAAAGCGGTTCGGCTCGTAGTTCACGTTGCCGCCCAGGTTGCCATCCGTGCGCATTGCTCCGTCGCGATGGAACGAATGCGGGTTCGGCACACGCGACGCATTCACCGGAATCTGATGGTGATTGATGCCGAGGCGATAGCGCTGCGTGTCGCCGTAAGAGAAAAGACGACCCTGCAACAACCGGTCGGGCGAGAAGCCGATGCCCGGCACCACGTTGGCCGGCGTGAACGCTGCCTGCTCAACGTCCGCGAAATAGTTGGCGGCGTTGCGGTTCAGTTCGATCGTGCCGACGTCGATCAGCGGGTAGTCTTTCTGCGACCACACCTTCGTGATGTCGAACGGATTGAAGCGATACGCCGCAGCTTGCGCCTCCGGCATCACCTGAATCGCAAAGCGCCATTTGGGGAAGTTGCCCGCGTCGATGTTGCCCACCAGATCGCGCTGCGCGCTTTCGCGGTCTTGCGCGACGACTTGCGACGCCTCGGCATCGGTGAAGTTTTCAATGCCTTGCTGCGACTTGAAGTGGAACTTCACCCAGAAGCGCTCGTTGTTCGCGTTGATAAACGAGTACGTGTGCGAACCGAAACCGTGCATCTGACGGTAGTTCTTCGGAATGCCGCGATCGCTCATCAGGATCGTGACCTGATGCATCGACTCGGGATGACGTGTCCAGAAATCCCACGCTGCAATGTTGTTGCGCAAGTTCGTGTACGGGTCGCGCTTTTGCGTGTGGATGAAGTCCGGAAACTTCAGCGGATCGCGGATAAAGAACACCGGAGTGTTGTTGCCAACCACATCCCAGTTGCCTTCTTCGGTGTAAAACTTGATCGAAAAGCCTCGCACGTCGCGTTCCGCGTCGGCCGCGCCGCGCTCGCCCGCCACCGTCGAAAACCGCATGAAGAGCGGCGCTTCCTTGCCCACTTCGGCAAATACTTTCGCCTTCGTATAGCGCGAGATGTCGTGCGTCACCTTGAGCGTGCCGAAGGCGCCCGAGCCCTTAGCATGAACGCGGCGCTCGGGAATCACCTCGCGGTCGAAGTGAGCGAGCTTTTCGAGCAGCCACACGTCTTGCAGGACTACCGGGCCGCGCACGCCGGCTGTCATCGAATTCTGGTTATCTGCGACGGGCGCGCCGGCGGCATTGGTGAGCTTACGTTCGGACATGCGGAACTCCTGGATGGTTTTCGTTCAACGGATTGTGGGAGAAGCGCGGCAAGGCGATGCCGAAGGCTTAGACGAACAGTCAGGCCGACAAGGCCCGATCGACAAGCAAAGAAACCGCGACCGTGCGCAGGCCGAGCATGGCCGCCGCAAAACCGGCGTTAGCGTCGGCCGGTTCAGCGGCGAGCGTCTGAGTTTGCTGCAAGTTCGATTGCGTCATGATGTCCTCCAGGTGCGGGTGATCGGGCGATCTATGGAGGACACTATATCAAGACTATCGGATACTCGTGTTTTATAAATTTTATCTATCTGATAGCCGCTCTTTCGCCATCGGGAGCACTTCGCGCGCCGGCTACGGCCCAAAGCCGCCAGCGCCGGCCCCGCCGTCGTTCAGTTGACCGCGACCGGCAGTTCCAACTTCTTGACGCCGGGCAGATCGCAGGCGTTGATTGCGTCGCAAATCGCATCGATAGCGGGCATCCGCGTAAAGCTCTTGCGCCACGCGAGCACGACGCGGCGATCAGGCACCGGCTCGTCGAATGGCACATACGACAGCAGCCCTGAGTCGATGCCGCCTGCGTGCGGCTTCACCTCGTGCACCGACATACGCGGCAGCACCGTAATGCCGACGCCGCTTGCGACCATATGGCGGATCGTTTCCAGCGACGATCCTTCGAATGTCTTCTGGATGCCATCGGCGTTCTGCGAGAAGCGCATCAGTTCCGGGCAGACACCCAGCACGTGATCGCGGAAACAGTGGCCACTGCCCAGCAGCAGCATGGTTTCCTGCTTCAGATCGTCGGGGTCGATCTTCTGACGGTTTTCCCACGCGTGACCCGACGGCAGCGCTACGACGAAAGGCTCGTCGTATAGCGGGCGCAGCATCAGGCCGGTTTCGGGGAACGGCAGCGCCATGATTGCGACGTCGATCTCGCCCTGCTTGAGCAGTTCGATCAGTTTCAGCGTGTAATTTTCCTGCAGCATCAACGGCATTTGCGGGACGCGCTTGATCATCTGCTTGACGAGCGTAGGCAGCAGATACGGTCCGATCGTGTAAATCACGCCGAGACGCAGCGGTCCGACGAGCGGGTCCTTGCCCTGCTTGGCGATTTCCTTGATGGCGAGCGTCTGTTCAAGCACACGCTGAGCTTGTGTGACGATCTGCTCGCCGATCGGCGTGACACTCACTTCGCTCGTGCCGCGCTCGAAAATCTGCACGTTGAGCTCGTCCTCGAGCTTCTTGATGGCCACCGACAACGTCGGCTGGCTAACGAAACACGCTTCGGCGGCCCGGCCGAAGTGCCGCTCGCGGGCAACGGCGACGATGTACTTCAATTCGGTGAGCGTCATTGGGGGACCAATCAGTGCGGTGGATTCGATAGGTTCTAGTTATACACCCATAGGGTCGGTTCGCCAACCTCGTTCCCCCTTTGATATCCGCAAAACGCGCCAGGCGGCACACCACCCGACGGACGCAGGCGCCCGCGCGTCCGCTCACGCCTTCAGATAGTGTTCGCGTGCGCCCAGCCAGCGCGCGAGATGCTGCGTGACGACCTCCGGATACTTTTCGAGCAGGGCCGCAGCCGCTTCGCGTGCGGGCTCGATCAGCCATTGATCGTTTTGCAGGTCGGCAAACCGGAGCATCGCCGCGCCAGATTGCCGCGCGCCGAGAAACTCGCCGGGACCGCGAATTTCGAGGTCGCGGCGCGCGATTTCGAACCCGTCCGTCGTTTCGCGCATGGTCTGCAAGCGCGCGCGCGCCGTCATCGACAACGGTCCCGTGTAGAGCAGCACGCATACCGACGCCGCGCTGCCGCGCCCCACGCGTCCACGCAACTGGTGCAGCTGCGCGAGTCCGAAGCGCTCGGCGTGCTCGATCACCATCAGCGACGCATTGGGCACGTCGACGCCCACTTCGATCACCGTCGTCGCGACCAGCAGTTGCACTTCGTTGCGGGTAAAGGCGTCCATGACCGCCGCTTTTTCAGCCGGCGCGAGTCGGCCGTGCACGAGTCCGACTTTCAGTTCAGGCAAAGCTGCGACGAGCGTTTCGTAGGTCTCGACTGCGGTCTGCAATTGCAGCGTCTCGCTTTCTTCGATCAGCGGACAGACCCAGTAGACCTGACGCCCGGTCAGCGCGGCCTCGCGCACCCGGCCGATCACTTCTTCACGGCGCGCGTCGGACACGAGCTTGGTCAGGATCGGCGTGCGTCCGGGCGGCAATTCGTCGATGGTCGATACGTCGAGGTCCGCGTAGTAGGTCATGGCGAGCGTGCGCGGAATCGGCGTTGCGGACATCATCAGTTGATGCGGCTGGAAATCGCGCGCGCCGTCGGCGGCGTTTTTCGCTTTTGCACGCAGCGCGAGCCGCTGTGCGACGCCGAAGCGATGCTGTTCGTCGACGATCACGAGCCCGAGGCGCGCGAACTCCACGGCGTCCTGAATGATCGCATGTGTGCCGATTACGAGTTGCGCGGTGCCGAGCGCCGCGGCTTCGATCGCGGCGCGCTTTTCCTTGGCCTTCAGACTGCCCGCGAGCCACGCGACGTTCACCCCAAGCGGCTCCAGCCAGCCACGCAGTTTGCGCGCGTGCTGCTCGGCGAGGATTTCGGTTGGCGCCATCAGCGCGGCCTGATAACCGGCGTCGATGGCCTGCGCGGCGGCCAGTGCGGCGACAATCGTCTTGCCGCTGCCGACGTCGCCCTGCAGGAGCCGCTGCATCGGATGCGGCTGCGTCAGATCGAGTGCGATTTCGCCGCCGACGCGTTCCTGCGCCTTGGTCAGCGAAAACGGCAACGCTTTGAGCAAACGCGCGACCAACGCAAATTCGTCGCCCAGCGTGCGGCGCGGCATGGGCGGCGCGGCGCGCGTGCGGCGCTCCTCGTGCGCGCGCTTGAGCGACATCTGCTGCGCGAGCAGTTCTTCGAACTTGATGCGCACCCATGCTGGATGCGTGCCGTCGATCAACGCCGTTTCATCAGACTGCGCGCCCGGATGATGCAGCGTGCGCACCGCGTCCATCAGCGAGGGTACGCCGAGCGGCTGCAACCATTCGCGGGCGACCGCTTCGGGCAACAGTTCCGGCAACGACGTGCGCGACAGCGCGTTGTCGATCGACTTGCGCAAATACGCCTGCGTGACGCCAGCGGTGCTCGGATACACCGGCGTGAGCGCTTGCGGCAGCGGCGTGTCTTCGTCGACGACGCGCACCGCCGGATGCACCATCTCCATCCCGAAGAAGCCGCCGCGCACGTCGCCGCGCACGCGCAGCCGCGCACCGATTGCCATCTGCTTGACCTGCGAACCGTAGAAGTTCAGAAAGCGCAGCACGAGTTCGTCGCCAGCGTCGTCGCGCAGTTTGACGAGCAACTGGCGGCGCGGACGATAGGCGATCTCGTTGTCGAACACGACGCCTTCCGTCTGCGCGACGCCGCCTGGCAGCAGGTGGCCGATAGGCGTGAGCGAGGTTTCGTCCTCGTAGCGCATCGGCAGGTGCAGCACGAGGTCGATGTCGCGGGTGAGGCCCAGCTTCGCGAGCTTGTCGGCGGGTTTGGCTGTGGGTTTGGCGGCTGATTTGGCCGATGCGGTCGCAGGCGCTTTGACGGCGGTGGTCTCGGGCGTTTGCGACGATGTTTGCTCCAGCCTTTGCGGGAGCGTTTGCCCCGACGTTTGCTCGGGTTTTTGCTCCGGCGCCTTGCCCGGCGGCTGCTCGCCCGCTGCCCCGCCGCGCGCCGCCCGCTTGCGCTGCGCCGGCGCGCTGTCGTCAGGCCCGCGCGCATCCGCCGCCGCGCCGCCTCGCGCGACGGAGGCGGCCGGTTCGGCGCTCACTTCATCGGTAGCGGAGGGCAATCGGCGGTCGGACAAAGGCATGGGCTGCTTCGCAAGTACAATATCGGCTGTCAAAAGTATCGAAGGGTGCGCCGCTATGCGCTGGCTGCGCGAGCGCCGGCTCGCAGCACGCCGCGGCGCCCCGCAATCATAGCCGCCCGGCCCGGCCTGCGGCTCAATTCAGTCTCCATTCGCTTCCAGTCGTTCGCATGTTCAAGCTTTCCGATTTCGATTTCGATCTGCCGCCCGAGCTGATCGCGCAAGTCGCGCTGCCCGAGCGCAGCGCCAGTCGCCTGCTCCAGGTGGATAACGCGGCCGATGCCGACGGCGCCGCGCGTCTGGTCGACCGCCGCTTCGCCGAACTGCCCGAATGCATTTCGGCCGGCGATCTGCTGGTCTTCAACGATACCAAAGTCCTGAAGGCGCGCTTCCTCGGCCAGAAGGCCAGTGGCGGAAAAGTCGAAGTTCTGGTCGAGCGCCTCACCGGCGAGCGCACAGCGCTTGCGCAGATCCGCGCGAGCAAGAGCCCGCAGCCGGGCACCACGATCCGTCTTGCCGATGCGTTCGACGTGACCGTCGGCGAGCGCGTGGAGCCGTTCTACACGCTGCATTTCCCCGACGACTGCCTGACGCTGATCGAGCAATTCGGCCGTTTGCCGTTGCCGCCGTACATCGAGCACGACCCCGACTCGACCGACGAAACGCGCTATCAGACCGTCTTTGCGCAGAATCCTGGCGCGGTCGCGGCGCCCACGGCGGGCCTTCATTTCGACGATGCCCTGCTGGCGCGGCTCGACGCCGCCGGCGTGCAGCGCGCCACGCTGACGCTGCATGTCGGCGCGGGCACGTTCCAGCCGGTGCGCGTCGAGAACCTGGCCGAGCACAAGATGCACAGCGAGTGGTATCACCTGCCGCAATCGCTCGCGGACAAAATCGCGGAGACGAAGGCGCGCGGCAACCGCGTAATCGCGGTGGGCACGACGTCGATGCGCGCGCTGGAAGCCGCCGCGCGCGACGCCGAAGCCGCTGGCCGTCCGCTCGGCGCGGCGAGCACCGAGACGGACATTTTCATCACGCCCGGCTACAGGTTTCGCGTGGTCGACCAGCTCGTGACCAACTTTCATTTGCCGAAATCGACGCTGCTGATGCTGGTGTCGGCCTTCGCGGGCGTGGAGACGATTCGCGCCGCGTATCGTCACGCAATCGGGCAGCGTTATCGCTTTTTCAGCTACGGCGATGCGATGCTGCTTACGCGGCGCGACGGTTAAGCGACTACGGCGCTGCGCTATTCAAGCGCCGGGACGCCCACGGCCGTACACGCCGTAACGACGTTTCTTTGCAGTTTCGAAGCCGCCGCGAAGCCTTTGCGACGGTGTTTCATTGTTCGCGCCGGACTGTTCTCCGGTAGCCTGGGACTTACCTCAATGACCATCGGTTATCAATCGCCACAAGCAACATTCGAGCGCCCCGCCAGCGGCCTCAAATTCGAACTACTCGGCACGGACGGCCAGGCGCGCCGCGGCCGCGTCACGCTGAATCACGGCGTCGTCGAAACGCCGATCTTCATGCCGGTCGGCACCTATGGCACGGTGAAAGCCGTCCAGCCGCGCGAGCTCGAGGAAATGCACGCGCGGATCATTCTCGGCAACACGTTTCATCTCTGGCTACGGCCGGGGCTCGAAACAATCGGTGCGCACGGCGGCCTGCACGGCTTCATGGGCTGGAAAAAGCCGATACTGACCGACTCCGGCGGCTTCCAGGTCTTTTCGCTCGGCGACCTGCGCAAGATCACCGAAGACGGTGTGACGTTCGCTTCGCCGATCAATGGCGACAAGCTGTTCCTGTCGCCGGAAGTGTCGATGCAGATCCAGAAAGTGCTGAACTCGGACATCGTCATGCAGTTCGACGAATGCACGCCGTACGCGACCAATAACGTGCCGACCTCGCACAAGGAAGCGGCCGACTCCATGCGCATGTCGATGCGCTGGGCACAGCGCTCGATCGACGAATTCCAGCGGCTCGGCAATCCTAACGCGCTGTTTGGCATCGTCCAGGGCGGCATGTTCGAGGAGCTGCGCGACGAGTCGCTCGCGGGTCTCGCCGAGAAAGACTTCCACGGCCTCGCGATCGGCGGGCTGTCGGTCGGCGAGCCGAAAGAAGACATGATGCGCGTGCTGAACCATATCGGCCCGAAACTGCCAGCCGACAAGCCGCACTATCTGATGGGCGTCGGCACGCCGGAAGATCTGGTCGCAGGCGTCGCGGCAGGCGTCGACATGTTCGATTGCGTGATGCCGACCCGCAACGCGCGCAACGGCTGGCTCTTTACGCGCTTTGGCGACATCAAGATCCGCAACGCGACGCATAAGAATTCGCTGCGCCCGCTCGATGAGCAATGCAACTGCTATACATGCCGAAATTTCACTCGCGGCTACCTGCATCATCTGCATCGTGTGGGAGAAATTCTCGGCGCGCAACTGAATACGATTCACAACCTGCACTACTACCTGGAACTGATGCAGGAAATGCGCGACGCCATCGACGCGAAAATGTTCGAGCCGTTCCGTAAGCGCTTTCACGAGAACCGCGCGCGCGGCATCGACGACGCGCCATAACGCCGCGCGCTGTCGGATTCTGCGGAAGAATCCGTCAGACGCTTACAGAAAACCTTACAATCTACTTTCGAGGACGGCGAAAAGGGCTTTAAACGATTGATCGCAAAGCCGAATCGCCGCGCCGACGCGCGTAACGCCGGTGGTAGAATAACCGGCTGATTTTTTTGATTGATTTGACCTATAACGGAGAGACCAACGTGTCGTTCATTTCCAATGCCTTCGCTCAAGGCACAGCAACTGGTGGCATTGAATCGAATCTGATGAGCTTTCTGCCGCTGATCCTGATGTTCGGCGTGCTGTACTTCATCATGATTCGCCCGCAAATGAAGCGCCAGAAAGAACATCGCAACATGCTCGCCGCGATGGCCAAGGGCGACGAAGTGGTGACGAACGGCGGCATCGTCGGCAAGGTGACCAAGGTGGGCGAGGCTTACGTCGGCGTCGAAATCTCGGAAGGCACGGAAATCACCGTGCAGAAAGCGTCGGTCACGACGATTCTCCCGAAGGGCACGATCAAGTCGCTGTAAGGCCTGCTCTCTCGCGTCCGGCGCGGCCTCGCCGGCGATCCTCTGGCAAGCCATGCCGGGTCGCCCGCGCTCATCGCCGGGCGCATCGCTTTCAAGCCAACCTCCCGTTGGACTACTCATGAATCGTTACCCCCTCTGGAAATATGCCGTGATGCTGGTGGCTCTCGTCATCGGCCTCCTGTACACGCTGCCCAATCTGTTCGGCGAAGCGCCGGCGGTGCAGGTGTCGAGCGGCAAGGCGACGGTCAAGCTCGACTCGACCACGCTGTCGGCCGTCGAAGCCGCGCTCGCAGCCAATAAGATCAAAGCCGACGACGTCACGTTCGACAACACGTCGGCCAACGCGAACATTCGCGTGCGTCTGCCGGACACCGACACGCAGTTGCGCGTGAAGGACCTGTTGCAGAAGTCGCTGAACAGCGACCCCACCGACCCGCAGTTCATCGTTGCGCTGAACTTGCAAAGTGCGTCGCCGCGCTGGCTGACTGCCTTGCACGCGCTGCCCATGTATCTCGGTCTCGACTTGCGCGGCGGTGTGCACTTCCTGCTGCAAGTCGACATGGCGGGCGCGCTGAACAAGAAGCTCGACTCCGACGCTTCTGACGCCCGCACGCTCTTGCGCGACAACAATATCCGCGACGGCGGTGTGAACCGCGTCAACCAGACGGTGGTGATCAATTTCGCCGACCAGGCCACGGCGGACAATGCAGTCAAACAACTGAGCCGCAGCATCAGTGAGCTCCAGTGGGCGTCGCAGAACGGCCCGGACGGCTCGGTACAGCTCGTCGGGACATTCACGCCGGCTGTGCAAAAAGCCGTGCAGGACGCCGCGCTTAAGCAGAACATCACCACGCTGCACAACCGCGTGAACGAACTCGGCGTGGCGGAGCCGGTGATCCAGCAACAAGGCGCGGACCGCATCGTGGTCGAACTGCCGGGCGTGCAGGACACGGCGAAGGCGAAAGACATCATCGGCCGCACGGCAACGCTCGAAGCGCGCCTCGCCGATCCGGTCAACACGCACCCGAATCCGTCGGACCCGGTGCCGCCGGGCGACGAACTGTTCACGCACGGCAACCAGACGCCGGTGCTGCTGAAAAAGCAGATCATCTTTACGGGCGACCGGATTATCGACGCGTCTGCGGGCTTCGACGAACATCAGCGTCCGTCCGTCAACATTCGCCTCGACTCGGCGGGCGGCCGGGCCGTGCGCAGCGTGTCGCGCGACAACATCGGCAAGCCGATGGCGATGGTGCTGTTCGAAAAGGGCAAGGGCGAAGTGCTGACGGTGGCGACCATCCAGTCGGAACTGGGCGACCGCTTCCAGATTACCGGTCAAGCCACGCCGCAAGGCGCCGCCGACCTCGCGCTGCTGCTGCGCGCCGGTTCGCTCGCCGCACCGATGGACATCATCGAGGAACGCACGATCGGCCCGAGCCTTGGCGCGGACAACATCAGGAAGGGCTTCCACTCGGTGGTGTGGGGCTTCGCGGCCATCGCCGTCTTCATGATCGCGTACTACATGCTGTTCGGCGTGATTTCGATGATCGGCCTGTCCGTGAACCTGCTGCTGCTGATTGCCGTTCTTTCCATGTTGCAGGCCACGCTCACGTTGCCGGGCATCGCCGCTATCGCGCTGGCGCTCGGTATGGCGATCGACGCGAACGTGCTGATCAACGAACGCGTGCGTGAAGAGCTCCGCAACGGCGCGCCGCCGCAACTTGCCATTCAGAACGGCTACGCGCATGCATGGGCGACGATTCTCGATTCGAACGTGACCACGCTGATCGCCGGTATCGCGCTGCTTGCCTTCGGTTCGGGCCCGGTGCGCGGTTTTGCGATCGTCCACTGCATCGGCATTCTCACGTCGATGTTCTCGGCAGTGTTCTTCTCGCGCGGCATCGTCAACCTTTGGTACGGCGGCAAGAAGAAGCTGAAGTCGCTGGCAATCGGCCAGGTGTGGCGTCCGGAAACGGCACCCGCAGGCTCGGCTGCTTACCTCGGTAACGACGACGCTGCAACCGACACCGCACAAGCCATGCGTGCAGCATCCGCGGCAGCAGCCAAGCCGAAAGCGCCGGCCGCGGCCGCGCAGTCGCGCACAGGCAAGCCGACCGTGCGCCGCAGAAACGCACAGAGCGCATCCGGCACGCCGAACACGCCGCAGAAACCGGGTTCATCCCGCTGAGCCCCGGAGAACAAGACATGGAATTTTTCCGCTTTCGTAAAGACATTCCGTTCATGCAGCGTGCGTTGATCTTCAACGCAATTTCGCTGCTGACGTTCCTCGCCGCGGTGTTCTTTCTCGTGCACCGCGGGCTGCATCTGTCGGTGGAGTTCACCGGCGGCACGGTGATCGAAGTGCAATATCCGGGCGCAGTGCCGCTCGATCCGGTGCGCGGCACGCTGAACAAGCTCGGTTACGCCGACGCGCAAGTGCAGAATTTCGGCACCTCGCGCGACGTGCTGATCCGGCTACCGCTCAAGCAAGGTTTGACGTCCGCGCAACAGAGCGACCAGGTCATGAGCGCGCTGAAGACCGACACGCCGCAGGTGCAGTTGCAACGTGTCGAGTTCGTCGGTCCGCAGGTCGGCAAGGAGCTCGCCACCGACGGTCTGCTCGCGCTGGCCTGCGTGGTGGCCGGCATCGTGATTTATCTGTCGTTCCGTTTCGAATGGAAGTACGCGGTGGCGGGCGTGATCGCAAACTTGCACGACGTCGTGATCATTCTGGGCTTCTTCGCGTTCTTCCAGTGGGAGTTCTCGCTGTCGGTGCTGGCCGCCGTGCTCGCGGTGCTGGGCTACTCGGTGAACGAGTCGGTGGTTATTTTCGACCGGATTCGCGAAACCTTCCGCCGCGAACGCAAGTTGACGGTGATCGAGGTCATCAACCATGCAATCACGAGCACGATGTCGCGAACCGTCATCACGCACGGCTGTACGCAGATGATGGTGTTGTCGATGTTCCTGTTCGGCGGCCCGACGCTGCACTACTTCGCTCTCGCGCTGACGGTCGGTATTCTGTTCGGTATCTACTCGTCCGTATTCGTTGCCGCGGCGCTTGCCATGTGGTTCGGCGTGAAACGTAACGATCTGATCAAGGACAATAAAGAACGCGTCGATCCGAACGATCCGAACGCGGGCGCGCAGGTCTGATCGCCTTGAAGTCTGGCGCGGGCGACGCGCGAGTTAGCGCGCGGTCAGCCCTCGCAATGTAAAAAGGCCGGTTCGTCTCGAACCGGCCTTTCGCGTTTATGCGCCTGTCAGCCGCGCCTGTCGGTCCCACCTGTCAGCCCCGCCTGTTAGCCCCCCGCGTGGTCAGCCGTGCTTTACTGCCAAATTCGCTCCGTGCGCCGTCCGGCTAAACCGTCGACATCTACCGAAACCCCAGCTTACGCCGCGCCGCCATCAGCGCTGCGACGCTCAGAAGCGCGGCGAAAATGAGGTAGTAACTCGGTGCCGCCTTCGACCCCGTAAAGCCGATCAACCACGCAATGATGAACGGCCCAAAGCCGCCGAAAACCGTCACCGCGATGTTATAGGCAAGCGACATGCCGGTTGTACGCGTCTGCACCGGAAACATCTCCGACAGCAAACCCGGCAGCGCCGCGAAATAGCCCGTCATCAGGAATCCGAGCACGACTTGCAGCGCGATCAGCGTGCCGAAGGTGGGGTGGGCGACCAGATAGACGAACGCCGGATAGATCAGCACGAGCAGCAGCACTGCCGAAATCAGCATGATCGTGGTACGCCCATGCCGGTCCGACAGATGCCCGACCAGCGGTGCAAATACCATCTGAATCAAGCCCGTCAACGCGATCGCCGAGAACGCGACTGAAGGCGCAAGCCCCAGTTGCTTCACGCCGAAGGTCGGCATGAACAGCACGAGGTAAGTGGATACCGTGCCGAGCACCACGGCGCCGATCGCGATCAGTAGCCGTAGTTTCTGGCTCGCGAACGTGTCGCGCAGCGGCGTAGTCGTGGTTTCCGCGGCGAGAAACTCGGGCGTCTCATCCAGCTTGGTCCGGATGTACCAGGCGACCGGTCCGATCAGAAGCCCGAAGAAGAACGGCACGCGCCATCCCCATGACGCCATCTGGTCCGGCGTTAGATTTCCCGTGAGTGCAACGCCGAAGCCCGCGGCAAGCAGCGTCGTGAGCCCCTGGCTTGCGACCTGCCAGCTTGCGAAAAAGCCGCGCCGCCCCGGCACATGCTCTGCGAGAAAAGCGGTCGCGCTGCCGAACTCGCCGCCGGCCGAAAAGCCCTGCATCAAGCGCGCGATGACGAGAATCACCGGTGCCGCAATGCCAATGCTCCCGTAAGTCGGCAAAACCGCGATGATCAGCGTGCCGCCCATCATCAGCAGGATGGACAGCGTGAGCGCCGCCTTGCGCCCGGCCCGGTCCGCGTACGCGCCAATCACGATTGCGCCGAGCGGTCGCATGAAAAACGACACGCCGAACGTGCCGAGCGTAAGCAACAGCGAGACGGTGTCGTTGCCGGCCGGAAAGAACAGCTTCGCGATGACCACGGCAAAAAACCCGTAGACCACCAGGTCGAACCATTCGAGCGCGTTGCCGATCGACGCGGCGATCACCGCCCGCCACGAATTTCGCCGGCTTCCCGCAAGGCTTGCTGCTGTCGTTGCGTTCATGCAGATCTCCAGTTTGCGCGAATATTATGGATGCGGACTCAGGCCCGATCTCGCCGTATTGGATGCGCGCACAACCAATGCGGTGCCAGCGCTCTATGTACCCGAAAAATTAAACCGACGCGAGCGGCAAATTCCGCGCCCGCGCCGCATAAGGCCCGCGCGCCGCTGCTTGCGGCTGCTCCATGAAAAAACCGCTTCGTCGCGGAAGCGAACGAAGCGGCGAAAAGAGGTGAAACACGAGGCGAAACAGGAGGCAAAACGAGCCGCGAAAGAGAAGTCAAGCTAGCGGCTCTCTCGTGCTGCGCCGCAACGGCGGAGTCATCGCAACGGCGTGCGCAGGCACGCACCGTCAGCGCTTACTGTTTGATGCCTTCAGCCTGAATGTGCAGCTTCGTGTCCATATTGAAGCCATACTTCGTGCCGAAATCCATGCCGTAATCCGCGCGGTTGAAATGCCCGCTCGCTTCGACGCCGCACACTTCGCGCTTGAGCATCGGGTGCGGCATGCACTTGAACGACTCCACCTTCAGATTGAGCGGCTTCGTCACGCCGTGCAGCGTCAGGCTGCCGACCACTTCCGAGGGCTTGTCGCCGTCGAACTTGATGTCGGTGCCTTTATACGTCGCGGCGGGGAACTTGGACACGTCGAAAAATTCCGCTGCCTTCAGATGGTCGTCGAGCTTGCCGTTGCCGGTGGAAACCGAAGCCGGGTCGACGTTCACTTCAACCGTGCCGGTTTTCGCCGCGCGGTCGAGCGTGACAGTGCCCGAACTCTTCGTAAACTTGCCGCGCCACACCGACAGACCGCCGAGGTGGTCTGCTTCAAAGCTCGGATAGGTGTGACTCGGGTCGAGCTGATAGGTGTCCGCGGCGGCAAATGCGCCAAGCGAAACGCAGGAGGCCAATGCACCAGCGGCGATCAACATGGATGTCTTCAATTCATGCTCCCAGTCAGTTAAAAACGGCTGCACTGAAACGCGCAGCGCAAGTCATTTATGTGCGGCGACGATATGAAACTTGATGACCACGTCATCGGCAACAACCGACGTGTCCTTCCATTCGCCTGTGCCGATGTCGAATTGCGAACGCCTGATCGGCAGCGAACCGTCGAACGTTTGCGTCGCGCCTTGCTGCGTCACGGTGACGGGCACCACGACCGTCTGCGATTTGCCCTTGATCGTCAGCTTGCCTGTCACTTTGTACTGGTTGCCGCCGGCCGGCGCAATCGCGCTGGAGACGAACGTCGCGCTCGGATAGGTCTTCGCGTCGAACCATTCCTTGCCGCGGACCTGCTCGTTATAGCTCTCGTCGCCGAGATCGTAGCTGCCGACGTCGATGTTCAGCTGCGCACTGCCCTCGGCCGGCTTGGCCGGGTCGAACTTGAGCTGCGCACTGAATTTACCGAATTTGCCTTCCACCGGCACGTTCATCTGCTTCGACGTGGCCGTGACCGAACTCTTCGCGACATCCACCTGGGCCAGCGCGCTGCCGGCCGCGGTCAGCGAGGCCGCGGCAAATGCCGCGAGCATATAGCGATAAAACGAAACCTTCATGGTTGTCCTTATCTGAGGAAGGGAAGCATGCGCGACAGCAGGCCGTCGCGGTCGAGCCACTGATGCTTGAGCGCCGCCGCGACGTGCAGCCCGACGAGCACCAGCAATGTGTAATTCAGCACGATATGGACACTCTTGAGCAGCTCCTTCAGATGCGGGTCCGGCGCGATGAGACGCGGCAGCGGAATCAGCCCGAGATAGACGACCGGCACGTTCGCCGCCGAGCTATACAGATAGCCGGAGACGGGAATCGCGATCATCAACACATACAGCAGCAGATGCACGAGATGCGCGGCGCCGCGCTGCCATGCAGGCATGCGGCGCGGCATCGCGGGAGCGCCATTCGCCGCGCGCCAGAGAATGCGCAGGATAGCCAGCGCGAACACCGTTACGCCGATCCATTTATGCCAGGAAAAATAACGCAGTTTGGTGGGTGTAAAGCCCGGGATGTCGGTCATCACCCAGCCGAGCGCGAAGCCGCAAACGATCAGCAATGCGATCAGCCAATGAAAGGCAATGGCAGTCCGCGTGTACGACTCCCGGCCACCGAATGAAGGATTGTGTGCCATGACAGGTCAACGCTTGCTAAGAGAGGTTAACGACGCGGCAAGCCCGACTATTCCGCACCGATGCAAAGTCCATCGACAGATGGCCGGGCGCCGCAGCCTTCGAGACGCGCCAGGCCGCCATGCTACCCGAAGCGTAAAAAGCTGGCTGCGGCGATGTTAAATTTACCGAAAGGCAGGCCAGCGCGCGGTTGACCACGCCGTTGAACAATTGGGGACGGAGGCTGTCAGACCGCTCACGCTCTGGCCGCACTGCAAGAGCCCGCGCGGCGCTGCAACGCCTTTTGGTACTATTGCTGCACAATTTTTCACAGACCTGCGATATTCACCGACATTTGCGACCGGCATTGCACGCTTACTCATACATCGTTGGCCCGCTGCCGTATGGAACATGACAACCTGATCGCGTGCCATGAGTGCGATACGCTGTTCCGCAAGCCTCGGCTTGCCGGGCGCAAGGTCGCGCGCTGTCCGCGCTGCCGCGCGACGCTCTACAGCGGCGTGTCGCGCAAGCTCGGCGGCATCGGCGCAATGACGCTCGCCGCGCTGATCACGTTCCTGATCGCACAGGGCTTTCCGATCGTCGAACTCGAAACAAACGGCATCACCTCGCAGACCACGCTGTTCGGCGCGCTCGTCGCGCTCTGGAACGAGAACATGCAGATCGTGGCCGTTATGGTGTTCTGCTCGACCATTCTCTTTCCGCTCACCGAACTCGTCGCGCTACTTTACTTGCTGATTCCGCTGCGCTCGGGCTATGTGCCCGCGGGCTTCAACCGCGTCTTGCGCGCTATCCAGTTCGTCCGTCCCTGGGGGATGATCGAAGTGTTCATGCTCGGCGTGCTGATCACGATCGTGAAGATGGTGAGTCTCGCGCGCGTGATTCCCGAGGCGGCGCTCTTCGCGTTCGGTGCACTGACACTGATGTTCGCCGTGGTCGTCACTTTCGATCCGCGCATTCTGTGGGATCTCGCCGACGAACTCGGCGCGCGCAATCAGCGGCCGCTGCCGCGCACGTCGGCCGATAGCGCGGCGCTCGCCCTCGGCTCGGTGGCTGGGCCGCCCGCTCCGCCCGTTCCGCAAGCCGACGCGGACCCTGACGTGGACGGTGACGCGGCCCCGGGCGCGAGGCCCGGCGTGCCCCCGGCGCCGCACCGAGGATGAGCCGCGCGATGAAATACGTCACCGCAAGACGCACGGGTCTCGTCGCGTGCCACGCGTGCGGACGGGTCGAACCGCGCATCAACTCGGTCACGCCGCAACATTGCGGACGATGCGGCTCCCGCCTGCATTCGCGCAACCCCGACAGTCTGATGCGCACGTGGGCGCTGCTGATCGCCGCGGCCTTGCTGTATATTCCGGCGAATTTGTTGCCAGTCATGCACACAGCGTCGCTGCTGGGTTCGGAAGACGACACCATCATGAGCGGCGTCGTGTACTTCTGGACTTCCGGCGACTGGCCGCTCGCGGTGATCGTGTTCGTCGCCAGCATCATGGTGCCGATGCTCAAACTGAGCGTGCTGATGCTGCTCACCATTACCGCGCAGCGCCACTCCCGCTGGCGTCCGCAGCAACGCACCACGCTCTACCGGATGGTCGAACGGATCGGCCGCTGGTCGATGCTCGACGTGTTCGTCGTCACGTTGACCGTCGCGCTGGTGCGCTTCAAGTCGCTTGCCGTGATCACGGCGGGACCGGGCGCGATTGCGTTCGGTTCGGTGGTGATCCTCACGATGATGGCATCCATGCAATTCGATCCACGGCTCATCTGGGACGACGTGGACGGCAGTACTCAAAAACCTCAGGATCTCGAACATGACTAGCCCGCCAGGACCGACGCCCGCCTCCGATGCGCCGCGCAACGATTCGAACGGACCGAAGCTGCCGCCTCAACTCCCAGATCCCGAGATCGAGCCGCGCAGCCGCTGGCTGCCGTCGCTAGTCTGGGTGATTCCGTTGATCGCCGCGCTGATCGGCATTGCGCTCGTCATCAAGTCGGTGACGGAGAAAGGCCCGACCATCACGATCAGTTTCATCAGCGCGGAAGGGCTCGAGCCCGGCAAAACAAAGGTCAAATACAAGGATGTTGACGTGGGCGCGGTGAAGTCGATCACGTTATCGAAGGATCTCTCTCACGTGCTCGTGCAGGTGCAACTGACGAAGGAAGGCGAAGACTTCGCGGTCAAGGATTCGCGCTTCTGGGTCGTGCGCCCGCGCGTGGGCGCAAGCGGCGTGTCCGGACTCACGACGCTGCTCTCCGGCGCGTACATCGGCGCCGACGCGGGCCATTCGCCGGACAGCGAAAAGAACTTCGTCGGTCTCGAGACGCCGCCGCCGATTACCGGCGATCAGAAGGGTCACCAGTTCATCCTGCACGGCGATTCGCTCGGCTCCATCGACATCGGCTCGCCGATTTTCTACCGCCGCGTGCAGGTCGGCCAAGTGGTCGGCTTCTCGCTCGACAAGGACGGCACCGGCGTGACCATGCAGGTGTTCGTGTCCGCCCCGTTCGATCAATACGTCGGCACCAATTCGCGCTGGTGGCATGCGAGCGGCGTCGATTTGCGGCTCGATTCGAGCGGCTTCAAGCTGAACACGCAATCACTAGCGACGGTGATCGTCGGCGGTTTGTCGTTCCAGTCACCGCCGGGCCAGGGCGTGGGCGCGCAGGCGCCGAACAACATGACGTTCCGCCTGGGCTCGGATGAAGCCGACGCGATGCGCGAACCGGACGGCGAGCCGCTTCGCGTCGTGATGAACTTCAACCAGTCGCTGCGCGGGCTATCGATCGGCGCTCCGGTCGACTTCCGCGGCATCGTGCTCGGTCAGGTGACGAACATCGGCATCGACTACGATCCGAAGACGCGCAGCTTCACGATGCCGGTGACCATTAACCTGTACCCGGACCGCCTCGGCAAGCGCTTCCGCGAGACCGCTCCGGCGCCGGGCAGCCTCGCCGGGCAGAGTCTGTTGCAACAACTGGTCAAACACGGTCTGCGCGGCCAGTTGCGCACCGGCAATCTGATCACGAGCCAGCTATACGTCGCGCTCGACATCTTCCCGAAGGCGCCGCCGGCAACCGTCGACGTAGCAAGCGATCCGCTCGAATTGCCGACGATTCCGAACACGCTCGACGAGTTGCAGCTCCAGGTCGCCGACATCGCGAAGAAGCTGGACAAGGTGCCGTTCGATCAGATCGGCAACAACCTGAACAGCGCGCTGAAGAATGCCGATCAGCTCTTCAAGCGTCTCGATACGGAGGTCGTGCCGCAAGCGCGCGACACGCTGGCCGCGGCGAAGCAGACCTTCGGCTCGGCCCAGGCCACGTTGCAGCAGGATTCGCCGTTGCAGTCGGATGTGCATCAGGCGTTGCAGGAATTGACGCGCACGTTGCAGTCGCTCAATGCGCTGTCGGATTACCTGGAGCGCCACCCGGAATCGTTGTTGCGCGGTAAAGCAGGAGATAAACCATGATGTTGGCCCGCCTTGCCAGATTTCCCGGACTCTCCCGTCTTCCCGGCCTGCGGAGCGGGCTCGCGAGCAGCGCTTTCCGCACGGGCGCGCTCGCAGCAGTGCTCGGGCTGGCGGCGTGTGCGTCGCCGAGTAGCCGGTTTTACACGTTGGGCGACGTGAGCGGCGGCGGATCGGCGGCGCCAAGCGTGCGGACCGCAGCCGCGCCGGCGTGGCTCATCGAAGTTGCACCGATCGACGTGCCGCCGCAAGTCGCCAAGACGCAGTTGGTCGTGCAGACCGGGCCGACGCAAGTTCAAGTGCTGGAACAGGAGCGTTGGGCGTCGCTGCCTGGCGACGAACTGCGCCGGGCGTTGTCGACGAGTCTCACCCAGCAACTGAACACGATCGATGTGTACGGCACGGCTTATTCCGATGCAACGCCTGTGTATCGGGTCAGCGTGAATGTGCAGCGGTTCGAGTCGTGGCCTGGATCGCATGCGTTGATCGATGCGGTGTGGAGTGTGCGGGCTGTTCGGAGCACCGCTGTGATGACTTGCAGGAGTGTGGTGAGCGAGCAGGTCGGAAGCGGATACGATTCGCTAGTCGATGGGCATCGAAAGGCGTTGCAGCGGGTTGCCGTGCAGGTCGCGGGGGCGTTGCGGGCGATGGCTGCTTCTTCTGCTGGTGCTGGTGCTGGTGCTGGTGCTGGTGGTGCTTCTGCTTCGCAGGGGAAGGAGGTTGGTCGGTTGAGTGTGCCGGCGTGTCCTTCTAACGGCGCGTCTGTTGCTGCGGGTTAGGTGCGGCGATTTCGTTTAGCCCCGTTGGCCTTTGCTTGATTTCGCCGTGGTCTATTGGTGTTGCCCCTGTGCGGGGCGGCACTTACTTTCTTTTCCGCCGCAAAGAAAGATAAGCAAACAAAGCGGCTTCACACCGCCAGCTCATAGGTGGATTCCCCGGCCTGGAAGGGGCAGTGGTGCATCTGGAATCCGTGTTCCCGCACACTCCGCGTTAGTGACAAGGCAGTCATTCTTCCGGCGACAAGGCAGTCATTCTTCCGGCGTCGCTTCGCGCGCCGCGGCGGTCGTTCTGAAAACCGCGGGTTCTTTGCTGTCGCCGTTCAGCGCTCCTGATTCGCCGTTTGTCTTTTGTACGGAGCTGCTTGCGCTCGGCGAGGGCGCGGCACATCGCGAATTCGCTCTCCTCCTTTTGCGCGGGTAATCCGCAATTCGCCCCTCCCGGTGGTGCTGACGTGCTTCGTCGGTGTGCGGCGCTATCGACGTACCGCCGTTCCCGACCCCTCGCCGTCTCGGCGCGGCACGCTCGAACTCGGGGCGCACTGCGTCTCGAGTTCGAGCGTGATCACCAAACAAATCCGATCAACGTCGCCGAGGCGAAGCCGACGGCCCGCTGCGCCGACGCAAGCCGCTGGTTGAAAGCAGACCCTTCCGGCGAGCACGCAGTGTAAGGCGGGACGTATGACTGCCTTGTCACTGGCGCCGAATGTGCAGGAGCACGGATTCAGATGCACCACTGCCCCTTCCAAGCCGGGGGATCCACCTATGAGCTGGCGGTGTGAAGCCGCTTTTTTTCTTATCTTTCTTTGCGGCGGCAAAGAAAGTAAGTGCCGCCCCGCACAGGGGCAACACCAATAGACCACTGCCAATTCAAGGAAAGGCCAAGGGGTTTAAAAACCCGAACCCTGGCACGCAAAAGCCCCATCGCCCAACCGCGTACAATACGCCCTTATCCAACGCCTACCGGCCCCGCCCCACCCCATGTCCTTCGATTTCTTCCTCCCCTGCCCACGCGGCCTTGAAGCCTCGCTCGCGTCCGAACTCGCCGAAATCGCCGCGAAACATCTGCACGGCGCCCCATTCACGGCCGGCTCGCAAGTCCCCGGCGGTGTGCATTTCCGCGGCGGTTGGGCAGCCGGCATGGCAGCCAATCTGCATTCGCGGATCGCAAGCCGCGTGCTCCTGAAAATCGCGCATCGTCCGTATCGCAGCGAACAGGACGTCTACGCGCTCGCGGTCGAGCAGCGTTGGGAGCAGTGGTTTTCCGCGAACGAAACGCTGCGCGTCGACGTCACCGCGATCAAGTCGCCGCTGCGCAGCCTCGAATTCACGACGCTGCGCGTGAAGGACGCCATCTGCGACCGTCTGCGGGAAGTCAGCGGCGCGCGCCCGAACATCGACACCGCGACGCCCGACGTCCGCGTATTCGCGTTTCTCACCGCGACCGATTGCACGCTTTATCTCGACACCTCCGGCGACCCACTCTTCAAGCGCGGCTGGCGGCTCGACAAGGGCGCGGCGCCGCTGCGCGAAAATCTCGCGGCGGGCATCCTGCGTCTGACGGGCTGGAGCGCAGGCACGCCGCTGTACGACCCGATGTGCGGCAGCGGCACGTTCCTCGCCGAAGCCGCGCAAGTCGCGCTGAACATCGCACCTGGTGCGGAACGCGGCTTCGGCTTCGAAAAGCTCAAGCAGTACGACAGCAAAACCTGGCAAACACTTAAGGCCGCCGCGCTCGACGCCAAACATGCCGCCCGCACTTCGCGCGCCGATCTGCAAATTTTCGGTAGCGACATTTCCGGCGACATGCTCGACAAGGCGCGCGCGAATTTCCAGCGCGCAGGCTTGCCGTCGATTCCGCTCAAACAGGTCGATGCTCGCGGTATGACGCCGCCGAGTTCGGAGCCGGGCATCCTCGTCGCGAATCCGCCGTACGGTGAGCGGATCGAAGTGCGCGGGCGCAACGCGCGCGGCGAAATCCGCGAAGGACGCAACCGCGACAACCGCGAAGACGACGGCTTTCGCCGCGCTCAGGAAGAAACGCCCGACAGCGAATTTTTCCAGTCGCTCGGCGACGCGCTCAAGCAGCGCTTCACTGGCTGGCACGCGTTCATCCTGACGTCGGATCGCAAGCTGCCCGGCCAGTTGCGTCTGCGCGAATCGACCAAGACGCCGCTTTTTAACGGCGCGCTCGAATGCCGGCTGTTCCGCTTCGATCTGATCGCGGGCAGCGTGCGCCAGCGGCCGCAGAGCGACACGCCCGCCGATTGACGCGAGCGGATCGCCGCACGACGTTTCGGGCGTGAGGGCGTGAGGGTGGAGAGAGCGAAGGCATGAAAGTGCGAGGGCGTGACGGCGCGAAAGTCGCGACGGGAACGTTCAGGGCCTGACGCCGGGCGGACTCTGACGCGGCGCGGACCCTGAAGCGCCGCGGCGTCAGCCAAAGCGCAAACGGGCGCGGCCCCGGCCAAGACCAATACGCTTGCAGCCTGACCCACCGCCCGTCGCGCTGCGGCGCTCAAAACGTTGAGGCGCGGTCTTCATACCTCAAGAACCCACGCACGAGCAAAGCAGCCGCAAAAACCGCGGACACCGATTCCGCCGGTTCTTTCGCGTCCCGAAAACCGCATGACCAAACCCTGGTTTCCCACCCTACTGACACCACGCTGTCAGCAGCACCCTCGCACACTCCCCCTCACGCCATCCGGCGCTTTACACGGCTTATCCGCCGTCCATCCACCGAAACCATCTTGCATGGGACCGGAGTACGTGCTGAAGCACTAGCTCAGGTCGACAGGAGAGTGTCATGTCCGCATCGTCGAAAGTTGTTGCATGGTTTGAGATCCCGTCCGTCGATTTCGATCGCGCCGTCCGCTTCTATGAAGCCGCGCTCGACGTCAAACTGAATCGCCAGGAAATCGGCGGGCAGCCGATCGCCCTGTTCGGCTACGAAGAACCGGCCACCGGCGGCGCGATCGTCCACAGCCCTTCGGCGACCCCGAACGGCGACGGCGTGCTTGTCTACCTGAACGCGCAGCCGACCGTAGACGCCGCCCTTGCACGCATCGAAGAAGCCGGCGGCAAGACTGACGGGCCGGTCATCAAATTGCCGCAGGATATCGGCTACATCGCGTTCTTCACCGATACCGAAGGCAACCGCCTCGGCCTGCATTCGCGGACCAACGGCTAAAGTGCCAGGCGGCGAGCATAGAACGCGCGGCGCAGCACGAAGCGCCATGCGCCCGCCGCCTGAACGCTGACCGGAGCGCGGCATGCGGCGCTATCATCGCGGGACTGTCCCTGTCCTTTTCTACAAGACGCCCACGATGACGCGCCGCGCCGACCGCCTGTTCCAGATCGCCGAACTGCTGCGCGGCCGGCGCCTGACCACCGCTCAACAACTCGCCGACTGGCTCAACATTTCGCTGCGAACCGTCTATCGCGACGTGCGCGATCTGCAATTGTCGGGCGTGCCGATCGAAGGAGAAGCCGGCATCGGCTACCGGCTGAGCCGCGCCGCGAGCCTGCCGCCGCTCACCTTCACCGCCGACGAACTCGCGGCGCTCGCCGCCGGCGCGCGCATGCTCGAATCCTGGGGCGGCGCCGGCTTTGCAAGCGGAGCGCGAGGCGCGCTCGCCAAGATCGCCTCGGCGATGCCCGCAGACAAGCGTGCGTCGCTCGAAAGACTCGCGGTCTTCGCGCCGTCGTTTCACATCAGGAGTGATTTCTCTGCACAGCTGGACACGCTGCATCGCGCGATCGACACACGGCATGTGGTGAGCTTTTCGTACACCGATGCAAATGGCGCGGCAACCGAGCGGCGCGTCTGGCCGCTCGCACTCGCTTATTGGGGCGCGCGCTGGACGCTTGGCGCGTGGTGTGAATTGCGCGGCGACTTCCGCAATTTTGGGCTGGAGCGGATTCAGAAACTGGATGTGCGCGAACCGTATCCGGATCAGCAAGGCAGGCGGCTCGCGGACCTGTTGCGGCATGTGAACGCGAAGCCGCGGCAGCACGCACGCGAGTAAAGCGCCGCGGATGCGTCACGGCCGTTCAAGCTGCCGGCTGACAGCCCCGCGGCCGCCGGCAACGCAAGCCGCGAGGCGCCCGCGCGCGGCTAATCGACCGCCTTCACCATATCCTCGATCACCTTCTTGGCATCGCCGAACACCATCATCGTCTTGTCCATGTAGAACAGATCGTTGTCGAGACCGGCATAACCTGCGGCCATCGAGCGCTTGTTCACAATGACAGTGCGCGCCTTATAAGCCTCGATGATCGGCATCCCGGCAATCGGCGACTTGGGATCGTTCTTCGCAGCCGGATTCACCACGTCGTTTGCGCCAAGCACCAGCACCACGTCGACCTGACCGAACTCGCCGTTGATGTCGTCCATTTCGAACACCATGTCGTACGGCACTTCGGCTTCGGCGAGCAGCACGTTCATGTGACCAGGCATGCGTCCAGCCACCGGATGAATCGCGTACTTCACCTCGATGCCCTTCTCGACGAGCTTGTCGGTCAACTCCTTCAGCGCGTGCTGCGCACGCGCCACGGCAAGTCCGTAGCCCGGCACGATCACGACCGTCTCGGCGTTGCCGAGCATGAACGACGCATCGTCGGCCGAACCCGATTTCACCGGACGCTGCTCGGCCGCGCCGCCCGCCGCTGCCGCACCCGCCTCATTGCCGAAGCCGCCGAGAATCACGTTGAAAAACGAGCGGTTCATCGCGCGGCACATGATGTACGACAGAATCGCGCCCGACGAACCGACCAGCGACCCCGCGATGATCAGCATCGGGTTGTTCAGCGAAAAGCCGATGCCCGCCGCCGCCCAGCCCGAATACGAATTGAGCATCGACACGACCACCGGCATATCCGCGCCGCCAATCGGAATGATGATCAGCACGCCGAGCACGAACGCGATTGCCGTCATGATGATGAACGGCAACCACGCCTGCGTGAAAAAGAAGATGATGCCGAAGCCGAGCATTGCGAGCGCGAGCATCAGGTTGATCAGATGCTGACCCGCATACACAACCGGTGCACCCTGAAAGAGGCGAAACTTGTATTTGCCCGAGAGCTTGCCGAAGGCGATTACCGAACCGCTAAAAGTAATCGCGCCGACGAACGTGCCGATAAACAGCTCGACGCGATTGCCGTAGGGCAGAAAGCCCGGCACCGGATACTCGGGATCGACGAGACCGAATGCAGCCGGCTCCGACACCACCGCGTACGCGATGCAGACCGCAGCGAGGCCGATCAGCGAGTGCATGGCCGCGACCAGTTCCGGCATCTTCGTCATTTCGACGCGCGCGGCGACGAACGCGCCGATTGCGCCGCCGACTATCAACGCGACCAGCAGCAGACCCAGCCCCAGCCCGAGATTCGATCCGAGCGCGGTTGCCTGTTTGGCGATCAATGCGATGGTCGTGAGAATCGCAATCGCCATCCCGGCCATGCCGAATGTATTGCCGATGCGCGCGGTCTTCGGATTCGACAGCCCCTTGAGCGCCTGAATGAAGCAGACCGACGCGACCAGATAAAGCAGCGTGACGACGTTCAGACTCATTACGCGTTCCCCTTGCTCTTGTCGGCGATCAGCTTCTTCGGCTCTTTCTTGCGGAACATTTCGAGCATTCGCCTTGTCACGAGGAAGCCCCCGAACACATTGACCGCCGCGAGCGCGACGGCGAGCGTGCCGAAGAACTTACCCGGCGTGCCGAGCGTGAGACCGGTTGCCAGCATCGCGCCGACAATCACGATCGCCGAGATCGCATTGGTCACGGCCATCAGCGGCGTGTGCAGCGCAGGCGTCACATTCCAGACGACGTGGTAGCCGACGTAAATCGCCAGCACAAAAATAATCAGGTTGATGACGGTGTGGTTGAGCACTTCCATCGCCGTTTCTCCTCGGTGGATTCGTTTTATGCCTTGCGCGCGACTTCGCTGTCGCGGGCCAGCAGTGTGGCGGCGACGATGTCGTCGGCGAGGTCGATGTTGAGCGCGCCTTCCTTCGTCACGATCAGCTTGAGGAAATCGAGCAGATTGCGCGCGTAGAGCGACGATGCGTCGGCGGGCACCATCGAGGCCAGATTCGTGTAGCCGACTATTGTGACGCCGTGCTTCACGACTACCTTGTCGGCTTCCGTGAGCGGACAGTTGCCGCCGCGCTGCCCTTCATACTCGGCGCCGCGGCCCGCTGCGATATCGACCAGCACTGAGCCGGGTTTCATCGACTGGACCGTTTCGACGGAAATCAGTGTCGGCGCCGCGCGGCCAGGAATCAGTGCAGTGGATATCACCACATCGGCCTGTTTCGCGCGCTCGTGGACGAGCGCCGACTGCCGTTGCAGCCACGACGGCGGCATGGGCCGCGCATAGCCGCCGACGCCTTGCGCGGCTTCGCGCTCTTCGTCGGTTTCGTAGGGCACGTCGAGAAACTTCGCGCCGAGCGATTCGATCTGCTCTTTTACCGCCGGACGCACGTCGGATGCTTCGATCACGGCACCGAGGCGCTTCGCGGTCGCGATCGCCTGCAAGCCCGCCACGCCGGCGCCGAGAATCAGTACGCGGGCCGCTTTCACGGTGCCGGCGGCCGTCATCAGCATCGGCATGAAGCGCGGATAGAGCGTGGCGGCCAGCAGCACCGCCTTGTACCCGGCGATGTTCGCCTGCGACGACAGCACGTCGAGGCTCTGCGCGCGCGTGGTTCTCGGCGCGGCTTCGAGCGCGAAGGCGGTGACGCCCGCGGCTGCCAGCTTTGATGAGTTTTCGGTATTAAAAGGATCGAGCATCCCAACCAGCACCGCGCCGCGTTTTAGCAGCGGGAGTTCGGCATCGGTTGGAGACTGCACTTTGAGGACGAGTTCGGCACCAAACGCGGTGGCCGCATCGACGATTTCCGCGCCGGCCGCGGTAAAAGCGTCGTCGGGAAAGCTTGCGCCGGCGCCGGCGCCGCTCTGGATGGTGACCCGATGGCCTTGGGCCACATATTTCTTGACCGTTTCGGGCGTCGCGGCGACGCGGGTTTCGTGCGCGCGCGTCTCGGCTGGCACTCCGATGTGCATCGTGCTTCCTCCTCGACTTACTGTTTGACGACAGATCGGCCGACGAGGCACGCCGGCTTGCAAGTGCAACGGCTAACGCCTCACTTTACCCGAAACATGGGGGGCCGCAGAAATCGGGGACAATCCGGGGTTGCCGGTAGGCCGGCGCTCGCGCAAGGCCGCGCGTTCGGGAATTGCGCGCGTTGAAGTCGGGCGCCTAGCCGGCCACCTTAGCCGGCCACCCGCTTCCCGGCAGTGACTGCCCATAAACGGTAAAATGCGCACCCATGAAACCGGAAACCTGGCTGCCGCATGTGACCGTCGCGGCCATCGTCGAGCGTGACGGGCGCTTTCTCGTGGTCGAGGAACATACTGCCGCCGGTCTGCGCCTGAATCAGCCAGCCGGCCACCTGGAAGCCGGCGAAACGCTGCTGGAAGCGGTAATCCGCGAAACGCTCGAGGAAACCGCACACCCGTTCACGCCCGAAGCGCTGGTCGGCATGTACATGACGCATTTCGAGCGGACGGAGCGCGGCGGCGTGACGTATTTGCGCCTCACCTATTGCGGCACATGCGGCGAACGGGAGGCGGCACGCGCGCTCGATCCCGACATCGTCAGAACCCTGTGGATGAGCGCCGACGAATTGCGCGCCTGCGCCGAACGGCACCGCACGCCGCTCGTCATGCAATGCATCGACGATTACCTGGCAGGCCGACGTTTTCCGCTCGACTTCGTGCATACGCATTCGGTCGGGCCGAAAAGATAAGCGCGCGGCAGCAGCGACCCACGATCCATGAAGTCACGCAGTACCCAGTGAGCATCTTATGAGCAAGCAGAAAGTCGTAGTAGGCATGTCGGGCGGCGTCGATTCGTCGGTCACCGCATGGCTGCTGAAGGAACAGGGCTACGACGTGGTCGGCCTGTTCATGAAGAACTGGGAAGACGACGACGACAGCGAATACTGCTCGACGCGCCAGGACTGGATCGACGTGGTGTCGGTCGCGGACCTGATCGGCATCGACGTGGAAGCCGTCAACTTCGCGTCCGAATACAAGGACCGCGTGTTCGCCGAATTCCTGCGCGAATATTCCGCGGGCCGCACGCCGAACCCGGACGTGCTGTGCAACGCCGAAATCAAGTTCAAGGCCTTCCTCGATCACGCGATGTCGCTCGGCGCCGAAACCATCGCGACCGGCCACTATGCGCGCGTGCGTGAGAACAATGGCCGCTTCGAACTGCTGAAGGCGTTCGACCATACGAAAGATCAGTCGTACTTTCTGCATCGGTTGAACCAGGCCCAGTTGTCGAAAACGCTGTTTCCGTTGGGCGAAATTCCCAAAACGAAGGTGCGCGAAATCGCCGAACAGATCGCGCTGCCCAATGCGAAGAAAAAGGATTCGACCGGTATCTGCTTTATCGGCGAACGGCCGTTCCGCGACTTCCTGAACCGCTATCTGCCGACCAGGCCCGGCCCGATGAAAACCACCGACGGCAAAACGGTCGGCGAGCACATCGGACTTGCGTTCTACACGTTCGGACAGCGCAAGGGCATCGGACTCGGCGGCAGCAAGGACGGCAGCGGCGAGCCGTGGTTCGTGGCGGGCAAGGACATTCCGTCGAATACGCTGTACGTCGCGCAAGGCCACGATCATCCGTGGCTCTTGAGCCACACGCTCAGCGCGGGCAACACGAGTTGGGTCGCGGGCGAGCCGCCCGCGGAAGGCTTTGCGTGCGGCGCGAAGACCCGCTACCGGCAAGCGGATGCACGCTGCACGTTCACGACGGCGAACTACGGCGAAAGCCTCTTCGAACTCAATTTCGACGATGTGCAATGGGCTGTCACACCAGGGCAATCGGCCGTGCTCTACGATGGCGACGTGTGCCTCGGCGGCGGCATCATCGAACATGCCGCGACCGGGCAGCCGGCCACGCGCGAGCCGCAAAAGGCGGCGTTGCTGAGCGCGCGTTAAGCAGTTCGCCCCATCAGCAGTTCGCTTCTTTCCGACGGGCAGTCGCTCGTTTTCCTTCACGGTGGATCCGTCCGCGTCCCGCGTCGACTATCCCTTCGTGACGATTCACTGCACCGGAGTCCTCATGTTTTCTCGACGTTATCTGGCCATGTGGAGCGCGGTCGCGCTCGTCGCCATTTGCGCGGCGCTCGCCGCGACGCATCGCCTCTCGTGGCTGTGGATCGTCGTGCCGCTCGCGCTCGTCGCGCTTGGCCTCTTCGATCTGGGTCAGCAGCGGCACGCCATTCTGCGCAACTATCCGCTGTGGGGTCATTTCCGCTTTCTGTTCGAATTCATTCGCCCGGAAATTCGCCAATATTTCGTCGAAGGTGATACTGACGAAAAGCCGTTTTCGCGCGCTCAGCGCAGCATCGTCTATCAGCGCGCGAAGAACGACGTCGACAGCCGCCCGTACGGCACTGAAGTCGACGTCAAGGCCGTCGCGCACGAATGGATCAGCCACTCGCTTGCGCCGACCACGCTCGACAATCACGACTTCCGCATCGTAGTCGGCGCGGATCGCGCGCAGCCTTATTCGATGTCGATCTTCAACGTCTCGGCGATGAGCTTCGGCTCGCTGTCCGCGAACGCGATCATGGCGCTGAACCTCGGCGCGAAGAAAGGCAACTTCGCGCACGACACGGGCGAAGGCTCGATGTCGAAGTATCACCGCGAGCACGGCGGCGACATCATCTGGGAAATCGCGTCGGGTTATTTCGGCTGCCGTAACGACGACGGCACGTTCAGCGCCGAAAAATTCGCGAAGCAGGCCGCCGAGCCGCAAGTGAAAATGATCGAGGTGAAGCTGTCGCAAGGCGCAAAGCCTGGTCATGGGGGCGTACTGCCGGCCGCGAAGATCACGCCTGAAATCGCCGAAACGCGCGGCGTGCCGATGGGTCGCGACTGCATTTCGCCGGCCACCCACTCGGAGTTTTCGACGCCGCGCGGTCTGCTCGAATTCGTCGACAGATTGCGCACGCTGTCGGGCGGCAAGCCGACGGGGTTCAAGCTGTGCATCGGGCATCCGTGGGAATTCTTCGGCATTGCGAAGGCGATGCTGGAGACGGGCATTCTGCCGGACTTCATCGTCGTGGATGGCGCCGAAGGCGGCACAGGGGCGGCGCCGCTCGAATTCACCGACCACGTCGGCGTGCCCTTGCAGGAAGGCTTGCTGCTGGTGCACAACACGCTCGTGGGCATCGGCTTGCGGCATCGGATTCGCATTGGCGCGAGCGGCAAGATGATCACCGCGTTCGACATCACGAAAACGCTTGCGATCGGCGCTGACTGGGTCAACGCGGCGCGCGGCTTCATGTTTGCAGTGGGCTGCATTCAGGCGCAAACCTGCCACACAGGACGCTGCCCGACCGGCGTCGCGACACAGGACCCGGTGCGCCAGCGTGCGCTCGTCGTGCCGGACAAGGCCGACCGTGTGTTCAACTTCCATCACAATACGCTGCATGCGCTGAAGGAAATCATTCAGGCCGCCGGGCTGAAGCATCCGGCCGAGTTGCGGGCGCATCACATTGTGCGGCGCGTGTCGTCGCATGAGGTGCAGTTGATGTCCGAGCTGTTGAAGTATCTCGAGCCGGATGATCTGCTTAACGGGAATTATCGTTACTCGTTGTATGAGAGGTGGTGGCCGGTCGCGCAAAGCGATTCGTTTTCGCCGCGGGTGGAGTTGGCGGTGGGGTGAGGGGCGAAAGGAATGCTCGTCCGACCGCTCGCATTTTGCTGACTACTGCAAATATCGATTTGGCGTAGCCGATTCAAGTACGGAAGCGCTTGAAGCATGCAAGGCGAAAAATCCGGCCTACCTGTGAGCGATCTCATTGCAAACATAAGGGCACCGAGTTGCCGCAGCCCGGATCACGCGTTCGCAGGAAAAACGTGGCGAAGCCGTGTCCGCGTATCCCGCAGACTGACGCGATAGCATGTCGGGCCCTGTCCGCTCAAAAACGGACACCCCCCCGCCTTTCCGTTAAAATCTCGGGTTTAGCACTTCGCTCCACGGTCGCCCTGCTCGCTCATGCGCTCGCGGCGCGGCCTCATGCCCGAAAGGCACTTCATGCTCACGTTTCAGCAAATCATCCTGACACTGCAATCCTATTGGGATAAGCAGGGTTGCGCGTTGCTCCAGCCGATCGACATGGAGGTCGGCGCGGGTACCTCGCACGTCCACACGTTCCTGCGCGCGGTCGGCCCGGAGCCTTGGCGCGCCGCCTATGTGCAGCCGTCGCGCCGTCCGAAAGACGGCCGCTATGGCGAGAACCCGAACCGTCTGCAGCATTACTATCAGTACCAAGTGGTGCTCAAGCCGGCGCCGGAAAACATCCTCGATCTGTATCTCGGTTCGCTCGAAGCACTCGGCTTCGACCTGAAGCAGAACGACGTCCGCTTTGTCGAAGACGACTGGGAAAATCCCACGCTCGGCGCGTGGGGGCTCGGCTGGGAAGTGTGGCTGAACGGCATGGAAGTGACGCAGTTCACGTACTTCCAGCAAGTCGGCGGTCTCGACTGCAAGCCGGTGCTCGGCGAAATCACGTACGGTCTCGAACGCCTCGCGATGTATCTGCAAAAAGTAGAAAACGTCTATGACCTCGTGTGGACCGAGTGGGAAGAGCAAGGCCCGAACGGCCCGGAAATGCGTCGCCTCACTTACGGCGACGTGTATCACCAGAACGAAGTCGAACAGTCCACCTACAACTTCGAGCACGCGAACGTCGATCTGCTGTTCAAGTTCTTCAACAGCTACGAGGCGGAAGCAAAGCGCATGATCGAAGCGCAGATCGCGCTGCCCGCCTACGAACTCGTACTGAAGGCCGGCCACACGTTCAACCTGCTCGACGCGCGTGGCGCGATCTCGGTCACGGAGCGCGCGGCGTACATTGGCCGGATTCGCGCGCTGTCGCGTCTGGTCGCGCAGGCTTACTACGATTCACGCGAAAAGCTCGGCTTCCCGATGCTCGGCAATCCGGTCCACGGCGTGCCCGGCCTCACCACTGACGAGCAGGACGCCGCCATGCCCGCGTGGGCGCCGCCGCTGAAAGTCGAACGCAAGATCGACCAGGACTGACGAGACCATCAAGAAATGACTCAACCCCATCAAGCCACCCTGCTGGTCGAACTGCTGACCGAGGAACTGCCGCCGAAAGCGCTCTCCCGTCTCGGCGACGCCTTCGCCGAAGGCATTGCAGAGCGCCTCGCGGCGCACGATCTGATCGAAGGCGAACTGTCGTTCGAACGTTACGCGACGCCGCGCCGTCTCGCGGTCACGATCAGGAACGTGCGCGCGGTTGCGCCGGAAAAGCATGTGCGCGAAAAGGTGCTGCCAGTCTCCGTCGCGCTCGACAAAGACGGTCAGCCCACCGCGCCGCTCGCGAAGAAACTTGCCGCGCTTGGCTTCCCTGATTTTTCGGTGAACGACCTTGAGCGCGCGCAAGACGGCAAGGCCGAGGCGTTCTTCCTGCGCTACGCTGCGCCGGGCGCCACGCTCACGGAAGGCCTGCAAGCTGCGCTCGGCGAAACGCTCGCCAAGCTGCCGATTCCGAAGCCGATGACCTATCAGCGTCCCGACGGCTCCGATGTGCAGTTCGTGCGTCCCGCGCATCGCCTGACCGCGTTGCATGGCGAGCACGTCGTGCCGGTCAGCGCGCTCGGCATCGACGCCGATGACACCACGCTCGGCCATCGCTTCCTCTCCGAAGGCTTCGTTCAGATCCAGCACGCGGAGTCGTACGCCGACACGCTGATGCACAAAGGCCGCGTGGTGCCGAACTTCGCCGACCGCAAGGAAACCATCCGCACGTATCTGCTCGCGCAAGCGGACGGCGATCAGGTGGTGATGCCCGAGTCGCTGCTGGACGAAGTGACGTCGCTGGTCGAATGGCCGGTGGTCTACGCATGCCGTTTCGAAGACGAATTCCTGCAAGTGCCGCAAGAATGCCTGATCCTCACCATGCAGACGAACCAGAAGTATTTCGCGCTGACGGATGCGAACGGCAAGCTGCGCTCACGTTTTTTGATCGTGTCGAACATCGAAACGTCGACGCCGGGCGACATTATCGAAGGTAATGAACGTGTGGTGCGTCCGCGTCTGGCAGACGCGAAGTTCTTCTTCGAGCAGGATAAGAAGAAGCCGCTCGCCGATCGCGTGCCCTCGCTTGCAAACGTCGTGTATCACAACAAGCTCGGTTCGGCGTTGCAACGCGTGGAGCGTGTCGAAGCGCTGGCCGGCGCGATCGCTGGTTTGATCGGCGCGGACGTGGCACTTGCGAAGCGCGCCGCGCATCTCGCCAAAGCCGACTTGATCACCGACATGGTCGGCGAATTCCCCGAGTTGCAAGGTACGATGGGCACGTATTACGCGCGCCACGACGGCGAGTCGGAAGAAGTCGCGCTTGCGTGCTCGGAACATTATCAGCCGCGTTTCTCCGGCGACGCACTGCCGGGCACGGTAACCGGCACGGTCGTCGCGCTGGCTGACAAGCTCGAAACGCTGGTCGGCATCTGGGGCATCGGCCTGCAACCCACCGGCGAGAAAGATCCGTTCGCGCTGCGCCGTCACGCGCTCGGCGTGCTGCGAATTCTGGTCGAGAAGCAACTGGCCGTAGACTTCGTCGAACTGCTGCGTACCGCTTACGCGCAATTTGCCGCGGTGCCGAACGTCGCGGATTCGACGCAAGCCATCTACGAATTCAGCATGGACCGTCTGCGCGGTTTGCTGCGCGAACGCGGCCACGCGCCGGGCGAAATCGACGCGGTGCTGGCGCTCAACCCGACGCGTCTCGACGACATCGTCGCGCGTCTGGATGCAGTGCGCGAGTTTGCGGCGTTGCCCGAAGCGGCATCGCTCGCGGCAGCCAACAAGCGTATCTCGAACATCCTGAAGAAGTCGGAAGGCGCCACGGCTAGCGGCGGTGTGCAGGCCACGTTGCTCGTCGAGGCGGCGGAAAAGGCCTTGCATGCGCAACTCGAACAAGTAGCGCCGCGCGTGCAGTCGCAACTCGCCGCTCGCGATTACACCGGCGCGCTGACCGCGCTCGCCGCGTTGCGTGAACCGGTCGACACCTTCTTCAACGATGTGATGGTCAACGCCGACGATCCGGCGCTGCGCGCGAACCGTCTGGCCTTGCTCGGCGCGCTGCATCAGCAGATGAATTGCGTGGCCGACATCTCCCGACTCGCCGCCTGAGCCGCCCGCCATGCCGACCAAAAAAGTGGTGATTCTCGACCGCGACGGCGTGATTAACGCGGATTCCGACGCGTTCATCAAGTCGCCCGACGAGTGGGTCGCGTTGCCGGGTTCGCTGGAAGCGATTGCGCGTCTGAGTCAGGCGGGCTATCGCGTCGCAGTGGCGACGAACCAGTCGGGCATCGGCCGGGGCCTGTTCGACATGAACGCGCTCAACGCGATGCACCTCAAGATGCATCGCATGGCGGCCTCGGTTGGCGGTCGCATCGACGCGGTGTTTTTCTGCCCGCATACGGCGGAGGATCATTGCGAATGCCGCAAGCCCAAGCCCGGCATGCTGAAGATGATCAACGAGCGCTTCGAGGTCGATCCCGAGAACACGCCGGTGGTCGGCGACGCGATGCGCGACCTGCAAGCGGGCGCGTCACTCGGTCATCCGGTTCATCTGGTGCTGACCGGCAAGGGCCGCAAAACGCTCGCGGCCGGCGGCCTGCCTGAAGGCACGGTCGTCCACGACGACCTGCGAGCGTTCGCGCTCGACTTTCTCGCCGACGCTCAAGAGTGACGCGCAGCACGCGCGTCCCCAACCCTAACAGACCACGCCGATGCGCTTCATTCGTTCACTGCTGCTGCTGATTTACTTCATTGTGTTCACGGTGCCATACGCGACCGCGTGCTTCATCGCGTTTCCGTTCATGCGCGCCGATAACCGCTACTGGATGGCGGCCGGCTGGTGCCGCGCAACGCTTAACGCGGCGCGCTGGCTCAACGGCATCCGCTACAGGATCGAAGGCACAGAGAACCTGCCCAACGGTCCGGCCGTGCTGTTGTCAAAACATCAGTCAGCATGGGAGACGCTGGCGTTTCCCGCCTTGATGCCGCGGCCGCTCTGCTATGTGTTCAAGCGCGAGTTGCTCTATGTGCCGTTTTTCGGCTGGGCGCTCGGCCTCCTGAAGATGGTTCACATCGACCGCAAAGAAGGCAAGTACGCGTTCGAATCGGTGATCAGGCAAGGCAAGGCGCGCATGGCGGAAGGCGCCTGGGTGATCATGTTTCCCGAAGGCACACGCACGCCGACCGGCAAGCAAGGCAAGTACAAAACCGGCGGTGCGCGCTTTGCGATTGCGACCGGCGCGCCGGTTGTGCCGATCGCGCACAACGCGGGACGCGTGTGGCCTCGCAACTCGTTTCTCAAATATGCGGGTATAGTCACAGTGTCGATCGGCAAGCCGATTGAGACGACGGGGCTCACGCCCGATGAAGTGAACACGCGCGTCGAACAGTGGATCGAAGCTGAAATGCGTCGCATCGATCCTACTGCATACCGCGCGGCGGAAAGCAGTTCCGCCGCCGCACCTATCTGACGCGCCCACGCCCTCGAAGGCGTACTTGCGCGAAGCCGAATCCGATGCAGAAGTCTCCTACGTCGCAGCCCGCTGCGGCGCTCGATAACCGGCAACTCGATCTCCCGCTCTTCGCAGAGCCGGGGTCGACGTCGTCGTCCCCTTCACCGTCCGCGCCTTCGGCAACGCCTCACGGTCAGCAGCCTGCCGCGCCGCTTGCACCGGACGGCAGCAAGCTGCGCAGTCTTGCCATCGGCTCACGCACGCTGCATTACGCGCTCAAGCGCTCGGCGCGCCGCTCGATCGGCTTTGCAATCGACAGCACCGGTCTCACGATCACCGCACCGCGCTGGGTCACGCTCGCCGATATCGAAACCGCGATCACCGAAAAACAGCGCTGGATTTTCACGAAGCTGATCGAATGGCAAACGCGCGTCGAACAGCGCGCGTTGCCGAAAGTCGACTGGAAAGACGGCGCCGAAGTGCCCTATCTCGGCCAGCCGGTGCGCGTGAAGCTGGGAGCGCCGCAAGGCATGCTCGCGTTCAGCGCGGAGGACTCGGCACTGCAAGTGCCGCTGCCTCTGCAAGCCGATCCGCAGCAGATCAAGGACCGGGTGCAAGGCTGGTTGCAGAGCGAAGCAAAGCGTGTGTTCGGCGAGCGCCTCGATATATACGCGGAAAAACTGGGCGTCAGCTATCGCGCGTATGCGCTGTCTTCCGCGGCCACGCGCTGGGGCAGTTGTTCGAGCGACGGCAAGATTCGCCTGAACTGGCGGCTGATTCACTTTCCGCTTTCCATTATCGATTACGTCGTCGCACATGAACTCGCGCATCTGCGGGAAATGAATCACAGCCCGCGCTTCTGGCAAACGGTCGAATCGATTTTTCCGGAATTCCGCGAGGCGCGGCAAACGCTCAAGTCACATCCGCCGGAATTGCTGCCGACGCTTTAGAGCCCGCGCTGTTCTTCGTTCCTTGCATCGACGTGAAAGGCGGGCTCGGCGTCCATTGTCATTTACGCCGCACGGCTTATCCCGCGCAAAACGTTCCGCGCAGATGACGCCACGTCATCTGCCTGTGCGTCGACATCCATTACCGCAGTCGAGCACCGCGCCGGACGGCATGACCAGGTCATGTAATGCGGCCTCGGCTCGCCGGCGTTATTTTTTCTTCTGGATGAACTCGATCTTGTAGCCGTCCGGATCGGTGACGAATGCGATCACCGTGGTGCCGTGTTTCATCGGCCCGGCTTCGCGCACAACGGTGCCGCCTTGCGCCTTGATCTTGTCGCATGCGGCGTACGCGTCTTCCACCTCGACGGCGAGGTGCCCGAAGCCGTTGCCGAGGTCATAGGCCGGCGTGTCCCAGTTGTGCGTCAGTTCGATGACAGTGCCGTCGCGCTCGTCCGTATAGCCGACGAACGCCAGCGTGAACTTTCCGTCCGGATAATCTTCGCGGCGCAGTAACTTCATGCCGAGCAGTTCGGTGTAGAACGCAATCGAACGGTCCAGGTCGCCGACCCGGAGCATGGTGTGAAGCAGGCGCATCGTGTACTCCCTGTTGCTTGATGTCGAGAGCGTAAATGTACCCGGAATCGATCGTCGTTGCAGGCACGCATGCCGCCTCCTTCAACGCAAAGCGCGCGCCGCGCTGCCTCGTAACCGATCTGTCAGAACTGATGCCGCAGTCCCGCCATCAAGCCGATTTGCGAGCCTTTCTGCGCGAGCCCGACGCCATTCACACCTTGCAGTTGCGCGCCGATCAGGTCGCCGCGATATAGCGAATAATCGCCTTCCACATAGACGTCCGTGCGCTTTGACAGGTTGTAGTCCGCGACCAGCTGGTATTGCCATGCGGAACCGTCCTTCGCCGCGGTCTTGCCGTCCTGCAACGTCCGCCAGACGTTCGCCGCCAGGTGCCACGCGTTGCCGATCTGCTGCGTGATGCCGCCCATGAACATGCGTCGCCGCGAGAAGTCGGTGTATTTCAGTGCGGTCAGCGCGGCCGCCGTAAACGGCCCGTTGGCGAAAGTGGAGAAACCGGCGTCGGCTCGATTGACGATGTAACCCAGCGAAAAGCGCGTTTTGTCCCACGTGTACGAGCCGCCGAATGTCCACGCTTTGGCCGACGCGCCGTTGACCGAATCTTTCGACTCTTCGTACGCGCCGCCGACAGTGAATGGTCCTCCCGCAGGCGCATAAGCGGCCGCGGCGCCGATCTGGCTGCCGTACGAATTCCCGGCGTTGCCGCCGAACGCGTAACCGGCCGCGAAGCTCAAGCCCTTGTACTTCGCCTGATACTGCACCTGGTTACTGGTCCAGATGCCGCCCGTCATCGTCACTTCCGGCTGGAAGCTGAAATCGTATGGAACCCAGGGATTGCTGCCGTAACCGCCTACAGTAATACCTTCGATCATCACGTTGTACTGACGGCCCAGGATCACCTGGCCGTAGGAATTCGAGCGCACACCGACCTGCGCTTCGTTGAAGAACGGCAAGGTCGGATCGCTCTGTCCGCTGTTGATGTAGAGGCGATTTTCGAGCTTGAAAAAGGTGGACCAGCCGCCACCCAGATCCTCGACGCCCTTGAGCCCCCAGCGGCTTTGCGTCATTCCGCCGGTGCCGAGTCCGAGCGAAGAGTCGCCTGCTCTGTTCGCATGCGTCAGGTAGCGCACGCTTTCGTCGACCACGCCGTAAAGCGTCACGCTGGATTGCGCCTGCGCGAGCGGGCAACCGAACGATACCAACGCCACGACCGCCGCGCCTCTGTTGAGGGTCTTCATGCCGTTTCCTCGTACAGGCTCCGCTTTACGCGGATAGAGTTTGTCTGCTGACGCGGCGCATCGCCGGTGGCCCGTTTTTCCGGGGAAGCCCGAATTCGGCGACGCAGCGCGTACGAATGTACCGACAGAACATGTCGTCGAACCTTAGCGCGAAATATGGATGGTAAGAAATAGGTGTTGCGCGCGAGTTGCGCCGGCGTCCTTAAACCAGCAAATGACTTGCGACTTGCCGGAAGCACGCGTAGGCCGTGGGGTCATCGGATGGACGGGTGAACGGGTTTGATATCGTACGACCTGCGCCGGTCCGGTCAACCCTGCCTTGCCTTTATCGTCACCATACCGCCCATGAGCACCACCGCCACGCCCACACGCCGCGCCCCCGATAGCTTCGCCATCCTGCTGATGGTCGGCTTGTGCGCAATCTGGGGTTTCCAGCAAGTGGCGATCAAAAGCGCCAACGCCACGCTGCCACCGTTTTTTCAGGCCGGTTTGCGCTCGGCAGTCGCGACGCTGCTGGTGTGGGGCTGGGCACGCTCGCGTGGCACGCCGCTATTCCGCGACGACGGCACGCTCACGGCCGGGCTGCTTGCGGGCATGCTGTTCGCGGCCGAGTTCGTGTGTATTTTTCTCGGGCTCACGCTGACGAGTGCATCGCGCATGGCGGTGTTTCTATACACCGCGCCTTGCTTCACGGCATTGGGCCTGCACTGGTTCGTCGAAGGCGAGCGGATGCGCCGCATTCAATGGCTCGGCATTGTCGTTGCGTTCGCGGGCATGACGTTGGCTTTCGCGGATGGCTTTCTGCACGGCCCCGCGGCGCGCAGCCCGTCTCTGGCTGCCGTGGCCGGCGATGCGCTCGGCGTGCTCGCGGGCATCGCCTGGGCCGCGACGACCGTTGTGGTGCGCGCGACGCGCCTCGCGCATTCGAGCGCGAGCAAGACGCTCTTCTATCAACTGGCGGTGTCCGCGGTGGTGCTGCTTGCGCTGGCGCTTGCGTTCGGCGAGGCGCACGTCGACACGGTGACGCCGTTGGCGCTTGCGAGCCTCGCGTATCAGGCGGTGGTGGTCGCGTTCGTCAGCTATCTGGTGTGGTTCTGGCTGCTCACACGCTACGTCGCCTCGCGCCTGTCGGTGTTCTCGTTTCTCACGCCGCTGTTTGGCGTGACCTTCGGCGTGCTGCTGCTCGGCGAGTCGTTCAGCGTACGGTTTTTGATGGCTGCGGCGCTCGTGCTGACCGGCATCGCGCTGGTCAATGCGCCGGGTAAGCGGTGAGCTGAGTGGCTCGGGACTCCGAGCCGCTGCACCCGAAGCTTCACGGCTCCAGGCTTAGCGGCTCGGCACTCGGGCTTGGCGCTTCAGGGCGCTTAGGTTTAGCGCTCAGAACTTCGGGCCCAACGCTTAACGCTTACCCGCCACGATCTGCGCGACGCGCACATACTCGGCCACCGGCACGTCTTCGGCGCGGCGCTGCAAGTCGAAGCCGATCGCGTCGAAGTCGACCGTGTCGCGCAACGCGGCCAACGTATTTCGTAGCATCTTGCGCCGCTGCGAGAACGCCGCCGTGACCACTTCGCCGAGTACGCGCTCGTCCACCGGCGTCAGCTCGTGCGGCGCATACGGGATCATTCGGACGATCGCGGAATCGACCTTCGGCGGCGGCTGGAATGCCTCGGGCGGCACGTCCAGCTGCTTGTCGATCACGTAGCGATATTGCAGCATCACCGAGAGGCGGCTGAAGGCCTTGGTGCCCGGCTCGGCCACCATCCGCTCGACCACTTCGTTCTGCAGCATGAAGTGCTGATCGATCACGCGGTGCGCAAACGCAGTGAGATGAAACAGCAGCGGGCTCGAAATGTTGTATGGCAAATTGCCGACAATGCGTAACGACGGCTCGTCGCCCGGCGCGGCCAGCGAGCCGAAGTCGAACGCGAGTGCGTCGCCCGCATGCAACTGGAGCAGATCGCCGAACTTGTTCTTCAGACGCCCGATCAGATCGCGGTCCAACTCGACGGCGTGAAGCGGCGACTCGGGCGTCGCCAGACGCTCGATCAGCGGTTCCGTCAGCGCGCCGAGCCCCGGCCCGATCTCGACCATGCGTTCGCCGCGTTGCGGCCGGATCACGTCGACGATCGAATCGATCACGCCCATGTCGACCAGAAAGTTCTGGCCGAAACGCTTGCGCGCAATATGACCTTGGTGCCGGCCCTGCTGCTGTCTGCTGGTGGACATCGAAGAAACGCTAAAGAAAGAAAACGGCTTGAGAAATGAATATGCGCGAGGCGCCGATGTGACGTTGAATCGACGTTGAATCAGCCCGCGCGGCGATGTTGCGCCATTAAAACCGCCGTGTCGATGGCGGCGATCAGGCTGCCCGCGTCGGCGCGGCCGGTGCCGGCGAGATCGAGTGCGGTGCCGTGATCGACCGACGTGCGGATGATCGGAAGCCCAAGCGTGATATTGATGCCTTCGCCGAACGTCGCATATTTGAGCACCGGCAAGCCCTGATCGTGGAACATCGCAAGCACGCAGTCGGCTTCGTCCAGATAACGCGGCTGAAACAGCGTGTCAGCCGGATAGGGACCGCGCGCGTCGATGCCCTCGCCGTTCGCGAGCTTGAGCGCCGGCGAGATCACGTCGATTTCCTCGCGGCCGAGGTAGCCGTTTTCCCCGGCATGCGGGTTCAGACCCGTGACGAGAATGCGCGGCGCCGGCAAGCCGAAGTGATGCCGCAAATCGTGATCGACAATGCGCAGCGTTTCGACAAGACCTTCTATCGAGAGCGCCGTTGACACGTCCTTCAGCGGCAAATGGGTAGTAGCAAGCGCCACTCGCAACGGACGCTTGCCGGTGCCCGCCAGCATCATCACCACGCGCGGCGTGTGCGTGCGTTCGGCGAGAAATTCGGTGTGGCCGGTAAAAGGCACGCCCGCATCGTTGATGGTGCTCTTTTGCAGCGGCGCGGTAACGATGGCGTCGAATGTGCCCGCCATTGCGCCGTCGATTGCGCTGTCCAGCAGATCGAGCACGTAGCGCCCATTGGCCGCGTTCAGCTTGCCCGCGACCGCCGGCGCACCGAGCGGCCGATGCTGCACCCGAACGCGCGACGCGTCGGCCACGAGCGCTTGCCAATCTACGCCCACTGCCCGCGCCCGTTCAGCGATAAGACCTGCATCGCCGAGCACCGTGAACTGTGCGCGGGGCCAGTGTGCCGCCGCACCCGCGAGCGCCTGGGCGGTCAGTTCGGGACCGACGCCGGCGGGCTCCCCGGTCGTGATCGCGATCTGCAACGGCAAGCTGGCGGACTGGGCGGCGGAATTCATGACGTTTATTGAACGCGAGACAGATCGGGCTTTACTTCGACATACGCGGTGTCGCGCAATTCGCGCAGCCAGTCGGCGTAAGCCTGCTCCGCCTTGCGCTGACCGATGGCCTGGCGCGCGAGGTCCATTTGCTGGGCGACCGAGCCTTCGGACTCGCGGCGTCCCAGCACCTGAATCAGGTGATAGCCGTATTCGCTGCGCACCGGGTCGCTGATCTGACCGTCCTGCAAGCCGTTCATTGCGCGCTCGAATTCCGGCACCGTCTCGCCTGGGCTGATCCAGCCCAGGTCGCCGCCTTGCGACGATGAACCATCTTGCGAATATGTGTGAGCGAACTTGGAGAAGTCGCCGCCTGCGGCAATTTCCTTCTTGATTTCGAGCAGCTTCTGGCGCGCTTGCGGCTCGGACATGCCGTCGCCCACGCGCAGCAGGATGTGGCGCACGTGCGTTTGCACGAGCTTCGGCGCGTCGGAACTCGTGCCCTGACCGGTGCGGCGATCGACGAGACGCACGACTTCAAAACCGTCGTTGGTGCGGATCACTTCCGGATTGACCTGACCAGGACGCAGCGCCGAAGCCGCCTTGACGAACTCCGGCGGCAGCTTCGACGGCGCGGCGAAGCCCATGTCGCCGCCCTTCGACGCATCGGGCGCCTGCGAATTCGACTTCGCGAGCTTCTCGAAGTTGGCGCCGCCCTTGGCTTCGGCAAGCAATGCCTCGGCCTTCTTCTGAGCCGCTTCGATATCCGTTTGCGGCGCGTTCAGCGGCGCCTTTAGCAGAATGTGCTGCATATGCAGGTCGCTCGTCGCGCCGGCATTCGGGCCACGCTGACTTGCGATGTAGTTCGCGACTTCCGCGTCCGACACCGTGACCTTGCTGTCCACTTCCTTTTCACGCAGACGCGAAAGCGTGAGTTCGGTGCGCGCGTCGCTCGTGAAAGTGGCCCAAGGCACGCCTTGCGCCTCGATCCGCGAACGGTAAACGTCGAGCGACAGGTTGTTCGCCTGCGCGAGCCGCTCGAGCGTTTTCTGCACGGCCGCATCGTCGATATTGATGCCGTCTTCCTTCGCCTTCTGCAACTGGATGCGCTCCAGCACCATCTGGTTGAGCACCTGCTGACGCAACTGGTCGGCCGGCGGAATCGGTGCGTTCTGCTGACTCAGGCGGCGGGTAATCAGCCCCACGCGCTCTTCGAGCTCGCGCCGCGTGATGACACCGTTGTTGACCACTGCGGCGATCGTGTCGACCGTCTGGCCGCCGCGGTTGCCGCCGAGCGCCTGCGCCTGTACCGGCGCAACCGACAGGAAAGACGCCACGGCGGCAAGACCTGCCGCGAGCGTTGCCAAGCGAAGCTTTTTCATGATTGCCACAGATACTCCAATGATGTCGGGCACGCCTGGCCCGTCTTTTCGCATTCGATGAACGACCGGGCGAGCGTCATTCGTAATTGATGAACCGCGACTCCGGCGGCGGCGGTGGCGGCAGCGGCGTATAGCCCGCCACACTGCTGCGGAACGCGGAAATCAGCCCGTTGTCGACGCTCGACAAGCCCTTGAACGTCAACTGCGCGAGAAAGCGCGTGCTCGACTGATGCTGCCCCGACGTATTCAGGCCGTTCGCGTAGCGCTGAATGCCCGCGCCGAGCGTCCAGCAGTCCGCGTCGTATTGCAGACCGACGAGGCCGTCGACGATCCGATGCCCGCCCAGATCGTAGTTGAACCGTCCAACCCCGAACACCCGATGCGTGAGCGGCCATTGCCCCGATACCAGCACCTGGTTGATAGGTTCGTTGTCCAGCGTGGTGTTCGCGCGCGTGTAACGATAGGCGACGTTGAGCACCTTGCCGGTCGCCGGACTGAAGCCAAAACCGACGCTCGTCTTGACCAGCTGGTTGTTGTCCGCATTATATTGGAACGCGGTTTCCGACGCGAAACCGGCCCCGAGCTTGACCGACGCGCCCACGATCAGGTCCGAATGCGTGGCTTGCGTGCTGGTCTGATTCGGCAGCAGCGTGACGCGTTGATCTTGGAAATAGTACTGCTGCGCGATCACGAAACGCGCGCGTTCGTCGCCCGTTGCCGGGTTGATAAAGCGCGTGGTGATGGCCGCGGTCAGACGGTTCGCATCCGCAATACGGTCGTTGCCGACGAACGTATTCGGCGTGAAGATCTCCGCGAGCCCGAAGTCGGATTCGGCGGTGTCGAAGAGCGGCGCCGACGCCTGATTGCGATACGGCGTGTACACGTAGTACAGGCGCGGTTCGAGCGTCTGGATGTAATCCTCGCCGAAGAGCCGCACCGAGCGGTCGAAGATGAGCCCGGTGTCGAAGCTCAGCGTCGGAATCGATTCGGTGAAATTCTTAGGCGTGCCGACCGGCACGTCGCCGCTGATGTTGCGCAGGTTATACGACGCGAAGTGCCACTGCACCTTCGGCGTGACGAAGTAGCCTGGCCCCACGACCGAGTACGAAATGTACGGGTTGAACAGCACCCGCTGGCCTTCCGTCATGTCCGCGGTCGTGATGCGGAAGTTCGTGTAGTCCGCTTCTGCACCGAAGTCGAAGCCGCCCACGTTGTACTTCGCGTACTTCACGTTCAACTGCGGCTCGCGTCCATACGGCGCGACCGACGGCGTGAGCGTCTGCCAGTGCTGCTCGCGCGCGAGCACCGACCACGGTCCGTTGTTATACGTCAACCCGGCTTCCTGTTGATACAGGAGCTGGGTGCCGTTCATGAACTGATTGACCGACGACGACAGGTCTTCCGGATACGTATTGTCCGAGACCTTGTTGTAGTAGATATAGCCGCCGAACCCGTTGCCGAAGTTCTGGTTGTGCTGGATGTACAGCGCGTAGCGGTTGGTCCGGGTCAGCCGGTCGTTCGGCAGGAACTCACCGGTGATCGACCCCGAATACGTGGGCGACAGATAGCGGAACGTGCTTTGCAACTGCACACCGCGCTTCGAGATCACGCGCGGCGTAACCGTCAGATCGCGATTCGGCGCGATGTTGAAGTAATACGGCACCGACAGTTCGAAGCCGTTCGTCGAACTGAGCGAGAACGTGGGCGGCAGGATACCGCTGCGCCGCTCACCCGACAGCGGAAACGACAGCCACGGCGAGGCGAAAACCGGCAGCCCCTGGAAGAACAGCACGCTGTTGTACGCCACGCCTTCGTCGGCGCCGGTGTCGAAATCGAACTCGCTGCCCTTGATGTACCACGCCGGATCGTCGGCGCAGGCGCAGGCCGTGTAGGTGCCCCTGGTGAACACCGAGCGCTCGTTATCCAGCAGGTCGACGCGCTCCGCGCTGCCCGAGCCGCCCGTCACGTTGAAGTGATACTTCGGCGCGGTCATGAAGCCTTCGCTCGAATCCACGCGCATGTGCGCTTCGGGTCCGGCGAACGTCGTACCGTTGTTGTTCATGTGGACCTGGCCGTATGCGTCGGCCATGTCCGTGTCCTGATCGTAATGAAGCGCGTCGGCCTTGATCACGACCGTACTGCGGCGCACTTCGGCCGAGCCCTTGACGGCCATGTCCTGATCGGTGGTGCCGTTGGTCGAATCGCCGAGAACGAACGTGGCCGGCTTCTGTCCCGGCTGCAGCACGTGATCTTCGAGTTGCGGGGCGAGTTGCATGCCCCACGGCGGATCGATCGGTTGCGGCTGCGCGGCCTCCCCGACCAGTTGGGCGTGAGCAAGCGCGGGCACGAGGCCCGGAACGGCGATCAACGCCGCGACGAGCCGCCTTTTGCGCGGCACCGCGGCACAAGAGGGAATCGTTTGGGAAAGCTGTCTAGGCGGCATGTATCGTTTGGCGAATCGGCCCGTCCGTCAGCTTCTGCAGTCACGATCCACCGCCTGCACACCACGACCGTGACAGTCGGCTGCACATCAATATTTACAATCTTCGAACGGTGAGGCGGGCGGTAAAGCGGAATACGCGAAAGCTGGCGTGAGTCGCGTCAAAAAAGTCGTGGGGTATTATATGGCAAGACGTTGTCCCTCTGAATTTGCCGCCGGTTTTCATGACGCTGCCCCCTTCCCAAGACTTCACACACTCCCCCGCCGAGCGCCGCCTCGAACTGCTCGAGGCCTGGCTGCAAGGCTATGCGGCGCGCTATGCGCTCGATATCAGCACGCTCGCGCCGGCTTCGTCCGACGCCAGTTTTCGCCGCTACTTCCGGCTTGCCGGTAAGGCGGCGGAAGGCGAAAGCGCCGGTACGCTGATCGCCGTCGATGCACCGCCGCCTGAAAAGTGCCGCGAATTCGTGCAGATCGCGCAATTGCTCGACGCCGCGGGCGTGCATGTGCCGCGCGTGCTGGAGGCCGACTTCGATGCGGGGTTCATGCTCGTCACCGACCTCGGCACCGCGTCGTACCTCGGCGCACTCACCGCCGCGCAAAACGACAGCGACCCGCGCCGCGCCCGCACGCTGATGCGAGACGCGCTCGACGCGCTGATCCGCTGGCAACTCACGTCGCGCGAAGACGTGCTGCCGCCGTTCGACGAGGCCTTCCTGCGCCGCGAGATGGAATTGATGCCCGAGTGGTTCATCGGCCGGCACCTTGGCCGCGAGGTCGACGACAACACGCGCGGCCTGCTCGATCGCACGTTCGCGCTGCTGATCGCGAGCGCGCGGGCGCAACCGCAAGTGTTCATGCTGCGCGATTTCATGCCGCGCAATCTGATGGTCTGCGCCGCGCCGAACGCGCCGCACGTGGCCACCCTAGCCAACGAAGCAAGCCGCGAGGCCAACCCGGGCGTGCTCGACTTCCAGGACGCGGTGTATGGCCCGATCAGCTACGACGTCGCATCGCTCCTGCGCGACGCGTTCCTCAGTTGGGACGAGGAGTTCGAGCTCGACTGCTTCGTGTACTACTGGGAGCGCGCGAAGAAAGCCGGCCTGCCCGTTGATCCCGATTTCGGCGAGTTCTATCGCCAGATCGAATGGATGGGATTGCAACGGCATATCAAGGTACTGGGTCTTTTCTGTCGCATCAATTACCGCGACGGCAAACCGCATTACATGAAGGATCTGCCGCGTTTCATCGGCTATGCACGCAAGGTCGCCGAACGTTATGCGCCGCTGCGGCCGTTCGCGAAGCTGCTCGACGATCTCGAAGGCCGCGCGAACGAAGTCGGCTACACGTTCTGACCCATCACAATGTCCTTGAAGAAAGCGATGATTTTCGCCGCGGGTCGCGGCGAGCGCATGCGTCCGTTGACCGACGCGTGCCCCAAGCCTTTGCTCGAAGTGGGCGGCAAACCGCTGATCGTCTGGCAGATCGAACGGCTCGCACGGGCGGGGTTTGAGACGATCGTGATCAATCACGCGTGGCTTGGTGAGCAGATCGAAGCGGCACTCGGCAACGGTTCGCGCTGGCAAGTACAGTTGCGCTATTCGCCCGAGCACGAAGCGCTCGAGACGGCGGGCGGCATCGTGCAAGCACTGCCGTTTATCGAAGATAACGGCGCGAGCGAGGTGTTCGTCGCGGTGAGCGGCGACGTGTACGCGGATTTCGATTACCGTGCTCTGAACGCGCGTGCGCAAGCATTGAAGGCGCTGACGGAGCCGGGCATGCATCTGGTGATGGTGCCGAACCCGCCGTTTCATCCGGGCGGAGACTTTGCGCTCAAGAGCGGCGTGTTGTCGCTCGACGCCGAGCCGCGCTTCACGTTCGGCAATATCGGGCTCTACGACACGCGCATGTTCCGCGATTTGCCGCTCGGCACACCGCGCGCGCTCACGCCGTATTACCGCGAGACGATTGCGCGCGGTCTCGCTACTGGCGAGCTATACGAAGGCTTGTGGGAAAACGTCGGAACGCCGGCGCAGCTTCAGGCGTTGGATCAGCGGTTGGCTGCCCGCTAAAGCGGGCTCGCCCGAGCCAAGGCGCCAGCACCGCACAAAGCTGCGCGGACGCAGCACGACTACCGCACGAGCATGAGACACGCCGCGGCGTGAGCAGCACACACCCCGGCGTAAGCGGCGAACAAGCCACGCTGACGGTTGCCACGCTACGAGCGCGGGCGCCTTGACTGCGCGGCCAGCCGTGTCAGCGCCCGCTATCGCCTGCCCCTACGGTCTCCGCCGGCTCCGGCGCTTCGGCCGCGCGCTGCTGCTGCAACGCCCACATCTGCGCGAAGAGGCCGTTCGCGCGCAGTAGTTCGGCATGCGTGCCGCGCTCGACAATGCGCCCCTTGTCCATCACGATGATCTGCTGCGCGTGCACCACCGTCGAAAGCCGGTGCGCGATGATGAGCGTCGTGCGTTCGCGCGCGATCTGATCGAGCTCATGCTGGATCGCGCGCTCGGAACGCGAATCGAGCGCCGAAGTGGCTTCGTCGAACAATAGAATCGGCGGATTCTTCAGGATGGTCCGCGCAATCGCGACACGCTGCTTCTCGCCGCCCGACAGCTTCAGCCCGCGCTCGCCGACGGGCGTCTCATATCCCTTCGGCAGTCCTTCGATGAACTCGTGGATATGCGCAGCGCGCGCCGCCGCGATGACTTCCTCGCGCGTCGCGGACGGCCGTCCATAAGCAATGTTGTAGTAGATCGAATCGTTGAACAGCACTGTGTCCTGCGGCACGATGCCAATCGACGCGCGCAGCGAAGCCTGCGTCACGTCGCGAATGTCCTGACCGTCGATGGTGATTGCACCACCCGTCGCGCGATCCAGATCGTAGAAGCGGAACATGAGCCGCGCGAGCGTCGACTTGCCCGAGCCGCTATGGCCGACCACCGCCGTGGTGGTGCCGGCCGGAATCGTAAAGCTCACGTCGTGCAGAATCTGGCGCGCGGGTTCGTATGAAAAGTTCACGCGCTCGAAGCGCACTTGCGCGCCGCTCACTTGCAACGCGAGCGCATCCGGCAGGTCGGGTACTTCCTGCGCGGCGCCGAGTAGCGTGAACATGCGGTCCATGTCGGTGAGGCTTTGCTTCAACTCGCGATACACCACGCCCAGAAAATTCAGCGGAATATAAAGCTGCAACATGAACGTGTTGATCAGCACGAGATCGCCGAGCGTGAGGCGTCCCGCCATGACGCCTTCGGTCGCGCGCCACAGAATGAACACGAGCCCCGTGCCGATGATCGCCTGCTGCCCGAAGTTCAGCGCAGACAGCGAACGCTGCGATTTGATGGCCGCCGTGCGATAGCGCTTCAGATTTTCGTCGTAGCGGCTTGCTTCCCACTCTTCATTGCCGAAGTACTTGACGGTCTCGTAGTTGAGCAGCGAATCGATTGCGCGCGAGTTCGCCTTCGAATCGAGCTCGTTCATCGTGCGGCGAAAATGCGTGCGCCACTCGGTCACTTTCACCGTGAACACGATGTAGACGGCGAGAGCCACGAACGTGACCACCGCGTAATACGCCTCGTATTTGACGACAAAAAATCCGAGCACGAGTCCGACTTCGACCAGCGTCGGCAGAATGCTGTACAGAGAATACGAAATGAGCTGCGTGATGCCGCGCGTGCCGCGTTCGATGTCGCGCGACATGCCGCCCGTTTGCCGGTCCAGATGAAAGCGCAACGACAAGTTATGCAGATGCCGGAACACTTTCAGCGCGAGCTGCCGCACCGCGCTTTCGGTGACTTTAGAGAACAGGATCTCGCGCAATTCGGAGAAGAGCGATGTGGAAAGCCGCACCACCGCATACGCGACCACCAGCAAGCCGACGCCGCCGAGCAGCACGATACCCGGCGAATCGTGCGCGCGGCCGAGCGCGGTCAGATGCTGCACCGACGCGAGGCTGTCGACGATCCTCTTCATCACGATCGGCACACCGAGATTGGCGATTTTTGCGCCGATCAGGCAACTCAGCGCAAAGGCCACGCGCCATTTGTAGGTCGCCAGATACGGCAGCAGCGACAGGATCGTCTGCCAGTCGTTGCGCGGCTGGGTAGAGATGGGCGAAGGTTCGGACGGAAGCGAGCGGCGCATGGATTCGGCTGGGGAGGATGTGGAAATGCCGGAGTTCGCAGCGGTACGCCAACTGCCGCGTGCACGTCGGCACGCTGCCTGGTCGCGCAACCTCGCTGGGCGCTTTCCCGTACAATTCCTGATCTTCGTATTGTCGCAGAAGCCGGCTGGCGCCGCTTTTCGTGGGCTATCCGGCCGTCGGTCGAAGGTTGGCCGCGTGGCCCTGCCGTTTCCCAAGGTCAAAGTCCGCGGCTAGCATGGAGCCGTTACCGCATAGTCCCCGCCCGCTGGTCGAGCCGACTGAGCCAATCAAACCAACACGCGTTTCCAGGGTAGCCCGATGACCGACATTCTCCAACTCCCGCAAAAACCTTGCGCACTGCGCGTCGTGCCGCAACCGTCGGACGCGAACGTTCACGGCGACGTGTTCGGCGGCTGGATCATGGCGCAAGTGGACATTGCCGGATCGATTCCGGCAAGCCGTCGCGCGAATGGCCGGGTCGCGACCATCGCGGTCAACTCGTTCGTGTTCAAGCAGCCCGTGTTCGTCGGCGATCTGCTGAGCTTTTACGCGGACATCGTCAAGACGGGCAATACGTCGGTCACCGTTTCCGTCGAGGTCTACGCGCAACGTATGAGCCTCGCGGAAGATCTCGTGAAAGTGACCGAGGCCACGCTGACCTACGTCGCCACCGATAGCGACCGCCGTCCGCGCGCGCTGCCGGCGCTCGAGTGAGCGGGACCCAGCCCATCACCGCTAATGCCCCAGTGCGCCATCGGCGCGCAGATACGCGTCCACCTGTCCTTCGATCCACTGTGCGAAATGCGCCTGCTGCGCAGTGGGCGTTTCGCGTTGCTGCCACACGAGCCAGTATGGATAGCGATAAGGCACACGGATCGACGTGATCTGCATCAGTTCGCCGCGGGCGAGCGCATGCGACACGAGGCTGCGTCGCTCCAGCGCGACGCCTTGGCCCATCAACACCGCGCTGATCACCACGTTGGAATCGTTCGCGGATAACACCACGCGCGCGGCAGCCGGCTGCGCGACTTTCGCTGCTTCGCACCAGTCACCCCACGGTGCGTCGGGGCTCGAGATCAGCGGGCACGCGACTACATCGTCGGCCGTGACGGGGAAGCGGCCAGTCGGCGCGGGCGCAAAATGCGGCGCGGCGACCACGATCATTTCATCGTCGAAGAGTTTTTGCTGTGCGACGTCGGGCCAATGGCCCTGCCCCATGCGGATGCCGATATCGCTCGCGCCGTGGCGCAAGTCTTCGAGTTGCAAACTGGTGACGAGACGAACGCGATAGTACGGATGCGCTTCGCGAAAGCTGGGCAGACGCGGCACGAGCCAGTGCTGGGCGAACGACGGCAACGTGACGATCACCAGTTCGCTGTCATGCGGACGAGCCTGCGCGCGGCGCGTGGCCTGTGTGATGTCGCGCAGCGCCGCGCGTATGTCGAGTGCGTAGAGACGGCCCTCTTCGGTCGGCCGCAGCCCGCGCGCCTCGCGCACGAAAAGCGCGACGCCCATCGCATCTTCGAGCACCTTGATCTGTTGGCTCACCGCCGAATGCGTGACATGCAGCTCGCGCGCGGCCTGCGTGACGCCGCCGAGCCGGGCGACGGCCTCGAAGCAGCGCAAGGCGGTCAAAGGCGGTATCGGTTTCATGTAAGAGATTCTGACGTAAATCGTCGATTAATTTCGCTTTTTCTGTCGCACGAAGATGCTTAATCTAATGCTGTGCGGGCGCCATGCTGCGCCAGCGGCTAGATGTGCAGGCCGCGCCGAGCGCCGGCGCATCATGATAGAACGTCTAACGGAAACGACATGAAACTGATCGGAATGCTCGACTCGCCATACGTGCGCCGGGTGGCTATTTGCATGAAGATGCTGAAGCTCGACTTCGAACATGCGCCCATCTCCGTGTTCAGTACTTACGACCAGTTCGCGGTCATCAACCCGGTCGTCAAGGCGCCGACGCTCGTCGCCGACAATGGCAAGACGGTGATGGACTCGACGGTGATCCTTCAGTACCTCGCGTCGCTCGCCAGTTCCGGGCAGCGGCTCTTTCCCTCGCACGGCGACGACTGCCTGCGCGCCGCCCGCCTCACCGGGCTCGCGCTCGCCGCGTGCGACAAGACGGTGCAGATCGTCTACGAACGCAATCTGCGGCCCGTCGAAAAGCAGCATGAACCGTGGATGGAGCGCGTGCGCGGGCAATTGCTCGCCGCGTATGCCGAACTCGAACAGGAAGCCGCGGCGGCTCCGTTGCCGAACGAACTTGAGCGCTTCGGGGCGGCCGAAGTGACGCTCGCGGTCACCTGGAACTTCACGCAGATGATGCTGCCGCAGCTCGTGAGCGCGGGCGCGCATCCGCATTTGCAGGCTTTTTCGGCGGCGGCGGAACAGTTGCCGGTTTTCGTGAGCACGCCGGCAGTGTGAGATTGGCGGTATTGCAACCGAACCAGCGGCGCGCGAATCACCGCGCGTCTGTCCAGCCTTCAAACCATCGCGGATTCGCGCACTGCGCCGCCTTGCATCAACTCGCAAATCGCATCGGTCGACAACGGCTTCGCGAAGTAGAAGCCTTGCATCTCGTCGCAAGCGCGCTCCTTCAGGAAGTCGAGTTGCGCCGACGTTTCCACGCCTTCGGCAATCACCTGCAACTTAAGCGAATGGGCGAGCGCGATGATGGCCGAGGTAATGGTCTCGTCGTCGCCCGATATGCCGATATCGGACACGAACGAGCGGTCGATCTTCAGCCGGTCCACGGGAAAGCGCTTCAGGTAGCTGAGGCTCGAATAGCCGGTGCCGAAATCGTCGATGGCGAGGCCAATGCCGAGCGCGCTCAGTTCGTTGAGCATCGACACCGCTTCTTCGGCGTTGCGCATGATCGCGCTTTCGGTCAGTTCGAGTTCGAGGTATCGCGGCTCGAGGCCGGTCTCGTCGAGCACCTGCATGACGAGCTTCGCAATATCGCGCTGCTGGAATACGCGCGCCGATAGATTCACCGACACCCGCGCCGGCGGCAAGCCGAGGTCTTGCCACGCCTTGTTCTGGCGGCACGCTTCGCGCAGCACCCACTCCGAGAGCGGCCCGATCAGGCCGCTTTCCTCTGCGACCGGAATGAACGACGACGGCGGCACGAGCCCCACTTCCGGATCGCGCCAACGCACGAGCGCCTCGGTGCCGACAATCTGTCCGCTGACGATATCGACCTGCGGCTGATAGTGCAGCAGGAATTCGTTGTCGCGCAGCGCGCGACGCAAGCGTCGTTCGAGATTCAGTCGCGCGCCCGCGCTGGCGTTCATCTCCGGCTGATAGAACTGGAACGTGTTGCGGCCCATGTCCTTCGCGCGATACATCGCGAGGTCGGCCTTTTTCATCAGCGTTTCAGCGTCGTCGCCGTCTTGCGGAAAGAGACTCGCGCCCATGCTGCAACCCACGTACAACTCCGTGCCGTCGAGCCAGACAGGCTCCGAAATCGACGCGCGCACACGCTCCATCCACGCGATCAGCGATTGTTCATCGACGGTGTCCGTCATCACGATCACGAACTCGTCGCCGCCGTGGCGCGCGACGGTGTCGCTCGTGCGAGTGCAGCGCGCGAGCCGCTCGGCCACGACGCCGAGCAGCCGGTCGCCGACGCTGTGGCCCAGGCTGTCGTTGACGTTCTTGAAACCGTCGAGATCCATGAACACGACCGCGACGCCCTTATGCTGCCGCTGTGCGACGATCAGCGCATGCTGCAAACGGTCGCGCAGCAGGTTGCGGTTGGGCAGGCGCGTGAGGCTGTCGTAGTTGGCCTGATATTCGAGCTGTTCCTGATAGCGCATCAGGTCGGTCACGTCGTTGATCACGCCGATGTGATGCGTAATCACGCCTTCTGCGTTCGGCACCGGCGCAATGAACAACTGATTCCAGAACAGCGCGCCGTCCTTCCGATAGTTGCGCACCACTGCGCTGACTTCGCGATTCGCGGCGAGCGCCTTGCGGATCGACGCCACGCCTTCCTGCTCGCGGTCGTCGCGTTGCAGAACGCGGCAATCGTGGCCGATCACCTCGGCGGGATCGTAGCCCGTGATACGCATGAACGCGGGATTCACGTATTCGATCAGATTGCCCGCCGGCGACGGCGCCGTGATCAGAATCGCGTTGACGCTCGCGTCGAGCGCGCGGCTTTGCAGACGCAACGCGAGATCGGCGCGCTTGCGCTCGGTGATGTCCGTGTACGAGCCGAGCACGCCGATCACGCGGCCTTCGCCGTCGGTGAACGGCAGCTTGCTCGTCACGGTCGTGCGATGCACGCCGTCGATCACCATGTCGACCTCGAAGTTCATCTTCGGCACGCCGGTGTCGATCACTTCTTTATCGTGCGCGTTCAGCAACTCGGCGAACGCGCGCCAAGGCATGTCCGCGTCGCTCTTGCCCACCACCTGTTCGGGATACGAGAGTCCGCCGTCGCGCGCGAACGCCATGTTGCAGCCCAGATAGCGCGACTCCAGATCCTTCCAGAAAATGCGCTGCGGGATGTTGTCGATCACCGCTTCGAGCATCTGGTTCGAACGCTGCGCCTCGGCTTCGGCATTGATCTGTTCGGTGACGTCGTCGGCGAGAACAAAAAACGCGGCGCGGCCCATGAAGTTCAGCGCGTGATACGAAATATCCGCGCTGATCGCCGAGCCGTCCTTGCGGCGGTGATGCCAGATGCCTGCCATCGTGCGGCCGTGCTGCACGCTGTCGGCGCGCTGCAAGTGCGACTCGAGCCGCGCGACCTCCGCATTCGGCCGGATCGCGCGCAGGGTCATGTCGAGAAACTCGGCTTCAGAATAACCGTACTGCTGGATCGCGGCGGAATTGACGGCAAGAAAGCGCAGCGTCTCGCGATCGAAGATGTACATCGGCACCGGATGATCGTCGAACAGGCTGCGAAAGCGCTCGTCGTTGCGGCCGAGTGCGCGCACGCTGCGCAGCATTTTGCGGGCGCTGCTTTCGCGTGCACCGAAAGTGAAGATAAGGAGCGCACCGCCCGCGAACATGGTCACGACCAACATGAACATGGCGCGCTTCGCCCGTTTCGACGAAGCCGCGAGCGACGCTTCGAACGCGCGGTTCTCGGTGTCGCGCAGCGCGGCAAGACCCGCTTCGACGCGTTGCAGCCCGAACTCCACATGCATATACGACGACGCCCAGGCGCGTGACGCCGCCGGCTCGGCGGCATCGCGTGTCAGCAGCGCATCGTCGATGTCGCGTTGCAGCGCGTGGCTGTCCGCGCCAACCTGCGCCAACGCGGCGAGCATGGCGGGCTCGTCGGCAAGCTCGTCGCGCAATTCGCGCTGGACACGGGCGAGCGTCGCGCTCATCGTCGCTGCCGCCTGAACGGGCGCCTGTCCGGCCGACGCCTCGAAACGAGCGAGCGCGGCGAGGCCGCCGTCGAGCGCTGTCTGGTAGGCGTCGAGACCCTGTCGAACGCGCGTCGAATGCAACATGCGAGCGTCGGCGTCGCGCTGGCCGCCGATCTGCAGGTACGCGACGAACACGTTTGCGCCGAGCGCGACGGCCACGACCGCTATGTTGATCAGCAGCCGCTTCGAGATGAAAGGAGTCATGGGTTCCGAACGTCGATCGTTCTTCAGGCGGGAGCGCGAGGCCGCTTTCGATGCGTCCGGCCACATCGATGCAAGTCTTTTACGCGCCAACCCATGAATAACGGCAGTGTTCGGAATAGGTTGAGGGTGGGGAGGGAAAAATTTTTGTGCGGTGAGGTGGGTCTTGGTAGCGGGGCTTTGGTGGGCGCAGGGGGGGGCGGGTGCGTCCGGGTAGGTGCGCCTGCGTGGTCTTACGTAGCCGGTCGCTCCTGAGCGGTCTTATCTAGCCGGCCGCGCCTAGCCGGCCGCGCCTAGCCGGCCGCGCCAAATTCCTTCATCGCTGGGATGAAGTCGTGGTTGATCTCCTGCTTGCGCGACAGCTTGGCGAGCACGTAGCGCTTGAACGGATCGAGCTCCGCCCACCGTGCGGCGCTTGGCGCCACGAGCCCGGCCAGTTTCGCCTGACGCGCAACGCTGTCGGGCACGCTGTCCGTGTTGCACCACGCAGGCGCTTCATCCGGCGTGAACCACTCCGGCTCGACGTTCGCGTGAGTGCGTAGCATCTCGAACAGCGCGTGATCGAAGTTCGGCTCGATCTCCGAGTCGTCGTCGACGGGGAAACGTGCGAGGAGCTTGCGGTCTTCGAGCGGCAGCATTTGCCACTGCGCGAGCGAAATGCGCAGCCCGAAACGATCGAGATTGAAGCGGACCGACATCGGGATATACGTGAAATTCTCCGACGACTCAACCTCGAAGTTGAACAGCAGCGGTGCTTCGTTCAGTCCCATGGCAGTGTTCCTCTTTGTTGACGGGCAACGCACAAGCCCGGCTTGAGGTATTTTAGAACCTTATTCGTGCACCAGCCGTGCGGTAGATTACGGTGCGCGCGCAGCATAAACGGAGTGAATCAGCTTGAACGAACTCGAAACAGCCGGGCAGCCGGGCGCCGTGGAGCGTCAGGTGCATCGCCATCGCGGTGCAGCGGTGGAAACGGTCACCGACCACGTCGGCCAGGAATGGCCGGTCGCGCTTGTCTTCAACGGCATTTCGCATGCGGTGATGATGTGCACGCCGCGCGATCTGGAAGCGTTCGCGGTCGGCTTCGCCATCTCCGAAGGGATCGTCGAGCGAGGCAGCGACATTCAGGACATCGAGGTGGAGCTGCATGACGACGGCGAATTGCCGCACGCCGAGGTGCAATTGCAGGTCGTGCAACAGGCGTTCGTCGCGCTGAAGGACAAGCGCCGCGCGTTGGCCGGCCGCACCGGCTGCGGCGTGTGCGGCATCGAAAGCATCGATTTGCTTGATCTGAAACCGGAACGCGTGCCGGATACCGGCTTTCTGCAACGGCTCGCNCCCGACGCGATCGCGCGCGCTGCCCGCGAATTGCCGGAGCACCAGGCGCTGACGCGGCTCACCGGCGGCCTGCACGCCGCCGCATGGTGCGACGCGGCGGGCGCGATTCGCTACGCGTTCGAGGACGTCGGCCGCCACAATGCGCTCGACAAACTGATCGGCCAACTCGTGCTCGATCGAGTGGATACCCAAGAGGGCTTCGTGTTCCTGTCGAGCCGCGCGAGTTACGAGCTGGTACGCAAGGCGGCGCGCGTCGACGTGCCGATGGTCGCGACGATTTCCGCGCCGTCGACGCTCGCCATTGCGATTGCCCGCAAGGCGGGCGTGCGGCTCGTCAGCTTCTGCCGCGAAACCAGCTACGTCGATTACGACACGGCGCAGCCGGCACGGCCCTGAGCGAACTCTGGTTGAAATGCGCCGCCGCGCCGCTCAGTCGAATTGCCGGAAATCCGGCTTGCGCTTTTCGAAGAACGCCTTGAACGCCTCGCGCGCTTCAGGCGCGATTAGCATCTTGCCGAAATGGACAGCTTCTTCCGATATCTGCGTTTGCAGTTCCTGGTGGCTCGCGCGCTTCATCAGGCTCTTCGTCACACGCAATGACGACGCCGGCAGCGCGGCCAGCTTCGCGGCTTGTGATGCCGCGAATGCATCGACTTCCGCGGCCGGCAGCACGCGGTTCACAAAGCCCATGCGTTGCGCTTCCGCGGCGTCGAACGCCTCGCCGAGCAGAAGCTTTTCCGCCGCTGCCTGATAGCCGGCGACGCGCGGCAACAGCAGGCTCGACGCCGCTTCCGGGCACAAGCCAAGCTGCGCGAACGGTAGCGAGAAGCTAGCGGAGTCGGCGGCATAAACCAGATCGCAATGCAGCAGCAGCGTCGTGCCGATGCCCACCGCCGGCCCCGCCACCGACGCGACGACCGGCTTCTCGGCCGAACTGATTGCGCGCAGGAACTGGAACACCGGCGCGTTTTCGCCCATCGGCGGCGCCTTCATGAAATCTTCGAGGTCGTTGCCGGCGCTGAAAATGTTCGCACTGCCGCGAATCAGAATCGCGCGCACCGACGCATCGCCTTGCGCGCCGACCAGCGTGTCGGCCATCGTTTGATACATCGCGGCCGTGATCGCGTTCTTCTTCTCCGGCCGGTTGAAGGCCATTGTCAGCACGCCGTTTGCGCGCTCGACCAGAATATCCATCGTCATCTTCGTCTCCCTCGACTGCTACGGAAACTGCTTCGGAAACTGCTGCTGCGAATGCGAAAACGGTTCGCAAGCGGCAAGCCTGCGAACCGTTCTGCGCGCCTTAACGGCTTGCCGCGAACCTCGGAGCGGACTGTGTCACAGCCGCTCGATGATGCCCGCCGCGCCCATGCCCGTACCGACGCACATCGTCACCATGCCGTACTTGTAGTTGCGGCGGCGCAGACCGTGAACGACCGTCGACGCACGAATCGCGCCGGTCGCGCCGAGCGGGTGCCCAAGTGCGATTGCGCCGCCGAGCGGGTTGATCTTCGACGGATCGAGCCCGAGGTCCTGAATCACCGCGAGCGATTGCGCGGCGAACGCTTCGTTCAATTCGATCCAGTCGATGTCGTCCTGCTTCAGTCCGGCGGCCTTCAGCGCGGCCGGAATCGCTTCCTTCGGCCCGATGCCCATGATTTCCGGCGGCACTCCGCGCACCGCGAAGCTGACGAAGCGTGCGAGCGGCGTCAGGTTGAACTGCTTCAGGATCTTTTCCGACACGACGATCAGCGCGCCCGCGCCGTCCGACGTCTGCGAACTGTTGCCCGCCGTCACCGAACCCTTGTTCGCGAACACCGTGCGCAGCTTGGCGAGACCTTCGAGCGACGTGTCCGCACGTGGGCCTTCGTCGAGCGAGACTTCACGCGCTTTGACGCGCACTTCGCCGGTGGCGAGATCGGGGAAGCGCTCGGTGATCGTGTACGCAGCGATCTCGTCGTTGAACTCGCCGGCTTGCTGCGCGGCGATTGCGCGACGATGCGATTCGACCGAGAACGCGTCTTGCGCTTCGCGGCTGATCTTCCAGCGCTCGGCGACTTTCTCCGCGGTCAGACCCATGCCGTACGCAATGCCGATGTCTTCATTGCGATCGAAGATATGCGGCGACAGCGACGGCTTGTTGCCCATCATCGGCACCATGCTCATCGACTCGCAACCGCCCGCGATCATCGCGTCCGATTCGCCGACGCGGATGCGGTCGGCGGCCATCGCCAGCGCGGTGAGGCCCGACGCGCAGAAGCGGTTCACCGTGACGCCGCCCACTGACTGCGGCAGGCCCGCCAGCAGCGCGCCCATGCGTGCAACGTTCAGCCCTTGCTCTGCCTCGGGAATCGCGCAGCCGACGATGGCGTCTTCGATCACTGTGGTATCGAGGCCCGGCACCTGTGCCACGGCCGATCTGATTGCGTGCACCAGCAGTTCGTCGGGGCGCGTGTTCCTGAACATGCCGCGCGGCGCCTTGCCGATCGGCGTACGGCTCGCGGCGACGATGTATGCGTCTTGCAATTGCTTTGTCATTTAAAGCTCCTAATTCCGGTGGTCGCGCTTACTCAGTGGCGTCAATTACGCACCGGCTTGCCGGTTTGCAGCATGCCCATGATCCGTTCCTGCGTCTTCTGCGTGCCGAGCAGATCGACGAACGCGCGACGCTCCAGTTGAAGCAGCCATTCTTCATCGACCAGGCTGCCCGCTTCGACATCACCGCCGCACACCGCTTCCGCGATACGGCTCGCGATCAGGAAATCATGCTCGCTGATGAATCGGCCGTCGCGCATGTTCACGAGCGAAGCCTTGATCGTCGAGATCGCCGAACGCCCCGCCACCGGCACTTGCGTGACACGCAGCGGCGGACGATAACCGGCAGCAGCCAGTGCGCGCGCTTCTTTCTTTGCGACGTCGAGCAGTTCGAACACGTTGAAGACGATCGTGTCCGACGGCTTCAGGTAGCCCATTGCGCGCGCGTCGAGCGCAGACGCCGAGACCTTCGCCATCGCCGCGTTCTCGAACGACTTCTGCACGAACTTGAGCAGGTCGTTGGTTGCGCCGACTTGCGTCGCGGCTTCCGCTGCGCGCAGCGCCGCTTCCTTCAGGCCGCCGCCCGCAGGCACGAGACCCACGCCGACTTCGACCAGACCGATATAGCTTTCGATGTGCGCGACGCGCTTCGCGCTATGTAGCGCCAACTCGCAGCCGCCGCCGAGCGCGATGCCGGACACCGCCGACACCACCGGCACGCTCGCATACTTCACGCGCAGCATGCCCTGCTGGAATTTCTTGACGAACGGCTCGATGCCCTTCGCGCCGCCCATCATGAACGCGGGCATCGCTTCCTCGAGATTGGCGCCCGCCGAGAACGGGCCGCCCGGCGTGCCGAGTTTCAGCGACGTCGGCTGCCATACGACGAGACCCTTGTAGTCCTTCTCGGCCAGCTCGATTGCCTGCGTGAGACCGTCGATCACCGACGGTCCGATCGTGTTCATCTTGCTCTTGAACGACACGATCAATATGTCGCTTTCGTCTGAACCCCGGCCGGCGCGGTCGTCAACCCATGCACGCACCGCGTCGGTTTCGAACAGCGTTTTGCCGTAGGTCTTCGGATCGCTTGACGTTTCGCCGACGAGCGGCGCGCGGAATACCTGCCGGTCGTACACGCTGAGCGACGAGCGTGGCACGAACGTGTTCGAAGCCGGCGACCACGAGCCTTCGTTCGTATGCACGCCGCCCTGTTCGGCGACCGGGCCTTCGAGCACCCACGACGGCAACGGCACGTTCGCGAGTGCCTTGCCCGCCGCGATGTCTTCCTGCACCCACTCGGCGACCTGCTTCCAGCCGGCCGTTTGCCAGCCTTCGAACGGACCTTCGTTCCAGCCGAAGCCCCAGCGGATTGCCAGATCGACGTCGCGCGCGTTATCGGCGATGGATTGCAGATGCACGCCGATGTAGTGGAACACGTCGCGGAAAATCGCCCACAGGAATTGAGCCTGCGGATGCTGCGATTCGCGTAGCAGCTTCAGGCGCTCGGCCGGCGGACGCTTCAGGATGCGGCCGACCAGTTCATCTGCCTTCGCACCGCCGTCCACGTACTCGCCCGTTTTCGGATCGAGCACCTTGATCGCCTTGCCTTCCTTCTTGTAGAAGCCGCCGCCGGTCTTCTGACCGAGCGCGCCCTTTTTCACGAGTTCGGCCAGCACGGCCGGCGTTTCGTAGACGGGGAAAAACGGATCGTCCTTCAGGTTGTCCTGCATCGTCTTGATGACGTGCGCCATCGTGTCGAGACCGACCACATCCGCGGTGCGGAACGTGGCCGACTTCGCGCGACCCAGACGCGAGCCGGTGAGATCGTCGACTTCGTCGAAACGCAGGCCGAATTTCGCGGCTTCGGTAATGACGGCGAGAATCGAGAAAATACCGACGCGATTCGCGATGAAGTTCGGCGTGTCCTTCGCGCGCACGACGCCCTTGCCGACCACGCTCGTCAGGAACGTCTCCAGTTGATCGAGAATTTCCGGGCGCGTCGTCGCGGTTGGAATCAGTTCGACAAGGTGCATATAACGCGGCGGATTAAAAAAGTGCACGCCGCAGAAGCGCGCCTTCAGCTCGTCCGCGAAACCTTGCGAGAGTTCGGTGATCGACAGACCCGACGTGTTGGTCGCGAAAATCGCGTTCGGCGCGATATGCGGCGAAACCTTCTTGTACAGGTCGTGCTTCCAGTCCATGCGCTCGGCAATGGCTTCGATCACGAGGTCGCATTCGGCGAGCTTCTCGATGTCGTCGTCGTAATTCGCGGGCTGGATGTATTGGGCGTCGTCCTTCACGCCGAACGGCGCCGGCGACAGCTTCTTCAGATTCTCGATCGCCTTCAGCGCGATCGCGTTCTTCGGGCCTTCCTTGGCGGGCAGGTCGAACAGCAGCACGGGCACCTTGGCGTTGATCAGGTGCGCGGCGATCTGCGCGCCCATCACGCCGGCGCCGAGCACGGCTACCTTGCGAATGATCAGATTGCTCACGTCGTTCCTCCGGGGAGTTATGCGGTGTCGCGAATGTGTCGGCTGGCTCGCGACAGGTGTGGCTGGCGAAAGCGCCGCGCTGTCCAAACGAGCGCGACGCTTTCCGTGAGATGGCTTAGAACAGCGCTTCTTCGACTTCCATGAGCGACTTCGAACCGGCGCGCGCCTGACGGATCGTCATGGCCGTTTCCGGCAGCAGCTTTGCGAAATAAAAGCGCGCGGTGGCAAGCTTGGCCTTGTAAAACGGATCGCCCGACGCTTCCTTGTCCAGAGCAATGCGCGCCATGCGCGCCCAGAAGTACGAGAACACCAGATGCCCGACGGTGCGCAGGTACGGCACCGCGGCGGCGCCGACTTCGTCGGGGTTCTGCATGGCCTTCATGCCGATTTCCATCGTCAGCTTCTGCACCTTTTCGCCGATGTCGGCGAGCGGGTTGATGAACTCCTGCATCTCTGGCTTCACGCCTTCGGCTTCGACAAACTCCGTCACGAGCTTGCCGAACTTCTTCATCTTCGCGCCCATGTCGCCGAGAATCTTGCGGCCCAGCAGGTCGAGCGCCTGAATTGCGTTGGTGCCTTCGTAGATCATGTTGATACGTGCGTCGCGCACGTACTGCTCCATGCCCCATTCGGCGATGAAACCGTGACCGCCGTAGATCTGCATCGCGTGATTGGTGCCTTCGAACGCGTTGTCCGACAGGAACGCTTTCAAAATCGGTGTGAGCAGTGCGACGAGATCGGCGGCTTCCTTGCGCACCGATTCATCGGCGTGCGACAGTTCCTTGTCGATATGCAGCGCGGACCAGTACGAGAACGCGCGCGCGCCTTCGGCATAGGCTTTTTGCGTGAGCAGCATGCGACGCACGTCCGGATGCACGATGATCGGATCAGCCGCCTTCTCAGGCGCCTTCGGGCCGGTCAACGAGCGCATCTGCAGACGCTCTTTCGCGTACGCGAGCGAGTTCTGATATGCGACCTCGGTAAGACCCAGGCTTTGCATGCCGACGCCGAGACGCGCGGCGTTCATCATCACGAACATTGCGTTCAGGCCTTTGTTCGGCTCACCGACGAGCCAGCCCTTCGCGTTGTCGAGATTGATCACGCAGGTCGCGTTGCCGTGAATTCCCATCTTGTGTTCGATGGAGCCGCACTTCACGCCATTGCGTTCGCCCGATTCGCCCGCTTCGTTCGGAATGAACTTCGGCACGATGAAAAGCGAAATGCCCTTGGTGCCCTTGGGCGCAGCCGGCAGGCGCGCGAGCACGAGGTGAACGATGTTCTCCGCGAGATCATGTTCGCCGCTGGAGATGAAAATCTTCGTGCCGCTGATCGAGTACGAACCGTCGCTGTTCGGCTCGGCCTTGGTGCGCAGAATGCCGAGGTCGGTGCCGCAATGCGGTTCCGTCAGACACATGGTGCCGGTCCAGACGCCCGAGACCAGTTTCGGCAGATAGGCTTTCTGGAGCTCGGGCGTGCCGTGCGCGTGCAGACATTCGTACGCGCCGTGCGACAGGCCGGGGTACATCGTCCACGCCTGATTCGCCGAGTTCAGCATTTCATACAACGCGTTGTTCACGAACGCGGGCAAGCCTTGACCGCCGTATTCCGGATCGCAGCCAAGCGCGGGCCAGCCTGCTCGCACGTACTGTTGATAAGCTTCCCTGAAGCCCTTGGGCGTGGTCACGACGCCGTCGCCGACATACGTGCAGCCTTCCTGGTCGCCGCTGTGATTCAGCGGGAACAACACTTCGGAGCAAAATTTGCCGGCCTCTTCGAGCACGGCGTTGATCGTCTCGGCGTCGAGATCCGCGTGCTTCGGCATCTGCCTGATTTCAGCTTCGACGTTGAGCAGCTCGTGCAACACGAATTGCATGTCGCGCAGCGGCGCGGCGTACTGTCCCATGACTCTCTCCAAAGTTTGAACATGAAGCCAGGCCGTTAGCGGGAGCCCGCAATGCGGATCTCTCATGTCGCTTTCGCGCTTTGTGGCCGCTGAAATTTTTTTCAGGTTCCGCGGCTTGTTCGGCTAACGGCTTTCGCTTTGATACGAAACAATCAATTTTTCGAGCGCGGCCCACGTGAGACGCACGGCATCTGGCAGATGCAGGAAGCGCGCGTCGTGATGCAGGCCGAGCGTGAAGCTGTACAGTTCGAAGAGCATCAACTGCGGATCGGTATCGGCACGCAGATGCCCTTCTGCCACCGCTTGCGAAATCGCGCGAGTGAGCGCCGCACGCCAGATCGTCACACTCGACACCAGTTGCTCGCGCACCGGGTTATCCGCGCGGTCGTCATACTCGACGGCACCGCTGATGTAGATGCACCCGGTCGTGACTTCCTGAATGCGTTTCTCGATCCAGCGGGAAATCATCGCGCGCAAGCGTGGCAATCCGCGAGGCTCGCGCAGGCTCGGGAAAAACACCTCGTCTTCGAAACGACGGTGATATTCACGCACGACTTCAACCTGCAAGTCCTCGCGCGACCCGAAATGCGCAAACACGCCGCTTTTGCTCATCTGCATGCGCTCGGCCAGGAGGCCAATCGTCAGACCTTCCAGTCCGTCGCGACTTGCAAGATCAAGTGCTGCATCGAGAATTGCGGCTCGCGTCTGTTCGCCTTTTCGCATAGCTTTTTACCGTTCTAATGTGACCGAAATGAAAATCGAACGGCCGTACTATTATTGAGTCGCGCCGTCCGTGAAACAAGGACTTTATTAGAAACCGGTTTCTAACTAGGTTTCAATTCTGCGGCATCTGGCAATCGGAGGAAGCTGATTTTTTAGAGGGGTTCGCCTTGAAGGGATTGTTGCTCAAGGGGACGTCCGTTTTCGATGCGGTTTCCGTTGCGTTGTCGCCGTCTGGCCGGCATTGGATGTCGTAAAAGGTCGCAGGGCCAACGACGAATGATCAGCGTGTGCCGCGCTCTACAGGCCGCGGGCCACCGCTGCCTAGTCGTACCCACCCACTGTCAGCAGCTTCATCACGGCCCGATAGGTCGTGTAGGCCAGCCAGTTGAGCAGGCGCTCGCCGGCCGGGCGCGCGTCGTAGTGCGCTTCGTCGATGCGCCGCGCGTCCTTGAAGGCCGTGAGGATCGCTTCGCGAAGCGCGTCGATCGACGGATCGTTCACCAGCACGACGTTGGCTTCGTTGTTGAGCATCAGGCTCAGCGCGTCGAGGTTGGACGAGCCCACGGTTGCCCACTTCGAGTCGACCACCGCGACCTTGCCATGCAGCAGGGTTTTCTCGTACTCCGCGATCTGCACGCCAGCTCTGAGCAACGCGCGATACAGAAACGGCACCGCGTAATCGAGCGCCTTGAACTCCTTGCGCCCGATGATCAGCTTCACCACTACGCCGCGCCGCGCCGCGTATACCAGCGCTCGCCGCAACTTCCGGCCCGGCATGAAGTAAGGGTTCGCGAGCAGCACCTCGTGGCGAGCCTGGCCGATCGCCGTCAGATACGCCTTTTCAATCGCGCGGCGATTGATCAGGTTGTCGCGCGCGACGAACGCTACACACGGTTCACCGCCCGCCCACAGCTCCTCGTTCCGGCGCCGCCGGCGACGCCGCAAGCTGCCGAGCGAGGCCGTCGTCTTCGGCGTGAGATCCGGCTCCAGCGATTCCAGCGGCCGATGCCCGACGCGAATCCGCCGCCACTGCACGTCGAAAGCCTGGCGTATGTCGTTCACCACTGGTCCGTGCAATTCGAGCGCGAAATCCCAGCGCCGATAGGGCAGCGTTTCGCCGTCGTTGTCGTAATCGTCGACGATGTTGATGCCGCCGCAGTACGCGAATTGATCGTCGATCACGGCGAGCTTGCGATGCGTGCGCGAAAAGCCCAAGCGCCCGAAGATGTGCGGGTTGTAGATCCGATGCTCGATGCCCGCGCTGGCCCACTCGTCGAACATCGGCAGGTGCGCGGTGCCGATGCCGTCGGTAATCACGCGCACGCGCACACCGCGCGCCGCCGCGCGCAGCAACGCGGCGCCGACCATCTGTCCGGCGGCGTCGTAGCAAAAGATGTAGGTTTCGAGAACGACGTCGCGCTCGGCGGCATCCACGCGTTCGACCAGCGCGCTGAAGAACTCATCGCCGGAGCGCAGTAGCTTGACTTCGTTACCACTCGTGAAGCGGTAGCGCTGCCAATAGCGGCGGCCGAGCAGCGATTGCCGCAGACGGGCGAAACGGCGTGCGCCGCCGACGCTCATCGGCGAAACTCCGAACGCTCGCGCAGCCTTTTGGGCAATTGCAGGATCGCATCCGCATTCGACGAAGAAAAGCAGCGCGACGCCGCCTCCTCGTACGGCAGCCATAGAAACGCGGTGTGCTCGCGCGGCGCGAGCGTTACTTCAAGCTGCTCGGGCACTTGCACGCTGAACCAATGCTCGGTGTTGTGGATCACGCCTTCGCCGTAGCGATGCAGGAACTGCGGATAGATCTCGTACTCAATTGAGTATTGCCAGTCGAACAAGGCGCTCTCAGGCACCAGCGCGCTGCCGATCACGATGCCGGTCTCTTCGGCCACTTCACGCATTGCCGTTTCGGCGAGCGGCTCATCGAGGCGGTCTTTGGAACCCGTCACCGATTGCCAGAAGCCCGGAATATCGGCGCGCTCGATCAACAGCACGTCGAGCGAGGGCGTATGAATGACGACGAGTACGGACTGCGGGATCTTCGGGGGTTTCGGCATGGCGTGAAAAATAGGCGCAACGCTTGCGCGGTACATGTCGGCGAATGGTCCAATGAACGGGCGAAAGCTGTTGCATCGACTGTAACGCAAAAAGCGAAAAAGGCGCGTGACGCGCCTTTTTCGTTTTGCTTTTTCGTCGAACCGATGTTGCCCGATGTTGCCCTTCACGGGCAGCCGCGAGTTGCGTGAGCTTATGCTTTCGGTTCAGGCGTGCGCAGACGGATGTGCAACTCGCGCAACTGGCGCTCGTCCACTTCGCTCGGCGCCTGCGTGAGCAGACACTGCGCGCGCTGCGTCTTCGGGAACGCGATCACGTCGCGGATCGAATCGGCGCCGGCCATCATCGTGACGATGCGGTCCAGACCGAACGCGATACCGCCATGCGGAGGCGCACCGTATTGCAGCGCGTCGAGCAGGAAGCCGAACTTGGCTTGCGCTTCTTCCGCGTTGATCTTGAGCGCGCGGAACACCTTGCTCTGCACTTCCTCGCGGTGAATACGCACCGAGCCGCCGCCGATTTCCCAGCCGTTCAGCACCATGTCGTACGCCTTCGCGAGGCAGCGCGCCGGGTCCGATTCCAGGTACTCGAGGTGCTCGTCCTTCGGGCTCGTGAACGGGTGATGCGCGGCGACGTAGCGGTTGTCTTCCTCGTCGTATTCGAACATCGGGAAGTCGACCACCCACAGCGGCTTCCAGCCTACCTCGACCAGACCGTTGGCCTTGCCGAATTCCGAGTGGCCGATCTTCAGACGCAGCGCTCCGAGGCTGTCGTTCACCACCTTCGCGCGATCCGCCGCGAAGAAAATGATGTCGCCGTCTTGCGCGCCGGTGCGCTCAATGATCGCCTTCACCGCTTCGTCATGCAGGTTCTTGACGATCGGGCTTTGCAGACCGTCACGGCCCTTCGCCACTTCATTGACCTTGATCCACGCGAGACCCTTCGCGCCGTAAATGCGCACGAATTCCGTGTAGCTGTCGATGTCGCCACGCGAAAGCTCGCCGCCCTTCGGCACGCGGATCGCCGCAACGCGGCCGTCCTTCGTGTTGGCCGGTGTGCTGAACACCTTGAACTCGACGTCCTTCACCGCGTCGGTCAGGTCGGTGAATTCGAGCTTCACGCGCAGGTCCGGCTTGTCCGACCCGAAGCGGCGCATGGCTTCCGCATACTCCATGACCGGGAATTTCCCGGCCAGTTCGACGCCGATCGTTTCCTTGAACACGTGGCGGATCATCGCCTCGAACAGATCGCGGATTTCCTGTTCCGACAGGAACGAGGTTTCGCAGTCGATCTGCGTGAACTCCGGCTGCCGGTCGGCGCGCAGGTCTTCGTCGCGGAAACACTTGACGATCTGGTAGTAGCGATCGAAGTTCGCCACCATTAGGAGCTGCTTGAACAGTTGCGGCGATTGCGGCAGCGCGAAGAACTGGCCGGGGTTGGTACGCGACGGCACCAGGTAGTCGCGCGCGCCTTCCGGCGTGCTCTTGGTGAGCATCGGCGTTTCGATGTCGATGAAGCCTTGCGCGTCCAGATACTTGCGCACTTCGATCGCGACGCGATAGCGCAGACGCAGGTTGTGCTGCATCTGCGGACGGCGCAGGTCGAGCACCCGGTGCGTGAGACGCGTGGTTTCCGACAGGTTGTCGTCGTCGAGCTGGAACGGCGGCGTGATCGACGCGTTCAACACGATCAGCTCGTGGCACAGCACTTCGATCTTGCCGCTTTTCAGCGCGGCGTTCGTCGTGCCTTCCGGACGGCTGCGCACCACGCCCTTGATCTGCAGACAGAATTCGTTGCGCACGCCTTCGGCGGCCCTGAACATCTCAGCGCGGTCCGGGTCGCAGACGACTTGCACGAGGCCTTCGCGGTCACGCAGGTCGATGAAGATAACGCCACCATGATCGCGGCGGCGGCTGACCCAGCCGCACAGCGAAACGGTTTGGCCCAGTAGTTCTTCGGTCACCAGACCGCAGTATTCAGATCTCATCGACATGATGTTTGACTTTCGTTTTGCATTGGTTGAACGGCGCGCCGCAGATGAACACTGCGTAAAACGCTGCGCGCCGGCATTACAGCGGAGGCTCGACTGTCGTGCGGCGCACCGGCGCGGGAGGCGCGGACGGCGCCACGACGCCCATCGAGACGATGTACTTGAGCGCGGCGTCGACGGTCATGTCGAGTTCGATCACTTCGCTTCTCGGCACCATCAGGAAGAAGCCGGACGTGGGGTTCGGCGTGGTCGGCACATATACGCTGACGTGGTCTTCTTTCAGGTGATTGATCACGTCGCCGCCCGGAATGCCGGTCAGAAACGCGATCGTATAGCAGCCGCGGCGCGGGTATTCGATCAGAAGCGCCTTGCGAAAAGCGTTGCCGCTGCTCGACAGCAAGGTGTCGGACACCTGTTTGACGCTCGTGTAGATCGGCCCGACGACGGGAATGTGCGCGACCACGACTTCCCACCACTTCACGAGCTTCTGCCCAACGAAGTTCTGGGTCAACAGCCCGACGACAAAGATGAACGCGAGCGTCAGCACAGCACCAAGCCCGGGCAGGCGGAACCCGAACACGCGCTCCGGCTGCCATGCGCGCGGCAGCAGCAACAGCGTCTGATCCATCGTGCCGATGATCAGACCGAGCACCCACAGCGTGATGGCCAAAGGCACCAGCACCAGCAGGCCAGTCAAAAACACCGATTTGAGTGTCGTTTTTTTCGTCGTCATGTGTACCGCCAGAAAGCCGCGCCGCCGAAGCATTGCGCGGCGTGTGCGCCGCCCGCGAGGGCGGCAGTCCCACTAGACGCTTCCGGAACCGCTTGCGCCTGCGCTAACTGCGGGCGCCGCAGCGGGCGCGACCGGCGTAGCGGCTGTCGTGCTGGCTGCGGCGGTGTCGGATTTCGCCGCGCCGTTGGTGGCAGCCGCGGCGTTCTCGCCCGAACCGCCGTTGGGCGCGCCGTCCGTGTCGGCCTTCGCGGACGCGTTCGTGCCGCCGCTGCCGCCGCGGAAGTCGGTCACGTACCAGCCGGAGCCCTTCAACTGGAAACCCGCGGCCGTAACCTGTTTCCGAAAAGTGTCTTTCCCGCATTCGGGACATTGCGTCAACTGGGCGTCGCTCATTTTCTGAAGCACGTCTTTCCCGAAGCCGCATGACTCGCAACGATAAGCGTAGATCGGCATGACCTTTTCCCTACTGAAATCTTGTAAACGCTTGCAAAGCCTTGAATTATAGCTGCAAACGGCAACGCCCCCCGGCAATTTGGGTAAGCGCCCGACGCAGCCGCCGTTGCGCGAGATGGGGGCAGCCGTGGGGGAAATCAAGGGCGCGCTCGCGCCGGTAGGACAGCGCTACTCGAACCAGGAGCGGTTCAGGTGCGCTCGCAACTGCCGCTTTATCCACCGATGCCCCTTGGCGCACGGTCACGCGCGGCGGCGCCACGTGAGCCACCGTTCATGCCCGGCGAATACCGGAATCGAATCGGTCACGGGATCGTCTTCGATCAGTTCGAAACTTGGCGTCAGCAGCGCTTGCAGCTCGCCTCGTTCGATGCCGAACGGCGGCCCCTTCGGCGTCCTGCCGATGAAAAAGAATCCCGCCAGCAACGCGCCCGCCGGCAACAGTTCCGCCATTCGCCGTGCATAGTCGGCGCGACGCGCGGCTGGCAACGCGCACAGAAACGCGCGTTCATAAATCCATGCGGGCGTGAACGGCGGCTCGTAGGTGAAGAAATCGGCCTCTTCGACAAGCTGCGTCTGCTGCTCGCCCAATTGCGCGCGCGCCGCCGCAACGGCTGCCGGTGAAAAATCAATCGCGCGTACCGGGCTACCGTGGGCCGCCAGCCACGCAGCTTCATATGCGCTGCCGCAACCGGGAATGAGCACCGCCTCGCCAGCATGCCGACCCGCAAACGACTGAAACGCCGACGGCACGCCCGCCTGATCCCACGGCGTGAAGTGACGCTCAAAACGCTCGTCCCAGAACGCCGGCGAATTCGGATCGCGGTTTTCGAAATCGGGCATCGGGGATTGGGTGGTATCGCTCATTGCGCGCCTCGCATTCCGATCAGGCGCCGTACGCCAGCGCGAGGAACACCCGCGCAAGCGCCGCACCGACACCGACCGCCACGCCGAACAGCAGCAAGCCCTGCAGCAGCCGGTTAGTACGCTTCTGCTCGAGCAGGATCTGTCGGACCATGTCGTCGTTCCCGACACGACCGTGATCGTGGCGCTCGGCCAGCACATGATGAATCAGGCGCGGCAACTGCGGCAGCGTCTTGCTCCACTGCGGCGCCTCGATTTTCAGTCGCTCGTACCAGCCGCGCAGGCCGATCTGCTCGTTCATCCAGCGCTCAAGGTAAGGCTTGGCCGTCTTCCACAAATCGAGTTCGGGATCGAGCGAGCGGCCGAGCCCCTCGACGTTCAGCATGGTCTTTTGCAGCAGAACCAGTTGCGGCTGAATCTCGACGTTGAAGCGGCGCGACGTCGAAAAAAGACGCATCAGCACCTGACCTAGCGAAATGTCCTTCAGCGCGCGGTCGAAATATGGCTCGCACACGGCGCGAATCGCGCTTTCGAGCTCTTCGACGCGCGTGGTCGGCGGCACCCAGCCCGACTCCAGATGCAGCGTGGCCACACGATGGTAGTCGCGCTTGAAAAACGCGAGAAAATTCTGCGCGAGGTAGTTCTTGTCGAAGTCAGACAGCGCCCCGATGATGCCGAAGTCCAACGCAATATAGCGCCCGAAGTGTGCCGGATCGAGGCTCACCTGAATGTTGCCCGGGTGCATGTCCGCGTGAAAAAAGCCGTCGCGGAACACTTGCGTGAAGAAAATTTCGACGCCTTCGCGCGCGAGCTTCGGAATATCCACGCCCGCCGCCCGCAGCGTATCGACCTGGCTGATCGGCACACCGACCATGCGCTCCATCACGAGCACGGTGGGCGTGCAGAACTCCCAATACATTTCCGGCACGAGCAGCAGATCGAGACCGGCAAAATTACGGCGCAGCTGGCTGCCATTGGCGGCCTCGCGCATCAGATCGAGTTCGTCGTGCAGATACTTGTCGAATTCCGCGACCACCTCGCGCGGCTTCAGGCGCTTGCCGTCCGCCCACAGACGCTCGGCCCATACGGCGATGTCGCGCAGCAACGCGAGATCCGAATCGATCACAGGCAGCATATTCGGACGCAGCACCTTCACGGCGACGGCCTTGCCGGCATGCTGCCCCGCCTTCACCCTCGCGAAATGCACCTGCGCGATCGACGCGCTCGCCACAGGCACCCGCTCGAAATCGTCGAACAGCACGTCGACCGGTGCGCCTAGCGACTTCTCGACCAGCCCGATCGCCACCGCGGAATCGAACGGCGGCACCTGGTCTTGCAGCTTCGCGAGTTCGTTGGCGATATCCACCGGCAACAGGTCGCGCCGCGTCGACAACACCTGCCCAAACTTGACGAAGATCGGCCCAAGGCTTTCCAGCGCGAGCCGCAAACGAACGCCCGGCGGCGCGTCGAACTTCCGTCCAATGGTGGTGATACGCAGCAGCATGCGCACGCGCCGGTCTTTGATGCGGCCGAGCATCATCTCGTCGAGACCGAAGCGGATAACCGTGAAAAAGATCTTGAGGAAACGCAGAAAACGCATAGTTGTGCCCGGTGACTAGCGCGTGCCGCGCAACGTGGCGGCGCCGCCCGGCATATCCGCGCCGCGGGCTTCGACCTTCTGTTCAAGACGCTGGATACGTTTTTCCACTCGGGCCAGCGCGTCACGGGCTTGCGCGAGTTCGGCGCTGAAGTCCTCGAGCGCGCTGCGGCGCACGAGTTGCGGGTTCTCGTCCAGCAGATATTCGGCGGCCGTATCGAGCAAATTGCGGCCGGTGCGCTGCACATGTCCGCCGACCGTGCGCACGATCGACGCAACGCGCCACGCCGGACCGTCGCCGATCAGCTTCGCCAGATCCTCCTCCGGCTCCCAGCGCAGGTGTTCGGCCAGCTTGGCGATGACGGTGGCGAACTCGGCGTCGCCTTCGATCTTCACGTGTTTCATGACGGCCGCCTGGCCGCCCTGCACGAAGGCGGACAACGCGTCGGACGGGACCGAAAGAGCGACGTCGAACTGCTGCGCGTCGCTTGCGCTGACCGTGGTCAAATAGCCGTCCGGCTGCACCAGCAGCATCAGCACGACAGGGGGCGACGACAGTCTGGCGGTCTTGCCCGCATAAGGGGCAAGGCGCTCGCGGGCCCACGATTCGCGAGCGAGCAGATGGTTGACAGCAGCGGCGAAAGGCTTGGCGGCGAGGGTCATTGACAGTGGCAAGAAAAAACCCGCGCGAGCGAGTGCTCGCGCGGGTTCCTATTGTAACGTCCGTTCGCTTCGCGGCTTGCTCGGCTGAACGGCTAACTGAGGGCTAAGCGCGCGCCACGGTTGCAGGCGAACGCGAGGCGGCCGCCGCCGCGCGCGTGCGCCATCTCAGTGCTGCGCGAGTTGCTGGATGCCAGCAAGCAACCAGCCCTCGCCGGCGCGGTTCGCCTTCGACAGATTCCACACTTCGACGAACGGCTCGGCCGCCGCGCCTGGCGCTTCGCGGATCAGACCGGAGAAGCGCACGCTCGCAAAGTATTCGCTCGCACGCTCTTCGACGCCCAGCAGATCGGCGTTCAACTGCACCACGTCCGTCTGGTTCGACTGCGTGCCACGCGAAGCGAGATCGACCCTGATCTCGGCGAACATTTCCGGCGTGGTGAATTCGCGAATGTCGTCCATGTTGCCGGCGTCCCATGCGGCTTGCAGTCGCACGAAGTACACCTTTGCGTTGCGCAGGAACGCTTCGGAGTCGAAGCCCGCCGGTACGCTCGGCGTTGCATTGACGGACGGCGTGCTCAGCGGATTGCCCTGCGGTTCGAGATACGAGCCGGTAGGCGGCGCACTGTAGCGCGGCTCCTGCGTGTAGCCCGTGGCACCCGAGTTCAGCGACGGCGACTGGCCCGCGTAAGCCGGCTGCGACGTATCGCGCTTGCGGCCCATGAAGCGGCGGATCAGCCAGATGCCGATCATTGCGAGCAGCGCGATAACGATGATGTTGGCCATTGCGCCCGCGAACGCGCCGCCCAGACCAAAGTGCGACAGCAACGCGGCGATACCGAGACCGGCTGCGAGACCGGCGATCGGCCCGAGCCAGCGCGAACGGTTAGGCTGCGCGGCAGGAGCCGGCGCTGGCGCAGGCGCGGGTTGCGCGCGCTGCTGCATGGCCGGGTTGCTCGGGGAAGGCTGCGGCGCAGCCTGTTGCTGAACGGTGTTCGACTGACGGCCAAAACTACGGCCACCGCCCATGCGGCGGGCTTCCGCATCGAGCGAGGCGACGGAGCCGGCCACGATCAGACCGACCATCGCGATCAGTCCGATTCGTCTCACCAGCGACCGCTTAACCTTACGGGGAGATAACGCAACTGAATCGGACATTTTGGTACTTTCCTTTAAAAACGATGGGTTAGGAACCCTAGTATTTGGTTCCCACATGTAAAGCTACCACGCCAGCTGACAAATTGTAATATTTGACGCCATCAAGGCCAGCTTGTTCCATCATTGTTTTTAAGGTTTCCTGGTCCGGATGCATCCGGATTGATTCCGCGAGGTAGCGGTAGCTTTCCGCGTCTCTCGCAAAGCGCTCGCCGAGCCACGGCAAGACCTTGAACGAATAGACATCGTAGGCTTTTTTCAGCGGGTTCCATACCTTCGAGAATTCCAGAACGAGGAGACGCCCTGCCGGCTTGAGGACACGGCGCATTTCCGCCAACGCGACGTCCTTATGCGTCATGTTGCGCAAGCCGAATGCCACCGTCACCACGTCGAAGTAGTTGTCGGGGAAAGGAATCTTCTCGGCGTCGCACAGCAGCGCCGGCGTGATCACGCCCTTGTCGAGCAGACGGTCGCGGCCCACGCGCAGCATCGATTCATTGATGTCCGTGTGCCAGACTTCGCCCGTTTCGCCCGCCTGCTTCGCGAACGCCTTGGACAGATCGCCCGTGCCGCCCGCGATGTCGAGCACCTTGAAGCCCGGGCGCACGTTGGCCTGGGCGATCGTGAACATCTTCCACGCCCGGTGCAATCCGCCCGACATCAGGTCGTTCATCAAGTCGTAGTTGGCGGCAACCGAGTGGAATACGCCCGCCACCTTCTGCGCCTTTTCCTGTTCGTCGACCGATTGAAAGCCGAAGTGGGTTTTGCTCATCGCGCTTGTCCTTTCGCGTATTCTGAATGTTGCGCCGCATCAGTGCGGCGGGTCAGGCGAATCGTATCAGTGACGGTGACCGTGCGCAGCGCCGGCTGTAGCCATCGGCGCATCGCGGTCGACGCCCGCCGCCGCCAGTTTGTCGAGATACGCGCGCCAGAGTTCATCCTGCCGCCGCGCGAGATCGTAGAGCAGGTCCCACGAATAGATGCCGGTGGAGTGCCCGTCCGAGAACGTCGGCTGGATCGCATAGTTGCCGACGCCCTCGATCATCGTAATCGTGACGTCGCGTTTGCCGGTTTGCAGCGTTTGCTGGCCGGGACCGTGGCCCTGCACTTCCGCCGACGGCGAATACACGCGCAGCAGTTCGAACGGCAGCCGATACGATTCGCCGCTTGCGTACTGCAATTCGAGCACGCGCGACTTCGAATGCACGACAACGCCGGTCGGCACCGGCGTATCGGGAGTCAATCCGCTCATGATGGCCTCATAAGAAAGCACCGCCGCACCGAAAGTCGCCCCGGAGACGGCATGGCGCGAAGCGATGGTTAGTGGCGCTCAGCCAAGAGCCTGTTCGATTTCCTGCCGCACCGCTTCGCGCAGCAACGTGGCCTGCGCGCGGCGCGACGACAGCATCGCTTCGGACACCGTGCGCTGGCGCGGCGCCCAGATAGGCAGCGGAAAATGAGCGTCATTCGAGAAACGCGGAATTACGTGCCAGTGCACATGCGGCACCTGGTTGCCGAGGCTCGCGAGATTTACCTTCGCCGGCTGAAGGATGCGCCGCATCGCGCGCTCCACGGCGTACACGGCCTTCATCACGCGATCGCGGCCAGCGGCGTCGAGGTCCGAGAACTCCGCGACGTGCTCATTCCAGATCACGCGGCAAAAGCCCGGGTAATCGTGTTCGTCGGCAAGGACGACACGCAAGGTGTCGTCCTGCCACAGCACATCGCCGCCATCTTCACGGCAAAAAACGCAATCCATCGTCGTCCTCAGGCAAAAATCGTCAGTCGTACCATTAAACCAGCACGCGCTCGATTCCGCCATTGTTCGCCCGCTGCACGTAGTCGACCATCCAGTCTTCTCCGAGCACATGACGCGCCATTTCGACGACGATGTAATCCGCCTCGATGCCCGCGTCTTCGTTGTAACGCGACAGACCTTGCAGGCACGACGGGCAGCTCGTCAGGATCTTCACGTCGGTGGCGCCCTTCGGTTGCGGACCGTCGCCGGCCTTCAGCACGGAGCCGTTCGCGGCACCCGCCGTGCCGGCCGATGCATTGGCCGGGTTGATCCCGTTCGCGCCGGCTTCGGCGAGCAGCGGAATGCCGCGCAATTTCGCAGCGCCCTTGCGGATTTCCTCTTCCTTGCGGAATCGCACCTGCGTCGAAATATCAGGACGCGTAACCGCGAGCGTGCCCGACTCACCGCAGCAGCGATCGTTCTTCTCGATCTTGTAGCCGTCTTTCTCCGAGCCCATCAGCGAGTTCACGAGCTTGACCGGGTCCATCGTCTTGATCGGCGTGTGGCACGGGTCGTGATACATGTAGCGCACGCCGTTCACGCCGTCGAGCTTCATGCCTTTTTCGAGCAGAAACTCATGAATGTCGATGATCCGGCAACCCGGGAAAATCTTGTCGAATTCATAACCGGCGAGCTGGTCGTAGCACGTACCGCACGACACCACCACCGTCTTGATGTCGAGATAGTTCAGCGTATTCGCGACGCGGTGAAACAGCACGCGGTTATCCGTGACGATCTGCTCGGCCTTGTCGAATTGGCCTGAGCCGCGCTGCGGATAGCCGCAGCACAGATAGCCCGGCGGCAGCACGGTTTGCACACCCGCTTCCCACAGCATCGCCTGCGTCGCGAGGCCGACTTGCGAGAACAACCGCTCGGAGCCGCAGCCAGGGAAGTAGAACACCGCTTCCGTGTCGGCCGTGGTCGTCTTCGGATTGCGGATGATCGGGACGATCTTGTTGTCCTCGATATCGAGCAACGCGCGCGCGGTTTTCTTCGGCAGATTGCCCGGCATCTTCTTGTTCATGAAATGGATCACCTGCTGCGTGACCGGCGGCTTGCCGACCGTCGCGGGCGGGTGCGCCGTCTGCTTCTTCGCGAACTTCTTCAGCACGTCGTTGCCGAGGCGCTGCGCCTTGTAGCCGATACCCATCATCGCCGTGCGCGCGAGATTGATGGTTTGCGGATTCGTCGCGTTGAGGAAGAACATGCCGGCCGCGTTGCCCGGATTGAATTTCTTCTTGCCCATCTTGCGCAGCAGGTTGCGCATGTTCATGGTCACGTCGCCGAAGTCGATCTTCACCGGACACGGCGTCACGCATTTGTGGCACACGGTGCAGTGATCGGCGACGTCGTTGAACTCGTCCCAGTGCTTGATCGACACACCGCGGCGCGTCTGCTCTTCATACAGGAACGCCTCGACCAGCAACGAGGTCGCGAGAATCTTGTTGCGCGGGCTGTACAGCAGGTTCGCGCGCGGCACGTGGGTCGCGCACACCGGCTTGCACTTGCCGCAGCGCAGGCAGTCCTTGATCGACTCGGAAATCGCGCCGATGTCGCTCTGCTGCATGATCAGCGATTCATAACCCATCAGGCCGAAGCTCGGCGTGTAGGCATTGCGCAGATCGGCGCCTTCGAGCAGCTTGCCCGCATTGAAGCGACCATGCGGATCGACGCGCTGTTTATAAGCGCGGAATTCGCCGATTTCGTCGTCGGTCAGGAATTCGAGTTTGGTGATGCCGATGCCGTGCTCGCCGGAAATCACGCCATCGAGCGAGCGCGCGAGCTTCATGATGCGAGCCACCGCCGTATGGGCGTCCTGCAGCATCTCGTAGTTGTCGGAGTTGACCGGCAGGTTGGTGTGCACGTTGCCGTCGCCCGCGTGCATGTGCAGCGCGACGAACACGCGGCCACGCAGCACCTGCTTGTGGATCGCCTGGGCTTCGTCGAGGATCGGCTTGAACTCACCGCCGTTGAAGATCTGCCGCAACTCGGCGCGAATCTCCTGCTTCCAGGACACGCGGATCGTTCGGTCCTGTGTGACATCGAACACCGTTGCGCCGGGCTGCGCATCGACGCGGTCCGCAAATTTCTCGGCGAGCGCTTCGTAACCGAGGCCGACCAGATAGTGCTGCGCCTCGCGCAACGACAGATCCAGCTTGTCGCGCAGGAATTCCCAGCGCGTGCGCACACGCTTTAACAAGTCGAGCGCCTGTTGAACGCGGTCTTCCAGCAATTCGGCGCTCGGAATTTCATTGGCGTCGTCGCTCTTGCCGAGCGGCAGCTTGCCCGCCTTGAAAAACGCTTCGAGCGAGTCGACCAGTTGCAGCTTGTTCTTGATCGACAGTTCGATGTTGATCCGCTCGATGCCGTCCGTGTACTCGCCCATGCGGTCGAGCGGAATCACCACGTCTTCGTTGATCTTGAACGCGTTGGTGTGCTTGGCGATTGCGGCCGTGCGGCTACGGTCGAGCCAGAAGCGCTTGCGCGCCTCGGCGCTCACGGCGACAAAGCCCTCGCCGCTCTTGCCGTTGGCCATGCGCACGACTTCCGACGTGGCCTGCGCCACCGCATCCGCATCATTGCCGACGATGTCGCCGATCAGCACCATCTTCGGAAACGCGTTGCGCTTGCTCTTGGTCGCGTAGCCGACCGCGCGCAAATAGCGTTCGTCGAGGTGTTCGAGGCCGGCGAGAACCGCGCCGCCCTGCTTCGACGTTTCGAACAGATAATCTTTGATTTCGACGATGCTCGGAATCGCCTCGCGCGCCTGGCCGAAAAATTCGAGGCAGACGGTGCGCGTATGCGCGGGCATCTTGTGCAGCACCCAGCGCGCGGACGTAATCAGCCCGTCGCAGCCTTCTTTTTGCACGCCAGGCAGACCGGCGAGGAATTTATCCGTGACGTCCTTGCCAAGACCTTCCTTACGGAACACGCGGCCCTTGATGTCCAGCGCTTCGGTGCGCAGCAGCTTTTCCCCCGGCGCGTAGTTGCCGTCGAACCATTTCAGCTGGAAACGCGCGACTTCGATATCGTGAATCTTGCCGAGGTTGTGATCCAGACGCGTGACTTCGAGCCAGTTCCCTTCCGGGTCGACCATGCGCCACCAGGCGAGGTTATCGAGCGCCGTGCCCCACAGGACAGCCTTCTTGCCGCCCGCGTTCATCGCGACGTTGCCACCGACGCAGGACGCATCCAGCGAGGTCGGATCGACGGCGAACACGAAGCCGGCCTGCTCGGCGGCTTCGGTCACGCGGCGGGTAACTACGCCCGCGCCCGAAAAAATAGTCGGCACTTTACGGTCGACGCCCGGCAGTTCGGTCATTTCCACCGCGCCGAGCTGTTCGAGCTTTTCGGTGTTGATGACGGCCGAGAACGGCGTGAGCGGCACTGCGCCGCCCGTGTAGCCGGTGCCGCCTCCGCGCGGAATCACGGTCAGCCCGAGCTCGAAGCACGCCTTGATCATGCCGGCGATTTCGGCTTCGGTATCCGGCGTCAGTACGACGAACGGATACTCGACGCGCCAGTCGGTGGCGTCGGTCACGTGCGACACACGGGACAAACCGTCGAACTTGATGTTGTCTTTTTCGGTGACGCGGCCGAGCACCTTGGTCGCGCGGCGGCGCAGATCGTAAGTCTTCTGGAATTCGCTTTCGAACTCGTCGACGGCGCGGCGCGCGGCCTGCACCAGTGTTTCGACGCGTGCAGCACGGTCGACGCCCGCTTCGTCGCCATGTTCGGTCAGATCGGCGCGGCGGCGCTTCTCGATTTCCGACAGGCGGTGATGCAACGCCTCGATCAGCATCGCGCGGCGCTTCGGGTTGTCGAGCAGATCGTCTTGTAGATACGGATTGCGGCGCACCACCCAGATGTCGCCGAGCACTTCGTAGAGCATGCGCGCCGAGCGGCCGGTGCGGCGCTCCGCGCGCAGTTCGGCCAGCGCCGCCCAGGCGTCGTCGCCTAACAGGCGGATGACGATTTCGCGGTCGGAAAACGACGTGTAGTTATAGGGAATTTCGCGCAGGCGCGCTTCGGGATCGGCGGCCACCGCGACGGCGGCTCCGTGCGGATCGAAAACTTGAGGTGCGTTCATGTTTGGACGACTCGGTGGGTCGGTCCGGCGCGCTCATGTCGAGGCGCCGACTGACGGTGCGCGTGGGGCGCAATGCTTGGAAATCTTCTTGGGGAGCGAAGCACCACCGACGGCCTTACCCACGTCGGTCGCTTCGCGGCGCTCAGATACTGCTACACGATCGTGCGTGGCGGACATGACGCTCCGCCGCGGGGCAAGACTCACGCGGGACGGGCATCAAGTGGGCGATCCGAGGCTGCCAGTGCATCTTCCGATCCTTATTCCAAAATGGAATTCTACCGCATCGGCCCGTGAGGCGTTGACGGCTGAAATCGGAGCCGCGGCGCGGTTGACGGCCCGCAGGCCGCGCTGCGGCGCGTGCCGCGCCGTCGACCACCGCGTCTCGATCAGGCGACTTTCGTCACCATCAGCCAGAAGATGCCGACGAACGCAAAGAATGCCACCGCGCCGAGCGCGACCCATATCGACAGCATCCGCCAATATGCGGCGCTCAACGGGCGGCCCGTGTCGGCACTCATGCGGGCCGACGCGGCGAGACGCATCTGCAGAAACACGACCGGCAGCCAGCAGGCGATTGCGAGCACATACAGCGCGATCGACCAGGCGAGCCATCGGCTGCCGAGCCGCATATTCGCTAGATGCGCGAGGTAAAGGCCGGTTGCGGGTTGGAGAATAGCGGTGGGCGTGGTGAACAGCCAGTCGGCGATCACGACCAGCTTCGTGACGCGTGCAACCGTCTTTGCATCGCGGCCGAGACTGGTCAACAGCATGTAGAACGCGGAACCGATGCCTGTGCCGAACAGAATCGTGGAAGACAGCACGTGCAGCCATTTAATGACGAGGTAAGTCATTCATGCACTCTGGACCCGGTCGGATTGGCCGCCTGACCCGCCGTCGAACTGGATCAGCAGGGTCAGCAGCGCGATCATGGGCAGGTTCTTCGATAGCGGTCCATACGGATGTAGCCAGAACTCCGGCAAGCGCCAGCTGATCAGCGCCGTATAAAGCACGATCAGGACGATTTGCAGCATCCACAAGCGGGCGCGTGGACCGAGGCGGCGCGGCCACGCCAGCGACAGCACGCCGAAAACGAGATCGAGGAACGCCGCGCCGTACAGCAGCAAGGGGCCGAGCGCCGCGGGCGCACCGACTCGCGCGAGAAGTTCGAGGCTCGCCGCGCGCGGATACAAACCCGCCGACACGATCGCCGTCCAGATCCACACGGCTGCAATCGACGCGCGCAGCAACGGCAGCAGCCACATCAAGCGAGCCGGCATGCCAAAACGCTCACGCGCGGCGGGCATCTCCGACAGCGCGCGCGGCGGCCTGCCGAGCACGCGCTCGAAGCGCTCCGTCGACGCGACGTTGCCGCGCTCCAGCATCGCGAGCGCATCGGCATTCATCAACGAACCGGGAAGCAGCGCGCCCACGCGGGTTGCGAGCCTGACGAGCGCCATCGGCACCGGCACGAACCATCCACGCGAGCCGCCGGCGACGCGCCGCAAGACGCCGAGATATTCTTTCAGCGTCATCGGCTCCTTGCCGACGGCGGCGACCCGCCGAGGCAGTGGAGCCGCAGCGGCCGGCGTATCGCCAGCCGGCGCGGCGAGCGCGCCCGCCACGATCAGCTCGACCACATCGTCGATATGGACCGGCTGGATACGCTGTGCGCCGGCGCCTGGCAGCGGCACGACCGGCAACGTGGCCCATGCCGCGAAAAATTGTGTGCTGCGCCCCTCGGGCGCGAACACGAGCGACGGCTGCACGATCAACGACGACACCGGCAGCGCGAGCAGCGCCTCGTCGGCGGCGAGCTTGCTGCGGTGATACGCGCTTTGGGCGTCGGCATCGGCGCCAAGGGCGGAAATCTGCACGATGCGCCGCACGCCCGCCGCCGCGGCGGCTTTGAACAGCGCGATCGGCGCGTCGGTATGCAATTGCCGGAATTCCTTGCCGGTCGCATCGTTAAAAATGCCCACGGCATTGATCACGACATCGACGTCCTCCAGCAGCGGCACCAAGCTTGCTACATCGCGAAGAGCTGAGAAGTCGACGTAGAGCAGCCGGCAACCGCGCAGGCGCTGCGCGGCGCGAACGGGATCGCGCACGCCGCACACCACCGGGTGGCCGGCCGCGACAAGCGCATCCGCGACTCGCGCTCCAATCATGCCGGTAGCACCCGCAAGGAAAATCATCATGGATCTGGACGTTAGACCGTTGGAAGACATCGTGCTGCCTGGCCTCGTTGCAGGCGTGCTCTCGACGTTGGCGCTCGGCGCCTGCGCACGCCTCGTCGGCAAGCGCTCGTCGGCGCCCGTGAGCGCCGTCAGTCACTGGGTGTGGCCGCAAGAAGCGAACCAGACGGCGCGCCCGCGCCCACGTCACCTGGTGACGGGGCTTGCGATTCATCACCTGATGTCGATTGGATGGGCTGCGGTGAATGCCTTCACGCTTGCCGCCATTCAGGAGTCCGCCGAGCCCTGCCGCGACTCGCGCTCGGAGCACCGTCAACGCTTCGCGCTTGCAAGCGCCTTGACGCTCGTGGCGGCGTTCAGCGACTACGTGGTCGTGCCGAAGCGCTTCACGCCGGGCTTCGAGTTTCATTTGGGGGTGCCGCACATTGCAGCGGTCTACGTTGCATTCGGCGCTGGGCTGGTCGCGCCGTTCGTCGTCGAAGATGTGTGCCGGCGACAGCGGCGCGAACGTCGATAGAAGCCCGGCGACAAGACGCGGCACGAGGCTGCGGCTGCGGCTGCGGCACGCGGAATGCTGAATTTCGCTGGAAGGAACCGACAATCCACGGAGGCCCCTGATGTCCGACCCCGACACGAAGAACACCGAGCATATCGAGCAGCAACCTGCTCCCGGCCATACAGAGAACATCCCCAGCGACGGCTCGGATGAACGGCCCGAAGGCGAAGCCGGAAGTCGACGCATGGAAGACGTGGCACCGACCGCCGGCACCGACACCAAGCCCGGCACGCCGCCAGGCACGCAAAGCGACGCTGACCGCACGCGCTCGCCGGACTGAGCACGATTTTCACGGTTCGACACGACAAGGAGTGACTGATGACAAGCGAATCCGCCCGACCAACCCCGCCGCGTCAAACGCCGAATGACCCGACTGCTGGCGACCGGCATCTCTCCGAAGAACAGAAGCAATCGGCGAACAACGAGCCCGCACCGCCTACGCCCGGTCGCGGCGAGAACCTGCCCGATCCGAAAGAAGTCGGCGAAGCCGGCTGAACCACATCGGCGACGCAAGATCACAAGGAGAATCGCGATGGCAAGCAAGCAACCCGCCGCGTCCGCGGCGCTTCGGGCCACATTCAAGCTGTTCGCCAACGGCGAGCGCGTCATTGCGCAAAACCCGGACGGCAAGCTGATCGACATCGGCGCCCTCGAAACGAAAGGCGACCGGTACACCGTGCGGCTCGATGTCGATCCGCCCGATCTGCAACCGTCGCGTTCGGTCGAGGCAGCGTTGCGCGCCGTTTCATCGCAACTGAAATTCGATTATCTCGACGGACTCTTCACGAGCGAGGGCCCTGTCGATTTTCATGGCGACCTGTTCGCGCTGCCGCATGTCGAATGGCAGCTCGACGAACCGCTGCCGCGCGAACTCACCAACGGCAGGCCGCCGCATATTTTCTAGCCTGCCTGTGTTAGAGCGAGCGGGGCCGACAAGCTGTGAGGCCAGTGCACGCGGCGTTGGCGCTATCATTGATGCTTTCCCGCCTTCCAGAGCGCATCGCGCCACCCGCATGGCCTCCCACGACTACCTGAAGAAAACCCTCACCGCACGCGTCTACGACGTGGCCCGCGAGACCGAACTCGAACGCGCGCCGCAACTGTCGGCGCGCCTGCGCAATCCGGTCTATCTGAAGCGCGAGGACAACCAGCCGGTGTTCTCGTTCAAGGTGCGCGGCGCGTACAACAAGATGGCGCATATTCCGGCCGAGGCGCTCACGCGCGGCGTGATCACCGCGTCGGCGGGCAATNATGCGCAGGGCGTCGCGCTTTCGGCGGCGCGCATGGGCGTGAAGGCGATCATCGTCGTGCCGGTGACCACGCCCCAGGTCAAGGTCGATGCAGTGCGCGCCCACGGCGGCCCGACCGTCGA